>NZ_MBEI01000046.1 GCF_001953985.1 Mycobacterium colombiense
AAGTTCGGTCAGTCGGTCACCAACGCCAACGCCTTGCTTGATGATGTGAATCCGCAGCTGCCGCAGGCGCGCAAGGACATTCAGCGGTTGGCGGCGTTGGGCGACACGTACGCGAACGCGTCGCCGGATCTGTTCGACTTTTTGAACAACGCGGTGATCACCTCGCGCACGATCAACGCCCAGCAGAAAGATCTGGACCAGGCGTTGTTAGCGGCGGCCGGGTTCGGCAACACCGGCGCGGAGCTGTTCAACAAGGGCGGCCCGTATTTGGTCCGGGGCGCCGAAGACCTGGTGCCGACGGCGCAGCTGCTGGACACCTACAGCCCGGAGATTTATTGCTTGATGCGCAGCGAACACGATGCGCTGCCCGCCACCGGCGCGGCCGAGGGCGGGTTCAACGGCTACTCGTTGAACATGGACACCGAGGTGCTCTCCGGCCTGGGGCTGATCGCGAACCCGGTGTCCGCGGTGCCCGTCATCGCGTCGCTGGTGGGCGGCATCGCCGGAGTCGTCGGCGGCGCGCCCAACCCGTACATCTACCCCGAGAACCTGCCGCGGGTGAACGCTCGCGGCGGCCCCGGCGGCGCCCCCGGGTGCTGGCAGCAGATCACCCGCGATCTGTGGCCGGCACCCGAGCTGATCATGGACACCGGCAACAGCATCGCCCCCTACAACCACCTGGACACCGGATCGCCGTACGCGATCGAATACGTCTGGGGCCGCCAGGTCGGCGACAACACCATCAACCCATAACATTGTGCGCCGGCTGGCGCGGTGCGGTGAAAATGCTTACCGGGCAAGGTAATGCGTCGGCCGCTCAGGCTTGGGAGGCGGCCTTCGGCCTGGCGCTGGCCTTCACGTCACGCCCCGCGCCGGCCGACATGGAGGCGGCCTCGCCGCGAGCCAAGCCGATCGTCGCCACGATCACCACGACGAGCGTCGCCGCGAGGACAAACCACTCCCAGCCGCCGGCTGCCAACGTCTCGGCGAGCACGACGATGCCGAGGATCCCACCCACCACGGGCTTCGCCACGATGATCGTCGGCAGCGAGGCGGTGAGCGCGCCGGCTCGATAGGCCGACTGGTGATAGATCATTCCGGCGACCCCGCAGAACACCAGGGCGTACAGCTCGAAGCTTTGCCATATGTGGCCCGGCTGGTGTTCCAGGATGTCGACGACGCCCTTCATCAGGACCGCGAACACCGCCAGAAAGGTGCCCGCCACCGCCGCCAGCAGCAGCGCCGCGACCGGGCGATCCGACCAAATTCGCGCGCCCAGCAAACCCAGCAGCAGCAGTGGTCCGATCACCACGGCCACCACGATCCACGTGTGCAGCGGCGCCCGCTGCTGCCCGCCGGTCGGGTCTCCGACCGCGATGAGAAAGGCCAGCGCCACCGCCAGCACCAGCGCCCAGCTCCATTCCCGCCGGGTGATGGGGTTACCGGTCATCCGCGTGTAGATCGGCAGCGCGAACAGGAGCGCCGTCACCTGCAACGACATCACCAGCAAAACCGAGCCCTTGTCCAGCGCGGCGGCCAGCAACACATAGCTGCCGATGTCGCCCAAACCGCCCAGCCACCAACGCTTGTCGCGCAGCAGCATGCCGAACAACGTCAGGTGGCCCACCCGTTTGTCGGTGACCTCCTGCGCGGAACGTTGCCGGACGACGTTGCCGATCGCGGACGCCAGCGCGGCGCAGAGGGCGAGAATGGCCGCCAGATTCGCGTCCGACATGGCATTTCCTCCTCGCTGGGTGCGGTCGCGCTATCCATCCAATCTAGCCGTGGCCCGCGCGGTGGGCGTGCCGCAGGGTTGCCCGGGCCGTAGGGCGGGGGCGGCGGGGAAGCCTCAGAGCGGGAATTTCGTCCCGGTGAGCCGCTCGGACAGTTCCCAGAGAGCGGTTGCGGTGCCGGCACGCTTTGCCGGCCAGTTGCGCCACGTCGGCTGGGTGCGGCCGTACAGTCCGAATCGCGGGCCGACGAAGGTGTCGCCCGGCAAATCCTGCGAGACCGCGTACAACGTCTGGCGGGCGCCGAAGTCGGCGTCGGTGGACACGATCCGGTCGACCGCCAGGACCGCCGCGTCGCCCAGCTTGCGGCCGGAGTTTCCCTGCAGGTTGGTGTGCGACCAGCCGGGGTGGGCGGCCAGCGCGCGCAGCGATGTGGGGACGCCGTCCAGGCGCCGCTGCAGTTCCTTGGTGAACAGCAGGTTGGCCAGCTTGGACTGGCTGTAGGCCAGCCAGGCCGAATACGGCCGGGACTGAAAGTTGAGGTCTTTGAGGCTGATGTAGCCGAAATGGTGCATCAGCGAGGACACCGTCACCACGCGGTCGGTCAGCTTGGGCAACAGCAGGTTGGTCAACGCGAAGTGGCCGAGGTGGTTGGTGCCGATCTGGCCTTCGAAGCCGTCGACGGTGACCGCGTGCTTGGTGGCCATGATGCCGGCGTTGTTGATCAACACGTCGACCGATTCGATGTCCTCGGCAAAGCGCCGCACCGAGGAGAGGTCTTGCAGGTCGAGCCGGCGTACCTCGGCCGTCCCAGCCGTCTTCCCGGTCGCCGAATCGGTCATGCGCGCGGCGGCGGCCCGGCCCTTGTCGGTGTTGCGGACGGCCAGGATGACGTGGCCGCCGACCCGAACCAACTCGCGGGCGGTGATCTCGCCCAGCCCGGCGTTGGCCCCGGTGATGATGACGGTTCGGCCGGCGAACGAGGGCAGCTCCGCTGCGGTCCAATCGGGCATGGCAAACACCCTAACTTCGCGATTGCGGCGGGGGCCCGCGGGCCGCGGCGCCGTGTGGCTGTGTACGGGAGCGTTACTTGTCCACCGGTACGCCCGGGTATCGTGCCTGGGATGTCCAGCGAAATCCCACCTGAGCGGTTGCCCGAAGGGCGGAATTTTGTCGGGTACGCATCGGGGATCGCCGGATGTATCTAGGCGTCATCGTCAATCCGAAAGCGCGGAAGAATCGTGCCGCTTCCGCCGACCGCATCGCCGAACTGCGTCGCATCGTCGGCTCCCGCGGCGAGGTGCACGAGACCAACTCGATCGAGGAACTTCGCGACGCCATCCGGCAGCTCGCGCCACGGGTCACCCATCTGGTGGGCGACGGCGGCGACGGCGCGCTGCACTGGTTGATCAACGAGATTGAGCGCTGCATCAGCGATCCGCAACGCTGGCCCGCGTTCGTCCCGACCAACGGCGGCAGCGTCAACGCCGTGGCCCGGAAGGCCCGGGTGCGTGGGCGGCCCGAAAGGATCATCCGTGCGCTGACGGCCGCCGCCGAGGCGGATCGACCACCACCCGACGTGAGCCTGGACACGTTGTCGCTCGACGGCGAAACCGCCGACGGCGCGGCGTTTCACCGGCTCTGCTTCGGGCTGGCGGCCGGCGGGGTCGGAAACCGGTTCTACGACCGGTATTACGACTCACCCGATCACGGTCGGCTGGCCGTTGCGCGGGTGATCGGCCGCAGCTTCGGCGACTACATCACCTCCAAGGTCGCGCCCGGCCACGTGAAGACGCCGAATTACGCGTCCATCCTGTTCACTCCGACGCGAGCGCGCGTGGTGATCGACGGCGACGAGGTCCCCGCGCGCATGCACAGCCTGCTGCACGCCGGCGCGATCGACCTGCGCATCGGTGGCCCGCTTCGGTTGTTCCCCAAGGCTTCCGAGCCCGGAGCGCTGCATTTTCAGGCCGGAAACCTGCGGCCTTCCAGGATCGTGGCGCAGCTCCCGATGGCCCTGACCAACGGCATGATGCGCGGCGAAGGGCTACGCGATGTCATCGGCCACGAGATGATCATCGAAGCCGAGGACGAGCCGCTGTCGCCCATCATCGACGGTGAGCGTTTCCTCGGCATCGTGAAATTGGTGGCCCGCGCGGGTCCGCGCATCCGCCTAGCCCGGCCCGCGTAGCCGGCTACGGCCGGCGCCCGGCCCGCCGATGGCTTGCCGGGCCCGCTGAACCTCGTCGGAAATTGGCGTTTTTCGCTTTGCGACATCGTCAATAGGCGTGGCGAAGATACAAAACTTAATTTGAGTCGGTCGCGCGTTCGGCTGCGAATAGTAAATCCGTGAATTCGTAGATACGTAGTTCAGTATTTCATGCGTGAGAGCCGTAGTAATGCCTGGTCGTACACCACTGAGATACTGAAGTGCGTATGCGCGTAGATCAGGATCCGTGCAATTAATTTTGGCCTCTAAGTTTATCCTGTGAATGTAGTGTGCGATGGCCATTAATGCTGGTCGATGTTTTGCTCAGGCCAGGTGCGCGGCGCTACATTGGATTTATCTTTTCGACGGAAGTCGTTCTCGGGCTAGGCCAACCTGGAAGGGGGATCACTCCTACGATGGAGACGCTGATCGATTACCTGCAGATGTGGGAAGCGCAGAGGCCGGACCAGACCCTTTTCCGGTTTGTCGACGCCGACGGCCGCGAACTCGAGCACTACACCTACCAGGCCTTCGCCGAACGCAGCCGCGAGCTGGCCGCCTACCTGTCCCAGGAGGCCGGCCTCAAGTCAGGCGAACGGGCGCTGCTTGTTTATCCGCCCGGCCTGGAGATGATCGCGGCGCTGTATGCGTGCGCGCGCATCGGGGTGATCGCCGTTCCGGTCAGCCCTCCCTTGCCGATGTCCTTCGATTCCGGGCTCGCCAAGCTCAGCTTCATCGCCCGCGACTGCCAGGCCGTGGCCGTGCTGTCGACGAAGCAGTTCGAGTACGACTTCCGCCAGCTGCTAGGGCAGCGCCCTGACGAACAGGTCTGGACGGGCGGGACCAACGCCGGCCTGCCGGAGCTGCCGTGGTACGCGACCGACGGCGCACAGGACTTCGGCGGCGCCCCGGTCGCGGACACTCCCGGCGAGGTGCTCTTCCTGCAGTACACCTCGGGCTCGACCAGCGATCCCAAGGGCGTGATCGTCACCCACGCCAACATCATCGCCAACGGCTTCGCCTTCAGCGGCGGCGAAGTGGTGCTGGCCTCGTGGCTGCCGCAGCACCACGACATGGGGCTGATCTCGGCCTACATGTTCGTCATGCTGTTGGGCGGGACCACGCACGCGATGTCCCCCCTGGACTTCCTCGCCCGGCCGTCGTCCTGGCTTCGGCTGATCAGCGACGTGCACGCCACGCACACGCCGGGACCCAACTTCGCCCTCGAGTACTGCCTGCGCGAGGACAAGCTGCCCGCCTCCGAATTGGCCGGCGTCGACCTGAGCAGCCTCGAATGCATTGTGGTGGGCGCAGAGCCGCTGCGCGCCAACACCTTTGCTCGCTTCCGGCAGCGGTTCGCCGAGTACGGTCTGCGGCCCGAGGCGCTGACCGGCGCCTACGGCATGGCCGAATTCACCTTGACCGTGTCGATCCGCGGGCGCCAGACCATTGCGGTGAACAAGCGTGGGCTCGAGCGCAACGTCGCTCGCGTCGAAAAGGCGCTGCCGGAAAACAGCAACCAGGTCACTCTGGTCAGCTGCGGCAAGCCCATCGACGGAGCCCTGGTTCGCATCGTCGATCCCGAATCGCGGCAGGCGTTGCCCGACGGCCGGGTCGGTGAGGTCTGGCTGGCCGGACTTTCGAAGGGGGCCGGGTACTGGAACCGACCGGAGCTCACCGCGGAGATTTTCGGCGCGCGCGTCGTCGGCGATGACGAGCACACCTACCTGCGGACCGGCGATCTGGGCTTCCTCTACGAAGGCGAGCTGTTCGTCTGCGGCCGTAGCAAGGACCTGATCATCGTCCGCGGCGTCAACTGCTATCCCTCCGACATCGAAGCCGTCGTCGAGCGCACGTCCGCGCAGGTCCGTAACGGCTGCGTCGCCGCCTTCTCTGTCGAGCACGATGAGTCCGAAGCGCTGATCGTCGTCGCCGAGGTGCGCGACGAGCACAACCTTCCGGACGCCAAGGCCATGGCCCGCGCGATCCGCCGGCACTGCCACATCGACCCGCACGCGATCGTCTTCGCGCCACCGCGCAGCATTCCTAAGACCACGTCGGGCAAGATCCGGCGTTCGTCGACACGTCAGCTGTGGCTGGACGACAAGCTGCCCGCCTTCACGAGCTGGATCAACCAGTCGGCCAACCGGACTCACGATGGCGTGGCTACGGGTCCGTTGGAGCGCTTCCGAAACCTCATCGAGAGCTACGACCTCACGGGCGACGAGGACTGCTCGTTCGCCGATCTCGGCATCGACTCGCTGGCGCTGGCCGAACTCCGCACGGACCTGCAGGCGCTGCTGGAAGAGAACGGCGCGGGCGAGCTGGCCGACGAGGTCAACACCCGCCTGTTACAGCGGCTGACGGTGTCCGAATTCTTCGGGCTGATAAGCCAATTCGGCGCAGGCTCCGGGCAGCCGCTCGACGCCCTGCGCCGGGCGCTGGATCAGATCTCCGCCGAGTACGAGGCCAACGAGGCCGCCCAGATGCGGGCCGACGCGGCACTTCCGCTGCCGGAACTGGCGCCCGCGCGGCCGGGTGAGCCCACCGACCTGCTGCTCACCGGGGCGACCGGATTCCTGGGGCCGTTCCTGGTGAGCAGCCTGCTGACGCGCACCTCCTACACGGTGCACGCACTGGTGCGCGCCACGGACGCCGCGCACGGTCTGGACCGCATCGTCGCCTCGCTGCGCCGCGCCCAGCTGTGGACGCCGGCGCTGGAAGCCGACGTTCGCGCACGGGTCCGCATCGTCTGCGGCGATCTCGCCGAGCCCGCGCTGGGCATCGGCGAGGCGGCCTTCCAGCAGCTGGCGCAGGACGTCGATGCCGTCGTGCACAACGGCGCCCTGGTCAACTACGTCCGTACCTACGACGCCCTGCGTCCCGCCAACGTGGAGGGCACCCGCGAGCTGTTGCGGCTGGCAATGACCAACCACCGCAAGGCTTTCCACCTCGTCTCCAGCACGTTCATCTACGGCTGGAGCACCCAGCCGGTGGTCGGGGAGTGGGACGCCAACGAAAAGATGGCCGGCCTGGACTTCGGCTACTCGCAGACCAAGTGGGTCGGCGAGCAGCTGGCACTGGCCGCGCAGCGCAAGGGACTCGACGTCCGCATCTACCGGCCCTCGCTGATCTCGCCGACCCGCGCGGGTTTCGGCAGCCAGGACGACATCCTGGTGCGGCTGACGGCGTTCATGATCGAGCACGGCGTCGCCGTCAACGCGCTCAACCAGATCAGCCTGCTGCCGGCGGACTTGATCGCGGACCACATCGTCACGCTGATGGGCCTGCCCGACGAGTCGGGCAGCGTGTTCAACATGACCGCGGACGACTACTACAACCTCACCGACGTCACCCGGATCCTGTCCGAGCGGTACGGGTATCGCTTTGAGTACCACGACATCCCGTCGTTCACCGAGCAGCTGAACCGCCGCTGCACGCCGAACGACCAGATGTACCCGCTGGTCGACTTCCTCACCCGGTCGGCGGACAAGATCGCGGCGATGCGGGACAAGCGCTACGACAACACGCAGTACCGCCACCGGCGGGGGCTGACCCAGGTTCGCCTGCGCGAGCCGGCCCTGACCGAAACGGTCGATCATCTGGTCCGGTTCTTGCGCAGCGAGCGTTTGATCACTGAGGTGGAGGACGAGGCGCAGCGCAGCGCCTAGCCTTACGATCTGACGGAAAGGGATGGCGACGATGTTCACCGTCGATGACAAGGCAACGGGCCCGCACGACGCTTCGCTCGACCATGAGCGGATCGTCCTGCAGGCGCGTGACGTCGACTTCGACTGGTCGACGTTGCCGTTCTACTACGTGCCCAACGAACCCTTCACCACCCACTTCTGCAACGTGCTGCACCTGTTGCTGCCGGCGGGCGAGGAGTTCATCGTCGACGCCTTCAAGGACACCTTGCCGCTGATCAAAGACGATCAACTGCGACGCGACGTGCAGGGATTCATCAGCCAGGAGGCCATGCATTCCCAGGCGCACGCGGGGGTGCTCGGACATTTCGCGGTCAAAGACATCGACGTGACGCCGTTCACCGACCAAATGCGTTGGCTGTTCACCCAACTCATCGGCGACCGGCCGCGGTGGAGTCCGCGCCGGCGCCAAAGCTGGTTACTGGAGCGGGTATCGATGGTGGCCGCACTCGAGCACTACACCGCCATCCTGGGCGAATGGATTCTCGACACCCCGCAGCACGACGCCATGGGCACCGACCCGGTGATGCTGGACCTGTTGCGCTGGCACGGGGCCGAGGAAGTCGAGCACAAGGCGGTCGCCTTCGACACCATGAAGCATCTGCGCGCCGGCTACTGGCGGCAGGTGCGCACCCAGCTGCTGATCACACCGGCGCTGCTGTGGTTGTTCGTCCGCGGGGTGCGGTTCATGTACTCCGTGGATCCCTACCTGCCGCCCGGCACCAAGCCGCGCTGGCGAGACTACTTCCGCGCTGCACGACGGGGTTTGGTGCCCGGGCCTTTCCAGTTCCTGCGGGTCATCGGCGCCTACTACACGCCGAGTTTTCATCCATCCCAACTGGGCAGGGTGGGCCGCGCGGTCGACTACCTGGCCCGCTCACCCGCAGCCCGCGCATCGCACTGACGATGACGACCGAAGTGGCTTCAACCACGGTCGCCGCCTCCGACGGCGTGCGACTGGCGGTGCACACCTATACCGACATCGATCCCGGGCGCCCGACCATCCTGGCCATCCACGGCTACCCGGACAACCACCACGTGTGGGACGGGGTGGCCACGACATTGGCTCGCCGATTCAATGTCGTGGCGTACGACGTACGTGGCGCCGGCCAATCCTCAACGCCGGCAGACCGTTCGGGGTACCGGCTGCCACAGCTGGTCGCCGACGTCGGCGCGGTGATCGACCGCCTGGGCGTGGACAACGTACACCTGCTGGCCCATGACTGGGGGTCGATCCAGGCCTGGGCGGCGGTCACCGACGACGCGGTGATGGGCAAGATCGCCTCGTTCACCTCGGTCTCCGGTCCCCACCTGAATTACGCGGGCAAGTTCTTGCGGTCAGCGCGCACCCCGCGGGCGCTTGTGGACGTGGCCAAGCAGATCCTGGCCTCGTCCTACATCTGGTTCTTCCTGTGCCCGGGCGTACCGGAGCTGGCGATCCGGTCCCGGGCGACCGTGAAAGTCTTTGAGGCGGTTGAGCGCATCGGTGGATCGGGCGGGCGCGGGGCGGCATACCGCTCCGCCGACGACTACCTCAACGGGCTTAATCTGTACCGCGCCAACATGCCCGCACCGATCCTGTCACCCCCTGCGCAATTGCCGCAGACCACCGTTCCGGTGCAGGTGCTGGTCGCCCGCCAGGACTACTTCGTATCGCCTGCCCTGCAACGGTTTACCGGGTCCATCCCGCAGGGCAGCAGGGTCGTCCCGATCGAGGGCGGCCACTGGGTGGTCAGCGCCTATCCCGACGTCATCGCACGGCTCACCGGTGAGTGGGTCGACCTGATCGCCCAGTCCACCGACCGTCGCGGCCTCGGCCAGATGTGAGGATGATTGTGGCACAGACTATTTGGAACGGAATTCCGGCCGACTTGTACGGCCGCCGTAAGCGCGACCGGATGTACACCGCGTTGTACGGGGTCGGTGCGTTGTTCGGCGGCCTGGCGTCGGCGTCGCGGTGGACGTCCTCGCGGGTGCAGTCCGTGCAGCGCACCACCACCGCGGTCGTCACGCACCGCGAACTGCTGGCGCCCGATGTGGTCGCGCTGACACTGGCCGACCCGGCCGGGGGGTTGTTGCCGTCCTGGACGCCCGGCGCACATATCGACGTTCGGCTGCCATCGGGTCGCCGCCGGCAGTACTCGCTGTGCGGTTCGCCCGGACGGCGCACCGACTACCGCATCGCGGTGCGCCGCATCGCCGAGGGCGGCGGTGGCTCGATCGAAATGCACGAGACCTTCGAGGTGGGCGACAAATTCGAGTTCGAAGGGCCGCGCAACGCATTCTATCTCGTGACCGACGAGCGCGAGGTGCTGTTCGTGATCGGCGGCATCGGAGTGACACCGATCCTGCCCATGATCCAGACGGCCCAGCAGCGCGGAATCAATTGGCGCGCCGTGTATGCCGGTCGCGGCCGGGAGTACATGCCGCTGCTCGACGAGGTGGTGGCGGTGGACCCCGACCGGGTCACGGTGTGGGCCGACGACGAGCGCGGCCGATTCCCCACCGCGTCCGACTTACTTGCCGAAGCCGGGCCCACGACGGCCGTCTACGTGTGTGGCCCCACCGCCATGCTGGAATCGGTGCGCAGCGCGCGTAACGAACACGCCGATGCGCCGCTGCATTACGAACGTTTCGGCCCTCCACCGGTGGTCGACGGGGTTCCCTTCGAGCTGGAGCTGGCCCGCTCGCAGCGGGTGCTCAGCGTGCCGGGGAACCGGTCGGCGCTCGACGTCATGCTCGACCGCGATTCGACCACCGCGTACTCCTGCCAGCAGGGGTTCTGCGGCACCTGCAAGGTGAAAGTTCTTGGCGGGCAGGTGGATCGCCGCGGGCGTACCGCGGAGGGTGATGACGAAATGCTGGTCTGCGTTTCCCGCGCGAAATCCGGGCGCGTGGTGATCGACGCCTGAGCGCTCAGATGCGCCACGTTTGACCCCGCACCGTGCAAAATGACCACGTGCAGGGATTTGGCTTTCACACCTTGGCGCTGCTGACCGCTGTCGGTTTCGCCGGTCCCCTGCTGGCCTCCGTGCCGCGCCTGCGGATACCGGTGATCGTCGGGGAATTCCTCGCGGGCCTGGTGATCGGCAAGACCGGCTTCGGCGTCATCGATGCCACCGACCCGACCTTCCAATTGTTCGCCAACATCGGCTTCGCGCTGGTGATGTTCGTGGTGGGCAGTCACGTCCCAGTCCGCGACCCCGGGATGCGTTCGGCCGTGCCGAAGGCGTTGGCGCGGGCGGCCCTGGCCGGCGCCGCCGCGGCCGCCCTGGGCTTCGGGCTGGCCACGCAATTCGGCATCGGACACGCCGCGCTCTACGCCGTGCTGATGGCCTCGTCCTCGGCGGCCATGACGCTGCCGATGATCGACTCGCTGCGCCTGCGCGGCCCGCAGGTACTGTCCGTGACCGCGCAGATCGCCATCGCAAACGCGGCCTGTATCGTATTGCTGCCCTTGGTCATTGACTTCCGTCACGCGGCGACGGCGGCGCTGGGCGGGTTGGCGATCACGGCCTGCGCCGCGCTGCTTTACGTGGTGCTGCGCTGGGTCGACCGCCGGGACTGGCGGCAGCGCATGCACGACTATTCGCACCGGAATCAGCTGGCGCTGGAATTGCGGATCAACCTGCTGGTGCTGTTCGGGCTGGCGATGCTGGCCGTCAGCACCGACGTGTCGATCATGCTGGCGGGCTTCGCGCTGGGTCTGGTGATCGCCATGGTCGGTGAACCGAGGCGGCTGGCGCGCCAGTTGTTCGGCATCACCGAGGGTTTCTTCAGCCCGGTGTTCTTCGTCTGGCTCGGCGCCTCGCTGCAGGTGCGCGAGCTGGGATCGCAGCCGAAATACATTCTGCTCGGCGTCGGCCTTGGGCTGGGCGGTGTGCTGGCGCATTGCGCGGGAAGGCTGCTCGGCCAGCCGCTCACGTATGCGGTGATGTCCTCCACTCAGCTCGGCGTGGCGGTGGCCGCCGCCACCATCGGCACCCAGCAGCACCTGCTTGCCGCGGGCGAAGCGTCGGCGTTGATGTTCGGTTCCCTGCTGACCATCGCCTGCACGTCGATAGCGGGCGCGATCGCGGCGCGCGGCCAGGCCGCAACCGACCCGGGGGAGCCCGCCAAGGCCGCCAGGTCCGTTCCGTAAAAAGACCTCGCGGCGGACCCGGCCGCGGATATTGGCCAAAAGTCCCTTGAGCTAGAGCCGTCGTGCTCTCGTGGGGCCGCCGAGAACGCGTGATCGTGGATACCGGCAAGGCGCTAGGCGAGAGGGGACGGGTATGGACACCCGCTTTCCGGACGCCGGAACGATCCGGACGGCCCTGACTTTGGCATCGCGCGCCCCGTCGGTGCACAACACCCAACCGTGGCGGTGGCGCGTCGACACGACGAACCTGCAGCTGTACGCCGATCCCGGCCGTCAACTGCCCAACACCGACCCCGATGGCCGCGACTTGATCCTGAGTTGTGGCACGGCGCTGCATCACTGCGTTGCGGCGTTCGCGGCGGTCGGATGGCGATCCCGGGTGAGCCGGTTGCCGAACGACGACGACCCCACCCACCTCGCCACGATCGAGCTCTCCCCTCATGTCGCCGATTACGTCGACATCGCACTCGCGGCCGCCATCCCGCGGCGGCGCACCGATCGGCGCCACTACAGCTCCTGGCCGGTGCCCATGGGTGATATCGCGCTGATGGCGGCGCGCGCCGCCCGCACCGGCGTCACGCTGTGCCAGGTGGAAGACATCGACAGGCTGCACGACATCGTCGCCGAATCCGTCCGCGATCACCTCACCCAGGACTATCTCGCCGAGCTCACGGCGTGGAGCGGGCGCTACTTCTCGGTCGCGGGCGTTCCCGCGCACAGTGCGCCGATATCCGATCCGGACGCCAAGATCCCGAGTCGCCTGTTCGCCGGTGCGGTCCTGCCGATGGCACCGGACTCGTCCTCGGCCGACGACAACGCCGTGGTGCTCGCGCTCGGCACCCGCCACGACGACCGGCTGGCCCAGCTGCGCGCCGGGGAAGCCACCAGCGTTGTGCTGCTCACCGCGACGTCGACGGGACTGGCCAGTTGTCCGGTCACCGAACCTCTGGAGATGGCCGCAACCCGCGAAGCGGTCCGCTCCGACATCTTCGGCGACAACAACTACCCGCAGATGCTGCTTCGGGTGGGCTGGGCGCCGATCAACGCCGACCCGCTGCCGGCGACGCCGCGACGCGACCTCGGCGACTTCGTCGAGTGGGCGAACTGATCGCGGGCGCTAAACGTCACCCGGCGGTGACCCGAACTGGAACCGGCGGCCGGTGACGCTCTGGGGAACGATGCGCACATAGTGCGTCTTCTCCGGCCTGGTCCACGGCAACACCTGCGCGCGCTCGGCCTCCTCGAGTTCCTCGGGCGTGTGCAGCGACCGCGCGGTGCCCCGGACGATCACGCTCCACGCCTCGGCGACGTTGTGGTCGTCGACCTCGAACAGCACCTTGTTGTTGATCGCGGAGCTGACCAGCTTGGTTCCCGCCGCGGTGCGGAACAGCACGGTCCGGCGCTGAACGACGTAGTTGACCGGAAAGATGTCGGGCTGACCGTCGGCGTAGGTGACCAGCCGGCCCAGTGCCAGGCTGCCGAGCAGCTCCCAGCACTCGTGCACCGGGAGGATGGTGACTCCGTCATCGGTCATCAAGATTCCTTCCCGCGAACGCGACTGCCGTCCACAATGGGCCACTGTCGCAATAGGCCACTGCCGCAAGGCTATTGACGCGCCGCTCGCCGGAGCGCCGGCCGAAGGTCCTCAGCCGTGGGGACCAAAGTCGTTGAACCCGTTGCTTCTCGACGGCTCCCGTCGAGAATATGGGATATTGGTTTGGTCTGCCGCAAATCTTTCCAGTTGCGAGACCGGCAGGAAAGGGCCCGTCATGGTCAAGGTGTTCCTGGTCGACGACCACGAAGTCGTCCGCCGCGGTCTTTCCGATCTGCTCGCTTCCGACCCCGACCTCCAGATCGTCGGCGAGGCCGGAACGGTGGCCGAGGCAAAAGCCCGGATACCGGCGTTGCAGCCCGACGTGGCCGTGCTCGACGTTCGCCTGCCCGATGGCAACGGCATCGAACTGTGCCGCGACCTGGTATCGGATCATCCCGACCTGCGCTGCCTGATGTTGACATCGTTCACCTCCGACGAGGCGATGCTCGAGGCGATCCTGGCCGGTGCCAGCGGGTTCGTCGTCAAGGACATCAAGGGCATGGAGCTGGCGCACGCGATCAAGGAGGTGGGCGCCGGTAAGTCGCTGCTGGACAATCGGGCGGCCGCGGCGCTGATGGCGAAGCTGCGCGGCACGACCACGCGCGAGGACCCGCTGTCCGGACTGACCGAGCAGGAACGCACCCTGCTCGGACTGCTCAGCGAAGGATTGACCAACCGGCAGATCGCCTCGCGAATGTTCCTCGCGGAGAAGACGGTGAAGAACTACGTGTCGCGGTTGTTGGCCAAACTCGGCATGGAGCGCCGCACCCAGGCGGCGGTGTTCGCGTCGAAACTCAATCAGCGGTCCGGCCCACCGTCGACGCCGCCGGACTGGTCTGGGTGACCGGCGGCGAAAAGGGCTCGGCATTCGCCGGACTCGGACAGCGTGGGCTGGTCAGCAAGATGCATGCCCAGCTCGACGAGATCCTGGCCGCGCGCGATCAGATGGAGCAATTGCTGCGGGTGATCGTGGAGATCGGCGCGGACCTCGACCTCGACGCAACGCTGCACCGGATCATCAGGGCGGCAAGGGAATTGACCTCTGCGCCGTACGGCGCCCTGGCCATCCGCGATAGCGACGGCAACTTGGTGTCGTTCGTCCACGAGGGCATGGACGCCGAGACGGTTCGGCGCATCGGGCACCTCCCGGTCGGCAAGGGGCTGTTGAGTTTGTCGCTGTTGGATACGCCCGCGCTGCGGATGGACGATCTGACCACGCACCACGCCGCGGTCGGTTTTCCCGAACACCATCCGCCGATGCGCGCCTTCCTCGCGGTCCCGATCACCATCCGCGGCACCGTGTTTGGCAACCTGTATCTCACCCACGTCGATTCGGCACGCGTGTTCTCCGAGTCGGATGAGGTGGCCGCGCGCGCGTTGGCGTTCGCGGCAGCGGTCGCCATCGACAACGCGCAGGTCTTCGAACGCGAACGGACATCGGTGAAGTGGATCGAAGCCAGCCGCGAGATCACCACCGCGCTGTTGTCGCGCCGCGAACCGCACCGGCGCCCCTTGCAACTGATCGCCGAACGCGCGCGCGTGTTGACCGACGCCGAGCAGGCCATCGTGCTGGTGCCGGCCGACTCCGACGCGCCCGACGACGAGGTGGACACGCTGGTGGTCTCCGCCGCGGTCGGTATATACGCGTCCGATGTGCTCGGTCAGCGAGTCCCGGTGGACGGCTCCACCAGCGGCGCGGTGTTCAGGTCCGGCGAACCGCTCATCACCGAGGAGTTGCGGTACCCGATCCAGTCTTTCACCGACGTCGGGCAGCGGCCGGCGATCCTGATGCCGCTGCGCGCCCGCGACGAGGTCGTCGGCGTGATCGCCATCGCCCGCGGCGCCGACCAGCCGCCGTTCGACGAGAGCTACCTGGACCTGGTCAGCGATTTCGCCACGCACGCCGCGATAGCGCTGGCGTTGACCTCGGCGCGGGAGGACGCCCGGCAGCTGACCATTCTGGCGGAGCGTGAACGCATCGCGCATGACCTGCACGACCATGTCATCCAACGGCTTTTCGCGGCCGGCATGAACCTGCAGGGCACGCTGGCCAGGGCGCGCTCGCCGGAGGTGGCCGACCGGCTCAATCGCACGCTCGACGACCTGCAGACCATCATCGAGGAAATCCGGACCACGATCTTCGCGCTCAAATCCCCGCTGGCCGCCAGCGGTGATTTCCGGCAGCGCATCCAGCGGGTAGTCGCCGACCTGACCGAAAACCGTGACCTCGTCACGACCGTGCGGCTGGACGGGCCGATGTCCGCCGTGGGCACCGAGCTCGCCGACCACGCCGAAGCGGTCACCACCGAGGCCGTGAGCAATGCCCTGCGACATTCGGGAGCATCGCGGCTGACCGTCGAGATCAGCGTCGCGGACATGTTCATCCTCAACGTGATTGACGACGGATGCGGCATCCCGGCCGGCAACACTCGGCACAGCGGGCTGGAAAACATGAAGCGGCGCGCCGAGCAACTCGGCGGCACCTGTGAGATCACCAGTCCGCCCGAGGGCGGCACCCGGGTGCATTGGGTCACCCCACTGATCGATCACTGAGGGCGAACGGCTCTGGCCTGCAGTCGGTTTACTCCTGACCGTTGGTGGAGCGGACGCGCTGGTGCGCCGTCAGCATCAGGTGGTCGAATTCGGACTGTGTGTTCAGCGGCAGGCCGGCGCGGCGGAAGTCTTCGGCGATCTGCTCGGCCAGCGGCCGCAGCTTGATATTCGCTTCCTGGGACAGCCACTTGAGCAACTCGAAGGCCGCGCGTTCGCCGATGCCGTAGATCAGCATCAGCATGCCCTTGGCTTGTTCGATGCCCGCGCGGTTCTCGCTGATCTCAGCGAGTTTCGCGCTCATCTCCTCCTCCCGCATGCGCTCGCGGGGACCGGAGACGTCGATGTAGAACCCGTGCGTTCCGATCACGTCGCCGTCGTCGTCGAAGATCCGGTCACCGACCACCACGACGTGGTGCACATCCCCCCGGGTATCGACGATCCGATGGCGCGTGCTGAAAGCCTGGTGCGTCTCCACAATCTGCTCGATGGTGGCCGCGACGTGTCCACGGTCCTCGGGATGCTTGTGTGACAGCACCAGTTCGGTGGTCGGAGAGACGCTGCCGGGCTCATACCCATGCATGCGTTGCACCTGATCCGACCACTCCCAGCGCTGGTCGGTGAAGTAGAACCGAAACCAGCCCGCCGGTTGCGCGGCACCGCCGGCCAGCGCTTGTTCCACGTTGGCGGTCTGGCCGTCGAGTTCCCATTTCATCGTGCAATCCGGTCTCCGTCGCACCGGCGCGAGACGTTCGCACCGGTGGCCTGGGGCCGGCGGCGGGCGGCGGTTGGAGTAGTCGGCACGCGGGCGCGTGCCGGAGGCCCCGCCGCCCGGCCCGCCGGTCGGTCAGGCGTTGATGACCTCGCGCTGGGCGCCGCTGTCCCGGACGGCCCGGGGTGTGTCGCCGCGGCCGACGGCGATCTTGCGCGGCTTGGCTTTCTCGGCCACCGGAACATGAAGGCGCAGAACGCCTTCGGCATACGAGGCCTCGATCTTGTCGGTATCGAGATTCTCGCCGAGCACCAGCTGGCGGCTGAACACGCCGCGCGGCCGCTCGGTGGCCAGCATCTCGCGGTTGGGATCGACGGCCGGTCGTTCGGCGCGCACTGTCACCACGTTGCGCTCGATGTCGATGTCCAGCGAGTCGGCATCGATACCAGGCAGGTCGAACTCGACGACGAACTTCTCGCCTTCGCGCCAAGCGTCCATGGGCATCACTGCCGGCCGGGCGGCGGTACCGAGGACCTGGTGGGCGAAGCGGTCGAGCTCACGAAAGGGATCTGATCGCATCAGCATGGTGGTCACCTCTCACTCCAATCTAGGCGGTGGGTCGGCAATTTCCTATGTCTAATGACATAGATTTGATATATCATCATCGACAGAATGACGCAAGTGTGCTAAACAGATTTTTCGAGCTGATAGTGAAGGAGACGCGCGATGGCCGACCACCGCGGCGACGCGGGTGCCCCGTCGTCTGACCATGGTGTGTACGGCATCTCGGTGGCCGCCGAATTGTCCGGGATCGCGGTGCAGTCGCTGCGGCTGTATGAGCGCTACGGCTTGATCAAACCGGCCCGCAGCCGGGGCGGAACCCGCCGATATAGCGCCGACGACCTGATGCGGCTCAGGCGCATCAGCGAGCTGGTCGAGTCCGGGGTCAACCTGGCCGGCGTCGCACGCATCCTGGATCTGGAGGACCACAACGCCACGCTGTCGGCGGCCAACACAGACCTGCGGTCCACCAACCGCACCTTGCGAGAAGCCGCGAAGACGGCCAAGCCCGCCGACCCTGGCACCGTGTAGGGCCCGTCACGGATTGCACCGGCCGGCGCCGGGTATCCGTCCCGCTATGCCTTTGAGGAGAAGCGATGGGTGAGTTGACGGAAGCCGGTGCTCAGGTCGCGGGCAGCGCACGCCAGGAAGCGGACGCCTACCGCGGCGATAACGAGCGGCCGCTGGGCGGCTACCTGGCGGTGATGGCCGTCTACGGCGCCGTGGTGACCGTTGCGGTGCTGGCCGCGCTGGCCAGCGGGCGCAGACTGCCGGCCCGGTGGCGGGTCCAAGACCTGCTCCTGCTCACCCTTGGCACCCACAAACTGTCGCGCACCTTGACCAAGGACGCGGTGACCAGCCCGCTGCGGGCACCCTTTACGCACTACAAGGGCACGGGCGGACCCGCGGAGGTCCAGGAAGAAGTCCGCGAGCAGAGCCAGCTCCGGCACAGCGTGGGGGAGCTGTTGACCTGCCCGTTCTGCCTGGACATGTGGGTCGCCACCGGGTTTGCCATCGGCCTGGTCTTCGCGCCCTGGTTCACCCGGCTGATCGCGGGCGTGTTCAGCGCGCTGGCCGGCGCGGATTTCCTGCAGCTCGCCTACGCCATGGCGCAGCAGTCGGCCGAAGGCTGAGGCCCGCGGAATCGCGCCGCGTCAGCTCGTCTTCGGCATCGGAATGCCCTCGCTGGCGGTGAATTGCGCGTCGTCCTCGGAGGACAATCCGATCGAGACGACGGATCGGGTGAACATCGCGTCGGTCAGGTACGCCAGCGACACCGCCCACCGGTTGACGCCCCGCGGGATCGCATACAAGTGGTAGGACCGGGTGACCGCTTTGGCGGGCAACCCGGACAGATGGATGTTGAGCGGGTTGGCCACCGCGTAGCGCGGTCCGAGGTCGACCACCAGGCCCAGGTTGCGGTGCTTGTATTCCTTGCTGCTGCCGTAACCCAGGCTGGCCGCGACATTTCGGGCCAGCGCCTTGCCCTGCCGGGTCGCGTGCTGGGCGGTCGGCGGTGTGACCTTGCCCGGCTGAGTCAGATCGGGAACGGCGGCCGCGTCACCGGCGGCGAACACCTCGGGGTGATCGGGCACCTGCAGGTCGGCCTGCACTGTGAGCCGGCCCTTTTCGGTCGGTAGTCCCAGGTTCTGGATCAACGGGGCGCCCGTCACTCCCGTCACCCAGGCGATGGTTCGGGTCTCGATACGCGAATCATCGCTGAGCACAACGTGATCGGCGTGCGCCTCCTTGAGGGTGATGCCGAGCCGGACGTCGATGCCGCGCTTGCGTAACACCTTGAGCGCCGCGTCGCCCAGCTTCTTTCCCACCTCGGGCATCACCTGGTCGGCCAGGTCCAGCAGCAGGAACCGCACCTCGGCGGGGTTGAAGCCCATCTGTTTGGCCGCCGCGTCGGCCAGCGCCCGCAGCTGGGCCACGAGCTCGGTGCCCGAATACGACGCGCCGACCACAACGACGGTGCGCCGGGCCGCGGCCACCCGGGGATCGTCCTCGATGTGGGCCAGCTCCAGCTGTTCGACGAAATGGTCTCGCAGGTAGAGGGCCTCGGCGGTGGTTTTCAATCCGCGCGCGTGTCTGGCCAGCCCCGGGACATCGAACAACCGGGTCACCGAGCCCGGCGTCAGCACCAGCCGATCCCAGGACATCGAATGGCTGCGCTCTTCGGGATCGCAATAGGTCAGCGTGCTTTGGTCGAAGTCCACGGCGTCCACGCGGCCGCGCACCGCGCGGACGCCCTTGAGCGAATTGGCCAGTGGGACAGCGACAAAGCGGGCATCGACCACGCCGCCGGCGACGTCCGGCAACAGCGGCGTGTACAGCATGTAGTCGACCGGCGAGATGATCGTGATGTCGACGGGTGCACGCCGTCGGCGCACAATTCGGGCCAGCCGACGGGCGCAGGTGAATCCGGTGAAGCCGCTTCCCACGATCACAATGGAGGTCACTGCCCCGAGTGTAGGCGGCCTTCGAGGGTGGACCGTGACCCGCATCCCGGATTCGCGGCGCCATTGTCACGAAAAGCATTGGCTGGCAAGTGTTTTGAGGCGGATTCGACGATACAAGCCCCGGGCCTCCCTTCTCGGCGGCCAGCTCCCCGGCGAATACCTGGACCCATTCGTTATCTGGCCTTGCGCTTCGCTGAATGGCTCATAGACTTCTTGTTGGGTATTGACAATCGCAAAATTGTCGATGTCACCGTGACGCCTGTGGGAAAGGGGCTGCCCGGCCGGGACGGCTTTCGGAGGTGATGTTGATGCGAGACGGCAGTGCCACCATCGCCACCCAGCTCGTCGAGCTGGTGACGAATCTGGAGCGCGACGAAAGCGACACTACGTCTGGGCTGAGCGAGCTGATCGAAAACGGGGTGCACCACGTCACCGGCGCCCAATACGCGGGAATCACGCTGGCCGAGAAAAGCAGGTCGGTCAGCAGTGTGGTCGCCACGCATCGCTACCCGATGATTCTGGACGCGATTCAGAACAGGTTTGCCGAAGGGCCGTGCCTCGCCGCGGCCTGGGAGCACCACGTCATGCACATCGCCGACCTGAACGCCGAACAGCGCTGGCTGCGCTACCGGCGGTATGCGCTCGAGCAGACCCCGATTCGCTCCATCTTGTCGTTTGAGTTGTTCGTCAACGGCGGCAGCATGGCCGCGCTCAACTTCTATGCCGACACAGCGCACGCATTCAGCGCGGAGTCGGTGGAGCTGGGCACGGTGTACGCCACCCATATCGCCCTGGCCTGGTCGATGATGCGCCGCCAGGACCAATTCCGCAGCGCCCTGGCCTCACGCGACGTCATCGGCCAGGCCAAGGGCGTGGTCATGGAGCGCTTCAATCTGGATGCCGTCGAGGCGTTCGAACTGCTCAGGCGGCTCTCGCAACAGTCCAACACCCGGCTGGTCGACATCGCCGCCGCCCTGATCGACAGCGAACATCCGCTCAAACACCGCCGGCGCTGAATCTGGTCGTCGGCAGGCGGTTTTCGCGGTAGTCAGTTCATCGGGACGGGCGCGGGCCGACCCTCGGCGATAAGCCGCTCGCCGAGGTCGTAGTCGTCGTCGGCGTTGTAGGTCAGGACGCCGACGACGGCGTTCCCCGACTCGTACCACACCGTGAAGCTGTCGCCATGGTCGAGCATCCGGCTACGTTCGTACCCGTCGCCCCACGCATGGTACTTCAGGGTGGCATCGCCGATGCTGGTCCAAAAGCCCGGTACCGCATCCCATTTCGATCGATGGCCCGCTACGCAGCACCCGGCCACCGTCCCCTGGTCAGTCGCGTCCTGCCAATGCTCGGTGGCCACCCGCCGTCCGGCGATTTCGTGGTGAGCCAGCGCAACGTCGCCCGCGGCGTACACACCAGGAACCGCGGTGGCCATGTCGGAACCCACCACGACGCGCGACTCACGGACCTGCAGGCCGGCCTCGGCGGCGATCCGGCTCTGGGGCGCCACACCGGTTGCCGCGAGCACCAGGTCGCAGTCGATCGTGACGCCGTTGTCCAGCCGCACACCCGCTTCGGTGATTTCCTGCACCGTGACCCCGCCGACGTGGCGCGCGCCGGCGTCGCACACCAGGTCGCGCAACCGTGCGGCGGCCTCGCGGCCCAGCCGCTTCTGCTGCGGAAGTTCCGACGGGGCAACGATAGTCACCGAAATGCCGCGCTTGGCCAGCGATGCCGCCGCCTCACAACCGATGAATCCCGAGCCGATCACCACCGCGGATGAGGCGTTCTCGGCCGCGGTGCGCAGCGTGTTGGCATCGGCCAGGGAGCGCAACGACAGCGCGCGTTCCCCGCCGGGAAATGGCGGTGTAACGGGTGCCGCGCCGCAGGCCAGGATCAAGGTGTCGTAGCCGTACCGCTGATCGCCGGCGAACACGGCACGTTCGGCAAGATCCAACCGATCGATTCGCACTCCGCCGACGAGGTCGATCGACCGATCGCCGAACCACCGTGCCGGGTGCAGTTCGACGTCGTCCGTCTCACCGCGCAGGTACTCCTTGCTCAACGGCGGCCGGGCGTAGGGCGGATCGATGTCCGCCGTGAAGATCCGCACCGGCGTATCGGTGTCGTTTTCACGGAACGATTCTGCTGCGGCGACACCAGTTGGTCCGCTGCCCACGATGATGAGCCCCGGCTGCTTCATCACGGGGTGATACCCGCGCAGCACGGGCTCAACCGGTAGCAGTGCCGGCGCCGTTTCGACGGATGCGAGACGGGTATCGCCCTTCCCATGAAGGCTGTTACCTGGCACGGCAAGCGCGATGTACGGGTGGATTCGGTGCCGGACCCGAAGATCGAGCAACCCACCGATGCCATCGTCGAGGTCACCTCGACCAACATCTGCGGTTCCGACCTGCACCTCTACGAGATTCTCGGTGCATTCATGAACGCCGGGGACATCCTCGGTCACGAGCCCATGGGCATCGTGCGCGAGGTCGGCAGCCAGGCGGGCGACCTGCGGGTGGGGGACCGGGTCGTCATCCCGTTCCAAATCTCTTGCGGCAGTTGCCACATGTGCGGCCAGCGGCTCTACACCCAATGCGAGACCACCCAGGTGCGCGACCAGGGCATGGGAGCGCAATTGTTCGGCTATTCGGAGCTCTACGGTTCCGTGCCGGGCGGACAAGCCGAGCTGCTTCGCGTCCCGCAGGCCCAATTCACCCATATCAAAGTCCCTGTGGGCCCGCCGGATTCGCGGTTCGTCTATTTATCGGACGTGCTGCCCACGGCGTGGCAGGCGGTCGACTATGCGAACATCCCGGACGGTGGCTCGGTCACCGTGCTCGGGTTGGGTCCCATCGGGGACATGGCGGCGCGGATCGCCGATCACCTGGGCTACCGCGTCATCGCCGTCGACCTGGTGCCCGAGCGCCTTGGTCGCTTGGCCAAACGTGGCATTCACACCATCGATTCGAGCCGGCTGGACTCCTCCCTCGGTGACGCGATCCGCGACCTGACCGATGGCCGGGGCACCGACTCCGTTATCGATGCGGTGGGCATGGAGGCGCACGGTTCTCCGGCAGCCAAACTGGCGCAGCAGGTCGCCGGGTTTTTGCCCGATGCGCTCGGCAAACGGGTCATGCAAACCGCCGGCGTGGACCGGCTGTCCGCCCTCTACTCCGCCATCGACATCGTGCGGCGCGGCGGAACGATCTCACTGATCGGCGTGTACGGCGGCATGGCCGATCCGCTGCCGATGCTCACCTTGTTCGACAAGCAGCTGACCCTGCGGATGGGGCAGGCCAACGTCAAGCGCTGGGTCGACGACATCATGCCGCTGCTGACCGACGATGACCCACTCGGGGTCGACGACTTCGCCACCCACGTGCTGCCACTTGATGAGGCCCCGCACGCCTACGACATCTTCCAGAAGAAGCAGGACGGTGCGGTGAAGGTCATACTGAAGCCGTGATCGGCTATGCCCCAAAGCTTTCCGGTTAGCCCCGGCAATAAGGGACGCGGCGCACAGTTTGACGGCCATGTAGGCAGGGTATTGAAAGCGCCATGACCACCGCAGATGCTCTCGCTCCCACGCCCACCGGAGAGGTGTGGCCGGGTAGGGCCTACCCGCTGGGCGCGACCTACGACGGCGCGGGCACCAATTTCGCCGTGTTCAGCGAGGTGGCTGAGCGGGTGGAGCTGTGCCTGTTCGACGCCGAGGGCGCCGAGAGCCGCGTGCCGCTGCCCGAGGTCGACGGCTTCATCTGGCACGCGTACATCCCCAACATCGAACCGGGTCAGCGCTACGGCTACCGCGTGCACGGTCCCTACGACCCTGCCGCGGGGCAGCGCTGCAACCCGAACAAGCTGCTGGTCGACCCGTATTCGAAAGCTATCGACGGCTCGTTCGAGTGGAACCAGTCGCTGTTCAGCTACAACTTCGGCGACCCCGACAGCCGCAACGACGACGACTCGGCCGCCAGCATGCCCAAGTCGGTGGTGATCAATCCCTACTTCGACTGGGGCAACGACCGGCCGCCGGACCGTCACTACGCCGACACCGTCGTCTACGAGGCGCACGTCAAGGGTCTGACCCAAACCCATCCCGACATCCCCGAGCAGCTGCGCGGCACCTACTCCGCGGTTGCGCACCCGGTGATCATCGAGCACCTCAAGAGCCTCGGCGTCACGGCCATCGAACTGATGCCGGTGCACCACTTCGCCAACGATTCCACCCTGGTCGACAAAGGGCTGTCGAACTACTGGGGCTACAACACGATTGGCTTCTTCGCGCCCGACTTCAAGTACTCCAGCGCCACGACGCCGGGCGGGCAGGTGCAGGAGTTCAAGGCCATGGTGCGCTCGCTGCACGAAGCGGACATCGAGGTCATCCTCGACGTGGTCTACAACCACACGGCGGAGGGCAACCACCTGGGCCCGACCCTGTCGATGCGCGGCATCGACAATGCCGCCTATTACCGGCTGGTCGAAGATGACAAGCAGTACTACATGGACTACACCGGCACCGGCAACAGCCTCAACGTCGGACACCCGCACGCGCTGCAGCTGATCATGGACTCGCTGCGCTACTGGGTGACCGAGATGCACGTCGACGGCTTCCGCTTCGACCTGGCCGCCACGCTGGCCCGCGAATTCTACGACGTCGATCGCCTCGCGACGTTTTTCGAACTCGTGCAACAGGATCCGACGGTCAGCCAGGTCAAGCTGATCGCCGAGCCGTGGGACGTCGGCCCGGGCGGATACCAGGTGGGCAACTTCCCACCGCAGTGGACGGAGTGGAACGGCAAGTACCGCGACACCGTCCGCGACTTCTGGCGCGGCGAGCCCGCCACCCTCGACGAGTTCGCCTACCGGCTCACCGGATCGGCCGACCTCTACGAGCACACCGCGCGGCGGCCGGTGGCGTCGATCAACTTCGTCATCGCCCACGACGGTTTCACGCTGCGCGACCTGGTGTCCTACAACGAGAAGCACAACGAGGCGAACGGCGAGGACAACAACGACGGCGAAAGCCACAACCGGTCCTGGAACTGCGGTGTGGAGGGGCCGACCGACGATGCGGAGGTCAACCAGCTGCGCGCCCGCCAGCAGCGCAACTTCCTGACCACCCTGCTGTTGTCCCAGGGCGTGCCGATGATCTGCCACGGCGACGAGCTCGGCCGCACCCAGAACGGCAACAACAACGGCTACTGCCAGGACAACGAGCTCACCTGGATCGACTGGTCCAGCGCCGACGCCGGATTGATGGAATTCACCCGGACGGTGTCGGCGCTGCGCGCCGAGCATCCGGTGTTCCGCAGGCGCCGGTTCTTCTCCGGCAAGCCACTGGGCCGCCGGGGTCAGGACGGGCTGCCCGACATCGCCTGGTTCACCCCCGAGGGCGCGGAGATGACCGACGAGGACTGGGGCGCCGGATTCGCCAAATCGGTCACCGTGTTCCTCAACGGTCACGGCATCCCCGACCGCGATGCGCGGGGACAGCGGATGCTAGACGACTCCTTCCTGCTGTGCTTCAACGCCCACTACGAGCCGATCGAATTCACGCTGCCGCCAAAAGAATTCGGTGCCTCGTGGCGGATTGTGGTCTTCACCGGACCCGAAGAGGCCACGCCGGCCGACGAGGTGCCCGGGGGAGGCACCTTCACCGTGGACGCGCACACCGCCGTGGTGCTTCAGGCCCTTCCCTCGGACTAGCCTTTCGCGACACCCATAGCCGCGTCTGTGGCGGCATCCCCCCGTTTCTGCGGATCGAGCGGATTGCTCGCGCCGAATAGGCGACATCGGTTAGCTTTTGCGCACAGTATTGTTGCCGCGTCGATGCCGCCAATGCCGCGGCCGCGCCCCGACTGCCGGGAACGAAGGGACAGCCGATGCACAGGCCCGGCTTCGACACGCGCGTGGGAGCCGCGATGGCGTGGGGCGGTCGCGCCGCCGTCATCGTCGTCCTCGCCGTCGCGGCGTCGACATGGGTGGGTTGGACGGCTGATATCGAGCGGCTGACGCGGGTCTATCCCACCTGGCCGCAGATGATGCCGTGGACCGCCCTATGGCTGGCCGCGCTGGCCGCGGCGATTCTGGCGCAGTGGGGGCGTCCGTCCCGCGAACGCATTTGGGCCGGGCGCGGCCTGGCCGCGGCCGTGGGCGTTTTTGCCGTGATCGTCCTTGCCGAGTACATGTGCGTCAGCTCATTCAGCTTCGACCGGGTTTGGTTTGGCGATGCGGTCGGCAGGTACCAGTGGTCCTGGCCGGGGCGGCCGAGCGTTCAAACCGCGTTGTCCGCGGTGCCTTTGGCGACCGCCGTCGCGTTGATACGGGTGGATCGTCGGGCCCGCGTGGTCTGGCCTCTGTGCATCGCGGGTGCTGCGGTCATCCCGTTCGTCACCGTCGCGGCCTACCTGTTCGACGCGCTGGCACTGGTTGGTGTCTCGCCGTCGAAGGGTCAGGCGTTCTTGTCGGCCTTGGCTCTACTGCTGCTCGTCGCTGCAACATCGCTGGCACGTCCCGACCGGCTTCCGCTCGCGTGGCTGTTAGCCCGACCCGACCGGCGGTCACTGGTGCGGTTGGTCGGTATCCTCGCCGGATTTCCGCTGCTCGTCGCCCTGGCGAGGCCAATTTTCCTGCAGCTCGGTCTCGGTGAGCATGCCGAGTGGACGTTCTCGATCCTGTTTGGGACCGCGGTCATGGGCGTGGTCACGTTCTATTTCAGCCAGCGAGAGCAGCAGCTGCTGATCGCGAAGGAACTGGCCAGCGCCCAGCGCGCCGAGGCCGAGATGCGGTATCGCATTCTCGCCGATAACGCCGTCGACATCATCGTTCACCTCCGCGATGACGAGGTTGTGTGGGTTTCGCCATCTGCGGAAGCTGCGTTGGGCGGGCCGCTTGAGCGATGGACCCGCTCGGGTTTCGCCCGTCGCATCCATCCCGAGGATCGTGACAAACTCGTCGCCGCCGTCCGCAGGATCGTTGGCGGCGAACAGGTTCTGCAACGGTTCAGGGTGTGTTCGGTCGACGGCGATTACCACTGGCTCGACGGTCACGGAAAGCCCTACACCGACGCCGAGGGCAACACCGATGGGCTGATCGCGGCGCTACGCGTGGTCGATGATCAGGTCGAGGCGGAACAGCGGCTGGAACGGTTGGCGCGATTCGACACCCTGACCGGGCTGGTGAACCGGGCCGAGGCGCTCAGCAGGCTCGAGTGCGCGCTGGGCGAACCGCAGCCCGCCGGGACACACGTCGGCGTCCTGTTCTGCGACGTCGACCACTTCAAGGCGATCAACGACACGTGGGGGCACGGCATGGGGGACTTCGTGCTCGCGACGCTTGCCGCCCGTATCCGGGCGAGCGTTCGCCGCGGCGACACGGTCGGGCGGACAGGCGGCGACGAAATGCTGGTGCTGTTACCCGGTGTCAGCAGCAGCGCCGAGCTCACCCAGATCGCCGAAAAGATCCGCTCTCGTGTCGGTGAGCCGATCCACTTGTCCGGCAACACGATTCGCGCGACCTTGAGCATCGGCGCCACGCTTGCACGCTCCGCCGAGTCCGTCGACACCGTCACGGCGCGAGCGGACGAGGCCATGTACCGAGCCAAGTCGGGCGAGCGGAATACCGTCGTTCCGAATTAAGCGGCCGACCGATCACCACGCGACGCGTCAATCCGGTAGGTTTCTCGCGACAGCGTCTTGCGTTACAAGAGAGGGCGAAAATGTCAAGGACAGTGGTGGTCGGTGCCTCGAGCGGGTTGGGGCGTTGCATAGGTGTCGGCCTTGCGAAGCGCGGTGATCAGGTCGCGTTGTTGGCCCGGCGCCGGGAGCGCATCGAGGCCGCGGCCAAGGATGCCGGCGCGAACGCCATCGCGATCGAATGCGACGTCACCGACCAGGCGTCCTGCCGCTCGGCCATCGACCGTGCCGCCGAAGGGCTCGGCGGCATCGACAACATCGTCTACACGCCCGCCGTCGGGCCGCTGGTCCGCATGGTGGACACCGACGCCGACACGTGGCGGCGCATCTTCGACACCAACGTCATCGGCGCGTCGCTGGTGACGGCCGCGGCGGTGCCACACCTGACCGCGTCGGCCGGCAAGGCCGTGTACCTGTCCTCCGACGCCGGCACCTTCGGGCCGCCGTGGCCGGGGCTGGGCGCGTACGGCGTCAGCAAGGCCGCCCTGGAACGGCTCGTGGAAGCGTGGCGGGCCGAACACTCCGACATCGGCTTCACCAACCTGATCGTCGGGGAGTGCGCGGGCGGCGAAGGCGACGGCCAGACCGGCATGAACGAGGGCTGGGACATGGACCTCGCGATGAAGGCGGTCCCGTTGTGGTCGTCGCGCGGCTGCATGCCCGGCAAGCTGATGCCCGTCGAGGACCTCATCGACGTCGTGCACACCATCCTGCGCACCAACGCCTCGACGTCGATGCCGTTGGTGGTGGCCCGCGGCGCGCCGGCCAGCCCCGCCGCATTCGCCGAGGCCAACCAGTCTTAAGCGCGGCCGATTTTCTCCTTGGCCAGGTCGGTGAGGAAGCGCGCCGCCGACGTGGGCCGGAAGGCCAGGGCCGCCTCGGTGAGCGCGTCGCGCGATGCGGTGGGCAGTTCGATGTCGGCCGCGGCGACGTTGAACTCGAGCTGCTCGACGCTGGACGCGCCGGGAATGGCCACCACGCCCGGGTAGCTGATCAGCCAGGCCAGCGCCACCTGCGCCGGCTTGGCGTCGACGTCCTTCGCGACGTCGCGCAAGAGTTGCAGCATCGGCTCGACGCGGCGCAGGTTCTCCGTGCCGAACAGCGAGTTCACCGCGCGGACGCCGCCCGGACGGTTGTCGACACCGTATTTGCCGCCCAGCAGACCCTGTTCCAGCGGGCTGTAGGCGATCACGATGCGGTTCTCCCGCTCGGCGAACGGCACCAGGTTCTTCAGCGCCTTCGGGTAGGCGAGCGAGAAGTGCACCTGGTTGCTGATCACCGGCCGGCCGAGCGCGGCGTCGGCCTTCTGCCACCGCTGCAGCGAATAGTTCGAGACGCCGGCCGCGCCGATCTTGCCGCGTTCCAGCAGGTCGCGCATGCCCGGCATGATCACCGAATCGGGAAACACCGGGTTGGGCTGGTGAATCTGGTACAGGGGGATGCGGTCCAGGCCCAGCCGCTGCGCGCTGGCGCGGAAGCGCTGCTTGACGACGGCGGGGAAGGGGGCGACCGGCATGATCTTGCTGGCCACCGCGACGTCGGCGCGCTCGTCGCCGAGGGCCTCGCCCAGGATCCGCTCGCTCTTGCCCAGGCCGTAGACCTCGGCGGTGTCGAACAGCGTCACCCCCAGGGCGCGGGCGCGGCGCACGATGTCGCCCGCGGCGCCGGCGGCGTAGCTGTCCCCGTAACCCCACTCGCGTGAACCGAACTGCCAGGTGCCCAGGCCGATTCGGCTGACCCGGCCGACCCCGTCGACGTCGACGAATTTCATGCGCTCAGCCTAGTGGCGATCGCAAGCGCGGCGGGCCGGGCGCAGCGGGTCGCCACGCATTCAGCCTAGTGGCGATCGCAAGCGCGGCGGGCCGGGCGCAGCGGGTCGCCACGCATGGGCCCCGCAGCCAGCCGCCGATCCGTGTGGGTCGCTCAGCCTGGAATCTTGCCGAGGATGTAGTTGGCGATGCTGACCGCCGCCGCGCGGGGTGGCGCGCTGTCCGTGGTGCCGCTGGCGGACACGTTCAGGTCGATGACGACGTTCGCCTTGGCGGCGATCGCCCGTGCCGAGCGCACCTGGATCCCCTTGGGCGTCAGGTCCAGGGTGGTGATGCCGTTGCCGGCGTCGGCGGGCGCGCTCACCGACATCGGGATCGGCTGCCCGCCGGGAGCGCTCACGGTGACGGTCGAGCCGCCGCACTTGTGCCAGCCCGACAGTAGGGTGCCCAGTTGCGCCTGGGCCGCGCCCGGATCGCGGAACGCCGCCACGCCCTGGATGACCTGCATGGACTTCATCATGCTGCGCGTGTCGGTGAACTCCCCGGCGTGATATCCGGCCAGCGCCCCTGGGGTGTAGGCATCCGGGCTGCCTGCGGCGATGCTTTCCCAGCACTCCGGGCGGTCGATGCTGCCGTCATCCGGGGAACGGCCCGGGCTGTTCCACGTCGGGCCGACGTCGAGGTTCGCGTCGGCGGTGATGTTGCGCAGCGCGTCGAGCCCGGGCAGCAGCGTGGCGATGGTCTCCGGCGGGACCGTGGGGGGCGGGGGTCCGGCGGCGGAACTGGAGCCGGGCGAGGCCCGGTGTGACGAGGTCGAACCGGAAAGCGTGGCCCACCCGGCCAGGGCGACGACCGCCAACATGATGAAGATGTACGACAGCGTCACGCCCACCAGGGCACGGTCCCGGCCGAGTTCGCCGGTGCGGCGGATCTGCGCAAGCCCGAGATGTCCGAGAATCGCTCCCACGGGCGCGAACAGGAACGCGAAAACCAGCGACAGCGTCGCCAGGGTGTTGACCGGCGGGCGGTAGGGCGCGGGAGCGGGCGGCGGCGTGAACGGCGGCGGCTGCATGGCGGCCGGCTGCTCGGTGGGCGGTTCCAGGTCGGGAGGCGGGACGCGGCCGAGCGGGTCATAGCTCAGCGGGTTTTGCCAATACGGGTCCTGCGGGTTGGTCACCCCAGTGCCTCCTTACCGGCGAACCTGCCCGAAATGTAGCCGACGAGGGCCCTCCTCTAAACCGAGACCGTCACAGCCGTGGCTTGGCGACGCTGACCACGTAGGGCGCGTGCGCGAAGGTCAGGTAGACCCGATGCGGCCCGACGGCCATGCCCGAGAGTTCGGCCGCCCGGGCATCGGCCGGCAGCCCCGCCCGGTAGTCGATGCTGCGGAGCACGGAGATTCGCCCGTCCGGAAAGCCGGTGAAGCTTGCCGTTTCGAGCGTCACCAGCTCGTGGTCGGTGGCGGCGTAGATCCTGGTGTCGTCGGTGCCGAGTTCGCGGATCGGCGAGGGTAACCGAGTGCTGGCCAGCTCCTCCAATCCCTGTCCGCCGCGGCGGGAGTCGATCGCATGCAGCGTGTTGTCGTCGCGGCCGGCGACATAGCTGCGGGTCACCGCGGTGCCGTCACCGGCCGAGACCGCAACGTTGAAGTCCAGTGACCCGCGTTGCGCCGCAGGCGAGGACGTCCCCTGGAAGTGGCGGATGCCCGACGATCCGAACAGGTGGTAGTCGAGCTTGCGGCCGCGGTTCGCGCCGTCGATGGTGTCGGCGCTGGTGTCGGTGACCGCGGTGGGCAGCTTGCGGTAGCCATACTGATCCACCGGCGTCACGGCCTTTCCATCCGACGACAGCGCCAGCAGCATCCGCAATCCCGCGTCCTCGGACAGGTAGGCCGGGGCCGGTCCGGCGTCGAAATCGTTGACCTGGCGCAGACTTTCCAGGTCGACAACGGCCACCCTGCCGCGCTCGGGCTGCGGCACGAAGACGTCACCCTCGTCTTTCCGGCTGATCTGCAGATTGCGTCCGGACGCCATGGGTGCGGAGAACCTTGTCTTGGCATCGCCGCCGCGGTCACCGGCGGTGACCTCGGCCAGCCGATGGTCGTCGGTGAGCGCGACCAGGGCGTGCATGCGGTAGGACCACACCGGCTCGTGCAACGCGACACCGGCCCGCCAGAGTTCGACATCGGGCTCGGATTCCAACGACGCTCCCGGGTGTGAACACCCCATGGTTATCGCGGCCGCCGCGACCGCTCCGACGACTCCGCAGCGCAGCAACACCCGCGTGCGCTGGCCCGCGCGGAGACCCATTCCGGCGCCCATCGACCGCGTGCTCCTTCCGCTGTTTGTCCAGGACATACCCCCTACGGACGCGGCCACACCCCGTTTGACGGTCGGAATCGTCGGGTAGCCGATTCAGCGAGCGCGCACAGCCCCGCGCGCCGAACCAAGTAGATGGGAGGGACACACTGTGGCACCGACCGCCATCAAGTCACCCACCGACGTGGTCGACTTCCTCGTCAGTCAGCACAAGCAGATCAAGGCGATGTTCGCCCAAACCCTGGCGGCGTCCGGGAAGGCCCGTGAGGAGGCCTTTGTCGAGCTTCGGCGGATGCTCGCCGTGCACGAGACCGCGGAGGAAGAGGTCGTTCACCCCCGCGCCAAGCGCAAGATCTCCAACGGCACCACCGTGGTGGACAAGCGGCTGAACGAAGAGCACGAAGCCAAGACCGTGCTGCAGAAGCTGGAAAAGCTCGACGTCAACAGCGAGGAGTTCACTCGCGAATTGACGAAGCTGCGCGACGCCGTGATCGACCACGCCGAGCACGAGGAGCGCGACGAATTCGCCAAGCTGGGTGAGGAATTGAGCGGCGAAGAGCTCGAGCGCATGGGCCGCGCCGCCAAGCTCGCCGAGGCCATTGCGCCCACCCGGCCGCACGCCGGCGTCGAATCCCAGGTGGCCAACCTGGCCGCCGGTCCGTTCGCCGCGATGCTCGACCGGGCCCGCGACGCCATCGTGGGCAAGGGCTGACACAACCAAAGGCGTGGTCCCCCCGCTCGGTGGGGGAGCGGGGGTACCCACGCCCTCCGTCTCATCATGGCCGCAACATCGAACGCACCCGGGGCCGCCCGCTACCTCCCAGAGGAGCGCGGCCTCGACGCGCTGCGCGATGCGGCCGAAACCTGCCACGGCTGTTCGCTTTTCGAGGATGCCACCCAAACGGTGTTCGGCAATGGGCACCCCGGCGCCCCGATCATGCTGGTGGGCGAGCAGCCCGGCGACCAAGAGGACCGCGCCGGCGAACCGTTCGTCGGCCCGGCCGGACGACTGCTCGCCCGCGCCCTCGAGGACGCCGGCATCGACCCGGCGATGGTCTACGAGACCAACGCCGTCAAGCACTTCAAGTTCACCCGCAAGGGCGGCAAGCGACGCATCCACCAAAAGCCCGGCCGCACCGAAGTGGTCGCCTGCCGACCCTGGCTGATCGCCGAAATCGAGGCGGTGCGGCCACAGGTCATCGTGTGCCTCGGTGCTACCGCCGCACAGTCGTTGTTGGGAGGAACATTTCGGGTGTCCACCCAGCGCGGCCAACAACTGCGGCTGCCCTCAACCGTCGACGTACACCTGACACCCGAGCCGACCCTCGTGGCGACGGTTCACCCCTCATCGGTGTTGCGCGACCGCAGCGACCGGCATGACGAGGTCTACAAGGCGTTCGTCGACGACCTGCGCAGCGCGGCAGCAGGGCTGGGCAGGCGCGGGTGAGTTGACCCGCTGTGGGTCAACTCTTCTTGTGCGGCAAGAACTCCTGGGCCTTGGTCTTCAGGCCGACCTTGACGAAGCCCACGCGATCCTCGTCACCGGAGAGCACCGCCGTGGTCGCCGACTTGAACTGCTCCCAGGTCGCGTGCGGCGGGATGGGTGGCATGTCCGGGTCGGTGTAGACGTCGAGCACCGTGGGACGATCCGCCGACAGCGCCTTGCGCCAGGCGTCCGACAATTCCTCCGGATCCTTGATGGCCACGGCGCTCAGGCCCAGGCTGGCCGCGAACGCGGCGAAGTCGATATCCGGAAGGTTCTGGGACTCAGCGAATTTCGGCGCACCGGCCATGGCGCGCATTTCCCAGGTCACCTGGTTGAGGTCGTTGTTGTGCAAGATCGCGATGATCAAGCGGGGGTCCTTCCATTCGTTCCAATACCGCTTGATCGTGATCAGTTCGGCCATGCCGTTCATCTGCATGGCGCCGTCACCGGCGAACACGATGACGGGCCGGTCCGGGTGGCCGAACTTGGCGCCGATGCCGTATGGAACCCCGGGACCCATCGTGGCCAGCGTGCCCGACAGCGAGCCCCGCATGTTGCCGCGGAAACGCAGGTTGCGCGCATACCAGTTGGCCGACGAGCCGGAATCGGCTGTGACGATGGCATTGTCGGGCAACTGCGGCGACAGCTCGGAGAACAGCCGCAGCGGATTGACCGGGTGGGCGCTGACCATCGCTTCCTTGTCCATGGTCTCCCACCAGCGGGCCACGGTCTTCTCGATGCCCTCGCGCCACGAGCGGTCCTCCTTGCGACGCAGGTGCGGGATCAGCGCCCGCAGTGCGGTTTTCGCGTCGGCGACCAGGTTGACCTCGTATGGGTAGCGCATGCCGATCATCCGGCCGTCGACGTCGATCTGCACCGCGCGGGCCTGACCGAATTCCGGCAGGAACTGCGTATACGGGAAGCTGGACCCGACGGTCAGCAGCGTGTCGCAGTCGCGCATCATCTCGTAGCTCGGGCGGGTCCCCAACAGCCCGATCGAGCCGGTGACCCAAGGCAATTCGTCCGACAGCACGTCCTTGCCCAACAGCGCCTTCGCCGCGCCCGCACCGAGCAGGTCGGCGACCTCGGACAGCTCTTGGTGGGCGCCGCGGGCGCCGGTGCCCACCAGGATGGCGACCTTCTTGCCGGCGTTGAGCACGTCGGCCGCGCGGGCGATCGCGGTGTCGTCGGGGGCGATGTCCGGGTACTCGATGCCAAGGCTGGAGGGCACCATCTTGAACGCGTGCTCGGGCGGCGAGTACGGCAGCTCTTGGACGTCGCTGGGGATGATCAGCGCCGTCGGCGCCCGCTGCGTCATCGCTATCCGGATCGCGCGGTCCAGCACATTCGGCAATTGCTCGGGGACGGTGACCATTTGGATGTAGTCGCTGGCGACGTCCTTGAACAGGGTCAACAGGTCGACCTCCTGCTGATAGTTCCCGCCCATTGCGCTGCGGTTGGTCTGACCCACGATGGCCACCACCGGAACATGGTCGAGTTTCGCGTCGTAGAGGCCGTTGAGCAGGTGGATCGCGCCGGGTCCGGACGTGGCGGCGCAGACCCCGACCCTGCCGGTGAATTTCGCGTAGCCGACCGCTTCGAAGGCGCTCATCTCCTCGTGGCGCGACTGGATGAACTTGGGCTTGTTATCCGCGCGGCCCCACGCCGCGAGCAGCCCGTTGATGCCGTCGCCGGGGTACCCGAATACATGTTCAACGCCCCATGCCCGCAAGCGCTCTAGCAGATAGTCGGAAACCTCTTTTTTAGACATGTTTTCCCTCCTCGGCAGACGGATCTCAGTGCTGGCGGATGGGCATGTGTGGCTATTGTTTGAACCACCTGCAAGGCAGCGCCGTCGAGTCGCGGGCCAACCGATGACGGACGCCGCTGACAGACGTGACCCATGCAGGCTGCCGCCGCGTGGGCGGCTTGGGCACTTCCCACACGAGCCCGATTACCCGCATTCGCCGTTGTTATTCGCTGAAACGCGGCGGGTCAGGCGACTCTCAGCCAGTTTTCAGCTGGCGGATTGCTCAGGCCGACTTGGGCAGCGCAGATGATCCACCGGCGATGTTGCCCTTGGCCACTCGCCGGATCAGCATGCGGGTCGCCTTGTCCAGGATCTCCTGGGCCACATCGGGTTTACGGACGCGTTCGGCGCGCTGCGCCGCGGCGGCGATGGTCAGTCCCTGCTCGTAGCCGGTGACGACGCGCGGGTCCACGTAGGAACCACGCGCCACCGCCGGGGTATTGCCCAGTTCCTCGGCCACCTCTTTCATCACCGCGGATTCGACGCGCTTGGCGACGCGGCGCGACACCGGCGGGTCGGCGTCGGCGAACGCCGCGGCGGCCAGCACCGTCCCATGCCAGGTCCGCAGGTCCTTGACGGTGTATTCGTCGCCGACCAGTTGCTTGAATCGGTCGTTGAGGTCATCGGCGCGTACATCGAGCCAGCCGGATGCGGTGCGGCACACCAGAAGTCGATCGCCTCGGTCGGGCCGGCGCATCAGCGCGCGCACCGCCCGGACCACTTCGGGGTCCTCGATCTCCACGGTGCGCCGGACCCCGCTTTTGGCCGGAAAATCGAACTCGACCGCATCACGCCGGACCACGACGTGCTCACACAACAGGGTGGACAGACCGTAGGACTCGTTTTCCTCGGCGTATTGCTCACCGCCGGCGCGAAAGTAGCCGCGATCGAGCAGCCGCAGCGCGAGCGCCAATACCCGCTTGCGGGTCAAGCCCTTCCGCGTCAGGTCCTTGGCGATCTCGGTGCGCCACGCGGGTAGCCGGGTGGACAGTTCCAGCACGCGGTCGAACTTCTCCTCGGCGCGTTCCTGCTGCCAGGCGGGGTGGTACAGATACTGCCGACGGCCGGCGGCGTCGACGCCCACGGCCTGAATGTGGCCGTTGCTATACGGCGAAATCCAGACCTTCTTCCAGGCCGGTGGAATAACCAGATCCTTGATGCGCTGCAGGGTTTCCGGATCGGACAGCACTTTGCCGTCCGGCCGGTAATAGGAGAAGCCTTTACCGCGTCGCTTGCGCGTGATACCCGGCTTGCTCAGCACGCTACGGCGCAGCCGCATTCTCGTCCTCCAGTTCTGGTAGCTGACTGCACAATTACCCGCCGGAGAAGTTGTTCACACCGTGCAAAAACACGGCCGACGTGGAAACGACCCGCCACAGCGTTGTGGCGGGTCGTCTCGGACCGGGATCAGCCGGCCATGAACTCCTGGTAAGCCGACTCCAGGTAGGGCGGCAGGGCGGTGACGTTGCACTGCCGTTCGGTGTCGCCGATCGGTGCCAGGATGCCGCGCAGGTCGTTGTACTCCTGCGGGTGGCCGGTGAAGTAGCCGCGCAGGCTGGATTCGGCCTCCGGCCGCGGCTGCCCGTAGGCGGCCGTCACCACCTGGTTGGCGCCCGGGTGCGCCGCCAGATACTGCTCTGCCGAGCCCTGCACCGAGGAAACGGTGTTGTTCACACCGGCGGGGCTGCAGTCGGGTGCCGCGGCCGCCGATGGCGCTCCGACGATGCCCATGGCCATTCCCCCGAGCAAGCAGCCGGCACTGATCCCGGCAATTTTCCGGCGCGCGACAATACTGCTGATTTTCATGATGTTTGCTGTCCTTCGAAACGAAAATGATTTCTCTCGCCAGAGGCTCCCGATCCTCGGAATCCAAAGTAGCGGAAGCCAACAGTGGCAGTGTTCGCTGACGACGACCGAAGGGCGCCGCTAGGGCGGCTCCAGGGGTCTTTCGCTAAGCGAACGATCAAGCGATCCCCGGATTTTTAAGAAAAGCGGGTGCTCTCTTAGGGAATCGCCATCATGATCGTGACGCAATCGTTATCCGAAGTGCCGCGGTTACCTGCTCGATCGCGGCCTCAGCTCGCCCGCACGAGTATGCCTCGGTTGATCTTCTTGCCGGTGGGTACCCCGTCAGCCCGGCGATGCGTGGCGATTGGGTCGTTGGTGACCCGCGACGCGGATGGCGAAAGGTGGGCATTGCGATGCGTGCGCGGCCGACTTTGGCGCTGGCTGTCTGGGCTTTCTTGGTGTGGATTCTGCTGAGCTGGACGGCGACCGTGGAGAACGTGCTTGTCGGTGCTGTGGTCGCCCTGGGCTGCGGGTTGGTTTTCGCACCGCTCGGCGAGGTGGTCGGGCCCTGGACGGCATTACGGCCGCGTCGCCTCGTCGCGCTGGGGATGTTGGGCGCCAGCTGCGCGGCGCGCATCGTGGTCGCCAACCTGTCGCTGACCCGGCGCATTCTGTCGCCGTCGCGGCCGCTGCATTCGGGCATGGTCATCGTGTCGACCGAGGCTCGCTCCGACGGCGAGCTCGCGGCGACGGGCCTGCTCACCTCCTTGGTGGTGGACAACCAGTTCGTCGACCTCGATCGCGACCGCCGTCAGCTGCAGTATCACGCCATGGCCGTTCCGAATGGCCCAGCGCGCGAATCGGTGAACGCGCCGCTCGAAAGGCGTGTTATCGCCGTGGCTCGATCTCGAGAGAGGAGAAGTCAATGACCGGGGTCTTGATGGGTGTATGCGTCGCGCTGCTGTTGGTGGCCTGCATTCTGCTGATCCGACTGGCGCGCGGACCGTCGGTCTCGGACCGGGTGGTCGCGCTCAACACCATCTCGACGGAATGCGCGCTTGTGGTGCTGTTCTACGCCGCAGTCGCCGACCGCACCATCTACCTGGACGTGGCCCTCTGGCTGGCCTCGTTCAGTTACCTCGGTGCGCTGGTGTGGGCGCGATACCTCGAGCGGGGTCTACTATGACCGCCGCGTTGATTATCGTCTTATGCGTTGTGGGGGTGTTCTTTTCGCTCAGCGGTGCGATCGGCATCGTGCGAATGCCCGATGTCTATACGCGAATTCAATGCTCTTCCAAGACAATCACCGCCGGTGCCCTACCGCTTCTTGCCGGTCTGGTGCCGATCAAGGGCCCTGTCACCGAATACGGGTCCAGGGCACTACTGGTCGCCGTGCTGCTGCTGCTCGTCAACCCCATCGCCGCGCACGCCCTGTCGCGGTCGGCGTACAAGACCGGGGTGCCGATGTGGCGCGGTGCGGTCGTCGACCAACCTGGCCGGCTGCCTCGGACATCTGGAGGAGGCCGGTGACATCCTTTTGGGTGGTTGACTATTTGGCCTTGGCGCTGGTGACGGCCAGTGCCGCATTGGTGGTGTTTCTGCGCAGCCTCACCGGGTCGGTGATGGCGCTGTCGGCGGTGGGTACCGTCCTGGGAGCGCTATTCGTCGTGTTGGCCGCGCCCGATGTCGCGCTGGCCGCCGTCGTGGTCGGCGCGATCGCACAACCGGTGTTGTATCTGATCGCGATAGGGAAGATCCGCACCGACGTATTCGACCGCGGCGATCTGGGTGAGGCAGTCGAGGACGGTGGTGCGCGCCGTGTCCGATGAACGACTGCCCCGCGGCGCCGCTTGGCATCGCCCCTGGCTGTCCGGGGTGCTGGTGGGTGCGTTTGCGACGGTTGTGGGCATCGGCGTCACCGCGTTGCCCGACGCTGCAAAACCCTTGCCGGACATCGCGAGACACGCCATGGCCATCGCACTACCCCGATGGGGCACCACCGAAGTGGTCAGCGAAGTGGTCTACGGCAGCCGGGCATTCGACACGTTCGGGGAGACGTTTCTGTTGCTCGCTGCCGTGGTGACGGTGCTGGTGTTGTCGCGCGGCCGCGAACCGCGATCGGAGTTTGTCGGTGAGGCCAGCGCAGGGCGCGTCGAGCAAGCGCGGGCCGACCCCGATGAAGGCCCCGACGCGCAGGAGACGGAGGCGCGGGCCGCGGAGGATCAGGAGCGCGACGACGCGCCCGCACCGGAAAGCGCCGACGTCGACGCGCTCGGCTCAGCGGCACCCGAACGGGCAGTAGGCATGACGGTGGTGGTGCGCGTCGGCGCGCGCGTCGCGGCGGTCATCCTCGCGGTGGCCGGGGTTTACCTTGCGGCCTCGGGCTACACGCCGGGTGGCGGGTTCCCCGCCGGGGTGGTCTTGGCCGGGTGCATCGTGCTGGTGTACACGGCGCTCGGCCACCGCGCGGTACGCGCTGCGGTGCGCCCGTCGACGCTGGAGATCGCCGAATTGGTAGGTGCTGCAGGCATTGTCGTCGTCGGACTGGTGGGCATGTGGCTGACCGGCTCGTTTCTGGACAATTGGCTGCCGCTGGCTCCCCAGCAGACAATGCGCGCCGGTGGCACCTTGCAGGTGATCTCGGCCGCCGAGCTGGTGGAGGTTGCTACCGGCATAACGATCGCGGTGTTCGCGCTCCTGGGGATGGGACATGACTGGACGCCCGACGAGGATGAGTCGTGATCGTCGCCAACTACGTCACCGCCGGTGTGTTGTTCTGCCTCGGCCTGTTCGCGGTGCTGTCCCGGCGCAACATAATCAAGATCGTTCTCGGCCTGTCGCTGATGGAGTCCTCGACCTACCTGCTGCTGGTGTCGATGGCCTACCGCAAGGGATCGACCGCGCCCGTGTTGGCGGGGCTGCCGCAAGGTAGATCCCAGAGGGATTTGATTGCCGGGAATGTGGCCGATCCGGTGCTGCAAAATTTCTGCATCACTGCGGTGGTCATCGGCGTGGCGGTCACCGCGGTGTTCCTGACGGTGGTGGTGCGTGCGGCCCAGCACTACCGCAGCGTCGACGCCGCCGACCTTACCGAGCTGCGAGGCTGACCCGGCGATGACGCCGACGCAGTTGCTCCCGCTGGCGGTGGTGATCCCGCTGATCGGCGCGGTGCTGGCGCCGCTGGCCGCCCGACGGGCGGCCCGCGCGCCGTTGTTGGTGGCGGTGACCGCCCTGACGGCGTCATTGGTGCTGCTGCTGACCACAGCCGCGCGGGTGTTCGCCGGCACCGGGCAACTCGTCACGCACTTCTTATCCAACGAACGCCCGGTGCGCGGCGCGGCGCTTGGTATTGCGTTGGTATGCGACCCTTTCGGCCTCACATTCGCGATCCTGGCCACAGGCATAGGTATCGCGCTGCTGGTCAGCGCGCTGTCCGAACTCGGCCATCTCGGCCGGCGCGAACTCGGCGGCCTGGCCTGCCTGTTTCAGCTGCTGCTGGCGGCGCTGGTGGGCGCCGCCCTCACCGCGGACACGGTCAATCTGTTCGTCTGGTTCGAGGTGGCCGCGTTGGCCAGTTACGGATTGACCGGCTTCTTCTTGGAACGCCCGATCGCGCTGGAGGCAGCCTTCAAAAACCTTGTGCTGACCAGCATCGCCGGTTTCTCGGTCTTCATCGGCAGCGCGATGCTCTACGCGGTGACCGGGGCACTGAACTTCGGACAGCTGCACGGTGCGCTCAGCGCCGGTGCCGGCCGAGCCGCGCTGCTCGCGGTCGCCTTTCTGGTCGCAGGCTTTGCAACCAAGGCCGGTCTGGTGCCGTTTCACACGTGGCTGCCCGACGCCCATACCCCTGTTCCGGGTGCGGTCTCGGCCCTGTTCTCGGCGCTGATGGTCGACCTCGGGGTGGTGGCGCTGGCCCGGATCCGCTTGCAGCTCTTCCCTTTTCTGCCGTCGCTGCCGACACTGCTGACCGGGCTTGGTGTGGCGTCGGCGCTGCTCGGTGCGACGATGGCGCTGCTGCAAGATGACCTGAAGAGACTGCTGGCTTGGGACACCGTCGCCCAAACCGGGGTGCTGGTAACCGGATTCGCCAGTGGAACCGCGGCTGGTGTCGCGGGCGCGGTGTATCACCTCGTCAATCATGGCCTGTTCAAGGCACTGCTATTCCTGTGCGCCGGCGCGGTGGTGCACTCCACTGGCGTGACGACGCTGTCCGACATGGGCGGCCTGGCGCGTCGGCGCCCCCTGCTGACCGCAGCCTTCACTGTGGGGGTGATATCCATCGCCGGGATGCCGCCATTCAACGGATACGCGTCACTTGGATTGATACACAAGGGTTTATCGAACCATCCCATTGTGCTGGGCTGTGCGCTGCTCGCGCAGGTCCTCACCGTCGCGGCGCTGGGTCGTGCCGCATACCTTGGCTTCTATCGGCGGCGGAAGCATTCATACGAGCACCTCGAGCCGATCCGGCTGGGCATGAAGGCGAGCCTGAGTCTGTTGAGCGTGGGCTGCGTGGCCTTCGGTGCCCTCGCTGTCCCGTTCGTCCGGCATGTCGCCGGACCCGCATCCGCAGGACTGTTGGACCCCGCCGGTTACGCGGCGGCCGCGCTCGGGGCGCCGGTCACGCTACCGGCGGCCAATGCGAACTTTGACTACCTGGCTCCGCAGACGTTGATAATCATCGCGATTGAGATCGTCGCAGGCTTGGCGTTGCTCGCGCTGGCATTGCGCGGAGATACCGTGGCGAGGCGGTTGGCCGTGCTGCGACGCGTCCACACCGGCAACATCAACGATTACGCCGCGCTCGCCGCCGTCGGCATGATCGTCGTCAGCTGCGCCCTGTTGCTGTGAGAACCCGTCGCCTAGCCTCCGTCGCTTCCGCCGTGCCCGTCCGCTGCGTGGTGCCCGTCGGTGCTGGGCGGGGCCAGGGTCTGTAGCCACGTGTCGACATCGGGGCCGACGACTATCGCCTGACCCGAAGCGAGCAATGCTCCCGCCCCCAGCGCGGCGACCGCAGGTTCCACGGCTCGCACGTCTCGCCTATCGCCTTGTTGGGCAAGCAATTTCGATGTCAGGTCCGGCAACCGAATAGCGCTTGGGCCGGTAATGGTGCGAGGCGAATGCGTCTGTCCCAGGGCTGACTCGACCAACACGTCGGCGACGGTGTCGGCGGCAATGGGCTGAATCAGCCAGTCCTCGACGATCACCTCGTCGGCGCTACAGGTCACCGCGTCGTGGTTGGTCGCGAATTCGTACCACTGCGTCGACTTGACGATCGTCGTCGGTACGGGACCGTCGAGCAGGATTTCCTTGGCTTTCCGCTTGGCTTCGTAATAGGCGAAGCCGTCGAATACCGGATCTTCGATGCACGCCATCGTCGACACCACCAAGCGCTGCACTTCCTGCTGGGCGCAGGCGCCCATGATGTTGCGCGAGGCGTCGGCGAGCGTCTGGGTGATGTCGGACCGCCCATCGCGCGGCACCGGATTCGATACATCGATGGCGACGTCGACCCCCTTGAGCGCTCGCGAAAGGTCACGCCCGTTGAACAGGTCGACGCCGTGCTCACGCGAGATCTCGACGATCGTGACGTCGCGCGATTTCAGCCTGGCCACAACGCGGGACCCGGCGGTTCCGGTTGCCCCGATGACGGCGATGGTGGTCAATTGCTCTCCCCCTTCGAAGCCGCGGCCTAGTTTTACCCAGTAAAACCTCGTTCAAACGGATTGATCGGCCGGCCGATACGTGAGCTCGGGCCGCAACCGCCGTTGACGTGATCACGCGCACATCAACCCGCGGGTGTCCAGGCTTAACGCGGACCCGGGGCGTTTGACGGGCCGACCGGTGGGAACGCCCTAGGTGCCATCGAGCGCAAGCTCAGTAACCACCGAGAGGGAGGTCGAACCCATGGGGGATGACAAGAGCGGGCCGGCAGAGGCGGTCAAGGGCGCCGTCGAAGGCGCGAAGGGGAAGGCCAAAGAGGCCGGCGGCGCCGTGCTCGGCCGTGATGACCTGAGCAGAGAGGGCAAGGCCCAGCAGGACAAAGCCGACGCCCAACGCGATGCGGGCAAGAAGGAAGCCGAAGCCGAGTCGGCGCGGGCCGGCGCGGAGGCGGCCGAAGAGCGCCAGAAGAAGAACCAGTAGGCCACCCGCAAATGGGGGCCCGGTCCGGTTATCGGGCCGGGCCCTTTTCGCGCGTAGGGTATTCCGACGGCGCTGACCGCCAATCGTTGGTTTCAAGCCGCTCTACCGGGTAATCCACGGCTTGGGTCGCGTTTGGCATGGGGCGTGCGGCGGATGAGCGAGGTGGAAGATGGGCCTGCGGGATCGGGTATTCAGCGTGGTCGCTTTCCTGCGAGCGGGCTACCCCAGGCGGGCACCCGAGGCGGGATACGCGCCGCTGCTGGCGCTGTTGCCGCCGCGGGTGTCCGACGACGAAGTCATCGCCATCGCCAAACGGCTCCTGACGCCGCGCCGGCACGCCATCGACTACGCCGACGTCGGCGTGGAAATCATCGGCGTCACCGACGAGATGCCTTCCGCCGAGGACATCCAGCGCGTTCTGGTCGCGGTGCAAGCGGGCCGCCACCGCGCCTGAACCGTCAGACCCGTTGCAGATCCACCGCCAGCGGGCGGTGGTCGGAAATGCTCATGAGATCGGATTCCACGGGACCGCCGCGTAGTCGGTGATCGTCGGTCAGGATGTGGTCGAGCTGGCGGTTGGGCAGGTCGGCGGGAAACGTCTGGGCGGCCGCCAGCGCTCGCATTCCCGACCAACGGCGCACAGTCTTCGGGGTCATGTTCAGGTCCCCGGTCAACAACCGCGGTCCCGGGAAGCCGCGCAGGTCGTGAATCAGTCGGCGCAGCTGGCGCCGGTTCCAGCCCGGGACGAACGACAGGTGCGTATTGGCCACCGTGAGCCCGCCCAACGGGGTACGTAACTGCGCAATGACCGCCGCCCGCGGCTCCTCGTCGACGACCATGATCCGGTTGGGACCCGGCAGATACATCGGGAAGCGCATCGGGATTCGGGGTAACCGCACCACCTGCCAACTGTCCACCGGATATCGGGACAGCAGCGCGATTCCGTATGCGGCGGTACCGGGTTGCTCGCGGCCGGTCGCGGCCATCCACGTTGCCCCGGGCGTTCCCGAAATGGCCGCCACGAACCGGTGTTCCACCGCGCCCATGGCTTCGGCCGCCGCGGCGGTCAGGTCCGCGCGCTCGGAGCGGGGCTGATCACAGTCGACCTCTTGCAAGCTGAGCACGTCCGGGTCGAGGCGTTGCACGCAGTCACGCAACCGCTGGACGACGACGCCGTCACCGACGGTGCGCCCATGCAAGATGTTGAACGTCGCGACACGCATAGGTTTTCACCTACCCACTTTCCCCGTCGTGCAGTCACCGCGGCATGCGCGTCGGGGATCAGTGCGCGCCGGGGACCCCCTCGCGAGCCGCCACCGACCGCCCGTCGCCGGTGTCGAACACGTCGATGACGACATCGCTGTCGCGGTAGCGGCCGATCGGCGTCAGCCCCGGTGTTTGCGCGATGACGTCGTGCGCCGCGTCACCGGTGAGCGGGTAGTCGGTGACGGGGTGACGCCAGTGCGCGGCAACGATATTGGCGCCGGGCGCCATCCTCGGGCACTCCCGTCGCAACACCGCGGCCAGGGTCTCGGCCTGCAGGTAGTAGGCGACCTCGCTGAGCACCAGCAGGTCGAAGGGCCCGGCCGGCCAGGCCGCGTCCAGCGACGAGCGGATGAGCGTTACCCGCTCGCGGCAGCCGGCTTCGCGCAGCCGGGCATCGGCGCGGCGCCGCGCCGCGTCGGCGACATCCACCGCGGTCAGGTGGTCACAGCGGTGTGCCAGCTGTGCGGTGAGTGTCCCGATCGAGCAGCCCGGCTCGAACCCGTGGCGGTAGCGGCGTCGTGGCAGCAGGCCGAGGGTGATCGCGTACTTGCGTTGTTCGTACCACCTGGTCGACAGCTGCCAAGGATCCTCCTTGCCGACATACATCTCGTCGAAGTAGGCGTCCGGCAGCCGTGCTGTCACCGAAATACGACCTCGCCCACCGCGAGCAGTCGCGGAAGCACGTAACCCGGCAGGATGGGCGTCGATTGGCTTCCATTGGGCTCGAACTGACTTCGATAGAAGTGCGCGGCGCGGCGCTTGCGTTCCGTCGGCCAGCCGGGCGCGGGTACGGAATAGGCCTGGTCCCACGGCACGGCCGGGTCGTCCGGAATTGCCCAGTGCCACATCCACACCGGGTATTCCAGCAACGCGGCACCGCTGCGCGCACACGCCGCCGCTGCCGCCCGTCCCACGGCTTCATGATCGGGATGGCCGTCGCCCCGCCACGTCGCCGCGCACCAGGTCGCAGGCCCCGCGGCCTCCAGGATTTCGGTCAGCCTCTCGGCGAGCCTGTCTTCGTGATCGGTCAGCTCACCATCCGGCAAACCCAGGGATATCGGGGGCGGGGTGCCTAAAAAGGTTGTGGCCCTGCGTAATTCGTACCTACGGGTAGTTTCCATACGAAGCCGGTCCGAAGCTGACGCGCCGGGATGCGCGGCTCCGCCGTCGCTGACCGAGACGACCTGAACGGCAACTCCGGTCGCGGTCAGTTGTGCGATCGTCGCGCCCAGACCCAGGGTTTCATCATCGGGGTGCGGGGCCACCACGATCAGCCGGGGGCACTCCGTCGGATCCAGTGTCGGCAGCGGCTTCTCCGCAAATGCGGCCAGCCACAACGGGGCCGGCGTGCCACCGTGGGTCAGCGGCTTGACCGCAAACCTTGCGCAGTTGCCTGCAGGCAGAGTCTTCATGAAGTACTCATCGCCCGCTGGCCCGCCAGCCGTCCGAGCTCGGCCAGATCCCGCTCGGCATGGCTCTGCCGGATGTAAATGCTCAGGTCGGCGACCCGCTGCGCGTGCCTGCCGTCCTGGCATAGCGGGCCGGGGCCCAACGCGCGTCCGGTGCGGGTGATGGCTTCATCGACGGCGTGTTCCACCACCGTGCGAACGCGACGAGCCAGCAGTTGCGCCCTGCCGGACTTGTCGAACGGGTCGTCGTCGACCTGACTTGCGGCCGTCGCCAGGATCGCGTCGCTGGCCGCCAGCGCGGCGTCCACCGCGCCCAAGTGCGCCAGCGAGTACGCGTCGGCCGATTGGCTTGCGGCGCAGCGATATAGCGGGTCGGCGACCCTACGGGCACCGCCGAGCCAGCAGGCGGCCACGCCGATGGCGCCGTGCCAGAAACCGGGCCGGGTCAGATAATCTCCGGGGTCGCCTACGGCGACGGCCTGGGCGTTGGTGAACTGGACCGGCCTGGTGTCGCTGCCGGCCATCCCGGCGTTCCACCAGGTGCTGGGCAACGCCTTGATCGTCGGGTCGGTCGCGGTGACCGCGAACAGGCCACGTGTCCCGTCGTCGAATCGCGCGGTCACCAGTGCGTGAGTGCAGAAGCCCGCGCCCGAACACCACACCTTGGTGCCGTTCAGAGTGTACGCACCGTCGGTATTGGTAGCGGTCAGCATCGCGTCCGGGGCCTCCGCCGCCCACACGCCCCACAGCTGCCCCGGTTCGGGCGGCTTGCCGCCCAACTCGTGAAGTATCGCGACGGCGTCTACGTGGGCCTCCGCGATCCTGGCCGCGACGATGTTGTCTTCGGCCAGCTGTGCCAGCCGGTGCCAGCGTTCGGCTGTCCGACCCGAGGCGGGAAGCGGCAACTCGAGTCGACCGGACTCCAGCCAATGCTCAACCATCCCCGCGGTCACACGCAATCACCCGCCACCGTTCTCCCCAATTGCTCGAGGTGATGGGCGAATCCCAATGGGGCCCGGGCCCGAGTTCGCGCCGACGTGATCACCGAAAGTTCTGTGTCACGGTGTATGCGATAGCCGGCGGCTTCGAACCGCTCGACCAAGTCGACGTCCTCGCCGGTCTGCAAGGTGTGGAAGCCGCCCACGCGCCAATACGCCCGGGCGCTGAAGCCCATGTTGGCACCGTGGATGTGGTCGTGATCGCCGTTTCGGCATGCGAGATGCGCTTGGTAACAACGCATGTAGCGGTCTACGAGGTCGGCATTGTGCTGACGCCAATCGGTTACGCGCACCACGCCCAACACCATGTCCGCGCCGACGCTGAGTTGGTGGAGCAGCCAGCCGGGGTCGACCCGGCTGTCGGCGTCGGTGGTGGCGAACCAGCTTCTGGCGTCGTCGCCCAGTAGCGATCGCGCGTAACCGAAGCCGACCGCGCGGGCCGTCCCGACGTTGTGCACGTCGACGCTGATGAAGTGCACATCGGGGCCGTACTCGCCGGCCAGCTCGTCGCTGCCGTCCTCGCAGCCGTCGAGCACCACCACAATCGTGACCGGAATCGGTGCACATAGGGCGGCGGTCAGTACCGCGCGTAGGCAGGTCGGCAGCTTTGCCCGCTCGTTGTGAGCGGGGATCACGACGGCGGCAGCATCGTAAACGCATGGCACGGCAGCTGACATAACCCAAGATTTCCCAACTAGCCACAAGTTAAACGGCTTTACCACCGTTGCAGGTTGTTTCAGCCGCAGGCCGGGTATGACCTATGCACCATGGCAGCCATCGACGCCCACCCCGACGCTCCCGGGTGCACCCCGCAGTTGCGGGACGCGCTGCGCGCCGCGGCGTCGGCGCTCAAGGAGAACGGGCCACGATTCGCGTTGGCCGGCAGCTACGCGCTATGGGCTTACGGCGCACCGGAACCCAGCCACGACGTGGACTTGGTGGTAGCGGAGCCCGATGTGGAAGCGGCCGTGGCAACCCTGGCCGGAGCCGGGTTCGTCATCGAGCGCCCGCCGGAGGATTGGCTGTTCAAGGCTCGCATCGCCGACACGCTCGTCGATGTCCTGCATCGCATCAACGGGGTGCCGGTCGACACCGGCACGCTGGACCGTGCCGAACAGTATGACGTGCTGGCCATCAAAATGCCGGTGCTGCCGCCGACCATGGTGCTGGTTCAGCAGCTGCGCTCGCTCGGTGAGCACCATTGTGACTTCGCCAAGTTGCTACCGGCCGTGCGCGCGGTGCGCGAACGGCTGGACTGGGATGCGATCAGAACGCAGACCGCCGACAACGACTACGCGATCGCGTTCCTGGTCTTGGTCGACCGACTCGGCCTGACGAGTCAGTGATTACGCAGTTTGGCGACCAGCTTGTCTTTACTCAGGCTCGAATAGCCCGACATGCCAAGCTCTTTGGCGCGCTTCTTGAGCTCGGGCACGGTCCAGTCCTGGTACGAACCGGACTTGCCGCCCCTGCGGGCGACCTTCGACTTACCCTGTCCGGCGGCCGCATTCGAAATCCGTGCGGCCTTCTCTTTGGAGTCGCCCTTCTTGCGTAAATCTTGGTACAACTTTTCGTTCTTGATCGACGAACGCGGCATGATTCATCCTCCTGTCCACGATGAGACGCCTGACTCTCCGGGTGCCCGCACTGGGCGCATAAAAAACCACGTCCTAGGCGGGAACCGGGTCTGTGCGCCGTTCCCAGCACCGGTGCCGGGCAAGAGCGGCGGCGAATTCCTCGACGAAGCGGTCCGGCAACTCATCGGCCGCGGCCTTGGTGGTGATGACGGATTGATCGTTGAGCACGTCGGTGTCCTCGGCCAGGCGGTTGGTGACACCGGCGGTGCGCAGCAGGTCAACGCCCGCACCATAGGCACCGATCGGCTTCAAGTGTTTGTAGGCCTCGGTCACGAAGTGCACGGCGTAGCCGTCATTGGACAGGGTCGATACGGACCGCGGCCCACACGCGACCACGACGGCGTCGTACAGCACCGACGCCATCGACGTGAACGAGCGGTCGACGGGTAGCTCGCCGCCGGATCCGCCCTCCAATGTGCCGCCGGCGACCGGGGCCAGCACCTCGACCATCGCGCCGCGTTCGCCCATCTGCTCGATGAAGCGTTGGGTGCCCACTACGTCAACCCCGTCGGCTGCCAGGACGGCGATCTTGCGCGAGGCGATGGTGTCGCTGACGCCGATTTGGGACAGTGCCGGTGACGCGACCACTTGGTCGTCGACTGGCTCCTCCGGCGGCTCGGGTAACCCCAGCTTGGCCGCCACCCGGGCGGCCAGCCCGCCGTCCACCCGTGCGAGTTGTTCCACCACGGCCGAGCGGATCTCGGGCATTTCGACCTTGCCGAGTTCGAAGGCGAACGCGGCGACGATGTGTTCGGCTTCCACCGGCGACATGCTCTGCCAGAACATTCGCGCCTGACTGTAGTGATTCTCAAACGACTTGGCGCGCTTGCGCATTGCCTGCCCGTCGAGCCGCTCGGTGTAGTGGCGGAAGACATTCTCGTCGGCCAGAGCGGGGCAGCCGCCACCGATGCTGTTCTTGAAGTAGCTCGAGCGCCCCTGCGGGATCGCGTGCTGCCCGTAGCCGTCGTGCTGATTGGTCCGGACCTCGGCCACCGGCCGGTTGATCGGCAGCTGAGCGAAGTTGGGGCCGCCCAAGCGGATCAGCTGAGTGTCCAGATAGGAGAAGTTGCGGAACTGCAGCAGCGGATCGTTCGTGAAGTCGATGCCGGGCACCACGTTGGCCGTGTGGAACGCGACCTGCTCGGTTTCGGCGAAGAAGTTGTCCGGGTTGCGGTTCAGCACCATCTTGCCCACCGGCCGTACTGGAACCTGTTCCTCGGGAATGATTTTCGTCGCGTCAAGCAGGTCGAAATCGAACTTGAACTCATCGGCCTCGGCGACGAGCTGCACGCCGAGCTCCCACTCCGGGAACTGGCCCGACTCGATCGCCTCCCACAGATCGCGGCGGTTGTAGTCGGGATCCTTGCCGGCGATCTTCTGGCATTCGTCCCAGATCAGCGAGTGCACACCGAGCCGCGGCTTCCAGTGGAACTTCACGAAAGTGCCTTCCCCGCCGCTGTTTACCAGTCGGAAGGTATGCACGCCGAAGCCCTGCATCATGCGGTAGCTGCGCGGCAACGCCCGGTCGGACATCAGCCACATGATGGTGTGCAGGGTCTCGGGCTGCAGCGACACGAAGTCCCACAGCGTGTCATGCGCCGACTGCGCCTGCGGAATCTCGTTGTGCGGCTCGGGTTTCACCGCGTGTACGAAGTCGGGGAACTTGATGCCGTCCTGGATGAAGAACACCGGGAAGTTGTTGCCCACCAGATCGTAATTGCCTTGTTCGGTATAGAACTTGGTGGCAAAGCCGCGCACGTCGCGGACCGTGTCAGCAGATCCGCGCGACCCGGCCACCGTGGAGAACCGGACGAACACCGGAGTCTGAACGCCCGGAGTGGTCAGGAATTTCGCCGCGGTGTAGTCCGCCAGCCAGTCGTCGTACGGCTCGAAATAGCCGTAGGCGCCGGCGCCTCGCGCATGCACCACGCGCTCCGGAATGCGCTCGTGGTCGAAGTGAGTGATCTTCTCCCGGGCGTGGAAGTCCTCCAGCAGTGTCGGGCCCCGCTCGCCGACCGTCAGCGAATCGTCGGTGTGGTCGACGCGGACGCCCTGCTGCGTGGTCAGGTAACCGGTGTCGCGACGGAACCGCGCCGGCTCCAGATCGCGTTGTTTCGGGTTCTGCTCGGTGGCCATGGCTCGCTCCTTTCAACGGAGGGGAATACCACCGGCCGCTCGGTGCAAACGGCGCTAGCGCCCAGCTATTCAGCGGCCGCCGGATTACCTACGATCTATAGGGGTAGTCGAAAGTGGTGATCGAGACGGCTGAAGTCGGCGCCCTGCAAGGTGTGGTAGCGATCGGTGCGTCGGCCGGCGGAGTCGAAGCGCTGTCGAATTTTGCCGCCGGTTTATCGCCGGACGTGCCCTATGCCTACATGATGGTGCTTCATGTGCCCGCCGGTGCGCCCAGCATCCTGGCCCGGATCGTCGACCGCAGCGGTCCGCTGCCCGCAGTCGCTGCCCAAGACGGCGCGCGCCTCGAGCCGGGCCACATCTATGTCGGCATTCCGGATCGCCATCTGCTGGTCGCCGACCATCGGGTGTTGCTGTCACAGGGGCCGACCGAGAACGGGCACCGGCCCGCCATCAACGCGTTGTTCCGGTCGGTCGCGCTGACATTCGGCCCCCGCGCCATCGGCGTGCTGCTCTCCGGCGTGCTCGACGATGGCGTGCTGGGAATGGCCGCCATCCGCTCGCGGGGCGGCACGACCATCGGACAGTCGGCCGAGGACGCTTTGTTCCCGGCGATGCCGACCAACGCCCTGGACGCCGGTGTGGTGGATCGGCAGGCTTCGGCGGCCGACATCGGCGCCGTCCTCAAGGAGCTGTCGCACCGAGAAATAGAGGATTCCGATATGGAGCGCGACTCTGCGATGGAGCTCGAGAACCGCATCGCCAAGATGTCACGGTTCGCGACCGACTTCGACACCGAAAAACTGGGGCCCCCCTCTGGCTATACCTGTCCCGACTGCAACGGCTCGCTGGTTTCCATCAGCGAGGGCAACTTCCGTTGTCAGGTGGGGCATGCCTGGACGGGCGAGGCGCTGCTCGGCGCGCGCGACACCGAGCTCGAGACGGCGATGTGGATCGCCGTGCGCAGCCTGCGGGAAAAGGCGAAGCTGGCCCGCGACATGGCCGGCAAAGCCGGCACGGGGCTGCTGTCGCGGCGCTACGCCGCGATAGCGGAGGAGACCGAACGCGCGCTGACCCTGCTCAGCGACCGCCTGTCGACGACCGCTGAGCACGAGGGTGAAGCAGGATGAACGACCTGAACCCCGCCGTTCTGATCCAGGGGGAATCGCAAGAGGACGTGCCCACGCTGGTGGTGGCGGGCGTGCTCGACAGCTCGACTTATCGAACCGTCCGCGATGCCGTCATCAAGGCCGCGATCGACGAGCCGCACGCGGTCATCGTCGACATCAACCGTCTGCACGCGCCATCGGCTTCGGCCTGGGCGGCATTCACCAGCGCCCGCTGGCACGTCAGCGTCTGGCCCGACGTGCCGATCCTGCTGGTGTGCGCCGAACCGCGGGTGCGGCAGGAGATCGGCGCGGCCGGCGTCACCCGTTACGTGCCAGTGCATTCCACCCTCGAGCTCGCGCTGGACGCCGTGCGGGGCCAGACCCTCCAGTTACGGCGGCGGGCGCGCACCGAACTTCCGCGCAACATCAGCAGCCTCGATATCGCTCGCAGCGCCGTTACCGAGTGGCTTACCCAATGGAATATCCGTGAGGTCATACCGGTCGCGGCGACGGTGGCGACGGTCTTCATCGAGAACGTCCTCGACCACACCGAGAGCGCCCCGGTGCTGATCGTCGAGAGTTACCAAGACAGCGTCACCGTCGCGGTCGAGGACCACAGCTACCATCTGCCGGGCCGGCACGAGGACGCCCACCGCGGCGCCGACATCGTCTCCGGACTGGCCATCGTGTCCGCGCTGTGCCGGGCGTGGGGCACCACCCCCACATCGTCGGGGAAAACGGTGTGGGGATCGGTCGGGCGGCAAGACCAGCTCTGACGCCGCGAGTAGTGTTCAAGTCCTTCGGTGGACCCCTTATCCGGACGGGACTTGCATGGAATCCACGACAGACGAGGCGTTCGAGGCCCTGTTGCGCTACATGCGCGATTCCCGCGGCTTCGACTTCACCGGTTACAAGCGCACGTCACTGATGCGCCGCGTCCGGCACCGGATGGACCAGGCGGGCTACATCGCGTTCGACGAGTACCTCGACTTCCTGCAGGCCAGCTCGGACGAGTTCACCGCGCTCTTCAACACCATCCTGATCAATGTCACCTCGTTCTTCCGCGACCCGGATGCCTGGGAGTTCGTCAGTGCCGATGTCATTCCCCGGCTGCTGGCCGAGCGGGGCCCCAATGACCCGATCCGGGTATGGAGCGCCGGCTGCGCCTCGGGGCAGGAGGCCTACACCCTGGCCATGCTGCTGGCCGAGGCGCTTGGACCCGACGGCTTCCGGCAGCGGGTCAAGATCTACGCCACCGACGTCGACGAGGATGCGCTCAGCGAGGCGCGCGTCGCCTCCTACGACGCCAAGGCGGCGGAATCCGTACCGACGGATCTACTGGGCCGCTACTTCGAACAGGTCAACGGCCGCTACGTCTTTCACAAGGAGCTGCGCCGCGCGGTGATCTTCGGCCGTAACGACCTGGTCAAGGACGCGCCCATCTCGCGCGTCGATCTGCTGGTGTGCCGCAACACCCTGATGTATCTCAATGCCGAGACGCAGCGAAACGTATTGGGACGCCTGCACTTTGCGCTTGCGCCGCAGGGCACGTTGTTCCTCGGACATGCCGAGATGCTGTTGAGTCACGGCGATCGGTTCGCCCCGCTGAACTTGAAACACCGAATCTTCCGCAAGGCGGCCGGAACCCACGGCGGCGTGGATCGCTACGACCCGAACGCCGCTTTCTACGAACGCAACATAGACCTGTCGGGGTTGACGACGGTGCGCGATCTGGCCTTCCGCGCCAGCCCAGTGGCCCAGATCGTGGTCACCGGCGAGGACACCGTCGCGATGCTCAACCAGCAGGCGGAGACCATCTTCGGGCTCTCGGCGCGCGACATCGGCCGGCTGCTGCGCGACCTCGAGGTGTCCTACCGTCCGGTGGAGTTGCGCGCCTACCTGGAGCAGGCCAAGGTGGAGCGGCGCTCGGCGCGAATCCAGGACGTCAAATGGCAGCGGCCGGGCGCTGAGACGGTGTGGTTCGAGATCCACGTGAACCCGCTGGTGGACGCCGAGAACGGCTTGCTCGGTGTGTCGATCGTGTTCTTCGACGTCACCGCGACCCGCGCGCTGCTGGACAAGGTCGTCCAGACCAACCGTCAGCTGGAGGCGGCCTACGAAGAGCTGCAATCGACCAACGAGGAACTCGAGACCACGAACGAGGAACTGCAATCCACGGTGGAGGAACTCGAGACCACGAACGAGGAGTTGCAGTCCACCAACGAAGAACTCGAGACGATGAACGAGGAGTTGCAGTCCACCAACGACGAGCTGCACACCATCAACGACATGTTGCGCGAACGCAGCCTGGAACTGGACGAAGCGAAGCTCTTCCAGGATTCGCTGATCGACTCGGTTCGAATGGGCATGGTGGTGGTCGACCGGGAGATGAAGGTGATCCTGTGGAACCGCGGGTGTGAAGAGCTTTGGGGGTTGCGCGCCGATGAGACGACCGGCACCGGGCTGACCAACCTGGACATCGGCTTGCCGCTCGACGCCGTGCGGCCCCTGATCGGGAACGCGTTCGTCGACCCGGAGAGCTCCGGCCAAGTCGTGGTGGAGGCGGTCAACCGGCGTGGCCGGCCGGCGACGGTGCGCATCACCTGCACGTCGTTCCGTTCGAGTGAGGGGACGGTCGGCGGGGCGCTGCTGCTGATGGAGGTCGTCGGGTAGTCAGCCGCGGCGTCGCGGTTTGACGTTGCGGCTGGACGCTTCCTCGGCGGCCTCGTGAGCCAGTTGGGCGCGGCAGCGTGACTCCTCGGCCCTGCGCCGTGCCACGGCAACCGTCTCCTGCGTGGCACCGAATCCCACCGTCAGCTGCTTGCGGCGGCGTTCGAGCTCGCTCGCGCGCAGCCGTGCCAGCTCACCTCGCGCCGCCGCACTGTTCGTGCCGAACCTCGGGGCCAATGGGCCGAGGATGCCGTACGTAGTAGCGGTGGCAGCGGGTTGGTCCACAGCAGGTTCTGCCTGCGGTTCTCGCCGCGTGGGAAGCTGTGCCCCTCCGACGATGGCGGTCAGGACGCCGGCGATCTCGGCGACGTCCAGCACCAGATCGGCACCGGCGCGCGCGGCAGCGATTGGCATCGACGGGTACTGTGCGGTCTCCGGACTTTGGGCGATGACGACGGCGCCGGCCCGCTTCATCGCGACGGTGCCCGCCGCGCCGTCATGTCCGGAACCCGACAGCACCACAGCGACGCTGCGGGGGCCGTACGAGCCGGCGATTGATGCCAGCAGCACGTCGAACACCAGCGCCTGATGCCGCTGCGCATCTTGCAGGCGACAGCAGCCCTCCGAGGTGATTTCCAACAGCGCGCTCGGTGGACTGACGACCACCTGCCCTGGTCTCAGGAGCAGCCCGTCGTGCGCCCAACCGATCGCACGTCGCGTTTGCCTGCGCAGGATCGTGGTCAGCAGGCTGTCGTGACCGCCCAGGTGTTGCTGCACGACGACGGCCGCGGGAAAGTCGGAAGGTAGATCTCGCAAAACAGTCGACAGAGCTTCCAGACCCCCTGCCGACGCCAGCAGGACCGCCAGCTGAACGCCCCTGCCATGCCCGTCAGTCGTCACCTCTCAAGTCTCCACCTTGTCGACCCGGCGCCATAGCCCTGAGGTGGACGATCCCGCGCCGGCGCGTTCCAGCAGCTCACCCGGCGTATCCTCGGCCAGCTGCATAGAGGCGGTCCATCCCGTTTTCGTGAGTATCGGTCAGGGTATGCCACCTGGTGTGGGTGGATGGATGATGGTGCGCGGAGGGATTGCAGTTGAGGATTGCAATTGTCAGCGGCGATGACGTTGTCGGGGAGGATCCGGAGCAGCTAGGTGCCGCGCTGGCGGACCAGGGGCATGACGCAACGGTGTGTCTCCGACGAGCCGGTCGACGCTCGGTACAGGCAGCCGCCGACGGCTACTACCGCTGTCTGTCGGTTCCCGTTGGCCCCCGCAAATCCGCATCGCCCATCGAGGTCCTGCCCTATGTGGGGGACTGGGCCGCCAAACTCGAGCGGGCCTGGTCAACGGAGCGACCCGACGTCGTGCACGCCTATGGCTGGCTGGGCGGTTTGGCCGCTCAGCTTGCCGCTCGCCGTCGGCGCATCCCCGTGGTGCAGACTTTTCTGGGTCTGGCCGCCACATCCCGCGGCCACGCCGACGCTGTATGCAAAAGCGAACGCGAGCGCATCGAACCGCTGTTGGCACGCAGCGCGAGTTGGGTTACGGGCGAGAGCGGCGTCGACGTCGACGCGCTGGCCCGACTGCGCCACCGTCGAACCGGGGTTTCCGCCTTGACCTGCGGCGTGGATGCCGAGCACTATGCCCCGACCGGTCCGGCCATCTCGCGTAACGGCCTGCGGCGCATTCTGTGCGTGGCACCAAATCCTTTGTGGCGCAACGGTATCGATATCGCAGTCCGCGCTTTGCCCAAGGTGCTTAATGCGGAGCTGGTGATTGCCGAGAATGACGCCACGAACGCCGACCACAATGACGCGCGGGCCCGGTTGCGGCATCTCGCGGAAGAGCTGGGTGTGGCCGACCGCGTCAGCTTTGCCGGTACGGTCGCCGATGACGAACTGCCGAAACTGATCCGGTCCGCCGACGTCGTGGTGTGCACTCCCCGCGAGCCGCCCCGCGCCACCACGGTGTTACAAGCCATGGCCACCGGGGTGGTGGTTGTCGTGGCCACCGTGGGCGTGCTGGCCGACGTCGTGCTCGACGACATCACCGGACTCATACTGTCGCCGGAGAACCCGGTTGGCTTGGCCGCGGCGTTGAGAAGGCTTCTCGCCCATAGCTTTCAATGCGAGAGCATGGGCGCGGCGGGCCGCAGTCGCGCAGTGTCACGCTTCGCTTGGGAGCGAATAGCACTCGATGCGCTGAATATCTACGGCTGCATCAGCTCGCCGGATCGGGCACCGATAGGTACGGCACGGTGATGCGGGCGCTCGTGGTCTTTTCCCAGGGCCGGCCGTGACCACCGCGACGAGCGGGATCGACAGCAAGGTCCCCCCGCTGGTCATCGATTCCGACGGCGAGACATCCCCGGGGAAGCGGTCCGACTTCTGCCCGTCCCGTCCTGTGCTCGCAGCGGATGCCGAGCATGGGTTCCGCCCGGCCGCAGTGCAGTACAAGCAGTTTCGCACCGCCGATGCGCATGCGGCACGTCGCTTCTTCGCCGGCGCGTATCAGCCGGGCTGGCGACTCGCCGGGCTCGGCAATCACGCCGCGGTGTCCCACCGGCGCAGTGACGCGTGCTCGATGACCGTTGACGAGGTGATGATCCAGGGACGTGTGACGCTCGAGATTCCCGCGGCCGACACCCTTGTGGTGATCCAGCCGCGCGCCGGGTCGTTGAGTGTCGCGGGCGGTACCGTGGCGACGGCGGACTTCCCGATTCTCGCCGCTCACGGAATGTCTTGCGTATTACACTGCAACGGTGCGCGTTTCGACGTGGTGACCGTCGCGGCGGACGTGCTGAACAAGGTCGCCGCGGACTGGCACACGTCGTTGGCTCAACAGACCCAGTTCGTGAATTGGCGGCCACGTTCCCGTGCGGCCGTGCGGGCGTGGCATCGAGCGCTGGACTATGTGGTGGCCACCCTGGCATCCGCCGACACCGCCAAGCAGCCGCTGATCGCCGCGGGCATGGCCAACCTGCTGGCCGGTGCGCTGCTCGAGTGTTTCCCGTCCAACCTCACCGAATCGGATCCGGCGAGCGATCTCGCGGTGCCCGACACCCTCAGGGAGGCGGTGTCTTTCATCCACCGCCACACCTCCGAGGACATCGGTATCAACGATGTCGCCGACGCGGTGCATCTGACGCCCCGGGCGGTCCAGTACCTGTTCCGCCGGCAGCTCGACACGACGCCGACGGAATACATGCGCCGTGTCCGGCTCGGCCACGCCCATCAAGAGCTGGTGGCGGCGACCGCCGCCGCATCCACCGTCACCGAAATCGCCCAGCGGTGGGGCTTCGCGCATACCGGCCGCTTCGCGGTGCTCTACCGGCAGACCTACGGCCAGAGCCCGCACACCACGCTGAGGCAGCAGGTCTCCCCATCCTGATCCAAGCCGGGTCACCCATTCAGTTTCTGCAGCAGTTGATTCGCGGCGTAGCGGCCGCTGACCAGCGCACCCGTCACCGTGGACGGATTGTCAACGGCCACAGCCTCGCCCGCCAGATAAAGCCGGTCGCCGATCGGTTGTTGCAGCCGGCGCCGGTCGTCCAGGCCGGAGCCGGGCGGATGAAACGAATACGCACCGAGCGCGTACGGGTCGAGGGTCCAGTTCGACGTTCGCACATCCGTCAGGGCCACGTTGTCGCCGAACAGCCGGCGGGCCACCGGTAGCGCGCCGGCCAGCAGATCCTTTGGCGCACACGATTCCACGAATCGTCCCCGTCCGCCGCCGTGGAAGGCCACGGCGACGGGACCCGCGGCGCTCGGCAGGGTGAACCATTGCGACCACAGGCCGCCTTCGGGCCCGATGTACTGATAGAAGGCGTTGTCCGCCTTCCATGTTCGTTGATCGAAGCGAAAGAAGCTCTTGGACAAGGCCCCGAAGCCCAGTGCCCGCACGGCCTGGGCATGGCCGTCGGGCAGCGGCGGATCGAAGGCGATCGCACCGGATTTCAGCACGCCGAGGGGAACCGTCACGATCGCGGCGGGCCCCTGGAACGATCTGTTCCTGGTCCGCACGATGACGGCGCCGTCGCGTTGCACGATCGCGGTGACCGGCGAGTTGAGCTCGATGGCAAGTCCGTCGGCGAGCGATTTCGGCAGGGCGTCATAGCCGTTCGTGATGACGTCCTGGTCGCCGCCGGCGTAGTCACCCTTGTCAAAGCTGCCGGCCGAGAGTTGGTTCGTGTCGGCGGCGTATTCGTCCTCGATCTCGGTGGTGAGGTAGAACGACAGGAGTGTGCGATCGGCCGCGGACAGCCGTGCGCTGTCGGCGGCGGCTTGCACGGCGGCGCCGAGGCTCATTGCACCGGCCTGACCGCGCGCCCGCTCGACAAACGATCGCCAGGTTGCGCTGTGGTAGTCCAGCGGCGCCACGGCGGGATCCACCGCGAGCTTGGCCCACCCGTAGTAATCGGTGCTGACCAGCTGGGCCTGTGCCCGCCGGGCCAGCTCGGTCAGCGGGTTGTCCGTCGTGCCGTGTATCCACGACGCACCCATTTCCAGTGGCGCGCCCCAGTCACGGTCGGTCCACACCCTGCCGCCGATGCGGCCGCGGGCTTCGATGACGCGTACCGGCCGTCCTGCGTCGGCGAGGCTGCGGGCGGCGGATAGACCCGCCATCCCCGCGCCGACGACAAGGATCGACGTGGTGTCCGGCGGTGGGAGTGGATCGGACGGGCGCCCGCCCGCGCGTGTCGGTGGGTTCGACGAGCAGGCGGCCGTCAACCCACCGCAGGCCACGCCGGTCGCGGCCGCGAAGAATGCCCGACGCGACATCCCAAACACGGGTCTAAGCGTCTCATAAGAATCGTTTGCCGGATTTCCCAAAAACCACCCGAACTCGGGGATAAGATCGGCCCATCCTTAGCTGCGGCAATGGGGCCGCGTTCGAGGGGGGAGCGGTGATGAGTGCTCGACGATCGGCTCGCCCAGTTGACCCGTTCCCCGACCAGTTGCCGCCGAGTGAAACGGTGTCGGTTCGAGCGGCCGACGGCACCCGGCTGCACGCCGAGGTGTTCGGGCCGCCCGGCGGCTATCCGATCGTCTTGACGCACGGCATCACCTGCGCGATCCGGGCGTGGACATACCAGATCGCCGAGCTGTCCAACGACTACCGAGTGATCGCCTTCGATCATCGCGGCCACGGCCGAAGCGGCGTGCCGCGACCCAAGGACTACAGCCTCAAACACCTTGCCTCCGACCTGGATTCGGTGCTCGATGCGACCCTGGCGCCGCACGAGCGGGCCGTGATCGCCGGTCACTCGATGGGCGGCATCACCATCGCCGCGTGGTCTGAGCGCTACCGCCACAAGGTTCGCCGGCGTGCCGACGCCGTCGCGCTGATCAACACCACCACCGGGGATCTGATCCGTCAGGTGAAGCTGCTGCCGGTGCCGTACGGCTTGTCGCCGGCCCGAGTTCTCGCCGGGCGGGCCCTGATCAACGCGTTCGGTGGCTTCCCGCTCCCCGGTGCCGCCCGCATCCCGAGCCGCTACATGGTGGCGATGCTGGCCACCGGACGAGACGCCGATCCGAGCATCGCCCGGCTCGTCTACGAGCTCTTCGAGACGACATCACCGACGGGGCGGGCCGGCTGCGCGAGGGCGCTGGTCACGTCGCTGGGGTCGAGGTATCTCACCCTGGATGGCCTGACCGTGCCGACGTTGGTCATCGGCAGCGCACGCGACCGGCTGACCCCGATCAGCCAGTCCCGCAGGATCGCGCGCACCGCACCCAACCTGATCGAGCTGGTCGAGCTGCCCGGCGGTCACTGCTCGATGCTGGAACACCCGCGCGAGGTGAACCGCCGGTTGCGAGCGCTCGCCGAGATGGCGCTACACAACGCCGCTACCCGGCGGATCAGTTCATAGCAGGGCGGTGATCTCGGCGGCCGCGCGCTGCCCGGAGCGGATCGCCCCGTCGAGGAACCCGGTCCACTCGTCGGCGGTTTCGGTGCCGGCCCAGTGAATCGGCCCGACCGGTTCGCGCAACCACGGCCCGAACCGGGTCCACGACCCCGGCGGGACCGCGGCGGTGGGGCCCCCGGGTGCGAATTCCTCCACGCCCCAACGATGATCGACGTAGTCTAGGGGTTTGAGGGCGTCGTCACCGAAAAGCGTTGCGAAGCACCGCAACGCGTCGCGGCGACGCTGATCGCTGGGCAGCGAGTCGAACGCGCGGGCATCGACAAAACCCATCAGGATGCCGGGACCGTCCGGGTGTGGACTGACGTCGAAGGTGATGAAAACCGGGCCCTCGTCGGACAGCGCCTGCCCGGAAAAACCGTTGGTCCGCCAGAACGGCGTGGAATAGGCGGCGTACGCCTTGCTGAGCCGGCCTTGCGGCCAATGCCGGGCGAGCTGCTCGTACTCGGCGGGCAGCGGGGGAGTGAACTCGATCGAGGCGCGATGGGCCGGCGGGATGGCGACGATGACGAACCCGGCCTCGGTCTCGCCGACATCGGTCGTGACGGTGACGCCCGCGCCGTGCCGCTCGATTCGGCGCACCGGGGCGTTGAGCACGACCTGGGTGCCCAGCTCGGCGGCCGCGGCCTCGGCGATCTGTTGGGTGCCACCGGGGAAGCGGTCCTGTTGCGCGCCATCCTGGACGTCGAGCAGCCGGTCCAGGCCGCCGGCGGCGTGCGCGTAGCGGGCGGCGTGCAACATCGACACGTCGTCGGGTTCGCACCCCCAGGTCACCCGCGCGACGATCGCCAGCAGGGCGTGCGAGGAAGCGGTCGCCCGCACCGAGCGCAACCAGCCGCCGAGCGACAGGCCATCGAGCTCGCGCGCGCGTCGGGCATCCCACGGCGCCGCCAGCGGGATGCTGCGCGCGATCCTGTCGAACTGCCACCGCAGCCGGCCGATGTCCAGCAGTCCCGTCAGCGAAAGCTTGGGGATGGTGCCGTGATACGCGTGCGTCCACCCCCGCCAATGGATGAGGTTCTTGCCGTCGTGGTGCGTCGGGGTGGTGGGGACGTCGAGTTCGGCGGCCATCGCCAAGACGGCGTCCTGGGTCGGCCCGACGAAAGTGCCGCCGAGATCGGCCGGCAATCCGGCGACGCTGCCGGTCAGCGACCGTCCGCCGACCCGGTCACGGCCCTCGAAAACCACCACGTCATGGCCTTGTTGATACAGCTCGCGCGCCGCGGCGAGTCCGGCAAAGCCCGCACCGACCACGACAACGTCGACAATCCGCGGGGGTTTTGACACGCGGTCTAGTGAACCGCATTTCTGCGGTTTTCACGGCACTTTCAGCAAGCTAACCGCCGAAACTCTGGGCGTTTCGCATCACCGCGATGGCAACCGTATGCCGATCTGGCCACGTTAATTACGCTGCGACCACGTGCTTCCCGTAATTCCTGCCACCAGTCCTGCCGCTGCGGCGCCGGTCGCCGGCACCCAGTCCAACCTGCGAACCGTGGCCCTGGGCAGCATGATCGGCACCACCATCGAGTGGTATGACTTCTACCTGTACGCGACCGCGTCGGCGCTGGTCTTCAAACCGCTTTTCTTCCCGAACATCTCACCGACCGCGGGGACATTGGCCTCGTTCGCCACCTATGCCGCCGGATTCGGCGCCCGGCCCCTGGGCGCGGTGCTGTCGGGGCACTTCGGCGATCGGTTGGGGCGTAAAGCGGTTCTGGTGGGCGCGTTGGTGGTGATGGGGTTGGTCACCACCGCGATCGGAGTGCTGCCGACCTATGCCGGGGCAGGGCTGCTGGCGCCGGCCCTGCTGGCGTCGCTGCGTGTGCTGCAGGGGCTCGCCGTGGGCGCCGAATGGGGTGGCGCCGCGGTGCTCTCGGTGGAGCATGCACCGCCCGATCGTCGCGGATTGTTCGGCAGCTTCACGCAGCTGGGCTCGCCGGCCGGCATGCTGCTGGCGACCTCGGTGTTCTTTCTCGTCCGCAAGGCCACCGGGCCCGCCGCATTCCTGGCATACGGATGGCGAATCCCGTTCCTGCTCAGCATCTTTCTGGTCGGCATCGGCCTGTTCGTCCGGCTGCGGCTGACCGACGCCGAAATCTTCGACCGGATCAAGGCGCGTGACGAGCTGGCCCGGCTGCCGATAGTCGAAGTGCTGCGCACCGATTCGCGCAACGTTGCCCTCACCACCGGGTTGCGACTGTCGCAGATCGGGCTTTTCGTGTTGCTGACGACGTATTCGCTTACCTATCTGCAGGATTCGTTTGGCAAGGGCAGCTCAGTGGGCCTCATCGCGGTGCTGGTCTCGTCGGCCCTGGGGTTCCTGAGCACGCCGGGCTGGGCGTTGCTGTCGGACCGGGTGGGACGACGGCCACCGTATCTGTTCGGTGCGGTGGCCGGAGTCGTTGCCCTGGTGTTGTTTTTCGTCGCCGCCGGCAGCGGGTCGGCGCTGTGGGTGGTGCTGTCAATCGTGTTCGGCATCAACGTCGTTCACGACGCCATGTACGGGCCCCAGGCGGCCTGGTTCGCCGAACTCTTCGACACCCGGGTACGTTACAGCGGTGCCTCGTTGGGTTATCAGATCGGTGCGGTGCTCTCGGGCGGGTTCGCGCCGTTGATCGCCGCGTCGTTATTGGTGGTCGGCGGCGGCCGGCCGTGGCTGATCGTGGGCTACTTCGCGCTGCTGGCGGCGATCACGGGCGCCGCCGCGTACGCGGCGGGCGAGACGCGTGAGGATCAGCTCGGATGAGTGAACAACGCAGGATCTTTCTCAACGCCTTCGACATGGCCTGCGTCGGGCATCAGTCCGCGGGGCTGTGGCGCCACCCCGACGACCAGGGCTATCGCTACCGGGAACTGGGCTACTGGACCGAGTTGGCCCGCATCCTGGAGGCCGGCGGCTTCGACGCGCTGTTCCTCGCCGACGTGCTCGGGGTCTACGACGTATATGGGGCGTCGCGCGACGCGGCGGTCGTCGACGCCGCCCAGTTCCCGGTCAACGACCCGACAGCCGCGGTCTCGGCGATGGCGGCCGTGACCGAGGGCCTCGGCTTCGGAATCACCTTGTCGCTGACCTACGAGCAGCCGTACGCGCTGGCGCGCAGGCTCTCAACGCTGGACCACCTCACCGGCGGCCGAGTGGCGTGGAACATCGTCACATCCTATTTGGACAGTGCCGCAAGGAATTTGGGGCGGGACGCCCAGATCCCGCACGATCGGCGTTACGAGATCGCCGACGAGTACCTCGAGGTCTGCTACAAGCTGTGGGAAGGCTCGTGGGAGGCCGACGCCGTGGTGCGCGACGCCGAGCGGGGCGTGTTCACCGACCCGGCCAAGGTGCACGACATCGAGCACAAGGGCCGCTACTTCACGGTGCCCGGCCCCTTCCTGTGCGAGCCGTCGCCGCAACGAACTCCGGTGCTGTTCCAAGCCGGCGCCTCACCGCGGGGAGTCCGGTTCGCGGCTGCGCACGCCGAGGCGGTCTTCGTCTCGGGGCCGACACCGCAGATCGTGTCCGGTCCGGTGCGGGCGCTGCGCGCGGCCGCGGCCGACCTGGGCCGGGACCCACGGTCCATCAAGGTGTTCACCATGGTGACCCCGGTGGTCGGCGAGACGCACGCCGAGGCCGTCGCCAAGTTGCGGGACTACCGGCGGTTCGTCAGTCCCGCCGGGGCGCTCGCCCTGTTTGGCGGCTGGACCGGGGTCGACCTGGCCAAGCTCGACCCCGACCAACCGCTGACCTACGTCGAGACCGACGCCAACCGCTCGGCGCTGGCGTCGTTCACCACCGCCGCGCCAGAGCGAGCCTGGACCGTGCGGGAGCTGGCCGACGAGATCGGCATCGGCGGCCGCGGCCCGGTGCTGGTGGGTTCACCGACCGAGGTGGCCGACGAACTCGAGCGGTGGGTCGACGAGGCGGACGTCGACGGGTTCAATTTGGCCTACGTGACGACCCCGGGCACCTTCGCCGATTTCGCGAAATTCGTTGTCCCCGAGCTGCGTCGGCGGGGACGGGTGCCCGCGGAGTTGCCGCGCTCCAGCCTGCGCGAACGGCTGGGCGCCGCCGGACCGCTGTTGCCGCCCGACCACCCCGGCGCGAAGTACCGCCGCTGAACTACGGCGCGACCGTCAGCCAGTCCTTGAACCCGGACGGGTCGTGCCGGCCCAGCGCGCCGTGCTCGTAAAGTCCCCAGCCCTCGACCGGCTCGCCGTCGCCGTCGCGGCAGAGCGCGCGGCCGACATGGTCGATCACGCCGAACCCCGCGCGGCCGATGATCGCCGGGTCGGTCATGTCGTAGGTCAGGCGCTCGGCGAACTTCTCGCCCTTCCACATGCCGTGGATCCAGTCGGAGTCGCCACCGTAGCCGCCGCCGACGTGAATGGGCACCGGCAGCTTGGACTCGACGTCGAAGTGCACCGGGGTGCCGTCGGGGGAGGTGGCGTCGATGGTCGCGCCGGTCGGGATGCGGGTGCCGGAGCGGTAGTGGATCTTGACCCGTGGCCAGCCCAGCTGCTCGACGCGGCCGTCGCGCCAGATCCGGGTGCAGTCGTTGAGCGAGCGGAACCCGTTGGGCTCCTCCTGGATGATCAGCACTATCGCGAAATCGTCGAAGGCCATGGGCACGTACAGCCACCACATGCCCTCAAAGGGCGGGTCGGCGGGGCGGCCCGCGGGCTCGGCCTCACCGATCGGACGGATGCCCCAGGACCGGTCGCGGCTGCCCAGCCAGGTGTCGGGGTCGACGGCGATCTTTTCGCCGTCGATGACGATGTGCCCGCTCCAGCTGCCCAGCTGCGCAAAACGCTGCGCGTCCAGCGTCACCCGGTTGCCCGCCCGCAGGATGTGCGGCTGTTCCTGGACGACGTCGAACAGCCCCTTCCAGGTGAGATCGGCTGCGATGCCTTCGGTTTCGTCGAGGACGATCCGCAGCTGGTGCAGCGGTTCGATGACCTCGACGCGGTAGCCGTTGACGTGCTGGCTGAGCCGATCCTGGTCGATGGCGTCCGAAAGGTGCACGGCGGTCTGGGTGTCTCCGCGCCTGACGAGCAGGAACGCATCCTTGACGCCGAGGTTGGGGTAGTACCCGATGCCGCTGATCACAAAGATGTTCCCGGTGCGGTCGTGGGCGTTGAAGTAGGAGCGGTCGTAGAAGTTGCGGTCCGAGGAGCCCGGCCACGCGATCGGCTGGGGAATCTGGTGTACCGGGAACTCGTCGAGTGGTCCGAGCATTATTGGTCCTCTCCGATTAAGCGTCGCATCAATCCGGCGTGGTAGAACAGCGATTCGACATCGTCGGGCTTTTCGGTCTCGCCGAAGTGCACCCGACGGGCGCCGGTGCGCATGAACACGCACGCCCACATCACGCCCGAGTACACGTAAAACCAGTGCAGGTCGCCGACTTCGACGCCGGCCAGCCTCGCGTAGGTGGACCGCACGTCCTCCTCGCGCATCACCCCGGGCAGCCCCGGCAGGGTCGCCAGGCCCGCGAGCTCTTGAAAGACCATGTGCGCGAAGATCATCCACGCCACATCGAGCTCGCGCGGCCCCAACGTGACCATCTCCCAGTCCAGCACCGCCACCGGACGGAAGTCGTTGTACAGCACGTTGCCCACCCGGGCATCGCCCCACAGCAGCACCGGCTCGGCGGCGGCCGCCTCGGCCGGCCAGTTGGCTTCCAGCCAGTCGAAAGTCCGCTCCAACAGCGGTGATCGCCCGATGTCGGGTACCGCGAAGTCATACCAGGACCGCACCCAGTTGAAATGCTTGCGCAGCGCGGTGTCCCCGGTCTGGCCCTCGGTGAGGAAGCCAAATGTGTTCTGTGCGTCCGGAATCGAGTGCAGCGTGGCCAGCACGCCGACGGTGGCGTCCTGAAGTTCGCGTTGCCGCTCGGCGGGCGCGTCGGCGAACCAGTTGCCGCCGAACGTGTACGGCATCACGTCGGGCGGCACCTCACCGGCGACGTAGTCCATCACGAAGAACGGTGTGCCGAGGACGTTGCCGGTGTTCTCCAGCCAGCGCACCCGGGGCACGGGCACGTCGGTCAGTTCGCCTACTTTCCGGATGACGTCGAATTGGTGGTCGAGCCGGTAGGTCGGGAAGACCTGCACGTCCTCCGCGGCGGGCGCGACCCGGGTCACGAGCTTCTGCTCGATCGGCTCGCCGTCCTGCTGCCAGCGCGCGGTCAGGATGATGGTTTCCGACGACATGCCCGTCGAGTCCACGCCGCTTTCCACGGCCACCTCTGGTTTTGCGGCGTCCGGCAGTACGGTGGAGAGCCAGCGTGACATCACCGTGGGCAACGTCGTGACGTCACGGCTGGAGCGCTGGAGCCGGTCGACGTTGTCGACCGCGGGTTCTGTTGCCATAAGGTGCCTCCTTCGTTGAGGCAATTACGATACGGTAGGTAGCGTTATGAAAGCAGACCCGTCCGGCCTTGACAAGGCCTCCGGCGCCGGCCGCCCGCGCGATCCGCGTATCGACTCGGCGATCCTATCGGCGACCGCGGAACTGCTTGTCCAAACGGGCTATTCCAACATCAGTTTGGCCGCGGTTGCCGAGCGTGCCGGCACCACGAAATCCGCGTTGTACCGCCGGTGGTCGAGCAAGGCCGAACTGGTGCACGAGGCGGCCTTCCCGACCGCACCGACCGCGCTGGAGTCGCCGGCCGGGGATATCGCCGCCGACATGCGGATGATGATCGAGGCCACCCGCGATGTGTTCACCACCCCGGTGGTGCGCGCCGCGCTGCCCGGTCTGGTCGCCGATATGACGGCCGACCCCGCGCTCAATGCCCGGGTGATGGCGCGGTTCGTTGACCTGTTCACCGCCGTGCGGGTGCGGCTGCGCGAGGCGGTTGACCGGGGCGAGGCCCATCCCGATGTGGATCCGGACCGATTGATCGAGTTGATTGGGGGAGCGACCATGCTGCGGATGCTGCTGCGTCCGGAAGAAGAGCTCGACGATGCGTGGGTGGAGCAGACCACGGCGATCGTCGTGCACGGGGTGCGGCGATGACGGGGCGGCTTGCGGGCCGGGCCGCGATCGTCACCGGCGCCAGCCGCGGCCTGGGCCGCGCGATCGCATTGGCATTGGCGGCCGAGGGTGCCGCGGTGGCGGTTGCCGGGCGGACCGAAGAAGTATGGGACGACCGGTTGCCGGGAACCATCGGTGAGACGGTCGCCGACATCGAGGCGGCGGGCGGGCGTGCCGTCGCCGTACGCGCCGATCTGACCGACCGCGATCAGATCGCCCGGCTCGTGGAGTCGGCGCGAGAGGCGTTGGGCCCCATCGGGATTCTGATCAACAATGCGGCCTTCACCGCGCCGGGACGGCCGCCGGCGGCCGGCGCGAAACCCGGTGACAAAGCCGCCAAGGGTGCCGCGGGTGCGGCCGCGAAGGCGGGGGCCGGCAAACCCGGCTGGCCGGGGTTCGTCAGCACGCCCCTGCACGCGTATCGCCGCCATTTCGACATCGCGGTGTTTGCGGCCTACGAGCTGATGCAGATGGTGTGCCCCGACATGATCGAGGCCGGTGGCGGCTCGATCATCAACATCACCTCGGTCGCGTCGCGACTGCCCGGCGACGGCCCGTACGCCGATCGCAGCGGCGGTGTGCTGCCCGGCTACGGCGGATCCAAGGCGGCGCTCGAGCACCTGACCCAGTGCGCGGCCTACGATCTCACCGACCACAACATCGCGGTCAATGCGCTGTCGCCGTCCAAAGCTATTCTCACGCCCGGGCTCTCGTACTATGCCCGCAACTTCGATGATACCGCTTCGGAGGACGAATTCGCCCGCGCCGCAGTCGAATTGGCCCTTGTTGACCCCGCCAAGGTTACCGGGCGCACCATTGGTCACCTTCAGGTGCTCGACGGCAGCTTCCGGCCCTTCGCGGTGGATTAGGCCGACGCGCCGTTAGGTGGGTCGGGATCACCGCGAAGGAGCTCGTCGGGGTGGTGGGCGTGATTGACAGTGGGCGGTCCGTTGCCGTCGGTCCAGCCAAGTCGCCCGTTGCCGCCGACCGAAGTGCGCCATTCGCCCCTGCCCACCGCGCCGTGGTCGGAGCCGCAGGCGAAGAACAGGTTGTCGGCGTCGGTCCGGCCCCCGTCTGCCCATTCGTGTGCATGGTGAACCTCGCAGTGATAGCCGGGTTCCAGGCAATTGGGGTGCGTACATCCGCGGTCCCGGGCGTAGCAGATGAGGCGTTGGTCCGCGGTGGCGATGCGCTTTTGGCGGCCTAGATACAACGGCCGGCCGGTGTGCTCGTCGAAGACGGCGAGATAGTGAATTGCCTTGGCGGCCATCTGAATCAGATCCGGCATCGGCAGTCGTGCGCCACCGCCGGTGCGCGCGGGCACGGGCATCGGAATAGACGAGTCGACGGCGGCGTGCGCGGCCCGGTCCAGTTCGGCCAGCGTGGTCGTGGCGATCACGGTGACGGGATGGCCGCGATGTGTGCCGAGACCGCCGGAGGCGATAGCCGTTTCGAGGCCGAGCTTGAGGGCGTCGTGGCAGCGTTGGGCCGGTGTGCGGTCGTCGCGCGCCTCGGGATCGCTGTCGGGGGACTGATGGCGGCCAGGCCGCACCGCCGCTTCCAGGGCTTCGAAGTAGGCGCGGGCCTCGGGATCCAGTAGACCGGTGAGCCGCGACATCCCGTCGGGCCCTTGCGGGCTCAGGTGCACACCCCGACGGCGGGCCCGATCGACATCGGTGAAACGGCCGTCGGGATTGAGATAGTCAGCAATCCGGTGGCCCAGCCTGCTGACCACGGCGGCGTCGAGCTTCGTCGCGTGCCGCACCAGCGTGCGCTCGGCGTCTTCCGCATCGATAGGGGAGACGCAGGACGGCAACGTGTCGACCGCGGCGCACACGGCGCGGATGTGGTCCTCGCCGACCGCGCCGGCGGCCACCGCCGCGGCCAACGCCGGCAGCTCGGGTGCCAATGGTGCGCCGCTCAGCGACCGCCGCGGCCGCAGCCGCGCCGCGATCCTGAAGCGGCGCGCGACTTCTCTGGGCGTGATGCGAAGCCGCGCCCACAAGATGCCGCGCACCGCGGGCACGCACCCCGCCTCGTCCGGCGGGTCGGCGATCTCACCGAAGATCCGATACATCAGGCCCCGATTGACGCGGTCCTGGACTTCCAGACGTTCGGCGAGGTCGACTCGAAAGGCGTTGCCGACCACCTCGGACGGGGTCTGGCGCAGCACCTCATGGGCCGCATCGATCGCGTCAAGCGCGGAACATATTCGCTCCCGCGACTGCTCCGCGTTCATCAATGCGCCCACCCAGTCCACGCTATAGAACATATGTTCGATCTCAAGCGAGTGAGGGCAATATGTGGATGAACTGCCGACTGTGGATAAGCAGGAACGCCGGGTCCTGGCCCTAGTGCCGCCTGACGTGCAAGTATGAGGAAAGTCAGTGCCGCGACGGCGGCAGGCAACCAATCGAGTGGTGTGCCAATGCCTGGTATGGACAAGCCGACAGGGCGAGTCGTTGCCCTGATCGTTCTGCTGTTCGTGGTCGCTGCCGCCCTGCGCGGCTACCTCCCCGCCCGCCAAGACGAGATGCGCAGCGAGTCGGGCGGCCGGGCGGCGCTGACGTTCGTGGTCGCGATTCTCGCGGTGACGCTCGCGCTGATCGCTGTCGCCGTGGTCGCGCGGTTGCGAGACCCCCGGGCTCCCGCGCCGAGCGCGGGTGGTCTGTCGGAAATGCTGGGCACCGGTAAGGGACGGCCGAGCTGGCGCGTGTTGTTGATCGGAGCCGCCGTGATCGCGGCCTGGCTGCTGATCGTGATACTGCTGACCCGGTTTTCGGGCCACGGAGTAGCTCCCGCCCCATCACCGCCCGATGGTGGCGCGGCCGCGTCGACGCCCCCGCCCGCACAGCCGCCGCAGCAGCATCCGCACCGTCCTCGCGACGGCTCCCAGAACCTGCTGGGGACCCTGCTGGCCTGCACGGTCGCCATGTTGGTGATGTTCGTCGCCGGGACGGTCGCCTCGGCGCGGCGGCGCTGGCGTCCGGTTACTCCCGCCATCGCCGACGAGCCGGCGGAATCCCCGGCGCCCGCGCCGCGTTCGGAGTCGCTGGCGCGAGCCGCCGAGCGTGGACTGGCCGAGATGACAGACCTGAGCCGCGAACCGCGAGAGGCGATCATCGCCTGCTATGCCGCGATGGAACGCGAACTCGCACAGGTTCCCGGCGCGGTTCCCCAGGAGTTCGACACCCCGACCGAGGTACTGGCCCGTGCGGTCGAACACCATGCGCTGCACGCCGATAACGCCGGCCAATTGGTGAACCTGTTCGCCGAGGCGCGGTTCAGCCCCCACGTGATGAACGAAGGCCACCGTGACATCGCGGTGGGGGTGCTTCGACTGGTGCTCGACGAGCTGGGCTCCCGGAGCGTCGCATGAAAAAGATTATTTCCCTGGGCGTTTGCCTCATCATCGGCATAGAACTGCTGGCACTGACTCAGCACGATCGACGATGGGTGTTGGCGGCCGCCGGTGTCGGGCTGGCCCTGGTGTTGCTCAGCCTTCGCCGAGCCCTGGCGCACGGTTTCGACGCGGACGCGGAGCCGCGCGCCGACGAACTCGGGGATTCGTTGCGCCGCTGGCTTTCCACCACCGAGACGACGATCCGCTGGTCGGAGGCCACCCGGGCCGACTGGGACCGCCACCTGCGCCCGATGCTCGCGCGGCGTTACGAGATGACAACTGGCCAAAGGCAATCCAAAGACCCCGCGGCCTTCCACGCGACCGGGCGCATGCTCTTCGGCGCGGAACTGTGGGAATGGGTGAATCCCAACAACGTCAGGCGTAGCGGTGACCGCGAACCCGGTCCGGGTCGTGCGGCGCTGGAAGAGATTCTGCTGAAGCTGGAGCAGGTATGACAGGAGGCGCGATCCCAACATGACGCTGCCGGCCGCAACCACGACCGCACACTGCGAAGCGATTCTCGACGAAATAGAACGCGTGGTGGTGGGGAAGCGCTCCGCACTGCGGCTTATCCTCACCACGGTCCTCGCGCGCGGCCACATCCTCATCGAAGACCTGCCCGGCCTGGGCAAGACGCTGATCGCGAGATCCTTTGCCGCCGCGCTGGGGCTGCAATTCACCCGGGTGCAGTTCACGCCCGATCTGTTGCCGGCCGACCTGCTCGGATCCACGATCTACGACATGCAGTCCGGCCGCTTCGCGTTCCGGCCCGGCCCCATCTTCACCAACTTGCTGCTGGCCGACGAGATCAATCGCACGCCGCCGAAAACCCAGGCGGCGCTGCTGGAGGCGATGGCCGAAGGTCAGGTCAGCATCGATGGTGAAACACACCAATTGCCAAAGCCTTTCATCGTCCTGGCCACCGATAACCCGATCGAGTACGAGGGCACCTATCCACTGCCCGAGGCGCAACTCGATCGCTTCGCGATCCGGCTGGAATTGCGGTATCTCAGCGAGCAGGACGAGACCTCGATGCTGCGCCGTCGACTCGAGCGCGGCTCGACCGAACCGGCGGTCAACCAGGTGGTGGACGCGCATGACCTGTTGGCCATGCGTGAATCGGTCGAGCAGGTGACCGTGCACGAGGACGTCCTGCACTACGTGGTGTCGCTGGCCAACGCGACGCGACACCATCCCCAGGTTGCGGTGGGCGCCAGCCCGCGCGCCGAACTCGACCTGGTGCAACTCGCCCGCGCCCGCGCGTTGCTGCTCGGCCGCGACTACGTCATCCCCGAGGATGTGAAGGCGCTCGCCATCGCGGCGGTCTCGCACCGAATCACTTTGCGCCCCGAAATGTGGGTACGAAAGATCCAGGGCGCCGATGTGATCGCAGAGTTGTTGCACCGCCTGCCGGTGCCGCGAACCGGCGCCGGCGCCGGAGGCACCGGATGAGCCCGGCGTGACATCCAGCGTTGCGGCCGAGTTCCGCTGGCGTGCATCGGGCTTGACGCGAGCGATCGCCACCTGCGCCGGTTTTGCGATGGCCGCCGCCGTGATCGGCGCCCGGTGGCAGCTGATCGCCTTCGCCGCGCCGCTGCTCGGCGTGCTGTGCTCGATCAGCTGGCAGCGGGCCGTCCCGACGATTCATGTGCACGGCGAGCCCGACGCCCAGCGTTGCTTCGAAACCGAGCAGGCACATGTCAGGGTATGGGTGACACAACAAGGCGCATCGGCCGTCCAGGTCACCATTCCGGACATCGCGGGCATGGAGTTCGAGATCGCCGAATCCGATGCGGGCCAGGAGAAGACCGTCACGGCAACCGCGCGGCGGTGGGGCCGGTATTCCATCGATGCTCGCATCGATGTCGTTGCCCGCGGTGGACTGCTCACCGGAACGGCCACCGTCGGGGCCGCCGAGGTCATCGTGTTTCCCTTGACGCCGCCGCAGCCCACGCCCATCCCGCAGACCGAGCTGCTCGACCGGTTGGGCGCCCACCTGACCCGCCACATCGGTCCCGGTGTGGAATACGCCGACATTCGCCTCTACGTGCCCGGCGATCAACTGCGCGCGGTCAATTGGCCGGTGAGTGCGCGCCGCGGCCAACTGCATGTGACACAGCGGCTCACCGACCGCGCGGCCGACGTCGTCGTCTTGATCGATGGGTATCGCCAGCCCGCGGGTCCGGCGACCGAGGCAACCGAGCGCGTCGTGCGCGGGGCGGCGCAAGTGGTGCAAACCGCGCTGCGCCATGGCGACCGGGCCGGCATCGTCGCTCTCGGCGGCAACCACCCGCGCTGGCTGGGTGCCGATATCGGGCAGCGCCAGTTCTATCGGGTGCTCGACACGGTCCTGAACGCCGGAGACCGATTCGAACACACCACGGGCACACTGGCGCCGCGCGCGGCGGTTCCCGCCGGGGCGATCGTCATCGCGTTCTCCACCCTGCTCGACACCGAATTCGCTTTGGCCCTCATCAATCTGCGCAAGCGCGGCCATGTGGTGCTGGCAGTCGACATCCTGGACAGTTCGCCGTTCGAAGACGAGCAGGATCCCGTGGTGGACCGGATGTGGGCGCTGCAGCGCTCCGCGATGTACCGCGACATGGCCACCATCGGCGTGGACATCGTGTCGTGGCGAGGCGACAGCGGCCTGGAGCAGTCGATGGGTGTGATGCCGGATCGCCGCCGGCGGGTGCGGGGGCGGCTTCGTGGATAACGCTGGTGCGGGGGTGCTGGCGCGGGTGTGGGCGCCCGCGTTCGCGACGGGTTTCGGCCTGCTGATGGTGGGGCTAGCGGCTGACGGTTGGCAGGGCCCCGCGGTGATCGCCTGGGTGGCGGCGCTGATCGCGGTCGCGGTGGGCACCGTATTCCGGCGCGCCGCAACGGTTGCCGTGCTGCTGGCGGCGATCACCGTGATGCTGACCGACCCGCCGCTGATCTTCGTCGCGCTGTCCGGATTGTGTGCCGCCGCCTACCTGGTATGCCGCCACGCGGTCGGCGCGGTGGCCCCGGTGGTGCTGGACAGCTGGCCGACGGCCGTTGGCGCCGTGGGGTTTACGTTCGCCGGACTTGTTGCGACGTCGTTTCCCCTGCAAGTGCCGTGGTTGCCGTTGCTGGCCCCGCTGGGGGCATTGGTGATCTACCTACTGGCCATCAGGCCGTTCATGGGCTGACCGGTGACGGTCGGACCCGCGTCAGTGCAGCAGCTGGGCAGCCTGGTCGGCGAGATCGAGCAGCGGCTGCGGGAAGATACCGAGCGCGACGGTGACCGCGGCGCACACCGCGATGGCGGCCTTGCTCAAGATGCCCGGCGCCACTACGTGCGGGGTGTCCTCGGTCGCTTCGGTGAAGAACATCGACACGATCACCCGCACGTAGAAGTAGGCGGCGACCCCGCTGGCGACCACACCGACGATCACCAGCGGCACAGCGCCACCCTGGGCGGCGGCCTTGAAGACGGCGAGCTTGCTGACGAAGCCACTGGTCAGGGGGATGCCGGCGAACGCCAACAAAAACATCGAAAACATCACGCCCACAATGGGTGAGCGCTGACCCAGCCCCGCCCAATGTGAGAGTGTGGCGTCCTCGACCCCGTCGGCGTCGCGGATCAGGCCGACGATGGCGAACGCGCCGACGGTGCTGAAGCTGTAGGCCAGCAGATAGAACAGCGTGGCCGACAGGCCCGTGTGGTTGTCCGCGATGACGCCGGTGAGGATGAACCCGACGTGGGCGACCGACGAGTAGGCCAGCATGCGTTTGACGTCGGTCTGGTTCACCGCGGTGATGGTGCCGACCGCCATGGTCAGGATGGAGATGGCCCACAACACCGGGCGCCACTGATCGTGCAGCGGCGGCAGCGCCACGTAGATAACCCGAAGCAACGCACCGAAAGCCGCGACCTTGGTGGCCGCCGCCATGAACCCGGTGATGGGGGTGGGTGCGCCCTGGTACACGTCCGGAATCCACGAGTGGAATGGAACGGCGCCGACCTTGAACAGTAGGCCGACCGACAGCAGCGCGACGCCGACCAGCGCCATGGAGGTGTCGCCGCGCGCGGCAAGCGCATCGCGGATACCGGTCAGCAGCAGCGTGCCGGTGGCACCGTAGAGCAGCGCGACACCGTACAGGAAGAACGCCGACGAAAACGCGCCCAGCAGAAAGTACTTCATCGCCGCTTCCTGCGAGAGCAGGCGGCGGTGACGGGCCAGGCCGCACATCAGGTACAGCGGCAGCGACAACACTTCCAGCGCAACGAACATCGTCAACAGGTCGTTGGACGCGGGAAAGACCATCATGCCGCCGACCGACAACAGCGCCAGCGGGAACAGTTCCGTCTGGGCGGCCCCGGCCCGCTCGGCCTCGCGCTCGGCGTCGCTGTCCGGCACCGCCGATGCCTGCGGCGTAAAGGAATCCAGGCCGCCCGAGCCGGCAGTGCCGACTCCCGCGGACACCTTGCTGTCCGCCTTGGCCTGCGTGCGTTCGGCGATGAAGATCACCGCCATCACCGCGACCAGCAGCACGGTGCCCTGCAGATACAGCGTCGGCCGGTCAATGGCCATGGCGCCCAACACCGCGACGCGGCCCGAGCTCTGGATCGAGCGGCTCACCGCGATGACCGCAACGAACGCGGCGATCAAACCGGCCAGCGAGAGCGCCACCTGCGCGGTGTAGCGAATTCGCCTGGGCAGGAACGCCTCTGCGAGGACAGCCAGCACGGCCACGCCGAACACGATGAGCGTCGGGGACAGCAGAAAGTACTGGATGCTCGGGGTAGGGAGGGTCATCGCGGTCCTTCGGCGGTCCGGTGGAGGTCGGCCGGTCTGGGTGTTCCCACCGGGACGGTCGGCTTGGGGTCATGCTGGCCGATGGTGGTCATGGTGTTCTCGACGGCCGGATTGATGATGTCGAGCACCGGCTTGGGATAGATGCCGAGCACCAGCAGCAGCGCGATCAGCGGTGCGACGACGATCAATTCGCGTGCACGCAGATCACTGATCTTCTCGTTGCCGCTGAGGACCGGCCCGGTCATCACGCGCTGGTACAGCCACAACATGTAGACCGCCGAGAGCACCAACGCGGTGACCCCGAAGGCGGCGGCCAGCCAGTACCGGTTGAAAGTGCCCAGCAGGACCAGGAATTCGCTGATGAACGGCGCCAGGCCCGGCAGCGACAGGGTGGCCATGGCCGAGACCAGGAAGGTGCCGGCGAGTATCGGAGCCACCTTCTGCACGCCGCCGTAGTCGGCGATCGACCGGCTGCCGTGCCGCGCTATCAGGAATCCGGCGATCAGGAAGACCGCGGCCGTGGACAGGCCGTGGTTGAGCATGTACAGCGTCGACCCGCTCTGCCCCTGGCTGGTCATCACGAAGATGCCCAGGATGATGAACCCGAAGTGCGAAATCGAGGTGTAGGCGATCAGCCGCATGATGTCGGTCTGGCCGATGGCGACGATCGCCCCGTAGATCACCCCGATGACCGCCAGCACGACGATCAGCGGGCGGAAATACGTTGAGGCACCGGGGAACAGCTCCAGGCAGTAGCGCAGCATGCCGAAGGTGCCGACCTTGTCCATCACCGCCATCATCAGCACCGCGGTCGCCGGGGTGGCCTCGACGGCGGCGTCCGGCAGCCAGCGGTGGAACGGCCATAGCGGGGCCTTGATCGCGAACGCGAACATGAAGCCCAGGAACAGCGCCTTGAACACCGCCGAGTCGGCGCCGTAGCGGCCGGAGGCGACGCCGGCCACGATCTCGCGGAAGTCGAAGGTGCCCGAACCGTGCTGCGAGGTCACCACGTACAGGCCGATCACCGCGGCCAGCATGATCAGACCGCCGAACAGGTTGTACAACAAGAACTTCACGGCCGCGCGCGACCTGCCGGTCCCGCCGCCGAAACCCCCGATCAGGAAGTACATCGGGACGAGCATGGCCTCGAAGAAGACGTAGAACAGCAGCACGTCCAGGGCGACGACCGAGATCAGCACCATGGATTCGATGGCCAGCGTCAGGGCGATGTAGGCCTGCACCCCGCGGCTGCGCTCGCCACCATCGTTCCAGCCCGCCACCTGCAACACCGGAATCAGCACCGCGGTCAGCAGCACCAGCACGACCGCGATGCCGTCGACGCCCAGGGTGTAGCCTGCGCCGAACGCTGGGATCCAGTGGTGGCTTTCGACGAATTGGTAAGGCGCGCCTCCGGTCTTGAACCCGACGGTGACGACGACCGCCACCGCCAGGGTCAGGACGCCGAAGACCAGGCCGGTCCACTTGGCGAGTTGGCGCAGCCCGGGTGGCATCAGGATGATCAGCACGGAGCCGGCCAGCGGCACCAGCCACAGCACGCTCAGCCATGGAACGCTATTCACCAGCGCCGCTCCTTTTCATCGCATTGGACCGCATCTCGCCGCCGCGAATCACCACAGTCTCACCGCCAGGATCAGCGCGATCACCAGCACGGCGCCCGTCAGCATCGACAGTGCGTAGTTGCGGGCGAAGCCGGTTTGCAGCCCCCGCAGCCGATTTGACGTCGAACTCACCAGCGCTGCCAGCGCGTTGACCGAGCCGTCGACACCCGCGTTGTCGACGTCGACGAGAGCGTGGGTCAGTGATGCGCCCGGGCGCATGAAGACCTCTTCGTTGAAGGCGTCGCCGTAGAAGTCGTTGCGTACCGCCGTCGTCAGCGCCGACACGGAGAGCGGAGCCACCCGGGGGATCGGTATCTTCGCGTACAACCGGTAGGCCACCGCGATGCCGATGACCACGACACCCAGCGCCAGCGCGGAGCTGGCCCAGGCCGGGAACGCGCGGGTGACTTCCTCGTGCTTTCCGACGACGGGCTCGAGCCAGCGCTGCAGGGTGCCGCCCACCGCCAGCAGGCCGCCGGAGAACACCGAGCCGACGGCGAGCAGAATCATCGGCCACGTCATCAGGCCGGGTGCCTCGTGCGGGCGGGCGCCGGGACCCCAGCGCTTCTTGCCGAAGAACGTCATGAGCATCACGCGCGTCATGTAGAAGGCGGTGACGCCGGCGCCCAGCAGCGCGGCCCCACCCAGCAGGTAACCGCGGATGCCACCCGAGGCCAGCGCCGCCTCGATGATGGCGTCCTTGGAGAAGTAGCCGGCGAAGGGTGGCACGCCGATGATTGCGAGGTAACCCAGGCCGAAGGTGACGAACGTAATGGGCAGCGCCGCACGCAAACCGCCGTAGCGGCGCATGTCCTGTTCTTCGTGCATCGCGTGAATCACCGCACCGGAGCCGAGGAACAGCCCGGCCTTGAAGAACCCGTGGGTGAGCAGATGCATGATCGCGAAGGCATAGCCGGCCGGCCCGAGGCCCGCCGCCAGCACCATGTAGCCGATCTGGCTCATCGTCGACGCCGCCAGCGCCCGCTTGATGTCGTCCTTGGCACAGCCGATGAACGCACCGAGCAGCAGCGTTACCGCACCCACGATGACCACGGCCAGCCGTGCGTCGGGGGACAGGTTGTACAACGGATTTGATCGCACGATCAGATAGACGCCGGCCGTCACCATGGTGGCGGCGTGGATCAGCGCGGACACCGGGGTGGGGCCTTCCATGGCGTCACCCAGCCACGCCTGCAGCGGGACTTGCGCGGACTTGGCGCAGGCGCCCAGCAGCAACAGCAATCCCATGGCGGTCAGCGCGCCGTGGCCGGCGGCGGGCGCGCCGGCGAACACCCCGGCGTACGACAGGGTGCCGAAAGTGCTGAACATCAAGAACATTCCCAGGGCCAGCCCGGCGTCGCCGACCCGGTTCATCACGAACGCCTTCTTGGCCGCGGTGGCCGCCGTCGGCTTGTGGTACCAGAACCCGATCAGCAGGTAGGACGCCAGGCCGACGCCTTCCCAGCCGACGTAGAGCACCACGTAGTTGTCGGCGACGACCAGCAGCAGCATCGATGCCAGAAACAGGTTGAGGTAGCCGAAAAACCTTCGGCGGTCGGAGTCTTCGGCCATGTAGGCGACCGAATAGATGTGGATCAGCGACCCGACCCCGGTTATCAGCAGCACGAAACACACCGACAGCTGGTCGATTTGCAGCCCGAGGTCGACCTGGAGCTGGCCCACCGGGATCCAGCTGAACACCCTCTGGTGGATGACGCGGTCGTCGGCCGGGCGGCCGAGCAGCTCCGAGAGCAGGCTCAGGCCCACCCCGAACGCCGCGAGGGCGGTGGCACAGCCCAGCCAATGCCCCCACCGGTCGGTGCGTCGCCCGCCGAACAGCAAGATTGCGGCGCCCGCCAGTGGCAGCGCGACCAGCAGCCAGGTGTATTGAGTCATGTTGGCGTCGTCAGCCTTTGAGTAGGTTCGCGTCGTCGACGGACGCCGATTTGCGGGTACGGAAGATGGTCATGATGATGGCCAGCCCGATGACCACCTCGCAGGCTGCGACCACCATCGTGAAGAAGGCGATCATCTGCCCGTCCAGGTGGCCGTGCATCCGGGCGAACGTGACGAACGCGAGGTTGACCGCGTTGAGCATCAGCTCGACGCACATGAACATCACGATGGCGTTGCGACGCAACAACACACCGGACGCCCCGATGGTGAACAGCAGCGCCGAAAGGTACAGGTAATTGGCCGGATTCACGACGTACCTCCTTGGGAGAGAGTCGGGCTCGGCTCGGGGGACGCGGACGGTGTCTTCTTGCCGTCGGCGCCGCGGCTTTGCAGCATCGGCGAGACCGAGAGCTTCGAGTACGAGCCGTCCGGCAGCAACGCGGCCACGTCGACGGCGTTGTGGCGTGCGTACACACCGGGGCTGGGCATCGGGGTGGGGTGCCCGCCCGAGCGGAACCGTTCCTGCGAGAGCTCGCGCTGCGTCTTGCGGCGCTCGAAGCGCTCACGGTGCGCCAGCACCATCGCACCGACGGCCGCGGTGATCAGCAGCGCGCTGGTGAGCTCGAACGCCCACAGGTACCGCGAAAAGATCAGCGCCGCCAGCCCTTCCACGTTGCCGTTGGCGTTGGCAGTGGTCAGTCCCGCGAAGCCGCCGGTGGTCACGTTGCCGATGGCGGCGATCAGCAGGATGCCGAACCCGATCCCGGCGGCCACGCCGACGATGCGCTGACCGCGCAGCGTCTCCTTGAGGGATTCCGCGGAGTCCACACCGATGAGCATCAGCACGAACAAGAACAGCATCATCACCGCGCCGGTGTAGACGACGACTTGAACCACACCCAGAAACAGCGCGTCCTGGATCATGTAGAAGACCGCCAGGATAATCATGGTCATCGCCAGGAACATCGCCGAGTAGACGGCGTTGACGGCGGTGACCACCCCGATCGCACCGATCACGGCCAGGACGCCCAGTACCCAGAAGGCGACCGCTTCGCCGGTGGAGGTGCGGACGATGGTGTCCTGCGCAAAACTCGAGGCCACGGCGACGGTGTGGCCGGCCAATCCGGTCACCGCGAGTCTCCGGCCTGCTGGGTCTGGCGCAACCCGTGTGCGGTCACATTGCCTTGGTAGTAATCCTTGTCGGTGGCGCCTTCGGTCCTGGGGTGCGGCGGCGCGAGCATGTCCTGCAGCAGCGGCGCCAGCAGCCGGTCCTTCTCGTAGATCAGGTCCGCGCGGTTGTCGTCGGCCATCTCGTAGTCATTGGTCATCGTCAACGCCCGGGTGGGGCAGGCCTCGATGCACAGCCCGCAACCGATGCACCGCAGATAGTTGATCTGGTAGACGCGGCCGTAACGTTCCCCGGGCGAATACCTGAGTTCCTCGGTGTTGTCCGCGCCCTCCACGTAGATCGCGTCGGCCGGGCATGCCCACGCGCACAATTCGCACCCGATGCATTTCTCCAGACCGTCCGGGTAGCGGTTGAGCTGGTGACGGCCGTGGTAGCGCGGCATGACGGGGCCCGGCTTCTCCGGATACTCCTCGGTGACATTCCTTTTGAACATCGATCCGAACGTCACGCCGAATCCGGCTACGGCGTCCAAGAATTTAGCCACGTGCTTTCTCCTTGCTCGCCGCCGCCAGCGATTTCTGGGCCGTCGATGGCAGCGGCGGTGTCGGGAATACGGGTGTGGAGTCGAGTGCGGCCGGCAGCTTCTTCGCATCGCGGCGCAGCTGCTTCTCCAGCGCGCGAATACCCGGCGCGCTGAACGGCTTTCGCAGCAACAGCACGAGCGCGGTGGCGAACACGGCGCTGCTCACCACGAGGATCGGGGTCCAGTGCTGATAGCCCTGGTTCTGCAGCGTGCGAATGACGGCGGCGATCAGCACCCAGACCAGCGAGGCCGGGATCAGCAGCTTCCAGCCCAGCCCCATGAACTGGTCGTAGCGCAGCCGGGGCAGCGAGGCCCGCAGCCAGAAGTAGACGAACAGGAAGGTCCACATCTTCGCGGTGAACCAGAGCACCGGCCACCAGCCGGTGTTGGCGCCGTCCCACATGTTCAGCGGCCACGGCGCGTGCCAGCCGCCGAAGAACAGGGCCGTGGCCAGCGAGGAGACCGTCATCATGTTGACGTACTCGGCCAGCATGAACATAGCGAACTTCAGCGACGAGTACTCAGTGTGGAATCCGGCGACCAGCTCACCCTCGGCCTCGGGCAAATCGAAAGGCGCCCGGTTGGTTTCACCGACCATCGAGATGAGATAGATGACGAACGACGGCAGCAGCAGGAACACGTACCAGACCCGGTCCTGCGCGGCGACGATCTGCGACGTCGACATGGTGCCGGCGTAGAGGAATACCGCGGCGAACGACAGCCCCATCGCCACCTCGTAGGAGATGACCTGGGCGGTGGAGCGCACCCCGCCCAGCAGCGGGTAGGTGGATCCGGAAGCCCAACCGCCCAGCACGATTCCGTACACGCCTATCGCCGACAGCCCCAGGATGAACAGCACCGCGACCGGCAGGTCGGTCAGCTGCAGCGGTGTGCGGTGGCCGAACACCGACACCACCGGACCGAACGGGATGAACGCGAAGGCGGTGAAAGCCGGAATCGTGGAGATGACCGGCGCCGCGAAGTAGACGAACTTGTCGACCCCACCCGGGGTGATGGTTTCCTTGAGCGCCAACTTGATTCCGTCGGCCAGGCTCTGCAGCACACCCCACGGCCCCGCCCGGTTGGGTCCGGGCCGCAGCTGCATCCAGCCGAGGATCTTGCGCTCCAGCAGAATCGCCACCAGAACGTTCAGCATGAGGAACACGAAGATCGCCAGCGCCTTGCCGAGCACCAGCCACCAGGTGTCGTGCCCGAAGACGGTCAAGCCGGTCATTTGCCAACTCCGATCTTGACTGTGCTGCCAGCCGATACGCCGAGTTGGCGATGCACCGCCGAGCCGGGCGAGTTCACCGGAAGCCACACCACCCGGTCGGGCATGTCGGTGATCATCAACGGCAGGCTGATGGAGCCGTGTGACGTGCTGACCGTGACCGCGTCGCCGTCGGCGGCGCCGATCTCGGCGGCCGTGTCGGCGGACAGCCGAGCGACGGGCTTGCGGGCCGTGCCCGCCAGATGTGGCTCCCCGTCTTGCATCCGGCCGTTGTCCAGCATCATCCGCCACCCGGCCAATACCGCTTCACCCGACGCGGGCTGGGCCGGCTCCGGGGCCGCGACGGCCGGGCTCGCGGCGCGCTTGCCGTCCCAGTGCCGCAGCGCGGCCAGTTCTTCGCGGGCCGTGGCGACGCTGGACATGCCCAGGTACACGCCCATCTCGTCGGCGAGCGTGTCGAGCACCTGGTGGTCGGATTGGCTGGCCTGCTGGGCGGTGCCGCGCAGTGCGGCTTCGAACGGCCGGAAGCGGCCCTCCCAGTTGACGAATGCACCGGCCTTCTGCGTCGTCGACGCGACCGGGAAGACGACGTCGGCGCGTTCGGTGACGGCGCTGTGCCGCAACTCCAGGCTGACCACGAAGCCGACGCCGTCCAGCGCCGCCAGCACCGCTTGCGGGTCGGCGAAGTCATCGGGCTCGACACCGCCCACCAGCAGCGCGCCCAGCGTGCCATCGGTGGCGGCGGCCAGGATCGCGTCGGTGTCACGTCCACGGCCGGAAGGCAATTCGGACACGTTCCACGCCTGGGCGACCTGCGCGCGGGCGGTCTCGTCGTCGACCGGACGGCCACCGGGCAGCAGCCCCGGCAGCGCACCGGCCTCCAGCGCGCCGCGCTCACCGGCGCGCCGCGGCACCCAGGCCAGCCGGGCGCCGGTGGTGTCGGCGAGGCGGGCCGCCGCCGACAATCCGCCCGGCACCGTGGCCAGCCGCTCGCCGACCATGATGACCGCACCCGCGGTGGAGAGCAGGTCGCCCACCTCGCCGGTGGCCAACCCGTCAAGCGCCGAAGCCTCGGCGCCGGGAATGCTTTTGATCAGCCGCCCGGACATCTTGGTCAGCGCGCGGGTGGCGAATGGCGCGATGGCGTAGACGGGCAACCCCTGCTTGCGGGCCGCCTTGCGCAACCGCAGGAAGACGATGGGCGACTCGTCCTCGGGCTCGAATCCGACCAGCACGACGACCGGGGCCGATTCCAGATCGGCGTAGCTGACGGTGATCGGTTTGCCGGCGATGCGGGCGGCCAGGAAGTCGGCCTCCTCGGCCGAGCTCGGCCGGGCACGGAAGTCGATGTCGTTGCTGTCCAGCACGATTCGCGCGAACTTTGAGTAGGCGTAGGCGTCTTCCAGGGTGGCCCGGCCGCCGACCAGCACGCCCGTGCGGCCGCGCGCCGCTTCGAGGCCCTTGGTCGCGACGGCGATCGCGTGCGACCACGAGGCCGGTTGCAGCGAGCCGTCGGTGTCACGGATCAGGGGAGTGGTGAGCACATCGTGCTGCGTCGCGTAGGTGAACGCCCACCGGCCCTTGTCGCAGTTCCACTCCTCGTTGACCTCGGGGTCGTCGCCGGCCAACCGGCGCAGCACCTTGCCGCGGCGGTGGTCGGTGCGCTGCGCGCATCCGGAAGCGCAGTGCTCGCAGACGCTGGGGCTCGAGACCAAGTCGAACGGGCGGGCCCGAAACCGGTACGAGGACCCGGTCAATGCGCCGACCGGGCAGATTTGCACTGTATTGCCCGAGAAGTAGGAGTCGAATGGCTCGTCGGCGTAAATGCCGACCTGCTGCAGGGCGCCTCGTTCCTGCATGTCGATGAAGATGTCGCCGGCGATCTGCTCGGAGAACCGGGTGCAACGCGCGCACAGGATGCAGCGCTCCCGGTCGAGCAGGACCTGCGACGAGATGTTGATCGGCTTGGCGAAGGTGCGCTTGACGTCGGTGAAGCGAGAATCGGCGCGGCCGTTGGACATTGCCTGGTTCTGCAGCGGGCATTCCCCGCCCTTATCGCACATCGGGCAGTCCAGCGGGTGGTTGATCAGCAGCAGCTCCATCACGCCGTGCTGGGCCTTGTCGGCGGCCTCCGAGGTGAGCTGGGTGCGCACCACCATGTCATCGGTGGCGACCGTGGTGCAGGAGGCCATCGGCTTGCGCTGGCCTTCGACCTCGACCAGGCACTGGCGGCATGCGCCGACCGGCTCCAGCAGCGGGTGATCGCAGAACCGGGGGATCTGGATGCCCATCAATTCGGCGGCCCGGATCACCAGAGTTCCCTTGGGAACGCTGATTTCGTTGCCATCGATGGTCAGCGTCACCATGTCCGGCGGACGCACCTCGTCGCCGGTTTCGGTCTTGGCCGCACTAGTCATGAGCGCCGCTCCTCTCCCCCGCAAGCGGGAGGTACCCCCGCATCGCTCTTTCGCTCTGCATCGTCACCGGCGCGGGTCATCGGCTTCCTAACCTTTCGCGCTCTCGCGCTCCGCCGTCAGCATGGAGTCTCGTGGATCGAAGGGGCATCCACCGCCCTCGACGTGCGCGACGTATTCGTCGCGGAAGAACTTGATCGACGACATCACCGGGCTGGCCGCGCCATCGCCCAACGCGCAGAACGACTTTCCGAGGATGGTGTCGGAGATGTCCAGCAGCTTCTGGATGTCCTCGCTGGTGCCCTTGCCGGTTTCCAGCCGCTCGTAGATCTGGTCGAGCCAGAAGGTGCCCTCGCGGCATGGCGTGCATTTTCCGCACGACTCGTGCTTGTAGAAGTAGGTCCAGCGCCGCACGGCACGCACCACGCAGGTGGTCTCGTCGAAGATCTCCAGCGCCTTGGTGCCCAGCATCGAGCCGACGCCGCCGACGCCCTCGTAGTCCAGCGGCACATCGAGGTGCTCGTCGGTCAGCAGTGGGGTCGACGATCCGCCCGGTGTCCAGAACTTGAGCCGATGCCCGGCCCGCACACCACCGGCGTAGGCGAGCAACTCCCGCAACGTGATTCCCAGCGGGGCCTCGTACTGTCCGGGCCGGGCGACGTGGCCGGACAGCGAATACAGCGTGAAGCCAGGGGATTTCTCGCTGCCCATCGAGCGGAACCAGTCCACGCCGTTGCCGATGATCGGCGGCACGCTCGCGATGGTCTCGACGTTGTTGATCACCGTGGGGCAGCCGTACAGCCCGGCCACCGCGGGAAAGGGCGGGCGCAGCCGCGGCTGGCCGCGCCGGCCTTCCAGCGAATCCAGCAGCGCGGTTTCCTCACCGCAGATGTAGGCGCCGGCACCGGCGTGCACCACCAGTTCGAGGTCGAAGCCCGAGCCGTTGATGTCGCGGCCCAGGTAGCCGGCGGCGTAGGCCTCGGCCACCGCGTTCTGCAGGCGGCGCAGGACGGGCAGCACCTCCCCGCGCACATAGATGAACGCGTGGCTGGCGCGGATCGCGTACGCGGCGATGATGACGCCCTCGACCAGGATGTGCGGCGTCGCCAGCATCAGCGGAATGTCTTTGCACGTACCGGGTTCCGACTCGTCGGCGTTGACCACCAGGTAATGCGGTTTGGCGGCCGCGCCGGTGTCCCCCTGCGGGATGAACGACCACTTCGTGCCGGTCGAGAATCCCGCGCCGCCGCGCCCGCGCAGTCCGGAGTCCTTCACCAGCGCGATCACCGCGTCGGGCTCCATGGCCAGCGCCTTCTTCATCGCCTCGTAGCCGCCATGGCGGTGGTAGGTCTCGAGGGTCCACGACTCGGGGTCGTCCCAGAAGCGGCTGATGACAGGAGTCAGCGGCGTCGCCTGATTGTCAGAAGTCGTTGTCATCACTGGCCTTCCGGCGCGTCCGGCGCCTGCATGCCGTGTTCCTTGGCTACCTTCAGGCCGGCCAGGGTGGCCGCTCCGGCCCCGCCCTGTCCCTGGTCGGGACGCTCGTCGGGCAGGCCGGCCAGGATGCGCGACGTCTCGCGGAAGACGCACAGCGGGGCGCCGCGCGTGGGCGGCTGGGGCTCGCCGGAACGCAGCGAGTCGACGAGTTCGCGCGCCGACTCCGGCGTCTGGTTGTCGTAGAACTCCCAGTTCACCATCACCACCGGCGCGTAATCGCAGGCGGCGTTGCATTCGATGTGTTGCAGGGTGACCGAGCCGTCGGCGGTGGTCTCGTCGTTGCCGACGTCCAAATGTTCTTTCAGGGCGTCGAAGATGGCATCGCCACCCATGATGGCGCACAACGTGTTTGTGCAGACGCCCACCAGATAATCGCCGGTGGGGCCCCGGCGATACATGGTGTAGAAGCTGGCCACCGCGGACACCTCGGCCCCGGTGAGCCCCAGCTGCTCGCCGCAGAACTCCAGGCCCGCCGGTGTCAGGTAGGAATCCTGCGATTGCACCAGGTGCAGCAACGGCAACAGGGCCGAACGCTGGTTGGGGTAGCGACCGATGATCTCCTTGGCGTCGACCTCCAGCCGGGCCCGCACCTCGGGCGGATACGTCTTGGGCGCGCCCTCGACGACGAACGCGTTGGGCTCGTCGGGCGGTGGGCCGAGCCGGATGAAGACCGGCTGTCCCTGCGGCCCGGTCACCGGTCCACCCCGCCCATGACCGGGTCGATGCTGGCGACCGCGGTGATCAGGTCGGCGACCATGCCGCCTTCGCACATCGCCGCCACCGACTGCAGATTCGTGAACGAGGGGTCTCGGTAGTGCACCCGGTAGGGCCGGGTGCCGCCGTCGCTGACCATGTGCACACCCAGCTCACCGCGCGGCGATTCGACCGCGGTGTAGACCTGGCCGGCGGGAACCCGGATGCCCTCGGTGACCAGTTTGAAGTGATGAATCAACGCCTCCATCGAGCCGCCCATGATCTTGGCGATGTGTTCCGGTGAGTTGCCCAAACCGTCGGGGCCCACCTTCAAGTCGGCCGGCCAGGCTATCTTGCGGTCCTCGACCATGGTCGGACCCGGCTTCAGCTTGTCTAGACACTGCTCGACGATCTTGATCGACTCCCACATCTCGTTGACACGAATCATGTAGCGCCCGTAAGCATCACACGTGTCTTCGGTGATTACGTCGAATTCGTAGTTTTCATATCCGCAATACGGTTCGCTCTTGCGCAGATCGTGGGGCAGCCCGGTGGCACGCAGGATGGGGCCGGTGATGCCCAGCGCCATGCAACCGGTCAGATCCAGATATCCGACGTCCTGGGTGCGGGCCTTCCAGATGGCGTTCTCGTTGAGCAGCCCGCCCATGTCGCGCAGCACCTGCTTGAGCGTCTTGAGGCCTTCGACGATCTCGGATTCCGCGTTGGGCGGTAAGTCCTGCGCCACACCTCCGGGCCGGATGTAGGCGCTGTTCATTCGCAGGCCGGTGATCGATTCGAACAGGGTCAACACGATCTCGCGTCCCCGGAATCCGACGAACATCGGGGTCATGGCGCCCAGTTCCATACCGCCGGTCGCCAGCGCCACCAGATGCGACGAGATCCGGTTGAGCTCCATCATCATCACCCGGATGACGTTGACCCGCTCCGGAATCTGATCGCTGATGCCGAGCAGCTTCTCCACACCGAGGCAGTACGCCGTCTCGTTGAAAAACGGTGCGAGGTAATCCATCCGGGTCACGAACGTGACACCCTGGGTCCAGTAGCGGTATTCGAGGTTCTTCTCGATGCCGGTGTGCAAATACCCTATGCCGCACCGGACATCGGTGACCGTCTCACCCTCGATTTCCAGGATCAGCCGCAATACCCCGTGTGTGGACGGATGCTGCGGGCCCATGTTGACGACGATGCGTTCGCCGGGATCGACCCCGCGGGCGGCCTCGACGACCTTGTCCCAGTCCTGACCGCCGGCGACCACAAAGGTCTCGCCGGCGCCGTCGTGCGTCGATTCAGTGGTGGTGCTCATCAGTTGTACGCTCTCCGCTCGTCGGGCGGGGGTATCTGTGCGCCTTTGTATTCGACCGGAATCCCGCCGAGGGGGTAGTCCTTGCGCTGCGGATACCCGTGCCAGTCGTCGGGCATCTCGATGCGGGTCAGCGACGGGTGCCCGTCGAAGATGATGCCGAAGAAGTCGTAGGTCTCTCGCTCGTGCCAGTCGGTGGTCGGATAAATCCCGAATAGCGAGGGAATGTGCGGATCATCGTCGGGCGCAGCCACTTCCAGGCGGACGCGGCGATTGTGCGTGATCGACTGCAACGGATACACCGCGTGCAGTTCGCGTCCCGTCTCGTGCGGGTAGTGCACCCCGCTGACGCCCAGGCACATTTCGAAGCGCAGTTGCGGGTCGTCACGCAGCCGGTGAGCGACCTGTTCCAGCGCCTCACGTCGCACGTGCAACGTCAGTTCGTCGCGATACACCACGACTTTTTCGATGGCGTCGGTGAATTCGACGTTGGCCTGGCTCAACGCCGCGGCCAGTGCGTCGACCACCTCGTCGAAGTAGCCGCCGTAGGGCCGCGGGCTGCTGCCCGGCAGCAAGACCTCGCGCACCAGCCGTCCGTAACCGGACGTGTCACCCGTGCCCTTGGCGCCGAACATGCCGCGGCGCACGTCGATGACTTCTTCGTCGGCGCTGCTGATTGCTTCTTTGGGATCTTGGTCCGGTGAGCTCATCGCAGCAGTCCGCGCATCTCGATCGTGGGCCGGGCCGACAGCGCCGCCTGCTCGGCTTCGGCGATGGCGGTTTCCCGGTTGACGCCCAGCGGCATCTCCTGAATCTTCTCGTGCAGCTTCAGGATTGCGTACAAGAGCATCTCCGGTCGCGGCGGACAGCCGGGCAGGTAAATGTCTACGGGGACCACGTGATCGACGCCCTGCACGATCGCGTAGTTGTTGAACATCCCGCCGGATGACGCGCACACGCCCATGGCCAGCACCCATTTCGGCTCGGCCATCTGGTCGTAGATCTGTCGCAGCACGGGAGCCATCTTCTGGCTGACCCGCCCGGCGACGATCATCAAATCGGCCTGCCGGGGGGTGGCCGAGAATCGCTCCATCCCGAACCGCGCGATGTCGAATCTTGGCCCGGCCGTTGCCATCATCTCGATGGCGCAGCAGGCCAACCCGAACGTCGCCGGCCACAGCGAGTTCTTGCGAACGTAGCCCGCGACCTTCTCGACTGTTGACAGCAGGATCCCGCCGGGCAGCTGTTCCTCAAGACCCACGTCTTACCTCAATCCCACGTCAGGCCGCCGCGGCGCCACACATAGGCGTAAGCCACGAAAACCGTCAGCATGAAAATCACCATTTCGACCAGAGCGAATGTGCCCAGCGCGTCATAGCTGACCGCCCAGGGATACAGGAACACGATTTCGATGTCGAAGACGATGAACAGCATCGCGGTGAGGTAGTACTTCACCGGAAAGCGCTGCCCGGCCGTCGCATGCGGCCCGCTCACCGATGTCTCGGTGGGTTCGATCCCGCACTCGTAGGCCGACATCTTCGACTTGTTGAAACGTGATGGGCCGGCCAGGCTCGCGATCGCCACCGAGCCCACGGCAAAGGCAGTGGCAATGGCGCCTAGCACCAGGATGGGTATGTAGACGTTCAACTCGCTCCATGATCCGTCGTACGTGCCGCCTAGCGGCCAGGCGGTAACCGGGCTGCTGTGACGAACCGGGTCTGAAGCCCGCCACAGTGATTTACAACATAGCGTCGCGGCTCGCGGCGCGCTTGTCCGGGGTGGGCGTTTTGTCGTATCGGCGGTGCCATGTCGCGCTGTGCTGCGCAAACTCGATAGCCGGTGCAACCAACGCTCGCCGCCGCACGGGATCCGCCGCACCGGCCGCTAGGTGAGCACCAGCAAAGGCGCGGCCGCGCCGATCGCTGCGGCACTCAAGATCAGGGGCGTCGCCAGCGCGGATAGCCCGTCGTCAGCAACGTCGCGACTGGCGACCGTCGCCGTGGGGCCGAGGGCGGAATTGGTCAGGACTGCCGCATTTGGCGGCCGAAAATCAGCGGCCGCGGCAAAGACGCGGCGTGGAATGAATCAGCGAACCGGGGCTCGCAGCAGGCTGAGCACCGTGCGGCCCAGCAGGATGGGGTCGATGGGATGCGGCACCGCGCCCTCCGCGCGCGACCAGGAGGCCAACCATGCGTCGTCGGGCCGGCCGGTCAGCACGACAAGAGGTGGGCAGGTCTCGAGTTCGTCTTTGAGCTGCTTTGCGATTCCCATGCCGCCGGTCGGGGTGGCCTCGCCGTCCAGGATGGCCAAGTCGATGCCGCCCTTGTCCATCGTCGCCACCACCATGGGCCCGGTCGCCACCTCGACGTAGCTCAATTCGGGCAGATCGGGATGCAGCCGCTTGCCCAGGGCACGCATCACCCGTTCGCGGGTTTGGACGTTGCTGCTGTAGACGAGGATCCGCAGGGCGATGGTGGAGTCGGGCACGGTGCAGATGCTACTGGTGTCACACCGGGTTCAGCGGGGTGCCCGCAGAAATCCTTACTGCGATACCCGCACGAAGATGGCGTCCGCCGCGACCGTCGCCGTCGAGCTGATCATGCCGCCCCGGTTCCAACCCAGGTCGAACCGGTCCCGATCGAGCTTGGTTTCGCCGGTGATTCGGATCGAGCCGTCGTCGAGCTCGGAGATCGTGACGGGCAGCTGTATCTCCGCGGTGACGCCCTTGATGGTGAATGTGGTCCGCAGGTCGGCGGCCTTGCCTTTGGTCGGGTGCACCGCGGTGACCACGACGCTGATCTCCCCGAAGCGTTCGACGTCGAAGAAGTCGGCCGAGCGCAGGTGCTTGTCGCGACGGCCGATGCCGGTGTCCAGCGAGGCGGCCCGGATGTCCACCCGGCCGAAAACCGCTCCCTTGCCGGTCAGTTGGCCGTCGCCGGTGAAGTCGGTGAAGCGGCCCTTCACGTTCACCAGGCCCCACATGTTCCTGATCTTGAACGTGATGGCCGAGCGATCCGTGGCCAGGTTCCACACGCCGGCCATATCGGGATCGTGAAGCAGTGTCTCCAAAGTCGTCATCGTCACCCCCAATGTGTCGTGGCGAATCTAGCGCTAGTTCATCAGCGGCGCGATTCCGGCGGGGTCGAAATATTCGTCGATCCGCTCTATCAGGCCGTCCGTACCTACCCGAATCACGATGCAGACCCGCAGCGAGATCGACTGCCCGGCATGCCCGGTGGCGTGCAAGATGTGCTGCTGAACGAAGCCACGGGTGGATCCGTCATTGAAGAGCTGCCGATCCAGGATTTCGTAGCGACGCTGCGTCGTCGCGCCGATGAACCAATCGATGACCCGCATCGCGCGGGCCTTGTCGTCGTCGCGCCGCGAGCCGACACGCCACACCGCGATGTCGTTGCTCCACATCGCGTCGACCGCGGCGACGTCGCTTCGCTCGATCGCGGTGAACAGCCGGTTGGCCGCATCGAGGACCGTCTCGGTGCTGGAAGCGGGCATGTCTGGCTCCTAACTGATCGCCGGGCTATTCGCTGTCGTATCCGGGGTGGGCGACGGCCAATCGGCGTCGTACCAGGGTGCGCAGGCAGGCGGTGACCTGGTCGGCTTGCCCGTCGAGCTCGCCGGCCCGTATGGCGGCGGCCAGCTGTTCCTCGTCGGCGAAGCCCAGGCCGGCCAACGCGGCGCGGGATTCCGCCTCGCTCTCGTCGAGCAGTTCGCGCTCGACGATGCGCAGCGCGTTGGCGGCGACCCGGGCGTGGAAGTTGACCTGTCCTTCGGTCGCGCCGCGCACGTCGCTTTCCAGGAATTCGGCGACCGCGGCCACGAGTTCGGCGGCCAGCGGGCGGCCGTATGGGCCGATCATGGCCGCGCCTCGAGCAGGTTGAGCAGGTCCCACTCCGTTTCGCAGACGCGACGTCCGATGGTGGCCAACTCGACCGAGCGGTGTTGCCCGCTCAGGTGCCGTTCGGCCTGGAAGCGGCAGATGACACCCCAGCGCAAGGTGGCCAGCACCAGCCACCAGTGAAACGCCACCCGGTCGACGGTAGTCGCGCTGGCCTGCTCGTAGGCGCCCAGGAAGCTTTCGATGCTGCCCAGGCCGCCCGCGCCGAGGCTGGCCGGGGCGCCGAATCGCCAGGCCCGAATGCAGAACCACGCCAGGTCTTCGTAGGCCTGCCCGACGTGCACGAGCTCCCAGTCCAGCACCGCGGCGAGGTTGGATCCGTCGACGATGAGGTTGCCCATCCGAAAGTCGCCGTGCACCAACACCGCCGGCGATGGCTGGGGACGGTGGGCGGCCAGCCAGCGGAACCCCCATTCGAATGTTGCGGTGGTGTCGCCCATGTCGTCGAGGCGCTGGCGCCATTCGGCAAGCTGGTCCTCGTGGGTCAGGGCCGGAATGTCCGTGTCGGCGCGGTGAATGGCGGCCACCGCCTGCGCGCATTGCTGCAGCAATCGGGTGCGCGCCGCGTGCCCGTCTGCGGCGTCGAGCTGACGCTGGATGCGCCGCACGATGGTCTCGCCCTTGATCTCGTCACAGATCAAATACGGATTGCCCAGTGCGGCAGGGGAATTGTCGGCGATCAACACGTGGGGGACCGGCGCCCCGGCGGCCGCCGCGGCGGCCTGCGTCCTGGCTTCCAGCTCCATGCCGGCATGTACATCGTCGGGTGGGCCGGTGCGCAAGATCAGCGCACGACGCTGCGCGTTGATGACGGCCTCGAACGCCCAGGTGGTTCTGCTGGCGCCACCGGTCAGCGCGCGCAGATTCTCGACCGCGGTGTCGGCGCCGACGGCCGTCGTGAGCACCCTGGCCAGTTTGGTGCCCAGTTCCGCCGACTCGTCGCTGTCCATCACTTCTTGCCGAATTTGAACAGCCGCTGCGCCACTCGGCGAATCTGAATCTCCTCGGCGCCTTCGGTGATCCGGTAACGACGGTGATGGCGGTAGATGTGTTCGAACTGCTCGTGCCGGCTGTAGCCGAGGCCGCCGTAAACCTGCATGGCGCGGTCGGCGGCGTCACAGACCAGCCGGTTGGCGCGGTAGTTCGCCATCGACACCTTGTCGGAGACCTCCATGTGGTGGTCGCGGTCCAGGTGCCAGGCGGCGTACTGCACGAGCAGCCGCACCATCTGCGCTTCGGTCTGCAGCTCGGCCAGCGGCCACTGCACGGCCTGGTTCACCGACAGCGGCTTGCCGAATACCTTTCGGCTGGCCGCGTATTCGGCGGCGCGGTCGATACAGTACTGCGCCGCGCCCAGGCTGCTCGCGGCCTGCCGAATCCGGTTCTCGTGCAGGAAGGTCTGGGCGACCTCCAGGCCGCGGTCCACCTCGCCGAGCACCGCGTCGGCGGGAATTCGAACATCCGTCAACTCGACTTCGCCGTGGTCGGTGGGCATGTTGAAGGTCCACCAGTAGTAGGGGACGTTGAAGCCGGGCGAATCGGTGGGCACCAGGAACGCGGTGATGCCGAACGCGGCCCCCGGCTCGCCGGAGGTGCGCGCGAAGACCAGGTCGTGGGTCGCGCGGTGCACGCCGGTGTTGAACCGCTTGGAGCCGTTGATCACCCAGCTGTCGCCGTCGCGTTCGGCGTGCGTCTCCAGCCACGTGGCATCCGATCCGTGTTGCGGCTCGGTCAGGCCGAACGCCATGGACCGCTCCCCGGTGATCAGCGCCTCCGACCACTCCTTGCGTTGCTCGTCGGTGCCGAACCGCTCCATCATGATCACCTGCGGGAAGTTCCCGACGATCGAGGATTCGTTCTGCAGGTCGTTGTGCAAACCAAGACCCTTGTGCGCCAGGTGTTCCCGAATGACCGCCATGTCGACGTTGCTGCCGTCGCGGCCGCCCAGTGCGGCCGGCAGTCCGTAGCGCAGCCAGCCGGCCTTGTCGGCTCGCCGGCGCATCTCGGAGAGCAGATCCTCCCATTCGCGCGTCGGGATCCCGTCGTTGTCCCAATCGGTGCGCGCGTGCTCGCGGCGCTGGTCGAAGTACTGGATGTTCTCGCGTTCCAACGGCTTGATCTCGGTCTCGATGAACTCGTCCATCTCGGCGAGCAGGCCCGGAAGGTGCTCTGGCAGAGTGAAATCCACGTCTTCTCCTAAGATCTCGTGAGGGCGCCGTACAGGGTTTTCTTCCAGACCGTCGACAAGGTCGCGATGGCGTCTTCGTCGCTGATGTTCAGACCGAGGCCCGCCGACCCGGATGGTCCGACGAACACGGTGGTGAAGTTCTCGAACAGCAACGCGATCGCCGCCGCGGTGTGCTGCGGGTGCAGCTCGGCGCCGTAGCCCTGATCCTGGGCGCGGCGCACCGATGCCGCCACGAGATCCACTCCGAACCGCCGGAATTCGTTCTGCACGGCCGCGAAGCGCTGCTGGGTGGCGGCCAGCTGGGCCACGGCGATCATGATGCCGATGTTCTGTTTGAACATGTTCCAGTAGCCGGTGACCACGGAGGTGAAGAAGGCGTCGTCCTCGGGGGAGTCCGGCAGGTGGACGCTGAGTCCCGACGGCGTCACCACCTCGTGCAGGAACGATTCCGCGAGCGCGGCCAGCAGGTCTTCCTTGTCGGTGAAGTATCGGTAGAAGACCGCCGGCGATTTTCCCGCGGCCGAGGTGATGTCGGCCAGGGTGGTGCCGTGAAAACCCCGTTCGGCGAACAGCTTCCGAGCGGCCTGCTCGATGGCCTGCCTGGTCTGGCGGCCTTTGGCGGTCAGCTCGCGGTTCGCCTCCGGGGCGGACATCAGTTCCGCATCCGGTCGCCCGCGCGCAACAGGGCGCTCGGCAGGTCGTGACCCACCACCGACTTCGCCACTCCGGCCGCGGCGATGGCGGCCTGCAGGTCGACGTCAACGTCGATGCCGCTGTCGCCCAGCAGGTAAACGAGATCCTCGGTGGCGATGTTGCCGGTGGCGCCCGGCGCGAAGGGGCAGCCCCCTAGTCCGCCGACCGAGGCGTCCAGTCGGGTCACCCCGGAGCTGACCGCGGCGTAGGCGCTGGCCAGGCCGGAGCCGCGGGTGTTGTGGAAATGCCCGCCCAGCGGCAGATCGCCGATCACCGGACGCAGTTGTGCGATCAGCGAACTCACGCGGCCCGGGGTGGTGGTGCCGATGGTGTCGGCGATCGACAGGCGGTCGGCGCCGCGGGCGCGGGCGGCCGCGGCGATCTCGAGTACCCGCTGGGGCGGGGTGGGGCCTTCGAACGGTGAGTCCCAGGCGGTGGCGATGACGACCTCGACGGTGACCGGGCGGCTGGGGCCGTCGTGCGCGATCGCGACGATCTCGTCGATCTGGTTGGTGGCCTCGGTGCTGGTGCGTCCGACGTTGGCCTTGCTGAAGGTGTCGTCGGCGGCCACCACGTATTCGATGGAGCGCAGCCCCGCGGCGACGGCCCGCTTGGCACCGTTGGGACTGGCCACCAGGGCCGAGAATTCGATGTCGGGATAGTCGTGCAGATGGGCGGCCAGCTCGGCGGCGTCGGCCATCGACGGCACCTTGGTCGGGGAGACGAACGCGGTGACCTCTACCTCGCGAACCCCGGTGGCCGCCACCGCGGCCAGCAGTTCTAGCTTGGCCGACAACGGAATTGGCGTTTCGATCTGCAGACCGTCACGCAGGGCCACTTCTCGAATGTCTACATGGGTGGTCATAGCACCTCCTCGGCGCGCAGCTCATCGAGCTCCTCGGCCGTCTTGCCCAGCAGCCCGATGAAGACGTCGTCGTTGTGCTGGCCCGGGCGCGCGGGGCCGGCGTTGCGGACCTGCCCCGGCGATTCTGAGAGCATCGGCACGATGCCCGGCCCCAACACGTCGCGCCGGACACGCTCGTCGTAGTGCTCGACCAGCATGCCGCGCGCCCGCAGCTGCGGGTCGTTGACCACCTCGGCGACGGTGTTGATCGGCCCCGCGATCACCCCTGCGGCGGAGAGGGTTTCGATGATTTCGCCGGGCTGGCGTTCCGCCGCCCACGCGCCGATGATGTTGTCGAGTTCGTCTTGATTGCGGCCCCGCGCGACGTGCGTGGCGAACCGGTCGTCGGTGGCCAGCTCCGGGCGGCCCATCGCCTTGCACAGCCGGGCGAAGACGGTGTCCTGGTTGGCGGCGATCACCACCCACGAGCCGTCGGCGCTGCGGTAGATGTTGGACGGGGCGATGCCTTCGAGCCGGGTGCCCGACGGGCCGCGCACCACGCCGCCGACGTCGTAGTCGGGGATGGTGGATTCCTGTACGGCCAAGCATGATTCGGTCAAGGCGACGTCGACCACCTGGCCGCGCCCGGTGACGCTGCGCCGGTACAGCGCGGCCAGCGCACCCTGGGCGCCGAACATGCCGGCCAGGCTGTCGCCGAGTGAAAGCGCCAGCCGGGGTGGCGGGCCGCCCGGAAAACCGTTGAGGTGGCGCAGCCCGCTGGCCGCTTCGGCGACCGACGCGTAGCCGGCCTTGGTGGCGTCCGGTCCGGTCTGCCCGTAGCCGGATACCCGGACCAGGATGATGCCCGGGTTACGTTCGCTGAGCACGTCGTAACCCAGATTCCACTTTTCCAGGGTGCCCGGACGGAAGTTCTCCACCACGATGTCGGACTTCTCGACGAGCTCGCAGAACAGTTCACGCCCACGGGGGTGGCGCAGGTCGAGGGTGATCGCCTTCTTGTTGCGCGCGTGCACCGTCCAGAAGACGTGCTGCCCGTCGAGCTCCGCCTGACCCCAGGTGCGCAGCGGGTCCGGGGACTTGGGCAGTTCCACCTTGATGACGTCGGCGCCCATGTCGCCGAGCAGCCGACCGGCGAAGGGCCCGGCGATCAGGGTGCCCAGTTCGAGCACCCGAACGCCGTCCAGCGGTCCGGTGGGAGTCATTCGTTGTCCGCGAAATCGTGCCGCACCAGCCAGTCGGTGACAATAGTGACGGCGGCCCGCAGCGCATCGCGCTGGTCGGGTCCCGCGTAATAGTGTGTGGCGCCAGGGATTTCGTGCATCTCCTTGTCCTCGTGTCCGATCGCCTGGAACAGCCGCCGGGTATGGCTGGGCGTGCAGGCGTCGTCTGCCAGGTTACCGATCACCAGCGCGGGGATCGCGATGTCGGGCCCGCATGCCACCGCGTCGCCGCGGGCGTCGTCGTAGCTCCACTGCGAAAGCCAGCCGCGCAGGGTGGAGAACCGGGCCAGCCCGACCGGGCTCATGTTCACCACCTGAGGATCCCCCAGGTAGCAGGTGCCGGGGACGCGTTCGTTGGGATCGACGGCCGGGTCCAGCCAGCGCGGGTCGGCCATGGTGCCGTGCACGACGAAACCGAACTCGTCGTCGGGCCGGCCGGCGGCCGCCAACTCGGCCAGCTTGTCCCTGACCCATGCGGTGATGCGGCGGTTGCGGTCTATCTGCGCCTGCCGGTAGCGCTCCAGGAATTCTTGGCTGTAGGGCGGCTGATTGGGGTTGTCGGGGTTGTACAGATCCAGCTCGGGATCGCGCTTGGTGGGGTCGGATTCGTCGAGGATCGACGCGTCCAGCCATTCGGTCAGCGTGCCGTGCCTGCTGATGTGCGCGGCCAGCAGCATGATGCCGTCGGCGGCGGGCAGGTCGAGTTTGGTCAGGTCTGGGCCGTCGCCGGTCGGGCTGGACGTGATGGTGGGATTCTGCGCCTGCTGCTGGTAGAACACCGACAGCGAACCGCCGCCACTCCAGCCGGCCAGCACCACCTTCTGGTAGCCCAGCCGCTTCTTGGCGTCCTTGATGCACTCGCCGAGATCCTCGACGACCTTCTCCATCAGCAGCGCCGAGTCGGTGCCGCGAAAGCGGCTGTTGCAGTAGATGACGTGATGGCCGGCCCGCGCCAGTGCGTTGATCATCGGCAGGTAGGCGCCGCCGCCGATGGGATGCATGAACACCAGCACGGTGTCCGACGGCTTGTCCTTCGGCTTGAGCAGGTAGCTCTCCAGCACGGTGATCTCGGCCAGGCCGCCGTAGACGTCTCGTACCCCTGAATTGTTCTGGAAGGCAACGAGATAGGGGATTCGCTCGTATTCGTGCTTCTTGGGTTTCACGGCTTGCGCTTGCGTCATCAATGTTGTCCTAGGTCGTGGGCCAGTACCTCGACCGACGGGGTGAGCCGCCGGCGTGTGTCGATGGCGATTACCTGCCAGTCGACGCGGGAGTAGTCATCGAATTTACGGCGCGCCCGTTCGCGTGCCTTCTCCGGTGCGCCGTGGTGAACACCTTGCGGCGCATGGGAAATCAAACCGGGTGGCATCGGGATGCCGTACAGCGAGCCGCCGTGGAAGAAGGCGATCTCGTCGTAGTCGACATTGCGGTGATACCACGGAGTACGTTCGGTGCCCGGAATCCCCTCGGCGGGTTTGGGCAGGAAGTTCATCACGTAGACGCCGGTGGCCTGCATGAACAGGTGCACCGTCGGCGGCAGGTGGACGCTGTCGGAGGTGACCACGTTGTAGTCGGCGATGTTGAACGTGAACGCGAAGTTGTCGCCGCGCCAGCCCTCGACGTCGAGCGGATTGTGTTGGTAGAACAGCGTTGTCGGGCCGCCCGCGTGGATGAGCCGAACCTCGAATTCGCCGTCGGCCTCGTCGGCCGGCGCCGGCTCGGGGATGACGACCTGCGACGGGTCGAAGGGGAAGTGGCGGCCCAGCGCACCGGGTGGCGGCACCCGAAACTCGTCGGTGGCCTCGATCATCAGCATCGTCGTCGCGCTGTCGGGCAGCTGGCGCCAGGTGCATGCCTTCGGGATGTACAGCCAGTCGCCCTCCCGATAGCGCAGCGGCCCGAATTCCGTCTCGGCCAGGCCGCTGCCCTGGTGGACGAAGCACAACAGATCGCCGTCGACGTGACGGACGAAGAACGGCATCGGCTCGTGACGACGGCTCAACAGGATTCGGCAGTCGTCGTTGCTGAACATCAGCAGCGGTCCACCGTCCGCTTCGGTGGCATCGCTGGGCTTGAGCTCGCTGGACAGCACGTCGATGGGCCGCAGCGGGCCGACCGATCGGTAGGCGGTGGGGTCGTGGCGCCGGTACAGGTTGGCGGTGCGGCCGGTGAAGCCGCCCCGGCCCAACTCGTCGTCCTTGAGGCCTTCGAGATCGGCGTGCAGGCGGCGCGGTGTTCGGCCTTTCCGCAGGTGCACAAAGGATTCCATGGACGGCTCCTCCGATGGGGACCAGCTGGGTGGCGATCAGGATGCTGCAAAACTGAAAGTGACATTACTTTTTCTTTTTGGACCGCACAAGGGCCGCCGGCGGGCGAATGTCGCTACGAGGCGGGCAAACAGTCGACTGCCCAACCACTGGGCCAGCTGGGGGACAAGTGCGGCGCCTAACCGCGAACGCGCAGCACGACCTTTCCCTTGGCGCTGCGATTCTCCAGGGAGGCGACCGCGGTCGCGGCTTGCTCCAGGGGGTAGGTCACCGGCTCGGGCGGGGCCAGCTCCCCGGAGGTGAGCAATCGCTCGAGTCCGGCCCACTGCTCGTCCAGCGCGCCCGGATGTGTCCCCGCCCAGGCGCCCCAACCCACGCCGACCACGTCAACGTTGTTGAGCAGCAACCGGTTTACCTTGACGGTGGGAATCTCGCCGCCGGTGAACCCGACGACTAGCAGCCGACCGCCGGGAGTAAGCGAGCGCAGGGAATCGGTGAACCGGTCGCCGCCGACCGGGTCGACCACGATGTCGACGCCACGGCCGTGGGTCAACTCCTTCACCGCGTCCTTGAAACCGTCGGCCAGTACCACGTCCGTCGCGCCGGCCGCCGTCGCGATGTCGGCCTTGTCCTGCGTGCTGACCACGGCGATAGTGCGGGACGCGCCCAACGCCGGCGCCAGCCGCAGCGCCGAGGTCCCGATGCCGCCGGCGGCGCCATGCACCAGAACGGTCTCGCCGCGCTGCAGCCGACCCCGAACGGTCAGCGCGAAGTACACCGTCAGATCGTTGAACAGCAGGCCCGCGCCCGCCTCGAAGCTCACGTTGTCGGGCAGCTTGAACACCCGGTCCGGGGCCAGCACCGCGACCTCGGCCATGCCGCCGGACAGCATCGTGAGGCCGACGACCCGGTCGCCCGCGCGCACCTTCGCGCCCTCGGGTGCGGATCGGACGACGCCGGCGATCTCGGCGCCGAGCACGAACGGCAACTCCGGGCGGTATTGGTAAAGGCCCCGGGTGAGTAGGGCGTCCGGGAAGGCGACCCCGGCGGCGTGCACGTCGACGACGACCCCGTCGCCCGACGGTTCGTCGATGTCGGTCAACTCGACCGCGTCTGGACCATCGAGCCGAGTCACCTGTACCGCGCGCATGGCACCAGAGCCTACTGGCCGCTCAGAACCCGCCCGCGACCCGCACCACGGCCCGGCCGGAGAATTTGCCGGCGCGCACCTGATCGATCACGCCGACGACGTCTTTCACGTCGACGTCGCTGACCAGCGACTCCAGGTGACGTGGCCGCAACGAATCGCCGAGCCTGGCCCACAATTCGCGGCGCGGTGCGATCGGCATCAGCACCGAGTCCATACCGAGCAACGCGACGCCGCGCAGGATGAAGGGCAGCACCGTGGTGTGCAGGGCCGGGCCGCCGGTGAGCCCGCTGGCCGCCACCGCGCCGCCGTAATCGACGGTGCTCAGCACGTCGGCCAGCGTCGCGCCGCCCACACAGTCCACCCCGCCTGCCCAGCGCGCCTTGCCGAGCGGCCGTGGTTTGGCGTCGGGGTCGGCGGGCAACCGGCCGATAACCTCGGCGGCGCCAAGGGCTTTGAGCCGGTCGGCGGCCTCGGCTTTGCCGCTCGAGGCGACGACCTGGTAGCCGGCGCCCGCCAGCAGGTCCACGCTGACCGACCCGACGCCGCCGGTGGCTCCGGTGACGACGATGGGACCGGCGTCGGGCGTGATGCCCCAGCCGATCAGCGCCTGCACGCTCATCGCGGCGGTGAAGCCCGCGGTCCCGATCGCGGCGCCCTCGTGCGGGCTCAACGCGCCGAGCGCCACCACCTGGTCGGCCGGCAAGCGTGCGTATTCGGCGTAGCCGCCGTGGTGGCCGGTGCCGATGGCATACCCGTGGGCCAGTACCCGGTCGCCGACGGCGAAGTCGGCCGACGTCGACTCCACGACCTCACCGGTCAGGTCGATGCCCGGGACCACCGGGTAGTTGCGTACCACGCCGCCACCCGGCGTCAGTGCCAACGCATCTTTGTAGTTGACGCTGGAATACAGGACCCGGATGGTCACATCGCCGGGCGGCAGGTCGGAGTGGTTCAGCGTCTCGACCGTTGCGGTTACCCGGTCTCCATCTTGGCGCGCGACGAGCGCGTGAAACGTGTCCATCCTTCGACGCTAACCTCACCGTATGGATCCCTTTCCACTCGGTGGGTTTTCGGTCAACCGCGTCGGCTTCGGGGCCATGCAGTTGCCCGGACCTAATGCGTTCGGTCCGCCGCGCGACCGCGACGAGGCGCTGGCCGTGCTGCGTCGCGCGGTCGAACTCGGCGTAAACCACATCGACACCTCGCAGTTTTACGGACCCGACGTCGCCAACGAACTGATTCGTGCCGCGCTGCATCCCTATCCGCAGAACCTGGCGCTGGTCAGCAAGGTCGGTGGACGGCGCGACGACGAGGGCGCCTGGCTGCCGGCCGGTGCGCCGGCCGAATTGAGCCGCGACATCGAAACGAACCTGCGCAGCCTCGGCGTCGAGCGACTGGCCGTGGTCAACCTGCGCGTGTTCGACAGCGACGGCCCGGACCAGGAGTTCGACGACCAGCTCTCGGCCATGATCGAGGCCCGCGACCGGGGACTGATCGGCGGAGTCGGGCTGAGCAACGTCAACCGCGAGCACCTGCTGCACGCCGTCGGGCGCACCGAGATCGCTTGCGTGCAAAACGCATTCAATCTGGTGCACCGGGAATCGGCCCCGGTGCTCGAGGAATGCGCGGCGCGGGGGATTGCCTTCGTCCCGTTCTTCCCGCTCGGCGCGGCCTTCATGCAACCCAACCCGGTGCTCAGCCACCCGGTGGTCCAGGACATCGCGCAGCGGCTGGGGCGCACACCGGCTCAGGTCGCGTTGGCGTGGACGCTCGGCGTGGCGCCCAACGTGCTGCTGATCCCCGGCACCTCGTCGGTGAGCCACCTGGAAGAGAACATGGACGTCGCGTCCATCGAACTGGACGACGAAGACCGCAAGCGGCTGAACGCGATCGCTGCGTAGGTTTCGCCGAACGTGTACTCACGGCGAAAAAATCGCCAATATTTCGCCGTGGTTGCACGTTCGGCGCAGCGGGCCGCTACGCGATCGCTACTTGAGCTCGGAGGAGGACAGGCCCAGCAGGCGGCGGGCGACCACCAACTGCTGAATCTGTTGCGTGCCTTCGAAGATGTCCAGGATCTTCGAGTCGCGCGCCCACTTCTCCAGCAGTAACTGCTCGGAATAGCCTGCCGTGCCTGCCAATTCGACGGTCTTGAGCGTGACGTCGGTGGCCATCCGGCCGGCCTTGGCCTTGCTCATCGACGCTTCTTTGGAGTTGGGGATCTTGTTGTCGGCCTGCCATGCCGCGCGCAGCGACAGCAGATAGGCGGCCTCCCAGTCGGCCTCCATCCGCAAGAACTCCGATGCCGCCGCGCTCTGGACGTGCGAGGGCCTGTCGTAGGAGATCTCCACGCCGGCCTCGGTGAGGATCTTGCGAATCTCCTCCAGCGCGGCGCGGCCGACACCGACCGCCATGGCCGCGACGATGGGCCGGGTGTTGTCGAAGGTCTCCATCACTCCGGAAAAGCCCTTGCCCACCTCGATTTCGGGGTTGCCGAGCAGGTTGTCCTTCGGGATGCGGGCGTTGTCGAACCGGATGACCGCGGTGTCGGAACCCTTGATGCCGAGCTTGTGCTCGAGCCGTTCGACCGTGACGCCGGGGTGCTCGCGCGGCACGACGAACGACTTGATCGCCGCGCGGCCCTGTGTCTTGTCGAGCGTCGCCCACACCACGATGTGGGTGGCGCGGGATCCGGCGGTGACGAAGATCTTCTCGCCGTTGATCACGTACTCGTCGCCGTCCAGGGTGGCCGTCGTCGACACCGCCGCCGAGTCCGATCCGAAGCCGGGCTCGGTGATGGCCATCGCCGCCCACACCTTGCCCAGGCGTTGCAGCTGCTCCTCGTTGGCGACGGCGGAGATGGCCGCATTACCCAGCCCCTGATAGGGGACGGACAGCATCATCGCCAGGTCGCCCCAGCTGGCTTCCAGCGTCTGCAGCAACGCCGCCATGTTGGCGCCGTTGTGGTTCTTGTCCCGCTCTTCGTCCTCGCCGCCCAGCGCGTTCGCTCCGGCGAATTCGATTGACTCCGAGGCCCCTTCGAAGAGACTGAACAGCGTGTCCAGCTCGACCGGGTACGCGTGCTCCTTGAGGTCGTACTTGCGGGCGATCGGCCGCATCAGCTCGGCGGCGCCCTGATGCGTCTTCGTCGTCACCGCTTGCATCTTGCGGGGAAGTTCCAGATTGATTGCCATGGTTGGACTTTCAGTTCGAGTTGGATAACGACTTAGATGACGACGACGCCCTCGGCGACGCCGATGGCCCGCAGGTCGCGGTACCAGCGCTCGACCGGGTGCTCTTTCGTGTAGCCGTGGCCACCGAGCAGCTGAACGCCGTCCAGGCCGATCTGCATGCCCTTGTCGGCGCCGAGCCGCTTGGCCAGGGCCGCCTCGCGGACGAACGGCAGGCCTTGCTCGGCCCGCGCGGCGCCTCGCCAGGTGATCAGCCGCAGCCCGTCCAATTCGATGGCGATGTTGGCGCACATGAAGGCCACCGCCTGCCGGTGAGCGATCGGCTCACCGAAGGCCTCACGCTCCTTCACGTATGGAACGACGTAGTCGAGCACCGCGTGGGAGGTGCCGACCGTCAGCGCCGCCCAGCCCAGCCGGGCCAAAGCGATCGCCTCGGAGTAATCCTCGTCGGTCGCCTCGTCCTCACCGAGCCGGGCGCTGCGCGGCACCGTGACCCCGGACAGTTCCAGGTGGCCCAGGGCCGCCGCGCGAATCCCCATGCTCGGATCCGGTTTGACGGTAAGGCCTTTCGACGAAGACTCGACGATGAACAATGCCGGCTTGCCGTCCAGCTGCGCGCCGACGATGAACAGCTCCGCGTCGGCGGCGGCCGGGACCAACGACTTCACCCCGTCGAGGCGGTATCCGCTCGGGGTGCGCACCGCGGTGGTCTTCAGCCGGGTGGGGTCGAAGAGCGGTTGCGGCTCGGCGATGGCCACGCACGCTTGGGGCACGTTCTCACCGGCGAACTCGGGCAGGTAGGTGGCCTGCTGATCGGCACTGCCCCAATGGGTGAGCGCGGAGGCCACGCCTCCCGGCGCCAGCAGCGGCAGCGCCAGGCCCATGTCGCCGTAGGCCAACGCCTCGGCGACCAGCACGTTGGTCACGCTGGACCGGTGCGCGGCGATGCCGTCGAAATCCTCGGGGATGTTGATCGCGGTGATGCCGAGCTCGGCGGCCTTGCTGATCAGTTCGTGCGGGTAGGTCGCCGCCTCGTCGGCGTCGTGCGCGGCGGGGCGCAACACCTCCTCGGCGAACTCGTCGAGAGTCTCGACGATCATCTTCTGGTCATCGTCGGGCGTCAGGTCGAAGTAGTCCTTGCCGCTGGACTTGAGCCGGGTCGGCCCGCCGCGCAGGTTCTGGATCCGCTTGAACTCCCGAGTAGAAGTGGCGGCCGTCGAGAAGACCGTCTTCGTGCCATAGCGCAGGGCGCGGTTGAGCGGATCGCGCAGCTGGTACTTGTCCAGGAACTCCTGCCCGACGAGCGGGGTGATCAGCGCGATCGCGATGTCGACGCCGGTGCGCTTGTGTGGTTGCAGCCCGACCGCGGACTTGTGGTCGCGCCGTTTGACGCGGGAGCGGGCGGATTTTGAAGTCTCTTTGGAACCGGAACCGGTCATTTTTCAGCAGCCTCAGGTCGATGGGCAATGCGGATACCGCCGATCTTACTCCGGAGTAAGATCGGAGAGAACACTTGTTAACTAATTCACACCTGCGGGGCCGAGAGGGTGCCGAGCACCTGCTGTTGCAGCAGGCCGTTGGTGGCCACGGCGCTGCCGTGATGCGGCCCCGCGGTGCCGTCCAACGCGGTCAGCGCGCCGCCCGCTTCGCGCACCAGGACATCGAGCGCGGCGAGATCCCACACCGACACTTCCGGTTCGGCGGCGATATCGACCGCCCCTTCCGCGAGCAGGCAATAGGACAGAAAGTCGCCGAAGGCGCGCACCCGCCACACCGCGTCGGTCAGCGCGATGAATCGGTCCCGCACACCGAGTTGCGCCCACCCGGATAGGCTGGAGAACGAAAGGCTGGCCGAATTCAGTTGTGCCACTGAGGAAACCGAGAGCCGACGCGGGGGCGCACCGTTGACCGTGACGAAGGCGCCCCGGGCGTGCGCGGCCCACCACCGGCGCTGCAATGCCGGGGCGCTGACGACACCGACGACGGGGACACCGTCTTGCAGCAGTGCGATCAGGGTGGCCCACACCGGCACCCCGCGCACGAAGTTCTTGGTGCCGTCGATCGGGTCGATGATCCATTGACGTCCGGTGAAGGTGGTGTCGCCGCCGAACTCTTCGCCGACGATGCTGTCGTCCGGCCGTTCGCGCCCGAGCACCTCGCGCAGCTCGGTTTCCACCGCGCGATCGGCGTCGGTCACCGGCGTCAGGTCGGGTTTGGTGTCGACGCGTAGGTCTAGCGCGCCGAAGCGGGCGGACGTCAACGTGTCTGCGCGGTCGGCCAGCGTGAGCGCCAGCGCGAGATCGCCGGTGCGATTCATGACGCAGTCTTATCACGGTCCTACGATGGCCTCGTGTGGGAATTCGGACTGCTGCTACTCCTGGTGGCGATATTGGGCGTATTTCTCGTTCAGCGGTTCGTCCCTCGCGGCCCCCGCGGTGAGCTGCTGAGTGGCACGCTGCTGGTGACGGGGATAAGCCCCCGCCCCGACGCCACCGGCGAGCAGTTCGTGACCATCGCCGGCGTGATCAATGGGCCCACCGTCAACGAGCACGCGGTGTATCAGCGCATGGCCGTGGACGTGAATCAATGGCCGACCATCGGCCAACTGTTCCCGGTGGTCTATTCGCCGAGGAATCCGGACAACTGGAAGTTCGCGCCCGCGGTACCGCCGGCGCCGCCTGCGCCGCCCTCGCCACCCGGGTCGCCGCCGCCCCCGGTGGGCTGAGTTTCCGTCAGCCGGCCGCGGGTGGACGCGTCATCACCGTGATCCGCCTGCCGTAGCGTGGGACCACGAGCGTTGCCCGCCTGACCGTCCCGCCCGGGATCCCGGGTATCCCGGACGTTCCGGGTCCGCTCCGGGCGACCGCGTCGCCCGCCGTCAGGTCGGACCAGCCGCGGCCCGGCAATGCCGCGACTTGGTTGCCGGTCGCGCTGGCCCAGCTGGCGGGAACCGACATCGGGCCGATCCGTTCGGCACGCGCGAGCACCGCGTTGACGTTGCCTAATCCCGACGTCGCGCCGGTGAGCGCGGGAGCCTTGGGCAGCGCGGCGGGGACCGCGCCCAGGTTCGGCAGAATCCCTAAGTTCTTGTCTGCCTGAATGATTCCGGCAGTGGTCCCCTCGGTGGTGAAGATGGATCTGAACGTGGTCTGCGCGCCCTGGATGGTGTCGAGGATTCGGAAGAGTTGCGACGACGAATTGGAGGTCGAGGAGTTCACCACTATCACCTGCGATCCCGAGTCCGTGCCCGAGTTCGAGGCGTTCGCGGCGGCCTGCACGACGGCGTTCTGCTGCGCCGTCACCCCGTCGGTGGTCGTGGTCTGGCGCGGGGAGGTAAACGGCGAGAACTGCACCGCCGCAGTAGAACTGGCACAATAGCCGTACATTGCTGCGGCGTCCTGAGCCCAGTATTCGGCGTACTGGGCTTCGGTGGCCGCGATGGCCGCGGTGTTCTGGCCGAAGAAGTTCGTTGCCACCAGCGTCGCCAATTGGGTGCGGTTGGCCGCGACCGCGGGCGGGGGCACGGTCATGGCATGCGCCAGCTCGTAGGCCGCGGCGGCCGCCCGAGCCTGCATGGCCGTCTGCTGTGCCCGTTCGGCGGTCGAATACAGCCACGCCACATAGGGCGCCGCACTCGCGGCCATCGCCTGGGCTGCGGGCCCGTGCCAGTACAAACCGGTCATGCCGGACAGCACCGATTCGTAGACCGCGGCCGTGAAGCCCAGCTCGGCCGAGAGCGAGTCCCAGGTTCCCGCGGCAGCCAGTAGCGAGCCCGACCCGGGGCCCGCGTACATCCGGCCAGAGTTCACCTCTGGTGGGAGAAAGCCGAAATCCATTGTCTTACAGCTCTAAAGGCTGCGTGAAGCGGAACCGCTCGCGGCGACAGGTTCGTCCTATGACCGAGAGCAGCTGGTCCAGTGGTGGCACGTCACCCCGCGGCCGGCGGGCGTGGCATCACGGTGAGCCGCACGCCGTAGCGTGGCGGGACCCCCGCGCCGGCAGATCGTGCGGCGCCGCCGCCCGGCATCCCGGGGTACCCGGGATACCCGGACGCCATCGGCTCCTCGGTCCCCGGAATCGTGGTGAAGCCCGCGGGTTCCAGCGGCGAGATGTGGGTGCTCGTGGGCGCGGCCCAGGTTGCGGGGACCGACATCGGCCCGATTGTGCCAGCGTGCGAGAGGGTCGCGGTGACGTTGCCCAGGCCACCGCCGAGGCCCGACGTGGCGCCGCGGAGTGCGGGCGCCGCGATCGCGGGAGCGAGATTGGCCGCGGCCGCCCCGGGCTTGGCCAGGATGCCCAAATTGTTTTCCGCCCCGATGATGCCGGACACGAACTGCTCCATGTTGTAGGGAGCGCTGAAGCCGAGGCCCGTCCCCTGAATCGCGTCGAGGACCCGGAACGCGTTGGTGCCCGAGCTCGTTGTCGATGCGTCCAGGTAGTAGATGTCGCCCGTTCCCGTATTCGGTTGCTGCGTACTCAGCGGTGAAAACGTCTGCGTGGCAGCCTTGGTCACGCCGGCGTTCGTGCTGGCCGTGGCCACGGCGGCGTTCTGGGCGCTCACGCCGGATTCGGTGGTGGATTTGTTCGCGGTGGCGAACCGGGGCAACTGCGTCGTCGCCGCCGTCGACGACGCCGAGTAGCCGGCCATGGCCGCGGCGTCCTGCGCCCAGAAGTCGGAGTACTGCGCCTCGGTATCGGCGATGGCCGCGGTGTTCTGCCCCACGATGTTCGTGGCCACCAGCGATGCCAGCAGCGTGCGGTTGGCGGTGATCACCGGCGGCGGCACGGTCATCGCGTACGCCTGCTCGTAGGCCGCCGCGGCCGTGCGCGCCTGCATGGCCGTCTGCTTCGTCTGCTCGGCGGTCGCTTGCAGCCAGCCCATGTAGCGGGCGGCCGAATACGCCATCGACTCGGCGGCGGCGCCGCGCCATTGCAGACCCAGACCCGCGAGCACCGATTCGTAGGACTCGGCGGTGGAGGCCAGCTCGGCCGACAGCGCGTCCCAGCTTCCGGCGGCGGCCAACAGCGACGCCAATCCGGGGCCGGTGTACATCCGGGCCGAATTGATTTCGGGTGGAAGAAAAGCCCAATCCATCTGTGATACATCCCCTCAAAGTGCGGTTTTCGGGCAAACGCCATTGGCGCCGGCGCCCGCCACATCGGCGTGTTCTGAGAAAAAGAGGCCGCTCCCGGATTCGCTTTGCGGTTCGGCAAGCTCACCCCGCGTCAGGTGAGAGGGCAGCCCGGCGCGATCGCGCCACCGCCGACCAGCGGTCAGCGTGGCGCGTGTTATCGGGTCGGCGGAGCGTGCGCGCAGGGCATTAAAGAAGACCTTCGGTTTTCGGGCCCTTCAAACGTCGCAGGTGCGGCTGATGCTTGCGGGGTTTTGCCTATTTCCCGGCAGGGGCCGGGCAGAATTCAGCTGGCGTTCATTTTGCGTTCATCTTCTGTTAACCATCGAGCGAGCTGGATTTACACCTGTTGAACAACGAAAGTATTTGAAGTGCTTGATATCTGGTGGGTGTGCGCTCGTGGTTACCCGCGATGATTCAAGTCGTCGACCACAGCCTGCAGCGCCTCGGGATGCCGCAGGAACGGCGTGATGATGTCGACCGGCAACGGGAAGACGACCGTCGAGTTCTGATCCGCCCCCAACTCCAACAGCGTCTGCAGATAGCGCAGCTGCAGCGACGCCGGACTCTTCGAGAGGGTCTCGGCGGCTTCGCGCAGTTCCTCCGATGCCTGCAGTTCGCCGCGCGCGTTGATGACCTTCGCGCGGCGTTCGCGCTCGGCTTCGGCCTCGCGGGCCATCGCCCGTTGCATCGACTCGGGAATTTCGACGTCCTTGATCTCGACGACGCGGACCTGCACACCCCAGGGCTCGGTCTGCTTCTCGATGATCGTGCGCAGGTCGCTGTTGAGGTCCTCTCGGTGTGCCAGCAGCGTGTCCAGGTCAGCCCGGCCCAGCAGCGAACGCAGTGTAGTCTGGGCGATCTGCGACGTCGCCACCGCGTAGTTTTCCACCGCCAGAATCGCTTTCAGCGGCTCCATCACCTGAAACATCACGACGGCGTTGACCCGCGCCGGCACGTTGTCGCGGGTGATCACCTCCTGCGGCGGAATGGTCAGCGTCACCAGACGCTGGTCGACCCGAATCATCTTGTCCAGCAGCGGAATCAGAAACCGCAAGCCAGGGCCGTACAGGGGGCACGCGTGTCCCATCCGGAATACGACGCCGCGTTCGTACTCGCGCAGCACGGCCAGCGACCACGTCGCGAGCACGGCAAGCAGGACTATCCCGGCTACGATCAGGCCGACCACAAGGGCAGTCATATCGTGTTGTCCTCCTTGCTTTTCCACCCGCCCCAGCGCGTGGAGTACCGGTCGATTGCCGCGGCCACCTGGTCCTCGATCGCGGTGCGGTGCGGCAGGTGGTCGGGCGCGTTGGACGGAGTGTTCCACAGGTGACGGACCAGCGGCAGCCCCAACAGCGCAACGATCAGCACCGTCGCCGTCAGGACCAGCGCGTCAGCGGCCGAGTGGTTGGCGATTAACGTCGCCAGCGGCAGCACGATCCCCAGCGCGGCCACGCAGCAGGCGATCCCGCGGTGAAACCGTCCGGCGTCCGAATGCGGCCACGGGTCGACTTCGCGGCTGATCTCGCGGCCGTGCTCGGAGGTCGTGCAGTCGGATTTGACGGGACAGCTGTTGCACACCACCGGCAGTGCCCGATATCGCATGACCCGATGTTTCGGATCGAATGAGGTCGGCCACAGCCAATGATCCTGCGGACAGACCCATGCATCATGGTCGGGCCGGTACGTGAATTGGCCTGTGCGCCAACGTGCCGCGTGCGCCGAAGCCCGCCGGGCCATCGCGTCGAAAGCCCAGCCGACGGCCAGCAGCGCGAGGGAGTACCCGGCGATCATCCACACCGCGGCGGTCGGCGCGGTCACCGGTCAATCCTTCGCCGGCACCGCGGCACCGGGCTCCGGCTCGGTCGGTGCCTGGACGTACAGCGGGCTTTCTGGCATTTCGTCGGCGGTGGTACCCGACCGGAAGTTGAGCAGCGCGGTCAGGGCGATCCAGACGAACGGCACCACACCGCCGACGATCAGGATGACGTCGCCCGGTAGCCGGAGCCACTCCAGGACGGCATTGCCCGGCTTGGTGATGTAGCCCAGCGACCGCGCCTCGAAGTAGCCGTCGTTGACCGAGTGGTAGAGCTGCAGCACGCCCAGCGGCAGCAGGGTGGCGAACACCATCCACGCCAGCCCGATGTTCATGCACCAGAACGAGATTCGCGCCAGCTTCTCGGGCCATTTGTCGGCCGGGATCACGTAGCGGAAGGCGAACATGGCCAGCCCGACGGCCAGCATGCCGTACACGCCCATCATCGCCGCATGCGCGTGGTTGGCCGTCAGTGCGGTGCCGATCTGGTAGTAGGACACCACCGGAAGGTTGATCAGGAACCCGAAGATGCCTGCCCCCAAGAAGTTCCAGAATCCGACCGCGACCAGGAACATGACCGCCCAGCGGTGTGGGAAGGGGTTGGCGTCGCCGGATTGCTGGCGCGCACCGAGTTGCAGGAACGCCCACGCCTCGACGGTCAGGAAGGTCAGCGGGATGACCTCGGCGGCCGAGAAGAAGGCGCCGAGCGCCATGTGCTCCACCGGAGTTCCGGAGAAGTACAGGTGGTGCATGGTGCCGATGACACCACCGGCGGAGTACAGGATGACGTCGAGGAAGATCACGCCCAGCGCGATTTTCTCGCGCACCACGCCGAGCAACACGAACATGTAGGCCACCATCACGGTGGTGAACAGCTCGAGGAAGTCCTCGACCCACAGGTGCACGACCCAGAACCGCCAGAAGTCGGCGACGGTGTAGTGGGCGTCGCTGCCGGCCAGCAGGCCCACGGCGTAGAAGCCGGGGATGGCCAGCCCGGAGAAGAAGAACAGCCAGGGCATGTTCATCTTCGACTCACCCTTGAGCTGGCCGCGGATGCCGCGCCAGATGATGGCGATCCACAGGAACATGCCGATGATCAGCAGGATCTGCCACAGGCGCGGCAGGTCGAGGTACTCCCACTGCTGGGAGAACAGCCCGCCCGCCGGGATCACGCCATAGATGGACAGCGCCTCGCAGATCAACGAGCCGAACACCACCACGGCGACCGCGCCCAGCAGCACATACGCCAGCAGCGCCTGGCGTTTGGGCTCCCGGCGAGCGATGAACGGCACCAGAAAGATGCCGCCCGCCAGGAAGGCCGCCGCGGTCCAGAACAGCGACAGCTGCAGATGCCAGGTGCGGGCCAGGTTGTAGGGCAGGATGCGGGCCAGATCCAGCCCGAAGAAATTGGCCAGATCGGCCCGGTAGTGCTCGGCCGCGGCCCCCAGCAGCGTCTGGGCCAGGAACAGCACCGACACGATGGCGAAGAACCAGATGCAGGCGCGCTGCGCAGGGGTCAGGCTCACCTCGCCGGGCTGGCGGAAGGACAGGGTGGACGACTCTGCGCTGTGCCAGCCGACCTTCTGGCTCCAGCGACCGTAGACCGCGAACATGATCCCGATGCCGCCCAGCAATGCGACAAGCGACAGCGCCGACCAGACGATCACCGCGGCGGTGGGACCGTTGTCGACTAGCGGCTCGGCCGGCCAGTTGTTGGTGTAGGTGTACTTGTGGCCGGGACGTTCGGCTGCCGCGGCCCAGGCCGTCCAGGCGAAGAATGCCGTGAGGTCACGGATCTGCGCCTTATCGGTGATCATGTGGGGCAGCAGGCCGTATTTCGTAGAGTTCTCGCCGAAGTAGGCGGCGTACTGGCTCTGGATGTGATCGAACGCCACGGCTTGGCGGTCGGTGAACACCAACGTCTTGCTGGCGGAGTTGTAGCGATTGGTGCGGAATTCGGTGACGACGCGTTCCCGCGGATCGGTCACGCCCTGCGCGCGAAGCTGACCGGCGACGTCCTGCGTGGCGGTCCGCAGGTATTCGGCGGTGTAGTCGGGCCCCAAATACGCCCCGTGGCCGAGAACCGAGCCGTATTCCATCAGGCCGCGGGCCTGGTAGAGCTCTTGGCCGCGGGTGATGTCCTGACCGGTGAACAGCAGCTGGCCCGATTCGTTGACTACCTTGTCCGGCATCGGCATCGACGCCGAATAGGTGCGGTAGGCCAGGACGCCCATCACCAGGAAGCCGAAGATCATGACCAGGGCGACACCCTGGACCCAGCCTTTTCCGACCAGAGGCTCTGACGATGACGGTTGAGCGGATGTCTCTTGAGCGGTCATGCGCGAGGTCTCTCCCGTCTAGGTGATGGGTGGTGGTGCCCGCTGTCTCGCATGTCAAACACACCTAGGTCGTCCGCACCTAATACTCAATCCCTGGCGTCGCGATGGCAACAGTCAATTCGGTTATACGAGCGGACCATAGGGTCCAATGGCACCAATTTCGGGACCAATGCCTCTGGGGGAGTGGGGTTTACGGGTCATAAAGTCTTATCTGAACGGTGTAATGAACACTTTTCTACCGCGCAATGAAGGAAGTCGCGATGAGCAACGTGTATCCAGCTCCCGCAATTCTGGTAGGTGTCGACGGTTCCCGGGCGGCGATTCATGCGGCCGTATGGGCGATCGCTGAGGCGGTCAGCCGCGACATTCCCTTGCGATTGGTGTATGTCATCGATCCGCACGACGCATCGGGCGCGCGCGACGCTGGCACCCGGCTTGCCGTCGCCCGTGCCGCGTTGACCGACGCCCATCGGGCCGTGGACGCCGTGGGCGAACAAGTCAAGGTTGAAACCGAAATCCTCTGGGGCAGGACGGTTTCCAAGCTGCTTGAGGCATCGAGGTCTGCGGTCATGCTCTGCGTCGGGCGAATCGGGCTCAACCATGCCTGCCACGGCGGACCCGCCGTCGCGGCGTCTTTGGTCCGCTCGGCGGTGTGTCCGGTAGCCGTGATCCAGCAGTCGGCGAGCCGTCCGACGGCGCCCCGGGTCAGCGGTGTGGTGGCCGAAGTGGACAACGGGACGGTGCTGCGGCACGCGTTCGACGAAGCGAGACTGCGCCGAGCGACGCTGCGGGCGGTCTCGGTGTCGAATGCCGCCGATGTACGCGGCGGAACTCCTGGAAAGGCCTCAGCGCAACGGCAATTGGATCGCAGGCTGGCGCAGTGGATGCGGCTGTATCCCGACGTGCAGGCCGAGCCGGCGATCGTAACCGGAGGCGTGGACCGGTACCTGCGCGGCCACCCGGATGCCGGTCAGCTGCTGGTCACCGATTCCTATCGGGCCGAGGCGCTGTGTCACGAGGGCCACTCCGTGCTCGCGATACGTTGCGGCAACCTCTAACTCGGGCAGCACCGGCATTGTGATCTGAAACATACTGCTCTGCAACAGCGTTCATCGAAATCTCGGCCGGCGCATATCCGGAATTTTCTCCCGTATGCGCCGGTTTTCTCAGCGGTGTCAAGGGACCAATGGCCCTGTTGTGAGACCACCTCTTCGGGCAAGATGGTGTTACTCTGAGTAGCAGATATATCGAAGGGTTGCTGACTATGAGCCGGCTGACGACCGCCGAGGCGGGTGCCGACCTGGTCGACCGCGCCGACGTGGAGGCGTTGCTGCGCCGGTTCTACGGGCGGGCGCTGGACGACGAGGTCCTGGCCGAACCGTTCGCCGAGTTGCGCGCCACCGGGTTGGATGCCCACGTTCCGACGATGTGCGACTTCTGGGAGACCGTGCTGTTCCGCGCGGGGCTCTATCGCGGCAGTGCGTTGCAGGCGCACCGCGAAATCCACCGGCGTGCTCCACTGTCGGATCGTCACTTCCGGCGCTGGCTTGCCTTGTGGCACAACACCGTTGACGAGATGTATCGCGGACCGGCGGCCGATCGGGCGAAAGTTCAGGCAGGCCGGATCGCATGGGCCATGCACCGGCGACTGACCGGCGCCGACGCGCCCGAGTTACTCGTCACGCAACCGGCTCGTGACGGTCAGGCTCCGGGCCGAACCGGAAATGACGGCCGGTGATTTCGGTCGGCGTTATGCGCACATAGTGCGGTTTGAGCGTTGCCGTCCACGGCAACAGCTGCGCGCGTTCGGCTCGTTGAATGTCCGTGTCTGCCTTCAGCAGTCGCGCGCGACCGCGCACGATCACGCTCCATCCCTCGATGAGGTTGTGGTCATCGACCTCGAAGACCACCGCGTGATTGGCCACGGCCGAGAACAGTTTGGTGCCCTCGGCGGTGCGGAACAGCACGGTGCGGTCTTGCACGACGAAGTTGACGGGAAAGATCTCGGGCTCGCCGGCGAAGTTGGTGACCAGGCGGCCCAGCGAGACACTGCCCAACAGATTCCAGTTTTGGTCCTCGGAAAGCACGGTAACCGGTTGGTCGCTACCCACGCGCCCAACGCTACGGAGAATTGCGGGCGTTGAGTAGAGCCCTTCGTACTCCGGTCGCAGGCTCAGCCGTGGCTGACCCGAAGCAACTTCGCCAAACTCGGCAGCTTGACGCGGGGCCGTCCGTGCGGTTCGCCGGCCGCGCGCTCGTGGGCGTCGATGAGATCCCAGTGCGCCGAGGTGACCAGCTTGGGCTGGCGCGACGCCAGCCAGTCGGCCAGCTTTTCAGCGTGGTCACCGGGGAAATCCGCCAGGCCGTCGGCGCCGGACAAATCGGCGAGCAACGTGTCCACCGTGTCCTGAGAGTCCTTCTTATTGGTGCCGATGACACCGGTCGGCCCGCGTTTGATCCACCCGACCACATATTCGTTGCGGCTGCCCTCGACCCGGCCGCCGCTGTTGGGGATCGTCGCGGTCTTCTCGTCGAACGGCAGCCCCGGGGTGGGCACACCGCGGTAGCCGACCGAGCGCACCACCAGCTGGACAGGTAGCTCTTCGCGCTCGCCGGTGTCGTTGGCGGACACCCGCCCGTTGTCGTCGGTGACCAGCTCGTTGCGGCCGAGCACGATCCTTTCGACTCGGTCGTCGCCCTTGATCTCGATCGGGGAGGTCATGAAGCGCAGCACGATGCGGCGGTGTCCGGGGCGCGGGTCGCGCTTGGCGTAATCGCGCAGCACGTTGATGTTCTGCTTGGCCGTTTTGCCCGCCGCGGCCGCGTCCTCGTCGCTCACGCCCTCCAGCTGGGCGGGGTCGACGATCACGTCGACGTTGTCCAGGTCTCCCAGCTCACGGAGCTCGAGGGTGGTGAATGCGGTCTGCAGCGGCCCGCGCCGACCGATGACCACCACCTCGTCGACGCCGCACGGGCGTAGCGAATCCAGCGCGTGGTCGGCGATGTCGGTCAGTCCCAGCACGTCGGGATCGGTGACCAGAATGCGCGCGACGTCGAGGGCGACGTTGCCGTTACCGACGACTACGGCCCGGGACCCCGAGAGATCGGGCGTGGCCTCCTCGAAGTTCGGGTGCGCGTTGTACCAGCCCACGAAGTCGACGGCGGCGATGCTGCCCGGCAGGTCCTCGCCGGGGATGTTCAGCGCACGGTCGGATTGCGCCCCGACGGCGTAGACGACGGCGTCATAGCGCTCCGCGAGCTCGTCGGCCTGCACGTGTTCGCCCACCGAGATGTTGCCGAAGAAGCGGAAGCGCGGATCCTGGGACGTCTTCTCGAACTGCTTGCTGATCGACTTGATCTTCGGGTGATCGGGCGCGACGCCGGAGCGCACCAGCCCCCATGGGGTGGGCAGCATCTCCAGCATGTCGACGGCGATATCGATGTCTTCGGACCCGTCGGCCGCCTTCAGCAAGGAGGCCGCGGCGAAGAAGCCCGACGGTCCGGAGCCAACGATTGCAACGTGGTAAGGGCGCATTCTCGACCTTCTATTCGTGCCCGAATGCGCGCAAGGGGCTGTCGCACGCAAAGCGGGGCGCACATGATCGTGACTCGATGCTAAACGCATGACCGCTGGTCGTGACCTGGACACTCGCTGCCAGCGGAAGCTGCCCGGAGGTCCCCGGTAACGTTGTCGCCTGTGGAACCCGACCGTCAAGCCGATATCGCTGCCCTCGACGCCACCCTGACCACGGTGGAGCGAGTGCTCGATGTGGACGGTCTGCGCGCGCGCATCGAGAAGCTCGAACACGAGGCATCCGATCCCCAACTGTGGGACGACCAAGCGCGAGCCCAGCGGGTGACCAGCGAGTTGTCGCACGCTCAGGGCGAGCTGCGCCGGGTCGAGGAGTTGCGCGGGCGCCTGGACGATCTGCCGGTGCTCTACGAGTTGGCGGCCGAGGAGGGAGGAGACGCCGCCAGCAAAACAGAAGCGCTGGCCGAGGCCGACGCCGAGCTGAAGGCGCTGCGCGCGGACATCGAAGCCACCGAGGTGCGCACCCTGCTGTCGGGCGACTACGACGAGCGCGAGGCGCTGGTCACCATTCGTTCCGGCGCGGGTGGAGTGGACGCCGCCGACTGGGCCGAGATGCTGATGCGGATGTATATACGGTGGGCCGAGCAACACAAGTATCCCGTCGAGGTGTTCGACACGTCCTACGCCGAAGAGGCGGGCATCAAGAGCGCGACGTTCGCCGTGCACGCCCCGTTCGCCTACGGCACGCTGTCCGTGGAGCAGGGCACCCACCGGCTGGTGCGAATCAGCCCGTTTGACAACCAGAGCCGCCGTCAGACGTCGTTCGCCGAAGTCGAGGTGCTTCCGGTGGTGGAGACCACCGACCACATCGACATTCCGGAAGGCGATGTGCGCGTTGACGTTTACCGCTCGAGTGGTCCGGGAGGCCAGTCGGTGAACACCACCGACTCTGCGGTACGTTTAACCCATATCCCAACGGGTATCGTCGTGACTTGTCAGAACGAAAAATCGCAGTTGCAGAACAAGATTTCGGCGATGCGCGTTCTTCAGGCAAAGTTGTTGGAGCGCAAGCGTTCCGAAGAACGCGCTGAGCTAGACGCATTAAAAGGCGAAGGTGGCAGTTCGTGGGGCAACCAGATGCGCTCCTACGTCCTGCAGCCGTATCAGATGGTCAAGGATCTGCGGACCGAATACGAGGTCGGCAATCCCGCGGCCGTCCTGGATGGAGACATCGACGGGTTCCTGGAAGCGGGAATCCGTTGGCGCAACCGAAAAGATGACGAATAACACAAGTATTCTCGCCGCATCGATGACGCACCGCTGGCACGACTTCTGGCGGGGCGAGCTCGGTGAGTGGATCATCACCCGGGGCCTGCGGATCGTCATGATCCTGATCGCCGCGGTGCTGGCGGCCCGGTTCGTCAACTGGGTGGCGCAGCAGGTGACGCATCAGCTCAACCTGGGCTTCGCCGAAAGCGATGCGCTGGTGCGCTCGGAAGCGTCCAAGCACCGGCAGGCCCTGGCGTCGGTGATCTCCTGGGTGTCGGTCGTCATCATCGGCATTTGGGTCATCATGCAGATCTCGTCCGTGCTGCAGTTCTCGGTGGGCGGATTGGTCGCGCCGGCGACGGTGGTCGGCGCCGCGCTCGGTTTCGGCGCACAACAGTTGGTGCGAGATCTGTTGGCGGGCTTCTTCATTCTGGTGGAGCGCCAGTACGGCTTCGGCGATCTGGTAACCATCACCGTGGTGTCCGCGACGGATGCCAGCGGCACGGTCGAGAACGTGACCCTGCGGGTGACCCGGCTGCGGTCAGCGGATGGCGAAGTGTTGACCATTCCGAACGGGCAGATCGTCAAGGTGGTCAACCTGTCGAAGGATTGGGCCCGCGCAGTGGTGGACATCCCGGTGTCGACCAGCGCCGACCTCAACCGGGTCAACGAGGTCTTGCATCAGGAATGCGACCGCGCAATGGACAACCCCGTGCTGGGGGAGCTGCTGCTGGATGCGCCCACCGTGATGGGTGTGGAAAGCATCGCGGTCGACACCGTGACCCTGCGTCTGGTGGCCCGGACGCTGCCCGGCAAGCAGTTCGAGGTCGGCCGGCAGCTGCGCGTGCTGGTCATCCGGGCGCTGGCCCGCGTCGGGATCGTGACCGCGGCGGACGCGCGGGTGGGCCTGGTGGAAGACCCCTCGGTTCCGGTCGCGCAGGCCGCCGAACAGCAAAACGATGATGAAGTCCAAGGTGCGGTGCAGAAGCGTTGAAGTTCACCCTGAACATCCTCGAGAAGCGCGGCGACGACTCGGATGCGGAGCATCGCTGGCCGAAGCACGTGTTCGGCGGGCGGATGCGCACGTCGACGTTCGTATTGATCGTCGCTTTCTTCCTCGTGTGGTGGGTCTACGACACCTACCGCCCGGAACCGGCGCCCAAGCCACCGGCCCAGCAAGTGGTGCCGCCCGGCTTCGTGCCCGACCCCAACTACACCTGGGTGCCGCGCAGCCGCCTGCAGGCGCCGCCGACCGTCACCTACACACCGACGCCGACGCCGACGAGCACGCCGCCACCCCCGCCACCGCCGCCACCACCGGTGACAACGACCACAACCACCACACCGGCGTTCCAGCTGCCGCAGCTGCCGTGCATCCTGCCGGCGCCGTTCTGCCCGCCCAGCTCAAGCCCCACCACACCGCCGCCGCAGCAACCTCAGCCGGGGCCCGGCCCGGTGCCGACTTCGCCGCCACCGGCCAGTTGACTTCGCCTGCCAGCGAAATTCACCGCTACACTGGCGTGCCGTGATGATCACCCTGGACCATGTCAGTAAGAAGTACAAAGCGTCGGCCCGCCCGGCGTTGGAAGACGTCAACGTCAAGATCGACAAGGGTGAATTCGTCTTCCTGATCGGCCCGTCGGGGTCGGGCAAGTCCACCTTTATGCGGCTGTTGCTCGGCGCGGAGAACCCGACCAGCGGGGACGTCCGGGTGTCGAAGTTCCACGTCAACAAGCTGCGCGGGCGGCACGTCCCCAAGCTGCGCCAGGTCATCGGCTGCGTTTTCCAGGACTTCCGCCTCCTGCAGCAAAAGACGGTCTACGAGAACGTCGCGTTCGCGCTGGAAGTGATCGGCAAACGAACCGACGCGATCAACAGGGTGGTGCCGGAGGTGCTGGAAACCGTCGGCCTGTCCGGCAAGGCCAATCGGTTGCCCCACGAGTTGTCCGGTGGTGAGCAGCAGCGGGTGGCGATCGCCCGCGCGTTCGTCAACCGGCCGCTCGTTCTGCTGGCGGACGAGCCGACGGGCAACCTCGACCCAGATACCAGTAAGGACATCATGGATTTGTTGGAGCGGATCAACCGCACGGGGACGACGGTGCTGATGGCAACGCACGATCACCACATCGTCGACTCGATGCGCCAGCGCGTCGTCGAGTTGTCGCTGGGCAGGCTGGTTCGCGACGAGCAGCGCGGCATTTACGGGATGGACCGCTAAGTGCGCTTCGGTTTCCTACTCAACGAGGTCCTGACCGGGTTTCGTCGCAACGTCACGATGACGGCCGCGATGATCCTGACGACCGCGATCTCCATCGGCCTATTCGGCGGCGGTCTACTGGTCGTCCGGCTGGCCGACAACTCGCGCGAGATCTACCTCGACCGCGTTGAGACGCAGGTGTTTTTGACCGACGACATATCGGCCAACGACACGACGTGTGCGTCCGCGCCCTGTAAGGGACTGCGCGAAAAGATCGATTTGCGCCAGGACGTGAAATCGGTGCGCTTCGTCAACCGGCAGGACGCCTACAACGACGCCATCAAGAAGTTCCCGGAGTTCAAGGACGTGGCGGGTAAGGACTCGTTTCCGGCGTCGTTCATCGTCAAACTGAACAATCCCGAACAGCACGCCGAATTCGATGCCGCGATGCAGGGCCAGCCCGGGGTGCGCAGCATCCTCAACGAGAAGGACCTCATCGACCGGCTGTTCGCCGTCCTGGACGGCCTGCGCGACGCCGCGTTCGCCGTCGCCCTGGTGCAGGCCGTCGGGGCAATCCTGTTGATCGCCAACATGGTGCAGGTCGCCGCTTACACCCGGCGCACCGAGATCGGCATCATGCGGCTGGTGGGTGCCAGCCGGTGGTACACCCAGCTGCCCTTCCTGGTGGAGGCGATGCTGGCCGCGGCCATCGGTGTGGCGATCGCGGTCCTCGGACTCATGCTGGTTCGGGCATTGTTCCTGGACAACGCGCTGAGCCAGTTCTATCAAGCACACCTGATCGCCAAGGTCGACTACGCCGACATCCTCTACATCTCGCCGTGGCTGTTCCTACTCGGCGTGTCGATGGCGGCGGTGACCGGGTACGCGACCTTGCGCCTCTATATACGGCGGTAGCTGTGGCCAAGGGTTCCGGCCGAGCCAAAGCGGCGGGCGGCAAAGGTGGCAGCAAACAAGTCATCGCCACCAATCGCAAAGCGCGGCACAACTATTCGATCATCGAGCTGTTCGAGGCCGGAGTGTCTTTGCAGGGCACCGAGGTCAAAAGCCTTCGCCAGGGCCAAGCATCGTTAGCTGACGCATTCGCAACAATCGACGACGGCGAAGTCTGGTTGCGCAACCTATATATTCCGGAGTATCAGCACGGTAGCTGGACCAATCACGAGCCGCGCCGCAACCGAAAGTTGTTGTTACATAGGCAACAAATTGACAGGCTGGTCGGCAAGATACGAGATGGTAACCTCGCCTTGATGCCGTTGTCTCTGTATTTCTCCGAGGGCAAGGTCAAGGTCGAACTTGCCCTTGCGCGCGGTAAAAGGGCTTACGACAAGCGCCAGGACATGGCGCAGCGCGATGCACAGCGCGAAGTTGTTCGCGAGATGGGACGTCGAGCAAAGGGCATGACCTGATCGGGGCGGCGTACGCCCAGCTGTCTGCCGTTACGTACGGAGTCAGCGACTTCGTGGGCGGCGTAGCAGCTCGGCGAGTGGCCGCGCTGCGCGTGATGCTCGTCGCCTACCCGATCGAGACGCTGTTACTGGGCGTGATGGCCGTTTTCGTCGGCGGCCCTGTTCACGTCGGCGCCGTTCTGTGGGGATGCCTGTACGGCATCGGCATGGCGTTCGGTATGTGGGCGTTCTTCGCGGCCCTTGGCTCCGGGCCGATTTCGGTTGTCTCGCCGTTGGCGGCCGTGCTCAACGCGGCGGTGCCAGTCGCCGTGGGTATGGCGCTGGGGGAGCGGCCCGGGCAGGCGGCCCTGGTGGGCGTCGTCTTGGCGCTGGGCGCGGTGATGCTCGTCAGCCGCGAGGCGCCCGTCGAGGGCACGCCGTATCGTTTCACGCCAAAAGTGGCCTGGCTCACAGTAGTTGCCGGCTCGGCGATGGGGTTGAACCTGGTGTTTCTGCACCAGGCGCCACACGTGTGCAAGCTTTGGCCCCTGGTCTTCGCCCGGGTGGCGGCCAGCCTGGTGGTGTTCGCCATGGCCAAAACCAGCGACAACCTGGTGATGCCGCGCGGACGGCCGCTCAAATTGGCCGTGGCCGTCGCGGTGCTCGATATCTTCGCGAACATCACCATGCTGGCGGCGCTGCACACCTGGCTGCTGTCGTTGGCCAGCATCTTGATCTCGCTGTATCCGGCCGCGACGGTCGTGCTGGCGATGGTGGTGCTGCGCGAGCGGGTGACCCGCTTGCAGGGGATCGGCATGGTGCTTGCCATGGGCTCCGTGGCGATGATCGCGTCCGCCTGACGGCACCGAGGCGCCCGCTGTTGATTGATCGGCCTACGATCCTGACCATGGCCGATCGTCCCGTCACCAAACTCGACAAGTCCTCCGTGCTCACCGGTCTCTTCGCGGTGTGGGACGACATCGAGGCACTGTTGGCCGGGTTGTCCGAAGCGCAATGGCGGGCGCCGAGCCCGCTGCCGGGCTGGGGCGTCAAAGCCTTGGTGGCGCACATGATCGGCACCGAGTCGTTCCTCGCCGGCATCGCCGCACCACAGCCCGATATCGACGTCTCGACGCTGGCGCATGTGCGCAACGACGTCGGCGTGATGAACGAGTGCTGGGTTCGCCATCTGAGCGCGCACGCCGACGCCGACGTGCTGGAAAGCTTCCGGGCGATTACCACCGATCGGCGCGAGGCACTGACGAACCTGTCCGGCGAGGAGTGGGACGCGGTGACGATGACCCCGACGGGCCCGGATTCCTATGGCCGATTCATGCGGGTCCGCGTGTTCGACTGCTGGATGCACGAACAAGACATGCGCCTCGCGTTGGAACGGCCGCCGTCCGACGACGAGCTGGCCGGGCCCGCGGCGCCGCTGGCCGTCGACGAGATCGCCGCGACCATGGGCTACGTCGTGGGCAAGCTGGCGAAGGCGCCCGACGGTTCCCGCGTCCAGTTCGACCTCTCCGGACCGCTGGCCCGCACCATCCGGGTCACCGTCGACGGACGGGCCGCGGTGGTCGACGACTTCGCCGGCCAGGACGCGACCGCGACCATCCGGCTGGACGGGCTGCAGTTCACCCGGCTCGCCGGTGGCCGCCCGATGTGTCCCGCCCGGGCCCAGGACATCGAGCTCGACGGTGACAAGGGCGTGGCCGCGCAGGTCGTCGAGCACCTCAACTTCGTGATCTGATCGCAGCCCGGCGGGGAAGATAACTGCGTTGCCGCTGGTTGATAGGCAGGTACCATTGATATTCCTGCCGAAAGTCGGTGGGGCGCGAGGGGCTGAAAGGTTTCGACTTCGCGCATCGAATCAAGGGAAGCGTGCCGGTGCAGGCAACTGACCACCGTAAGCGTCGTTGCAAACAGATAAGCGCCGATTCACATCAGCGCGACTACGCTCTCGCTGCCTAAGCGACAGCTAGTCCGTCAGACCGGGAAAGCCCTCGACCCGGACCCTGGCGTCAGCTAGAGGGATCCACCGATGAGTTCGGTCGCGGGACTCATCGGGACACCAACAGCGACTGGGATCGTCATCCTGACTTGTTCGCGTGATCAGGAGATCCGAGTAGAGGCATAGCGAACTGCGCACGGAGAAGTCTTGAGGGAATGCCGTAGGACCCGGGTTCGATTCCCGGCAGCTCCACTATTTGAACAGCTACGTAATGCCGTGTGGCTCGTAGTGCACCCGCAGCTCGCCTGACTGTGTATGTCCGATCAGTCGTGATTCGCCTCGTAGCGCAGCAGGACCGTGCCGCCCGGGAAGGTGCGGTTCTCCAACAGTCGCAGCGAGATCCATGACGGCAGCGTTGGAAAGAACGGGGTGCCGCCGCCCACCGCGGTGGGCGCGACCAGGATCCGGTACTCGTCCACCAGACCGGCCTGCACGATTGGTGCGGCCAGCGTCGCGCCGGCCACCTCCAACCTGCCGTCGGTTTCGGCTTTCAGCTTCGTCACCACCTCGACCGGGTCGCTGCGTTCCAGGCGGGAGTTCCAGTCGACGGATTCCAGGGTGCGCGAGAACACGACCTTGGGCATATCGCGCCAGATGCGGGCGAAGTCAACGATCAGAGGCGTGGCGTCCGGGGCCTGGTCGGCGGTCGGCCAGTATGCGGACATCAGTTGGTAGAGCCGGCGCCCGTAGAACGACAGGGCGGTCTCCCGCTCGAAGTCGTTCCAGTACTGGTGCAGTTCTTCGCTCGGATCGGCCCAGTCGATGTTGCCTTGCGCGTCGGCGATGTACCCGTCCACCGACACGTTGAAGCCATAGATGAGTTTGCCCATGAAGATCAGACTGCACCCGAGGGCAAAACTCGTCGCGACCATATAGAACGTGATGTCGCGACGTCCTGACTCGTGGAGCGTTTGCACTGGTCAGCAGTGTTAGATGCGGCTTCGATTCCGGGCAGCTCCACCGAGTTTTGTGGTTTAGAGCGATAAATTAGTACGCGCCGCACTACGTCTGAGACCTATGGGTTGGATTATGCCTGGGGTGAGCGGCTTTAATCGTCATACGACGGCGATGTCACGTTGTGCACGCCCCAGGCCGCATCGCGAGGAGTTCTCATGATCTATCGCCGTCTTGCTTTGGCGCTCGGTGCGGTGGTGGCGGCGGCGGCCATCATTCCCGTCCAGGCCCATGGCGAGCCGCCGACGAAGTGTCTGACCAACACCCCCAAGGGCAAGCAGGTCTACGTGCCTTGCGATCTGCTCAACGCCGGCGCCAATTTCCCTCCGGGGCAGCGTTGTCCCCCGCCGCTCGAGCAGTACCCGAAGGATGTAGCGGACTGGTGTGGCGAAGGCCCCGGCCTTGCGAGTCCCACGCCCACTCCTACGAGCGCTGCGACTCCGACGAGCCCTACGACTCCGACGAGCCCTACGAGCCCGACGACTCCGACGAGCCCGACGACTCCGACGAGCCCGACGACTCCGACGAGCCCGACGAGCTCTGTGCGGCCTACGAGCCCCACGACCACAACGAGTCCGGCGACCGCAACGAGTCCCACGAGCACGGCGGCTCCGGGCAACGCACAGTAACGACGTCCTGCACGAGGTAGTGCACTGCTGTGGCGCCGGCCAAGGCGCGCCCGGTGCCGCACCCGGACGCAACCGCGCCGAATTTCTCACTGCGCGTTTGTGACTCAGCGAAGCGGCGGGGCTCTTATCGCCTGATCGCCCGGCCCGGGTGGATGTCACGAAGCTGCACCGTTCACGGCGCGGCCGAACTCACCCGGGTGAAACAACGCTGGGGTGATGACGGCTCACCCTGCCGCGCAGCAGACTGATGCCAGTTCGACGTCAACATACGTGGTGCCGGTGTCGTCCAGGGCTGCAACTCTTCTCGCGCGTTAAAGGCGGAAGTGGCCCCACAGGAGTCGCCGAAAATGATCAGCAGAAGGGTTTCACCATGCACTTCGATTCCAAGAAGGTCATCGTCGTCGGCGGCAGCGCCGGTATGGGCCGGCAGGTCGCCGTTGATGTCGTGCGCCATGGCGGCAGCGCGGTGATCGTCGGCCGGTCGAAGGACCGCGTTGATGACACCGTGACCGAATTGAGCGGCGGGGGCGGCGAGGCCTGGGGTATCACAGCCGAGCTGACGGATCGCGCTGCGGTCGCCGATGTTCAGCGCGCGCTTGCTGAGCATCACAGCGATGCGACGCTGCTCGTCAATGCGGCCGGATTCTTTGTACCCAAGCCGTTTCTCGAGTACGACGCGCTGACGTATGACTCGTACATGGAGCTGAATTACGCTCTGTTCTTCCTGACGCAGGCCGTCGTTGGGGGCATGATCGCCCGCGGTGAGGGCGGCTCGATCGTAAACATCGGCAGCATGTGGGCACATCAGGCGATCGGTCTGACCCCATCGTCGGCATACTCGATGCAAAAGGCCGGGCTGCATGCACTGACCCATAACCTGGCCATCGAGCTTGCCGAACACAAGATCCGCGTCAACGCGGTGGCACCGGCCGTCGTCAAGACCCCGCTGTACGAGGGGTTCATCCCCAAGGACGAGATCGACGCCACGCTTGCCACATTCGCGCCGCTTCACCCGCTGGGACGAGTCGGCACCCCGGCCGACATCGCCAACGCCGTGACGTACCTGCTGTCTGATGAGGCCAGTTGGGTCACAGGCGCGATTCTCAACGTCGACGGCGGCATCATGGCAGGCCGCAACTAACCGAGCAGCGACTCGGAACCTAGCGAAACCCCAAGCGCATCAACATAACGTGTGCGCGAATGAAGGAGACCAAGTGTCACACCAATACAGCAAGAACCCTGCCGCGGTCGACGCGCTCAGCCCCCAGCAATACCACGTCACCCAGGAGAGCGGCACGGAGCCTCCGTTCACCGGCGAGTACTGCGACAACCACGAGCCCGGCATCTACGTCGACATTGTTTCTGGCGAGCCGCTTTTCGCCTCGGTGGACAAATTCGACAGCGGAAGTGGCTGGCCCAGCTTCACCCGGCCTATCGGCGCGGACAACCTCGTTGAGAGGCGCGACCGCAGCCACTTCGTGGAACGGGTCGAGGTACGGTCGGCCCACGCCGATAGCCATCTGGGGCACGTATTCCCGGACGGCCCCAGAGAAGCCGGGGGGTTGCGCTACTGCATCAACTCGGCAGCGCTGCGATTCATCCACCGCGATGAACTCGAAGCCCAGGGTTATGGGCAATATCTGCGGTTGTTCACGAAGGATGCGTCGGAGCAACACCAGAGCGTCGCCGAGCAGCAATCATGAGCGGCCACAACAAGATCGCCGTTCTCGCCGGCGGGTGCTTTTGGGGCATGGAGGACCTGTTCCGCGGGCAGCCCGGTGTGGTCTCAACCCGTGTCGGCTACACCGGCGGCAGCAACGCGCATCCCAGCTACCGCAATCATCCCGGCCACGCCGAGGCACTCGAAATCACCTACGACCCAGACGAAACCGATTATCGGGCACTGCTGGAGTTCTTCTTCCAAATCCACGACCCGACCACCAAGAACCGTCAGGGCAACGACGTCGGAAGCAGTTACCGGTCGGCAATTTTCTATCTGGACGACGAGCAAAAGCAAATCGCATTGGACACCATTGCTGACGCCGAAAAATCGGGCCGGTGGCCCGGCCCGGTCGTCACCGAGGTCAACGCGGCCGGCGAGTTCTGGGAAGCGGAACCCGAGCACCAGAATTATCTGCAACGCTACCCATCCGGCTACACCTGCCACTACGTCCGCCCCGATTGGACACTACCCAGCCATAGCGACGGTGCCCATCAGGGCGCAGCCACCGCGGAACATGCCAAGCCCATTCAATAGCGACATGGGCTCGGTAATACAGGACAAGGACCCGACTCAGAACCCGAATCTGGCGGCGCTGTCGGCAGCCGGTGTGTCGGTCTGGCTGGATGACTTGTCGCGCGACTGGCTGCAATCGGGCAACCTGCAGCGCCTCGTTGATACCAGAAGTGTCGTCGGCGTCACGACCAACCCGTCGACCTTTGAGCGAGCACTTACCCACAGTGACCTCTATGGTGAGCAGATCGCCGAGTTGACCGCACGTGGGCTCGCGATGCATGCCGCGGTCCGCACGGTGATCACTGACGACGTCCGGGCGGCGTGCGATGTGCTGCGCCCGCAGTGGGAGGCCTCCGACGGTATCGATGGCAGAGTGTCCGTTGAAGTCAATCCGCTGGATGCGCACAACTCCGATCGGACACTCATGCAGGCCATCCAGTTGGCCGAAATCGTCGACCGGCCCAACGTATTTATCAAGATACCGGCTACTGCGGCAGGGCTGCCTGCAATCTCGGCAGCATTGGCCAAAGGCATCTCGGTGAACGTCACGTTGATTTTTTCCGCGCAACGGCACCAAGCGGTGATGGACGCCTACCTGACCGGCATGGAGGCCGCGCAGTGCGCTGGAGCTGACCTGTCCCGGATCCATTCGGTGGCTTCGCTTTTCGTGTCCCGGGTGGATACTGAGGTCGATACGCGTCTCGAGAAAATCGGCACCGCGGAGGCACTCGCGCTGCGGGGGCAAGCCGGCATCGCCAACGCGCGGTTGGCGTACGCGGCCTACGAGCAGGTCTTCGAAGCCGAGCCGCGCTACACCGCGTTGCGCGCCGCGGGTGCTCGCGTGCAGCGCCCGCTGTGGGCCTCTACCGGGGTGAAGAACGCCGCGTATCCCGACACGATGTACGTCACCGAACTCGTGGCGCCGAACACGGTAAGCACCATTCCCGCCGCAACATTGGAGGCGGTGGCCGACCACGGCGTCATCAAAGGCGACACCATCACCGGCAAGGCGGCACAGGCGCAGGAAGTGTTGGACCGGCTGAGCGCGATCGGTATCGATCTACCCAACGTGTTCGCGGTGCTCGAACAGGACGGGGTGAGCAAGTTCGCAGCGTCCTGGCTACGGTCGGTTCAACGCTAAACATACTGTGGTCCAGCAGTATTCACATTGGAGAGCGATCTAATGTCCACATCGGCGCCTGAGCTGGAAGAGCTGCTGGCCGGCCGCCCATTCCCGGAGCGTACCGGCCCCACGGGTAGCCTGATCTACCGGCTGATCACCACGACCGATCACAAAGTGATCGGGATCATGTATGTCGTCGCATGCTTTGCGTTCTTTTTCGTCGGCGGGATCATGGCGCTGCTGATCCGCGCCGAGCTGGCAGCACCGGGTCTACAGTTTTTATCCAACGAGCAATACAACCAACTGTTCACCATGCACGGCACGGTGATGTTGCTGTTCTATGCGACCCCGATCGTCTTCGGGTTCGCCAACCTGGTGTTGCCCCTGCAGATCGGCGCCCCCGATGTCGCCTTTCCGCGGCTCAACGCATTGTCATTCTGGCTCTTTGTGTTCGGTGCACTGATCGCCCTAGCGGGCTTCATCGCCCCCGGCGGACCAGCGGCCTTCGGCTGGACCGCCTACACCCCGCTATCAGACGCCGTCCATTCCCCGGGCCCCGGTGGTGACTTATGGATCCTCGGGCTCATCGTCGGCGGGTTGGGCACCATCCTCGGGGGAGTCAACATGATCACGACCGTGGTGTGCCTGCGCGCGCCGGGCATGACAATGTTTCGGATGCCGGTTTTCACCTGGAACATCCTGGTCACCAGCATCATGGTGTTGGTGGCCTTCCCGCTGTTGACGGCGGCGTTGTTCGGGTTGGCCGCCGACCGTCATCTTGGCGCGCACGTGTTTGACCCAGCAAACGGCGGAGTCCTTTTGTGGCAGCACATGTTCTGGTTCTTCGGCCATCCGGAGGTCTACATCATCGCGCTGCCCTTCTTCGGCATCATCACCGAAGTCATCCCCGTGTTTTCTCGTAAACCGCTGTTTGGCTACACCACCATGGTCTATGCAACCATCGCCATCGGGGCGCTGTCGATCGCGGTGTGGGCCCATCACCTCTATGCCACCGGTGCGGTGCTGCTGCCGTTCTTTTCGTTCGCGACTTATCTGATTGCGGTGCCGACCGGAATCAAATTCGTCAATTGGATCGGCACAATGTGGAAGGGTCAGTTGACCTTTGAGACCCCGATGCTTTTCGCGGTGGGCTTTCTGGTGACTTTTCTCCTCGGCGGCCTGTCGGGTGTGCTGCTGGCCAGCCCGCCAATCGACTTCCACGTCACCGACACCTACTTCGTGGTCGCCCACTTCCACTACGTGCTGTTCGGCACCATCGTGTTCGCCACTTACGCCGGGGCATATTTCTGGTTTCCCAAGATGACCGGGCGGCTACTCGATGAACGGCTGGGCAAGTTGCACTTCTGGATGACACTGATCGGGTTTCACACCACATTTCTGGTACAACACTGGCTTGGCAACAAAGGGATGCCGCGCCGCTACGCCGACTACCTGCCCACCGATGGCTTCACGACGCTCAACGTCGTTTCGACGATCGGGGCACTCATCCTTGGTGCTTCGGTATTGCCGTTCGTGTGGAACGTGTTCCGCAGCTGGCGCTACGGTGAACCGGTCACCGTCGACGACCCATGGGGCTATGGCAACTCCCTGGAGTGGGCCACCAGCAGCCCACCCCCGCGGCATAACTTCACCGAGCTGCCGCGCATCCGCTCGGAGAGGCCCGCCTTCGAACTGCACTATCCGCACATGATTGAGCGGATGCGCGGTGAGGCCCACGTGCTGCGCGCACGCGCGCACCCGAGATAACTAAGTGGGAACTGTGAGCTGCTACGGCCCGGCGACTCGTAATGTATTGCTGCTAAACCTCTTCCAACGCCTCACCAAGTGATTGAAAGACCTTGTTGTGCTGCGCGTTGACAAGCGTGTGCCCCACCACCAACGCAGCGACGACGGGCCATTCCATCATCCCAAATGCGGCCACTGCACCGATGCCGGCATAGAAGGCCAGATGTTCCAGTCCCGGTCGAGTACGGCTGACGGTCCAGGGTGATAACGGCCGGACCTTATATGTGGGTTGGACTCTTGCTCTGTTCATCAGGCCTCCTGATCGCCCGGCCGAGTCACTCGGCGCCGTTGACACGCTGTTGGGTTGCTACGCTCCGGGCCTTGTCGACGGTCCCGGCCACAGGGCCGACTGAGTCGAATAGTAGATCGCGCAATTGTTTTCGTCCGCGGTTGATCCTCGAACTTACGGTTCCTTGCCGCGTGTCCGTCGTGTCGGCGATCTCCTTGTAGGAGTATCCCGCGATGTCAGCAAAATACACGGCCATGCGAAATTGCTCAGGCAGGACCATCATTGCCGCCTTGAGCAAGGGATCTGGCAGCATTTCGAGCGCCTGGTCTTCGGCCGACTGTAGCCCTTCCGGCGTGCGTGGGGCGCTGGCCGCCAGCTGTCGATCGGTGATCTCGTCGGTCGGATATTGTGCGGGGCGGCGCTTTTGCCTCCGATAGCTGTCGATGTAGGTGTTGATCATGATCCGCCGCAGCCACGCCTTGAGATTCGTTCCTGGTTCGAATGCCGTCAGGCCGACGTATGCGTTGAGCACTGTTTCTTGCACCAGATCCTCCGCGTCCGCCTGATTGGAGGTCAGCCGGAGAGCTTGCCGATGGAGGGACCCGAGAAGCGGGACAATGGCGCTTTCAAATTGAGTGCTCCGCGGCCCAAGAGTCCTGCCCTGGCCGACCCTGCCGCGTTTCGAGGAACCCGAGGACCAGATGCGCGTGCGCGGGGATGCGGCGGCTGTCATCGCATCGTCTTCTTCCTGTCGCTGTACTGCGCGTGCAATTGCGCGTTGACGAATCCTGATCTGAGCTTGCGGGGCCCGATTGAGGACGACCTCCGCTTGCCATTCCGGTGTCAGCATCCACCGCCGCGGGGTGAGTGGTCATCACCCACCTGGGCAATTCATCCGGATGAGCGCCCGGGCCGATCCGATCCACGGATCTCGAAACCTGCTGACGTCAGGCGTTGATCACCCCGGGTGAAAAGCACCCGCGGGCGAGGACAGCTCACCCCCTTTAAGGCAATGCTCGAGGACGCCTACATCAGTTCAGCTGTGGTGCACAAACCTCCGATTGGGAATGGAGGCCTACCCGATGCGCATGTTCGAACGCGACTACGCCCGAACTGGTCTCGCCGGATTCGAGGAGAGCGGGGACTGCAAACGGGCGGCATCAAACGGTGTGCCGTGCCGCACGAGGAAGTCACCCAAATGCCAATGAGGCAGCTAGTGATGCCGTGGCTATCCGAATCGTAATCCTGGGCGGCGGTCCGGCCGGGTACGAGGCGGCATTGGTTGCAGCTGCACGGGATCCCGCCGTGGCTCAGGTGACAGTGGTCGACTCCGGCGGGGTCGGCGGTGCTGCTGTCCTCTGCGATTGCGTGCCGTCGAAAACCTTTATCGCCTCCACGGGACTGCGCACCGAACTGCGCCGGGCAACCCGCCTGGGTTTCGACATCGACATCGACGACGCCAAGATATCTCTTCCGGAAATCCACCAGCGGGTGAAGATGCTGGCTAGCGAGCAGTCGGCCGATATCACCGAGCAGCTGCTCGACGCAGGTGTAGAGCTCGTCGCGGGTCGGGGCGAACTGGTTGATCCGACTCCCGGCCTGGCACGTCACTGTGTCAAGGTGAAAGCGCGCGACGGCAGCATCACGATGCACGATGCCGATGTTGTGTTGATCGCCACCGGCGCCAGTCCCCGGATCCTGCCATCGGCGCGCCCCGACGGCGAGCGCATCCTGACCTGGCGCCAGCTTTATGAACTGCACTCGCTGCCCGATCACCTCGTCGTGGTGGGAAGTGGTGTGACTGGAGCCGAATTCGCTAACGCTTACACCGAACTGGGTGTGGCGGTAACAGTGGTGGCTAGCCGCGATCGGGTGTTGCCGTACGAGGACGCTGACGCTGCGTGGGTGCTGGAAGAGTCCTTCGCCGAACGCGGGGTCAAACTGGTCAAAAATGCCCGGGCACAATCGGTCAGGCGCACCGACGACGGCGTGCTGGTAACAATGACCGACGGCCGCACCGTCGAGGGCAGCCACGCATTGATGACCGTAGGATCAGTGCCCAACACCGGCGGGCTGGGCCTACAGCGCGTGGGAATCGACCTCGTGCGCAGTAATCACATTGCCGTCGACCGCGTTTCACGCACATCGGTTTCGGGCATTTACGCTGCGGGGGACTGCACCGGTGTATTGCCGTTAGCCTCGGTTGCTGCGATGCAGGGCCGGATCGCGATGTATCACGCCCTGGGTGAAACCGTTAATCCACTCCAGTTGCGCACCGTCGCGGCGACGGTGTTCACCCACCCCGAGGTTGCGGCGGTCGGCGTCGGGCAGACCGCGATCGACAACGGCTCGGTCCAGGCTCGTGTCATCATGCTGCCGTTGAAAACCAATGCGCGAGCCAAGATGTCGGAGCTGGCTCGGGGTTTCGTCAAACTATTTTGCCGGCAGGACAGCGGCGTAGTGATCGGTGGCGTGGTAGTCGCGCCGATCGCTTCGGAATTGATACTGCCGATCGCGATGGCTGTGCAAAACCGGATCACCGTCGACGATGTGGCGCAGACGCTTGCGATCTATCCGTCGTTGTCCGGCTCGGTCACCGAGGCGGCCCGCCGGCTGATAGTCCGCGACGAGCTGAACTGATGCACGGGCTGATTGGGCCGGCGGTACCTTGCAGCTTGAGCGTTATCACCCGGGTGATTCCTGCCAAGGGGTGATGACAGACGGACCTGGGTCGGGCGATGCTCACTATCTGATCACGATGTCCGAGCTGGTCACAGCGGTCCACTAGCGCCGCAGTCCGGGACGCCGGGGCCACCAACGGCACCACGACCTCGTGCGATCGATCCCCGACTCCATGTGGATCACCGAATACCAAACAGGAGAAGAGATATGAATGCGGTTTCACTTCACCGTCAATCGGAGAAGGTGGAACCGGCCACCTCGGTTGTGATCGTCGGCAGCGGGTTCGCCGCTTTCGAGTGCGCGCGCGGACTGGCAAGACGGTTAGGCAGGGCGCGCGCCGCGCATGTGAAGGTGACCATTGTTTCGCCGGTCGATTACATGCAGTACTCGCCATTGCTGGCTGATGTGGCCGGTGGGCTGGTCGATCCGCGGTTTGTCTGTGTTCCGCTGGCCGGAACGCTCAAGGGGGTGCGGGCGGTCCGCGGCCGGGTCGACAGCGTTGACTTCGATCGGCGTACGCTCTCGTTCACCGATCCGGAGGGTCGGGTGGGGACGCTATCGTGGGATCGGCTGGTCTTGACACCAGGCTCGGTGACCCGCCTGTTCGATACGCCCGGTTTGGCCACCCACGCGCACGGGCTGAAGTCGACCGCCGAGGCGCTGTATCTGCGTGATCATGTGATCGAGCAGTTGGAGCTGGCCTGCGTCGACGAGAACGAGGCGCGCGCGGCCGCGCGGCGCACGATTGTCGTTGTCGGGGCCTCGTATTCCGGTTCCGAATTGACGGCGCAGCTGCGCGCACTCGCCGACGCAGCGGCGAAGCAGATGGGCTTCGATCGCGCCTCGGTGCGATTTGTGCTGCTTGACCTGGCCGACCACGTCATGCCCGAGGTGGGGCGGAAGCTCGGCGACGCCGCGATGCGTGTCCTGCGCTCTCGCGGAATCGATGTGCGGTTGGGCACGACCCTGAAGGAGGTTCACGCCGACCATGTTGTGCTCACCGATGATTCGCGCATCGACACTTGCACGGTAGCGTGGGTGGCCGGCGTCACCCCGTCACCGCTGATCGCCACGCTGGGCTTGGAAACAGAGCGGGGCCGGCTGAAGGTACAGGCCGACTTGCAGGTACCAGGTCACCCCGGTGTGTTCGCCGGGGGAGACGCCGCCGCAGTCCCGGACCTGACCCAGCCGGGCAAGATCGCACCGCCCACCGCCCAGCACGCGACCCGACAAGGTAAGACGTTGGCCCGCAACGTCGCCGCAAGTCTGGGGTACGGCGAGCGGAAAAACTACCGCCACAGCGACAAAGGTTTGGTCGTCGACTTGGGTCCGCGCTACGCCGTCGCCAACCCGCTGGGCGTGCACCTATCGGGCTATCCCGCGAAGCTTATCGCCCGTGCCTACCACCTCTACGCGCTTCCCCGGCTCGTCAACCGTTGGGCGGTCGCACTCGCATATCTCACCGACGTCTTCTTCCCCCGCACGGTGTTGTCAATGGGATTCGTTTGCGGTGCCGACACCCGTTTCACGGCCAGCGAGGTCTTCCAGCTACCAAAGGCGGCAGGGGCGGATGCCGGCACTCCTATTTCACCCGCACATCCAACGCCGGCTTTGCTGGACTGATCAACACCACGACACGGGGCACCAATGAGTATAGTCAACAAGGGCTTTCGTGGACGCCGCGTTGAATCGGCGCTCGAGCTGCCGCCCGGTCAACATCTGACCACGGACTTCCCTGTCCTGCAAGCAGGACCGACTCCGCGGATCGATCTCGATGACTGGCGATTCACTATTCGCGACGAGGTCGGCACCCAACACTCGTGGACCTGGACCCAGTTCAAGCTCCTGCCGAGCGAGCGGCTCGATGTGGACATTCACTGCGTCACCACCTGGTCGAAGCTGAATACCAAGTGGCAAGGCGTTTCTCTGGACACACTCTTCGAATCGATCGACACCGCTGCCGGATTCGCACTGGTCGGTTCCTACGGCGGCTACACCACCAACCTTCCGTTGGACGACCTTCGCGGTGGGAAGGCTTGGATCGTCTACGCGTACGACGGCGCACCGCTTACCGCGGTGCACGGCGGCCCGGCGCGGCTGCTGGTGCCGCACCTGTATTTCTGGAAGTCCGCGAAGTGGGTTAGATCCATTCAGCTACGCGACAGCGACGCACCCGGATTCTGGGAACGGTTGGGCTACCACAGCTACGGCGACCCGTGGCGAGAACAACGGTACGCCGGGGATTGACGACGGCTACGAGATGGAACCGAAGTTGCGCTGGCGGGTCGCGCGCGTAGTGGACTCTGTACCCGAGACCGAGTCCGCGCAAACGATCGGGTTGAACGTGCCGGGCTGGGGCGGCCACTTGGCCGGTCAGCACATCGATCTCAAGCTGACCGCTGAGGACGGGTACAGCGCGCAACGCAGCTACTCACTGGGCAGACCGGTCGACGGCGAGCGCATAGAACTCACCGTGCAGCGGACCGACGACGGTGAGGTCTCGCCCTACCTCATCGGGCTCGCCGCCGGCGATGAGATCGAACTTCGCGGACCCATCGGCGGCTGGTTCGTCTGGCGGCCGGACGAGGAGGCTCGGGTTCTGCTCGTCGGCGGCGGATCGGGGATCGTGCCGTTGATGGCCATGCTGCGACAGCGGGTAACGGCGGGCCGCTCCGACTTTCGGCTGGTCTATTCGGTGCGCAGTCCTGCCGATGTGTACTACGCCCAAGAGTTGCGCGAACTCGAGCGCGAATGTGGCTGGCTGCAGGTCGCGCTGGTCTACACCCGCGCTGCCGCATTACAAACCGCTCGGCCGCCCGGCCGGGTCGGCTGCGCTGACCTCGCGCCGACCGGGTGGACCCCCGACCGTCGCACACGCGTCTACGTTTGCGGCCCAACGGGATTCGTTGAATCGGTAAGCGCGAAGCTGATCGAGCAGGGCTATCAGCCGTCAGCCATCCGGACCGAGCGCTTCGGGCCGAGCAACTAACCCAGGAACGAGGAATGATGACCGAACCAATGCACGTCGACGGTAACGCCGCCGCCGGCGCCTTCGCGGAAGTGCTCGGATTCGATGTCACGACCGCGATGTTGACCTGCGGGAAATGTCGTCGCACCGGAGCTTTCGCCGAGAGTCACGTCTATCACCGCGGGCCCGGCATCGTGGTGCGCTGTGCGTGCTGCGGAGACGTCCTGGCTCGGCTGGTGCAGACGCCCACCGATGTGTGGCTCGACTTCCGCGGCGCCGAGTCCTGGCGTGTCCCCATCTCCGCCCGCTGATGGAGTCCCTCCACGCGCTCGCCGGTCGCGTGCGCACGGCCGACATCGTGGACGCCATGGGGCGGGGGCACCAGCATCGGTGTCATCTCCTCGACTTGGTGAGCCCGACACCCGGTCGCCGGCTGTTTGGCCCTGCCGTGACCATCTCCTATTTCCCGGCGTGCCGGGCCGCTCTCCCCGCCGAGCGCTACAACTTCAAGAGGTTGTTCTACGACGCCATCGAAGGCGGGGCCGACGGGCACGTGCTGGTCCTCGCCAGCAACGGCTATACCGATGCGTCACTGGGCGGTGGGACAAAGCTGTCGCGTGTCCAAAACCATCGGCTCGCCGGCATTCTCGCCGACGGGCGGCTGCGCGACTTCGCCGAGCTCGAACTCTACGATCTCGCCATCTATTGCCGAGGCGAAACAACGCGGTGGGGCGGCGACATCGTCACCCCGTACGAGGTGAACCGTCCGGTCGTGGTCGCCGGGGTGGCGGTCCGTCCCGGCGACTACGTCTTCGCCGATGCCTCCGGCGCCGCTGTCATACCCGCCGGCGACGTGCGCGCCGTACTACGCGCCGCGAATCAAGTCGCGATGGAGGACGCGGAGGCCATCGCCATCATCAGAGGCGAAACCCCAACCGCACCGGGAGGCAATGAGAACTGACGGGCCTGCCGCTAGCGCACCCAGCTTCATGCGGTCCACGACCGCGCTTCTAACAATCAACGATGAGAGGAAACCCCCGCATGGCCAAGATCGAATTCTTCGACACCCCCGGATACGGCGAGATCGCCCGTACCCGCAACCGCTACAGGCAAGCCCTACGCATCGGCGATCGCATCGAGATCTCCGGCCAAGGCGGCTGGGACGCGGACTTCACCTTGACGGCCACATCCCTGGAGGAGGAGATCGTCAAGGCATGCGACAACGTGGAAAAGACCCTCGCTGAGGCGGGCGCCAGCTGGCGCGACGTCGTGAACGTCCACTCCTACCACGTTCCCACCGAAGACGATTCCATTGGTAATCAACACATGTCGGTGATGGTGGACCAGTTCCGCAAGAGGTTCTGCGAAACTCTGCCGCTGTGGACCGCGCTCGGCGTCGAGGCGCTCGCACTGCCCGGCCAGCGCGTCGAGATCGAGGTCGTCGCCATCGTTGAGTCCGGCAGCAAGTAGACCTCGGTCCCAGGTCGCGAAGCATTGCCACTGCGTACCGACGCCTCGGGCTACCCAAATCGCGTTGAGTGGCAATGGTTATCGGCGCCTACACATCGGTTACCTGATCCCGCACCGCCGGCAGGCGGGCGGCAAAAGGCGGCAACAGTCGAAGACTCACCCCTGAAACGGAGGCGGCCGTGGACCGAATACTTCATGCCCTGATCGGTGACCCGACCGGTGCCGTCGATGCCGCCATCAAAACCTCGGCGCTGTTCCTCACGGCTGCGATCTTGTTTCGCTTCATGGAGCGCCGCACCCTCGCCGAATTCGCTCCGTTCGACTGGATCGCGGCGGTCGCCGCCGGAGCCATCGTCGGTCGGGCTGCTACCGCCAGCGATACCACGTGGCTCAACGCAACCGCGGCGCTCATTTGTCTTCTCGCCACCCACGCGGTACTAGCGAGACTGCGGTTCATTCCGGGGATTCGGCGTTTCATCGATCCGCCTCTGAAAGTGCTGATCCGCAACGGACACGTCGACCGGCGCAACCTGCGTCGGTGCGGGCTAACCATTGCCGATCTCGAAGCTGTGCTACGACAGCACGGACACGAAAGCTCCGATCGTATTCATCTCGCGGTCTTCGAAGCCAAAGGCGCGATCTCCGTTCTGTTAATGGATGGGACCGGGTGACAGTGTCGTTGGCTCAGCCAGCGCTGCGCATCGAGTGCGGCCGCGCAACCGCTGGCTGCGGCGGTGACCGCCTGGCGGTAGCGGCGGTCGATCAGGTCGCCGGCGGCGAATACGCCCTCCGCGGAGGTACGGGTCGTATCGCCATTGGTCACGATGTGGCCACCGGCATCGAGGTCGACGAGTCCCATCAAGGGACCCGAGCACGGTTTCTGGCCGACAGCGACGAAAACGGCCGCGACCGCGATGGTGGAATCGCCGGCGTGTCGCGTGTCGCGTATGCGCAGTCCGGTGACATGTTGGGCGCCGTGTACGGCCAGCACTTCGGTGTTAGTCAGGATCGCGACGTTGGGATGTGCCCGCAGGCGAGCAACCGCGATGGCTGATGCCCGTAGTCGGGGGCGATGGTGGATGAGGGTGACGCGGCGGGCCAGCGGCGCAAGGTGAAGCGCCTCTTCAACGGCACCGTCGCCGCCGCCGATGACGGCGACGTCACGACCGCTGAACTGTGCGCCGTCGCGTTTCGCGCTGGTGCTCACTCCGTGGCCGAGGAGCTCACGTTCGCCAGCCACGTTGAGGGGCCGGCCCGCGGAACCCATGGCGAGAATGATTGCGCGGCCGTGGTATTGGGCATCACGCGCGTCCACCGTCTTGAGCGCGCCGCCGAGATCGAATCTGTCGACGTAGCCGGGGTAGAGCTCGGCGCCGAACTGCTGAGCTTGTCGCCGCATTGTGGCCGCCAGCACGGGACCCGTGACGAATGGCGCGACACCGGGGTAGTTGTCTACCCGCCCGGCGGCTAACAGCGCACCGCCGGGCTGGTTTCCTTCGATGACCAGGGTGTCCAGTCCGGCCCGAGCCGAATAGATCGCCGCGGTGTATCCGGCTGGGCCTGACCCGACAACGATGACATCACGAATCCGGGTTGTGTCGGTGTTGTAGAGGTTGGAAGACCCGTCTTCTATGCTGCGCCAACGCTTTCCAACACTACTGCTACTGCCTGACCAGAACCGATACAGACCCCGATCACCCCATAATGGGCGGCTCGTTCACGCAATTCGGTCGCCAGCGTCAACAAATAGCGAGTACCCGTGGCCCCGAAGGGATGTCCGATCGCGACCGCACCGCCATTGGGTGTCAGCTTGTCATCGGGCACCACGAAACCGTCCAGCTGGTTTGGCAATTCCCGCAGCACCCCCAGCGCCTGGGCGCTGAACGCCTCGTGCACCTCCCACACGTCGATCTGCTCTGGGCTGAGTCCTGCCCGCCGGATCGCGGCCGGGATCGCCCATGCGGGGGCCACGCCCATAATGAGCGGGTCGATGCCATAGACCGCACTCGATACCACTCGGGCTAACGGCTGGATGCCGAGCTCGCTGGCTCGCTCCCCGGAAGCGATGACGACGGCACTGGCACCGTCACTTAAAGGCGAGGAGTTGGCCGCCGTCATTTGAGTCGTTCCGGGCTGGGCCGGTAAAGCCGCCAGCGCCTCGGCGGTGGTGTCATCACGGACGAACTCATCATGTTCTGCGAGCCGGGCAGGTGTCTTTTTTGTCGCCGGAATCGGCACGGGCATAATCTCTTTGGCTAGCCGACCTCGATCGCGCGCAGCCTTGGCATGTTGCTGGGACCGCAGCGCGAAGGCATCGATCTCCTCGCGGTCCAGCGAGTAGCGGTCGGCGACATTTTGCGCGGTCTCGATCATGCTGATGTAAGCGTTGCGGGCCAACAAAACCGGGTTGGGCGGTCCTCCAGCGCCGCTCCACATGGTGTCGAGCATGAGGACCGGACCCCGGGGACTGAACGGGGCGTCGCCCTTCATCAGCGCCCACCCCGATCGCGACATCGACTCGACTCCACAGGCGATGCCCAGGCCGAGGTCGCCGGCTTTGATCGCGTGGCTAATGGTCACCGCCGCGGTCAGTGATGATCCGCAAAATCTATTCACGGTGGCCCCGGCCGCGGTGTCGGGAAATCCGGCAGCCAATGCCGCCCACCGGGCGACATCGCCCATGCCTTCGTGAGCCGGGTTCACGCAACCCGCCACGATGTCTTCCACGGCATTGAGCGGCACACCGAGCCGGTCGCACGCGCCCTTCATCGTCATACCCAGCAAGTCATCGGCCCGAATACCCGACAATGTGCCGCCATAGCGGGTGAACGGGGTTCGTACGCCACCCAAAACATAAGCCTCAGTCATCGCTACCCTTTTTCCGCATGCATAGCGCGCAACTTCATCAGCGTGAGTTGTCAGCCCGTTTTGGCGAGCGTCGCCTGTCTGCGGGTTGCGTCAATCGCGTCCACCAGCAGCCACAGCGCTAAGCCGAAGAGCGCGATGTCCTTCATCAAGAATTCCCCGTCGGCGGACAAAACGGGGAAGCCACCAGCAGACGCCTCGCCGACCCCGGGGGTCGTGATCATGAAGCTCAGCGTGGTCACGAAGAACAGCGAGGCGAAGGCGCCGCCCACCACGGAAGCCCTGGGGAACCATGGCTTGACGGCCAGCAGTGCCGCAGTGATCAATTCTATTGATCCGTTCAATCGACCAAACGCATCGATGGAAATGATCTCGTAGATCCAACCCAAGAAGGGGCTGTTGGCCACCCAATGCGAAATACCTTGGGATTCATAGTGAGTGAATTTCATGGCGCCGAACCAGGTCAGGACTATAACCAGACCATAGCGTGCGACAAGAGGCGCAATGTCGGTCGTTCGAGACTTTCCTGGCCCATCAGTCATCACGGCGGTGGCCTCGCTCTGCGACATGTGGTCTCCGTTCTGTGTGTATGCGTTTCACCGCGTGGCTGTCAACGCGGTGAGGCGGTTTCGGTTGCAGCTCAGATCAGCGACCAGGATCCCTGCGCAGAGGGTGAGTTGTCCTCATCCACCGGCGCAATTCACCCGGGTGAGACGGCGATAAGCCGTTGTGCGGCAGAGTCGTTAGCCAGATAGCGACATCGACCGGCAACGGGTGCGCTACGACCCCCTTCCGTCCGGGTTCATCCCGCGCACGCCGGCTCCGGTAGGTCCAGGTCGGCCTTCGTCAGACGGTAGACCTGTAGCGTGAGGTTGTAGTACTTGTCGGTCTCGCCGACCCAATCCATTCCTACCCGTCGGGCGGTAGCCACACCACGGCGATTGTCCGGCCGCACGACTGCGAAGACCTCACTGACACCGAGTTTTTCGAATGCCTGATGGGCGACCGCGTGACCCGCTTCCGCGCCATACCCGTAGCCCCAGGACTTCGGAGACAGCTGCCACCCGATTTCGAGATCCGTGCGGCCCGGCGGCAGTGGAAGCAGGGCCACGCCGCCGATCACGTCGCCGGAGTCTCTGTCGGTGATCGCCCATCGGCCCAACGGCAGCCCGGTCGGGTCGTTTTCGGCGATCCAGGCCGCTAGGACGCGTCGCATTTCGGCTCCATCGACGATGGGGGACAAGGCCGGACACAGCCAACGCGTCACTTCGGGCGCACCGTATATGGCATGTGCGGCGACATCGTCATCGAGCCGCCATGGCCGTAGCGTCAGCCTGGGGGTGCTGATGCGCCGCGCGTCGGCGTCGGATTCAACGTGACGATGCGCAACCATTAGGCTCCTAGCGTTGTCTGCACGCAGTTGGTACGGCACCCAAAATCATCGACGTCTTCTGCACCGATCACCCGGTGCTCAGCGGCGATGGCCTCCACGTGACTGCGAAAGTCCTTGTTGACGTTACTCGTTGGTTCCGCGTAGTGGTCCGGGCTCGCGATTGTCCCGTAACGGATTGCCTTGTAATCACACGCCCTCCGTTATTGGGTTCTTCGCAGAGCTGTGTTCTCACCCAGCCCGGAGCAACCCGCGTTGATCCGAAGCTCATGCCCGGCAGGTCGATGGCAGGCAATGTTCTCAGCATGACCCGAAACCGATTCAGCTGTCATCACCCTCACCACCATTCACCCGGGTGAGGTTAGGCCGACAGCCACGAGGCATGCGAGCTACAAGAGGCCGAGTTCTCGCGCCCGGCTCACCGCCGCGCCACGGTGCTCAACGCGCAGCTTGCGGTAGACGGCGCGCTGGTGGGTCTTCACGGTATTGAGCGAGACGTAGAGCCGCTGACCGATTTCACGTCGTGACAACCTGGTGGCGAGCAGGCGAAGAACCTCAAGTTCCTTGGGGGTCAGTTCCTCACCGGCCATGCAACTCTCGTTGCGCGAACTCGCCGCGACGCCCGCGCTCCGCTGGGCCGCGGCGAGCAGCGTCGGGGCGATGCCGGCATCAGCGCAACCGCATACCAGCGTCGCGACCTCTTCGAGACTCGCCTTGGCGTTCTGGTGGTCGCCGAGGTCCTCGGAGATCTCCGCTCTGATCAACAGCGCCTTGGCCACCTCGAGGATTGCTCCACCTTGGCGCGCCGACTTGACGGCCATGTCGGCGGCAGGCGCCGCTGCGTTGGTGTCACCGCGCAGACGAAGGACTTTGGCCGTGGCAAGCGACACCACCACGTCCACGAGGTGTTCCGCATCCGTGAGATCGCGGGAGCTGCCGGAAGCCCGACGGATTTGACGTTCGGCGTCTGCGAGCCGGCCATGCTCGGCCGAAATCAGCGCCAGATAACCCAACGCGTAGATGCGGGCGCGACGATCGCCCACCTTTTCGGCCAGCTCTACGGCCCGCCGGAAGGCGGCTTGCGCCTCGGGGGTATTGCCCGAAAAGTACAGTGCGGCACCATAGATGCAGTAGGCACTTGATCGGCCGAGCGGCGCTTCGCCGAGATCGAGGGTGATTGCCCGGCGCGCTGTCTCAAGCGCCCCGGTGATGTCGGCCGTCTTGAACGAGTGAATCGCGCGCAACACGACGACTTGAGCGCTGAGAGCGCGACCATCTGCGGTGTCAGCCGCGGATCGGGTTTCGACTGCCTCGATCCACTCGGCGGCGTCATCGAGTTGACCGACGCTCAGGGCGATCCAGGCCCGGGCCACGCTCAGCCGCGGATCCTGTATGACCGTCTCCTCGGGAAGCAGATCGAGATAGCCGGAGATGGTCGACGCTCCGCCCCCGTTGAATTCATCGACCCAGTCCGCGGCGATCAGGTCAGCACTGCGCGCGGTGTCACCGGCAGCGAGCAGGTGACGCACCGCCTCATCGATGAGCCCCTCGGCCTCGAACCACGTCGCGGCTCGTCGGTGCAGATCGGCGACGAGATCGGGCTCGGTGCGGCGTAGCTCGGTGTGCAGCAACTCTCCGAATAGCTGGTGGTAGCGGTACCAGTGACGCGCCGTGTCCAGCGGCACCACAAACAGGTTTTCGCGCTCGATCTTCTGCAAGACCGAGGCCGAGCCAGACGTCTGCAGCACCGCGTCGCACAGCGCACCGCTTAGTCGTCCCAAGACCGACGTACGTAGCAAAAAGCTGCGCAGGTGCGGCGGCTGACCGTCGAGCACCTCGGCCATCAAGTAATCGACGATATGACGGTTATCGCCTGCGAACGTCCTGATGAACGTGGCGGTATCGGCACGCCCGGCGAGCGAGAGGGCGGCAAGGTAGAGGCCGGCAACCCACCCTTCAGTGCGTCGGTGCAGCAGTTGAATGTCTGTGGGGGCCAAGCCCAGCCCGAGTACATCGTTCAGCAGGTGATCCGCCTCAATCGGCCCGAAACGTAAATCGTCGGTTCGCACCTCGGCAAGCTCGCCGCTGGCTCTCAGCCGAGCCAACGGCAACATCGGATCAGACCGGGTGGCCAATACCAGGTGGAGATTCGCCGGCATCCGGCTGATGAAGAACGCAAGCTGCTCAGGCACCGCTCGCCCTACCACCAGATGGTAGTCATCGAGAATTAGCACGACCGGACTCGCGATTGTGTCCAGATCATTCAGCAGGGTAGGCAGTACGACCTGCACTGGGTCGGCGCCCATCGCTAGGAGTTCGACCGCGCGAATCCCCATCCCGGGACTGACCTTCTGCAGCGCGGCGACCACGTACATCCAAAACCACACCGGGTCGTTGTCGGAGGAGTCAAGCGACAGCCAGGCGAACCGGTCGTCCTCGCCCGCACCCAAAGCCCACTGCGCCAGCAGTGTCGTCTTGCCCCAGCCTGCCGGCGCACTCAGTAGGGTCAGCTTGCGGCGGCGTCCCGCCGATAGTGCGTCCAGCAGGGCGCCCCGGTGAACGAGTTGCCCGCCGATGGCAGGGACGTGCAGCTTGGTGGCGAGCAGAACTGCTCGCGCAGCGGCTTCTCCGACGCCGTTGTCGCTGCGCCCAGCTGAGCCGCTCATGCCCGAACTCCGCGACTCCGTTGAATCCAGCAGCCGGGCGGGAAAACTCGGCGTTGCCGCGCCGTGGGTGGACGCTGGCGGCTCGGCATCCCGATTGTTTCCTGCAGGGTCGGCCGGTCTCGTTCTGCCCGGCAATTGCGGTGACCCTATTGAATCAGATGCGTTCTCCGCGATTAACTCCTGCGCCCGCTGGCGATGCCCGTTTGGGCTGGGGGACCGGCATCCCGCCAGCGGCCCAATGATTTTCTCGTGAGTCGTGCTCACGCTTTGCCCGCTCACCTTATTTCTCCTCGTTGGCAATTCAGAGCTCAATGACTACGTTGGCAGCGCGGGCACCGCCTCACCATCGCCCAACGGGTGATCTTTAGGGTCGGGCGGGTGTATGCCTAGTGGCCCTCATCGCGCACCGTCTAACCGGGTCATGACACTCGCTCCTCGGCTTCGACGGGTGATGCCGTAAACGCCGAATCGCAATGGTCGATGCGGAAGTCGCCGCCCAGCGGCTTTTCCGACGCCGTGGACGTGCCTGGGTCATAGTGACTCCCTGCCGCAAGAGCTGGGCTGGTGCCAGCGATGGCGGAGCTGATGGCTCCGGTGACCACCTGCGGGATTTCATGCAAGAGCGTGTGCCCTGCGGTGGGCCGGTGGATGAGCGTCGCCCCTGGGATACCGTCGGCCAGCTCGCGGGCGTGCCACATCGGCGTGAGCTTGTCCGCTCCTCCACTGATGATGGTGGTATTGGCCGTGATAGAGCTCAGGGTCGTCGAGCAGTCGTACTCTTTCAGACCGCGTAGGAAGCCGACCTTGGTCGTCGACGGGGTGGCGTTGACGGCGGCCGCGGACATAGTGACCAACGATTTCGGGGCGGCTTCACCGTATCCGCCAAACCTGGTCAGTGCCGCGCACACCGGCCGGGCGAGGAATTGAACGACCTCATCCGTACCCGCGCGGGGCATGCGGTGTACGAGGTGATAGAGCATGCTTGTCGCAGGCGTGCTCAGCAGCCGGCCGAGGCCGTGCGAGGCGAGATTTCCCGCGGCGGTCGCGACGAGAACAAGGCTCTGCGGCTCAACGGGACGCTTTCCGGCCGGCCGGCGAAGATAGGCCAAGGCCGTCATGCCTCCCATCGAGTGCCCTACCAGGGTGAGCGCGCCCGTAACGCCAAGCGCGACCAGCAACTCGGCGAGGTCGTCGGCGAGTCGGTCGATCCGGTACGTGTGCATTGACGCATCGCCGGATTCGCCGTGACCGCGGTGGTCGTAACTGATGATCCGGATGTCGTTGCCCCAGCGACGGATCAGCTGCGTCATCTGGATGTTCCACGATTCTTTGTTCAAGCAAAAGCCGTGGAGAAGAACGACTGTATGGCCAGCGGCGGGAGATCCCCAGTCACGAACGGACAGCGAGACGCCATCGCTCGTGGTGACCGTGCGGTCGCGGGCCAGCGATCGACGTGTGCCGGGCGTTCGCCGACGGCTGCATCGCGTTGCCGGACCCTGTGGCGTCATCGCTTTGTCACCGGACATGGCCATCGAGATGTACGGTCCTGCTTGCTGTTTCGACGAGCGAGCTGGCGCGACCGACGGTCATCGGGACACCATCGTGTACCCGGCGACACCGAACGCTACCGGCACCATCGCCAGCATTCCAAGCGCCGCATTCAACATTGTTCGCTCTTTCCCTTGTGCGCTCACCGGCACGGTGTGTGGCCCGGTTGGGCCGTCGCTCTGGGTGAGAACATGATTAGTTGTCGAGTACTACGGTCGTCGGGCGGGCAGCGGAAAACCATCGCCCGAGGGATGATTTTGAGAGCCGGATGGATGTAGTACTAGGCGCCCCCGTATTTGACGCGTCGGTCAATCAGAGCCGCGCATCAGCTGCGCCAATTCGGCGCGGGAAGTGATCCCCAGTTTGGCAAATGCGTTGTGTACGTGGGTCTTCACTGTGTGGGGGGAGAGGTGCAGTTGCTGCGCGACGGAGCGGTTGGTCGCGCCCTGTGCGATGAGGTTGATGACCGTAAGTTCGGAATCGGTGAGGCTGTCCCAGCCCGTTCTGGCCCGCGTGTGCGTGACGATGCGCCGTTCCACGCCTAATCGGCGCAGCGCGCGGCCGACCCGGCGGGCATCGGCGAGCGCTTCGCAATTTACGAAAGTGTCGAATGCCTTATCGAGGCTCTCGATCGCCTCCGCATCACGTCCGGCGCGTACTAGTTCATCAGCGGCGTCCTCGGCGGCGTCGGCGTAAAGAAGCGGACGCCACGTACTCAACGCGTTGGCCGCTTCCAACAGCGCGTCGGCGTCACCATCCAGGATTCCGCGGGCCTGCTGTGCGACGGCCGCGAACAACGCCACTCCGGGGCGCTCGCGTTCCAGCACCTCGACGCTCTGCAGCACCCGCGCGCGAAGCCCGGCGTCGCCGGCCACTGACGCCACCCGCGACATCAAGATGACTTGGTCGAACACGTTAGGCCACAACGGTGTGATGACACGCGTGTTCTGCCCCCCGAGCCAGCGCACCGCATCGTGGACGTCGCCGCGGTGCCACGAGGCAAGCGCGACCACGTAAGCCGCGCCGCAGGACAATAAGGGTGAGGTGCTGGGATACAGGACCAGTGCCTCAGACACCAGGTCTTGCAATAACTTTCGGTCACCTGTTCGCGCGGCGACCTCAGCCAGAACGAGTATGCGCTCAATGTTGACCTCGGTACTGTTCGCCCATTCGCGCCGGGGCAGCGCCTCGATGGTGCCACGCGCCGCGGCCAAACGACCCGCCGCCGCATGAACCATCCCGCCCAGGTGGGTCCAGCCGGGAAGCGCCATCGCGTTGCGCTCGCGATGCGCTTTCTCGGTACCCTCGGCAACCTGCGCGCGGGCGTCCTCCAAGCTGCCCGTGCAAACAATCAGGCCCGCGCGGCGCTTGGCCGCGTATATGCCGCCGAAGGTAGCCTCACCGCTGCGCGTCAGCGCTTCCACCTCGTCCATGCGCCGAAGCGCGCGCACCGCATAACCGTCCTGATAGTCGATCAGGGCGAGCGCGGTGCCGCTGACGATCCGGGCTTCCAGATCACCGGTCGCCGTGGCCGCCGCCGCGGCCACGCCCGCTGCCGAGGCGTCCGCATGCAGGCCGTTAACGACCTCGAAGTAGGCCACCCACGCTTGATGGCGCGCCCTGGTGATGTCGTTGATGCCGACCAATTGCAGTGCGCGACGCAGCTCGGCAATGCGTTGCTCCGGGTCCTCGGTGCCCGCGGCCACCTGCAGCCGAATCTCGGCTTCGTCGTCTTGCGACAGCTGCGTTGCGAGCGCCCCGTCGGCAAGGACCTGGGCCTCGTCATACCGGGTCGCCCGATTCAGCCACTCCACCGTGTCGGCGACGAGTGACCCGTAGTTTCCGTCGTGGGCGGGTAATAGGTCCAGTGCGCGCTTGCTCAAGTCGGCGGCCGCGCTCGCATCGCCTCGGCCTACCGTTTGCGCGGCTTGGCGCAATGCGTCGATCGCCTCCCGGTCGCCGGGCTCCGCGCTGCGTGCCAGTTGGGTGGCGACCTCGGCGGGGGCCGCTCCCAGGCCGAGCATGACCGAAGCCGCTTGGCGCTCCATTGCCCGCCGCAGCGACTGCGGCAACGACTGCCGGGTGGCCTCGCGCAGCAAGTCGTGCCGAAATCTCAGCTGCGCACCATCTTCCACGAGCAGATCCGCGCGCACCGCCTCCTCGAGCGCCGTCAGCAACGACGCCGGCTGGCGTTCCAGCATCGCGGCCAACAGCCCGGCCGAAAACCGGTCGGGCAGCACCGCGGCTACTCGCACCAACTCTGACGCGTCGCCGGCGAGCAGGTCCAGCCGCTGGTGCATCGTTGCGCCCAGGCGCCCCGGCAGCGCGTCCCCGGTGGCCAGCACCCGCCCGCCGCTGACGTTCAGTCGGCCTTCCTCGCCCAGCCCCCCGAGCAACTCGCTGACCAGAAACGGATTTCCGTGTGCCTTGGCAGCCAGATTCAATAGCGACACATCGGCTTTCGCCCGTACGGCGTCTTGGACCATGTCCGCGACCGCGTCCGCCGTCATCGCGCCCAGCCGCACAACCACCGCCCCCGCGCGTTGCAGCACCGACAACGTCTCTTGCACCGCCGGCCCGCCCGCCCCGGTGCGGGCAGTCAACACCCACAACACCGGCGCACCCGGCCGCACGGTGGCCAGCGACCGCAGCGCCAACAGGGTGGCGTTGTCGGCCCAGTGGACGTCCTCCAGAAGGATCGCCAGCGGGGTCTCTGCGGCTGCCGTATGAATGGCGTCGGCCAAATCGTGCACCACCCAGTAGCGGAGATCGGCCGACGTGCCCAAGCGGCGCAAAGCCTCCGCATCACCGACAGGGGGCTCCGCGCGCAGCGTCGCCATGAACAGCGAGAAAAACGGCACCGTCTGCTGATACTCGAAGGCCTCGCCGAACAGTGCCCGAACGCCGGCCTTCTCGGCGAGCGCCAAGACCTCGGTGAGCAACCGACTCTTGCCGATGCCGGGCGGGCCCTCGATGACCAGCACGCCCCCGCGCCCTTGGGTCACCGCGGTAACCAGTGCGCCGATCAGTTTCAGCTCGTCTGCCCGCCCCCGAATCGGCGGGGTGACCAGCCGCTGGCCGCCGACATCGAATAAGCCGGTTGAAGGCCCCACGGGGTTCCCTGTCTTCCGTCTAGCGGACTGGCACTGCAGTGCACGTCATTCTAGGCCGCACACGTCAAGTACCCGATGCGCTGTCGATCAGTCAGCGCCTCGCATGAGCTGCGCCAATTGGGCGCGGGAAGTAATGCCGAGCTTGGCAAACGCATTGCGTACGTGGGTCTTCACGGTGTGGGGGGAGAGGTGCAGCTCGGTAGCGACGTCGCGGTTGGTCGCGCCCTGTGCGATGAGGTTGACGACCCTGAGTTCGGAATCGGTGAGGCTGTCCCACCCCGTTTTTGCTCGCGGGTGGTTGACGATGCGCCGTTCCACGCCCAACCCACGCAGCGCGCGGCCGACCCGACGGGCATCGGCGGTCGCCCCGCACTCGATGTAGGTGTCGAATGCCGCGTTCAGTTGATCGAGGGCCTCGGCGTTGCGCTGTGAGCAACTCAACTCGCCGCCGGCGTCCTCGGCAGCGCTGGCGTAAAGAAGCGGCCGCGAAGAAGTGCGAAGCAACTCCGCAACAGCCACCAACGCCTGGGCATCGTGTTCGAGGGTCGCGCGGGCATACCGAGCCACCGCGGCCAGCAGTGGCACCGCAGGTCGTTCACGCTCAAGCACCTCGGCGGCCTGCAAGACCCGCGCGCGCAAGCCGGCATCACCGGCGGCCGAGGCCACCCGCGCAGCCAAGATCAGCCGAACCAATGCATGGGGGAAAAGGGGTGTCCCCAATAGGCTGATGTCGCCAAGCCAGCGCGCTGCTTCATGAACGTCACCGCGATACCAGGCCGCCCGCGTCAGCACATACGCTGATGCTCGACGTTGGCCAGGTGAACCGATGGAGTGGGCATCGCGTGCATCATTGGCCGTCTGCTGCAGCAAGTTCCGGTCATCGGTGTGCGCCGCCACCTCAGCGAGGGTCAGCATACGATGTACGTCTTGCTCAGTCGCGCCTGTCGGCTGTGGGGGCGGCAGAGAATCAGCCGCGTCGCGAGCGGCCGACAGCCGGCCCGCAGCGAGGTGGACCCACCCACTAAAGACGGCCCAGGTAGTGAGGGCCAACGAGTTGCCTTCCCGGCTGGCTTGCGCTATGCCTTCGGCGACCCGGGTGGTCGCGTCGTCCAATCGGCCGACCACTGCCAGAAAGTTTGCCTGGAACATCCCGGCATAGGCATGTGCCAACGCCGTTTCATTCGTGTAGGCGAGTGGGCGAAGCTGTTCGAGGCGGGTTAGTGCGCGGCCCGCATACCCCTCACCAGAATCGAGCAAAGCGTGAGTGACCTCGGCCATGATGGTGGCCTCGAGATCACCGGTGGCTGCCGCAGCGGCGGCAGCTTCGTCGGCTGCGGTGCGCCATTGCCCGCTTTTGTCCTGCAACGCCAGGTTGAAGGCCAGCCACGCCAGATGCCGTGTCCGGGTGACCTCGCTGATGCCGCTCAACTGCAGCGCTCGGCGGTTCTCCTCTACCCGACGCGGGGAGCTGTGCTTGGTATGCGTCGGAAGCCGGAGGCGAATCTCAGCTTCGACTTCGGGCGAAGCAGCCTCCGCGAGCGCCACGGCGGCCAATTCTTCCGCCTCGCCATAGCGGCCGGCCCGGTTGAGCCACTCCACCGTTTCCGCGACCAGGGATCCATGGTCAGCGTCGTGGGCGGGTAATAGGTCCAATGCGCGCTTGCTCAAGTCCGCGGCGGCGCTCGCATCGCCTCGGCCTACCGTTTGCGCGGCTTGGCGCAGTGCGTCGATCGCCTCGCGGTCTCCCGGCTCGGCGCTGCGTGCCAGTTGGGTGGCCACCTCGGCGGGGGCCGCTCCCATGCCGAGCATGACCGACGCCGACTGGCGCTCCATCGCTCGCCGCAGCGACTGCGGCAAGGACTGCCGGGTGGCCTCGCGCAGCAAGTCGTGCCGAAATCTCAACTGCCCACCGTCTTCGACGAAAAGATCCGCGCGGACCGCCTCCTCGAGCGCCGTCAGCAGCGACGCCGGCTGGCGTTCCAGCATCGCGGCCAGCAAGCCGGCCGAGAACCGGTCCGGCAGTACCGCGGCCACCCGGACCGCCTCTGAAGCACCTTCGGAGAGCAGGTCGAGTCGTTGATGCATGCTGGCGCCCAGACGCCGCGGAAGCTCGTATCCGGTGGCCACCACGCGCCCACCGGTAACGTTCAGTCGATCCTCCTCGCCCAGCCCCCCGAGAAGCTCATTGACCAGAAACGGATTTCCGTGTGCCTTGGCGGCCAGGTTGAGCAGCGACACATCGGCTTTCGCCCGCACCGCGTCGCAGACCATGTCGGCGACCGAGTCCGGCGCCATGGCCCCCAATCGCAAAACTGTGGCGTTCGAGCGTTGCAGCATCGACAACGTCTCTTGCACCGCCGGCCCGCCGGCCCCGGTGCGGGCGGTCAAGACCCATAGCACTGACGCGTCCGGCCGCGCGGTGGTGAGCGACCGTAGTGCCAACAGCGTGCCGTTGTCGGCCCAGTGAACGTCTTCCAGCACAATCGCCAGCGGCGTTTCCGCGGCCGCGGCATGAATGGCGTCGGCCAGATCGTGCACCACCCAGTAGCGGAGATCGGCCGAGCCGCCTAGCTGGCGCAACGCCTCGGCGTCGCCCACCGGGGGATCGGCGTTCAAGGTGGCCATGAACAGTGAGAAAAACGGCACCGTCTGCTGGTATTCGAAGGCCTCGCCGAACAGTGCCCGAACGCCGGCCTTCTCGGCGAGCGCCAAGACCTCGGTGAGCAACCGACTCTTGCCGATGCCGGGCGGGCCTTCGATGACCAGCACGCCCCCGTGCCCTTGGGCCACCGCGGTAACCAGTGCGCCGATCAGTTTCAGCTCGTCTGCCCGCCCCCGAATCGGCGGGGTGACCAGCCGCTGGCCGCCGACGTCAAATACGCCGGTTGAAGGCCCCATCGGGTGTCCTGTCTACGGTTTATTTAGCGGACTGCCGTTGCAATGCACGTCATTGTAAGCTGCGCACGGTCACCTAGCCGATTTGCTGTGCGTCAATCCAAGCCGCGCATGAGCTGCGCCAATTGGGCGCGGGAAGTGATGCCGAGCTTGGCGAATGCGTTGTGGACGTGGGTCTTCACGGTGTGGGGGGAGAGGTGCAGCTCGGTAGCGACGTCGCGGTTGGTCGCGCCTTGCGCGATGAGGTTGATGACCGTGAGTTCAGAGTCGGTGAGGCTGTCCCAGCCCGTTTTTGCGCGTGGGTGGTTGACGATGCGCCGTTCCACGCCCAACCCGCGCAGCGCGCGGCCGACCCGGCGGGCATCGGCAATCGCCTCGCACTCGATGTAGGTGTCGAATGCCGTGTTCAGCTGGTCGAGCGCCTCGGCGTTGCGCTGTGCGCGACTCAGCTCGCCGCCGGCATCCTCGGCGGCGCCAGCGTAAAGAAGCGGCCGCGAAGAGGACTGGAGCAACTCGGCGGCAACCACCAATGCCTGGGCGTCACGCTCGAGGATTGCGCGGATGTGTTGGGCGACTGTGGGGAACAACGGAACGCCCGACGGCTCGCGTTCGAGCACTGCAATGGCGTCAAGGAGGCGCGCGCGCAAACCTGCATCACCGGCGGCTGACGCTACCCGCGCGGTCAGGGTCAGCTGATCCAGGACGGTCGGCAAGAACGGTGTCATGAGTAGCGAGATATCGCCGCCGAGCCAGCGAACCGCTTCATGAACATCGTCGCGCTGCCACGCCGCCAGCCCTAACGCGCACGCCGCCCCGCGACGTACGGCGGGCGAACCGTCGGAGTACGCATCGCGCGCCTCATTCATAGTCTCTACCAACAACGTTCGGTCGTCGGTGCGCGCCGCCACCTCAGCCAGGGTGAACATGCGCATCGCGTTTACGAAGGTCGACCCCGGTTGCTCCGGCGTTGGCAGCTGTTCGGTGGTGACGCGGGCGGCCGACAGACGGCCCGCGGCCGCCTGCACCACGCCCGCCATCAGGGCCCAGATGTGAAGCGCCATGCCGTCGCGTTCCCTTTGGGATGTTTCTGTGCCGGTCGCGACCAGCGCCGCCGCATCTTCCAGCCGTCCGACCACGGCAAGCAGGTTTGCCAGGTGGCATCCGGCGAGATTATGCGTCGTCATATCGCCCGCGGGGGGCAGGGCTTGGAGTTCCTCAACGCGGTGGAGTGCGCGGCCCGCGCGCCCGTTCGCACAGTCGAGGTAGGCGAGTGCAACTCCGGACAGAATCCTCGACTCGAGATCGCCGGTGGATGCGGCGGCGGCCGCCGCATCGTCGGCTGCGGCGCTGTCCTGCCCGTGTTGGCCGTACATCGTCAGGTTGTACGCCAGCCATGCGCGATGCCGTGCCTGGGTGACGTCGCTGAGGTCGGGCAACTGAAGCGCGCGGCGGTTCTCTTCGATGTGTCGCGCGGTCGTATCTGTGATCGCCGTCCGAAGCCGGAGGAGGATCTTGGCCTCTTCTTCGGGCTCCAGCGCGGCGGACAGGGTGGTGCTGGCCAATCGTTGCGCCTCCTCGTAGCGGGTGGCCCGATTGAGCAGCACGATCGTTTCCGTCACCAGCGGCCCACGTCCCGGATCTTGGGGAGACAAAAGCTCCAACGCGCGCTTGCTCAAATCCGACGCAGCGCCGGGATCGCTGTTGGCCACCGACTGCGCGGCTTCGCGGAGTGCGGAGATCGCGGCCTGATCACCCACCTCAGCGCTGCGGGCGAGCTGGGTTGCAACCTCCTCGGGCGCCGCACCCATGTCCAGCATGACGGTCGCCGATTGCCGCTCCATCGCTCGGCGCAGCGATTGGGGCAACGATTGCCGCGTCGCTTCGCGCAGCAGATCGTGACGAAACCTCATTTGATCGCCGTCTTCTATGAGGAAGTCGGCGCGGACTGCCTCGTCTACCGCCGATATCAGGGCGGCCGGTCGGCGTTCCAGCATCGCCGCGAGCAGCCGGGCCGAGAATCGGTCAGGCAGCACAGCGGCGACTCGTACGACTTGGCTCGCGGCGTGCGAGAGCTGGTCGAGTCGTTGCTGCATAGTGTCGCTGAGTCGCCGCGGCAACGTTTCTCCGGTGGCGACCGCGCGCCCGCCGCTGACGTCGAGCCGGCCCTCCTCGTCCAATCCTCGAAGCAGCTCCGTCAGCAGGAACGGGTTGCCGTGCGCCTTGTCGGCCAGAGTCAGGAGCGACGCATCCGCGTTGGCTCGCACGGCGTCCTGCACTATGTCCGCGACGGCGCTCGGTGTCATCGCCGCCAACCGCAGAAACCTGGCATCCTCACGTTCCAGCGCGGTCAGCGTCTCGCGAACGGCCGGCCCGCCGGCGCCGGTTCGTGCGGTGAGCACCCACAGCACCGGGGCATCGGGCCTCGTCGCGGCCAGTGACCGCAGCGCCAGCAGGGTGGCGTTGTCGGCCCAGTGGATGTCCTCGAGGAGGATCACCAAGGGTATTCGGGACGCGGCCGCATGAATGGCGGCTTGTAAATCGCGCACCACCCAGTAGCGAAGATCGGCCGATGTGCCCAAGCGGCGCAAAGCCTCCGCATCACCGACGGGGGGATCCGCGCGCAGGGTCGCCATGAACAGTGAGAAAAATGGCACCGTCTGCTGGTACTCGAAGGCCTCGCCGAATAGTGCCCGCACACCGGCCTTCTCGGCGAGCGCCAAGACCTCGGTGAGCAACCGACTCTTGCCGATGCCGGGCGGACCCTCGATGACCACTACGCCGCCGCGCCCCTGAGCGAGCGCCGCGATCTGCGTGCCGATCACCTTCAGCTCGCCTGCACGCCCGCGAATCGGCGGTGTGCGTGCCTTCCCCGACGCCCTCGCGGTGTTCACGCGAACCGCCGCCCACCGACGTGAAGTAGGCGGGGGGAAGACTTCCAAGTTATGTAATCCACAGTTCTCGCCACCGCTAGCGCTGGCAGTCAGTGTAGGCGAGCTTCTCCGCCCCATTTGGTGAACCGCCATTCGGCTGCATCAGATGCGTCCTCGCCGGGAGGCCCGGGGTGCTTCATTCCCTGATGCTCGAAACACCCGCCGAATCGCCCGGGTGAATCAGCTCGCCGGGTGATGACCACTCATCCCACGTCGGTTAATGCTCGCTCAACAGATAGATGGCGAGCGGACGGTACGTGGATCCGGGCATGTTTTCGGATCTGCGTTCGGGGCCGCTCAAGCGAGCAACGCGTCGCGATGGCGGTGGACGGCTTGGCTGCGCTGATCACCGCGGAACGCCATCGCGACAAATTGGAGAAATTAGATGAAGCCTCGCCAATTTCAACGATCGCCTGCTGAATACGGCGGCGGCGTCGCGCGATCACCATGGCTGCCGCATCGAATGCGTGATGCCGCCGCCTTCGCACGGCGTTGGGCGCATCGGAAGGGAGAAGCCGCGATGGACGCCGTCCCGGCGATCGAGGATCAACTTCACGCGCTGCAGCCGATCTGCAGTGCCCAGCGGGTGTCGACCGGCATTACATGCGGGGCACCGGCGGTGGCGGTCGCCGAGATACACGCCATTGACGGATGCGACCAGATGGGGCTGAGCCCAGACGGCGACCTCGTCGAAACGCTCTGCCAGGCCTGCCTGTCAACTCTGCAATGGGCGATCGCGACCTACGTGGGCGACAAGCGCGAGATGGCGTCCCGATGCGGCGCCCACCCGGCGTGCACCACCTGCGGGCGTCCCACTGGATACCTGGGCAGTGTCTTCACTGTGCGCCCGATCCGGCCGCCCGAGGGGCTGGCACCATGACCCGACGACTACGGATTGCCTTCCTGTTTGCGGCCGTGGTTTCCGGTGATTACGCGGTCCTCACGTTGATCAATGGTCAGCCAATCGATTTCGGCGTCACCGCCGCCATCTGTACGGGATCCTTTGTCGCGGCCGGGCTGATCGCGTTCGCGGGCAGGCGACGCCGCAAGGCGATGGCGCAGGGACGAGCGGCCGTCTGGGAGCGCCGTGACCGGCAGGCGGCCGCCGCCGACCAACAGTGCGCGGTATGCGGCGCTGCGCGTCAAAAACCCAGCGACTCACCCAGATTCGTTGACCGGCAGACCGCGCGCTTATGCGCAGCGTGCGCGCCGGCCCTCAACTAGAGCCGGCACGATGAGCCGGCCCCGGAAGTGTTGACAGCCCATGTTGGTGCATGTGTGCGAGGTGCTGCTTCACGACGCGCAGCCGGCAGCCCAGCGACTGGCCACCGCCGGTGTGGCCGTCGATATGCGGGTTTGGCCGGGCCACACCCACGTGTTCCAACTCGCCGCGCCGATGATCCCGGAAGCCACCTGCTCACTGCGCCAGATCGGCCGCTGCATCCGCGAAGCGACCGGATAGCCAAGGCACCCTAGGGTTTTCGAAGATGGATTTCGGGGCGTTGCCACCAGAAATCAACTCGGGCCGGATGTATTCCGGGCCCGGCTGTGGGTCGATGCTGGCTGCCTCGGCAGCCTGGGACGGGCTGGCCGCCGACTTGCACTCCGCGGCCGCGGCCTATGGGTCGGTGATCTCGGACCTGACCAGCGCAGCATGGCTGGGTCCCGCGTCGGTGACGATGGCGGCCGCCACCGCACCCTACGTCTGGTGGCTGACGACGACTGCTGCGCTGTGCGAGCAGGCCGCCACCCAGGCCAGGGCGGCCGCCGCCGCCTACGAGGCCGCATTTGCGATGACGGTGCCCCCACCGGTGGTGGCAGCCAACCGCGCGCGGCTGATGTTGCTGATCGCGACAAACATCCTCGGCCAAAACACCCCGGCGATCGCGGCGACCGAAGCCGAGTACGGCGAAATGTGGGCCCAGGATGCCGGGGCGATGTACGAGTATGCCGGCGCATCCGCTGCCGCTTCGGCGCTACCGCCGTTCACCCCGCCCCCGCCCACAACAAATCCAGCCGGGGTCGCCGGCCAGGTTGCTGCGGTTGCCCACGCCAGCTCCACGCCGGCCGGGACAGCCACCCAGACCGTCATGTCGACCGGCTCGCAGCTGCTCTCCGCAGTACCCAATGCGCTTCAGGGACTTGCGCTGCCCTTACCGGCCGCCGCGGCATCACTGCCATCGTTCTCGCAATTGCTTAGCTTATTGAGCCCGGTGAACCTGGCCGTTGCGTCGGTGTCGACGGGTATCACGTCGACGGGCATGGCCGGGTCGTACGCGGGCTTGGGATATGCGGCGCACTACGACCCAGACGGTGCCAGCAAGATGGACGCCATACTGCAACGTTTGGGGGCGGCTCCGGCAGGCTCAGGAACGGGCGCAACAGTGTCATCGGGCTCGGCAGACCTGGGGCCAGGCGGCGGTACGGGACCTGTGTCGTCGGCGGGTTTGAGCCGAGCCTCCTCAATCGGCGCGCTGTCGGTGCCCCCGAGCTGGTCGGCGGCCGCCCCGCCGATCAGACGCGCCGCGGCAGCGTGGCCGAACACCCTCCCCGGCGCTGCCCCGACCGTCCTGGCAGCGATCCCGGAAAATCTGCTCAACGAAATGCTTTTGGCGGGTATGGCCGTACGCGGCATCCGCGGTGCTCCCACTCAGGGCCGGCCCACGATCACCATCACTGTGACGCAGCATCCGCCGGATAACGACCGCGGGCCCTGATGCGTGCCCATCCGCCCAGTGATGCGTGCTGTGCTCACCCGGGTGAATTAGCTCGCCGGGTGATGACGACTCACCCCGCGTCGGTGAATGCTGACTCAACAGCTGGCGAGCGGAGGGCAAATGCAGCCGACCACGTACCGGATGTGCATTCAAGGCCGCGTGACCGAGCGGCTCGGGTACGCATTTGAAGGGATGCGCCTCGAGGCCGGTGCGAACGAAACCGTGTTCACCGGTGAAATCCGCGACCAGTCACAGCTTTACGGACTTCTCGACCGGGTCCGCGATCTGGGCCTGGAGCTCGTCAGCGTACAACCGCAGCCCGCGGCCGACCCGACGGAAACAACCCACATCAGGAAGGACCTGTAATGCGAGCCATCACTGTTTCAGATCGTGACGCCGGTGTCGCCGGCCTGTCGCTGACGGACCTGCCCTACCCCGAGGCGGCCGACAACGATGTCGTCGTGCGGGTGCACGCTGCCGGTTTCACACCCGGGGAGCTTGAGTGGCCGCACACCTGGATCGACCGCGCGGGTCATGACCGGACACCGAGCGTGCCCGGCCACGAGCTGTCGGGCGTCGTGGTTGAGTTAGGCTACGGCACCACCCTTTTGACTGTCGGTCAGCGAGTGTTCGGGCTCGCCGACTGGGCTCGCAACGGCTCGCTGGCGGAGTACACCGCGATGGAAGCCCGTAATCTCGCACCGCTGCCGATGGACATCGACCATACTGTGGCCGCGGCGCTCCCAATCTCTGGATTGGCCGCCTGGCAGGGCTTGTTCGACCACGGCCGCCTCGCCGCCGGGCAAACGGTTCTAATCCACGGCGCCGCGGGTGGGGTTGGGTCGATCGCGGTGCAGCTCGCCCGCGAGGTCGGTGCGCGCGTCATCGGTACTGGCCGGACCGCCGACCGGGACCGGGCGGGGGAGCTGGGCGTCCATACCTTCCTCGACCTGGAGACCGAAAACCTTGAGGACGCAGGCGAAGTCGACGTCGTGTTTGACGTGATCGGCGGAGACATTCTCGCCCGCTCGGCGGCTCTGGTGCGGGCTGGTGGAACGCTCGTCACCATCGCCGAGCCGCCGAAGACCCTGCCGCGCGATGGGCGAGCAATTTTCTTCCTTGTCGAAGCCGATCGTGCCCAGCTCGCCGACCTCGCCGCGCGAGTCCGGGATGGACGCCTCAAGCCGGTGGTGGGTGCCGTGCTGCCACTCGCCGAAGCTGCCACCGCATTCGCTCCCGGCAAGCGCATCCCCGGCAAGACGATCCTGCGCGTCGCCGAAGACTGAAGATGGAAGGCAGCCAAAAATGGCGCTAAAAATACCACTCGCCGCACTGACAGTTGCGACACTCGCGTCCGCTTGCCACGCCGAGGCGGCGCCGGAGAAGTCGGGTCAAAACCCGGTTGTCCGACCGGTTTTCAATCAACCTGCCCCCAATGTTCCGGGCAAATCACTTGAAGCAGTGTCAGTCAGCTATCCGCCCGGAGCTAGGAGCGGAGCTCACCACCACGCGAGATCGGCGTTCATCATGGCGTACGTGATCTCCGGAGCGATCCGCAGTCAAGTCGAAGGTGAGCCTGCGCGCGTCTATCACGCCGGCGAGACGTGGAGTGAAGCCCCCGGCGCGCACCACACGATCAGTGAAAATGCCAGCGCCACCGAACCCGCTGAATTACTCGCAGTCTTCCTGGTTGACACCGGAGACGGCCCGCTTACCACGGACGACAATGCGAGACAATGAGCTGTCGCGTCGACGATGAAAACTGTTCGCACCGTTTGGTATCCACAATGTGACGACGTTATCCCATTTCCGGGAGGGCTCCGTGCGCACGCCTGATCCGATCCGGGCCGTCCGGATAGCGCTGCGCTTGTCGCTCGCGGCCGCCTTTCTGTCGGCTGTTGCAGACCGATTCGGTTGGTGGAAGCCGTTTGGGCCGGAAAGCTGGGGGAGCATGGCTGCTTTTGCCGACTATGCCCACCAGCTCGTTCCATTTGCTTCTGGATGGTTATTGACCGTGATCGTATGGGCTGCCACCGCAACCGAAACGACCCTGGGAGTCTTGCTCCTCAGCGGCTGGCAACCAAAATTCGTGGGCGCTGCGACTTGCTTGGTGCTCGTGATATTTGGAACCGCGATGGCCGCATCCCTCGGTGTGGAATCACCGCTTAACTACAGTGTCTTCTCCGCGGCAAGCGCAGCCGCGGCCTACGCGATACTCGGCACAACATCGCCGCCACACCGCCCTGGCGCAATGTCCAGTCCGGACACTCGAAACCATCGCGAGCCGACGGTGGCTGCGGCTAATCCATTGAGTCGGTTCGGAAGTGAAGGCAGATGAAAGCTAGTACAGACTTCGACGTGGTCGTCGTAGGCGGCGGGGTGGGTGGTGTGGCCGCCGTGCGGAAGCTTGCGTCCGTGGGCCTTTCGGTAGCGCTCGTCGAGGATCGTCTGGTCGGTGGGGAGTGTCATTACTTCGCCTGCAACCCGAGCAAAACGCTGATCCGCCCGATCGAGGTGTTCAATCTCGCGAAGGCGGTCCCTGGTGTGCGAGAAACCATTTCGCGCGGAGCGCTGGACGTTGCGGCTGTCTTCGCGAAGCGCGACGCGATCATCGAGCACCTCTCGGACCAAGACCGGACGGCATCACTGCAGCAAGCCGGTGCGGCAGTGTTTCATGGCATTGGCCGGTTGAGCGGCCAACGAACAGTGCGCGTGGCCTACGCCCTGGGAGATGCCACCGAAGCCGTCTTGACTGCACGCCACGCGGTCGTTGTTGCCACCGGCACCCGTCCTCACGTGCCGGAGATACCTGGGTTGGCGCAAGCACGCCCGTGGACCAATCGAGATTTGACGACCATGACGCATGTGCCGCCCCGCGCGCTGGTGGTGGGTGGCGGCCCGGTCGGTGTCGAGTTCGCGACCATCCTGACCGGTTTGGGATCCGCGGTAACACTTCTGGTACGTGGGAGCACCCTGCTTCCCAACTTCGAACCCGAAGCCCGCGAGCAGGTCGCGCGGTCACTGCGAAGCAAAGGCGTCACGATTCATTTTGAGACGGAGTTGTCGGAGGTGGCCCGACCCGTGGCGGGCGGGCCCGTCACCGCAACCTTCCACCGCCAGACCATCGAGGTAGACGAGATTGTCCTGGCCGCCGGACGGCGCACCAATACCGACAACATCGGACTGGAAACCCTTGGGCTGCCGGACGGGATCGTTTCTGTGGACGACCATTTACAGGCGGTCGGCGTCACAGGCGGTTGGCTCTACGCGCTGGGAGATACCACCGGGCGTGCTCGGCTGTCTCATATCTCCACGTACCACGGCCGTCTTGTGGCCGAGATCATCGCGGCCCGGGCCGCGGGACGAGAACTGAGCGACAACGAGCTGGCTGCCCATGATGGCGGCAGCACCGCGCAGGTTATCTTCACGGAGCCTCAAGTAGCCAGGGCGGGGCGCACGGAAAGTCAGGCCCGCGCAGAAGGGTTCGCGGTACGAACGCGAACCGCTCGTTATCCCGACGCGGTGTCCCACCTCGCCCTCTACCGGGACGGCTTCGATGGATGGGCGAAGTTGGTCATCGACGCCGAGACCAACACACTGCTGGGAGCGACGTTTGTGGGCCCGGAGTTCTCCGAATTGGTTCAAGCCGCCACCCTGGCCATCGTCGCGAAGGTCCCAATCAGTCTCCTACGCCACGCCGTCGCGCCACAACCAACGGTCAATCAGGTCTGGGATCCGCTACTCGCCGAAGAAACCGAACTCGGCCCATTAAACGGGGCGCAGAACGTAAACACGGGCGCTCAAGCGAATCGCCTTGTTTCTCAATTCCATTAGCCCTCAATCTTCGAGAGGAACCTCTATGACCTACGACTGGCCGGTCGTTTCGCTGTGACAATGCTGGTAGCGGGGGTCCGCACGCTGGGCGGCAACGTGGAGACGCTCGAAGTGGACGACCCGCGACCGTTGGCGGCCGACGAGGTCCTCATTGACATTCGCGCGGCCGGGATTGGCAACTGGGACAACATCATTCGCTACGGCGGCTGGGACGTTGGCACCAGGCCGCCGCTGGCGCTCGGCGTCGAGGCCGCCGGGGTCATCAAGGCCGTCGGTAATCGTCCGAGCGGATTCAGTGTGGGCGATGAGGTGCTGTGCCACCCGGTACCGCTGCGCGGCCAAGGTACGTGGGCGCCGTTTCTGATCGCAGCCGTCGGATCGCTCGCCCACAAACCGCCCGCGATTCCGTGGGAGATCGCAGCGATCTTTCCGGTGCCGGCGTTGACCGCCGAGCAGGTGGTCGGTGAGGCGTTGGCCCTTCACGGTGGAGAAACGTTGCTCGTTCATGGCGCGGGTGGAATCACCGGCGGGCTCATTGTCCAGCTGGCCGCCCTGCGTGGTGTCGATGTGCTCGCCACCGCCGGTCCGCGCAGCGCCGACCGAGTCCGCGGGCATGGTGCCCGCGAAGTAATAGACTACGGCGATCCGCTGTGGCCACAGCACGCAAAGGCGTTGGCAAAAGACAATATCGACGCCGTCGCCAACGCGGCCCCCGGGGGCGCAGCTGTGGCGATGACCGCGCTTGCCGACGGTGGCCGGCTGGCCACCATCACCCCCGACCCGCCTGCACCCACCCGCGGCATCCGCGTAACCGCGGTCTACGTCCGTTCCGACGGCGCTCAACTCGACGGCCTGGCCGCGCTACTCGCCTCCGGCCGGTTGAGCATGCCGACCCCGCGCTCCTGCGGGCTGGATCAGGCCGCTTCTGCCCTCGCACACGTCGTCGCAGGCCACGAGTCCAACGGGGTGGTCATCACGAAAGACATCTAGCGAAGTCGCCATCACAAGGAAAAATCTCACATCACCAAGGAGTCTCGAGATGACCACCATTACCCGGATCCGCACCGGAGTAGCCGATCACATCGGCAAATACGCCGACGCTCTCGCCGTATCAGGCGGCGGCACATACATTTTCGTCGCCGGAACGCCCGGGGTGCGCGAAGACGGCACCCTGCCCGAGGACTTCACCGACGAAGCCCGGCAGTGCTGGGCCAACGTCGAAAACGCGCTCGGCAAGGCCGGCGCGAAGCTCACGGACATCGTCTACATGCGCCAATGGGTCACCAGCCGTGACAATGCGTCCGCCTACCTGGCGGTGAGCAAAGAGATCATCCGCCACGAACCCGCCGGCATGTTCAGCATCATCGACGGGCTGGTGTGGCCCAACATCCGCGTGGAAGTCGAAGTCATCGCCATCCTGCCGACATGAGCGATTACCCCATCGTCGACTTGTCCACCGACGCACTGTTGACCACGACCCGCTCGGTGCGCAAACGTCTCGATTTGACGAAACCTGTTCCCATCGGCCTGATCCGGGAATGCCTGGAGATCGCGGTGCAGGCGCCGACCTCGTCCAACGTGCAGAACTGGAGCTTCATCGTCGTCACCGATGCCGAACAGCGTCGCGCGATCGGCGATGTGTACCGCCGCACATGGGACTTGATTGTCGCGTCCCCTTTCGCGGTCGCTGATCGGTTCAAGGACGACCCCGCGCGCAATCGCGAGCAGCGCAAGGTGTCCGACAGTGCGGCGTATCTCGCCGAGCACTTTTGCGAGGTCCCAGTGTTGATGATCCCGTGCGTCGAGGTCATCGATGGTGACGGCAGGCTGACGGCCGAAAACGCCAACCAGTATTGGAGTTCGGTGATGCCCGCCACATGGAGCTACATGCTCGCCGCGCGCTCTCGGGGCTTGGGAACCACGTGGACCGGGGTGACCATAATGGCCGACGACGAGATGCGGGCCATCCTCGGACTGCCCGACAACGTCTATCACGCCACGACCATCCCCACCGCGTACTACACCGGCACGACCTTCCGCCGGGCCAAACGGATTCCGCTCGACGACGTGCTGCGTTTCGACCGATGGTGAGCCCGCAGTGACGTTACGCGACGCGGCACCGACCAGCCGCGCGATGGTGGTCGCGGTAATGGTGTCGATGGTCGCGTTCCTCGACTCCTCCGTGATCAACCTGGCTTTGCCGGCCACCGAGCACGACCTCGGTGGCGGCCTGGCGTTGCAACAATGGATCGTCGACGGCTACCTGTTGGCGATGGCCGCCGCGATTCTGCCCGGCGGGTCGATCTCGGATCTGTTCGGGCGCGTTCCGGTGATGCGGTTCGGGCTGTTGGCTTTCGGGGCGGGGTCGGTTCTGGCGGCGGTTGCAGCGTCACCGGCGATGCTGATCACCGCGCGTCTCATTCAGGGCGTGGGTGCGGCGTTCCTCGTGCCGGGTTCGCTGGCGCTGATCAACACGGTGTTCGACAAAGCGCACCAGTCCGCGGCGATCGGCGTCTGGACCGGGTGGACGGGAACCGCCTTCGCCTTGGGCCCCCTGCTGGGCGGATTGTGCGTGGATTTCCTAGGCTGGCGTTGGATTTTCGTGTTGTCCGCGATCCCCATGGTTGTCGGGTATGCGCTGACGTTCTGGCTGTGCCCGACGTCGGGGCGGGCCGAAGGCGCCCGCGTCGATACCGCCGGGGCGGGCTTGTCGGCGGTGGGGCTGGCCGCGACCGTGTATGCGTTGATCGAATCGCAACGTGATGGCTGGACCGACCCGATGGTCATCACACCGTTGGCGATCGGGATGGCCGCACTGGCCGGCTTCGTGAGATGGCAACGCCGCAGCACGTGTCCGATGCTTCCGTTGCCGCTGTTCACCTTTCGCAACTTCGCCGCGGCCAACCTCGTCACCGCGTTCGTCTACGGCGCGTTGACGCTGGGTTCGCTGGCCATCGCCCTCTACACCCAAGAAGTCGGCGGCTACTCAGCCACCGCGGCCGGACTGGCCACCCTGCCGATCCCGGCGCTGTCGTTCGTGTTCGCCCGTCACGTCGGCCGCATCGCCGCGCGGGTGGGACCACGCGCGTTCCTGATCGCGGGCCCCGTCTCAGCGGGAATCGGGCTGCTGCTGATCCGCCCTAAACCCAATGGATTCCACGCAATCACCGACCTCATTCCCGGGATGACCGTGCTGGCCATCGGGCTGGTCACGACTATCACACCGCTGATGTCGGTGACGCTGGCCTCGGTGCCGACCGAACACAGCGGCCTGGTATCGGCAATCAACAACGCCGTCTCACGACTCGCCGCGCTGATGTCGATCGGGTCGATCGGCCTGATCAGCGTTGGCACGGTAAGCGCTACCGGATTCGCCCACGTGTTAGAGGTCAGCGCCGCACTATTCGCCCTGGGCGCAGTGTGCGCCGCACTGTTGATAACCAATCCGCCCGCCGGGTGCCAACCTGTGCCGTGCGACATCGCGGCGTTGTGCCGCGACCGGCCCGGTATTCAACCGGCCCTGGCCAGCAGCCCCTCGGCCGCAACCGAACCCGCCCCTCCGCAGTGAGCGTTTATGCGATCGCCGAAAGGAAATAGTGACCTTCACCATCACAGCGAAGGAGCCCGCCCCGGGAATCAACTCGACCGCTATGGCGTTCGGCTAGCCGTGGTGCACGCGAAGAGATGCCTTAATATCGGCCCATCGAGCATTCCTGATCGGGGGGCACGGTGTTGAGGCTTCTCAAGCGGACATGGGTCCCGATGGTGGTGGCCGTGGCGCTCATCATCGGCGGCGTTGCAGTGATGCGACTCAATGGCGTGTTCCCGGGACCTGGCCTGCCCAAGCCCGATCCCCGGGACGCGACCCCGCCGTATGCGGCCAAGACCGCCATCTACGAAATCCTGGGACCGCCCGGGACGACCGGCGTCGTCAACTGGATGGATGCGGACTCACTACCGCAGAAGGCGAGCTTCACCACATTGCCGTGGTCGAAGACGATCGTCGCCGAGATGCCCGGCATCTTCGCCTACGTCGTCGCCCAAGGTGACAGTCCCTTCATCGGCTGCCGCATCACCGTCGACGGCAAATTGGTCGATCAACAACAGGCCAACAACCGCGACGCGCAGGTTTCCTGCTTGGACAAGTCCGCGTGACCGACGACACGAGCGACACGGACAGAATTCCAGTCGCGCAGCGCACCGAAGTCGAGCGCAAACCGCGACTAGCCCGCACCATCCGCGTTTTGGCGCTGCCGATCATCGTGTTGTGGCTGCTGATCGCGATCGGCGTCAACGTCTTCGTCCCACAGTTGGAGAAGGTTGCCGAGGAGGTCTCGGTGCCCCTCTCGCCGTCCGACGCACCATCGGTGACCGGGATGAAGCACATCGGGCAGAAGTTCAAGGAGTACGACTCCGACAACCTCGTCCTGGTGACTCTGGTCGGTGACAAACCTCTCGGCGAGGACGCTCACCGGTATTACGACGATCTGGTCAGGAAGCTGCAGCAGGATCACGAACACGTCGAGCACGCGCTGAATTTCTGGGGGCAGCGATTCACGTCCTCCGGTGTCGAGAGCTACGACCACAAGGCCGCCTATGTCCAGGTCAACCTGCGCGGTGACCAGGGCGGAGCCGTCGGGGACAAATCGGTTGCCGCGGTTCGCAAAACAGTCGCGGATTCGAAGCCGCCGGCGGGGGTGAAGGCCTACGTCGCCGGTCAGGGAGCCCTGACAGCCGACACGATCGTTGTCGGCGACGCGAGCCTGGCCAAGATGACGATCATCACCATCATCATCATCGCGATCATGCTGATGTTCGTGTATCGGTCCATCGGCACGGTGCTGCTGACGATGGTCATCCTGTTCGTCGGACTGGCTACCGGCCGCGGCGTGGTAGCGCTACTGGGCGAAACCGGCATCATGGGGCTGTCGACCTTTGCCGTCAACTTGCTGACGGCACTGGCCATCGCGGCGGGTACCGACTACGCGATATTCATGGTCGGCCGCTACCAGGAGGGCCGTGAACGGGGCCTGCACCGCGAAGCCGCCTACTACGACACCTTCGCCGGTGTCACCAAGGTGGTGCTGGGTTCGGGTTTGACGATCGTTGGGGCGCTGGCCTGTCTGAAATTCACTCGGCTGCCGTACTTCAGTTCGCTGGCGTTTCCGTGTGCAGTGGGCCTGCTGGTGGTGGTGGCCGCCGGGGTGACGCTGACCCCGGCGCTGATCGCCTTCGCAAGCGGCTTCGGCCTTTTCGACCCGAAGCGCGAATTCAACTACACCCGGTGGCGCCGTTTGGCGACGGCCATCGTGCGGTGGCCGGCGCCCATCCTCGCCACCTCCGTCATCCTCGCGATCGTCGGCGCAATTGGCTTGATGGGCTTCACTCCGCGCTACAACGACCTGTACTACCTGCCGCAGAGTGCTTCGTCAGTGCAGGCGTACACCGCTGCCGATCAACACTTCACCCAGGCCCGGTTGAACCCGGACCTTCTGATGATCGAATCGGACCACGATCTGCGCAATCCTCGAGACATGCTGGTCCTGGACAAGATTGCCGGCGCCATCTTCCGGGTGCCGGGCATCGAACGGGTGCAGAGCATCACGAGACCCCTCGGCCCGCCAATTCAAGACGGATCCATTCCGTTCCAGCTCAGTGTGCAAAGCGCGCCGATCCGCAGCAACCTGAACTACCTGAAGGACCGCGTCGCCGACATCAAGAAGATCACCGGTTTCCTCGATACCCAGATCGCCCTGTTGGAGCGCCAGTACGCGGTGACCCAGAAGCTCGCGAACGCCGCGGACGACAGCTCGAAAACCACGGGGGAGACAGCGGCCATCACGGACGAGATCCGGGACCACATCGCGGATTTCGACGACTTCTGGAGACCGATTCGCAGTTACTTCTACTGGGAGAAGCACTGCTACGACATCCCGATCTGCTGGTCGTTACGAAGCCTGTTCGACGCCCTGGACGGGTTCGATCAGCTGGCCGAAAAGTTCCACGCCCTCACCAGCGACCTCACCGACACGGCCAAGGCCACGCGCGAATTGCTGGCGATCATTCCCGAGAATATCGCTGTCTCGAAGTCGATCCGCGATACGACGCTGACCATCTACAGCTCGTTCGACAGTCTGATCGATCAGTTCGACCGGCTGACCGACACGAACGCCGTAATGGGCAAGTCGTTCAACGACTCTCAGGTGGAGAGCCTGTTCTACCTGCCACCCGAGATCTTCCAGAACCCAGACTTCTTGCTGGGGTTGAGCTTGATGGTGTCGCCGGACGGCAAGGCCGCTCGCTTCATCATCACGCACGCTGTGGATCCGGCGACGACGAAGGGCATCGCGTCCGTCGATCAGGAGCGCCAAGCGGCCAAGGAGGCGCTGAAACTCACCTCGCTGGAGAACGCCGACATCTACCTCGGCGGCACGGCCGCAACGTTTTACGACATCGCCAACGGCGCCAAGTACGACCTGATGATCGCCGGGGTGGCCTCGATCGTGCTCATCTTCATCATCATGGTGATCGTCACCCGCGCTTTGGTCGCGGCGGGTGTCATCGTCGGCACCATCGTGATGTCGTTGGGGGCCGCCTTCGGGTTCTCTACACTGATCTGGCAGCACCTGGGTAATTTCCAGTTGCACTGGGTGGCAACCGAATTCGCGCTAATCGTGCTCTTGGCGGTGGGATCCGACTACAACCTGATGCTGGTTTCCCGAATCGAGGAGGAGATCGGAGCCGGCCTGAAAACGGGACTCATCCGCGGCATGGGTGTCACCGGACCGGTGGTGACTGCCGCCGGTGTGGTGTTCGCGGTCACCATGGCCACGATGATCACCAGCGATCTCCGGGCGATCGGCCAATTCGGCACGACGATCGGCATCGGCCTGTTGTTCGACACCTTCGTCGTCCGATCGCTCATCACGCCGTCGATCATGACGGTGATGGGACGCTGGTTCTGGTGGCCGAAGCGGGTACGCGTCCGGCCGGCAAGCCAGATGCTTCGGTCCGTGGGGCCGCGTCCGCTGGTTCGTGCCCTGTTGTACCACCCGCGGCACGGGGCTGCGTCGGATCCGCAGACGTAGTGTCCGCCCGCTATGCCCGCCTAGCCGCTGGAGGATCGGGCCGCCTTGGCGGCTTCGCGCCGAGCCTTCTCCCTCGCGTGGGTCGAGCAGCAATGCCCCATATCGCAATGGAACCGGTCGCTACAATCATGCGAACAATAGGCGGATGCGGCCGGAAGCCATTCCGGATCGGATAGGTCACGCGGGCGGTCGTTCGGATCGAACGTATGGCCGCAATGTACGCAGACCTTGGTCTTGGTCTTGACCATATCGCTCAGCGTACGCGCGATGGCCCTGAATCGAAGCTGGTTTCGGATCGATGGCGAACAAATTTAATTTCGCAAAGCAGATGGCGCGCAATTCATTTAGGCCAACAAACTAACTATCGCGCGGCCTTAGCTTCACTCTGCGCTTCATTACTCACCCGGGTGAATAGGTGGTTGGGGTGATGACAGCTCACCCCGCCCGGCTGCAATCTCAGTACGACCAGGACCGGGCGGGATTGTCACCCCGGTCGCTGGGCGCCTTGGCTCAGGCCGTTATGCGTCATCGACGCCAAGGCGGTCCAGTCGGAGCCGTCAGGGGTACCAGGAAGGGAACCCGCATATGCATTTTGAGGGCAAGAAGGTCATTGTTGTCGGCGGCAGTGCCGGAATGGGCCGGCAGGTCGCGATCGACATCGTCGATCACGGCGGGAGCGCCGTCATCGTCGGACGCTCGAAAGCGCGTGTCGACGACACCGTCGCTCAGCTGACGAGCCGACGTGGCGAAGCCTTTGGCATCGCCGCCGAGCTGACGGATCGCGCTGCGATCGCGGATGTGCAGCGCGCGCTCTCGGACGATCACAGCGACGCGACACTGCTGGTAAATGCGGCCGGATTTTTCATCCCCAAGGCGTTCCTCGAGTACGACGCGCGGGACTACGACTCCTACATGGAGCTCAACTATGCCCTGTTCTTCCTGACCCAGACCGTGGTTGCGGGCATGATCGCCCGCGGGCAGGGCGGCTCCATCGTGAACATCGGCAGCATGTGGGCGCATCAGGCGCTCGGTCTGACCCCATCCGCTGGGCACTCGATGCAAAAAGCCGGCCTGCATGCGCTCACCCATAACCTGGCCATCGAGCTCGCCGGGCACAAGATCCGCGTCAACGCGGTGGCGCCGGCCGCCGTGAAAACCCCCGCTCTCGAGCGGTGGGTCCCGATAGACGAGATCGATGCCACGCTCGACGCTTTCGCGCCGCTTCATCCGCTGGGGCGGGTCGGAACCCCTGCCGACGTCGCCAATGCCGTCACGTATCTGCTCTCAGAGACGGCCAGCTGGGTAACCGGCGCAATTCTCAACGTCGACGGTGGCATCATGGCCGGCCGTAACTAACCCGACGAAGGTCCTCTGCCGGTAGCGGGCCGCCCGGAACATTTTGGCGTGCAGGGCAATTGTCCGCGCACTTAGCTAAGGAGCACCGTGTCACGCGAACACAACAAGAAGCCGGCCGCGGCCGGCGCGACAGACGACATCTTGAGGCCAGGCGGCCCGCCGGCTAAGTCTGTCGGCCGCACCGAGGGCAAGTCGGTGTTCCTTGGGACGATCGGTGTCCGCCACATCGTCGATTGGGTCCACGCGCAAGGGCGCTTCTCGGTCCTCGAGCATCCGATGTCACCTCGAGCGCTAGCCTCACCGCTTCATCGCCACCACAACGAAGATGAGTACAGCTGGATCATCGAGGGACGCGTCGGCGCTTTGCTTGGCGATGAGGTCCTCTACGGTGGACCCGGCGACTTCATTTTCAAGCCACGAGGCCAATGGCATACGTTCTGGAACGCGGGCGATGAGGCCGCCCGCATCCTTGAAATCATTTCCCCCGCAGGATTTGAGCAGTTCTTCGACGAGCTTGCCGACCTCGGCGGTGTGGACCAGATATCGACAGAGAACCTAGATGAACTCTGTACGCGGTACGACCTCGAGATGGATGTCGACAGTGTCCCCGAACTATGCAAACGCTTCAACTTGAAATTCCCCGGCGAACCTATTTGGTAGCGAACCGACGGATTCGAAATGCCTTTATGCTCAGGCAAAGTCGGCGGGAAGCTCACCCGTATGCCGGCGAAATATCAAGGAGGACAACCATGGACGGCGATTACGACGACCCGGGGCCCGATAACACCCTGGGTCCCAGCGAATCTCTGGACTCCGACGAGGTGCGCAACGACGATGGTGACATCGTGGTCGACGCACCATTGCGCTGGATCTCGCCGAAGGAAAATCTGACGCTGGATAAGCGCCTAGCCGCTGAGGAGCCCGAGTTCGGCTACACCGAGGAACCGCCGCTGCGGCCCCGGCGCCATCGCGGCCAGATCAGTGGCAGCCCGCACGACGGCCCATCGTTCTACGGTGTGGCGCGCGAAGAGTTTGACCAGGACGACGAGGACGTCGGCTGACCGCTAGCCCAGGTCCCCAGGGCCGTTGGTGGTCATGAGCGAGGCCGGGCAACATCATGAGGACGCGGCTGCACGAGCTTGACGTCCGCCGAGTTGCCGCCTGTGATGACATGGAAGGGATTTTTGACTGTGAGTGAATCACCAACGTCGATGGGCAGTATCGAACGCAGCGCCCACGATGGAGTGTTGACCATCATCACCGACAACACCCAAGAAGGGCGGTTCGAGGCCACCGTAGACGACCAGGTGATTGGTCGGCAGCCCTACCGCCGCTACCGCGGCCACATCGTGTTGATGGCCACCGAAGTCGATACGCAATGGCGTGATCGGGGTGTCTCCTCAGCGATGATCAGTGGTGTGCTCACACTGATCCGCAGGGCCGGGCACACGGTTATTCCGCGGTGCAAGATCACGGGTGACTACATCCTGCGCCATCCTGAATACCGGGATCTGGTGACCGACCAATATCAGGGATTGCTCCGGCCCGTGTCGCGGCCCGCTGCGCCCGACAGCACCTAACCGGGCTGCGCCGGGCGCAAGGGATCGTTGGCAACTCTGAAAGGTGCATCATGAAGATCGTAGTCATCGGCGGTCGCGGGCTGATCGGCTCGAAAGTCGCGTCCAAGCTCAGCGCGCAGGGCCATGACGTCGTCATCGCCTCACGCCGATCAGGTGTCGATTCGTTCACCGGTGAAGGCCTCGCCAGCGCGCTCGCCGGTGCTGATGTCCTGGTCGACGTCGCGGATTCGCCAGAGTTCGACGATGAACCGGTGATGCGCTTCTTCACCACCACGACCACGAATCTCCTTGCAGCCGAACAGGGAGCGGGAGTCGAACACCATGTGGCGTTGTCGGTGGTGGGTGCGCAGGTCATGCCGGATAGCGGCTACAACACCGCGAAAGCGGCACAGGAGAACCTGATCAGGGAATCGGGCCGGCCGTATTCGATCGTGCGAGCGACTCCCTTCTACGAATTCGCCGTCGGCTTGGCCGATTCCGCGACAGAGGGAGATATTGTCCGGCTGCCGCACGCGTTGTTCCGTCCTATCGCTGCCGACGATGTCGCCACCGCAGTCGCGCGCGCGGCTGTCGGGCGGCCTATCAACGGAGTAACGGAGATCGCCGGACCCGAAGTAATGGGGATGGACGACTTCGTCCGCACGGGCCTGGCCGCCAAGAGTGATCGACGTCGAGTCGTGACCGACGCCCAGGCGCCATACTTCGGTGCGGTGATCGACGATCACAGCCTGGAACCCGACGAGAACGCCACCATCTTCACTACTCGATTCTCCGACTGGATCGACGCAAGCCGCAGAATTTAGGAAAGTAATTGGTACCCAGGCGATTTCACCAGCACTGCACGCGTTTGCACATCATATAGGGGGTAACAGATGTTGGATACGACTGGCTCCGAATCGAAATCAACAATGATCGTGCTGCAGGAAGTATCGTCACCGTTGATTCCTGAAGATGCCCACGTGATGACGGTTCTCATCAACCATCCACCGGGCGCTCCTGGTTATCCACCACATCGGCTTCCCGGCGGTCCGGGATTCGGTTACATGATTGACGGTGAGATGTTGTTCGAGCTCGAGGGTGAAGCGCCACGCGTCCTGCGGGCTGGAGACGCGTTCTGGGGACCCGGCGGTGACGTGATCCACTATCAGGACGCGAACAACCGCACTGACATTCCTTGTAGCTTCGTCCTGACATTGTTCTGCCTGCCCGGGCAACCGATGCTCGAGCCGGTTACCGAAGAGGAGCTTGCGGAGCGAAAGGGACTGCGCGTCAACAGTTGATGTGATGGACCCGTCCGCTCTACCGGTTTCGATAGCGTCGCGTAGTCATTCGCGAAAACCTATGAGCAAACGTGCGATTCGACCGCGTAGCGCAGGCCCGAAAACCCGCAGTCAAAGCAGCGTGCTTCCTGGTCAGGGCAGGGGTTCGATTCAGGCCTCACGACTGCTTGACGGTGAAGTGGTAGTCGGCGTCCGTGCCGCCGGCTTGGATCCGCACGGAGTACTGGCCTGGTGCGAGGCTGAGCGGCCCCATCGGGTCGCACGCGTCGTACATGCCGCGGTCGTTGAGTGCCCCGCTGGCATCGACCACGGACCATTCGAATCCGTTGACTTGTCACGCGCGCGGTATGGCGAAGCCGCCCAAGGAATTTGAAGGTCAGGATCCGCCTGCACGACGCTTCTTGGTCGCCAACCAGTCCCGTGGCGGATCGGCCGCAACCATCACGGCTCGGCAGCCATGGGTCGCGACGATCCAACCCGTTGGGCGTCGAAGGGTCCTGCCTTTCAACTCGGATTGCTTGTCCGGTCTGCCACTTCGATTAGGCTTGATTCATGGGTGGCGAGTTCATCGAAATCCGGATAACCCACCCCCGGGAGTTTATCGAGCGGACGCCCGAGGCCGTCCGCCCACGGTTGCTGGACTGGCAGGTTGACGCCAAGGGCAGGCACGTCGCCTGGCGCTACCGGATAACCCGCTACGAGCAGGACGGCCAACCGAGGTGGTGGTTGGATGGAACCGGCCAGCACCCGTGGACCAGCGACGATGTTGAGTACCTGAAGGACGTGGCCGAGCACCACGCCGGTCGGCTTTTGCGCAGACAGCGATGGCGGCCTAAGAGCATGTACAACGGCCAGGAGCCGCCGCTGTGGCTAGGTGGTCGAGGGTGGTCTTCATAGGTGACCCCCCTTGATGCCGTCAACACCCCAGGACGAACCGCAGACAACGAGCGGGAACGAACGGGCAGTTCAGCCCATTGAAAGTAGGTGTTGCGGCTGGTCTGCCAAGGGGAGCGGCACGCGACTAGGAAGCGTCGCGCAGGCGGGTCTCCACATCCTTGATTCCCTGGCGCAAGTGCTGGGCCAACGACCATTCCTCACCGCTATGGGCATCGCGTAACGCCACGTCTACTGCCGATTTGGCGTCCGAGAGGTGCCCTCGGCGTTCCTCTCCCTGAGCGGTGATGGCATGAAGGACGGCCCTCACGGCCTCCTGACAAGCGTTGGCGAAACCGCTGAGATGTGTGACCGACATGCTGACCCCTTTTTTGTGCCCGTTCAGGCGAAGTGCCCGCTGTTACGGGACTACAAACATTCCGGCGATCTCAGTCCCGGGCGGCGCCACCAACGAGCGCCTGCGGGGAGCGCAGGTCAGTTGCCGGCTTCGATTGACGCGACTCTTGCGGCCGCATCGGGACCGCAGAAGCGCTGGAGGTCCACTCCGCCCGCGCCGACCAGGTCGTCAATGCGGCGCTTGAGGTCGCCCGAGGAAATGTGGGCGTACAGGTTTCTACCCGGGCAGGAGGTTTGGGCCAGGTCCCGATGGCCCGCCAGTGTGTCGGTCGAAACGTGAAAATTCTGAGCCGCCCATGCGAACGCGCGAGCCGCTCCCTGGAGCTGGGCCTCTGGCACAGCCTCTTGATCGAAGTCTCCTTCGCAGAGAACCAGGAAATGGCCCGTCGTGTCGTAGTCCGTCGCGGTATCGCCGGCGATCTCGGTGCTCCGCAGTTCGTAGATGTTGCCATTGCGGTCCACGCCGACGTGATAGGCGATGTCGATCCACCCGTGCTGGTCCTGGTGGTATCGCTGATCCTGTCGGAGATGGCTTGGAGCATTGCGGTTTTCGCCAAGGACGACGGCCTCATGGTGGAGAGTCATCCGGGTGATGGTGTGGCGCTTCCCTCCGGAGCGGGCCGGTCGCGCGCCCCAGGCGTCCCGGCATAGCAACAGTGCCGAAGTCGTCGCGGTCAGGCTTGCACTGATTGTTCGCGTCGGAGTCGAGCAGCCGCCGACCATGGACGCCACGCCGGCGCTGCCGGCCAGCGCCAGCAACTGACGGCGGCTGAAAAAAGCTGGCCGGCCGGACGCAGGCTCACACACGGTCCTCACGATACGGGCGTGAGCCGGCCTTTCTGGCGAGATCAGATCAGGCGAGGCGGGTATTGGCCGTAAATGCCTGAGGAGTCTCCGGCCATGAATGCCTGGTGCTGGTTGTCGGCGCGGGCTGCCATCTTGACTCGCTCGTTACACCGGTAGCCACATCCCACACATAAGCAGGGTGAGGACCAGGTGCAGGGCGTGAGTTGGGCCGCTGGTCACGATCACCGGCGCCGGCGCCCCTACCGTGTTGTTGATGACGATCGACGGCGGGGGAGGGGGCGGGGGTGCGTAGATCGTCCATTGCTGCCCGTCGAAATAGCGTTGCGTCGCATGCGGGAGCGCTGTCTCGCCCTCACGCCCACGCGCAAAACACGCGATGGGGGCAGTCGACGTTGTTCGATCCCGACTCATAGATTCGCATCGATCGAGCGGCTAGCGCGTCCCGATGACCGACATGTATTTCCGTCGGCTCGAATGCTTTTCGGAATTGGTGCCGGCCAAGTCTCGCTGGATGCAGGGCTGGGAAATTCTTGAGGCACGGGTCGGGGAAAGTCTGATGAGTCTTGGAGATCGGGCCTGCGCGTCGTCGGATTAAACTGCTGTGGGTTTGGCGGTTCCATCCAGCGTTTGCGGCCATCATCCCGAGAATTCTCGGCTCAGTGCGGTTGCGTGGCGGTTAAACGGATATCCCAGTCTTTGACCATCGATTGCGGTGGCCGGAAATTAACGGTCCCGGAGGACCAAGATGGGCATCGGAATTTCAGTTGAGGGGCTAAGCAAGTCATTCGGCTCTGCGCGGGTGTGGGAAGACGTCACGCTGGACATCCCTGCGGGTGAGGTGAGCGGGCTGATAGGCCCGTCCGGCACCGGCAAGTCGGTTTTTTTGAAGTCATTGATCGGGTTGCTGGTGCCGGAGCAGGGCAAGATCATCATCGACGGCAGCGACATCATGAAGAGCACGGCGAAAGAGCTGTACGAGATCCGCAGGCTGTTCGGCGTCATGTTCCAGGACGGCGCGCTGTTCGGCTCGATGAGCCTGTACGACAACACGGCGTTTCCGCTGCGCGAGCACACCAAAAAGAAGGAAAGCGAGATCCGTGACATCGTCATGGAGAAGCTCCAGCTGGTGGGCTTGGGCGGCGACGAGAACAAAATGCCCGGCGAGATCTCCGGCGGTATGAAAAAGCGCGCCGGCCTGGCCCGCTCGCTGGTGCTCGACCCGCAGATCATCCTCTGCGACGAGCCCGACTCCGGCCTGGACCCCGTCCGCACCGCCTACCTGAGCCAGCTAATCCTCGACATCAACGCACAAACTGACGCCACGATCCTGATCGTGACGCACAACATCAACGTCGCACGCACTGTGCCGGACAACATTGGCATGTTGTTCCGAAAGCACCTGGTCATGTTCGGCCCCCGCGAAGTGCTGCTGACGAGCGACGAACCGGTTGTTGGGCAGTTCCTCAATGGCCGCCGCCTCGGGCCGATCGGCATGTCGGAGGAGAAGGACGAGGCGACGATGGCTGAAGAGCAGGCCCAGGTCGACGCGGGTCACCACGCCGGTGGTGTAGAGGACATCGAGGGCATGCCGCCGCAGATTACCGCCACACCCGGCATGCCGGAACGCAAAGCCGTCGAGCGTCGCCGTGCCCGGGTGCGCGAAATCCTGCCCACGCTACCGACAAACGCGCAGGCGGCGATCCGCGAGGACCTCGAAGGCACCCACAACCACCAGTCCGGCCAGTCCGGGGACGAATCAGGCGGGCGCGGCCGCGAGGACACCGATACGCCATCGACCACTGCCGCACACCGGGGTTGAGCGGGCAAAGCGCCATGCCGGTCGGTGTCTGGGGCGTACCAACTGCGGAGGAGACGCGATGCGACAGCACATTTCGACACTGCACTCTTCGCCGATGTGCCGGCACACCGGCCGCTGTTCGGGCACATGCCCGCGTTCGGTTTAACGACAGGAGCGCTCAATGAGCTTCAACCTCGCCGTCATCCTTCGTGAATCTTCAAATGCCCATCCCGATAAACCGCTCTGCCATCTCGGGGAGCAGACCTTCAGCTACGCTCAGGTCGACGAGCTCTCCGGTCGGATCGCCACCAGCCTGCGTGCCCTGGGCGTGCGTCGCGGTGACAAGGTGGCGGTGCACCTACCCAACATGCCCCATTTCTTGTTCGCCTACTTCGGCGTTCTGAAAGTCGGTGCGGTGCTGGTGCGGCTGAACCCGCTCCTGCGCGCGCCTGAGATCTTGTACCGCCTCGCCAATTGTGGGGCGCGACTGCTGATCACCTTCGAGGCCTCGGCTGGAGAGGCTCTCCGCGGCGCCGCCGAAATCGATGGGCTGCCAACGTATGTGGTGAAGGCGCCAATGAACGCCCAACTCCCCGCGGGCACACATCATTTCGATGAGCTGTATTTCGCCGAAGACACCAAAGAGATCGAGCCGACAGACGCCGACGACACGGCGGTCATCGTTTACACCAGCGGCACTACCGGCAAACCCAACGGCGCTGAGCTCACACATTTTCAGTTGTACAGCAGCTGCGCCAGCACCGATGAGCCTGTTTGGTTTCCGTGATGAGGGCATCAGGTATCGCGCGCTGCTTACGCTCGACGACGGTGGCCACGACCTGACCGCGTTGAGTTCGGCGAGCACCTGAAACCTGCTGTAGCTGAATGTGTTCGGGCATATGGACCACGCTCATGTCCCACCGAGCGCGTCCCGCACGCGTCCGCGGGCCCGGTCGAGCCGGGCGGCGGCCTCGGCCGCGTCGACGCCCGCGAGCAGCGCCACGATCGCGGTCTTGGCGTGACCGCCCGCGGCGGCGAGCGCGGCTGCCGCGGCCTCCTCGTCGACGCCGGCCGCGTCGCGGACGATCCGCACCGCCCGGCGGCGCACCTTCGCGTTGGTCGCGCGCACGTCGACCATCCGCGGCCCGTACGCCTTGCCGAGCGCGATCATCACGCTCGTCGAGAGCGCGTTGAGCACCACCTTCTGGGCTGTGCCCGCGGTCAGCCGCGTGGAGCCGGCGAGCACCTCGGGCCCGGTCAACAGTTCGATCACCACGTCGGCGGACGCCTCGCTGCCGGGGTTGTTGACGATCGCGACGGTCAGGGCGCCCGCGGCGCGCGCGTGCTCGAGCGCCCCGAGCACGTACGGTGTGCGGCCCGACGCCGTGATCCCGACGAGCGCGTCGGCGGCGGTCAGGTCGGCGAGTTCGGCGGGATCGAACGTGTCTTCGGCACCCTCGATCGCTACGGTCAGCGCCGCCGGTCCGCCGGCGATCACGCCGCGCACCAGGTCGGTGCCGAACGTCGGCGCGCACTCGGCGGCGTCGAGTACCCCGAGCCGACCGGGTGTCCCGGCGCCGGCGTAGACCAGGCGGCCGCCTCGCTCGAGCCGCGCGGCGATCGCCTCGGCGGCCGCCGCGATCCGTGGGACCGCCGCGGCCACCGCTCCGTGCGCTTCGGCTTCGGCGGCAACGAGCAGCGCGACGACCTCCGGGATGGGGCGCGCGTCGAGATCGTCAAGGTCTGGCCGAACCGCCTCGGTGGCGAGTGCGTCGAGCCCTTGCGGGACAATGGCTTTCGGATCCGCCTGCACGCGAATCAGATACGGCTCGTGGATCGCCCGTAGTTGCAGCGCGCCGTCGAGCGCGTCGCCGGCGGCCGGGATGAGGTCCAGCTGCGCGCGCAGCGCCGGGACTCCCGCGAGTCCGCCGACCATCGCCACCGGGCCATCCCCGGCCGCGCGGGCGGTCGCGGCGAGCGCATCGGCGGCCGCGCTGATGATCGCCAGCGCCGCGGCGTCGCCCTCCGCGGCCAGGACGTCGGGCGCGAACGACGCCAGCGCGGCGGCATCGGTGAGCTGCGCGGACCAGGTCTCCGGCGCGCCGAAGCGGGCGCGGGCGGCGTCGAGCAGCGTGGTGGCCGGTCCGCGGCCGTCGTGAGCGCGCAACGCCGCGCGCAGCCCGGCGGCGCCGATCCACGCGCCGCCGCCCTCGTCGCCCAGCCAGGGGCCCCAACCGTCGGCGCTGCGCAGCGCGCCGTTCGCGTCGATCGCGAGCGCCACCACGCCCGTGCCTACGATCAGCACGGCGCCCGGCTCCCCATTCAGCGCGCCCGCGTGTGCGATCACCGCGTCACTCGTCACGGCGACGCGTTGCACCCCAAGCGATTTCAACAACGCATCGCCCAGAGCATGCGCCGCGTCCGGCGCCGCCAGCGCCCCGGCCGCGCCCACGACCACCTCGTCGACCGGGCCGAAATCTCGCGCGATGGCCAGGATCGCCGCCTCCGCGGCCCGTACGCCGCCGGGCGTCGCGAGCCCCGGCGCGCCCGCGCCCTGGACCCTGCGGCCACCGCCTGCCGCGGCCCGGCAGGACGTCTTACCCAGGTCGACGGCGAGGATCACCGCAGCTTCTGCGCGAATTCGATGATGTTGCCGTCCGGGTCGGCGATGTGCAGCGTCCGTTCGTGCCACGGTCGATCCACCGGTCCGCTCAGGATTTCGACACCGAGCCCTTGCAACCGTGCCGCTTCCGCATCGACGTCGTCGATCAGGAAGCCGATCTCGCCGCAGGGCGGGTTGCCGCCCTCGCGACCGATGAGCTCCGGCAACTTCGAGCGTTCGAAGAGTGAGAACTTCGTGTTCTCCATTTCGAACTCGACATAGCCGTCGCCCTCGATCCGTACCCGAAGACCGATCACATTCTGGTAAAACGCCACGGACCGGCGCAGCGACTCGACATAGTGAATGACGTAGTCCACACGACGCATGAAGGCACCGTAGCGTTTCCCCGCGGCGTAAGGTTCGACCATGAACGTCCCGCCGGACATTCGCTATGCCAAGAGCGGTGGCCTCAACATCGCGTTCTCGGTGACCGGAGCCGGGCCCGACCTCGTCGTCGCGCCCGGCTTCATCTCGCACCTCGACATCATGTTGGAGGAGCCGTCGGTCGTTCACTTCTACTCGCGGCTCGCGTCCTTTCGTCGCGTCGTCACCTTTGACAAGCGGGGCACCGGTCTCTCGGATCCGGTGATGCACGCGCCGACGTTGGAAGAGTCCGTCGATGACCTGCGCGCCGTCATGGACGCGGCCGGATGTGAACGCGCCGACCTCGTGGGCGTTTCGGAGGGCGGCACGATGGCGATGCTGACAGCGGCGAGCCATCCCGATCGGGTGAATGCGCTTGTCCTATATGGCTCGTTCTCCCGGCTGCTCCGATCGACTGACTACCCGCTCGGCGTCACCGAGAAGCAGCTGTCGGCGTTGGTTGAAGTGAGTGCGAAAGGCTGGGGTGAGGGCGTCGGATTGGGCGCCTGGGCTCCAAGCCGGCGAGGCGACGCCGATTTCCGGCGGTGGTGGGCGCGGCTGCAGCGCGTGGCCGCCAGCCCGGGCATGGTCCGCAACATCTTCGCGCTCTATCCGCAGCTGGACATCCGTGACGTGCTGCCCGCGATCCAGGCGCCGACGCTCGTGGTGCACCGGCGCGACGACCGGATGGTGAGGTGCGAGTTGGGTCGCTACCTTGCCGACCACATCCCCGGGGCCAAGTTCGTCGAGATCGACGGCGCCGACCATCTGTTCTTTACGGACGACGCCGATGCGCTGCTCGATGAGGTCGAGGAGTTCCTTACCGGCGTCCGTCCGCAGCCGGCGGTCGAGCGCGTCCTGGCCACGGTGCTGTTCACCGACATCGTCGACTCCACGAAGCGGGCGGTCGAGCTTGGCGACCAGCGATGGAAGGAGCTGCTCGGCAGGCACGACGCCCAGGTACGGCGCCAGCTCGCACGGTTCCAGGGTTGTGAGGTCAACACGACGGGCGACGGCTTCCTCGCCCGGTTCGACGGGCCCGCCCGCGCGATCCGGTGCGCCATGGCGATCCGCGACGTAATGCGGAGTCTGGGCCTCGAGGTGCGGGCGGGCGTCCACACGGGTGAGGTCGAGTTGCGCGACGACGACATCAGCGGCATCGCGGTCCACATCGCGGCGCGTGTGGCGGCGGCGGCCGGGGCCGGCGAGGTGCTCGTTTCGCGCATCGTCGTCGACCTGGTCGCCGGGTCGGGCCTCAGCTTCAGCACTCGCGGCGAGCACGTCCTCAAGGGTGTGACGGGTGCGTGGGGGCTGTTCGCCGTCGAGGGTTGACGCCCGGCACCGATTGCAGCGGGGCGCAGAACTGATACCGTTCAAATCGCAGGTGGTTCACCATATTGACCGCACGAAAACCGGCAGCCCACAACCGCACTGGAGGAGTTCATGCGCAGGAGCGCGTCATGAGCGATGCCGCCTGGGCCCTCTATACCGAGCAGATGAACAACGTCGACGGCTGGTTCTTCGAGGCCGATGTCGAGCTGTTCAGCCAGTTGCTCGCGTGCCAGACGGCCGAGGGCATCACGGGTGACATGCTGGAGATCGGCGCGTACCAGGGCAAGTCCGCCATCTTGATGGGTTACGGCCTGCGTGACGATGAAGACCTGGTGATCTGCGATCTGTTCGGCGCCGTGATGGATCACGCCGACATCGCGCGGGCCCCGCGCCAAGAGTACTCCGGCCTGGATCAGCAGCAGTTCCTGGCCAATTGGGATCGGTTCCACACCCGCCGGCCAACGCTGGAGGTGTGCGAATCATCGGCGCTCGATCTGGGAGAACGGGCACTGCGTTTCGTCCACATCGACGGTTGTCACGCTTACCGGTGCGTCGCCAACGACATCAGCCTCGCCGTGACGCACACGGCCGAACGGGGCGTGATCGTGATGGACGATTATCGAGGGGTCGAAACCCCCGGCGTGGCGGCGGCCGTCTGGCAGGCCGTCGGCAATGGCTTCGTGTTTCCCTTCGCCGCGACGTATATGAAGCTCTACGCCTGCACGTCGGCCGCAGATCAGAGTTACTGGTCAGAACGGATCCGGGATCGCGGCGACATCTGCGCATTCCCCGATTTCGAGTTCCCGTCATATCGCAGCGTTTCGGATATGCAGATTCAGCACTCGACCGACGAGCACTGACGGGGCTTCAGCCCGAGTCTTGGCCGACCGTGGCTTCCACGAGATCGGCGGCCGTGGCGGCGCTTTCGGCGGGCGTGGCCATCTGCGCGGCGACCTCAAGGGTTCGGGCGATGCAGTGCGGAGTGAGGATGGCCCGCAGATCGGCGAGCAGCGAATCCGGGGTGGTTGCGGAGAAGTGGCGTCCGATGCCGACGCCCAGCTGGCCGACCGCGGCGGCCCACATCGGCTGATCGACCGAAACCGCAAGGGCCAACGTAGGTTTGCCGGCCCGTATGCCGGCGAACGTGGTGCCGGGACCCCCGTGGTGCACGACCGCGCGGCAAGCGGGAAAGACGGCCGAGTGGTTCACCGCGCCCACGACCTTTACCTGGTCGAATTGCGGGATGCCGGCCAAATCACTTACGCCGCTGCAGATCAGCGCACGCTCGCCCAGTTGCGCGCAGGCCCCGTTGATCATCTCGAGCAAGCCGGCGTGAAACGCGACTCGCGCGCTACTGCCAAAGCCGAAGTAAATCGGCGGCGTTCCCGCGGCGATCCATAACGACACCTCGTCGTCGACATTCGTCGTCAGCTCCAGCGTCAGCCCGCCGACGAAAGGCCGTCGGACACCCCATTTCGCCCACTCGGCTGCCAGCCCGGGGAAGAAGAGTTCGTCGTAGGCCTGCATCTCCAGCGGTTGTCGCGCCGAGGGCCCCGTTTGCTTTGGGAGGCCCAACGTTTGGCGCAGGGCGTCTTCGGCCTCTTTGGTAACTTGCGTACCCGTATCACGCCCGAGCGGGTAGATGTGCAGCGCAGCCTGCGGAATGTCGTAGTATTCCGCAACATTGGCGGCCAACCCCTGCTGGCTCGCGTCGGTCAACAACAGGTCGGCCCCGTCTGCCAACGACGTGAGCGCCGTGCCCAGCTGCGGCCAGAGTCGTTTGAGATCCTCCGAAATCACCCACGCCATGAAGACCGGGTTGGGCGACTCCCCGTACTTGCGGGCGATGTCCGCGTTCTGCCGAACCTGGTCGGGACCGTGGGGGACCGCAGCAAGCCCCGCCGACTCGACGAAGCCGACATAGTTGGGCGGCACCGCCATGGTGACATCGTGTCCGCGGCGCTGCAGCTCCCGACCGATGGTGGCGCACGGCTCGACGTCACCCCGAGTTCCCAAGGTTGCCAGCACAACTCTCATCGCCGGACGCCCCCAGCGGAGCCAGGGTCGACGATGCCCCTGAAATATTCGATCGTCCGTTCGACGCCGTCTTCGAACGAGAATCGTGGAATCCAGCCGAGGGCGGATTCGGCGAGAGTGATGTCCGGCCTGCGCTGCTTCGGGTCGTCCGGCGGCAGTGGCTCAAAGACCGTCGCCGAGGACGATCCGGTCATTTCCTTGATAAGGATCGCGGTTTCGAGGACGGTGCGTTCGGCTGGGCTGCCGAGGTTGACGGGTCCGGTGAACGAAGCGTCGCTCGCCGCCATAGTGACGAGCCCTTCGACGAGATCGTCGACATAACAAAAGGAACGGGTCTGACTTCCGTCCCCGAAGACGGTGATCGGTTCTTCGCGCAGCGCCTGGACGATGAACGATGAGATGATTCGGCCGTCGTCTGGATCCATCCTCGGACCGTAGGTATTGAAGATGCGGACGACCTTGATCGGGACGCGGTAGCGACGCGCGTACTCGAGCGTCAGCGTTTCCGCGACCCGCTTGCCTTCCTCGTAGCAGGCCCGCACCCCGAAGCAGTTGGCATGACCCCAGTAACTCTCGGCCTGCGGATGGATCGTCGGATCCCCGTAGACCTCGCTGGTGGAGGCCTGCAGAATCGTCGCCCCCCGGTCGCGCGCCAGTTCCAGTAGGTTCCGGGTCCCGACGTAATTGGTCTCCAGGGTGAACAGGGGATCCCGCTGGTAGGCGCGCGGCGACGCGGGGCAGGCCAGGTTGAAGATGACGTCCAGCGGACCCGGCACGACCGCGTCGACCGGCCGGGTGATGTCATGCTCGACGAAACTGAAGCCCGGGTCCCGGTCGAGCTGCGCGATGTTCTCCCGCCTGCCCGTACAGAAGTTGTCGAGTCCGATGACTTCGATGCCGTCGCGGCGGAGACGATCGCACAGGTGGGACCCGAGGAATCCGGCGGCGCCCGCGACGAGGGCTCTCACTGCTTGTTCTCCTTAGTTCCGGCCATCGAACACGTAGCTTCGCATGACCGACGCGACGTCCTGCGAGACGCCCGCTGCAACCGATTGCACTCACACCGGCGGTTCGTGGGTTGTTCAGCTGAAGTTCAAGATTTCGGATCCAGGACGACGATGGGGATCGGTCGCGACGTCTTCTTCTGGTATTCGTTGTACCGGTTTTGGTTGTTCTTGTTGACGATCTGCCACAGTCGCGGATAGTCAGGATCGTCGGACAGCACCGGTCGCGCGGTGACGGCGAAACGTCTTGGGCCGACGTTGATCTCGACGTCGGGATTGGCCTTCAGGTTGTGGTACCAGCCGGGGGATTCGGGCGCACCGCCCTTGGAGGCGACCACCAGATAGTTGTCCCCATCGCGCGCGTAGGTCAGCGACGTCGTGCGTTGTTTACCGGTCTTCGCGCCGACGGTATGCAGCAGCAGGCTTGGTATCCACAGCATGCGGTGACCGATCCAGCCGTTCGTCTTCTGATAGACCGTGTCGTGCACCCGCAGCACCTGCGGGAGCAGCTTCTCCACCAAACTCATAGCTACCAGTCTCACCCAGTGGCGTCGGGCTCCGCCAGTGCCTTCCGCAGCCGCGGGCTAGTGGTGATGCGGCGGTCGCTCGTCGCGCAGCCGGCGCTCGTCCCACGCCTCGCGCACCTGCTGCTCGTCGCCGAAGCGCTCCACGTCCTCGGGCGTGACGTGCGCCCGCTTCGGTTTCGGCGCAGGCCGCGGTGGAGGAGGTGACGGTTCACTGGGCATGAGGCGATTATCTCTCAATTCGGACGGCTCTAGGTCTGCGCCCGGGCGATGTTCTCGACGATGATCTGACAGGCCGTGTCATAGAAGGCGCTGATCAGGGTGGAGAAGGACAACTCGAAGGGATAGATCATGTGCACGGCCAACGGCTCGACCGCCCAGTCGGGCAGTATCGGCACGATGGTGCCCTCGCGCAGTTCCTCGGTGCAGATGATCTGCGTGGGCATGGCGCCGATGCCGAGTCCCTGCAGGATGTACTCCTTACACACCTGAAAGTTGTTGGCCCGTGCGCGTATCCGTGGTGACAACTCGTGTCGTCTGTCGAGTTTGGTGACCGCCAGCTTGAGCTTTTGGGGTCCGCAGAAGCCGAAGTCGATGAACGGCAGAGTGTTCACCTGCGCGGGATCGCTGATCGGGTCCCTCAGTCGCGCTACGAAATCGGTTGAGGCGCAGAGGAACAGATTCAGGTCGAAGACCTTCCGCGCGATCAGCGTCGAATCCTGAAGCGGTCCGGGGCCGAACACGACGTCGTAACCGTCCTTGACCGGGTCGACGATGTTGTCGACCAACCGAATGTCCAAGCGCGAGTTCGGGTAACGCTGCAAGAACGTGGCGCCGACGCGGGATGCGTAGTCGATGCCCAGGCTCACCGGTATCGCGACCCGCAGTTCACCCTGGGGTTCCTGCCGACTGCCCTCCACGAGGGCCCGGACACCGTTGGCCTCGGTCAAGATGTTCATCGCGTGGTCGTAGATCTGCTCGCCGATGTCGGTGACCGTCAGCTGATGGGTGTTCTTCCGCAGCAGCTTGATGCCCAGGTCGGATTCCAGCTTGGTCAGCTTCCGGCTCACGGTCGACTTGGGCATGCCGAGCGCCGTCGCCGCCTTAGAGATGCTGCCGCAGTCCACCACCTTGCCGAATACCAGCAGGGCATCGAGGTCAAAGGGCAGATTCTGTTGCATCGGTGTTCCAAGTATGCAACAGGGTGTTGCGTTCGTACACCTTATTGGGGATCCCCGCAGCTGCTAGCGTCGGCCGCACCACGTAGGAGGTACGCGGGGATGAATCAGCCCATCGCCGTCGCCAAGCCCCCAAACGGGCACTGGACCGACGCATATCCCGAACTCGGCCGCGGCCCGGTGTCGCTCGAAGACTGTGTATCCGAAGAGTTCTACGAGAAGGAACGCGAGCACGTCTTCAAAAAGACCTGGCTCTATGTCGGGCGAGTCGAACGAGTCCCGCGTTCGGGCAGCTATTTCACCCGCGAGTTCAGGTTTCTGAACACCTCGATCATCATCGTGCGCGGCAAAGACCAAGTGATCCGCGCCTTCCACAACATCTGCCCGCACCGCGGCAACAAGATGCTGTGGGAGGACGACCCTTTCCAGGAAGTGTCCGGCCGTGCCCCGCTGCTGTACTGCCGCTTCCACGGGTGGCGCTACAAGCTGGATGGGTCGCTGCACTCGGCCACCCGCAAGGACCTGCTGCTGGACTTCGACGCGGACAGCTGCCAGGTGCCGGCGGTGCAGTGTGAGGTGTGGGAAGGCTTCATCTTCATCAACCTCAACCCGCACAACACCGAGCCGCTGCGGTCCTTCCTCGGCGAATTGGCCCACGGCATCGAGGGCTATCCGTTCGACGGACCGCATCAGGTCTACAAGTTCTCGGCCGAGTTGCAGTGCAACTGGAAGATTTTCGTCGACAGCTTCGCCGAGAGTTACCACGGCCCGTACCTGCACGCATCGTCGTTCGGCGCCCTCACCGCGGAGGCCAGGGACGCGTTCGACCGGCCGAACCCGTTCACCGACGCGCTGGCCTACCAGCTCAGCGGCCCGCATCGGATGTTCTCGTTCTCCGGTGAGCCCTCGCAAAAGACCCCGTACTCCAAGCCAATTGAATGCGTGATGGAAGCCAGTGCCGCGGGCCCCTGGAATAAGAAGGTCGACCGAGGGCCGATGCCCCCGGGGATCAATCCCACGCGGTCGGAGAAGTACGGGTTCGACTCGTTCCAGTTCTTCCCCAACTTCGTCATCATCTTCGGCGCATCCGGCTTCAGCACCCACGCCCATTGGCCCACCGGCCCGCACTCGCACGTGTTCGAAGTCGAGATGTTCTATCAGCCGCCGAAGACACACCGCGAGCGACTCGGTCAGGAGCTCACCGTGACCTTCCTCAACGACATCATCCTCGAGGACGCGAGCCCGTCCGAGGGTCTGCAGGCGATGCTCAACAGCGGTGTCCTGACGCATTTCACGATGAATGACGAGGAAATCCTGCTGCGCCACCTCCACAAAGTGGTCGGTGATTATGTGGCGGCCGGCGAAGCGGCGAAGGCGGGTCAACGATGAGTACGGTTCTGCCGAAAGAGTTCTCGCAACTCGAGCACCTGGTGCCCGAATGGGCGATCGAGGACGGCCACCAGCGTTACGTCAAACGCGTCAACAGTTCCATGGAGGAAATCCGAGCCTTCTACGACGAGGTGTTTCCGCACGCCGAGGAAGCCGTCGCCTACATCGACAAGTTCGACTACTCCGAGCCGCTGCCCGACGACGTCGCCAACCTGCGCAACCTGCTCTACTCGCTGATCACCGTCTCGTTGGCGGTCGAGCTGTGGAAGCAGCCGCGGGTAAAGCATTCGGCCAACACCATTCTCACGAGAGTCAGCTGAAACCATGGGACTGACGTCTGCGCAGCTGGAAATCGTCGACCTCACGCCGAGAATCGGCAGCGAGATCCGGACCGATCTCGACACGCTGCTGAGCGGGCGGGAGGCGTCGACGATCCGTGATGTTCTCGAGCGGCGCGGCGTGGTGTTCTTCCGCGGGCTGGACATCGGTGACGAGGAGCAGGTCGCCATCGCCAAGACCCTCGGCACGCTCGTCGCCAACGAGGGTCAGGGCGGCATCAACAAGATCTCCCTCGACGAGAAGGTCAATCAGCGCGCCAAATACCTGCAGGGCTCCATGTTCTGGCACTTCGACGGTTCGCTGCAGCCGCTGCCCAATCTGGCCACGCTGCTGCGCGCGGTGCAGCTCTCCGAGACCGGGGGGCAGACCGAATTCTGCAACACCTACGCGGCCTACGACGATCTTCCGGATGCCGACAAGGACGCGATTGCCGAACTGCGCGTGGTGCACAGCGCGGAGCGCTCGCAGTATTACGTCACCCCCGAGATGAGTTACGACGAGGTGGCCTTCTGGCAGAAGTCGCCAACGAAGGCCTGCCCGATCGTGTGGACGCATCGGTCCGGCCGTAAATCCTTATTGTTGGGCGCGACCTCGGATTACGTGATCGGCCTGCCGGTAGAGGAAAGCCGCGCTCTGCTTGCGCGGCTTCGTGATTGGGCCACCCAGCCGCAGTACGTCTATCAGCATCAGTGGCAGCCGGGCGACCTGCTCATCTGGGACAACACCGGGACCATGCACCGGGTGTTGCCGTATTCGGTCGACAGCGGCCGCCTCATGCACCGAACGATCCTCGCGGGTGAAGAGCCCCTGCAGTGAAGCTCGGCATCGCCACCCCCGTCGTCACCAATGTCGCTGGCGCGCCCCTAAAATGGGAGAAGGACGCCGGCATCGAGGACATCGGCCGGGTCGCGGAGGTCGCGGACCGGCTCGGCTATCACCACATGACCTGCAGCGAGCACATCGGCATGCCCTCGACCGAATCCGGTCGGCGCGGAGCTCGCTACTGGGATCCGTTGGCGACGTTCGGTTACGTCTCGGGGCGCACCAAGCGAATTCGCTTCGCCACGATGACGTTGGTGCTGGGATACCACCATCCGCTGGCGATCGTAAAGCGTTACGGCACACTCGACCACGTCAGCAATGGGCGGGTGATCCTCGGTGTCGGCGTCGGTTCGCTCAAGGAGGAGTTCGACCTTCTCGGTGCGCCTTTCGATGACCGCGGTGCCCGCGGCGATGACGCCCTGAAGGCACTGCGGGCCGCGCTGCCCAGCAACGAGCCGGCGTATCACGGTGAGTTCTACTCGTTCGGCGGGCTGACCGTGGACCCCTGCGCGGTGCAGCCGCACGTGCCGATCTGGGTCGGCGGGCGCACACGACGTTCCCTGCGGCGTGCGGTCACCCTCGCCGACGGCTGGTGCCCGTACTACGTGTCTATCCACACGGCCGCGGACTGGTTGCAGCAGTTCGAATTACCGCCGGATTTCGAGGTGGTGATGCCCGCGGAGCAACCCCTGGATCCGGCCGGTAAACCCGAAGCGACACAGGATACGTTGCGGGAGTTGGCCGACGGCGGAACCACCACCCTTTCGGCTCGCTTCGTCCACCATTCGTTGGAGCACTATCTCGAGCAACTGCACGCCTTGATCGAACTGCACCGCGAAGCCTTCGGTGCGGACGCGCAGACGCAGTAGACAGGAATCCCATGACCGCCAGGACCGCCGACGACCTCTACTACGACCCATGGGACGTCGACCTCAACGCCGACCCCTATCCCATGTTCCGCCGCATCCGCGAAAACGCGCCGCTGTACTACAACGCCGAACACGACTTCTACGCGCTGAGCCGGTTCGACGACGTCAACCGGGCACTGGTCGACCATCAGACCTTCAGTTCCGCGCGCGGCGTCGTGCTGGAGATCATCAAGGCGGGCATCGATATTCCGCCCGGACTGCTCATCTTCGAAGATCCACCGGTGCACGACATCCACCGCAGCTTGCTCTCCCGGGCGTTCACGCCCCGCAAGATCAACTCCCTCGAGCCGATGATCCGCGAGTTCACCCAGCGTTGCCTGGACCCGCTGGTCGGCGGCGACCGCGTGGACTTCGTCAAGGATCTCGGTGCCATCATGCCGCTGCGCGTGGTGGGCATGCTGTTCGGCATCCCCGAGGACTACCAGCGCCGAGTCCAGGAGGACGGCGAGAAGTTCGTCCGGACCAAGCGTGGCGGACGCATGACCGACAACACCGATGCCAAGCTCGCCGACGGAGAGGTCTTCGCCGACTTCATCGACTGGCGCACAACCCATCCCGCCGACGACCTCACCACCGAGCTGCTCAACGCCGAGTTCGAGGACGAACAGGGCGTCACCAGAAAGTTGCGCCGCGACGAACTGCTGATGTTCATGAAGGTCGTCGCGGTCGCCGGCTCGGAGACGACAACCCGGTTGATCGGCTGGTCGGGCAAGCTGCTGTCCGAGCATCCCGATCAGCGCCGCCGGCTCGTCGATGACCGGTCACTGTTGCCGGGCGCCATCGAGGAGCTCCTGCGCTTCGAGCCGCCCGCGCTGCAAGCGGCGCGGTACGTCACCCGCGACATCGAGTTCCACGGCCAGACCGTGCCGGAGGGGAGCGCGATCCTGACGCTGATCGGCGCGGCCAACCGCGACGAACGGCGGTTCGGCGAGAACGCCGAATCGTTTGACGTGACCCGGGTGCCGCGTCAGCATCTGACGTTCGGGGTGGGTGCCCACTACTGCCTCGGCAACGCGCTGGCACGGATCGAGGGGCGAATCGCGCTGGACGAGATCATGAATCGCTTCCCGGACTGGGAGGTCGACCTCGACGCCGCGGTGTTTTCCTCGTCATCGGCGGTGCGCGGCTGGGACAGCATGCCGGCCCACATCTAGACCGCATGTTCCATCCGAGCAATTGACGGGCGCATGGCCCGAGTTCATAGTTTCTTGAGCCCGCGCAGAATCTTGAAAAATGGCGCGCCGGATGCAAGGCCTTTCCGGAAGGTCGGCTGCAAGTAGCTGAGGTTATTGACAACCAAATAGCGCACTCCGTGGTCACGCCACTGCGCAGCCTGATCGACGACCTCATCGGGCGTCCCGGCCAGCAGCGCGTCTTTGAGCAGTGATACCGGAACGTTCTTGGTGTAGGACAACACGGTCTGCTCGTCCAACGTTTGCGGGACTAGATCGTGTGCGCCGCTGAATTCGCGTCCGAGCGGATGCTGTACGCCATGGTTGGCCCACATCTGGCCCGGAATGATGAGCGCGAAAGCCTTTGCGGCATCCGAGTTGAGGGCCCGCTCGATGTCGTCGGGGTTTCGTCCGGTGACGACAAAGGCTGAGATCGCCGGCGTGATCGAGCCAGGGGCGCGGCCGGCGTCGGACGCCGCCGTTCGCACTGCTTCCAGACCCGATGCGTAGTCTTTGGGTCCCGAGACGAGCCCGGGGAACCAGGCGTCGGCGTAGCGGCCAGTGGCCCGCAGCATCCGCGGCCCCTTGGCGGCGATCCAAATCTCGGGCCATTTGCCGCGATAGGGGGGTAGGTCGAACACCGCGTTACGCAAGGGAAAGTACGGCGAATCACGCGAGGTGGGTTCGCCGCGTGAGTTCCACAGCGCCCGGATCGTGGCGACCGCCTCTTCAAAACGCGCCACGGGTTTGGTCCAGTCCACCCCATAGGGCTCGTTGCCCTCCCGCTCTCCCACACCGATGCCCAGAATCGCGCGGCCACGGCTGATCAAGTGCAATGTGGCGGCAGCCTGTGCGGTGACCGCCGGATGACGTCGATTGCTATCCGTCACGCCGACGCCAAGCCGTAGACGTCCAAAGCCGTTGCGGGAAGCGAGATGTCCGAGCATCGTCCACGGTTCGAGTTGGGCGTCGACCTTCGGGATCAGTTTGGCGACACCGAGGTAGCCCGGCGTGGCGATCGAGCGTGGGAACAGCGAATTCAGGTGATCGGCCGCCCAGTAGGAGTCGACACCGCTGGCCGCGGCCATTCGCAAGTTGGTGCGCGCGAGCATGGTCGGGGAATATCGAGAATTGAGGAGCTGACTGCTGATGCCGACTCGGATGTGATTCATGAACGTCGCCTTTCGCAGCAGTTCAATTCAAGCAGTGCGATGCTGACCGATGGTCGGCCAGGCTAACAACTGTTAACCGGCGGGGAAACTGCGTGGGCCACGTCGACTAACTCGAAAGCGCCGCCCGACCTGCGCGATTAGCATGGTGCCGCTACCCTTGCATCATTCCGCAACCCAACTAACCTTCCTGGGATCGGGGGCCGATGACGGCGACGCTATCCGGTGCCGAAGAAGCAGAAGGATGGGTGCCGAAAAGCGGCGAATGCCCGTTTGGGCGCGATGCCTCGTATTCTGGGCCGGCCGCGCGAGACCTGTCGACACCGATCGGCGATGTCGCGACTCGGCGCGTCCCGACGCTCGCGGCGACGATGAAGCGCGACGCCCAGCTCGCGCGGGCGTGCGCGCCGATGCTGACAAAAGTACTCGCCATCACCGCGGCCAAGAAGGTCCGCTCCAGACTGGCTGGCAGACACACCCCAGAGCATGTGCAGATCACCGAATTCGACCCAATGAACCCTGCGATCGCCCGCGATCCATACCCGCACTATCGAGAGCTTTTGGCGGGCGAGCGGGTGCACTACAACCCCAAGCGCGATGTTTACATCTTGAGCAGATATTCCGACGTCCGCGAGGCTGCGCGTAATCACGAGATGTTGTCCAGCGCCGAGGGAGTCACCTTTTCCAGGGGTGCACCGCCTTTCCTTCCCACGTCTGATCCGCCCGCCCACACGCGGATGCGTAAGCAACTGGCGCCGGGCATGGCGCGCGGCGCATTGGAATCCTGGCGTCCGATGGTCGACCAACTTGCCCGAGAGTTGGTCTGCGACTTGAAGACAAAGACAACAGCGGACGTCGTCTCGCTTGTGGCCGCACCGATGCCGATACGCACCATCACCAATGTTCTCGGCATTGCTGGACCGGACGAGGCCGAGTTCATCCGCTTGTCGAACCAGGCGGCTCGCATCACCGACGTCAACTTGTCGGTTTCGGGCCTGGGGTCGCTGGTGCACGGTTTCACCGGATTTCGGCGATTGCGTGCGCTTTTCACCCACATGCGCGATAACGGGCTGCTGGGGGAGTGCACCGTTCTCGGGCAGCTTGCCGGACATGCCGACCGTGGCAGGCTCAGCGATGACGAATTGTTCTTATTCGCCGTATTGCTGGTGGTTGCGGGCCATGAGACCACTGCGAATATGATCAGCACCTTGTTCCTCACGCTGGCCGAATATCCAGAGCAACTCAGGCTCCTTGCGCAGCAACCAGAACTGATCCCGTCCGCGATTGAGGAGCAACTTCGATTCCTGCCGCCGGTCCAAAACATGTGCCGTACAACGCGCGTCGACTATCCTGTCGGCCGCGCCGTCATACCGGCGGGCTCCCGTGTGCTGCTGTTGTGGGGTGCGGCGAATCGTGACCCGCGTCAATACGACGACCCGGATGTCTTTCGTGCCGAACGTAACCCGGCCGGTCATCTCGCGTTCGGCTCCGGCATCCACTCGTGTCCCGGGACCCACTTGGCGCGGATGGAAGGCCAGGCGGTCCTGCGCGAGGTCGTCGCCAACCTCGACCGGATAGAGGTGGTCGAGCCGCCGACATGGACGACAAACGCCAACCTTCGCGGCCTGGTCCGGTTACGCGTGGCCGTTACGCCCCGTGCAACCGCATAGAAATCGTCCACGTGTGATGACTGCCCCCCGCGCGACATCGCGATTTTCCTGGTGGCATGAGTGGGCAGCACCGGTGTGGATAGGCTGCAATTTCTCGGCCTGGACACGCCTGCTGATCCGTAACCGTTTCGCCGTGCACTGGAGCCGCTGGCACTACGCCGTGCTTTACACGCTGGTCAGCGCGGTCAACTCCTGTCTCGCGTTGTTGCAGAAGATCGTGTTTGGCAGGCGAGTGGCCGCAACGATGATCACCGAGCCGCCGATCTTCATCGTCGGGCACTGGCGTACCGGCACCACCTTGCTGCACGAACTGTTGGTGCTCGATGATCGCTACATCGGCCCCACGGGCTTTGAATGCGTTGCGCCGCAGCATTTTCTGCTGACCGAGCGGTTCGCGCCGTTGGCGGGATTCATGGCGTCAAAGCATAGAGCCATGGACAACATGGATTCGAGCTTGTATCACCCGCAGGAAGACGAGTTCGTATGGATCATGCAGGGCCAGCCGTCGCCGTACCTGACGCTGGCGTTCCCGAACCGGCCGCCTGAGCATGAGCGGTACCTTGATTTGGAGCACTTGTCGCCGCGAGAACTAGAGGCATGGAAGCGGCTACTGTTCCAGTTTGTTCAGCGGTTGTACTTCCGCCACCGCAAGACCGTCGTTCTCAAGAACCCGAACCACAGCTTCCGGATCAAGGTCCTCCTGGAAGTCTTTCCGGAAGCGAAGTTCATCCACATCATCCGGAATCCATACGTCGTTTATCCATCCAGCATTCATCTCGTGAAGTCGTTGTCTCGTGTGCACAGCCTGCAGCGACCGACCTTCGAGGGATTGGACGAGAGAGTTCTCACGACGTACGTCGACCTTTATCGCAAGGTGGACGAAGGGCGAGAACTCGTTGACCCGGCTCGCTTTTACGAGTTGCGCTATGAAGATCTGATCGCTGATCCCGAAGGGCAGTTGCGTTGCCTCTACGAGCATTTGGGGTTGAAGTGCTTCGAACAATTCCGGCCGCGGTTGCGCCAGTACCTTGCCGACCACGCGGACTACAAGACGAACCGCTACGACCTGACTGCGGAGCAGCGCAAGATCGTCACCGAGCGCTGGAGCGAAGTCATCGACCGCTATGGCTACCGTTCGGCTTCTGCGGCGGAGTCAAGCTCATAAAGGCGGGGGTGCCGGAGTTATGCCTCAGGTGTTTTCGGTGATCCACGTGGTGGTGAACCGCAGCATCTCCGGGATGCCCTTGGACAAATCGGATCCGATGGTTTTTTCGAGCTTGCCGCCTACCAACGGGATCTTGACCTCCACCCTCAGGGTGGTGTGCAGTTGTGAACCGCCGTCATCCGTCGGCGCCAGCCGGGATTCCGCACGGCCCGACCCCAACCCGCCGGACGCCGAGACGCTGATGTGCCCGCGCACCTGGCGGTCGCCGTCCGGTCGCCACGTCTCGGTCTGCACGATCTTCACGTCAGCGGTCACGAATTTGGCGACCATCCCGGGGAGGATCTGACGGCCCAGGTGCTGGGTCGTGCGCACTGTCACCGTGCCGTCGGCGTCGGTCACCAGCGAATCCAACGTCGCGTCGGCGGAGCCGGCCGCGATGCGGGCCAGCCAATACTCCTCGCGACCGAACGCGGCATGAATTTGCTCGACGGTGGCGGGCGACTCGGTCGAGACGTCGAATGAGCGCGACATATCCACCCATTGTTACAGGAACCAGGCTCACGGTCGCTCAAAGTGCTGGTAGTCGACGGGCGATGCCCAGTGGCCGCCCCACCGCCACCCGCGGTCCGTGAAGATGCGCACGCCGGGGTCGTCGCCGTGCAAGAGCCCCGGGTCGCCGCGGCCGCGGTCCAGGTACTCCGCCGCGTTGTGCGGTTGGAAAGTTCCGTCGGCGTAAACGCACGGGTTGACACGTGGGTTCAGATCGATGGCCCGACCGTAGGCGTGTTGCGACCAGTGCTCGCTTCCCGGGATGGCGCGGCAGTTGAACGCCGACGTGTTGTCGTCCTCCATCGAGAGCTCATCGTCGGCGGCCGGGTAGCGGTCCGCCGTGCGGATCTTCTCGATGGGAAATCCCACTCGGTAGAGCTGCGCGAAGACCGTGATCACCTCCGGCACCAGGTCCTGGTGCACGATCAGCTCGCCGTGATGGGTCCGGCCGTCGAAACCGACGTGGTCGACCTCGACTCGTCGTAGCTGCGCGGGGTCCACCGGGCAGCCCGGCCGCCAGCTCGGACCGAGCTCCGCGGCGGTGACCGGGCGAACGTTGCCGGCGGCGGGCGCCGACGACGGGCCGGCCGCCGACGACGCGGTGGACGATGGCCTGGCCGCAGGGGGCGCCGGCGCGGCGGTGCACTGCGTCAACGTGGCCCCGGCCGCCATCATGCCCGCCAGCACGGCGACCCACCGCCTGCCGGAAGTCACTGGGGATGGGTCCTCACCGCTTGCTCCATCGCGACAAGACCGTCGCGACCGGGTGTCGCGAGACAGGTCCGGCGCCAACGCTACTGCAGGCCGCCCCTAATCTTCTGCGCAGCAGCCCCTTTGCGTCGGAGCCGAATGCGTACTGGATGCCGCCAGGTCGCCGACTTACTCTTGCCATATGCCGGTAGTCAGGGGCGGGTGGAAGCTTTTGCCATCCTCGCTACGCAAGGCGGTCGTGGTCGCAATCGTGTTGCTCGCCCTCATTGTGGTTTCGCCGTGGATTTTCACGGCACGCACACCGGTAGCCGACCGCCCACCGCAGCCCGCGCCGACGCCCGCACAGGCGCCGACGCCCGCTGCGGCGCCGGCTGCGGCTCCCGCACCCGAATTCGCGACCATCTCCAAGCTGATGAACGACGCGATCGCGGCAGGGGGACTGCCGGGCGGCGTGGTAATGGTCGGGCATGACGGCAAGGTCGTCTTCCACCAGGCTTACGGGTCGCGCAAACTCGCGGGCGAACCGGGGCTGGACGGATCGCCCGCACCCGCGGAGCAGATGACCGAGGACACGATCTTCGACATGGCATCGTTGACTAAGTGCCTCGCAACGGCGGTCGCCATCATGCAGCTTTACGAACAGGGCAAGGTGGCGTTCGACGATCCGGTGCAGAAATATCTGCCCGACTTCAATACGACGAACGATCCACGGCGCGCGCAGGTCACGGTGCGCATGCTGCTGACCAACATGTCCGGCGAGGGGATCGACGTCAGCCTGGCAGACCCGTGGGGGCTGGGCGCACCCGACAAAGCCGAGGGTATTCATCGCGCGCTCACCACGCCGCTGCAGTCGGGTCCGGGTGAGGTTTTCCGATACTCCGACATCAACTACATCCTGCTGGGCGCGCTGCTCGAGAAGACCACGGGCGAGGCCGAGGACACCTACGTCCAACGCAATGTGTTTGCGCCGCTTGGCCTGCAAGACACCCGCTACCTTCCCGCGGCCAAGGCCTGTGGTCCCCACACGATCAGAGGAGCGGCGGTTGCCTGGGCCCCCGCGCCGGCCGGGGGTGAATCGATGGCTTGTCCCGCGGGAACGTGGAGCACGAGCCTCTTACCGCGCATCGCACCCACGGCGCGCGACGAGGAAAGCAGAGACGATCCCAGCAAGAATCCGGATTTCTTTGCCCTGCTTCGGGGTACGGTGCATGACCCGACGGCACGCCGGATGGGGGGAGTGGCCGGCAATGCTGGCATGTTCTCGACGGCGCACGATGTCAGCATCTTTGCGCAGGCGCTGCTTGACCGGCTGGCCGACCGCCCGAGTGAGTTTCCTTTGCGGCCAGCAACTCTCGAGCTGATGACGAGTCCTCAGCAGCCCGGCCATACCGCCGAACAAGTTGCAGCGGCAAACCGTGCCGCTCAACAAGCTCACACTCCGACCTATCCGGCGATCGAAGGGCAGAGCCTGTTTGGTTTTGGCTGGGACATCGACACGGCCTTCTCCAGGCCGCGCGGGAAGGTCTTTCCTGTCGGCAGCTTCGGCAACACCGGATTTACCGGAACCACGCTGTGGATCGACCCAGGTTCGAATACCTACGTCATTCTGCTCTCGAACTCGATCCACCTTCGGGGCAGCCCGCCGATCTCGCACCTCAGGGGTGAGGTGGCCACGGCCGCCGCGCAGGCCTTGCACCTTTACGGCACGGCGCCATCGATACCGACGCCTGCCCCGCGGAAAACGCCGTAGCGCCTTGTCATTTCACGCAGGGAATGCCGTCGGCGGTCATCCGCGAGAGGTTGGTAACGGCGGGTTGCTGCGTGCCGACGCCGGTGGCCGGCACGGTGGTGACGGGTGCCGTGGCGGTCGCGGTCGGCGATTCCGATGTGGGATAGTGGGTTTGGTCGAATCGGGAGAAATCGGTCCCGACGGTCAGTCGCACCGTGTTGGGGGCGACGCTGTCGGATGCGGTCGCCGTTATGTCGTACTGGTCGGCGAGCGCGGTGGCCGCCACCTTCGCGCCGGCTCCGTAGGTGATGGTGCTCGTCTCGGTGGTGGAGTCGGCCGTGCTGACCTTGCCTTCACTGAATTTCCCAGTCGCCAAGAGCATTTGGACCGTTGCCGCCTCACCCTGCCGACCCGAGGCGTTGACGACGTCGAGCGCGACGCTGCCGGAGGTGCTCTGCGCAGCGTCGTCCGGTTGTGCTGCGGTGGTGGGGCTGTCAGTCGAGGGTGCGTTAGACGAATCGGCGCCCACCAGGTTGTGCACGATGGAGCGGATGGTGGGTATGTCGATCAAGTTCACATAGGCGCCATCTGAGAGTTGACCGAAGCTGGTGACCGGCAGCGTGTACAGCACCACCGGTCTGTTGGGATACGCCAACGCATTACGAATGAATTCGTCAAAGTCGAAACCGGCGTCGACGGCGACGTTCTGCTTGGCGACGTTTAGCAGTCCATGCAGTTTGGTTGGGTCCGACAACGTTCCGCCGCGGCGCATCGCGCTGACCACCGCGACGATGAAGGCCTGCTGGCGCCGGCTTCGATCAAGGTCGGTGAACGCCGCGTCGTTGGGGTCGCGGCGTTGGCGGACGAAGGCCAACGCCTGAGTGGCGCTGATCTGTTGGACGCCCTTGTGAAAGTCGGCGCCGGAGTAGTACTGGTCCGACGTGTCCTCGCTGAGGCACACGGTGATCGGTTCGACCACCCGGGCGAGTTGGAAGAACCCGGCCAGGGTGACTTCGATGAAGTGATCGATCGGGATCTGCAGAAGGCTTTTGACGGTGCTGATTTCGGCTTTGCGGCCCGCCTCCCGTGCCGCCTGTTCCTTAGCCGTCGAATCTTGGCCTTGCGGCGGCGTCGAAGTCGCCTGCGAGCCGGCCGAACCGTGACCGGCCATCACCCGCTGGTAGGCGTAGCTGTACGCCTCCTTGATCTTGCCGCGGCAATCCGAGGTCGGGCATCCGGCCAGATCGACATAATCGTCGCGGGGGATCGAAATCGCCGTCGCCGGACCGCCGCCCGCAGGCAGGTGCACCACGATGAGCGCGTCGGAATCGCCGTCAGCGGAATCCTCGTTGCCCGCGTGCAGCGCGTCATAGATGTCGGGCGGCAGCGGCTGCCCGTGCTGGTCACGGCGGCTATCCAGGCCCATGATCAGGATGTTCTGGTCGCTTCCGGTGGACGCGGGTTCACCGGCCAATGCCTCGGATTTGGTGATGCCGGCCGACGCGCTCCGATAGGCATGCCAGGCGATGCCGATGACGGCGACCACCACCAGGGATGTCAAGGCGGCCAGCATCTTGGCACCGGCCACCATCCTGTGGTTGCGGTGCAAGCGATTCCGGGGCCCGGCGGTCGGCGAATCTGCTTCTTCGCCGGGCGGGCCCGCTCGACGCGTCATGACAGATCTGAGAATAGCCAGGTCGCGGCGCTTCAAACCGGGGAACGCGGGGTTCGAGGCGTCCCTCATCCTCAGTCGGTTGGTAGCCGACGGGCGATGTCGGCCAAAACGTCCCACTTCGGTTCGGCAGAGCGCACGTCCTCGGGCCAATCCGCGACGACCGTGCCGGCCCAGTCCGCCCATTCGCCGACCATGTCCGCAAAGTTCGTCAGGAAACGGCCAGTGAGCGCAAGGACGGCGGCCCGCTCGGGAAAGGGAGCGGTGCCCTCGACGTAACTGCGGGCGATGCCGATGTTTTCCGAATTGCGTTCGGCCGCCCAGCTTTTGATGCGCTGAATCGCGGCCACGGCGTCGGCTTTCGTGCCGTGGTCGGCGAAGAAGACCTTCAGCATTTCTTCGAACGCCAGGGCCGGCCCTTCCCCGGGTGTCGCAAGCCAGCGCTCCAGGGCCTCGCGGCCGTCGGGCGTAATCGTATAGACCGTCCGCGGACGCCGGCCTACCCGATCTTCGGTGGCGGTGGCCAGGCCGCCCGCCACGAGTTTTTTGGGCTCGCCGAACAAGTTGCTGCGTGCCCGGGGCCAGAATTGGCCCAGCCCGCGCCCCACCTGCTTGGCGAGTTCGTACGTGGTCCAGGGACGCAGGGCCAGCATCCCCAGCATGGCGTACGAGGTCGTGCTCAGCTTGATCCCACGGGTTGACATATAGTCCTTTTTGAACTAAAAAATGGTCCGATAGGGACTATAGCAGCCCGCCCGCGCGTTGCTGCGGAGGCGCGCAACGATGGCCGTAGCGTCGCGACAAGGAACGAGTAGCCGATGTCTGATCCGATTGTCATCATCGGTGCGGGTGCGGCGGGGATCTCTGTGGCCCTCAGTCTGAAAGACCGGGGCGTCAGGCCCGTGCTGGTCGATCGCGCCGATGGCGTCGCCGCCGCATGGCGTTCCCGATACGACCGACTGAAACTCAACACCGGACGCCAGTTTTCCCATCTCCCCGGCCGGCCATACCCTGCCGGCACGGCTCTATACCCCGCTCGTGATGACGTGGTCGACCACCTCGAGCGCCACGCTCACGAGGACGGTATCGACGTCCACCTGAACACGGCCGTCACCCGGATCGATCGGAATCGCGGCGGGTGGACGTTGACCACCTCCGACGGGGATCTGCACGCCGCACAAGTGGTGGTGGCCACGGGATTTCTGCACACGCCCGTCGTGCCGCGCTGGCCGGGCACGTTCGGTGGCGACCTCTTGCACTCGTCGGAATATCGAAATCCGGCGCCCTACGACGGCAAGCGGGTGCTGGTCGTCGGAAGCGGGTCCTCGGGCATGGAGATCGCCCACGACCTCACTACCGGCGCAGCCGAAAAGGTGTGGCTGTCGGTGCGCACGCCGCCGAACTTGTTGCCGCGCAACGCCCCTGCGGGGCTTCCCATCGATGTTTTCTCGATTCCGCTGTATCACCTGCCGGTGCGGATCGCCGACCCGATCGCCGCGACGGCCCGTCGTCGCGCCTTCGGCGATCTCAGCGCATTTGGGTTACCCCTGCCCGGCGAAGGGCCATTCGCCCGGGCCCACCGATTGCAGGCCGCGCCTTCGGTTTTGGATATGAAAGTGATAGACGCGGTGCGCGACAACGCTTTCGAAGTCGTCAGCGCGGTGACCGCGCTCGACCACGATCACGTCGTGCTGTGCGACGGTTCGCGTATCCCCGCCGATGTCGTCATCTGTGCAACCGGTTACCACCCAAATCTGGCGGGACTGGTCGGTCATCTCGGCGTGCTCACGCCGCAGGGATCAGCCGCACAGCACGCCCCGGCTCCCGCGGCGCAGGGACTGTACTTGCACGGCTTGGTCAGCAGGCCCGGGTTGATCGGCTACGTGGCCAAGCAATCACGTGCCTTGGCCCGTCGCATCTGTGCTTAGTTCCAACAGCCGCAACGGATGCAGGCCGTCGACGTTGCCGACGAACGGCGGATGAATGCTGTAGCCGAGCATCCGGCGAATGTCATCGGAGACCGCCCGCGCGATGTCGCGCGATATCGACAGGGTGTAGGCCTCCATCGGCCGCAGCCACGGTTGGCAGTACTGGGCGGTGACGGCGAGGCGCTCGCGGTCGGTGGTGTTGGCACCCCCGCCATGCCAGAGGGTCCCGACGAAGAGGACGCACGAGCCGGCGGGCATCACGACGGGTACGGCCCGATCGTCGGGGCCCGGCCGGCGCTTGCCCCAGCGGTGGCTGCCCGGGTAGACGACGGTGGCGCCGTTGTCGGCGGTGAAGTCGTCGATCGCCCAGATTGTCGCGGCGGCCAGCGGCTCCCGGGGGCGCGGAATCGGGTAGAAGCCGTCGTCGTGGTGCGCCAGCTGCGCCGCCTCGCCGGGCTGAATGTTGATGGCCTGCAACGCCGAAAGCAGGTAGTTGGGCATCAGCAGCCGATCGAGCACCGCCAGCACCCGCGGGTCATCGACCAGCCGATCGCACACCCGGGTCCTGCTCAGCACGCTGTAGATGCGCTGAGTGCGCAGGCCCTCGAACGAGTTGCGTCCGGTGTGCCCGAGCGAAGGGCGCACGACCTCACGGATCTGCGAGCACTGCTCGGCGGTGAGCAGGTTCTCCCAGATGACGTAGCCGTCGCGGTCGAGTGTCGCCATGTCGGCCTCGACGATCGCGCTGTCCACCGCGCTTCCACCGGTCGGCGTCCGCTTGTAGCGCTGAGCCAAGTCGCCCCGCAGGTCCTCCAGCGTGGTGACGGCGTCGTCGTCGATGCTCATTGGTACTCGTCCTTAGTCCACTGGCGCTTCTGCCCACACTAGGCCGAGTTCAGCCCAACCCACACCCAAATCGCCGACCGGTCAACCCCGAAGGCCGGTGATGAACCGTTGCACGCTGCGGGTCAGCGACCGTGGGACGTGGTCGGGATCCATCAGGTCGTTCTCCGCCAGCGGGCCCGCCTCGTCGGCGACGGTCCGCTCGGTGAAGGGCCGCAACGTCTTGCCTTCTCCGCGAAGTGCCTCGATCGCCTTCAACACCGACCGGTGTTCGCCGATCGCGTCTTCGAACTCGCCCACCGAAACGCCGAGGTGCTCTGCCATCAATTCACTTCGTGCCGCTGTGATTTCGCGGCGCACGTCGTCGTGTTCGGAATTGGCCGGCGCCGCCTCGATCGCGACGTCGCACTCGCTGTCGAAGCCCATCGAGCGGTTGTTGAAGTTCGAGGAGCCGATGCGCAGCAGCCGATCGTCGATCACCAGCACCTTGGAATGGATGTAGATCGGGGTACCGCCGTCGGTCGCCGGCCAATAGACGCCCAGCCGGCCATGATCGTCGGCGTCCCACAGCAGCCGGATGAGGCGGTGACGGGCGCTGTCCATCGTTCCGCGCTCGAGCGGGTTGTTGCCTCGGCGGGCCAGCACGATGACGATCTCTGGACCGTCGCCCTCGCGCAGCCGCGCGGCCAGCGCCTGGGCGATGGTTCGGGACGCAAGGTATTGGTTCTCCACATAGACGGTGTGGCGCGCCGCCGCGATGGCGGCCAGGTTGAGCGCCTCCACCTCCCGGACCTCGGGGCGGTCGTCGAGCTCCGGCACGGTGCGCGCGATTCCGACATCGATGTTGCGCAGGTTCGGTTCCAGCTTGCTCGGCCAGGCGCTGTGCTTGGCCTCGACCGGCGCCAACGAGCGTTTCGTCGCGGTTTGCCACCTGGCCAGGGCCTGCTCGCCCAGAGCCCGTGCGGCCGCACCGTCGACGGCCAGGCCGACGTCATGCCGCGGCCCGTAGCTGCGCCCCGCCGTGCGGCGGTGTGGGTTGTCATGCGCGTGCGCACGGGTGTCCCAGCGTTCGAGCGTCAGATCGATGCCGCCGCAGAACGCCACCGCATCGTCGACGACCACGATCTTCTGATGATGCACAGAGCCGATCGGGTGGGCGCCGTCGATGGCGAAATGCATTCGCCTGCTGCTGATCTGGTTCAGCAGCGACACCGGGGTGAGGCCGAACCAGATGCCGTCGAAGGCGGGCAGCAGACGCAGATTCGACTTCAGCAGGTAGATGTCCAGGCCCGGCCGCTTCCACAGCATCCAATAAAGGAACGGGCCCAGCTGGTTCGGCCCGGGAAGTGTCTTCTGGCCCCGCTCGAACGTCACCCTGGCGTCGAAGTCCCAGCCGATCAGCATGATCCGATGGCGGGCGCGCAGCATCGCCGCCTTGACGTGCCTGAAATAGTCGGCCGCGTCGATGATGGCGGCGAACCGGTCGGCCCGTGCCGTGCGCCAGCAGGTCTGGCCGGGAGTCAGAAGTCGATCGTCGTGCACGCGGGGGCTCTCAACGATGTTGCTGGGACAGCGCGGACATAGCCACTGTGTACCACACAGGGCCAGGGTGTCAGGATCCGTGCGGAACCGGCGCCCGGCGGCCCAACGTGGGCGTTTGCCGCCGTTGTGCACAGCCGGAGGGGCTCGGCAGGACAAGGGCGCCGATCTATATGAGGATGAAGCGATGCGAATGCTGCTTGTGCTTGCGGGCTGCGCCGCCCTCGCCGGCGTGGCCGCGCCCGCGTACGCCGACCCCGTCGGCACGTCGGGAGCTGACGCGAGCTTCATCGCCGCGCTCAACCAGGCGGGCATCACGTATCAGGACCCGGCTGCGGCCGTCGGGGTGGGCAAACGGGCGTGCCAACTGATGGACGAGGGCAGCCCCCAGGTCGAGGTCATCAAGAGCGTGTCGTCGAGTAACCCGGGATTCACGGTGGACGGCGCCGCCCAGTTCACCATGATCGCGGCGAGCGCCTACTGCCCCCAGCACCTGGGGCAGCACGTCAGCCAGGCGCCGCAGCCCGCGCCGACGCAGCAGTCATCGCCGGCCATCAACCTTCCGCCCCTCACGCCGGGCGCCGCCTAGCGGCCGGTACGGGCCGCGCCCGGTTGTCCCGCAACGGGATTCGCACGTTAGGCCGCGGCCTCGAGGGTGAGCAGGATGCGTTTGGCTTCCACGCCGCCGAGATAGCCGCCCATCGCCCCGTCGCTGCGCACCACGCGGTGGCAGGGCACCACGACCGGTAGCGGATTGGTGGCACACGCACTGCCGACGGCGCGAACCGCGTTGGGATTGCCGGCCAGCTTGGCCACCGCGGCATAGCTCGCGGTGTGGCCGTAGCCGATCTCGGGCAGATGACGAAGCACCGTGTTGCGGAATCCGGCCGAGAGCCGCCAGTCCAGCGGCACGCCGAAATCCCGGCGCTTACCGGCGAAGTACTCGTCGAGTTGCCTTGCGGCCGTGTCGAGGCGGCCGGGTGCGAGCAGGATGCGCGGGCTGATCCTGTCGGCGAGGCTTTGCAGGACGGTGTCGTGCCCCTCGCTGGCGTAGGCGACGCGGACGAGGCCGAGCTCGGTGGCCGCGATGAGCAAGGCGCCGACCGGGCTGTCGACGATGCGGTAGGCGATGTCGAGGAGGCCCTCGGCTTGCGCGGCGGTGGCGAGCCGGGCGTGCAGCGCGCCCAGGTCGTCGGCGGTGGCGTCGGTGATCTGCGCCAGCGCGCGGGTCAATTCGTGTTCGTTGCTCATCGGTGTTCTCCTGTCCCGGTCGTGCCGGCGGCGACGCCGGGGTATGTGCGTCTGAGGGTGGCGATGCCGTCGGCGGCGGCGCGCCGGGCGGCGTCGGGACTACCGCCGAGGATGGCGGCGATCTCGGAATAGGGCAGGCCGGCAAGGTAGTGGTAGGCCACCGCCTGCTTCTGTTTGGCGGGCAGCCGGGCCAGCGCGTCGGCCAGGTCGTCGTCGCGGTCGGGATCCGCCGGTCCGGCGGTCTCGGGGACGTCGCCGGTCGGCACCGCGCGCCGCGCCCGCGCCCTGGTGAGGTCGATGGCTTTGCGGTGCGCGATGGTGACCAGCCAGGCCTCGATGTTGGCGTCGGCGGGCAGGTCAGGGTAGCCGCGCAACGCGGACAGAAAGGTCTCCGACCAGGCATCGTCGGCGTCGACCGGCCCGACTATGGCGCGGCATACCCGTAGGACGGCGGGACCGTGGTCGACGACCACCGCCTCGAACGGTCGTTTGGCTGTCACGCTGTGTAGACGTTTCGCCGGGCAAGTTTGTGAGATGTCCCCAGTGTCGAACACCGGGAGCGACTACACGGACTGGAAGCTGCGCTCCACCTCGGAGCGGCTGCGAACCTGATCGCTGCCGAGCACGTAGGTCGGCAGGGTGTGGGGGACCGTGGTGCCGCCCTTGACCCTGGCCTGGGCCTGCCGGAATTCCGGCGCGGGGCCGGATGCGGCGTTGATCCCGTTGATGATCGACCACACCGCGGTGCGGCGGGCGGTGCGTTCGACGATGTTGCAGTCGCGGTGCTGCAGCATCTGCTTGGCCCATTTCGGCATGGTGTCGCGGATGGCCCAGTCGACGGCAGCCTGTGGCATTTGGACGTTGGGGCCGGTGCCCATCGCTTTGCCATGGGTGACAGCGAGTTTCGGCAAGTAGGACTCCAGGCACTCGAGCGTCTCGGCCTTGGTGGTCGGCAGGTCGGTGCCTCCCAGCGCGTGACCGACCCGGACGAACTCACCGTAGTAGCGGTCGAGTTTCTTGCCGCGCAACGGCATTGGGTGATAAAGCTCGTGCGCGGTGGCCAATCCCCAGACGACAGTCGCGTAGTTCCAGCGCAGCCACTCGGGGTCGTCGGCGTCGTAGCGGGCGCCGTCGGGACGAGTGCCCTTGATGGTGTGGTGCATCGCGCGCACGGACTTCGCCAGTCGCTCAGCGGTTTCCGTTGACCCATACGCCGTGCCGATGAAGAACGCCACCGAGTGGCCCAGACGTGTCGCGGCGCCTTCGGGATCGATCCGGGGCACGTGCGATATCGGGTTGCCGTTGCTGTCCCGCTTGATCAGTCGCGAGTGGTGCATGCCCATCCAGTAGATCGACGGGTCCAGGGTCTCCATGAAGGCGGCGCACTGCAGGCCGAAGATCAGCGCGGGCAGGTGCGAGTGCACGCGCCACACGGCGCTGTCGGGGCCGAACCACCCCGGATCGCCGACCGGCGCGGCGAACTCCATGCCGCGGAAAAAGTACCGCCGCATGTTGTCGTCCAACCGTTTGTTGATCAACTGCCCGACGATCTGGTGTGGCAGAAACACAGCGCACTCCCTCGAAACTTCTGGTCACGACTGTAACCAGAATAGGTTTTGGCTACAGGTGTGACAAGACCGGCGCCATCCCGACTTACGCTGTAGGGATGTCGAGTCCCACCCGGTGGGCCGGTATACCGCTCAAGGACCGCCGCGCCGAGCGTCGTGCGCTGCTGGTCGATGCCGCCTATCGACTGTTCGGCAGTGGCGGTGAGGCGGCCGTCTCGGTGCGTTCGGTGTGCCGCGAATGCGGGCTGAACACGCGGTACTTCTACGAAAGTTTCGGTGACACCGACGATCTGCTCGGCGCGGTCTACGACCGGGTGAGTGATCAGCTCGGCGAAGTGATCGAGGCCGCCATCGAGCAGGCGGGGGATTCGCTCGGCGCCCGGACGCGGGCCGGCATCGCGGCGGTGCTGGGTTTCTCGTCCGCCGATCCGCGCCGAGGCCGGGTGCTGTTCACCGACGCGCGCACCAACCCGGTGCTGGCCGCCCGGCGCCGCGCGACGCAGGACATGCTGCGCGCGGGCGTGCTGACCGAGGGCTGGCGCCTCAACCCCGATTCCGATCCGGTGGCTGCGGAGGTCGCCGCGGCCCTATATACGGGTGCCATGGCCGAGCTCGCGCAGCAGTGGCTCGCCGGGCATTTGGGCACGGACCTCGATACTGTCGTCGACTACGCGCTGAAACTGGTGCTGCGGTAGGGAGTGCGGTCATGTGCGGAATCGAACACGCGATGGACCCGATCCGGCGCATCCTCGGGCACAAGATCAGCGTCGGCGGCCTGATCGAGCTGGGATTGTGGTTGTTGATCCCATATCTGTGTATCGGGTTCGCCTGGACGGCTTTCCACCCCGAGCAGACCCAGCGAATTCAGGCGCGGATCGAAGCCGTGGCGCCCACCGGCGCCGACGCCATGGCCTTCGGGGCGGCGACCGTGCTGTGGCCGGCGTCGCTGCAGATCGCCGATTCCTGCCCGGCGCCGTGAGCGACTCTCGGCCGGAATGCGTGCACGATCGGACGATTTGCTCCTAGGCTCTCAGACCATGTCCATCGACCGGCTCGGCCTTCTTGCGGGCACCATCCGACTTGCCTCTGGCGTTTCCTTCCTCGTCGACCCGCTACGGGCGAACAAGTTGTGGGGGGACCCGGACGAGCCGACACCGACCGCGCAATTGTTGTTGCGGTCGATGGGCTATCGCGACGCGCTGATCGGTGTCCTGCTCGCGTCGGCGGCCCTGCGCGGGAACAACACGCGCGGCTGGTTCCTGGCCTCCGCGGGTGCCGACGTGGCCGATCTGGTCGGCGGGCTGAGCGTGCACAGCCAGCTGAAGCCCTCGCAGCAGATGATCGGCCTGGGCGGCGCCGCGGTCGGCGTCGCCACCGGCCTCTGGGGCGCGGTACGTCCGGCCAAGCGCCGGGCGACCCGGGCGGTGACCGAAGAAACCGTTGTGTGACTGAGCGAATCAGCAGGTATTTGCTGTTCTAGATTGCGATGCAGTCGGTACGCTCAGTGCGTGCCGGAGACGGCGTATGCAAACTGCGGTGATCTCAGCCTGGCGTACCAAGTGTTCGGACACGGGCCGATCGATCTCGTCTTCGCTGGTTCGTTCGCGAGCCATGTCGAGCTGTACTGGTCCATGCCCGAGTTCAAGGCCTTCATGGAGCGGCTCGCGACGTTTTGCCGCGTCATCCTCTTCGACAAGGCCGGCGTCGGCTTGTCGGACCCCGTTCCACGGGTCCGCACCCTTGACGATCGGGCGGCCGAGATCGAGGCCGTCATGGACGCCGCCGGCTTCGAAAGAGCTGCGCTGCTCGGCGTGAGCGAGGGCGGCCCGGCGGCCATTCTCTTCGCCGCGACGCGACCGGAGCGAACCCGGGCGTTGATCCTTACCGGGACGGCGGCATATCTGCCCAGCGAAGGTTGGGACGACCTCGACCGTGAGCCGGCCGAGCTCCGGGCACGCTCCATACGCGAAATCGGCGAGGAGTACACGCCGTCTGAAGACCAGATCATCGGCTTCCAGAAGTTCGGCCGGGCTGTCTTGTCGGCGTGGGGAAGTGGTGAGGCGCTCAAGTGTCTGCTGCCGTCCGTCCGGTCATCACGCCAGCTGGGAATGCTCGAGCGGATGTGCGCGAGCCCCGGAATGGCTCGGGTCACGCTTGAAGCCGCTTTCCAGATCGATGTCCGGCCGATCCTGCCGACACTCACCATGCCCACCTTGGTCGTGCACGCCGCCCGAGACCCCGGGGTCCCGGTGCAGGCGGGCAGGTATCTGGCCGACCACATTCCCGGCGCGCGCATGGTCGAGCTCGACGGCACGGACCATGCGCCGTGGTTCACCGACCCCGAAAAGATCGCCACCGAGATCGAGGAGCTTCTCACCGGCAGCCACGCGACCCCGGCACCGTTGAATCGCGCCCTGCGGACGGTGCTGTTCACCGACATCGTCGCGTCGACCGAACGGGTTGCGGCGACTGGCGACGAGCGGTGGCGTGCGGTCTTGCAGCGCTTCGGTGAGATCACGGCTGAGGCCACCGAACGATACGGCGGCACCGTGGTGAAGAGCACCGGCGACGGGTACCTCATCACGTTCGACGGCCCGACCCAGGGCATCCGGTGCGCCGAGAACCTGCGCGATGATGCCGAGAAACTGGGCGTCGAAATCCGGATCGGCATCCACACCGGTGAATGCGAACTCCTGGACGCCGACATCGGGGGCATCGCAGTCCACATTGCGGCGCGGATCCTCGGTCAAGCCGGAGCCGGGGAAATCGTGGTGTCACGGACGGTTCGTGACCTGGTCGTCGGCTCCGGCATCGGATTCCAAGAGCGAGGCGTCGTCGAGTTGCGTGGTGTTCCCGGCGCCTGGGAGCTGGTCGCCGTCGACCGTCATGGCGCAAGCGGTGCATCGCGCGAGGTGCAGCTGGCCGCGGCGCCCACGCCCGGCCCGCGAACGTCGATGCGGCGGTCGGACCGTGCCGTGGCGGTGATGGCGAAACGTACGCCGTGGCTGCTGCGCGGAATGGCGCGATTGGTCCCGGTTACCGACGGTGGCCCGGTGGCCGCCGGGACAAGCTCGCGCTGACAGGCGGGCGGTGATGCTGTTGACTGAGCGTCATGGGTTTCGGTGTGCTGACATTTGTTACCGACGACGGCATCGGTCCCGCGGAGTTGGGGGAGGCGCTCGAGCAGCGCGGTTTTGAATCGCTGTTTCTCGCCGAGCACTCACACATCCCGGTCGACGCGAAGACCCCGTATCCGGGCGGCGGCCCGATCCCGCCGAAGTACTACCGCACGCTGGATCCGTTCGTGGCGCTGACCGCCGCGGCGGTCACCACCGAACGGCTCGTCCTGGGCACCGGGATCGCTCTGGTGCCCCAGCGCGACCCGATCCACACGGCCAAGGAGGTGGCGTCGCTGGATCTGGTGTCGCAGGGGCGATTTCGATTCGGCGTGGGAATCGGCTGGCTGCGTGAGGAGATCGCCAACCACGGCGTGAATCCGTCGGTCCGCGGACGCGTGGTCGACGAGCGGCTCGATGCGATGATCGAAATCTGGACGCACGAAAAGGCGGAATATCACGGCGAATTCGTGAACTTCGACCCGATCTACAGCTGGCCCAAACCGGTCCAGAAGCCTTATCCGCCGCTCTATCTCGGCGGCGGACCGGCGGGCTTCAAGCGCATCGCGCGCCTGAACGCGGGCTGGCTGTCGATGACGGGGTCGGCAGAGGAGTTGTCTTCTCCGCTCGAGCAATTGCGGGACCTGGCCGGCAAGGATGTGCCGGTGATCCACTTCCACGGCGGCAAGCCGGCGGCGAAAGAACTCGAAGCCTATCGCGACCTGGGTGTGGAGCACCTGTTGCTGGACCTGCCGACGGAGCCTCGCGATCAGACGCTACAACGCCTCGATGGGTTGCAGGCCGACATCGCCAAGCTGTCGTAAGGTCAAGTGCCGCAGAAGGTCTGATACTTCCCGAAGTCCTCGGGGGCGGGCGTGGCGTAGCGCTCGAGGCCGGGCCGTTCCGTATAGGGGTCCGTCACCGCGGCCAGCAGTTGCTCCAGTGGGCCGAGCTCACCGGCCGTCGCGGCGGCGAGCGCCTCCTCGACCAGATGGTTGCGCGGAATGTAGATCGGGTTGTTGCGATCCATCGCGTCGGCGTCGGGACCCAGCGCCCGCCAACGCGTCAGCCACACGTCAAAGCCGGCGAGGTCCATGAACAATCCGCGCACGGGTTCGGCATCGGCTTTGGCATCTCCACGCGCCGCGTGGCCGAGCGCGCGGAAGAACGACGTGTAGTCGATGTGGTTCTGCTTGAGCAGCAGGAGCAGTTCCTCGACGAGCGCCGTGGCGAATTCGGCGTCGACGCGGTCGGGTAGGCCGAGTTTGGCGCGCATCCCGGAGCCCCACACGGCGTCGTAGCGGGTCTGGAAGACACCGAACGACTGTTCCGCGAGCGCGATGGCCTCCTCGGTGTTCGCCGAGAACAACGGCAGCAGCGTCTCGGCGAAGCGGGCGAGGTTCCATCCGGCGACCACCGGTTGGTTGCCGTAGGCATAGCGTCCCCAGAAGTCGATCGAACTGAAGACGGTGTCGGGGTCGTAGGCCTCCATGAAGGCGCACGGCCCGTAGTCGATCGTTTCACCCGAGATGGTGGTGTTGTCGGTGTTCATCACCCCGTGGACGAACCCGATCAGCATCCATTGCGCGATCAGCGACGCCTGGACGGCAACCACCGCTTCGAACAGGGCGAGGTACGGGTTGTCCGCCTCGGCGGCGCCGGGGTGGTGGCGGGCGATCGCGTGGTCGGCGAGGCGGCGCAGCAGGTCCTGGTTTCCGGTCGATGCGGCGAACTGGAAGCTGCCCACCCGCAGATGGCTGCTGGCCACGCGGGTGAGCACGGCACCCGGCAGCGTTTCTTCGCGGTGGACGGGGCGGCCGGTGCCCACCACGGCCAACGACCGCGTCGTCGGCACGCCCAGCGCGTGCATCGCCTCGCTGACGATGTACTCACGCAGCATCGGCCCCACCGCGGCCAGGCCGTCACCGCCGCGGGCGAACGGCGTGGCGCCGGAACCCTTGAGGTGGATGTCCCGCAGCCGCCCGTCGCCGTCGACGAGTTCGCCGAGCAGCAGCGCACGCCCGTCGCCCAACCGCGGGACGAAGCCGCCGAACTGGTGACCGGCGTAGGCCTGGGCCACCGGGGCGGCCCCGTTGGGTACCGAGTCGCCGACCAGGAAGCGCATCCCGTCGGGCCCGCGCAGCCAGGCGGCATCGAGGCCCAGCGACTCGGCCAGCGGCTCGTTGAGCGCCAGCAGCTGCAACTCGGGGAACGTCTCCGCCTGCCAGCGGACCGCCATCTCCGGTAACTCGCGGAAGAACCGGTCTTGGAGAGCAATGGTGGTATCCGGGGCAACGCTCACCTCATCGAGCCTACGGAAACCCGATGGCGCTATCCGAGGGCTTTGCCGATGAGATCGCGGGCGCGGTCGAGCATCGACGCGAACGGCCCGAGCGCGAAGTTCAGCTTCGCCGATTCAACGCCGGGGTGGGGGCGCGTCGGAGCGATGGCCTCGGCGGCGCGTACCGCCGCCCCCATTCGCTTGAGGTCATCGGTGTCGACCTTGCGCTTCAGGACGGGGAACTCTTGCTCCTCCTCCTGCCGTGCGTGCTCGAGCACGGCTTCGCGCAGCTTGGTGAGCTCTGCGATGAATTTGTTCGAGGTGATGTCGAGCTTCTCGATCGCCGACAGCAACTCCTTGGCTTCGTGCTCCTCTTGGAGGCGGGCGTCGACGATGGCGTCGCCGGCATCACCGTCCTCGCGCCGCACGCGCGGATGCACCACCATTTCCTCGGCCGTCTCGTGGACGGCCAGCAGCTGACGCAACGTTGCGAACGGCTCTTCACGCGCTTTCGGATCCGTCGCGTGCAGCACTTGGTCGAACATGTCCTCGATGAGGTTGTGCTGCGCTTTCAGGAATGCGACAACTTCGTCGGGTGATTCGACAATGAGGTCTGCCATCGCCGATACCTCCAATGATTTCGGGAATTGGGATCGCGCACTGTGGGCTGAGTGCGGCTTGTCCGAGTCATACCCGCTGCACAGAGGCCCAAACGGCGCCTCGCTGCACGCGGCGTGCTGAGGCGCCCAGTCCCGGAATCAGGACCCCTTGCGGCACAACGTATTCGCACGTCTGCGTCGACCACCCAGCCAGATCCCCGTCAGCCGCGCAGCGCCCGACGGGGATCTGGGGGTAGGGCGAGCGGGTTAGACGCCGCGGTCCCGAGTGGTGGTGGGCGCGACGCGGGTGCCGGCGGCGGCGTCCTTGCGGCGCATCAATCCGGCGAGTCCGCCCAGGCCCAGGAGGCCAACCAGGCCCCACAGCCCGGACTTGGCGTTGTGCTGGTCATTGTTGTTGTCCGCCAACGTGGTTGTGGTGGACGACGGCGTGGGAGCACTCGGACTGGCGGCGTTGGCGACGCCCGCTCCGCCGAACAGCAGTGCTCCGGTGGCGGAAACGATTGCAATGGTCCTACGCATTTTTACTCCTAATGGGTTTGCTCGATCGAGCCCAGACGGCTGATCGACAAGCATTTCGGGACCAGGGTGCTCTAGTCTCCGCAGAAAGCGACGCACGACCGATGGCCGCAACGTCGCGAGGGATGGCTTACCCCGGCTGGCAACGCCGAAACCCGATGCCGCGGGCCTTTCGTTTGCTGGCCGCCGCGGCAAGCCGAGGCTCCGGCGGCGGGAATCCGGCGCAAAAGAGAGACGTCGGGGTGGCCATCCGGGACCGCCGGTTCCAGATACTCGCTACGGTTAGGGGCAACGCACCCGCCCGACACACAGAGACGACAGATCAGCGCCATGTCCGAACAGCTCAACACCACCGCCGCCGTGCCCGAAGACATCGGCTCTCGCATCGACCCGGTCCTCGCCCGGAGTTGGCTCCTGGTCAACGGCACGCACGCCGATCGGTTCCAATCCGCGGTGGACTCGCGCGCTGACATCGTCGTCTTCGACATCGAAGACGCGGTGGCGCCCAAGGACAAGAACGCCGCCCGCGACAACGTGGTGGGCTGGCTGGGCGCCGGTAACGTCGACTGGGTCCGCATCAACGGTTTCGGCACCCCCTGGTGGGCCGACGACCTGGCCGCCCTGGCCACCACCCCGGTCGGCGGGGTGATGCTGGCGATGGTCGAATCGGTCGACCACGTGACCGAGACCGCGAAGCGGCTGCCCGATGTGCCGATCGTGGCCCTGGTGGAAACGGCCCGGGGCCTGGAACGCATCACCGAGATCGCCGCGACCAAGGGCACCTTCCGGCTCGCCTTCGGCATCGGCGACTTCCGCCGCGACACCGGTTTCGGCGAAGACCCGGCCACCCTGGCGTACACGCGATCACGCTTCACCATCGCCTCCAAGGCCGCCGACCTGCCCAGCGCGATCGACGGACCGACCATCGGCTCCAATCCGCTGAAACTGATCGAAGCCACCGCGGTGTCCACCCAGTTCGGGATGACCGGCAAGATCTGCCTGACGCCCGATCAATGTGCCGTCGTCAACGAGGGACTCTCGCCGTCCCAGGACGAAATCTCTTGGGCGAAAGAGTTTTTCGTCGAGTTCGAACGTGACGGGGGAGAGATCCGCAATGGCTCCGACCTGCCCCGCATCGCCCGGGCCACCAAGATCCTGGAGCTGGCCCGCGCGTACGGCATCGAGGCGTTGGACATCGACGAGGAAGAGCGCGATCACTCGCCCGCGCCGTCGGATACCTACCACTACTGAGCGTTATGCCGCATGTCGCGCGAGTGAGACCCCGACGCGGATTTCGAGCTTGCTCATAGTGATCGTGGGGCCGCTCGGCGGAGCCGTCGACCGGTAGCTCTTGCCTGTGGGCGTTGTGAATAGTGCTGTGTGAGTGTGGTTTTCATCGACTGCGGTGCTTACCCGCCAGCCCGCGTTTTCCTTGACGTAGTTGCAGGCTTCACATAACCCGAGGCCGTTATCCGCGGTGGTCCGGCCGCCGGCCGCGAATGGTTTTGCGTGGTCGCGGTGCCTAACCGGCGCGTCGCAGTACGGAGTACGGCAAGATTGATCACGTAGTCCGATGAATTCGGCCAGCCCCCGCGGAAAAATCCGTGCCCGTGATTCCATGGCCACCAGAGCTCCGGCCCGAGGATGTGTATAGAGCCTGCGCAGGGTCGCGCGCGAACGTCGATCGGTGACGGCGCCGGCAACCATCGCGCGGGCGACCGTCGCGGGGATGGGGCCGTAGCCGGAGATGCTGGCCGGTGCGTCGTCACCGCCAAGCAGCGTCTCGTCGGAGAGAACCAGATTGACCGCTATGGGGGTAGGGACCGTGGCGCTGTGACCGGTGATCCTTTCGACCAATGTGTCTGCCATCACCTGTCCGCGTGGGCGCCCGTCGCCGCGGGTGTCCGCCTCGCGGCGCAGCGCCGCGTACACCGAAACCCCCTGAGCCACTGGCAGTAACGCGGTCAGGTACGTCATCGTATCGGGCGCAGGCCGAATGGTGACCGTGCGTTCGTTCTCGGCCTTGGCCGCCCGCTCGACGACGGCATGCGGATCCAGCCGATAGGCGATCGCCTTCGCGGCCGCCGCCACCCGAGCGTCGCCCAGGCCGCTCAGGCTCGCGAGATCCGCGCACAGTTCCGCGTCCAACGCGCGGCGATCCTCGACGTCCAGGCAAGCGCTCTCGCGCACGATCAGCGTCGCACGCCACTCCGATAGCGCTCCGCATTCCAGCGCCGCCAGAGTGTGCGGCATCTCGTGGACGAGCGCTTTGGCAAAGCCAAGATGCCTCCCTCCCCGGACGGGTGCATCCCGTCGAGCCAGCGCGACCTCGCTGGCCACACCCCGTCCGCGCTGCGCGGCAGGCACCCCGGCGGTTGCCTCAGTGGTTCGACGTATCGCGTCCAGCTCGGCGGCCGCACGGGCCTGACCCGCGGCGGCGGCGCTTTTGATCGTCTCCAGCTCGGCGATGCGTTCGATCAGTGCCGATTCGTCGGCTGCGGGGTCGATGGTTGCCAAGGCTTCGAACATACATTCGATAATAAACAGGACCACCGACATCCGGTCATCGCTACGCTGGCAAGGGTGAGCGCCAAGGGCCGGATCCGGGTGGCGCGGGTCTACGACGACGTCAGCCCCGACGAGGGCCAGCGGGTGCTGGTCGACCGCGTCTGGCCACGAGGGGTGCGCAAAGACGATCCGCGCGTGGGCATCTGGTGCAAGGACGTCGCTCCGTCGAAGGACCTCCGCGAGTGGTACCACCACGATTGGGACCGGTTCGACGAATTCGCGTCACGCTACAAGAGCGAGCTGCGCGACAGCGGCGCCCTGGACGAGCTGCGCAAAATCGCCAAGCGCGGTTCCGTCACGCTGGTGACGGCGACCCGCGAACTCGACATCAGCCAGGCCGCGGTCCTGGCCAAGCTGCTCAAACCTCGCTGAAGCGGCTTCGAACCAGCAGCGTCGTAGGCTCGTCCCGTTGATATGACCAACCCCGACCCGATTCTCCCGCGGGAACTGACCGACCTTCCCGAGGCGATCCGCAGCGTGCCGCCACCGCCCATCCCGGAATTGCCCGCGCCCTACGGTCTGCGTGTCGCAGACCCGGACGCCGACGCCGAGATGGTCGCGGAGTGGATGAGCCGGCCGCATCTGGCCGAGGCCTGGGAATCCAGCTGGCCGGCGGCGCGGTGGCATTGCTACCTGAAGGCGCAACTGCAGGGCGAGTTTTCTCGCCCGCTCATCGCCAGCCTGGACGGGGTCGACCGTGGATACATCGAATTATACAGAGCAGCAAAGGATTCCATTGCCCTAAGATATGAGCACGACCCTCACGATCTGGGACTGCATGTCGCGGTCGCTGATTTGGACTACATCGAACGCGGCCACGTCAGTTACCTGCTGCCGCATTTGGTCATCGGCATCTTCACGCTCGATCCGCGGTGTCGCCGCATCATGTTCGATCCCGATCATCGCAATGCCTTGGCGCGCAAGTTCTGTGAACGGAGCGGCTGCGTATTTCTCGGCGAGCACGACATGTCGAATCGGCGGATGGCGCTGTACGTGCTGCCGCGCACTCCGGAAGACGTCCCCCGTCCGTGCGACAGCTGATGGGCCCGTGCGCCCGCATCAAAGCTGTTGTGCCAGCTGCTGTCCGATGAAGGCCGCCGCTTCACCGAGCAAGACGCTCACGACGATATTGGCCAGTGCCGCGCGGAGTTGGCGTTCCTCGCCGAGCCGCTGCGTTTCCAGCATCCAGGTGGAAAACGTGGTGTAGGCACCGACGAAGGCGGTGCCGGCCAACAGCGCCAAATCTTTATTCAGAGCCATCCCGCCGAGGAAGCCCAAAAGCGCTGCGCCGCTGATGTTCACGGCGAGTGTGCCGAACGGAAACGGCCGAGATAGCCGGCGCGCCACAGTGCGGTCGACGACGAAACGCAGCACCGACCCGACGCCGCCGATGAGCACGACGCCGACCCAGACCAGAGCCGTCGTCACCGCGGCGGCGGTCATCGGCGCACCCGGACGCGGCGCACCAACTTGGTGGCAAGGTGCACCGCCAGCAGTCCAAGCACGATGCTGGTCACGGTGTAGCCGGCGGCCAACCCCCAGTGGCCGTGTTCGATCATCCTCAGCGTCTCGACCTGCATCGTGGAGAAAGTGGTTAAACCGCCGCACAATCCGGTGCCGAGCAGGGGCCGCCGATAGCTCGACGTGGGCAACCGCTCCAGCAGCCGGGTGGTGAAATAGCCCACCAGGAACGCCCCAACGATGTTGACCGTGAACGTGGGCCATGGCCAGCTCGCCGGGTCAGGGCCGGCCAGAGTGCTCAGGGCCGCACGGGCCAGGGAGCCCAGCGCCCCACCGGCGAACACCGCGGCCAATTCGCGATAGTCCCGCTGAGCCACTGGGTCGATTCCCTTCGTTCGCCGGTGCGCTACGCAGCGTATGGCCGAAGTCCAGACCGGCGCAGCCCGGGGGGACGCGGACACGGGCAGAATTGGAAACCATGGTCGCCAATCCCCGCGCCGGTCAGCCGGCCCAGCCCGAAGACCTCGTCGATCTGCCCCACCTGGTGACGGCGTATTACTCGACCGCGCCCGACCCCGGTGACGTCGCTCAACAGGTCGCCTTCGGCACCTCAGGGCACCGCGGGTCGGCGCTCAACGGGGCGTTCAACGAGGCTCACATCCTGGCGATCACCCAGGCCATCGTCGAGTACCGCGCCGCGCACGGCACGACGGGTCCGTTGTTCATCGGCCGGGACACGCACGGCCTGTCCGAGCCGGCCTGGGTGTCGGCGCTGGAGGTGCTGGCCGCCAACGACGTCGTCGCCATGATCGACTCCCGCGACCGATACACCCCGACACCCGCCGTCAGCCATGCCATCCTCACCTACAACCGCGGCCGCACCGAGGCGCTGGCTGACGGAATCGTCGTGACACCGTCGCACAACCCGCCCTCCGACGGCGGCTTCAAATACAACCCGCCCAACGGCGGGCCGGCCGACACCGATGCCACCAACGCGATTGCCAAGCGCGCCAACGAGATCCTGCGCGACGGGTCGGGCGTCAAGCGCATCCCGCTGGTCCGTGCGCTGCAAACCGCGCAACGCCACGATTACCTGGGCAACTATGTCGACGACCTGCCCAACGTGGTCGACATCGACGCCATCCGCGCTGCCGGGGTGCGCATCGGCGCCGACCCGCTGGGCGGGGCCAGCGTGGACTATTGGGCCGAGATCGCCCAGCGGCACCGCCTGGACCTGACCGTGGTCAATCCGCTGGTCGACGCGACATGGCGATTCATGACGCTCGACCACGACGGCAAGATCCGGATGGACTGCAGCTCGCCGGACGCGATGGCGGGGCTCATCCGAACCGTGTCCGGCAACCCCGGCCGCTTCCAGATCGCCACCGGCAACGACGCCGACTCCGACCGGCACGGCATCGTCACGCCCGACGAGGGCCTGCTCAACCCGAACCACTACCTCGCGGTGGCCATCGAATACCTCTACATCCAGCGGCCGTCGTGGCCGGGCGGCATCGCCGTCGGCAAGACCGCCGTCAGTTCGTCGATGATCGACCGGGTCGTCGCCGGCATCGGCCGCAAATTGATCGAAGTGCCGGTCGGGTTCAAGTGGTTCGTCGACGGCCTGATCGGAGGCACCATCGGCTTCGGCGGCGAGGAGTCCGCCGGGGCGTCGTTCCTGCGGCGCGACGGCTCGGTGTGGACCACCGACAAGGACGGCATCATCCTGGCGCTGCTGGCCTCGGAGATTCTCGCGGTCACCGGGGCGAGCCCGTCGCAGCGTTATCAGCGGCTGACCGCCGAGTACGGCACGCCGTACTACGCGCGGGTCGACGCGCCCGCCGACCGCGACCAGAAAGCCCGGCTCTCGAAGCTGTCCGCCGACCAGGTGACCGCGACGGAATTGGCGGGGGAGCCGATCACCGCGAAGCTGACCGCGGCGCCGGGCAATGGCGCACCACTGGGCGGATTGAAGGTGACGACTGCCAATGCATGGTTTGCCGCGCGTCCGTCGGGAACCGAGGACGTGTACAAGATTTACGCGGAATCCTTCAACGGGCCTGAGCATTTGGCGGAGGTGCAAGAAACCGCGCGCGAGGTAGTTAATAAAGTCATTGGGTGACCTTTTCCCTCCGTCTTGCCCGCTCGGGGGGGCGTGCGTCTCGTTCTGGCCGGCTGCCGCGCGAAGTCTGGATTCTGAGCTGGGCGAACATCATGATCGCCCTGGGCTATGGGGTGATCTCGCCGGCGCTGCCAACCTTTGCGCGCACCTTCGGGGTCAGCATCAAGGCGGTGACATTCTTGGTCACCGTCTTTTCGTTGAGCCGGTTGTGTTTCGCACCGATCAGTGGCCTGCTCACCGAGCGGTTGGGTGAGCGGCGGATCTATATCGGGGGTTTGCTGATCGTTGCGGTGTCGACCGCCGCGTGTGCGTTTTCCCAGGCGTACTGGCAGTTAATGCTTTTCCGGGTCTTCAGCGGCATCGGGTCCACGATGTTTTATGTCTCGGCGCTGGGACTGATGATCCACATCAGCCCGCCCGACGCGCGCGGGCGGATCGCGGGGCTGTTCACCACTTCGTTCATGGTCGGCGCGGTCGGCGGTCCGGCGGTCGGCGGGCTGGCGGCGGGATGGGGGCTGACCGCACCGTTCGTCGTCTACGGCGCCGCCATGCTGGGCGTCGCGGTGGTGCTGTTCTACAGCCTGCGCAACTCGGCACTGGCGGCACCACCGCCGCCGACACGGTCCACGGTGACGCTGGGCGAGGCGCTGCGGGTGCGCGCGTACCGGTCGGCGCTGCTGTCCAATTTCGCGACGGGATGGTCGGCGTTCGGGCTGCGCGTCGCCCTGGTCCCGCTGTTCATTTCGGACGTCATGGGCCGCGGCATCGGCATCATCGGAGTGGTGCTCGCGGCGTTCGCGGGCGGAAACGCGCTGGCCGTCATCCCCAGCGGCTATCTGTCGGACCGGATGGGGCGGCGCACCTTGTTGATCATCGGGCTGGTGACGTCCGGGGTGGCGACCGTCTGGCTGGGCTTCGTGTCGTCGCTGCCGGTGTTCATGGTGGCGGCCGGCGTGGTTGGCGCGATGACGGGAATTTACATGTCACCGCTGCAGGCCGCCGTCGCCGACATCCTGGGCAATGAGGCGCGCGCCGGCCTCCCGGTGGCGACGGTGCAGATGATGTCGGACCTGGGTGCCATCGTCGGGTCGATGGCGGTCGGGTGGGCCGCCGAGCAGTTCAGCTACACGTGGGGCTTCGTCATCAGCGGCATCGTTCTGCTGATCGCCGCTATCGGCTGGGTGGTGGCGCCGGAGACCCGGGCGGCGGTGGATCTGGAGGCAGACCTGCTGGCGTCCGAGTCGGACGTCGAGCCGGTATGAGCAGCAACTTTGAAGGTCAGTTACCGGTGGTGTAACTTCGATGGGCACGACTTCTTGGGGCTATGGCGCAGCTGGTAGCGCACCACACTGGCAGTGTGGGGGTCAGGGGTTCGAGTCCCCTTAGCTCCACCAGGAAACAGCGATTCACACGCCGCAGGCGAACTCCGGAAGATCCGGCAATGTCAGCGACGGCGGTGCAGCCAGACGATAATGCCGACGACGGCTGCCACGACAGCCACGGCCACCGGCACGAAACCGTGTGATAGCACCGCATCTGCCTGACTCCTCGACTGCTCGAGAACGGTGTGATCTGCGGGGCTTATCGGTTGGGTGGTGGGCCCACGCTGGGTCGGCTGTTCGGCTGCGACTGGATGCCGGGGTGGGCTTCCATGACCGACCGACTCCTGCGCGGGCGCCGCCGCGGACGGTGGTCCCGGTTTCGTCGCCGACGCCGCGCTCATGGATCCAGCCGCCGGCTCGCTGACCGCTGCGAAGGGGGAAGGCCGCAACCGATCGCGGCCTCGCCTTCGTTTCGGCCCCCACGCCTCATCTCCCAATTCGTCGGGAATCATCCACATCAGCAGCGCGAGGTTGACTATCCCAAGCACGCCGTGCAGCACGATGTCAGCAGCGTGAAAACCGAACAGCGTCGGTTTTGCCTGCGCCGTGGCGACACTGCTGAGAAACAACAACATCAAGTAGGCGATTGCACTGACTGCAGTAACGGTTACTGCCGCGCGGCGGTAACCGATAGCAGCAATGGCCGCCACCCCAAACGCCAGCAGGATCGCGCTGTGTGCCGCAGTCGTTGCCAAGCCGAGAACTGGGGCGCCGGTGGGCCCGGCATGCGGATGCAGGGCGGCCGAAATCAACCCGGCAATCCCGAACGCGCTCACCAGCACGCCTTCTACCAACAAAAACCAACGCCCGCTATGGAAGCGCCCAGGATCCATGGGGATCCTGCGCAGTCCCGACGTCACGCCGGGAACGTGGCCCGCCGTAACAGGCATCCGCGGCCTTTCGCCTAACAGGAGGTTGTGTGACAGGGCTACCCGCTTCCGCCCGAACTACTCCAGCCGTTCGCGCGCAGCGTCGACGGCTATCTGGGGAGGCGGGCCGATTAAGGGACGCCGGCACGCATGACCGGCCACCTACGCGGGTACGCGGTTGGGTGAACGGTTGTTCGCAGCGGATCGGCGCGTGAAGTCCGGTTCGGTCGCAATTCAAAGGAGAAACGGATCGACCGACTAAGCACGGTCGGTCGGCGGGAGGAGCTTCTGATGCCCGAGGTCCAACTTCACCACGAGGGACACCCGCGCTATCGGCGGATGGTCCGATTCGACTGGTCCGAGACGCCACTGCACTGGGTGCCCGACGACCCGTTCGCAACGCACATGATGAACGTCTTACACCTGCTCCTCCCCGAAGGAGAGCGGCACTTCATCAAGGCCGTCCTGGAAGCATCATCGCTGGTCGATGATCCGGAGCTGGAGGCGGCGATCAAGCCGTTCATCCAGCAGGAGTCCTGGCATGCCTGGGCGCACCAGGTGGTGCTCGACCATTTGGCCGAACAAGGCATCGACACCAAGCCGTACACCTCGCGGCTACGAAAAATGCTGTCGGTGGCGCTGGGTGATCCGCCCAAGTGGTTTCCGCCAGCGATGAAGCGATGGTGGCTGTATCGGCGCCTGGCCGACGTGGCGGCGCTGGAACATTACACCGCGATGTTGGGCCAATGGGTGCTGCAGAACCGCGGTCTGGATTACGCCGGCACCGACCCGATGATGCTGGATCTGCTGCGTTGGCATGGGGCCGAGGAGGTCGAACACCGTTCACTGGTGTTCGACGTCTACCAGCATGTGTGCGGCAACTACTTCATCAGGGCCTTCTCCATGCTGATGACCACTCCGCTGTTTTACGGCTGGTGGATTGCCGGAGCGAAATACCTGATGGCCCACGATCCGACCATCGACCAGAAGTGGCGTTGGCGCGATTGGTGGCGTGCGGCCCGCGAATACAAATTGCCCGGTCCTTGGCAGCTGATGGTGACGCAACCCGCCAGGTACATGCGGCCTCACCATCATCCCGGTCCCGAAGCGGTCACGACGATGGCGGTCGACTACATCAAGAACTCGCCCGCGGCTAAGGCCGCCCGCGAACGAGCTCACCAAGAACGGGAGGCCGCGATCCGATGAAAGTCTCAGTCGATCTCGATACCTGCGACGGCAACGGTGTGTGTATGAGCCTGTGCCGCGAGGTTTTTGACGTACGAGAAGACGGGCTACACCTGCTCGACGAGCGACCGCCGCGAGAGTTACGCGGGCCGTTGAGGGCCGCCGAAGTGTCCTGTCCCACCCAGGCGATTGTGGTGGAGGACTGACGCGATGCCGGCGAATCCTCAGTTACAGCAGGTCGTCGTGGTTGGTGCCGGCGTGGCAGGGACGCTGGCGGCGGAGACGCTGCGACAGGATGGCTACGACGGTGCCCTCACCATCGTTGGTGCTGAACGACAGGCCCCCTACCATCGGCCACCGTTGTCGAAGAAGCTGCTCAGCGGTCAGGTGCACCGGGCGGGCGTCGACATGGCGCCGCAGTTCGACATGGATGCGCGGGTGTTCAGGGGGGCTTCCGCGGTCAGCCTCGACCTGTCCGCCCGTACCGTCCGGGTCCGCGACGAGGGCCAGGACCTGTCCTTGGGCTTCGACGGGCTTGTCATCGCCAGCGGGGCTGAACCGCGCGAATGGCCGGGCGGCCAGGCTCCCGAAGGGGTGCTTCTGCTGCGGACGGTCGATGACTGTTTGGCGATCCGAGACCGACTCGGTTCGCGTCCCCGTGTCGTGGTGGTAGGGGGCGGGTTTATCGGCAGCGAGGTGGCAGCGACCTGCCGATTGCTCGGGCTGGATGTGACGCTCGTGGAGAAGGCCGCCGGGCCGCTGGTTCAGGCTTTAGGTGCGGAGCTGGCGCCCTGCTGGGCGAAATTGCATCGCGAACATGGCGTGGACTTGCGCGTCGGCGTGGGTGTCGACGAATTCGTCGGCAACGGGCGGGTCGAAGCGGTACGACTCACCGACGGTTCGCAGGTGCCGGCCGACGTCGTCATCGTCGGACTCGGTGTTACTCCCGCCACCGCCTGGCTGGAAGGCTCGGGTCTGCGACTGGACGACGGGGTGGTCTGCGATGCCACTGGCGCCGCCGAGGGCAACACCGGCGACGGCAGTGTGGTCGCCGCCGGGGATGTGGCGCGCTGGTGGCATCCGCTGTACGAGCGCCATCTGCGCACTGAACACTGGGACGACGCGGCACGTCAGGGCGAGGCCGCGGCACGCACACTGCTGGCCGGTCCCGAGCGCGCCGAGGCCTTCGACGCGGTGCCGTATTTCTGGTCCGACCAATATGACGTCAAGCTACAGATGCTAGGTGTGCCAACGGATTACGACGCTGTCGAGATTATCGAAGGCAATCCGGACGGGGAGTTCATCGGCGCCTACGGGCGGGGCGGGCGCACCATCGCGGTGCTCGGGACGATCCCTGGCCGGGTCCATGTCTATCGGGAGGCCATCGAGAAGCGCGCCGAATTCCCGCCGAGGCGACCGGATTAGCAAAGGCGGACTGGACTCGAGACACGCCTTTTTGGGTACAGCATCCACATGCATCGCCCCGATACGATCATCGAAATTCATCGCGAACGCGTGCAGGATCAGACGGTCGGGATGTTCAGCGGCGACAAGTACACGCAGTCCGTCGACGGCGCGGGCTACTCCGCGACGGCCACCCTCGACCTCACCCTGGATCGCGTCTGGTTCGTCCTCGACTCTCGTCAGCGGCTGTGGCAGGAGGAAGCCGACGGTGAGACTCACGACCCCCTGCGGCACTTCGCGATAGACCTGGTGATCTTCGATTCCGAGATCGTCATCGATTCGGTTACCTGCATCCCGCTGGTATCGCTGCCCCCGGCTACCGTCACGATCCCCGATGGTCCGCGTGCCGGAGAGTCGCGGGAGATTGCCTACAACGAGATTCCGCTGTTCGGGCGGTTGACAATTCACGACCAGCTCGAGTCGCATCGACTAGAGCCGGGCAAGCAGACGATCGCCCTGAACTTCACCTCCCAGGATGCTCCCGTATTGGTGGCGGCACCGTCGGCGGACCAGCACGCCGGGTGGCTGTTCGGCCCGCACATCGAGCGGCGTGAGGGCGGGGTCACGGTCCTTGGTGGACAAGACCCACGGATCAGCTGGGAACTCGACTACGCCGAGGCGTACTGGATAACCCACAGCATCGCCGGGGAGCTGATGGTGAACCTGGAGAAAATGCAGCATCCCGGCCTCTCCGACGATGAAGCGAGAACCAGGGTGCTCGACTCGCTTGCCGCGCAAATCGCCGATGCGGTCCGCCCGCAATTGGAGGCGATGGGAGACAACGGGATCCAGGCACTACTGCCGTCCCCGGTGGACGTCGACCCCGAGGCCCTAGACGACAGCACGGCCAAGCAACTCGACGCCGTGGTGCAGCGTTTCGACGTCGGCGAGGCCACCGAGGAATCCATGGTGGTGCAGCTGCGGACACTGCGCGACTTGCCGCCCGGCGAGGAGCTGCCTGCGTCCGTCCTCGCCGAAAACCCCCGCGAGAGGGCGGCTTTGGCCGTCACCGGGTGGAGTATTCTGCGGCAGGTCCGTGACACTGTGATGAACAGTTTCGATCTCGACGAAAGCGACTTCGACCCCGATGCGCCCTGCGCGCTGGCGGGCCCCAAGACCATCAGCATCGGCGGACAGGACCGCAGCCTCGACGCTCTGGACGCCGATATCGTGCCGCGAACGGGGGACGGCCGATTGGTCGTCGACGGCACCGTGAGCGCCGACACCAAGCTCTACGACTTCAAGGCCAACTTCAAGGTGACGTACGAAATGGGCCTGGGCGACATCCCGCGTGACCCGAAGGAGAAAGAGCTGTTGCGGGAGGACGTGGACAGCATCGAGCTCCTCGAACAGACGCTGAGTCTGGCCGGTCAGAAGAAGCGCACCGGTCATCTCACTACCGAGGAATACGAGGCGGAGGTCAAGCGAGTCAGCGAGCGATTCGATCGGCTGCCGCGAACCGTGGGGGTGCGACCGGCGCAGAACTCCGACCCGGATGTGAACGCGGACTTCAGCCTGACCGCCGCCGGCAAAGTGGCTACGGCGGCAGGCGCGGCGGCTGTCGTCGGCCTGCTTGCGCTGCCGGTGACCTGGGTTGCGGGGGCCGCCGGAGTAGGAGCCGCCGGGGCGGGCGGATTGTTGACGCTGGCGATCGCGCAGTACATCACCACCGTCCTGACCATCGACTGGTTCGGCACCGGTATCGGTTCTCGTCAGGTCAAGAAATCGCTGAACGACCAACCCGAGGGAACATCGCTCCCTCCGATCGGGATGCCGGTAGACCTGGACCTCAACCGCCAACGCCTCGCGGTGTACTTCCGTCCGGTGCCGGCGAAATTGTGGGTCGATTGCGTCGAGGCCGATGCGGAAGATCAGGCAGGTGATGATGGCGACGGCATTCGGGTCATTGGTGGCCGGTGGCCCACCGATGGCCATCCGTGGCGGCTGTCGCACGATGATGCCGTGTTGTTCGTCGACTCCGACGAACTGCAGCTTTTCGTCGATCCGGCGGGCGTGGGCGGCGACGACTTGCCCGTTGGCATTGACATCGAAGAGGACGGGCGACGCCGACTGCGGGTACAGAGCGATCCCGACGCGCTGCGCCGGCTGCCGCAGTGCTCGCGGCTAGCAGAGGACAGCGGCCGAGAACCACCCACCGGCCACTAGCGCGATGAGAAGCGCGGCGGTGGTTTGTCCCATCGCCGCGGCCGCGATGGCACCGACGATCGCGCAGATGAGCACCGTGACAGTCAGGAATGCAACGAGCACCCGGTGTGAGTTGACCGCCGCGCCGGCCCGCGGCGCGATGACAGACTTTCGAGAGCGATCCACGCCAACCATGAAAGCTCCTTAGGTGTGACGCCCGCAACATCCCCATGCCATGTGTGGTCTACGTCACATCATAGCCGAGCTGCGTCCGTTACCGCATCGCAACGCCGCGGCGGTCTTGAGACGCCCTGACCGCTTATTGAGCACGCTCGGCTGGAAGCCAAGTGCCTGACGCAAATCCGTGGATGCCGTCGGGCGGATCGGTGGCGAAGAATTACGGAATCGCATCGAGCCGCGGACGATTGACCCGAACGACTCAAGTCTTCACGACGCCGAATGGCGCGGCGCGACAAGGAAGTTAGAGCCCTGCGGCCGACAGCGAGACGCCACCCGCATTTGCCCACAGTTAGCGCGTTATCCGGCTGAGACCGCGGATTAGGTTTTCGCCTCGATGCGGATTACTCTTGCCCGCGGTTCGTTCGCGACTCAGGAAAGCAGCCATGTCTGTTCAGCCCACTCTGCTGCGCCGTCAATCGTTGCGCAGCGCCCGCCGTCAGCGGGTCGCTCCTCGCGTGAAGTGTCCGATGGTCGGCCAGTGCTTCGATGTCGAAATCACCCGCGACGCGGACGGATGGATGATCCGGGTCCCCGAGATCGGCAGGGCCACCCGCGCCGGCAGCCGGGCCACGGTGGAGCTGGCGGCTCGCGAATGCATCGCGAACTGGACCGGCATCCCGATCGGGTATGTCGCCGTCTACGTCGCCAGCGAGACCAGCTAGTTATCTAGCCACCCGGCGAGATCGCGATCGATTTCGTCTCGAGGTAGCCGTCGAGCCCTTCGGGCCCGAGCTCTCGGCCGTAACCGCTCGCTTTGACGCCGCCGAACGGCGCAAACGGATCCATCGTGTAGCCCTGGTTGATGCCGAGGGTGCCGGTGCGGATCCGCGTGGCCAGCGCCAGGGCCCGGTCGGTGTCGTCGCCCCAGACCGATCCGGCCAGGCCGTAATCGGAATCGTTGGCGATCTCGACTGCCTGCTCCTCGTCGCGGTAGGGGATGACCGTGATCACGGGGCCGAAGATCTCTTCGCGTGCGATGCGCATCGCGTTGTCGGCGGCCGCGAACAGGGTGGGTTGGACGTACCAGCCGCGGTCGAGCCCGTCGGGCATCTCGGCGCCGCCGACGACCAATCGCGCGCCCTCGTCCTGGCCGACCCGGATGTAGTCGCGAACGCGCTGCTGCTGGCGTCGAGACACCAGGGGACCGACTTGGGTCCCGGGGTCGCTGGGGTCGCCGACACGAAGGCCGCTCATCTCGGCGGCGAGCGCATCGACGTATTCGTCGTGGCGCGCATGGGGCACCAGGACGCGCGTCAGGGCATTGCAGATCTGGCCGCTGTTGGACAGGCTGGCCGATCGCACCCCGGCGGCGACCTTGTCCGGCGCCGCGTCGTCGAGAACCAGCGCCGCCGACTTGCCGCCGAGTTCGAGGCTGACCCTGGTGAGGTTGGCCGCGCAGGCCGCGGCGACGGCACGCCCGGCCGTGGTGGAGCCGGTGAAGGACACCTTGTCGATTCCGCGGTGGGCAACGAGGTAGGCGCCGAGCGCGGCGTCGCCCGGGAGCACGCTGACCACGCCGGGTGGCAGGCCGGCCTCGTCGAGCATCTCGCCCAAAAGCAGCGCATCCAAGGGGCTTTCGGGCGCGGGCTTGAGGACGACGGTGCAGCCGGCCAGCAGCGCCGGCACCAGTTTGGTGACGATCAGGAATTGGGGCATGTTCCATGGCACGATCGCCGCGACGACGCCGACGGGCTCTTTGCGGATAAGGACGTCACTGCCGAAGAACCCGGGCCTGGTCTCCTGCCACTGGTGTCGCTCGGCCAGGTCGCAGAACGCGCGAATCATGAATGCGGGCAGGCCGACCTGCGCGCGCTGGGCGAAGCTGGTCGGGGCGCCGATCTCGGCGGTGATGGTGTCGGCCATCTCGGGGCGGCGCCGGTCGTAGATCTCGGCCAGGCGCCGGACGGCGGCGAGCCGTTCCGACGGCTCGCTGTGGGCCCAGGGCGAAGAGATCAAGGCCGCGCGCGCGGCGGCGACCGCGGCGTCGACGTCGTCGGGTCCGGCCGCGTCGACCTCGGCTATGGGTTCCTCGGTATGTGGTGAGATGACTTGCACGACCTGGTGGTCCATCCGCGCCTCCCGGGGCCAATATCAACTACTTGCTATTGATGGGTTGAGGATATACCGTCGGCCGTGACGGAGCTCTCAGGGATCGGTGAAACCGGTGCGCAGGTGGTTGTTTCGCGCGGGAAGTGCAGAAGTGAGCGGCTGGGCACCCACGGTTTCCCAAGTTGGACTGCATAAGGAGCGATCATGGCCCGATTCCCCAAACCGCCGGAGGGCAGCTGGACCGAGCATTACCCGGAATTGGGCACCGCTCCGGTGTCGTATGAGGACTCCATCAGCCCCGAGATCTACGAGCTGGAACGCGAGGCCATCTTCAAGCGGGCCTGGCTCAATGTCGGTCGCGTCGAACAACTTCCGCGCAAGGGCAGCTACCTCACCCGGGAGCTGAAGGTCGTCAACACATCAATCATCTTGGTGCGCACGACATCTGGCGACATCAAGGCCTACCACAATGTGTGCCGGCACCGCGGCAACAAGCTGGTGTGGAACGACATGCCACAGGAAGAGACGCGCGGCGTGTGCCGGCAGTTCACCTGCAAATACCACGCCTGGCGCTACGACCTGGACGGCAACCTCACCTTTGTGCAGCAGGAGGAGGAGTTCTTCAACCTCGACAAGAATCGCTACGGCCTGGTGCCGGTGCACTGCGACGTGTGGGAGGGCTTCATCTTCGTCAACTTCGCCAGGAAACCCGAACAGTCGCTGCGAGAGTTCTTGGGGCCCATGATCGCCGGGCTGGAGGGCTACCCCTTCGACAAGATGACATCCCGCTGGTACTACCGCTCGGAGGTCAAGGCGAACTGGAAGCTCTACATGGACGCGTTCCAGGAGTTCTACCACGCGCCCGTGTTGCATGCGAATCAGTCGCCGACCGCGTACTCAAAGGCGGCCGCGGAGGCGGGTTTCGAAGCCCCGCACTACCGGTTGGACGGGCCGCACCGGCTGGTCAGCACATCCGGTGTGCGGGCCTGGGAAATGGCCGACGAGATGCGCAAGCCGATGGAAGACATCTGCCAGAGCGGGCTCTTCGGCCCCTGGGACAAGCCGGATCTGGGGCCGATGCCCGCCGGGCTCAACCCCGCGAAATGCGATCCGTGGGGCCTGGATTCGTTCCAGCTGTTCCCCAACTTCGTCATCCTGTTCTGGGGCCAGGGTTGGTACTTGACCTACCACTACTGGCCGACGTCCTACAACAGTCACCTTTTCGAGGGCACGCTGTACTTCCCGGCGCCGCGCACCCCGCGCGAGCGGGTGGCCCAGGAGCTGGCGGCGGTGTCGTTCAAGGAATACGGGTTGCAGGACGCCAATACGCTGGAGGCGACGCAGACGATGCTCGAATCCCAAGTGGTTGACGATTTCTTACTTTGCGACCAGGAGGTCTTGATCCGTCACCTGCACAAGGAGACCGCGGCCTGGATCGATGATTATCGCCGGACTTCCACGGCAGGAGTGTGAGTACGATGCCGATGCTGCCCGCCGAGTTCGCCGACCTCGAACGGTTCTCCGACTGGTGTCTGCCCAGCGAACCCGAACGCTACGCCAAGAGGCTGGCCAGCTCGATGACGGAAATGAAGGCGTTCTACGACGCGATCACCGCGCGGGCCGAAGAGGCTCTGACGTTCTGCGACAAGTTCTCCCTCGACGACCTGCCCGACGACGTCCAGAATCTGATGCACCTGCTCTATTCCATGATCATGGTGTCGTTCCCGGTCGAGTGCTGGAAACAGCCCCGCGTCCCGGATTCCGGTGCGTCGACGCTGGACTGCGTGTCCGAGCCCGTTCCATGATCTCCGTGTTGCGGGCGGCCCGGTGGGCTGACGTCGTGACGGGCCAGATCCACACGCCGGCGGAGGTGGTGATCGACGGCGAACGCATCACCGCGATCAATCCCCAAGAGCCGCTACCGGATTCGGCGACCATCATCGACCTCGGTGACGTGACGCTGCTGCCGGGCCTGATGGACATGGAACTCAACCTGCTCATCGGCGGGCCCGGCGGGCCCGAGGGCCTACCGGCGCCCATGCATGGCGTGCAGGACGACCCGGCGTACCGCACGCTGCGCGGCGCGGTCAACGCGCGCACCACGCTGGATGCCGGGTTCACCACGGTGCGCAATCTCGGATTGATGGTCAAGACCGGGGGATATCTGCTCGACGTGGCGTTGCAGCGCGCCATCGACCAGGGCTGGCACATCGGGCCGCGCATCTATCCCGCCGGCCATGCCGTCACACCGTACGGCGGGCATTTGGATCCAACGGTGTTTCAGCGGTTGGCTCCCGGGATCATGCCGCTGTCGGTGGCCGAGGGCATCGCCAACGGTGTGCCCGACGTGATCGCCTGCGTCCGTTACCAGATCCGGCACGGCGCCAAGCTGATTAAGGTCTCCGCCTCGGGCGGGGTGATGTCACACAGCACCGCGCCGGGCGCACAGCAGTACTCCGACGCCGAGTTCGCCGCGATCGCCGACGAGGCCCACCGGGCCGGAGTCCGGGTGGCCGCACATGCCGTGGGGGACAGCGCGATTCAGGCGTGCATCCGCGCCGGCATCGACTGCATCGAACATGGCTTCCTGGCCAGTGACGAGACGATTCAGATGATGGTCGACCACGGCACGTTCCTGGTGTCGACCACGTATCTGACCGACGCCATGGCCATCGACCGCATTGCACCGGAGCTGCGCAAGAAAGCGCTCGAGGTGTTCCCGCGCGCAAAGTCGATGCTGCCCAAGGCAATCGACGCCGGCGTCCGCATCGCGTGCGGCACCGATGCGCCAGCCATCCCGCACGGCCAAAACGCCGAGGAGCTCGGCGCGCTGGTGCAACGGGGCATGACTCCCGCGCAAGCGATCCGGGGGGGCCCCCGGGGGGGCGCCCGGGGGGGGGGGGGGGGGGGGGGGGGGGGGGGGCGGGGGCCGGGGGGGGGGAGCGGGCCCCCCACGGTGCGAC
>NZ_MBEI01000047.1 GCF_001953985.1 Mycobacterium colombiense
CCCCCCCCCCCCCCCCCCCCCCCCCGCGGGGCGCCGCCCCCCCCCCCGCCCCCCCCCCCCCCCCCGCCCCCCCCCCCCCCCCCCCCCCCCCCCCCCCCCGGCGCGGCCCCCCCCCCCCCCCCCCGCCCCCCCCGGCCGGGCCCCCCCCCCCCCCCCGCCCCCCCCCCGCCGACGCCGTAGCCGGCGATGACGACGTCGGCCTCGTCATCCCACGAGGTGATCGACGACGCCGCGAGCGGCGTCACGTCCGATTCGGTCATGTGTCTTCGAAGTCCCTTCTGCCACTTCCGTCAGCGGGAAGAGGGATATGCCGCTGTGCCAAATAACCGAACTGTGTGACGCACGAGCCTTCACTGCGCGCCGGCGACATGGCCGTCACATTCGCATGGCCGCAGGCATTTCGCCGACCCACTGGTGGCCCCAGTAGCTGTCGGCGGTGATTTCCTCTGCGGTGTAATAGGTTTCGTCGACCCGCATCCCCTCGGTGCCGAATTCGATGTCCCAGTCACCGGGTGCGCGGACGTAGAACGAGACCATCTTGTCGTTGGTGTGCCGGCCGAGCGTAGAGGACAGCTGGAAGCCCTCGGCGTTGACCCGGTCCAGCGCCTGTCCGACGGCGTCCAGGGTGTCGACCTCCACCATGATGTGGACCAGGCGTGGGTCGCGCTGGTGTGCGGCCGGGACGATCGCCAGGCTGTGGTGGCGTTCGTTGATGCCCAGGAACCGAACCCGCACCGGGCCAAACTCTTTCGGCAGCGGCACCCGGAACGCGCCGCGGGCGCGGAACCCCAGTACCTCGGTGTAGAAGTCGAACAGGCCGCTGGGGTCGGTGGCCGGCACCACCACATGGCCCATGCCCTGATCTCCGGTGACGAACTTCGCGCCGAACGGAGTGATGACCGGGCTGTGGTCGAGCACCGCGCCGTGGAACACCTCCAGCGTGGTGCCGGCGGGATCCTCGAAGGTGATCACCTCTTCGACGCGGCGCGCCTCGGCCTCGTCGGGGGAGAGCTGTTTGTACGCCACGCCGGCCCCGTCCAGCGCGGCCTGCACGCGCTGCAGGGCCGGGTGGTCGCGCACCTCCCAGCCGACGGTCAGCACCCGGTCGGTGTCACCGGGCACCACGATGAGCCGGGCCGCCCGCTCGTCCATCCGCAGGTACAGGGCTGACGGGTCGGGGCCCTTCCCTTCGGCGAATCCCAGCACGCCGAAGGCGAACTGCCGCCAGCGGTCGATGTCGTTGGTCGAAATGGTGATATAGCCGAGGCTTTTCAAGTCAGTCACTTCCGCGTTCTCCTAGATCAGCGCCCGCAGCGGGCCTTGCGGCGGATCGACGCCAAGGGAACTCAATGCGGCCGCGTGGTAGATGGTGCCCGGGACATGGATCGCGTGCATTTGACCGACATGGACGTCGCGCCAGTAGCGCTGCAACGGTTTGTCCATGCGCGACGCGTTGCCGCCCGAGCGGGCGAAGATCTCGTCGACCGCGGACACCGCGCGCCAGACCGCGCGCACCTGCGTGCGCCGGCCGGCCGCCCGGTCCGCGAACGACACCTCCTTACCGGCGGCGACCATGTCGTAGATGCGGTCCGCGTTGGCAAGCAGTTCCTGGCGGGCGGCGTTGATATCGGCGGCCGCCTCGCCGATCGCGTGCATGACGTAGGGGTCGTCCTTGATCGCGGTCCCGGTCGCGCCGACGCGTTCGCGCTGATAATCCAGGTGCGCGGCCAGCGCGCCTTCGGCGATGCCGATCGTCGCGGCGGAGATGCCCAAGGGGAACATGGTCGACCACGGCATCAGGTACAGCGGCTCGGTCATGCCGGCCTCGCGCTGCGCCGTGCCGTCCATCACCTTGGTGGCGTCCATGGTCCGGTAGCTCGGCACGAACGCGTCCTTGACGATGACGTCCTTGGAGCCGGTTCCGCGCAACCCCACCACATTCCACGAGTCGTCGACGATCTCGTAGTCCTTGCGCGGCAGGATCATGTGCAGCATCTGGGGCGGCATCAGCGGGATGCCCTTCTCGTCGCCGAGCATGGCGCCCAAAATGATCCAGTCGCAGTGGTCGGTGCCCGAGCTGAACTGCCAGCGGCCGTTGAAGATATAGCCGCCGTCGATGGGCTTGGCCACACCCTGCGGCGCGTACGGCGAGGCCATCCAGGTGTCGACGTCGTCGGCCCAGATCTCGGCGGCGACCTTCGGGTCCGCGTAGGCCAACTGGTAGGGGTGCACGCCCACCACGCCGACGATCCAGCCGGCCGCCGGGTCCAGCGCCGCGGTGGCCATCGTCGTCTCGGCGAACTCGCGGGGGTGGACCTCGAAGCCCTGGTATTGCTTGGTCTGCAGCAGCCGGATCAAACCGGCAGCCTTCATGTTCTTGACGGTTTCGTCGGTAAGCCGGCCGATTTGCTCGGCCATGGGCGCCTGCTCGCGCAATTGGTCGGCCATCTCGACGACCCGGTCAAGTACCCGCTCGCTCATTTCTTCGTCCTTACGTGTGTGGGCTTACTGAATGGTTTACCGCAGTCCAGACGCCGACTCGCCGCTGATCCCGATCAGCGGACGAAATTGGGTCATAACTCGGCGAGGGGGTGGTTGTCAACGAAACCGGGCGAAACATTCGTACCGCCCCGTCGCGGTCCAACAGCGCACGCACGGCACGCTTCGGCACGGCCGGCATCGTGGTCGCGGAATTGCTCGCGACAACAACAACTTTCGCATTGCCCGCCGCCGCACACGCGGGTCGCCGGCCCTTTTTTACGCGGTGGCCCGCTTCCCGAAGTTTGTCCCCGACGGCACGGCCCTTACCCGAAGCGGATCCGGTGACGGCGTGAACGCCCATGGGGCCTCTTTCTAAGCTTTCGCCAGTAGGCCGGCGTCGACCACGATCTGGGTGCCGGTGATGTAGCGCGCCTGATCCGAGGCGAGGAAAACGACGACGTTGCTGACGTCGACGGGCTCGATCCACGGGACCGGAAGTAGGTGACGAGCGGCGAGTACCTCGGCGACATCGTCTGCCGTCGGGTTGTCCAAATCGGGCCGCAGACGCCGGAACGTTGCCTCGTTGAGCACCATCTTGGTTCCGACGGCCCCGGGGTGAACGGTGTTGACGCGAATGCGTCTTGGTCCGAGCTCGTTGGCAAGGGTGCGGGCCAGTCCCACCACCGCGTGCTTGCTGGCGGTGTAATGGGCGGTGTCGGCCGTGCCGCGAATGCCGTTGGTGGAGCTGATAATCACGACTGAGCCGCCCTGCTGGCCCATGTGGGGCACGCCCGCCTTGACGGTATGCCAGACGCCGGTGAGATTGATGTCCAGCGTCTGTCGCCAGCTCTGAGCGGTGATCTCCCAGCTGGGGGCGCCCGCCGGGTGAGTTCCCGCGTTGGCGACAACCACGTCGATGCGACCGAGTTCGGCGGCGGCCGTACCGACTGCAGCCTTCATCGCGCCTAAGTCGCTGACGTCGGCCAGCCCCGTCGCGGCGCGCGCGCCTCGCCGGATGACGGCAGCCGCGGTCTGCTCGAGGTCGTCGGCCGCCTCGGGCGCATCCAGCGCGATGACGTCGGCGCCCTCCTCGGCGAAGCGCTCGCAGTGGCAGCGACCGCTGCCTCGGGCGGCCCCGGTTACCAAGGCCACGCGACCGCGCAGACCCGGCATCACGATCCCTTGATGAGCGAGAACCCCTTGTACCCGGCCTCGGCGACCGCGTTGCAGATATCGAGATAGACCCCGAACCCGCCGATGAAAAGCATGAACACGCGGGGCTTGCCGGGGACGTTAGCGCCCAGGTACCACGAGTTGGCCTTGGTGAACAGCGTGGCGTCGGCCCGGCGGGCACACTCGGCGACCCAGTCGTCGACTGCGTCCGGGGTCGCCTCGATCGCGGTGTGGCCGTGGGTGTTGAGGTAGGCGATGCAGTCGGCGATCCAGTTCACGTGCGCCTCTGCATGTAGCACCATGTTCGCCAGTACCGCTGGCGCCCCCGGGCCGCACACCACGAAGAGGTTGGGGAACCCGTCGACGCCTAAACCGAGGTAAGTGCGTGGTCCGTCGGCCCAGTAGTCGCGCAGCCGCTTGCCGTCCCGGCCGACGATGTCGACCTTGGCCAGTGCGCCGGTCATCGCGTCGAAACCGGTCGCGAGCACGATCATGTCCAGGTCGTAGTGGGCGTCGCTGGTGTTGATCCCGGTGGCGTCGACGGAGACGATCGGCGTTCGGCGAACACTGACCAATTCCACGTTCGGGCGGTTGAATGTTTGAAAGTAGTTGGTATCGGTACAGATTCGCTTGGTACCGATCGGGTGGTCGTTGGGGATCAGCAGATCGGCCACCGCGGGGTCATCGATGAGCGCGCGGACCTTCTCCTCGTAGAATTTGCGGGCTTCCTCGTTGGCGGCCGGGTCGACCATCTGGTCGGAGAACGTCTTGGAGAACAACACACCGCCCAAGTCCCAGCGCTTCTCGAACGCAGCACGCCTTTCCTCGGGCGTAACCTCCATCGTCAGCTTGGGATGCGCGACGTGGGGCGAGCCGCCCGAGCTGCGCCACGACGCTCGCCGCCGCTCCGGGTATTTGTTTTTCACCTCGGCGCGATCTTCCTCGGTGAGCGGGCGATTGCCGGCGGGGACACTGTAGTTCGGGGTGCGCTGGAAGACATAAAGTTGTGCCGCGTCCTCCGCGATGATCGGGATCGACTGGATGCCGGAGGAACCAGTGCCGATGACCGCGACGCGTTTGCCGGTGAAATCCACCGGCTCGTGCGGCCACGCGGCGGTGTGGCAGACCTGCCCGGCGAAGGTGTCCAGCCCCGGGAACGAAGGGGTCATCGCTGCCGACAGTGGACCCGTGGCCATCAGGCAGAACCGGGCGGTCACCTGTTCACCCGTCTCGGTGGTGACCGTCCAACGCAGGCTCTGCGCATCGAGCACCGCGGACGTGACCCGGGCGTTCAGAGTGATGTCGCGGCGCAGATCCAACCGGTCGGCAACCCAGTTGATGTACGCCAGGATCTCGGTCTGGGTGGCATATTTCTCGGACCAGTTCCATTCCTGCTGCAACTCGTCGGAGAACGAGTAGCAATAGTCCACGCTCTCCACGTCGCATCGGGCACCGGGGTACCGGTTGAAGTACCAGGTACCGCCGACGTCGGGCCCGGCTTCGAAGACCCGGACCGTCAGCCCGTCGGACCGCAGCCTGTGCAGCGCATAGAGACCCGCGAAGCCGGCACCGACGACCACGGCATCTATCTCCGCGACGACGCGCCTATCACTACCACTTTTCACAAATGCCTACGGTAAATCTTGCCGGCCGCAGTCAGTTGCAGTGTCCCGGTGACCGGACTCCGGAATGGCCATTTCCCAACCACCGGAAAGGCAACCCCTGACGGGCCGGGCGCCGGGCAGAATCGCGGCATGCCAGAAGTCGGAGGACGTGACGCCGCCGTTCGCTCCGAGCTGGAACCCGCCGCCGTCGAAGTGGACTTGGATGGCGAGGTCCACCGTTTGCGGTGGCCGCGCGGCAAGTCTCTCGTCGATACGATGCTGGACGCGGGAATCCAGGTGCCACACTCGTGCCGTGAGGGCCATTGTGGTTCCTGCGTCGCCACCGTCGTTTCCGGTGAGGTGGACATGGCCAGTTGCGAAATCCTGGGACCCGAAGAGCGCGCCGAGGGCTTGATCCTGTGCTGCCAGGCTCGCCCGGTCAGCAACGACGTCCGCGTCGAGTTCTAGCGCCTCATGAGTAAACGCCTGGAGGGCAAGGTCGCTCTGATCACCGGTGCAGCGCGGGGGATCGGACGTGCACAGGCGGTGCGGTTTGCACAGGAGGGCGCCGATATCGTCGCGCTCGATGTCTGCGGACCGATCGACACCGTGGCGGTCCCGCACGCCACAGTGCCCGATCTCGACCGGACGGCCTCGTTGGTCGCCCAGGCCGGTGGGCGCGTGCACACGGAAAGTGTCGACGTGCGTGATCTCACGGGCGTCGAGGCCGCCACCGACCGCGGCGCACGGATATTCGGTGGGCTGGACGTGGTATGCGCGACCGCCGGCATCACGTCACGCGGGCTGGCGCTCGATCTGGACGAAAACGCTTGGCGCACCATGCTGGACGTCAACCTCACGGGGGTCTGGCATACGTGTCGCGCGGGCGCGCCGCACCTGATCGCGCGCGGGGCGGGCGCGATGATCCTCACCAATTCCATTGCCGGGTTACGCGGTCTCGTCGGCGTGGCGCACTACACCGCGGCCAAGCACGGCGTGGTAGGTCTGATGCAGAGCATGGCCAAAGAGCTTGCCCCACACAATGTCCGGGTGAACTGCGTACATCCCACCAACGTCGACACCCCGCTGATCCAGAACGACGTGGTGCGGAGCGCGTTTCGTCCCGACTTGGACCGGCCGCCGACGCGTGCCGAGTTCGCTGAGGCGGCACGGAACATGAACATGCTTCCCGTCGCGTGGATTGATCCGGTCGACGTGGCCAATGCGGCGTTATTCCTGGCGTCCGACGAGGCGCGCTACATCACGTCGGTGACCTTGCCCGTGGACGCGGGCGCCACGCAACGATAAGGATGAGGATGACGAACATCAGTAAATATGGCCCGTGGGCGGTAATCGCCGGCGGTTCGGAAGGGGCCGGTGCCGAGTTCGCCAAACAGTTGGCGGCCAAGGGATTCAACCTGGTCCTGATCGCCCGCAAGCCGGGACCGTTGCAGGACACCGCGCGGCAGTGCCGCGAGGCCGGAGCTGACGTCCGTACGCTGGCCGTCGATCTCCTTGATTCGGAAGCTATTTCGGCGATCTTCGCCGAAACCGCCGATCTCGAGGTCGGCCTGCTGATCTACAACGCCGGTGCCAATACGTGCAGTGAACCGTTCCTCGACGCCGAGCTTTCCGATTTTTCTCGAGTGATCGACCTCAACGTGACGCGGATGCTCGAATTGGTACAACATTATGCGCGGCCGATGCGTGCGCGTGGTCGAGGCGGCATCTTGTTAACCGGCTCGATAGCGGCCACGCACGGTTCGATGCGCCAGTCGGTCTACACGGGCGTCAAGGCGTTCAGTCGTCTTTTCGCGGAGAGTCTTTGGCTAGAGCTCCGTGAATTCGGTGTCGACGTGCTTGAACTCGTCCTCGGCGTGACCCGCACACCCGCCATGGAGCGGATCGGGCTGAACTTCGACGTGCCGGGACTCAATGTCTCCGAACCCGCTGACGTGGCCCGCGAGGGGCTCGAGAATCTGGCCAATGGCCCGGTGTTCATCGCTGGCGGCAACGCTACGGCAGTGCACCGGGGCAGCGGACCGGAGCGCGCTGCGATTGTCCTGGGGGCGCATCAAACAGTCCAGGAACTTCTGGGCCAGACATAATGCGCCTCGGACTGGCCACCCCCGTCGTAACGGGCCTGCCCGGGGTCGCAGGGGGATGGGAGGGGACCGCGTCAGCCGAGGAGCTGGCCACCATCGCTGCGGCCGCCGACGGACTCGGGTTCGACTTTCTGACGTGTTCGGAGCATGTCGCGGTGCCGGTGGCCGATCGGGGAACCCGCGGCGACATCTACTGGGATCCGCTGGCCACGTTGGCTTTCCTGGCTGCCCGCACCATGAAGATACGGTTGGCGACGTCGGTGGTGGTGCTCGGCTACCATCACCCGCTGGCCATCGCCAAGAAATACGGCACCCTGGACCGCCTCAGCGGTGGCCGCCTGATACTGGGCGTTGGGGTGGGCTCACTGGCCCCCGAATTCGATCTGCTCGGCGCCCCGTTCGAAGCTCGAGGTGAGCGGGCCGACGACGCGTTGCGCGCCCTGCGGGTGTCGCTGTCAGAACCCGAACCGGTATACGCAGGCAAGTTCTTTTCCTATGCGGGAATGGTGGTGCGACCTTTCGCCCTTCAACCGCGAGTGCCGATCTGGGTGGGTGGCAGAACGCGACGTTCGCTGCGGCGGGCGGTGGAGCTGGCCGACGGGTGGATGCCATTCGGCCTCGGTGCTGACGAAATAGACGCAATGTTGGAGCGTGTCGAGCTTCCCGGAAATTTCGACATCGTGGTGGGCACCCGTGGAGCTGTGGACCCCGGCGGTCGCCCGGAGCCCACGCGAGAACATCTCCACGAGCTCCGCGACACCGGGGCCACGGCGGTGACATGCTCGCTACTCTCCCGTTCGGCGACACACTACGTCGAGCAGTTGTCAGCCTTGCGGGATCTGGTGAACGATGAGGAGGGATTCGAGTCATGACCGAGATCGACGAGCTTACGACACGGCTGCGCCGCATCGAGGACGAACGAGAAGTCGCTCGGTTGATTGCGTCCTACGGCCCGGCCGTGGATGCCGGGGACGCTGATGGCGCCGCGCGACTTTGGGCGATCGACGGCATCTATGACGTCGAGGACTGGCAGATGAAGAGCCAGAACGATGTTCGCGCGATGGTGAGTTCCGATTCTCATCGAAATCTGGTGAGCAATGGCTGCTGTCACTTCATCGGACCGAGCGTCGTGACGGTGGCCGGCGATTCGGCGGTCGCGGTCGCCGAATCGTTGGTGCTGATCCGAGACGGCCAGAGTTTTCGCGTATGGCGCGCAACGGCAAACCATTTCGAGTTCCGGCGCGTCGAGGGGCACTGGCGGATCACGAAACGCACCAGCCGTGTCCTCAATGGTGATCCTGGCGCACACACATTGTTGGCGGCGGGCGTTGCAGGTGCAACCGCACCGGAACCGGATGCGGGGGAGCCGTGAGAGGCTGCCCGCTGACGTTCTTCTCTTTTGTCGCGCTGGATGACGCGGCGCCCGAACAGCATCGCCGGTATAACGAATGGCATCAACTCGACCATCGGCCGGAGAACCTGGCACTGCCGGGCGTCGCGTGGGGAGACAGATGGGCGCGCACAGCCGAGTGCCGCGCCGAGTCAAACGCCGTTGCCGATCAAGCGGAGACCGACTATGTCGCCATGTACTGGTTCCGCGACCCCGTCGAGCGATCGGTACAGGAATGGGAACAGCTCGGCGTGGACTCGTTCGAGTGGGGGCGCGGTCCCATGATTACGGGGGTGCGCCGGACCTTGCTGGCGTTCTTCCGGCCCGTCAAGGGATACGCAGCCTCCTCTTCGCTGGTGGCGCCCGAGGTCATTCCCTACCGTCCGAACCGGGGCTTGCACCTGACGCTCACCAGGTTCGCCGAACCGTTTGGCCTTGATACACACGGCCATCACCGCTGGGAGGACCGCGTGTTGATTCCCGAGCTCCTCGACATCCCGGGCGTGGCGGGGGCATGGACATTTTCCCTTGACCGTCATCAGCACAACGCCCTACGCCTCCGGTCGGACGATCCCGCCGAAAGCCGTGGCGCACTGCGTATCCGAATCCTCTATCTTGACGGCGATCCGATCGGCACCACGAGGCGGATACGCGACCTGCTGAACGGTGCGAGTCCTCCGCAGGCCAAGGCACACACATTGATCAGCACACCACTGCAGACCATCATTCCATGGCAGGACTGGTGAGGTCGCGGTCCGCCGCGGGTCCGCTGCCGATTGTGGTGCGGTCCCGGTCGGGTAAGTTCGCCGTCGCGATACCCAGCCGCCCGTGCGTGGATTGTGCACCATCGTCGAGTCCGAGGAGTAATCGGTGGTAGCTGATGACAACGGTGACTGCGTCCCGAAAGAGTATGAGTCCCTGGCGAGATCGGTGCGTCGGCTCATCGATGTGACCATCCGGACCGAGGTGGATGTCCCCGTTGTCGCGGTGGCCAAGGCGCACGTCGAGCGCGCGGTCGAGCAATTGAGCGAAGCTCTCATGCCCGGTTCATTCGGTGTCCGCCGGGCCACCGACGGACAGCCCATGGTGTCGGGCAATGTTGCAATTGGGACACGTAACCCCATCGCGCCGCCCCTGGTCATCAACCACGATGCCGATGGCGTGGTCTGGACCGAGGTGGTGTTGGGTGCTGCTTACGAGGGTCCGCCGGGTCACGTCCACGGCGGGGTTTGCGCCTTGATCCTCGATCACGTCCTCGGCGCGACCGCGCACCAGCCGGGTCGCCCCGCCTACACCGGCACGCTCAGCTTGCGTTACGAACGCCCAACGCCGTTGGGTCTGGTGCGGGCGAGCGCGTATGTCGAGCACATCTCGGGCGCGAAGACATTTGCGGCGGGCCACATCGCCGACAGCACGGGAATGACGGTCACCGCTGAGGGCGTGTTCATCGTCCCGAAGGGGGCACCTCGATGAAGGTGGGCGTAAAGGATCAGTTCTCGGCACTTGTGGTGGGGTCGGCGAACTTTCGTTGACGCCACGGACCATTCGGGGCGGCGGCCGGATGTGATTCCTGCGCGACGCGTCTGCACGGTATCGATCGATCTTGACGTGGGTGAGCGGCGGTTAAAGGGTTGCCGCGGCGCCGTTTTCCCGCTCGCGTTTGATCTCTAAGGCGATGTCGATGAGCTGGTCTTCTTGGCCGCCGATGAGTTTGCGTTGGCCGGCGCGGTGCAACAGTTCGTGAGCGG
>NZ_MBEI01000048.1 GCF_001953985.1 Mycobacterium colombiense
CGGCCGCCCCCCCCCCGCCCCACCCCGGCGGCGGGGGCTGGCGGGGGGGGGGGGGGCCGCGGCCGACCCGCGCCGGCCGCGGCCGCACCGGTCGCCGCGTCGGGGTCCGGCCCGGAGTACCCGCCGCCGGCCACCCGCGAGTTGTGCCCGGTGGCCGACCAGGCCCGTGCCGGCGCCGAGAGCGTCGCGGGCGCGGCGGGTGCGACCGGCGCGGCGGGCGCCGAGAGCGTCGAGCCGGCATCGCCGGGGCCCTGCGCGACCCGCAACGCGGCGCCTACCGCGGCCGTGAGTTGCGGACGCGGCGTGGTGGCGACGGGAACGCGAAAGTGCTGCGACAGCGCGGTGGTGACGGTCGGCAGGTTGGCCCCGCCGCCCGTCGAGACCACCGCGACGAGATCACGGATTCCGTTGCGCGCCAAGGCTTCGTCCAATGCCGAGATCGCGCCGTTCAGCGAGGGGCGGATCGCGTCGTCAAGTTCGTGCCGGCTGAGCCGGACTTCGCCGCGCGTCCCGGTCAGCCCGTCGGTCAGCGTGGCGACCGTGCTGGAGGAGAGCTGTTCCTTGGCGATCCGGCATGCGCTGCGGAGCCGACTCAGGGAGCCGATCGCCGCGTCGCCGGACGGGAACGCGCCGGTGGTCGGCATGTTGGCGATGGCGGCGCCCAGCAGCGCCTGGTCGATCAGGTCGCCGGAGAAATCGCGGTGCCGAACGGTCGGGGCCAACGCCCGGTAGTCGCCGTCGGCGTGCATCAGGGTGATGTTGGTGCCGCTGCCGCCGAAATCGCAGACCGCGACGGTCCCGCGCGCCGGGATGCCCGGGCTGGTCCGCACGGCGAGCAGCGTCGCCGCGGCGTCGGGGATCAGCAGGATCGGGCGCGTGCGTCGCGACCATTCGGGGATCTCGCTCAGGGCGGCGCCGAGGGCCTCCACCGCGGGTGACTCCCAGTGGGCCGGATAGGTGACCGCGATGTCGTCGGGCAGGGGACCTCCGCCGGTGGCCGCATACGCGAGCGCCCGCAATGCGTCGGCGACCAAGACCTCGCTGCGGTGCACCGAGCCGTCGACCGCCACGACGCCACGCGGGTCGCCCACCCGGTTGACGAAGCCGGTGATCACCACGCCCGGCCCCTGCAGTCGTGGGTTCTCCGCGGGGATGCCGATCTCGGCGGGACGATCCGGATACAGCGTCAGAACGGGCTTGCGGGTGATGGCGTTGTCGGCGGTGACGGCCGCCAGGTTGGTGGCACCTATCGATAAGCCCAGCGCGGGCCCGACTCCATTGCCCATATCCCGATCCCCGTATCCGCAGCACCGACTCGCGTCCGGCTAGCCGTTATTGTGCCGCCAAAACCTGTATTCCGTGTCGGCGGCAGCTTTGCGCCCGCTGTGCGCCGGTCACCGGATGCTGCCTTCGCCGGCGATCAGCGGGAGGTCGAGCGGGGTGACCCAGCCCGGCCGCAGGTCGTTGACCGCCGGAACCGCGTTGAGCGCCCGCAGGCCGGTCGCCAGGCACCCGGCCGCGGCCGCGTCCCGGCCCGAGCCGTCGGTGAACCGGAACGCGGTCTCCTGGAAGATGCTCGGGGTCCCCTCGATGTCCACGCGGTAGACGTCGTTGTCATGGCCGGTCGGCCAGTCCGGGGCGGCGTCCAGCCCGATCCGGTTGACGTGTTCGAGCTGGATGCGGGTCTCGCCCTGGTAGACGCCGTTGATGGTGAACCGGACGGCGGCCACGTGCCCCGGTTTGATGACGCCCCTGGCGGAGTTGCGCTCCGTGGGTGTCACCCACTTGTCCCAGGTGGTGGTGATTTCGTCGAGCATGATGCCGGCGGCGTGCGCGATCATCGGAACGGTTGCGCCCCACGCGAAGATCAGCATGTCGCGGTCTTCCAGCATCGGCTTGAACTCCGGCTCGCGGCCGATGCCCATCTCGAATTCGTAGTCGCCCTCGTAGTTGGTGTAGTCCAGCAGCTCGGAGGCCCGGACCCGGCGCACCTCGGAGCACAGCCCCATCAGCGTCATCGGGAACAGGTCGTTGGCGAATCCGGGGTCGATGCCGGTGGTGAAGCAGGACGACTCCCCCAGCTCGCAGGCCTCGGTGATCGGCTGGATCCAGTTCGGCGGGTTGAGGCTCATGGTCGGCCAGACCCACGGGGTCATCGCGGTCGAACACACGTCGATGCCGGCCCGCAGGAAGCGGGTGATCAGCGAGATGTTCTCCTTGGCGTGCATCGCCGTCGGGCCGTAGTGCACCAGCGCGTCGGGTTTCAATGCGATCAGGGCGTCGACGTCGTCGGTGGCGGTGATGCCGACCGGCTCGGGCAGCCCGCAGATCTCGCCGACGTCGCGGCCGACCTTGGCCGGGTTGCTCACGCCGACGCCCACCAACTCGAACAACGGATGATTCACGATCTCGGCGATCACCATCTTGCCGACGAAGCCGGTTCCGTACACCACCACACGCTTCGAGCCGCTTTTGGACATCCCCAACCTTCCGGTCACCAGCCCCCGCTTTGGGCTTCACCATAAGCTTCCCTACCGTCGCTCGTGGTGACACGATGCAATTCATGACGAAGCACCTCGCCGGACCTTCGGTCCTCTTGGCCGTCGGTTTCGGGTTCGCGAACGCGTGCGGCGTAGCGCACGCCCTTCCCCAGATGCCGAAGGTCCGCTACGAGATCAACGGACCCGCGGTCGCCGAGTTCATCTACTACCAAACCGACAACGGGCAGCTGCATCAGGTGAATGCGCCGCTGCCCTGGTCGACGGAGTTCACCGGCTACGGCGGCGAGGTGTTCACCATCAGTGCACAGGGACCGGGCCCCATCTCCTGCAAGATCCTGCTCGACGGCAACGTGGTGAGTGCCGCGACGGCCACCACGGGTTCGCCCGCCAGAACCATCTGCACGCACTGACCCAGCACTCCCCTTTTCACGACGAAGGAGGTCTCGGTGAGCCTCAAGACGGGTCCCAAGAAGGGCCTGGCGCCGCGGACGAACGGGGCGCCACCGCCCGACATTCCGCTCGCCGACATCCATCTCGATTCGCTGGACTTCTGGGCGTTGGACGACGACTTCCGCGACGGCGCGTTCGCCACGTTGCGCCGTGAGGCCCCGATCTCGTTCTGGCCCGCGGTCGAGTACGAGGGTTTCGAACCGGGCGACGGGCATTGGGCGCTGACCAAGCACGACGACGTGCATTTCGCGAGCCGTCACCCGGACATCTTCAGCTCCAGCCCCAACATCACGATCAACGACAACACCCCGGAGATCAGCGAGTACTTCGGCTCGATGATCGTGCTCGACGATCCGCGGCACCAGCGGCTGCGCTCGATCGTCAGCCGCGCGTTCACCCCGAAGGTCGTGGCGCGCATCGAGGCATCGGTCCGCGAGCGGGCCCGCCGGCTGGTCGCATCGCTGATCGCCAATCATCCCGACGGGGAGGCCGAGCTGGTCAACGAGCTCGCCGGCCCGCTGCCGTTGCAGGTCATCTGCGACATGATGGGCATCCCCGAAGAGGACCATCAGCGCATATTCCATTGGACCAACGTCATTCTCGGGTTCGGCGATCCGGATCTGGCGACGGATTTCGGTGAGTTTCTTCAGGTTTCGATGGACATCGGCGCCTACGCCAGCGCGCTGGCCGAGGACCGCCGGTCCAATCACCACGACGACCTGACCACCAGCCTGGTGGAAGCCGAGGTCGACGGGGAACGGCTGTCGTCGACGGAGATCGCGTCGTTCTTCATCCTGCTGGTGGTGGCCGGCAACGAGACGACGCGCAACGCGATCAGCCATGGTGTGCTGGCGCTGTCACGCTACCCCGCCGAGCGGGAGAAGTGGTGGTCCAACTTCGACCGCCTGACCCCGACCGCCGTCGAGGAGATCGTGCGGTGGGCCTCCCCGGTCGTCTACATGCGGCGCACCCTGACCCGGGACTTCAAGCTCAGCGGCACCAAGATGAAGGCCGGCGACAAGGCGACGCTGTGGTACAACTCGGCCAATCGCGACGAGTCGACGTTTGAGAACCCCTGGGTTTTCGACGTGGCACGCACCCCCAACCCGCACTTCGGTTTCGGCGGCGGCGGTGCCCATTTTTGCTTGGGCGCCAACCTCGCTCGTCGCGAGATCAGGGTCGTCTTCGACGAATTGCGCCGCGAGATACCCGACATCGTCGCGACGGATGAGCCCGCGCGGCTGCTGTCGCAGTTCATCCACGGTATCAAAACCCTGCCGGTGGCCTGGACCCCGCCCCGGTAATCCCGCGCCGAATTCGCCTCTGCCCAAGGGAATATCGCTGTTTCGAATCCGATAGCGCATGCGCTAGCGGATTCCGCACTGCCCATGCTCTACCCGGAGGCCCTCCCGGGAGGTATACCGCTCTCTCGAAACCGATAGCGCATGCGCTATCGCTTCCGGGATTACGCTGACCCCGTGACCATTCCCGCGTTCCCCGCCGCCGAGGTGCTGGCCGCCCGCCAGAAACTCGTCCTCGACCACTTCCATGACGAGGTCCGCCAGGCCTGGGATGACGTCTTGGCGACCTTCCCGCATCCGCGCTACGAGCTGATCCCCCAGATGCTCGTGCACGACGGCGATGCGGCGGTGCGCGACTACTACGCCTACACGCGGACCGCATTTCCCGACCAGGACCACGAAATCATCGCCCTGCGCCACAGCGCCGACGCGGTGATCGTCGAATTCTGGCTGATGGGCACCCACCGTGGCTACCTGGGCAAGGTCCCGCCCACCGGCAGCCGGTTCCGGGTCCGCATGACCGCATACTTCGTCTTCGACGACACCGAAACCCTTGTCTGCGAACGCATTTACTTCGACACGCTGACCATGATCAAGCAGCTCCTGGGCGGACTGGACATGAAGAAGCCGGCGAACTGGTGGCTGGCCGCGCGGTGCCTTCGCGGGTTCTTGTCGATGTCGTCGGAGAAACCGGACCCGGCGCTGACCAACACCCCCTAAACTCCACCGCTAAGGGATGGAGCAAGGAGGCTGCAATGCGGTTTTCAAGCCTTCACACGATGTGCAGCGTCACCGCCGTGGCCATATTGGGTTCCTGCGCGACGGCCACCGCCGCGCCATTACAGCCTGGGGCGCACACCGAGAAATGGATCGACCTGCGGGTCGGCGAATGCGTGACCGATCTGCCGCCGGCCGACGGCAGCCGCGTCAACGTCACCGTAGTCGATTGCGCGACAGCGCATTCAGCCGAGGTGTATCTGCGGGCTCCGATGGCCGTCGACTCCGCCATCGCCACCGTCGCCAATCGCGATTGCGCGGCCGGATTAGCCCCGTACACCGGCCAATCCGTTGACGGCGGCCGGTTTTCGATCACCTATCTGATCGACTCCAACCAGGACCGCACCGGCGCCAATCCCACCCCGAGCACCGTCATCTGCCTGCTGCAGTCCGCCAACGGGCAACCGTTGACCGGGTCCGCGCACCGCTGAGGTGTCTAGGCGATGACGTAGTCGCTGAGCGGGAAGGTCCGGCCTTCTCGCACTGCGTTGAGCGTGGACGTCGGCCGCAGCAAGGTCGCCTCACCGCTGGGATTGAAATAGTAAGACCGCGACGTCGCACAGTCGCCGTTGTTGAACACCGAGGTTTTCAACAGTTCGCTCATCCGCTCGAGGAACTCTGCGTTGGCTTCCTCGGTCACCTCGAACGTCGTCGCGCCGCGGCGCTTGACCTCGCCCAAAAGCCGATCGATGTGCCGCATCTGATATTCGATGGTGTGGAAGAACGAGAACCCGGAGAAGGCAAACGGACTGGCCAGGCCCAAGTAGTTGGGGAAGTAGGGAATCGACACGCCCTGGTAGGCCTGAAATTTGGTCTCCCGCCACCACTTTCCGAGGTTGCGCCCTTTGCGGCCGATGACCTCGATGGCCGGGAAGTTGGCTTCCCACAGGTCAAAACCGGTCGCTAGCACCAGGGTGTCGATGACGGTCTTACGCCCGTCCACCGTGACGATGCCGTCGGCCTCGATGCGCTCGATTGTGTTGGTCTCCAAGTGCACGTGCGGCTTGGTGAAAGCGCGGTAGAAGTCGTTGGACATGGTGGGCCGCTTGCAGCCGCAATCGTAGTCCGGTGTCAACTTGGCGCGCAGGTCCTTGTCCCGGAGCGTTCTGAACCGGTTGATCTTGGCCAGGTCGGCGAAGGCGATATTCCCCCGCCCCCGGGTCTGCACGAATTTCAGCGCACCGATGACCAAGATCAGCTCCATGACAATGTCGGTCACCCAGCGCAGCGCACGTTGCAGCACGGGCAGTCGGGCAAACATGCGTTGCACGCTTGGAGAGAACGCGAAATCGGGCTTGGGCAGGATGTGCGCCGCGGTGCGCTGGTAGACGGTCAGGTCCGCTGCCTCGTTGGCCAACTCGGGAATGACCTGCACCGCGGAGGCCCCGGTGCCGATGACCGCGATGCGGCGCCCCTCATAGCTGTAGCCGTGGTCCCACGCGGTGGTGTGCACCACCTTGCCTTTGAAGCTGGCGATGCCGGGGATGTCCGGCATGCGCGGCTGGGACAGGAACCCCGTCGCGGTGATCAGGAACCGGCAGGTCAGACTTTCGCCGCCGGCCAGTCCGACCCGCCATTCGGCGGTTTCCTCGTCCCACTGCGCGCCCTCGACGGTCGTGTTGAACCGCATGTGGCGGCGCACGTCGTACTTGTCGGCGACGTCCACCGCGTACTTCTTGACCTCGGCACCCGGCGCGAACAGCCGTGACCATTCAGGATTGGGCTCAAACCAGTACGAATACGTCGTGGACGGGATGTCGACGGCCACGCCCGGGTAGTGGTTGACGTGCCAGGTGCCACCCAAGTCGTCCTCGCGGTCGAGGATGATGAAGTTGTCAAACCCGAGGCGCTTGAGCTGAATCGCGGCCCCTATGCCGCCGAAACCTGCACCTACGATGATCGCGTCGAAACGGTCCGTATTCACAGCATGCTCCGTGGTAACTGTTTACCTACTTAACGAATCATAAGCTTTCCCTAAGATACAGAACTCTAATAGTGCGCCACGCCGAGCGCACGCGAGCTTTGCCAGTATGTGACCTTGCTGACACAAGCGGGGTAACTCATCGACGGGTCTATCAGACCTGGTCATCTGGCGATCAACCTGCGTAAACGGCCGCACCCTCAACGATTAGGTGATCCTCGGTCGCGATCGGTGCCGTCGACTTAGCTCAGGGTGAAGCCGTCGGCCCCCCTCAGAATTCTTATCTTGTGGCCGGCCCGGCCGCCGGCGTGCCCTGGAGCTCGTGGCATCGCCGCGCGCGCTCGGAGTCCTGCGCCATCACTTCGCTGAAGAACGACGCGACGTCATCCAGGCCGGCGTTCTTCGCGTCGCGCACGTACTGGCCGTAATCGTGCCCCGCTTTGAGCGAGTGATATTGAAGGGAAATAAGATCGAAGGTCACGTCGTCGAAACCCGTTTCACCCGTTGCCATGTCGCCACCCTCCTGACAGTGAGCGCCAGATCTGGTACTCGCCGTCTCCGGCTACCCTGAATGGACAACACCAAACGACGGCTTAAAGTGTTTTTTGTAGGCAACCCGACACGCAATGGCTGCGTGGTCCGATGGCGGCGACGCCGCCGCTATCCACCGCCTGTCGCTGCGCCCCCGGTTTACAGGAAAACACCACCAAATGGTTAGCAACTTGACAGTTTTGGGAGGGGCTTGCATGGGCATTTCGGACGCCATGATCGCACGTCACATCGTTCGTTCCCTTGGTTCAGCAGCAGTTATCGCAGCGTCGGGCGTGGCCGCGTCGGCCTTGTCCACTTCCGTTATCCCCACCGCCTCGGCCCAGTGCCCGGACGTGCAAGTGGTGTTCGCCCGCGGCACCGGCGAAGCGCCGGGCGTGGGCCCCACCGGTCAGGCCTTCGTCGACGCACTGCACCAGCGCGTCGGCGGCCGGTCGTTCGATGTCTACCCAGTCAACTACCCCGCCAGCGACCAATGGGATACCGGCATCGACGGCATCAGAGACGCGGGCGCCCACATCAATTCGATGGCCCACGACTGCCCCAACACCAAGATGGTGCTCGGCGGCTACTCGCAAGGCGCGGCCGTGATGGGGTTTGTCACCTCGGCCGCGGTACCCGACGGCGTCGACCCCAACACCGTCCCGAAGCCATTGGACCCCGACGTCGCCAGCCACGTCTCCTCAGTCGTGCTGTTCGGCATGCCCAACGTGCGGGCGATGAACTTCCTCAACGAACCACCCGTGGTCATCGGCCCGATGTACCAAGACAAGACGGTCAAGGTGTGCGCCACCGAAGACCCGGTCTGCTCCGACGGCCTCAACTTCGCCGCGCACAACACCTACGCCGACGACGGCGCGATGATCGACAAGGGAGTCGCCTTCGCCTCCAGCCACCTGGGTCTGAGTGGGCCGGCTCCGGTCGCGGCGCCGGCGGGTGGCGGCTTCGGCGGCTGAGTAGCCGGCCGGCTAGCCAGCGCTAGCCGGTCGCGGCGTTGGAGTTCAAAAAGGCGACTATGCCCTGGGTGACCGCGGCGGCATATTTCGCCTGGCCGTCCGAACTTTCCATTCGCGCCAAGTCACCCGCGTTTTTCATGTTGCCGAGTTCGACCAGAACCGCCGGATACTGCGCCAGGTTCAGCCCCGCGAGGTCGTCGCGGCCGTACAGGCCGTCGGAGCCGATGTAGGTGGCCGGCTGTAAACCCGACTGAGCCAAGGCATCCCGCACCGCGTGCGCCAGCTGCACGGCGGGCCCGGATTGGACGTCGTTGAGCGGCGGGCTGGAGTAGTTGACGTGGAATCCGCTGCCGGACGGTGGCCCTCCGTCGGCATGGATGCTCACGATCGCGTCCGGGCGCATGGCGTTGGCCGCCGCGGCGCGCTGGTCGATGCACGGCCCTACCCCGCCGTCGCTGTCGCGGGACAGCTGGGTGCGAACACCCATCTGGGTCAGCGAATCGTTGATCAACCCCACCACCGCCCAGGTGAAGGCGTGCTCGGGATACCCGTCGTCTGCGGCCGCGCCCGAGGTCTGGCAGGGCTTTGTGCCGCCGCGGCCGTTGGGTACCTGCTGGTTGATCGACGCGTCGTTCACGGCGTTATGGCCCGGGTCGAGGAAGACCGACATTCCATTTACAGCGGCCGCCGCGCGTGGGGCGGGCAGCAATGCGCCGGCGGCGACGATCGCCGGCATGACACCGGCAATCTTCAGGACGTCGCGGCGGGCGACGGATCGCGGCCCACCCGGGCGATCACTCACCGCGCGATGGTAGCAATCGTCAGTACTCCTCGAGCGCGGCCGTCAGGGCGTCCGCGACACCCTTCAAGAAGCTGGCCGGCACGCTGTAGCCACACGTCACCATCCTCAGCCTGCCCTCGTAGGTGGTGACTCCGGTCAGATATTCGCCATCGGTCTGGCTGACCACCACCGGCCCCCAGACCGCTGCCGGGCGCAAAGGGCTTGCGCCGTCGAGGTTTTGCACGCCGAGGTTGGTGACCATGATCTCCCACGGGCTGATCCGGCTGAAAAGCTGTTCGGCGTCGGCGGTTTCGGCATCGACGGTGATGATCTGTTCGAGGCCAGTCGAGGCGGCACGGATCCCGCGCGCCGATCGGGCGACCCCGAGGCGTGCGGTCGTCGCGCGGGCCTGCTCCCAGAACGGTGTGCCGTCCCACGGCGTGTGTCCCGTCGCGGTCGGCACGATGCACATGACGCAGCCGCCTTCGATTCCGAGGATCGGCCGCAGGTTGATGGGGCTGAGGACGCGGATGAATTCTTCGCCGCGGTCCGTGGCACGCACGCGGCACATCGCGACCACCAGCGCGGCGTGCACCGTGGTGCGTTCCGCGCGGCACCGCGCTACCAGCCTCGCGGTGTCCGCACGGGTCATCGCCATGGTGCGCACGTTGGCCAGGGCACCGTCGAAGGGACGGAGGACGCTGGGGGGCGTGGTCATCCTCGGGTCGTCCGGCGCCGCAACGGAGTCCAGCGGCTCACCCGATTGAAGGGCTTCGGCGACGATCCGTTCTTGCGGTTGTGGCACAGGCAAACTCGTGAAGGCTTCGCCGTTGAGCGCGGCAATCACGTCGCGGAGCGCGACGGTGGAACTGATCCCGTCCGCGACCGTGTGGTCGAAGGTGAGCACCAGCGCGCTACGCCAAGCGCTCTGCAGCAACAACGCTCGCATCAGCGGCGCCCGCGAACGGTCGAACGGTCGGCTGAGCTCCTCGGCCGCGGCCCCCTGCCAGGCCAGCTCCGGGCCGCGGCGCACGGTCAGCTCCACGGGCGGGACGTCCGCCGCGCGATAGAAGCCCAGACGAATGCCGGGGTGGTCCTCGACGTGCACCGACAGTAGGGGATGGCGTCGCAGAACGGCGGCCAATGCGGCCCGCAGCGGCTTTTCGGGGAGCACTGCACCGAATTCCGCCACGATCGAGAAATGCGCGGGATTGCGCTCGCTATAGCGATAGAAGAGTCGCTCCGCCGCTCCGAGCGGACGTACGAGGGTGGTTGCCTGGCCGTGCTGCGGGTTGTGAACGATCACCGAACCTCCAAACACCGGTAAAGCCCTGCGTCACAACGCAGACGGTCTCCCGGCTGACTCGGTTCATCCATTGAAACGATTTCATCCGACGTTCAACTGCCAGAACGCTCGATGCCCGCGCGAACCAGTGTGTCGCCGCCCCATTGGCCGCGGCTCCCCGCGATGCGCCATGTTCTCCACAGATCGCGACATTCAGCCGGGTGTCCCGTACGTCCGGCGCAATGCCGCGGTGCACCGATCGACATTGCCATACTAAAAAGTATGTTACGGTCGGCGCATGTCCGTGGTTGAAAGCCGCCCACTGCACGGCGTCACCGACGAATTCGTTGCGCGCCTGGCCGATCGCGCCGAGCAGGCCGAGCGACTGCGGCGCCTGCCCGCGGCGACGATCGACGACTTCCGGCAGACCGAGCTGTTCCGGTTATTGCTGCCGGCCCGGTTCGGCGGCCTGCAGGCCTCCTTTCCCGAACTGCTGCAACCGATTCGGCGCATGGCACACGGCTGCGCGTCGAGCGCGTGGACGCTCGGCTTCTACGCGCTGCACAACTGGCTGCTGTCGCTGTTCGATCCGCGCGTTCAGGACGAGGTTTTCGCGTCGGGACCGGTGCTGGCGCCGGCTCCCCTGGCCCCCACCGGTCGCGGCGTACCGGCCGACGGCGGAGTGCGCCTGACCGGCAGGTGGTCCTGGGCGACCGGCGCGATGGGCGCCGATTGGATGATTGTCGGCGTGCTGATCGAACGGCCGGACCGGATCGACCCGGCGTTGGCCGTGGTGCCCGCCGACCAGGTGGAGGTCGTGGACACCTGGCACACGGCCGGCATGCGCGGCACCGGCTCGCACGATCTCGTCGTCACCGACGCCCTGGTGCCCGAGCATCGATTGGTCGCCGTGGCCGACATCTACGGCGGCACGGCGCCGGGCGCGCGTGCGCACGGGGTCCCGACGTACCGGTGGCCGATGGTTCCGGCGCTGGCGCTGACCGCGGCGATGCCCGTGCTCGGGACCGCCGAACGGGTGTCCGAGCTCTTCGCCGAACGGCTCAGTGGGCGCGTGCTGGCCTACAGCGGGGTGGCGCAAAAAGACCAGCCCGCCGCGCAGATCAGGCTGGGCGAGGCCAGGGTGCGGCTGAGCTCACTGCGGGCGTTGGTCGACAAGACGGCCGACGATATCGAGGCGATCGTGGTCAGCGGCGAACGGGTGGGCCGATCGGTGCGGGCCGACGCACGGCTGGCGGCGGCGCGCACCGTGCACGAAAGCCGGGCGATCATCGCGGATCTCATGGAGGCCTCCGGCGCCAGCGTCCATCTCTTGTCGAGCCCCATGCAGCGCGCCAAGCGCGACGTGGACATCGCGGCGGGGCATGTCGTGTTCGACTACGACACGAGTCGAGAGTTGGCCGGGGCGTTGGCGATTGGGGCCAAGATCTCACCCATCGCCATGGTCTGAGCGGGCCTGGGCCGTTTCCGACTCGCCCAGCATGACGGCCAGGAATCTTTCTCGCTGCGCCACCGATCGGGCCTGCTCGGCCGAGCTGGTGAGATGCAGCAAACCGATCCCCGCGGCAAAGGTCAATTCGGCACGCAGTCTGGCGTCCTCGTAGCTGAAACCGTAGTCGCAGTAGGCCTTTATCACGGTGCGCAGCAAGAGCCGGTCGGCGGCGCGGATATTCTCGGCGGCCACCGTGTCCAGGCGGGCCCACTCCCGCATCGCCCGCTCGAGCACCCAGTATTTGGGGCTGACCAACGTTTGCGTCAGCGCCGACAGTCGTTCCCGGGGTGGCAGCCCGTCGAGCTCGGACAGTGCCTGACGGTCGCGTTCGAGGAATTTGTTCCACGATTCGACCAGTGCGGCCCGATATTGCTCGATGTCCTCGAAGTGCCAGTAGAAGCTGCCGCGGGTGACGCCTGCCTGCTGGCAGAGGCGTTCGACCTTGAGTGCGCGCACTCCCTCATGGGCAAGCACGGTGTAACCCACCTCGAGCCAGTCCTCGGCCGACAGACGGGTCGACGGTTGCTTTCGCACCACCACACCATGGACATTACGGGAGGCGTCCCTGGCCGGAAGGAAGATTAGGCAATCTCGGTAATTACCTTTCCCTCACCGCGTCGGCGGAACGGGTAGCCGGGCGGTGTCGTCGAGGTCCACGTCGAGCGCGTTGAGCATCAACGCCAGGCCGGCGTATCGGCCGATGACCATCAACGCTTCGACGGTGGCCTCCGAACCGAGGGCCTCGTGCACCTGGTCGAAAACCGGGGCCGCGACGCGGCGGGTGGTCACCAGTTCGGTGGTCAGTCGCAGGATCGCCAGCTCGGTGGCATCGAACGGCCCCGTTTGCCAATCGGCCTCGGTGGTGATGGCGTCGATGGTGGCCGCGTCTACTCCGACCGTCTGCGCGACGTCTTTGTGCTGGCCGAGTTCGTAGGCGCAGTCCATGAGATACGCCGTGCGCAGCACGATCAGTTCGCGAAGCCGCCGAGATAGCACCGGGCTGCTCAGGGCGGCGTCGCCGGCCATCATCCAGCCGGTGAACACCTTCTCGGCGTTCGCCAGTGCGCGATAGACGTTGAGATTGCCGCGCCGCGCGGTCAATTCGCGGGCGAGTTCGGTCATGTCTTCGGGCCGGCGATACGGGATTCGGGTCACTGCGCCAGGCCTTCGTCGGGGCTGGAGAAGGTCGGGGTGTCGATCTCCAGGTCGACGGCGTTGAGCACCAGCGCCAGGCCGTAATAGCAGCTGACGATCATCAGCAGTTCGGTGAGCGCCTCGTCGCCGAGCAGTCCTTGGGCGGTGGCGAAGGTGTCATCGCCGAGCCGGCGGGTGGTGCACAACTCGGTGACGGTGTCGATGACGGTGCGCTCGTCGCCGCTGAATCCGGCCGCGGCCAGATCCCCCTTGTCGAGCAGGGCATCGATCTGTTGGTCGGTGAGCCCCGCGGTGCGGCCGAAGATCACGTGTTGGGCGAGTTCGTAGGGCGAGTCCTGCAGATGCCCCACCCGCAGGATGATCACTTCGCGCATGCGCGGGGTGAAGGTCGGGCTTGTGAATAGTTCGCCCGTCATCTGCGCCCATCCGTCAAAGATGTTGGGGGCGTTGGCGAGCAGTCGAATCACGTTGAGCGTGTCGGGGCGTGCGATGGGCTGCTGGATCCGCTCGGGTTGCCGGTCGGTGCTGACGAGCGGCATTCGGGTCATCGCGGGGGTCCTTTCTTGTGCACAAAAGGTTCCTCGACTGTAGTGACCAACACTGTCTGGAAGTACAAAGGGTTTGCGGAACGCGCTAGCTCATGCGCTAGCGGGTTTGGCATTCACCCAGTCACCCGCCAGAACTCAACTCACCTTGTCCAGCCGGAAGGGCAGCGAGATCACCAACGCCTTGTTGATGCCGCAAGCACCGCTGTCGCCCGTGGTCTGGTCCACGCCGGCGAGAACGGTTGGCGTGGAATCGGTTGCCAGCCAACCTCTCTCGTCGACGGGATAGAACCGGTAGATCTGGTGTCCCGTCCGGCCGGCGCCGTTGGGGCAAGGCTCCCAGTTGGGAACGTCGCGCTTGACGACGTATTCGCTGCCGTGCAGGCCCACGTCGGCGCTCCAGCCGAGGTCGCTGGTGACCCGGCCGGTGCATTCGAGCGGGGTGCTGCACGTGGTGCTGATCGTCCACTTGCTCCGGACGGTCGCTTCGTTGTGGTAGATGTCGTTGGTTTTCGCCCAATCGCCGTTGGACGTGGCCACGAACGTGCCGTTGAGTCCCCAGTCGTCACCGGCGGCGGTCGGCACCGCGGCACCGGCGGCAAGGGCCAGTGCCAGAGCCGGACTCATCAACGACATCAACCGCATCGATCACCTACTTGATCGGCGTGAACTGAAGGTGCAATTCGTTGAGTCCGCGCAGGATGTAGGTCGGCGCATAACTGTAGCGGCGGTCCTCCGCCGGGCCGTGCACGTCTTCATTGACCCGGATATCGCCCATCCGGTCCAGGATTCGCTCGAGCGAGACCCGGCCCTCGACTCGGGCCAGCGGCGCGCCGGGGCAGCTGTGCACCCCGCGCGCGAAGGCGATGTGCTCGCGAACATTGCCGCGGTCGAGCCGGAATTCGTGCGGGTCCTCGAAGCGGTCGGGATCCCGGTTGATCGCCCCCGGGCACAGCATGACCGTGGTTCCGGCCGGGATGTCGACATCGCCGACGCGGGTCGACTTGCGCGCCAACCTAAACGCCGTTTTCACCGGGGCCTCCATCCGCAGTGTCTCCTCGATGAAGCCGGGGATAAGGCTGCGGTCCTCACGCAGCGCCTGCTGCAAATCCGGCCGGTCGCAGAGGATTTGCAGGGCCGCGCCGAGCAGCTTGGCGGTGGTTTCCTGGCCCGCCCCGAACAGGAAGGTCGCCGAACGCACGACCTCAACCACCTCGGGCACCGACCCGTCCGGATAACGTGCGGCCGCAAGGTCACTCAGCACGTCGCCGCGCGGCTCGCGGCGCCGGTCCTCGATGTAGAAGCTGAATTTCTCATCGAGGAATTCCAGCGGGTTGATCGCGGCCGGATCGTGGTCCAGGTTGCCCGCGGTGTGCGAATTCGCCAGTGCGGCACGGAATTCCTTGTGATCGGCCTCGGGCACCCCGAGCAGGTTGGCGACGGCCAGCAGCGCGTAGGGCTTGGAGTATGCGTCGAGGAACTCGCATTCTCCGCGGCCGACGAACTCGTCCAGCTGCTGATCGGCCAGGTTCCACAGGAAGTCCTGGTTCTCTTTCAGCCGAGCGGGCGTCAGCAGCCGGCTCAGCACCGATCGGGCGCGGGTGTGGTCCGGCGGATCCATGGTGACCATGTGCTCGTGCAGCGGCATCTGCACACGGTGCTGGTCGATCAGTTCGCTGATGTCGTCGCCGGACGGCTCGAAGGGCAAGGGCGGGAACGGGCCACCCACCGCGATGCAGCTGGAGAACGAGTCGACGTCCTTGTACAGCGCCATCGCTTCGTCGTAGCCGGTGATGGCGACCACCCCGTGGTGCGGCTCGCGGACCACGGGGCCCTTGGCGCGCAGGTAGTCGAAATAGGGGTGCGGGTTGGGGACGAGGGTAGGGTCGGTGAAGAAGTCGAAGTCGTCAAAGTCGTTCACTGGCAACCCTTCCTGGGCGATCGGTCATGCTATGGGTGCTCCGAGCGCGGCTCTGCAGAACTCCCAAAGGTTTTCTTCGGTGGCCTGCAAGTCCTCGTCGGTTTTGGTCGCGTAGGCGTAGTAGTGGTAGATGGCGCGCTGCAACTCGACGATGAACCAGGTGTCCCAGTCGGGATTTCGCGGACGCAGCAACCCCTTGTCGGCGGCGGCCGCCACCTCGGCCCGCAGCAGGTCGACGAACGATTGCTCGGCCTCGGCGAGTTCGGTCGGAAAGATGCGGTGCAGGTGCCAGTGCGCGGAGACGATGAACCGGATGCCCGCCGCTTCCTGGCTGTCGCCGTGGAATTGCTGCAGCGGCGCGGTGATGTACGAGCGCAACCGGTCCATGGGGTCGGTCATGTCGGCGGCGGCCTTGGCCCACCGGTCGCAGGCCTCGGTCATCGCGTCCCCGATCACCGCCAGCAGCAGTTCATCTTTGGAGGCGAAGTAGCGGTAGAAGGTCTGCAGCGCCACACCCGCCTCGGCGACCAATTCCTGCGTGGTGAAGTCGTCCTTCACCTGAATGAGCCGCCGGGCGGCGTCGAGCATCAACCGCACCTGGTTGGCGATGCGGGTACGGGACCGCTGCACGGCCGCCGACCGATCGACAGCGCGCTCCACCCAGGACTCCGACGGGACTGTCACAGCGACTCCCTAAACGCCAGTGATAGTAGAACGCTATTCTGATTCGCCGGAGAACGCAACTCTCAAAACGGGTCGGCGGAGTAGCACACCGCGCCGCCGAAGTGCGGCGAGGAATGGCACGCCAGCCCGATCGTCGCTTTTTCGTGTTGCCTCTCCCCGGCTCGCCGGGCCAGTTGCAGGTAGCACTCGAGCATCTGCGGGATCCCGTGCATCCGCCCATTTCCCAGCGCGCCGCCTCCCGACAGCGCGGGGATGGCGCCGCGGCGGTCACTGTCGATGCCGCCGGCCTCGACGAAGCGATGCGCCTCGCCGGCCGCGCACAATCCCAATACCTCCAGCCACAGCCAGACGAACAGCGAAAAGCCGTCGTACACCTGCGGCAAATCGACGTCGGCGCCGGTGATTCCGGCGTGCTCCCACAGCCGCCGCGCCGTCTGCGCGCCGCCCTCGACGATGTCGTCCAGCGGCCAGTGCAGGGGAAGGCGCCGCCGGGCCGGCATGCCGGAGGCATAGCCGGTGACATACACCGGGCGATGCGGCCCGTCCTTCGCGCGGTCGGCGGAGGTGAGCACGAACGCGGCCACGCCGTCGACGGGAATGTCGCAGTCGTAGCGGCAGACCGGGTCGAACAGCATTGGTGCCGAGAGGTATTCGTCCGCGGTCAGCGGGCGATCGTGCCAGTACGACCACGGGATGCGGGCGCCGTTCTTGCGCGCCTCCACCACCACGGCGGCCATCGACTCCCGTCGCGCGCCGAAGCGCTGCAGATATTCGTTGTGCGGCAGGGCGATCATGGCCAACGGCCCGAAAAAGCCTTGCGGCGCCGTCCATTGCTGTTGGCCGCGCGCCTCGCGCATCGGGTTGGCGTGGTAGCGCCCGGCCGGGTTGTGCAGGGCGCGATGCAGCAGCACGTAGTCCGCGGCGCCGCTGGCGACCGCGTTGACGGCCATGCCCACCGAGCCGGTGATCTGGCCGATGCCCTCGAAACCGGCGACGTAACGCGGTGTGGCCCCGAGGTGTTGGGCGAGCCAGGCCGATGAGACGGTGCTGACACCGTCTTCGGCGGCCTGGCCTCCTGCGCTGGGCAGCAGGCTCGAGCTGACGAATCCGTCGATCTGGTCGTCGCGCAGTCCTGCGTCGGCGATGGCGGCGCGGGCGGTGTCGACGGCGAGGGTGCCCAGGGTGCGGTCGGCGCGGCGGCACACCTGGCTGTGCGCGTAGCCGACGATGGCGACCTTGTTGCTCGCGGCGAATCGGCCGCTCACGTCAGCTCGAATGCGGGGAGGGCCACGCCGGGTGCGAGGTCTTCGAAACCGACTGTGACAGCGTCACCGACGCGCAGCGGCGCGTCGACACCGTCCAGCAGGCGGCCGATGAGGCGCAGCTCGGCCTGTTCGACGAGTTCGACGTCGACGAGCACGAAGGGAATGTCGTCGTCGAAGCCGGGCAGGAAGGCCTGGCGCACCACGGTCCAGGATCGAACGACGCCGCGTCCGCTCACCGGCGTGAACTCAAAGCCCGGATCGGTTGAGTGGCAATGCGGGCACACCATATCGGGGGGCACGCTGAACCGTCCGCATCGCGCGCAGCGCGCCACGGTGAGCACGTGGTCGGCCGCGGCCGACCAGTATGGCGCCGAGGTGTCGTCGGGAACCGGCAGCGGCCGTCCGCTCACGGAATCACGCCCTGGTCGGCCAGTTCGGCGATGCGGTCCCAGTCATACCCGAGCTCGGCCAGCAGCGCCTCGGTGTGCTCGCCGTGCTCGGGTGCGCGCCGCATCGGGGGTGCCTGCTCGTCGAGTTGCAGCGGCACCGTCGGCAACCGGTAGGCCTGGCCGTCGTCGAGCCGGACCTCGCCCACGTAGCCGTTGGCGATCACCTGCGGATCTTCGGCTACCTCCGAGACGGATTGCACTGGGGCCCAGGGTGCGTCGAGTTTGGCCAGTAGCTCTTTCCATTCGGCGAGGGTGCGGCGTGCGAAGACGGCGTCCAGCTCGGCCACGCAGGCCGCACAGTTGGCGCGCCGGGCCGCCAGGTCCGCAAACCGCGGGTCGTCGATCAGGTCGGCGCGCCCGACCAGCCGACAGAATTCCGCCCAGTACCGGTCGCCTTGCAGGAACATCAGTTGGAGGTGGCGGCCGTCCCTGGTGCGGTAGTTACCGGTCAGCGGGTTGACCTGGGGGCCGCGGCCACCGACGGGCCCGGCCTCGCCGCCGTTGAGCACCGCGAGCAGATCCGACGACAGCATCCACATCGCGGTGGCCAGCAGCGAGACGTCCACGATTGAGCCGACCCCGGTCTTGGCCCGCTTGAGCAAGGCGGCCGCGATGCCGAAAGCCAGTGCCATGGCCCCGTTTCGATCGCCCATCGCGCCGCGCTGGCTGATCGGGTAGTCGCGTTCGGGCGGGGTCAGGATGTGACCCACTCCCCCGCGCGCCCAAAACGCCGAGCTGTCGTAGCCGGGCTGATTGGCGTCCGGGCCACGCATTCCGAAGCCATGGCCGCGGGCGTAGATGAGGCTGGGATAGCGGTCGCGCAGCGTGTCTGCGTCCAGGCCGAGCCGGCTCAGCGCGCCGGGGCGCAGGCTGGTGAGGAAAACGTCTGCGGTGGAGAGCAATTCGTGCAGCACCGACATGCCGGTCGCGTGCCGCAGGTTCAGCGCCACCGACCGCTTGCCGCGATTCGCCAGGGCCATCGAAAGGTTGACGCCGTCGCGGTCCGTGCCGATGCCCTGGGTGGCCAGCCCCCGGTACGGGTCGCCGTCGAGGCGCTCGATGCGGATGACGTCGGCGCCCCAGTCGGCCAACAGCGCGCCGGCCACCGGGACGAAAACCCATTGCGCCAGTTCGACCACGCGCAGCCCGTCAAAAGCGCCCTGGTCCATCTACTGCCTCCTCGAACTCTGCACCGCCGACAGCGCGTCGTGATCCGCGACCGCCGTGCCCAGCCGGTGCAGCAGCATGGCGATGATCGCCGACTGCACTTTGGTCGTGATGCCCCACAGAAAAAAGCCGTGCACCATGCCGAACGCGATGGCGCGCCAGGCGTCGTCCCATGGCGGCGGTGTGACGCCGTGCGAGGCGAGGGCATCGAGATAGTGCCGCAACAGGTCTCGTTCGGTACGGCGCCGCTCTTCCACGGTCAGCGTCGAGGCGATGTGGTAGCCGACATCGAGAGACCACATGCCGCGTTGGACGAGTTGCCAATCGACCAGGGATCCGGCGCCGGCCGCGTCGAGAAAGACGTTGCCCACGTGCGCATCACCGTGAATGACGCACCGGGGTTCGGAGACCATCTCGGGGGCCGCCAGGACGCGGTAGGCGTCGACGAGCCGGCGCGCATCGCGAACCTCGTTGGGAATCCGTTGCCCGTTGGGGCCGTCGAAGTTGCGGCCGATGATGTCGAGGGTGGCCGGCAGCCCCCACACTTCCAGCGCCCGCCCCAGCCGTGGCGCGAGCCACGGCGCGATGGCGCAGCGAGCCGAGTCCCATGTTGCCGCGTGCAGCCGCGCGAACTCGGCGAGCGTCTGGGCGGTCTGATCGGGAGTGTATGCGCTGTTGCCGTCCAGGAACGTGGCACCCTGGGCGGCAACGTCTTCGGTGACGATGACGCCGTGCCGGGTTTCCGGATCGACGTCGGCGTAGACGCTGTGCAGGGTGCGCACGCCGGTCGCGGCGGCGAGGTCGCGATAGAAGTGGGCCTCGGGCGCGCCGATATAGCGTGCGGCCCGGCCGATCTCGTTGAAGTAGCCCTTGACGCACAGGTTCTGCGAACGGCCGTCGGCGCAGCGGATTGTGAATCTCGCATTAGTGGAGATCCGATCAACGATCGGACCGGGCGTCACCTCAAAGACGTCGGCGCCCAGCGCGGCGGTGAGCCATTCCGGGGACAGCGCCTGCTCGAGGCTGTCCGGCACGGGAACGGTTGCCACGCTCATGCCGGTGCCGTCAGCCGTGCGAAGGCGGCATGCGCTTTCGCGGCCTGGTCTTTCAGCAATGACGCGCGGTCGTCCTTCAGGAGGTATCCGGCCCGGATAGTGTCGTCGAGGCTGATCGTGAACTCGGCGAGGTAGGCCCGCACGTCGCCGTAGCGCTCGGCGAGCACCTCGTAGGGCAATGGCACCTCGTGGCCCGCGAGCTTGCACAGCGGCCCCGGCGTCGAATGTGCCTCGTAGCGTGCGATCGGCACGGCGAGGAATGGCGACGGCACCCCGCCGATGGCATTGCCGAACCGGTCGACGGCCGCCTGGGCCACCGCATCGTCGATGCTGAGCGCGATGCGCGGCGCCGTGGGCGGCGTGACGCCGTCCTCGGCCCAACGGAAGAGATTCCGTAATGCGGCGCGGACGAACGCCGACATCGGAAAACTCGAGCCGTTCCCGTCGCACCCGGGGATCCTGGCGGCGTGGGGTGCGCCGGCGATCTCGTACAGCCGGAACCGGTCCCCCGCGGCGTCGCCGTCCTCGCGCCGCACCGACGCACTGCCGGGGTTGACGAACTCTTCGAAGCTGAATCCCTCAACGTCGGTTTGTGGTTGGACCTCGATGACCGGAACCTGGCAAGGCGGCATCGCCGCGTACTCGAAGCGCGGCAGGCCTTCTCCCACCGCGAGCGGCGTCAGGCTGGCCGCATGACAGGCGGGGAAGAATCCGTCGTAGGCGGGACGGCCGTCGCCGGTGCGGGTCAGCGCGCCGAATGACGCGGCGAAAGTGGCGGTGTCGACGCTGCTTTGGGAGTAGCCGCCCAGGTAGACGTGCCGGACCGGCAAGTGGCGCAACGGGCTGCGTCGGCCGCCCTCCTTGAGCACCGCGCCGATCGCCCGCAACAGGTCCCAGACCAAGTCATTGGAAGGGATCTCGACGTCGGCGTAGCGCTGCGGGTCGTAGCCCTTGAGTTGTGTTGCCGACGTGGTACGCACGGTGATGCCGATCCACGCGTCGCCCTGCGCCTGCAGCAAGGTGGCGACATGCAACCACAAAGCGTCGCGGTCGAGGCCATAGGTGGTGTTGAACGGCTCGACAACGACCCGGCCGCTGAAGCGGGACGCGTCTTTCGGGTAGCGGGCCAGCACGCGGGTCACGTAGCGGTGTCCGTCGCTGACCACCCTGGCCGGTCCGGTGGCGGGCCCGGCGTAGCAGCTGGCCGTGCCGGAGAGCAGGTACTCGAACTCCGCGTATTCGTTTGAAAACTCGGGCAGGTCTTCGTCGAACTGGGACGGCGGCCGGGTTGCGCTGGTCTCCGAAACCCCCGAACCGCAAGGCACCTCTTCCAACTCGGTCATGGCCATGCCGCAAGCCTTCCAGAACCGCGCAGGGATGTCAGCAACTTTCCCGCACTTTCTATCGAAAAAAGCGTCGTGCAAGTAGAATTGACTTCTCGAACCGTAGGAAATGAAGATCTCCGAGGAGCGTCATGGGTTCTGCGCGACGGCTCGCCTTGAAGACCTCGACGCTCGCCGGCGCTCTGGCCGTCGCGGCCGCGGCATGCCCGCCAATCGCCTGGGCTGCCATGCCTTTCGGCAACTACGACCTCCACGTCGAGGGCAGATACGACTTTCACACCTGGCTGTGGGCGATCACCGCATGCCCGGGAGGCGGCTGCGTGCATGTGAATGCCATCGCCAGACCGGTGGCCAAGGCGTTCCCGTACATCGGGGACGCGCGGTCGGTCGACGGCCAATACGTCTTGACGGTCGACGTTCCCGACGGGCTGAGGTGTGACGACATCTATTATGGCCCAACGGTTCCCACCCATGATATCTACACGTGGGATCCGAACTCGTTGGCCGGTTCGCTGCAGTCCTCCTTCGACGCGGGTTGCCATGGAGCGCCCGCCGGTTCCTACACGTATCCGTTCACGTTGTCACGCTTGTAACTCTCGCTCCCGCTGAGCGAGTTCGGCCTTCTGCCCGGCCCTTTGCATCGCATCCATGCACTGCTGCAATGCGAACGCCGGGTTCAGCTCGAGCGCCTTGGTTCGTTCGGGATAGATCAGGATGTGTCCGGCCGGAAAGAAATACACCTCGCCGGCCGTCGCCGTCTCGTCCGGCCAGTCGGTGTTCGGATAGGTCGCGCGGATCGAGCCTTCGAAGATGTATCCGTAGTGCGGACAGGGGCATACGCCGCCGGGAAGTCCGCCGAATTGGTAGAGCTGCGTGCAGTCCAGCGGCCCGGTGGTCGTGTACCCGACCTCCATGTCGCCCCACTGCACCGAACGGAAGTTGTCGCCGACCGCCGGCCACCGCCCCGCTCCTCCGCTGGGCAGCTCGTCCGGTTTTGCATGGGGCATGTCGTACCTCTATTTCGATCGGCTACCACGCGACTTGCGTGTGGTTCCGCCCAACGCGGTCAGGCAGAACTGCCACAGCTGCTCTTTGACGTCGACCTCGCGCGGTGCGTAGGCGTAGTAGTGGTACACCGAGCGCACCAGTTCGGCGACGAACCAGGCCGCCCATTTCGGGTCCGCCGGAGCCAGCAGCCCGGCGTCGATGCCGGCGTTGATCTCGCCCAGCAGCAGATCGACGAACGGCTTCTCCGCCTCGGCGAGCTCGTCGGGGAAGATCCGGTGCAGCCGCCAGTGCGTCGACACGACGAACTTGGCGGTGCCGCCGTCGCCTTCCTCGCTGTCGAGCACCTCGATGACCGCGGTGACGTAGAAGCGCAACCGCGCGACCGGGTCGGGCAAGTCCCGGGCGGCGTCCGTCCAGCGGGCACACGCGTCGGTCATCGCATCGGCGATCACCGCCAGCAGCAGTTCGTCTTTGGTGGCGAAGTAGCGGTAGAAGGTCTGCAGCGCGACGCCCGCCTCTTTGACCAGCTCCTGGGTGGTGAAGCTGTCGCCCTTCTCGCGGATCAGCCGCAGAGCGGCGTCGAGCATCAGCCTGACCTGGTTGGCGATGCGTTCGCGCGAACGCTGCACCGCCGCTGACCGCTCCGCGGCCCGTTCTTCAGCACGTGACACCGAAGAAATGCTAGCCGTGGTCATGCCGGTATGAGTAGCACGACGGGGATGTCGCGCTCGGTTCGTGACTGGTAGACGTCGTAGTTGGGCCACACGTCGGTCATGATCTTCCACAGTCGCGGCTTCTCGGCGGCCGACGCGGTGCGCGCCACGACCGCCAACTCGTCGGCTTGCACCTGAATGCCGGCCGCCGGATTGGCTTGCAGATTCAGATACCACGACGGGTGCCGCGGCGCGCCGCCCATGGAGGCCACCACCAGATAGTCGTCGCCGTCGCGGCCGAAGATCAGCGCCGACGTGAGTGTGCGGCCGGTGCGACGCCCGGTCACCGTGAGCAGCAAGGTCGGAACGCCGTTCCACAGATAGCCGGTCTCGCCGCCGGTTTCGCGGTACGCGCGCACGTGGTCCTCGCCGACCAGCAACAGGTCGGGCGGCGTGTAGCCCGGTTCAGACATCGAACACCACCGGTATGGCGGTCGCCCCGCGCTCGTACATTCCGACGAAGCGGGGCGGTTCGGCGTCGGGATCCAGCCGTAGGTTGGGCAGCCGGTCGAGCAGCGCCGAGATCGCGATGGTCATTTCGGCGCGGGCGACGTGCATGCCGAGGCAGATGTGTGAGCCCTGGCCGAAACCCAACGACGGCTTGAACTTTCGCTCGATGTCGTACTCGTCGGGACGGTCCCAGCGGGCGGGATCCCGGTTGGCCGCGCCCAGCGCGAGGTGCACGACGGACCCGGCGGGGATCGACACGCCGGCCAGTTCGGTGTCGGCCATCACCCAGCGGGAGAACATCGGATCGGTCGGCATCCACCGGATGGCCTCCTCGATCGCGGGCCGCAAGAGCTGGCGGTCGGCGCGCACCGCCTCGAGGAGATCGGGACGCTGCAGCAGCGTCGTCAGCGTCGTGCCCATCTGCTTCCAGGTGGTGCCCGAGCCCGCGCCGAGCAACAGCAGTACGAATGAATCGATTTCGCGATCGGTGAGCCGGTCCTTGGCACCGTCTTCGTCGATGAGCTCAGCTTGCACGAGGACGCTGATCAGGTCGTCGCGTGGCTCCTCGCGGCGGGCGGCGATGACTGGCTTGAGTAGGTCGACCACCTTCTGCGGATCCCGCGCCAGCGCCTCGCGGATATCAAGGGCCTGCTCGACGGGCACGCCGAAACTGCCGGTGATGGTCAGCACGGGGATGGCCGCGCAGAAGTCGACGTTGAGTTCGGCGCGCCCCTCGTGAACCAGCCCGTCGATCAGCAGGTCCACCGTCTCGGAGATCCAATTGTCGATCCACCACTTGCCATTCGCCGGCAGGAACGACGGCTGGACCAGCGCGCGATAGCGCCGGTGCTGCTCGCCGTTCATCGACAGCATGCTGTTGGTCAGGCCCAGTGGGCCGTTCTCGAGGTCGACGGGCTCCGGGGACGAGGCGAACACCTCCGGGTGGCGGTAGGCGATCATGCAGGAGTCGTAGTCGAACACCGTGAAATGCGGGCAGTCCGGATACGGCAGCCCGTGGAAGAACATCATGTCGGTGCTACCCGTCAGCTCGTGCAGGACGCCGGGCAGCACCGGACCCTCCTCGCGCAGCCGGTGCCACACCGGATACGGATCGTCCTCGTAAGCGCCACCGGCCCAAGCGTTGTAGGAGCTGCGCAGGTCGAACAGCTCGCGCAGTCGGTCGCGATCCAATGCGGGAGCGGTCATTTCGCCACGAACCCGCCGTCGACCGGCAGCGCCACCCCGGTGACGTTGCGCGACGCATCCGAGACCAGATACAGCGCGGCCTCGGCGCAGTCTTCCGCGGTGATGGCGCGCCCCAGCGGATGCTGCCCGCCGACCGATTCGGCGATCGCCGCCTGCTGATCCGCGTCGACCTTCAGCCCGCCGGCCGCCATGAAACCGGTCAACGGCATGGCCGCCGGGCAGATCGCGTTGACGCGAATCCCGAAGGGGGCCGCCTCGATTGCGACCGCTCGGGTGAGCTGAATGACCCCGCCCTTGGTCGCGCCGTAGACCGAACCACCCCAGCCCACCAGGCCGGCCACCGAGGCGGTGTTGAGGATAACCCCGCCCGGGCCCTGCTCCTTGAAGCGCAGCACCGCATACTTGCACCCGAGGAACACCCCGCCGAGGTTGACCGCGACCAAACGGTTGAAGTCTTCGAGTGTGTGGTCCTCGAAGATCATGCCGAGTCGCGGCGTCGGTATGCCGACGTTGTTGAACAGGATATCGAGCCGGCCGTACTGGTCGACCGCCGCCGCGATCATCGCCTGGACCTGTTGCTCGTCCGAGACGTCGCTCCCGATCGCGATGGCGGTGCCGCCGGCCGATTCGATCTGGCGCACAGTCTCTTTCGCGTGGTCGAGGTCGATGTCGGCGGCGACGACCCGCGCACCTTCCTCGGCGAACCGCAACGCCGACACCCGGCCCACCCCGGAACCGGCGCCGGTCACGATGGCGCTCTTGCCGGCGAGCACTCCGGGCATCAGGCGCTCGCCAGGACGGGGGGCCCGGCCGGTGTGAACCGGTAGAGCTTCTGGGCATTGCCGCGCAACAGCTTGTATTGCACGTTCTCCGGGAGATCCTTCATGGTGTTGCGGGCGACGCCGATGCAGTCGGGCCAGGTGGAGTCCGAGTGTGGATAGTCCGTCTCGCACATGATGTTGTCCTCGCCGATCTCGTCCAAACTCTTGACGGCGTGGCGGTCTTCGATGATGCAGCCGTAGATGTGGTTGCGGAACGTCTCGCGGATGTCGAGGGTGTCGAGGTCAATCGCGTTGCCCGCGCCGGCGTGCGAGTCGAACTTCGCGCCCCGCATCACCCAGTACCGCTGCTTGTCCAGCACCTGTTCGGCGCGCTCCAGGAAGTAGGGCATCCAGCCGACCTCACCCTCGGACAGCGCGATCTTCAGCTTCGGGTAGCGCTGGAACATGCCGCTGAACAACCAGGACAGCATCGTCCCGGAAGTGCGCGAGGCACCCCAGGTGAGGTTGGCCATGAACGGCGCGTCCGAACAGATCTTGGGCAGCGTCGACGAGGAGCCGACGTGCATGCTGGCCACCATCTCGAGTTCGTTGGCCGCCGCCATCACCGGTTCCCAGTAGCCTGCGGGGTCGTGAATGGTAGGCAGCCCCAACGGTTCCGGGTTCTCCGAGAACGCGAAGGACGTCACGCCCTTAGCCGCCATGCGCTCCATCTCCGTGGCGGCCAGTTTCGGGTCCCACATCGGGATCAGCATCAGCGGGATGTACCGGCCGGGCGCGGCGCCACACCATTCCTCGACGAGCCAGTCGTTGTAGTGCTGCAGACACTCGAAACCGAACTCGCGGTCGCTGGCCTCCATGAACAGCTGCCCGCAGAACCTTGTGATCGTCGGAAAGCACAGCGACGCAAGCACACCCGAGCGGTCCATGTCCTCGACGCGAGCCTTGGCGTCATAGCAGCCGGGCCGCATCTCGGAATACGACAGCGGCTCGGGGCTGAACTCCTCCTTGGACTTGCCCACGACGGCGCTCAGGCCCGAGTTCGGGTAGCGCTTGCCGTCGTAGACCCAGTTGTCCACGCCGTTGTCGTTCTTCTCCATGTGCGGGGCGCGGTCGCGGTCCTTGGCGGCCACCCGGTCGACCCACAGGTTCGGCGGCTCGAGGATGTGATCGTCGACCGAGATCAGCCAGTCCAGGTTGTATTTCTTGTCTCCGTTGGTTTCTGAGCTCATTTCAACTCCCCAATCGACATGTGCTTGACCTCCTGGAACTCGCGGATGCCGTCCGGTCCCCGTTCGCGGCCCAGACCGCTCTGCTTGTATCCGCCGCTCGGTGCGTAGGCGGAGAACACGGTGGTGTTGACGTTGACCGCGCCGGTGCGCAGCCGGCGCGCCACCTGCAGCGCGGCCGCCGCATCGGTCCCGTACACCTGCCCGGACAGGCCGTAGATGCTGTCGTTGGCGATGGCGACCGCGTCGTCGGTATCGCGGTAGCCGAGCACGCCGATGATCGGGCCGAAGATTTCTTCCTGCGCAGCCGGATTCGCGTTGCTGGGCAGGTCGAGCACGGTCGGTTCGAAGTAGTAGCCGCGGTCAAGATCCGCCGGGCGTCCGCCGCCGCAGAACACCTTGCCGCCGTGTTCTTCGGCCAGCTTCACGTACTGCTCGCATTTGTCGCGCTGGGCCGCGCTGATGACCGGGCCCATCATGGCCGTCTCGTCGCTGGGCGGACCCACCTTGATCGAGCCGTAGGCCGCGCTGACCGCGTTCAGCACTTCGTCTTTCTTATCTTGCGGCACAAGCATTCTGGTGGCGGCAACGCACGCCTGGCCGGCGGTGCTGAGGACCACGATCATCGCGCCGCCAGCGGCGCGGTGCACGGCGTCGGGCAGGTAGATCTGCGCGGATTTTCCGCCGAGTTCCAGCGACACCCGCTTGACGGTCGGGGCGGCCTGGGCGAGGATCTTGCGGCCGGCCAGCGTTGAGCCGGTGAACGACACCATGTCGATGCCCGGATCGCTGGTCAGCAGCTCGGCCCCGGCGATGCCCGACTCGACGACCACGCTCAGCACTCCCGGCGGCAGGCCGGCGGCGTCGGCGGCCGCGCCGAAAATCAAGGACGAGATCGGGGTCAGCGGGCTGGGCCGCAAAATCACTGAGTTGCCCGCCATCAACGCGGGAATCAGCTTCTGGAAGCCCATGATCAGCGCCGCGTTGTACGGCGTGATGGCGGTGACGACGCCGACGGGTTCGTGCCGCCGGACGCTCAGCGCGACCCGGCCACGCACCAGGTCGTCGACCGGGACCGGGCTAGCTTCCTCGTGCGACATCGACAGGTACAGGTCGATCGTCTGGCGCGCGATGGCCGCCCCGGCACCCAGCTGCGTCATCTCGGCGAAGCGCGCCGATTGGCCGGCCTCGGCGACGAGGGTGGGAACCAGCGTGGCGCGCTCGGACTCGATGTGGTCGATAAAGGCGTGCAGCACCCGCGCCCGCTCGCTGGGCGCGGCGTCGGCCCACACCCCATCGTCGAAGCTGCGGCGCGCCTCGGCGATCGCGCGCCGCACCTCGGGCAACGGAGTGGCGGTGATGTCGGCGACGTGACTCTCGTCGGCCGGATTTTCGACGCTGACCACGTCGTCGCCGGTGACCCAACGGCCCGCGACATACGTGCGTTGTTCCGCGACGATCGTCACGACAACTCCTAAATATCAGGTAACGGTAGAACCGTATTCTACTTTGACCAAAAGTTCAACTCTCAATTTTCGACCGGCCCAAGTGCTGAGCCGCCCGCCCATCGCTGCCCCTTCTCTCGAACACTCTGGCGCACAACGTATTTCTGCACCTTGCCGCTTGCGGTCCGGGGAAAGTCGGTCACCTCGTGCAGCCCCTCGGGCCACTTCTGCTTGGCCACCCCGGCACGCTCGAAGTGCTCGCGGACCTCGGCCATGGTCGGCATGCCATAGCCGGGCTTGAGGCGCAGCACGGCCGCCGCGTGCTCGCCGAGCCGCGCATCGGGCGCGGAAACCACGACCGCCTCGGCGACCGCCGGCATGGCGAGCAGGACTTCCTCGACTTCCAGGGCACTGATGTTCTCGCCGCCGCGGATGATGATGTCGGACTTGCGGTCGGTGATGGTCAGGTAGCCGTCGTCATCCATCACCCCGATGTCGCCGGTGTGATACCAGCCGTCCTCGTCGAAGGCGCGGGCGGTCAGCGCGGGATCGGTGTAGCCGACGAACAGATCCGGTCCGCGCGAGAGTATTTCGCCGTCGTCGGCCAACCGGACCTCGACGCCGGTGCGCGCCTTGCCGTCGGTGAAGAGCCGCTTGTCTTCCGGTGCGGTGTGCTGCGAACCGGTGATCGACGGGTGCTCGGAGCTGCCGTAGGAGCGGGTGACGACGATCCCGAGGTCGGCCAGGCGCCGGGTGACCACCGCCGGGACGGTGGATCCGCCCAGTCCGATGTGTTTGATGTAGCGCAGGTGATCCGGGGTGAAGCGAGGGTGGTCGAGCAGGCTGGTGACGAAGTACGGCGGTCCCCCGCCTAGTGCCACGCCGTCGGCGTCCATCAGGTCGATCGCCTTGTCGGGGTCCCAGACATCGGTGAGGTCGATCGGCGCGCCGTCGAGCACCGGCATCAGGAACGCGCCGAGCATGCCGATGAAATGCCCGACGGGCAGCGCGGTGAGCTGCCGCCCGAGCCCCTGCGGGTAATTCGCCAACAGCTGGCGCGTTTCGAATCCCAGTGTCTGATGGCTGTGGATCACGCCCTTGGGGTCGCTGGTGGTGCCCGACGTGAACGCGATCACCGCCGGGTTGGCGGGATCGGTCGCCACCGTGCCGTCCATCGGTTCGTCCTCGAGCAGCGCGTCGAAGCTCTCCCCCACCAGCGCGACGGTCGGTACGTCGGCACAGACCTCCGGCGCGAAGGTCATGCGCCCGAATCCCTCGGCGGTGATGAAGACCCGCGGCTTGACGCTCGACAGGATGTAGCGCAATTCCTTCGGCCCGTAGAAGTGGACGATCGGCACCACGACGACGGAAAGCAGCGCCGAGGCCCAGAAGGTGACCGCCGCTTCCACCCAGTTCGGCAGCTGGAAGGCGACCACGTCACCCGGGCCGACGCCCCGGGCGCGCAGCCCCGCCGCGAGCCGCCGGGCCATCAGCTCGACATCGCCGAACGTGCCGGTAAATGGCCGCACCGCGGAGTGCACGCGAAACGTGTTGTGCTGGTTGTCTTTGAGGCCGCGGGCCAGCAGATCCCCGAGGGTGTCCGGGGTCCACCAGCCCTGCTCCTCGTAGCGGCGCGCCAACTCGGGCGCGACGACACGGATACCGGTCACATTCCTCCTCCGGTGAGCTTCAGCCGTGGCCAGCGTAGAACGACACTCTCGTGCTGAACAGTATTGAAGTTCTGGTAATGCGGATGTATCGTTCTGCTCGCTACTAACGTGAGATTTGTATCACACCGCGGACCGGTTGGCTTGGATGACTATGGATCGGGACAGCGTGACGGGGGTCTGTAGTCGGCATGTGCGCACCACTTCGACTGTCGCACTGGCTGTTTGGTGCATCGACCCGACATCCCGCGGCGGCGAAGGGGCCTAGGTGACCAGACGAATCCAGGCCGTGCCGGCCGGACACCGAGCGCCCTCGCATCCCCTCGCCAATCGCCGCGCCACATCTCGCTCTGCCCGCCCGCTCGCGGGATTGGCGACCGTCATCGCCGCAGCCGCGGTCCTCGTCCTCGCGGTCACACAGTTCCGCGGCGGCTTCACCCAAACCGTTCCGGTGACGGTGGTCGCGGGCCGGGCGGGCTTGATGATGAACCCGGGCGCCAAGGTCAAGCTGCACGGTGCACCGGTGGGCAGCGTTGCCTACATTCAGGACCGACCCGATGGGCAGGCCGACATCCATCTGGCCCTCGATCCGTCCCGGCTGGAACTCATTCCCGCCAATGTCCTCGTCAACGTCGTGGCGACGACGGCGTTCGGCGCCAAGTTCATCCAGCTCATTCCCCCGGAAAGCCCGTCGCCGCAGCGCCTGCGCGCCGGTCAGGTGCTCGACGCCGGTCGCGTCACCGTCGAAATCAACTCGGTGTTCCAACAACTCACGTCGGTGCTGGCCAAGGTCGACCCCGCCAAACTCAACGAGACGCTGGGCGCCATGGCGACCGCACTCAACGGGCGCGGTGCGCGGCTGGGCCAGATGTTCAGCGACCTGAACGCCTTTCTCGGCAAGTTCGAGCCGAGCCTGCCGAACCTGAGTCACGACATCGACGCGATGGCCGACGTGTCCAGTGCCTACGCCGACGCGGCGCCGGACCTGATCACCGTCGCGGACCGCACCACGCGCATCAGCCAGACCCTGGTCGACGAACAGCAGAACCTCGACGCGCTTCTGATCAGTTCGATCGGCCTGGCCGACCTCGGCAACGACGTCCTGGGCGCCAATCGCGAAAAGCTGACCGAGGTAACGCATCTGCTCGTGCCGACGACCGATCTGACCAACGAGTACCACCAGGCGCTGACGTGTTCGCTGAAGGGAATGTTCCCGCTGGCCCTGCAGCCGCCCACACAGGTCCCGGGGCTCGAGGTGTTGGGTGGCATCACGCTGGGCGCCGAGCGTTACCGGTTCCCCAAGAACCTGCCCAAGGTCGCGGCGAAGGGCGGACCGCAGTGTGACCACGAATTGCCGCTTTCCTACAACACTTTCCCGCCCTTCGACGTCGCCGACATCGGCGCCAACCCATGGCAGTACGGACAGCAGGGGATCGTGCTGAACTCCGACGGGCTCAAGCAGTTTCTCTACGGCCCGCTGGATGGACCGCCGCGCAACACCGCACAGATCGGGCAACCGGGATGACCGGCACCGGCCGCATCATGGTGAAGTTCGGCATCTTCGCCACAGTGATGCTGATGCTGACGACCTTCCTCTTTTTCATTTTCGGCCAGTTCCGCAACGGCCCGACCCACCGGTACTCGGCAATCTTCGTCGACGCCTCGCAACTGAAGACCGGAGATTCGGTGCGAGTGGCCGGAATTCGGGTCGGCACGGTCAACGGCATTGCGCTGCAGCCGGACAACAAGGTGGTGGTGGACTTCGACGCCGACGACGACGTCGCGCTCACCACCGGCACCCGGGCGGCCGTGCGCTACCTCAACCTGGTGGGCGATCGCTACCTCGAACTCATCATCGGGCCCGGCTCCATGCGGGTGCTCCCGGCGGGGTCACAGATATCGATCGACCACACCATGCCCTCACTGGACCTCGACATGCTGCTGGGCGGGCTGAAACCCGTTATCCGAGGGCTGAATCCGCAGGACGTCAACGCGCTGGCCGGCGCGCTGCTGCAGATATTCCAGGGCCAAGGCCAGACTCTGCAATCGCTGCTGGCCAAAACGTCGTCGTTCTCCAATGACGTCGCCGAGAAGAACAAGTCCATCGAGACCCTGATCGACAACCTCAACACCGTGGTGCGGACCCTCGCCGATCAGGGCGGCCAGTTCTCCGGAGCGATCGAACGCCTGCAGCGCCTCGTCACCGACCTCGCGCACGACCGCGATCCGATCGGGGACGCCATCCAGGCGCTGGCCACCGGCACCGCCTCGGTAACCGATCTCCTCGGCGCCGCGCGCCCGCCGCTGGCCGGAACGGTCGACCAACTCAACCGCCTGGCTCCCCTGCTCGAGCAGGGCAAGGGACGCCTCGACGACGCACTGCAGCGGGCGCCCAACAACTTCCGCAAGCTCGCCCGCACCGGCGCCTACGGCAGCTTCGTCAACTACTACATCTGTGGGCTGACATTCCGCGTCACAGATCTGCAAGGCCGCACGGCGGTCTACCCATGGTTCAAGCAAACAGAGGGAAGGTGCGCGGAGCCCTGATGCTGAAATATCGTGGCGCACATCTCATTCGGCCGGGCTTCATAGGCACTGTGCTGATCCTGCTGGTCGTCGCCGTCGGGTTGGCACCCGACCGGCTGATCTCCTGGGCCACGACCCTCCGTTACCACGCGTTGTTCGCCGAGGCCGGAGGGCTCTTGCCCGGAAACAAGGTTCTGGTCTCGGGGGTCAACGTCGGCACGGTTTCCGGGGTTTCGCTGGACGACGACGGCAATGCCGTGGTCGATTTCGGGGTCAACGGCAAGGTGCGACTGGGAGCGCAGACCACCGCGCATATCCGCACCGGATCGCTGCTGGGCGCGCGAGTGCTGACCCTGGAATCGGCCGGCACCGGCCTGTTACGTCCGTCGGATGTCATACCGCTGTCCCGGACGTCGTCGCCGTACTCGCTGACCGAGGCCGTCTCGGAGGCGACCACAAATCTAGCGGCCACCAGCACCGACACGCTGAATCAATCGCTGGACGCATTATCGGCGACGATCGACCAGATCGCCCCGCAGCTGGGCGCGACGTTCGACGGGCTGACCCGACTGTCGCGGGCGATCAACAATCGCGGCGAAACCCTGGACGCGCTGCTTAAGAGCGCCAGCGATGTCACCGGCATCCTATCGGAGCACAGCCAGGGGGTGAACTCGCTAATCCTCGACGGCAACGTGCTGCTCGAGACGTTGGTGCGGCGACGCGATGCGATCAGTGAGCTGCTGGCCAACGTTTCCGCGGTCTCCAAGGAGCTGACCGGGCTGGTCGCCGACAACGAGGCCAAGCTCGGCCCGACGCTGGACCGGTTGAATTCCGTTGCGGCCATGCTGGAGAAGAACCGCGACAACCTGTCCAAGGCGCTGCCCGGTCTGAAGAAGTTCGAGATCACCTCGGGCGAGGCGGTGTCCAACGGCTTCTATTACAACGCTTTCGTTCCCAATCTTGCGATCCCCGAGTTTATTCAACCATTCTTCGATTACTACTTCGGGTTCCGCCGCAACGACCCGAACATGCCGCGGGCGCTGTTCCCCTGGCCGCACAACGGCATTCCGGGCGGTTCGCGATGATCGCGCGCAGGCGGCTGCTGGTGGCCGCGCTGTTGATGGGCCTGCTCGTGGGTGCGAGCGGATTCTTGGTGCGCCAGACGTTCTTCCGTCCGCTGACCATCACCGCCTACTTCCCGTCGGCAACCGGGATCTACGCCGGCGACGAAATCCGCGTGTCGGGCGTCAAGGTCGGCACCGTGGCCTCCGTGCAACCGCAGCCCAGCCGGGTCAAGCTGATCCTGCACGTCGATCGCCACGTGGCGATCCCCGTCGACGCCAAGGCAATCATCGTCGCGCAGAACCTGGTGTCCGCCCGCTACGTCCAGCTCACCCCCGCCTATCACCGGGGCGGTGGCCCCAAGATGTCCGAAGGGGCCGTCATCGACACCGACCGCACCGCGATACCCGTCGAATGGGACCAGGTCACCGAGCAATTAACCAGGCTCGCAACGGACTTGGGCCCGGCCAGCGACGTGTCGTCGACGTCGGCCAGTCGGTTCATCACGACCGCCGCCAACGCCCTGGACGGCAACGGCGAGAAGCTGCGCGAGACGCTAAATCAGCTCTCCGGAATGAGCCGCATCCTGGCCAACGGTAGCGGCAACATCGTCGACGTCATCAAGAACCTGCAGAAGTTCGTCACCACCCTGCGCGACAGCAACCAACAGATCGTGCAATTCCAGAACCGGCTGACGACGCTGAGCAGCGTGCTCGACGACAGCCGCTCGGATCTGGATGCGGCGCTGACGAATCTGTCGGTGGCCGTCGGCGAGGTGCAGCGCTTCGTCGCCGGAACCCGGGACAAGACCGCCGAGCAGATCCAGCGGCTGACCGACGTCACCCAGGTTCTGGTCGATCACCGGATGGATGTGGAAAACATCCTGCACGCCGCGCCCACCGCATTCTCCAACGGCTACAACATCTACAACCCCAACACCCCCGGGGCCATGGGCAGCTTCATCATCAACAACCTCTCCAACCCAGTACATTTTTTCTGCGACGCCATCGGGGCCGTCGCGAACGTCACCGCGGCCGAAACGGGCAAGCTGTGCGCGGAGTACGCCGGCCCGGGCCTGCGCACCGCGAACCTCAACTACCTGCCGATCCCGACGAACATCATCCTGCAGCAGATCGCCACTCCCGGAAAGATCATCTACGCCGAACCGCGCCTGGCACCCGGCGCCGAAGGGCCTGCGCCGACACCGCCCGACGTCCCGCCCGCGGTGTCCGCCTACACCGGCATCAACGGTGACTCGACACCGCACAGCGTGCAGGACCTGCTGCTGCCCGACGATCGCAGGCCGGCGCCGGGCGATCAGCCACCGCCGCCGGGCCCAGGGACACCGCCGTGATCACGCGGTTCGGGCTTTGTATAGTGGCGTGCGCCTTGGCCGTTGGCGGCTGCTCTTTTCAGGGCGTGAACTCGTTGCCGCTGCCGGGTGCGGTCGGACGTGGACCACACGCCAGCATTTATCACATCGAGATCGCCAATATCGGCACGCTGGAATCGAATTCACCGGTGATGATGGCCGACGTCATCGTGGGCAGCGTCGGCAAGATGCGGGTCAACCACGATCACGCCGACGTCGAGGTCTCAGTCAAACCCGATGTGGTGGTGCCCGGGAACGCGGTGGCCGCCGTCGGGCAGACCAGCCTGCTGGGTTCGATGCACGTGGAGCTCAATCCCCCGCTCGGCCAGCCTCCGCGGGGACGGCTGCAGCCCGGGGCCACCATTCCACTGGACAGGTCGTCGTCGTATCCCTCTACCGAACAGACATTGTCAGCGCTGTCAGCGGTGCTCAATTCCGGTGGCCTGGGCCAGATCGGCGACATCGTGCACAACTTCAGCGCGGCGATGTCCGGCCACGAGACCGACGTGCGCCAATTGTTGACGCGCCTCGACGAGTTCGTCGGCGTCCTGGATCAACAGCGCGACCGGATCATTGCGTCGATCGACTCGCTGAACCGGCTCGCCGGCACGTTCGCCTCCCAGCGTGAGGTGATCACCCAAGCGCTGCGCAAGATTCCGCCCGCGCTCGACGTGCTGATCCGCGAACGCCCGCGCATCACCGCGGCCCTGGACAAACTGCGCGTGTTCAGCAACACCGCGACCCACTTGGTCAACGAGACCCAGGCCGACCTGGTGAAGAACCTGCAGAACCTGGAGCCGACGATCCAGGCGCTGGCCGACGTGGGTCCCGATCTCAGCACCGTTCTGGGGTACGTGCCGACCTTCCCGTTCACGCAGAACTTCATCGACCGCGCGGTGCGGGGCGACTACTTCAACGTCTTCGCCGTCATCGACATGACCATTCCCCGGCTGAAGAGGACGCTGCTCGCCGGCACCCGCTGGGGCGATCCGGACGCACCGCTGGTGCCCGCCCCGGGTGATCCCTGGTTCTCGAACTACACCTATGACCCGCTCGGATTCGGCGTTGCACCGCCTTTGGCGGCGCCGCCTGGCGCACCTCCCTCGGCGGGCACGCCTCCTTCTGCGCCCGCCGTGGTGGCTCCCGACATGAGTGCCATTGCGCCCGTGGACCAACCGTCGCGAGGCGGTGGTTGATGCTGACGCGCTTCGTGCGGATTCAGCTGACCATCTTCGCGCTCGCGTCGGTGGTCGCGATGGCGTTCATGTTCTTCCAGTACATGCAGGTGCCGACGTTGCTCGGGATCGGCAAGCTCACCGTCACCTTGGAGCTGCCGGATACCGGCGGGCTGTACCGCTTCAGCAACGTCACCTACCGCGGAGTGCAGATCGGCAAGGTGACCGCGGTCGGACCGACGGCGACTGGCGCGAAAGCCACACTGCAGCTTGATACTTCGCCGAAGATCCCTGCCGACGTGCACGCGGCGGTGCGCAGCATGTCGGCGGTCGGCGAGCAATACGTGGATCTGGCACCGCGCTCGGAATTGGGACCTTACCTGCGCGACGGGTCGGTGATCGCCGCGCGCGACACCAGCATTCCACCGCCGGTGGGGCCGATGCTGGACAAGCTCAGCGCGTTGGTCAAGAGCATCCCCAAAGACAAGCTGGCGCAGCTGCTCGACGAGTCGTTCTCCGCGTTCAACGGTGCGGGTTATGACCTGGAGTGGCTACTCGACTCGTCAAGCAAGCTGTCGCACGATGCGTCAGGGCTTGTCGACCACACCCGTGCGCTGGTCGACGACGGTAAACCCTTCCTAGACGCGCAGGCCCAGACCGCCGATAAGACGCGACGCTGGGCACACAACCTGGCCGGCTTCACCGACCAGATGGTGACCGACGATGCACAGTTCCGCAAGCTCCTGCACACCGGACCTGGCTTCGAGCAAGAGGTTTCGCGGCTTTTGGACCAGTTGAAGGCGACCCTGCCGGTTTTCCTGGCGAACCTGACCACCATCGGCCAGATCGGCGTGACCTACCACCCCTCGCTCGAACAAATCCTGGTGCTGCTCCCCCCGTCCGTCGCGGCCTACGGCTCCTACGGCGCCACCAACAACCCGACCGGTCTGGCGATGGGTGGGTTCACGCTGACCATTGCCGACCCGCCGGCGTGCACGGTGGGGTTCCTACCGCCGTCGCAGTGGCGCTCGCCGGCCGACACGAGTGAGACCGACACCCCCGATAATCTGTATTGCAAGCTGCCGCAAGACTCACCGATCAGCGTCCGCGGCGCGAGAAACTATCCCTGCATGAACAAGCCCGGAAAGCGCGCTCCCACAGCCGAAATCTGCAACAGCGATAAGGAGTACGTGCCTTTGGCCGAGAGGCAGCACGCGCTGGGGCCGTATCCGCTCGACCCGAACCTTCTCTCGCAGGGGCTGCCGCCCGATGACCGGGCTGGCATCGAAAACAGGACTTTTGGTCCGGTTGACGGGACGCCGTTGCCGCCGGGAGCGGCGCCGGGCGGAACACCGCCAGGGCCGCCGGCGCCGGGCTCGCTCAACCAGCCGCCGACAGCGCCAAGTGCATTCAATTCCAACAGCTCTGCCGTCTCGCCTTCAGTTGCGGTGCTGCACTACGACCCGCGGAATGGGCGGTACGTCGCTCCCGACGGTCAGCTGTACCGGCAGTCGGATCTAGTGCGCCTGCCCAAGCCGAAGACGTGGAAGGACATGCTGTTCACCGCAAGTTGATGCGCTATCGCGTCGCCGACGGTCACTTGGTCACGATTGCCGAGTTGTAGTTAGGGGCCCACGCTCGCTCGAAGACAGAGATGGGAACCCGCTCGTCGCGGCCAGTGCTGATGCCACTGTCGTTGAGGTGCACCACACCGGCCTTGCTGTCGATGCCGGTGACAACCACGAAGTGGTTTGCGGAGTTTCGCTTCCCGGGCCGGTTCCAAATTGTTTCGGCATTGAGTATCGCGATGATCTTATGGTTTTGCGCCAGCTTGCGCGCCAAGGCGTCGGTGTGGGTCTGAATGTTCTCGGCTCTGATCCAGTAGTGCCACAGCAGTTTCGGCAGGTCGGCGATGTCGGTGGTGCCCATTGGCTTCCAGATCGGCCCGTGACCCTTTGCGCTCGGTGTGGTTTCGGCCAAAGCAATCATCTGCTGCTCGGTAGGTTCGCGTCCCGTGATCTGGCCGACCACATCGGCCACCGCCATCTCCCCGCAGTCGGAACCGTGTTGCTCACGCCAGTAGGGCGCGGCGGCGACGGGATCGCCATACATTCCCAACTCATGGTCGGCGTCGGGGACGGGTGCGCCGGGATTGGCATGAACCCCAGCGGCCAATATCACCGACAACCCTGCGGCGGTAGCGCACAACAGAACGACACGGTAAACCGTTCGTGCGGCGGTGCCCCGCGCCCGCAAGGTGCTCGTCATAGGCGCCCGTTCCCGAGCCGCCGCGGCGGCGTGTAGATGTGACGAGAAAAGGCTCAGGTATGGGCCTGAACGAATATTTAACAGAAACCTGGCGAAAATGCGGCAGCGACGCGCGGGTAGTTATCGCCATGAGATCAGGCTGTAAGTTATAACGGCCAAACCGCGTGGCGCACGTCCTGTACCCAGCGACCAGTGCCAGCTCAGACGGCCTGCGGCGCATCAGCTTCCGGCTCGGAAGTCGCGCTGAGTTGCTGCACAAGATCGGCGGCGATAGCACGCAGCGGGACGTTCATCTCCTGGCTTTTCCGGCGAAGCAAGTCGAAGGCCTGGTCGGCGTCGATCTGGTGGATGGCCATCAGCATGCCTTTGGCCTGTTCGATGGGGGCGCGGGTTTGCAGCGCCCGCTGGATGGAGTCGGCCACATCGCGGGCAGACCGGAAGCGGGAAAAGTCGCCGATCGCGCGGGACACTGCCGTGGTGAGCATGCCGAGGATCTCGGCGTCGAAGTTGTCGAATGCCGACCGCGAACGCCCATAGAGATTCAGCGATCCCAGCGTCTGGTCGTCGGTGAAGAGAGGCGCCGCCAGGAAGCTGAGAATTCCTTCGTCGCGAGCCGCAGCGGCGAAGCGCGGCCAGTTCGCTGCGGCGTCATCGGAGTCGACAAGCACGATGGTGCGGGTCCGGGAGGCGTCGAGGCATGGTCCCTGATCGGCGTCGTATTGCTCGGTATCGACACGCAGAGTGCGTTGGTCGGTGTGGACCGCGGTATAGACGCGGCCGCCCAGGTCGATGGTCACTCCCGTGCTGTCGGCGCCGTCGACGGCGTCGTGCGCGATCTCGCAGACATGCTGCAGCAGCGTCAGCAGGTCGTCCTCGTCGGCGATGCTGCGACTGGCGCTGACCAGCATCTGACCCAGCATCGTCGGCGTGATCCTGCTGTCGCCGGTGGCCTGGATGACCAGGTCGGCGACCTGCTCGCTGTCCTGCGCCGACGCAGCGGCCGGAAGAGAGTCGTCGGTGCGCCGATCAGGGGAAACCATCAGCACAGTGTGACACGAATTGCCGTCGGACACGCCCTGCTGAGCAGGCATTCAAGCTCGGCGTGATGGCATTCGCACAGGTCACGAACGATCGGTTCCTCGGGCGACGCCGCTGACATCGCCGACGCCGGTTTCGACTGACCTACCAGCGGGCATCCGCCAGCGATGAGCGCACTACGATTCACCCGTTTGCTGGGGACCGCCGTGGCAACGGCCTGGGCGTGCATGGTCGGCGCGCCCCTCCCAACCGTTTCTGCCGCCCCGTGTCCTGACGTGGAGGTGGTGTTCGCCCGCGGTACCGGCGAGCCACCCGGCGTCGGCGGGGTCGGGCAGGCTTTCGTCGACGCGCTGGGGTCGCGAGTCGGCGGCAAGTCGGTCGGGGTGTACCCGGTCAACTACGCAGCCAGCGGCGATTTCAATGGCGGGATCGCGTTCGCCGCAACGGTCGTCGAGGGGATCAGGGACGCCGGCGCTCACCTGCAATCCACGGCGGCCAACTGTCCCAACACCAGAATGGTGCTCGGCGGCTATTCCCAGGGCGCCGTCGTGTCCGGCTTCGTCACGTCGGCCGCCGTGCCCAAGGAGGTTCCCGCGGAGTTTGCCTCCTCCGTGCCCCAGCCGCTCTCGCCGGAGGTGGCCCGTCACGTCGCCGCCGTGGTGCTGTTCGGAACACCGTCAAACGAGTTCTTGCGGGAAGCCGGCGCACCACCCATCACGATCGGCCCCCTATACGCGCCCAAGACCATTCAGTTGTGCGCGCCCGATGACACCATCTGTAATGGCGCGCCCCCGGGGCCGCCCGGCATCGCCCACACCGTCTATCCGGCGAACGGCATGGTCGGCCAGGGCGCGGATTTCGCTGCGAGTCATTTGTAGGCGTCGTGATTGGGTCAGATAACCGGTGCCATCCGAGGGTCTGGTGATTACTCCGCGTGAGGACTGACCCATTCAATACAGTTCCATTTCCAGCGCAGAACTGCCTGGACCGTAGGGCGCTCGCCTCTCGCGGTCACCGTTACGCAGCGCCTAGTACGCGAGCGCGCTCTCGAATGCCTTCCGCGTTGCTTTGATGACGCCTCGTGCCATTAGGAAGTTCCCGCCGCCACCAATGGCGACTCCGATGCCGAACGGAGCCGCTCGGCCAAGCACGATGATTCCCCGCTTCGTCCCGTACTTGGTAATGAAATGCGCTCCAAGTAACCGATTGATACGGCGGATCGTCTCCATTGGAACCGCCTGGACGCCACGAGCGCCAAGTGAGATCCGGTTCTCCCCGCAGCTTTGGACATGCCGCCTGCCATCCCGCCGCCCGCTAAGACCATCAAGAGCAGAGCCCGTTGCCGCTCGTAATTTTCCACGCGTATCCCGTAGACACTCGCCACGGCCAACACGTGCGCGGCGCTCGCAGTAAGGAAAAAGCATGGCTACAACTCATGAGCTTGGTGGTCATGTCGAGGACCACGGCACGACAAGCTCACCGTCACCTTGGAGCTGCCGGATACCGGCGGGCTGTACCGCTTCAGCAACGTCACCTACCGCGGAGTCCAGATCGGCAAGGTGACCGCGGTCGGACCGACGGCGACTGGCGCGAAAGCCACACTGCAGCTTGATAGTTCGCCGAAGATCCCTGCCGACGTGCACGCGGCGGTGCGCAGCATGTCGGCGGTCGGCGAGCAATACGTGGATCTGGTACCTCGCTCGGAATTGGGACCTTACCTGCGCGACGGGTCGGTGATCGCCGCGCGCGACACCAGCATTCCACGGCCGGTGGGGCCGATGCTGGACAAGCTCAGCGCGTTGGTCAAGAGCATCCCCAAAGACAAGCCGTCGCAGCTCCTCGACGAGTCGTTCTCCGCGTTCAACGGTGCGGGTTATGACCTGGAGTGGCTGCTCGACTCGTCGGGCAAGCTCTCGCGCGACCCGACCGGCGCTGTCGACCACACCCGTGTGCTGGTCGACGACGGCGTGCCGTTCCTGGACGCGCAGGCCCAGACCGCCGACAAGACGCGACGGTAGGCGCACACCCTGGCCGGCTTCACCGACCAGATGGTGTCCGACGATGCGCAGTTCCGCAAGCTCCTGCACACCGGACCTGGCTTCGAGCAAGAGGACTCGCGGCTTTTGGACCAGCTGAAGCCGACCCTGCCGGTGTTCCTGGCAACCTGAGCACCGTCGGGCAGATCGGCGTGACCTACCACCCGGCGCTGGAACAGCTGCTGGTGCTGCTCCCCCGTCGGTCGCGGCCTACGGGTCTTACGGCGTCACCAACAACCCCACCTGCCTGGCGGTCGGCGGCTTCACGCTAACCATCGCCGACCCGCCGGCGTGCACGGTGGGCTTCCTGCCGCCGTCGCAACGGCGCTCGCCCGCCGACACAAGCGAGGCCGACACCCCCGACAACCTCTACTGCAAGCTTCCGCAGGACTCGCCGATCAGCGTGCGCCGCGCGCGGAGCTATCCCTGCATGAACAAGCCCGGAAAGCGCGCTCCCACAGTCGAAATCTGCAGCAGCGCGATAATGAGTACGTGCCTTTTGGCGCAGAGGCAGCACGCGCTGGGGCCGTATCCGCTCGAACCGAACCTGCTGTCGCAGGGTCTGCCGCCGGATGACCGGGCTGGTATCGAGGACAGGACTTTTGGGCCCGTGGAGGGGACACCCTTGCCGCCCGGGGCGGCGCCCGCTGGAACTCCGCCAGGGCGGCCAGCCCGGGTTCGCTTAACCAACCGCCGACAGCGCCGCAGGCGGTCGCCGCGCCAGCGGCGCCAAGCGCGTTCAACTCCAACGGTTCTGGTGTGTCGCCTTCGGTTGCTGTGCTGCATTACGATCCGCGGACGGGAAGGTATGTCGCGCCCGATGGGCAGATGTATCGGCATTCGAATCTGGTGCGTGCGCAGCACCGAAGACGTGGAAGGACATATTGGCTCCGTCGATTTGAGCTGGATTGGCTACACCTATGTTGTTTTGCCGGGTGAGTTCCCGTCGCGAAGGGATCGCGCGCTCTCGGTACCCGAGGCGGCGACCGCCACGGCCTTTCCACCACTCGGCTTTATTCGACTTTGGCAGTGGTCAATCGCCTGCATGAAGGACCCTGCTGTTTCAGCGCTTACGTGGCTGCGCACATCAATTACGACGGATTCGGGTCAGCCAATAACCTCACTTGCTGGCGCGCTTAGCTTTTCGCATCGGCGCACGCTGGCTTAGGGCCGAAGCGGCTGCTGTCTTGGACACCTTGCTCGTCCGGGCGTCGCGAAGGACCTTCGAGGCCGCGGCCGCCGCCCGTGCAGTGGTCTTGCGTCCAGCCATTTTCTTGCCTCCTGATCGAGTGAAATATTAGCCTCGGCTACCGATCTGGCCAGCATCACCCGCTTGGCGAGGTAGCCCTACCTAATACGTGCCCTACTGTGACAGGCTCGCGGTTTCCATCCGATCTAATCCGCTTCCCACATTGGAGTCCGTCAGACCTCCGCACTCACTAAGTAGGGGGACAAGCCGCCCGCGCGAACTCGAGCCTCGTGGAGGTCATCGTCAGACCCCGGTACGTAATCGGATAAGGGCTAGGAAACCTCAGCGATTAACAGCTAGGGAGGAGGTACGGTGTCGGAGGAAGACCTTAATGCGGCGTTTCTCGAATTGGTTGAGGGCGGCGGGTTCGACCGTATTCTGCGTACTTTGCGAAATCAGTGGGACCGGGTGCCACGCGAGACAATTTTAAACGCTGTTCGCGATGCAGCCACCGACGTAGTGCGCCGACATCGCGACGGCCAGGCCATTGATAACGTCGCCGCCCTAGTAACGACCATCGCGCGCCGCAAGCTCATCAAGATTTGGGACTCAATTCAGGAGGGCCGGGCCGCCGGATCCGCCCTTGAATTACAGGTTAAGCACCCCGAAGCCTGGCAACATGATGAGGAACGCATCGTCAGGGTGAAGCGTGCCGCCGATTATGTGCGCACCCTCGTTCCCCAAGTCGATAACGAGAGATACCGCCGTACCCTCTACGAGATGCTTGACGCCGCTGAGCAAGGCAGGCAGCTGATGCCAAAAGAGCTCGCCGAGATCTTGGACTGCTCCCCTAACACGGCGAGTAAGCAGATGGAGCGAGCTCCTGCCCGCCTACTCCCGATTCTGAAGGAAGCCGGCTTCAACACCGTCGGTGCACTGCTCCAAATACCGCCGCAGGCGACCGACAACTATTCGGACGATAACAAGGAGATCAAGAATGACTGATACGCCAACCGTAGACGACCTGAAGGCCTTATTTGATGAGGTGCAAGTATTGTGCGACACCTTGGACGAAGACCTAGCCGACGAATTTGATGGCATTGAGGATCGGTTCAGCGACGACGAGTTGCGTGAATTGCTGACCGCTGTTCTGGTCCTCATCCGATCTGGTGGGGAGCCTGCCAAGGCGGACCATGCCCAGATTGCCGACGACGTGCGTTCGGCCATCGACGCCGCAATCAAGAAGCGAAACCTGATGAAGGCAGAATGGGACGAATTTCCCGCGCCGTCGCCCGAAGAGGCGGGTCCGGCTGCCGGAACGGATAGCGAGCGCACGCACCTAGGGCTTTACGGTTACGACGGATTCGACGTTCGTCCCGCACCGACGTCGACATTCCTTGGCCGCTCGATTCCACTAACGGAGGGATTCGCCAAAACTCAAGACATCGAGTTTTGGCAGGAGAACAAGCGTCTGCAGATCGACCTGAGGAACTTCCGCCGAACGGAGAATCGCGACCCGGACCCCGAAGAGCTGAAGCGGATGCTCTGGCCGAAGGGGAGCACAGCGAAGGGCGACCCGTATGAAATTGGCGACTTGGCCGACGACATTGCCGCGCGTGGCGTTCACACTCCCCCAGTCATCGACTTTTGGGGCACGGCGTGGGACGGCAACAGGCGCCTTGCAGCGTGCCTCTACATTCTCGAGAGTGACGAGTACAACGATGTACAGAAAGAGCGCGCCCGCCATATTCGTGTCTGGCAGACGGGCGAGCACGCTACCAAGGACCAAATCGATGCGATAGTCACGTCACTTAACTTCGGTAAAGAGCTGAAAAAGCCCTGGCCCGAATACGTTCGGGCCCGCGATGTGTACGACGCTTACATCGATCTACGCGATATCGAAGCCAGCCGACGTACGATCACCGACCGCGACGAGACAAAGATCCGGCGTCGCGTTGCGGATAGGTTCGGCATTAAGACAGGGGACGTCACGCGCTACTGCAAGATGGTCACCTGGGCGATCGAGTTCGAGGACTACCACCGCGAGCAGGAACGGAACGAGAACGAGATCGAGTCCCGGACGGCCGATTTGTTTCAGTACTTTTACGAACTTGACGCCGGCGTTGGGGACGACAAACTTGCGCATCGATTTGCCGGCGACGAGGCTTTTCGTGCCATCGTTTTCGACCTGCTCTTTGACGGGAAGATCAAGAACTTCTCCCAAGTGCGCGAGCTGCGCCGCGTCTACGACACTCCTGCGGCGCTCGACATCCTGAAGGAGGCCCATGCACAGCCGCACACGGCACTTGGGCGAAAGGCCGTGGACGACGCCGTCTTTCTTGCCAAGCAGAAGAGCCAGGAGAGTCGGCGGGCCGGCAAGGGTAGCGAGCTGGCGTCCATCGCCAAGTGGCTGCGAGAGGATGTCACACTCTCGATACTTAGCAAGCTCGATGTGAATGTCCTGCGCGACTTCCGCGACGCCGCTCGAGCCGTAGACGGCATGATTACTAGCCTGGTTGACGCCGCTGCCGACGCGACCGTGGAGGCTTCGTAATGACACTCGCGGATGTCGGCGCGGTCGGGACTTCACTGCGATTCTCACCACGTCGCGGCGCCGACACCGCTGGTCTGGTACGTCACTTGCGAAGCCGAGTCAGGCCAGGCCTGGTTCGCCGGGATGGTAGCGGAGTCTTGGTACCAGCGCGAGACCTGCTGTGGCTATTAGATCCGAGCGAACAAGCTGCACTCGACGTGGCCTTGAACGCGGAGGCTGAACGCGCGCTCGAGGTACGGCGCCGGGCGTCCCAAGTGCATGACAGCTATCGCCGGCACGTTTGCGCATTGCGTGACGGTGGTGTCGATGAAGCTCGAGCCGAATTACAGATGCATCCGACTTGTCAAGGACTCGAGCTTCTTGACGACCACCAGATCGTCAACGTTGCGGCGATGACCGCTCCGGAGGGCTACGGGATGCTCCTGTTCGACGAGCAGGGCGCAGGCAAGACCGTATCAGTAATCTACGCGTTCGATCGCCTGGTCGAACTCAACGTGGTGGATCTAATGGTTGTCGTCGCCCCGAAGTCCATGGTCGGAGAGTGGGCAAACGCCATTGTTGAATTCATGGGTGACCAGTATGGTGTCGCGATCGTCGAGGGTTCGGCGCCCGAGCGTTTGTTGCGCGCCGACTCTGGTACCGACGTGCTGGTGATGAACTATGAGGCAATTCCGACCGTGCGCGACGTTCTCGTACGCCGGCTCCGGCGTCATCCGGATCGGGCGCTTCTTGTGGCTGATGAATCCTTCGCGGTCAAGAACCCCAATGCCCGTCGGACCAAGGAACTGGAGGGCATCCGCGATTGGTTCACGCGCGTCTGGCTGCTTTGTGGTACGCCAGCCCCAAACGCTGCCCACGACATCGTAGCCCAGGTAAGCCTTGTCGACTTTGGCGAGACCTTCGGAGGGTTGGACATCCCGAAGGACCGAGCACAAGCGCTGCCAGTCGTTCGCCAAGCGCTCGATACCCGCGCAATCTACTTGCGCAACCTGAAAGTCGATGTTCTGCCGGACTTACCCGAGCGCACGTTCACGCGCCTGACGATCCCCATGGCGCCAATTCAGGCCCAGCTCTATGACGCCGCATTGGGCACCCTCATTGCGGAGGTCGAGGCGCTCGATGACAAACAGTTTCTTAGGCAGCTTGGCACATATTTGGCTCGTCGGATGGCGCTGCTGCGCATCACCTCCAACCCCGCCGGGGTCTTCGACAGCTACGACGAACTGCCGGGTAAGCTTGGCGCGCTCGATGACCTTATCGGCCGGCTGGTTGATGAGGACGGCGAAAAGGTGGTGGTCTGGTCGTGCTTCACTTACTCGCTTAACGCCATCGTGGAGCGCTTCGGACGCTTCGGCACTGTCCGCTATGACGGTTCGAGCTCAATTGACGAGCGCCGCGCTGCTGTGCGGCGCTTCCAGAACGACCCAGATACTCGCATCTTCGTGGCCAATGCCGCCGCCGGAGGTGCAGGCTTGACTCTCCACGCGGCCCGCTATGCCATCTACGAGTCATTCACTAACCAGGCGGCGCAGTACCTTCAGAGCCTCGACCGGATCCACAGACGCGGCCAAACACGCGAAGTGGAGTATTTCGTTTTGGTTGCGGAGAACACCATCGAATCCATGGAGTTCGACGGCCTCGTAGGCAAAGAGGAGCGTGCTCGTGATCTCCTGGGTGACGCAATCCCGGAGCCGATCACCCGTACACAGTTCCTACAGGATCTGCAGGCAAACCGGCGGTGCGCGCCTGCCAGCGTGAATCGATGACGACGTCATTGGTCCGGCAGGGCGGGCCAACCGAGATACACGAACATCGGGCAGCCACCCTCTCAGCGATGGCAATGCTTTCCGGTTACACAACCGCGATCGCGACACTGCCCGACAGGTCGCGTCCGGACGTACTGCAGCTCCGTCCGACGGACAGAAGTTTGTTCATCGGCGATGCGAAAGCCACGGAGACACCCGGCAATAAAGAAACTTTCTGCCGGCTAGGTCGCTATGCAACCTTCCTAGAGGACTGGATAGGGGCGGGTGGCTCCGGAATCATTGCATTGGCCGTAGCGGGCATCGATGCCTTCGACTGGCTAAGGGTGCTACGGGATCTGTGTCTTCAACCGGCTGGCGGTAACCGGGTGCAGGGCCGAATCTATCGTGTCGATATCGCGACGACCGTCGTATCGCACCTCTTCACCGGGAAAATTGCCTAGAAACTGATCGAGGCTCGACCGGCTCGTCGGCTCGACGAATGTCGGTACCGTGCCGTACGGTCCGAATCGTGGCAAGGCGATCAGCAATACCCTTACGTGCAATTGACTTGTACTGCGGTGCAGGCGGTCTCACTGAGGGCTTCCGAAATGCTGGATATGAGGTCGGATTCGCTCTCGACTGGGACCCGGACTCGTGCGAGACGTACAAGAAGAACCACCCAGCCACATATGTCGCCAACGCCCCCATCACCGACTACACGCCGAAACAGATTGAGATGCTCGCGGGCGGCCCGGTGGATGTCGTGCTCGGCGGGCCAAGCTGCCAATCGTTCAGCACGGCTGGACGGCGGACGCGGTGGGTCGGCGAAGGTGACGCACGAAACGACCTCTGGGAGCATATGTTTGAAATCGTTCGTTACCTCAAACCTAAAGCCTTCCTCATGGAAAACGTGCCAGGATTGCTCTACTTCAAGTCCGGGTCGTTCGGAGAGAAGATCCTCAGGCGCTTCTCCGAGGAGGGGTACACCGTCCGCAAAGAGATACTGCTCGCCGCCGACTGGGGTGTCCCTCAGCGTCGCCGCCGCCTCTTCCTAGTTGGCATCCGCGGCACCACGGGGTTCAAATTTCCCGAGCCCACACATCTTGGAGGCTGGCGTCGCGACAGCCTCGAGCTATGGGAGCAGAAGCGCCAGGAGCGCGGTCTGTTGGAGCACCTGACAGTCTGGGACGCGATCGGTGACCTACCGAGGCTAGACGCCAGTCAAGGGCCCACGAATAAGTATGCTTTGAAGGCGAATGAGGCTACATCGATAGCTCTCACACTGCGCAAGGGCTCGCGCAGCCTTCGTGACCACGAGGTCTCCGCCATGTCTCCGGAAACTCGCCGGCTAATCCGCTATGTTCCTGCGGGGGGAACCTGGCGCGATATTCCACCACACCAGCTACCTGAGCGTTATTGGGGCATGCGACGGACGGACAGCACCAACCTACTCGGACGCCTCGACGCCAGCTTGCCCGCATACACGATCACAACGCAGTACAACAACGTCACTACGGGCTGCTTCACGCATCCCATCGAGGACCGCTCCCTGTCTGTTCGCGAGGGTGCTCGCATCCAGACGTTCCGTGACACATACGAGTTCATAGGCTCGCTGCACTCGCGCTGCCGCCAGATCGGCAACGCTGTCCCGCCTTTGCTCGCCCAGGTGTTAGCACATGCCATCGCCGTCCAGATCGGGGACCAACAAGCGGCTGAGGTGCACCCGGCCCCGCTGCCGCCGGTGCGCGGCGCGTGGGTGAACCACCCAGGTACCGCAGATCAAGTCACCCAAGCACGCAAGCGGCGCGAAGCTCGTCAGGACACGCTGGCCTCCCGCCTGGTGCAGGCCGAACTAATCACCAGCAAGATACCGTTCACGGTCACTGGAAAGGGATACAGTGTACCACGCGAGGGCGACATTCTCATTGAAAATTCCAAGATTGTGGCGATGGTGAACAGCTGCTTCTGGAACGGCTGCGCAGACCACACCAAGGAAACCAAGTCGCGTACGAAGTGGTGGGCCCTCAAAATTATCGAGAACCAAAAGCGCGACGCTCAGACCAAGGCGTACTGGGAGCGCAAAGGGTGGGATGTCGCTGTCTTCTGGGAGCACGAGCATCCGGATGACGTCGTCCGTCATCTACAAGAATTGGTCGACGCTAAGTCGCAGGCGGAAGGCGGCGGGTCGGTAACCCTGGCAGCGAACTAGAAGCGAGCACGGCCTCGTGCAACCGCTTCGATGGCGTTCGCCACTGACGCCGGGTCCAGGTGCGCCCAATATCGAAGAACCCGCCAACCCAGCGCTTCAAGCTGCGTCGTGGTGTCTATGTCACGAGCCGCATTTCGTGCAATCTTCTGCTCCCAGAACGGTGCGTTCGTCTTGAACACGCGGGTACCGTGCTCAGGACATCCATGCCAGAAACAACCGTCGATGAAAACGGCGATTCTCTGGCGGGTGAAAACGATGTCCGCGCGACGACGAATCCCAGGGGCAGGCCGCATGTCCACCCGATAGCGGAGACCGCGGGCGTGCAAGATCCGCCGGACAGCGATTTCGGGCGTAGTATCTCGCGACCGGTTCGATTGCATGATCTGTCGTCGAATTGGCGACGACGCCCACGATTCTTCATGACCCACATGACCACGGTGCCAGTCGAGGCGCTTCCATCCAAACGAGCGTCAACTCTGGCAAGAGCACGAAACGAACCTGACCTAAGGCCGCGCCGGCAACGCAGACAACCACCCATCCGAAAGCAACTCCAAAAGTTGCCCATCCGGATCGCGGATCATCGCCATCGCCTCACCCACACTCCCGTCGACCACCGCTCCCCCGAACTCCGCAACCCGAGCCAGCACGCCGGGAAGGTCGGACACCGAGAACGAAATGTGCGTCAGCCCGATCTGATCCATCACCCGCTCCGAGCCGGCGTGAACCTGACGCTTCGAGTAGTCCATGAGCTCGAGCACCAACCCGTCCCGCACCAAGTACGTCGCATGCACCCCGAGCGGCTCGGGCAGCCCCACCAGCTGGGAGGTCGGGCCGTCGGGCGGGTCGAGTTCCCACCAGAATTGGAACCCCAGCAGGCCCTCGTAGAAGCGGCGCGACCGCTCGCGGTCCGCGACGCATAACCCAACGTGATTGAAAACCGTCCGATGGCTCGTCATGACGACCTTTCCGCAGCAAATCGGGCCCAAGCGGCCATCCAACCCACTTCCAAACCGCTTCCACCACGCAGCTCAAACGCGCAATAATGCAAAGATAATAAGCGCACCGCCGAATAAGCAGATCACCTTCCGTTGGAGGGCTTTTCGATGGCCACACGTCCGAACGTCAGCGCAGACGCGATCGTTGACTTCGACCATCATTCCGATGCTTTCAATCTCAACGAGCTGGCCGTCAACGCCGACCTGCGGCAGCGATGTCCGGTGGCGTGGAACGAGAACTACGGCGGGTTCTGGTTCCTCAGCAGCTACGACGCCGTCAGCCAAACCGCCCGCAACGGCGGCACTTTCGCCCACAAATACGAGCCGAACGCCGCAGACGGCGTCGACTATCAGGGCGAGATGGGCGTCCCCCGCCCCGACGGCCAGCCGGCCCTGGGCATCGGCGAGGTCGACGGGCCCTACCACCAAGCGTTACGGCACGCGCTGGCGCCGTTCTTCTCCCCCGGCGCCGTCGAGAAACTCAAGCCGTTCATGGAGCAATCCGCGCATTGGTTCCTCGACCAGCACATCACCAAAGGGCACATGGACCTGGTGCTCGACTACGCCAGCCCGGTCCCGGCCATCCTGACCATGAAGCTGATGGGCCTGCCCTACGACAACTGGCACCTGTACGCCAACCTCTTTCACTCGGTCATGGCCGTCCCCCAGGACAGCGACGAGTACGCGAACGCGATCGCCAAAGTGCCCGCCATGATGGAAGAGGTCCTCGAGTTCGCCGCGAACCGACGAGCCGATGCCCGAGAAGACTTGACCAGCTTCCTTATTCAGTTCGAATTCGACGGCCAGCGCCTCACCGACGAGCAGCTGCTCAACATCCTGTGGAACCTCATCGGCGGCGGCGTCGACACCACCACCTCCCAGACCGCGCTGACCCTGCTGCATTTGGGCACCCATCCGGCAATCAGGCAGCAACTCATCGAGCGCCCCGAGCTCTACCGCACCGCCACCGACGAATTCCTGCGCTACTTCTCGGTCAACCAAACTCTCAGTCGCACAGTCACTCACGACGTCGTCCTCGCCGGTCAACGCCTCCGCAAGAACGACAAAGTCGTCATCAGCTGGCTGTCGGCCAACCACGACGAAAACGAGTTCGACCGCCCCGACGAGATCATCCTCGACCGCGCACCCAACCGCCACGTCGCCTTCGGACTCGGCCCACACCGCTGCATCGGATCGCACCTGGCCCGGTCGATGTCCGGCGTGCTGGTCAAGGCCGTCCTCGACCGCCTCCCCGACTACCAAGTCGACGTGGAAAACGTCCACCAATACCTGGGCAACCCGAGCATGACCGGCCTGGGCAGGCTCCCGGTCACCTTCACACCGGGGATCATCCGGGAAACGTCACGTCCGTGGTGATCGCTCAAAGTACTTGAGCCACAACGCCTGCGATGATGTCGTCGGGCGCCTCAACGATCCCGACTGCGGTCAGTTGGCCCCCGATGGCGAGTGACGCGATGCCGTGCACCAGCGACCAGAGCGGTGCGGCAACCTCTCGCGGATCCCGACCCTCGACGATCCCGGCCTCCTGGCACTTGGTGATCGCGTCGAGCAGGTCGCCGAACGCCTGCTCGCCGGCGACCGCCACGCTCGGCTGCTCGGCCTTCAGCGACTCCGCGCCGAACATGACCTGATAGTGGTCGGGATGGGCGACCGCCCATTGCACATACGCACGGCCGAGCTCGACAACCCGCTGCTTCGGATCCGACGCGCGGTCGGCGGCGGCGGTCAGGGCGGCGTGTAGGTCGTGGAATCCCTGTTCGGCGACGGCGGCCAGCAGCTCGGCCTTGTCGGCGAAATGCCGGTACGGAGCCGCGGCGCTGACGCCGGCGCGCCGCGCCGCCTCCGTGAGGGTGAATCCCTTCGGCCCCTTCTCGGCGACCAGCGATAGCGCGGCGCTGGTCAGCGCACGTTTGAGGTCGCCGTGGTGATAGCTCTGACGCCGCTTGACGGTCGTCCGCTGCACTGCCATGTTGACGACATTAACATTCAGGTCTATGTTAATGCTATTCACATCGGCGACCAAGGAGACGAAATGTCGAATCTGCTGGACACCACATCGACGCTCGCCGGCACCCGCGACCGGGAGAAGACCGCCGACCTGCTCGGTCAGGCGCTCGCCCAGGGCTATCTGCAGGTGAACGAGTACGACCAACGGCTGCAATCGGCGTTCCAGACGCACACAGCCAAAGAGCTACGCGAACTCGTCGCGGACCTGCCGCTCGATCGCATCCGGCGCCGCGACCCCCGACGCCGCACCGCTCGCCTCGCCGCCGCACGCCGCGGAGTGCGCGCCCACCTGGCCGCATATCTGGCCATGTGCGTCATCGTGCTCACCGTCTGGGCGGCGGTCGCCCTGACGACGGACGCCACGTACTTCTGGCCGATCTGGCCCATCCTCGGCGCGGGAATCGGACTCGTCAGCCACGCCATGTCGATCCCGCGCGGCAAGCAAAGCCATTGAGCACCAGCACTACTCGTGAGGAACAGTCATGAAGAACACGGCAGTGGTCACCGGCGCCAGCTCAGGTCTGGGCGCGATTTTCGCCGAACAACTGGCGCAGCGGGGTTTCTCGTTGGTGTTGGCCGGACGGGACCAAGCTCGGCTCGAGGCCGTCAAGCAACGGATCGGACAGGACACCGAGGTCGAACTGGTCGTGGGTGACCTCGGCACCGAGGACGGTGTCGAGGATTTGATCGCTCGCCTAAACGGGCAGGTGATCGACGTGTTGGTCAACAACGCGGGCTTCGGCACCTACGGCCCGTTCGCGGAAATCGACGCCGGTCGCGAACGCGAACTCGTCGCGGTCAACGTCGACGCGCCGGTGCGCCTGACCCACGCGGTCCTGCCCGGCATGCTGGCCCGGGGTCGCGGCGGCATCTTGAATGTGGCCTCCACCATCGCCTTTCAGCCCGGCACCTATCAGGCCACCTACGGCGCATCGAAGGCGTTCGTGCTGTCGCTGAGCCAGGCCTTGTGGGCCGAGACCCGCGGATCCGGCGTCACGGTGACCGCGCTCTGCCCCGGGCCCACCCACACCGGTTTCGTCGACGCGCTCGGGTCCGACGTCTCGCACACCGCCGTCTATCGGCACCTCGCCGCACCCGAACCGGTCGTGGCCGCCGGGTTGCGCGGTCTCGAGCGCGGCCGCGCAGTGGTCGTGCCCGGCTGGCGCGACCGGATGATGGTGACGGGCACACGATTCGCGCCCGGATGGCTGTCGGCGATCGTGAGCGGGCGGATGCTGCGACCCGCGGCGGCGGCCCGCGACGCGCTGGCGCCGGATCGATAGACGACTTTCAAACGCGCTAGCACATCCGCTAGCGCGTTTGAGAATCATGTTATGGTCGGAAAGCCGTTACTCAAGTGACGTATGAGGCCAAGACAAACTACCCCGTCGCACGCGGGTGAGCCGAAATCAACTGCCCGCGTGGTGATTACGACGCCGTGGCGTATTGCAGCACGCGTTCGGAGGAATCGACGTGTCCATAGCTGATGATCCGCAGCCGGTTCGGACGCACCTCGTAGACGACGCCGTCGACCGGATTGGTGACGTCGAATCCGTCCTCGACCTGCTCGGCATTGGAGAGTTCGAGGTGGGCGCCGTCGCGGATCCGCTCGCCGCGGTAATAGTAAGTGCCACTGAGGTTTTTACACACCACCGCCAGTGACTGCGCGGTTCGCACCACCAAGGCCGGCGGGTTGCCCGGGTCGCAACGGGCCGTCTCGCCCACGAAGCCCAACCCGTCGGCGCCCTTCACCGGACGCGACAGCGTCGGCGTCAGTGGCGGCGGCGAGGACGTCGAGGACGGCGGCGCGGCCGCCTGCGCAGTCGAAAGCGGCGGTGAGGTCGGACCGTTGTGATGAGTCCCGCCAACCAGATTCACCGACAACAGCAGCCCCGCGATCAACACCACCGCTGCCACAGCGGCCACCACGAGCGGGGTGCGGCCGATCGCCGGCCAGTGCCACGAGCGTTCGGGCGCAGCAGGCGACGAGGGGCCAACATCAGCGGGCTCCTCGAGTTCCGCAAGCGAGACGGTCGGCAACGGGCGCGTCTTGCGAGGGGGACCGCCTCGGCCGGCCGCGGCACCCACCGGCTCGTAGGCCGCGAACACCGCCTCGCTGGCGGCGCGGGCGAGCTCACCCGCGGACGCGAATCGCGCAACGCGCGGCTTGGCCATGCCCCGGGTGATGATGTCGTCGTACTCCCGGCCGACGCCGCGGCGCATGATGCTGGGCCGGGGCGCCGGCGCCAGCATGTGCGCGCGCTTCAGCTCCCCCGCGTCCTCGCTGTCGAACGGCGGCTGGCCGGTGAGGCATTCGTACAGCACGCACGCCAGCGAGTAGACGTCGGTCTGCGGCCCAACACGCCCGGTGGTGAATCGCTCGGGCGCCATGTAGGTTCGCGAGATGTTCTCGTCGCCGGCGGCCTGGGCGATGCCGAAGTCGGCGAGGTAGGTGAAGTGGTCGTGGGTGAGCAGGATGTTCTCCGGCTTGACGTCGAGGTGCACCAGCCCCTCGGCGTGCGCGGCATCTAAAGCGCGCGCCACCTGCGCAGTGATCGATGCGGCGCGCGACGGCTCCAGGCCGCCCTGCTCGCGCAGCAGATCCTTGAGGCTGCCCCCGTCGTCGACCAGGTGCATGTCGATGAAGGGCACCCCGTCGATCTCGCCGAAGTCATGCAGCGGCAGCACATGTGGTTCCTGCAGTCGCGTCACCTTGCGGCACTCGCGCCAAAGGCGTTGCTGGAAGCCAGGGTCCGCCGCCGTCTCGCCACGTAGTAGCTTGAGGGCGACCATCCGGTCCTTAACCGTGTCGTACGCGCGGTAGACCTCGCCCATCGCCCCGGTGCCGATCAGTGATCGCAGCTCGTACGGCCCGAACCGGGTACCGAGCCGCGAACCGCGGGACGAGGAGGTCACGTCAGCAATCCTTTCTCAAGACAGTCCAGCCCGCGAGTTCCCGAATCGGGCGTCGACATAACGTGGGCAGCCTCACGCGTGTCGCTACACCGAGACACCGCTGATGGCCGCTATTGTTCGCCGGCCGGCTGGCCAACAGGATCGGCCTGCACGAAACCGCGCCTTCCCTACCCTAGCGGCAACGACACCGTCCAGGCAGACCGAGCCACCGCCCCGAATACAGTGAGTAATTGTCCGGCACGTAAGCAGGTGAGGCCTTCGATGACCGACATGACGGCGCGGTTCGCGGAAATCGTCGGCGCGCACAACCTGCTTACCGGCGACGCCATTTCCGACGACTACGCGCACGACGAGGTGCTGACCAAGCCGCCGCAGAAGCCGGCTTACCTGGCCAAGCCCGCGACCGCCGACGAGGTCGCACAACTGCTCGAGCTCGCCACGGAAAGCCGGGTGCCGGTGACGGCCCGCGGCTCGGGCACCGGCTTGTCGGGCGCGGCGATCCCCTGCGCGGACGGGCTGCTGATCTCCTTCGAGCGCATGAACGCCGTGCTGGAGGTCGACGTCACCAACCAGGTCGCCGTCGTGCAACCCGGCGTGACGCTCTCCGAACTGGACGACGCGACCGCCGGCACCGGGCTGCGCTACATGGTCCACCCGGGCGAGCTGTCCTCGAGCGTCGGTGGCAACGTCGGCACCAACGCGGGCGGCATGCGCGCGGTCAAGTACGGCATCGCCCGCCACAACGTGCTCGGGCTGCAGGCCGCGCTGCCCACCGGCGAGCTCATCCGCACCGGCGGCAAGATCGCTAAGGTCTCCACCGGTTACGACCTGACCCAGCTCATCGTCGGTTCCGAGGGCACCCTGGCCCTGGCCACCGAGGTGACCGTCAAGCTGCATCCGCGCCTCGACCACAGCGCCACCGTGCTCGCCCCGTTCGCCGATTTCGACCAGGTCATGGAGGCGGTGCCCAAGATCCTCGCCAGCGGCCTGGCGCCCTACATCCTGGAGTACATCGACAACGTGACGATGGCCGCGCTGGTGCACACCCAGAACCTGGAGCTCGGCCTTCCCGACAACATCCGCGACAGCTGTCAGGCCTATCTGGTTGTGGCGCTTGAGAATCGGACCACCGACCGGCTGGACGAGGACGTCGAGAAGACCGGCGAGCTGCTCGCCGAGCTGGGCGCGGTGGACGCCTACGTGCTCGAAGGCGGCTCGGCGCGCAAGCTCATCGAGGCGCGCGAGAAGGCGTTCTGGACGCTCAAGGCGCTCAACGCCGACGACCTCATCGACGCCGTGGTGCCGCGCGGCGCGATGCCGAAGTTTCTGTCCGGGGCGCGCGGTCTGGCGGCGGCGGCCGGCGGCGCCGCGGCGGGCTGCGGGCACGCGGGTGACGGCAACGTGCACCTGGCCATCTTCTGCCCGGACGCGGCGATCCGGAAGAAGCTGCTGACCGACATCTTCGCGCTGGCAATGGAATTGGGCGGCGCGATCTCCGGCGAGCACGGCCTCGGCCGCGCCAAGGCCCCGTACTTCGTGGAGCTCGAGGACCCGGTCAAAGTCGACCTGATGCGCCGCATCAAGGCAAGCTTCGACCCGGCGGGCATCCTCAACCCCGATGTCGCGTTCGCAGCGGGCGACGCGTAAGCGACTAAATCGGCCCGGTGACCATCGGCATCAGGTAGTTGCGCACGTAGGCGCGGGTGTCGTCGATGGTGGCCAGATTGATGCCCGTGTGCGGGGTCACGATGAACGACAGCGTCAGCCGGGTGTGCAACTCGGCGACCGTGCGCAGGTGACGCTCCTGAGCCGCAGTGGTTTTCGACGTCCCGTAGAGTTCGGTGCGCAGCAGCCCCATGGCGTGTTCGGTGGCGTAGTCGAGGATAGCGCCCGCGTCGATGGTCAGGCTGGGCAGGATCGTCTCGGGCTCGGTGCGCAGCAACTTCTTGAGCAGGGCATGTTCGCGCATGAACGTCACCGAGAACACCGTGCTGTAGACCATCCGGTCTTCGAGCGTCTCGCCATGCGCCCAGGCCTGCGCGTCGCCCTCGAGGAAGCGGCGCGCTTCGGCGAGCACGACGGCGTCGACGAGCGCCGCCTTGGTCGGGAATCGCCGGTACAGGGTGGCCCGCCCGACGCCGCTGCGCCGCGCGACGTCTTCCATGGTGATCCGGCGCATGCCGACGAGTTCGGCCTGCTCGATGGTGGCGGCCAGGATGCGGGCGGTGATCTCGTCGGGGCTGACAACCTGGGCGAGGACAACGGGATCGGGTTCGGTGAGCCGACGGACGAACTCCGCCGTTCGCGTCGTTGTCATCGATCCCTCCTTGCCGGTTCGTCGGGGCCGTCGTATCGTAGCGATCGAAGCGCGTGAGACATTGAGAGTCTCATTGTATCGCATGTTGCATCTCTGGGAGGGATCGTTATGCGAGTCGGACTCAGGGCCCGGTGGGCGGCCATGCACGGCGTACCGCGGGCGTACTTCGCCGTCCAGGCTCGCCGCGGCGACCCATTAGCCCGCCTACTCCGCACCGCCACCTCGGGCGACGACCGCTACGCGCTCATGGAACAGATCAGGGCGCGCGGACCGGTGGTGCGATCCCCGTACGTGTGGGCCAGCGTCGACCATGCGGTATGCCGACAAATCCTGCGGGACAAGCGCTTTGGCATCACCGCTCCCACGGAGATGGAGCTACCCGGGCCACTGAAGAAGCTCATCGCGAAAACCGACCCGGGCGTGGCCAATCCGGTGGAGCCGCCCGCCATGGTGATCGTGAATCCGCCCGATCACACCCGCTACCGGCAACTGGTCGCCCAAAGCTTCACCCCGCGCGCAATCGACTCCCTGGACACCCGCGTCGTCGAGGTGACCATGGATCTGATCGACCGCATCGCCGCCACACCGCAGCCCGATTTGATCGCCGACTTTGCGACGCAACTGCCGGTCGCCATCATCGCCGAAATCCTTGGCCTGCCGCCCGATTCCTACGCCCGCATGCTGGGGTGGGGCCGCAGTGGCTCCCCGCTGCTCGACATCGGGATCGACTGGAAGACCTACCGCGACGCCATCGACGGCCTGCGCGGCGTCGACGACTACCTGCTGGAGCACTTCCACAAGCTGCGCGCCGACGCGCGCAGTGACAATCCGTTCGGCCGCATGGCCGCCGACGGCTCCCTGACCGACCGTGAGCTCACCGCCAACGCCGCGCTCATCATCGGCGCCGGTTTCGAAACGACGGTGAACCTGATCGGCAACGGCATCGTCCTGCTGCTGCAGCACCCCGACCAATTGGCGCTGCTACACGACAATCCGGACCTGTGGCCGGGCGCCGTCGAGGAGATCCTGCGGCTCGCCAGCCCCGTTCAGATGACCGCGCGCACCCCGAGTTGCGACGTCGAGATCGGTGGAGCCCACATCGCGGCCGGCGACATGGTCGGACTCTTCCTCGGTGGCGCCAACCGCGATCCGAAGATCTTCACGGACCCAACAAGATTCGACATCACCCGGCCCAACGTGCGCGACCATCTGGCGTTCGCGTCCGGCATCCACGCCTGCCTGGGTGCCGCCCTGGCCCGCATCGAGGGCGCCACCGCGTTGCGCGCCCTCTTCGAAAGCTTCCCCGACCTGCGTCTCACCGCTCCCCCGCAGCGGCGCGGGCTGATCAACCTGCACGGCTACACCCGGCTGCCAGCCCAACTCGGTGGCCGCAGAACGACTTCCGCCAAACTTCCCGTCTAAAGCTCAGGAGTTCGCATGTCCCCCAAGGATCACCCCAACAGCGCCCCCGGCCTGCCGATGCTGTTTCCCACCTGGATCGACCGGTTGCAGATGAAGTACATGAACCCGGTCATGCGGCGGGTGGCCCGCTTTCTGCCGACGTTCGTCGTGGTCAACCATCGCGGCCGCAAATCGGGCAAGCCGTACCGGACGGTGGTGAACGCCTATCGCAAGGGCAACGTCGTCGCAATCCTGTTGGGCCACGGGAAGACCGACTGGGTGAAGAACCTGCTGGCCGCCGGCGAGGGCGATCTGCAGTTTCGCAGTCGCGACGTGCACATCACCAACCTGCGGGTGCTGCCCACCGGCGCCGACGGCGACGGACTGCCGTTCGTCGCGCGGGTGGGGCTGCGCCGGATGGGGGTTCTGGTCGCCGACGTCGCCTGAAAGACTCAGCTACGCAACGGCTCTCGGCCGATCGCCGGCGTCACGGACGCGTCCACGTCGGTTTCTTCGTTGTCGGCGAGCCAGCGTTCGGCGTCGATGGCGGCAGAGCAGCCGCTGCCCGCGGCGGTAATAGCTTGGCGGTAGGTGCGATCCACCAGGTCCCCGGACGCGAACACCCCATCAATCGAGGTGGCCGT
>NZ_MBEI01000049.1 GCF_001953985.1 Mycobacterium colombiense
GCCGATCCGCGCACCGTCACACAGCGGCGCGCGGATGCGTTGGGGGCGTTGGCCGCCGGGGGCGAGCGGCTGGTGTGCGGCTGCGGGCGTGCCGAGTGCGCCGCGGCGGCGCCGGCGCCCAGGGGCAACGTGGTGATCCACGTGATCGCTGAGCAGGCCACCGTGGAGGGCAAGGCGTCGACGCCGGCGGTGTCGCCCGGCATCGAGGGCCTCATTCCGGCTAAGGTGGTCGCCGAGTTGGCCACCTCGGCGCGGCTGGTGCCACTGCGGCCCCCGGCCGGCGCCGAGGACCGCTACACCCCGTCGGCCAAACTGGCTGACTTCGTGCGCTGCCGGGATCTGACCTGTCGAGCCCCCGGCTGTGACCGTCCGGCCACCGACTGCGATCTCGACCATACGATCCCCTACGCCGACGGCGGCCCGACGCACGCCTCGAACCTCAAGGCGCTATGCCGCCTGCATCATTTGATGAAGACGTTCTGGGGCTGGCGCGACCGGCAGCTACCTGACGGCACGATCATCTGGACGCTGCCCGACCAGCGGACGTACGTCACCACCCCGGGCAGCGCACTGCTGTTTCCCCAGCTGTGCGCCCCCACTGGCGACGTCCGGGTGACCGCGGCGCGACCCTTGGATTACTGCGCCGACCGCACCGCGATGATGCCCCGGCGCACGCACACCCGCGCCCAAAACCGGGCTCACCGCGTCGCCGCCGAACGGCGGCACAATCGCCGAACTCGGTTAGCCGTCCACGTGGGCGAAACAGGTCCGCCGGCCGAAGGTGACGGCGATCCACCGCCTTTCTAGTACCTTGCCGCACGGTGCATGTTTGCTGGGTCCCTCGATTCCTGCTGCCCGGTAGGGTCATTGCCTCTAGACTGAGTTCCCTTGATGCTGCCCTGTAGCCGGTCGGGATGAGGTTGGTCATGAATAGCGCTGCGCTCAGGTCGGCAATCGTGTGGGCAGCGGCAGTACTCGTGGTGGCCGGTTGCACGACGTTCGTCGACGGGCGCGCGCTGTCGATGCTCAACGACCCGTTTCTGGTCGGGGGACTGCCCGCGACCAACGGGCCCAGCGGAATCCGTTCGAACGCGCCCCGTCGCACCGGCAAGGTGCTCAACACCGACAACGGGCCGATCGACAACCTGGCGCTGTTGTCGATCAACGACATCGAGGACTACTGGCAGTCGGTGTACGACCAATCGCTGACGGGCAAGTTCGTTCCGGTCAGCAAGGTGGTGTCCTACGACTCCAGCGATCCGCGCAGCCCGATCGTGTGCCACAACGAGACCTACAAGCTCGTCAACGCCTTCTACACCGGCAAGTGCAACCTGATCGCCTGGGACCGCGGGGTATTCATGCCGATCGCGCAGAAGTACTTCGGTGACATGTCCGTCACCGGTGTGCTGGCACACGAATTCGGGCACGCGCTGCAGCAGATGGCGAAGCTGGTGACCCGACGGGACGCGACCATCGTCCGCGAGCAGCAGGCCGACTGCTTCGCGGGCGTCTATCTGTACTGGGTCGCCGACGGCAAGTCGCCGCGCTTCACGCTGAGCACCGCCGACGGGCTCGACCACGTGCTGGCGGGGATCATCACCACCCGAGACCCGGTGATGGACAGCGAGACCGAAAACGACGACGCGCACGGGTCGGCCCTGGACCGCATCAGCGCGTTCCAGATGGGTTTCCTGAACGGCGCCTCGGCCTGTGCGGCGATCAACCGCCACGAAATCGAGCAGCGCCGCGGCGATCTGCCAAATGCCTTGCGGGTCGACAACTCCGGGTCAACGGAGACCGGTGAGGTGACGATCAACCAGGACACCATGTCGAATCTGATGGAGCTGCTCGGAAAGATCTTCGCCCCGACCAGCCCGCCGGCCCTGTCCTACCAACCCGCCGATTGCCCGGACGCCAAGGCCACCCCGCCGGCGTCCTACTGTCCGGCCACCAACACCATCGTGATCGACCTGCCCGGGCTCGCCGCCATGGGCACGGTCGCCGACGAAAAGCAACAGACCCTGCCGCAAGGCGACGACACCGCGCTGTCCGTCGTGATGTCGAGATATGCACTGGCGGTGCAGCACGAGCACGGCCTGCCGATGCAGAGCCCGTGGACCGCGCTGCGGACCGCATGCCTGACCGGGGCGGCGCATCGCAAGATGGCCGAGCCGATCGACCTGCCCTCGCACAACCAATTGCTCTTGACCGCAGGTGATCTCGACGAGGCGGTCGCCGGCCTGCTCACCAACCATCTGGTGGCCAGTGACGCGGACGGCACCAGCGTGCCGGCCGGCTTCACCCGGATCGCGGCGTTCCGCGGTGGCGTGACCGGGAACGCGGACGCCTGTTACTCCCGCTATCCCGGATAACGAAACGCATACGGCATCAGCCTATTTCGGCGAGCCGCGGAATGATCTCGTCGCCCAGGCGGCGGACGAAGCCGACCGGATCCGGATTGCCAGGCATCGGGCCGATATTGATCATGTCGACACCCAGCGCGGCGTAGCGTTCGACGGTCTTCAAGAATTCGTCGGTGTCGTCGAACGGGTCGGCGCCGGCCAGGCCGCCGGACGTCTTGCGGACCTCACCCGGGTCCCTGCCCACCGCCTCGCAGTGCCGGTTCAGCACCTCGATCTTGTGCTCGAGCTCCCCGACGTCGTTCGACATGCTGTTCCAGATGTCGGCGTACTGCGCGACCAGGCGCAGCGTCTTCTTCTCACCGTCGCCGCCGATCAGGATCGGGGGCCGCCGAATCGGTTGCGGCTCACAGATCGTCTCGTTCAGCCGGTAATGCGCGCCGGTGTAGGGCCCGTCGTCCGCACTCCACATCTGCCGACAGATCTGCAGCGTCTCTTCCAGCATTTCGAAGCGGGTGCTCAGCGGCGGATACGGAATGCCAAGGGCGGTGTGCTCGCGTTCGTACCAGGCCGCACCCAAACCCAACATCGACCGGCCCTGCGACAGCACGTCCAGGGTGGTGACCGCCTTGGCCAACAAACCGGGATAGCGATAGGTGACGCCGGTGACCAGCAGGGCCAGATCGATCGTGGTCGTCTGCGCGGCCAGGAAGCCCAGCGATGTGTAGCCCTCGAGGAACGGATTCTCCGCGGGCGCAAGCTGTTCCATCTGGAAAAGGTGGTCGGCAAGGGTGAACAGCGTGGCGCCGCCCTGCTCGGCGGCCTTGGCCGCGTCGGCCAGCGTCGGGCCCAGCGTGGCGGGGTCTCCGGGTAGAAAGTCGATGAAGTGCAGTCCTACTTCCATTGTGGCACCTGTACTTTCATTGTTCGGTCAAGCGCTCGAGCAGGGACAGCGCATCGACGATGATGCGCCGCTCGGGCTCGGTGTAGCGCTCCTGGATGGTGCGGGCCAGCCATTCCTCGCGCGCACGGCGGTCGCTTTCGGCCCGCCTCTTGCCCGCCGGGGTCAGCGAGACCACTTGGCGTCGACCGTCATTCGGGTCCGGTGCGCGCGCGACGAGCCCACGTTGGCCCAGGGCGGCCAAGATGGTGGCCATCGACTGGGGGCGGACCTTTTCCGCGCCGGCCAAAGCGCTGGCCGACGACGGGCCGTCTTTCCACAGCCGGGTGAGCACCGCCGTCTGCGACGGTGTCAGACCGTCGACCGCGATGTCCTTCAGCCGGCGCCGTAGCCGGCTGAACACCACCCGGATATCGCGTGCCGCCGCTACGGCGGAGTCGCTGACACCATCCACGACACCAGCCTAAATTAGACAGCCGAAACTGTCCAGTTCTAACTGTCTAATCGCGTCCGAGGAGCTGTAGGGCCGCATCGACAGCCAACGCCGGCACGTTCAGCGTCTTGGATCGCAGATCGTGGCGGGCGCTGGCGATCTCGACGACGGCGGTCGTTCCGGTGATCAACGCGGCGGCCGCACGCAGTTCGTCGGGCGTGCCGAACGGATCCGAGGTGCCGTGCGTGAACACCGTCGGCACCGTGATGTCGGGCAGGTGCTCGGTGCGGGCGCGTTCGGGTTTGCCCGGGGGGTGCACCGGATAGGAGAACAGCGTCAGCACGTCCACCGCCGCCTCCCCGGCCGCAACCACCATGGACGTCTGCCGCCCGCCATAGGAATGTCCACCGGCGACCAGCGGACCGTCGGCCAGGCCGCGACACAACGTGATGGCCTCGACGATGCCCGCCCGGTCGGTGGCGGCCGAACCGGAGGGCGGGCCGGCGGGGCGGCGACGGCGGTAGGGCAGGTTGTAGCGCACCGCAAGCCAGCCGCGCTGTGCCCATTCGTCGCAAAGCTCTTGCAGCAGACCGGAATCCCGGTTGCCCCCGGCGCCGTGGGTCAAGACCACCACGCCTTTGGGTGCGCCGTCGGGTTGGTGCGCGATGCCCGCGATCTGATCGAGGTTCATGCGCCCGCCGACAGCCGGAACAGTGGGGAGACGGGGCCGTGGCCGTGGCCCAGCGGGTACGCGGCACGCAGACATTCGGTGACCCATCGCTTGCCGAACTCGACGGCATCGGGCACGGTGAAGCCGTGCGCCAGCGCACACGCCACGGCGCTGGCGAGCGTGTCGCCACCGCCGTGGTCGTTGCCGGTCGCGATCCGCTCGGCGTCGAACTCGTGGAAATCGGCGCCGTCGTAGAGCAGATCGCAGCTGCGATCCGATGACCGCAGGTGACCGCCCTTGACCAGAACCCACTGCGGGCCCAGCGCATGCAGCGCCTTGGCGGCCGCCCGCTGCGTCGCCGGGTCCACCACATCGATGTCGACCAGCAGCCGCACCTCGTCCAGGTTCGGTGTCACCAGCGTCGCCAACGGAAACAGCTGGTCGCGAAGCGAATCCAGGGCGGCCGGCGCCATCAGCGCATCGCCGTGCATGGATGCGGCCACCGGGTCGACGACGAGCGGAACCGTCAGCCCGAGCCGGCGCCAGGTGGTGGCCACGGTGTCGATGATGCGCGGCGACGCCAGCATCCCGGTCTTGGCGGACTGGATGCCGATGTCGCCGACCACGGCTTCGATCTGGCCGGCGACGACATCACCGGGCACTTCGTGAAAACCCTGCACGCCCAACGTGTTCTGCACGGTCACCGCGGTGATCGCGACGCATGCGTGCACGCCCAGCAGCGCCATCGTGCGCATGTCGGCTTCGATGCCCGCGCCGCCCCCGGAGTCGGATCCGGCAATGGACAGCACACGCCGCGGCGTCGTGCCCGGCGCAGGCAGCGGCAGGAATGTCACTGGGCCAGCGGTAGATACACCCGGTTGCCGTGCTCGGCGAATTCGCGCGACTTCTCCGCCATGCCCTCGGACATGGCCGCCTCAATCGCTTCCTCGCTGTCCAGGCCGTGTTTGGCGGCGTAGTCGCGGACATCCTGGGTGATACGCATCGAGCAGAACTTCGGGCCGCACATCGAGCAGAAGTGCGCGGTCTTGGCGGGTTCGGCCGGCAGCGTCTCGTCGTGGTACTCGCGCGCGGTGTCCGGGTCGAGCGACAGCGCGAACTGGTCGTTCCACCGGAACTCGAACCGCGCCGTCGACAGCGCGTTGTCCCGCTCCTGCGCGTGCGGGTGCCCCTTGGCCAGATCGCCTGCGTGCGCGGCGATCTTGTAGGCGATCACCCCGTCCTTGACGTCCTTGCGGTCCGGCAGCCCCAGGTGTTCCTTGGGGGTCACGTAGCAGAGCATCGCGGTGCCGGCCTGGGCGATGATGGCCGCGCCGATCGCCGACGTGATGTGGTCGTAGGCCGGTGCGATGTCGGTGGCCAGCGGGCCCAGCGTGTAGAACGGGGCCTCCTCGCACCACTCCTCTTCGAGCCGCACGTTCTCGACGATCTTGTGCATCGGGACGTGTCCCGGCCCTTCGATCATCACCTGCACGCCATGGGATTTCGCGATCTTGGTGAGTTCGCCCAGGGTGCGTAGCTCGGCGAATTGCGCGGCGTCGTTGGCATCCGCGATCGAGCCCGGCCGCAGCCCGTCGCCGAGGGAGAAGGTGACGTCGTAGCGGGCGAAGATCTCGCAAAGCTCGTCGAAGTTGGTGTAGAGGAACGACTCCCGGTGATGCGCCAGGCACCAGGCCGCCATGATCGAGCCGCCGCGGGACACGATGCCGGTGACCCGCTTGGCGGTCAGCGGCACATAGCGCAGCAGCACGCCGGCGTGCACGGTCATGTAGTCCACGCCCTGCTCGCACTGCTCGATCACGGTGTCGCGGTAGAGCTCCCAGGTGAGCTCGGTCGGGTCGCCCTTGGTCTTTTCCAGCGCCTGATAGATCGGCACGGTGCCGACCGGCACCGGCGAGTTGCGCAGGATCCACTCGCGGGTTTCGTGGATGTTCTTGCCGGTGGACAGGTCCATGATGGTGTCGGCGCCCCACCGGGTGGCCCACACCATCTTGTCGACCTCCTCGGCGATCGAGGACGTCACCGCCGAATTGCCGATGTTTGCGTTCACCTTGGTCGCAAATGCCTTGCCGATGATCATCGGCTCGATCTCGGGGTGGTTGTGGTTGGCCGGGATCACCGCGCGGCCCCGCGCGACCTCGTCGCGCACCAGCTCGGCGGGCATGCCCTCGCGGGCGGCGATGAAGGCCATCTGGGCGGTGATCTCGCCGGCGCGGGCGCGCTGCAGCTGGGTGCCGCGATCGCGGACCACGCCGGGCCGCGCCGGCAGCCCGGCACTCAGATCGATCGTCGCGTCCGGATCGGTGTAGGGCCCCGAGGTGTCGTACAGGTCGAAGTCGTCACCGGTGGACAGGTGCACGCGCCGCAGCGGCACCCGCAGGGTCACGCCGTCCGGACCCTCGATCTCGCGGTAGGCCTTACTGCTGCCCCAGATCGGGCCGGTGGTCACCGACGCGTCGACAGTTCCGGAAAGGACATCAGTCATTTTTCATCTCCCTACGCCGGCATTACCCGGTCAGGTTCGTACGGTCGACGGCCCCGAGCCGTCCTCTCAGCGCACTCGGCGTGCGCTCCCGCGTCATATGGATGGGTCCGCACGCGACGTTACCCCCACCCCGGACCAAGGGACATGGTTGACAGCCTTTTCCGCCGGGGCAGTAGCCGAGGGCATTCCCGTAGTGGAAAAATGCAAACGTGCAAGAGCGCAGGCGGACAGGGGAATCGTCATCCGATGGGGGCGGCGTGCGATTCTCCGAGCCGATCGAGCCGGCCCCCGGATATCTGAACATCGGCGCGTTCCGCTTCTGGTTCGTGGGGCAACGCTGGGAATGGTCCGACGAGGTCGCCAGGATGCACGGCTACGAGCCAGGGGAGGTCGTGCCGACGACCAAACTGCTGATGTCGCACAAGCATCCCGACGACCGCGCGCATGTGCAGGAGCTGCTCGACCACGCCCTGCAGTCCGAGGAGTCGTTCTCGAGCCGGCACCGGTTCATCGACACCGCGGGCGCGGTGCACGACGCGATAGTCGTCGCCGACCGCATGCTGGACGAGTCGGGCGCCGTGCTGGGCACCGAGGGTTACTACATCGACCTCACCAACACGTTCGACGAGACCCGCCGAGAGGTGCTCGACGAGGCGCTGCCGGACCTGTTCGAGAGCCGCGCGGCCATCGAACAGGCCAAGGGCGTGCTGATGTACGTGTACCGGGTCAGCGCCGAGCAGGCGTTTCGCGTGCTGCAGTGGCGGTCGCAGGAGACCAACGTGAAATTGCGTGCGCTGGCCAAGCAGCTGCTCACCGAAGTGGCCACCCTGCCGTCGCCGGCTGCCGCCCTGCAGAGTCAGTTCGACCATTTGCTGCTGACCGTGCACGAGAGGATTCCGCCCGAGCACACCGGGTAACCAGCGAATCGATAAACGAGCAGTTCGGGTACGGGTTAGTCTCGGGTATCTGCGATGCGCGACCGCGCATCCCCGCCGCGTCATCGGGCTTAGCGGCTGCAGATCCCAACGTAGGCTGCGGCGAAAGGCATGAAGTTGTTGGCGGTCGAACACGAGGCCCACGACGACGTAGTGATCGTGAGCGTCAAAGGCGATGTCGACTCCAGTACCGTCGGTGAGCTGGCCGCTCACCTGACCACCGCGCTCGGGCTGGCCTCGACGCAGCCGGTGCGCCCGGTGGTGATCGACTTGCTGGCGGTTGATTTCTTCGGAAGCGCGGCGTTGAACGCGGTGCTCGACTGTCACGAGGATGCGACAGCCGGCGGGACCGCGGTCCGACTGGTCGCCGACCACGACCAGGTGCTGCGGCCGATCCAGGTCACCGAGCTCGATCGGATCTTCGAGATCTATCCGACGCTGTCGGCTGCATTGCAACGAAGACGCCAGTGATGGACTCGCGACTGCCGGCCGACCTGGCCGCTGCTGTTTCCCTGGGCGGCGAGATGGGCCGGCGGTTCGCCGAATTCGACTGGGACGCTCACCCCCTGGGACCGCCGCGGGACTGGCCGGGCGAGATGCGGGCGGCCGTCGCCACGACGTTGGCCTCGCGGTTCCCGCTGGTGCTGTGGCTGGACACCGCGGACCTGTTCGTGGTGTACAACGACGCCTACATCGAGATCCTCGGCGACAAGCCCGACTCGTTTGCCCAGCCCGGGCGCGTCGTGTGGTGGGACATCTGGGATTCGATCGGCCCGATGCTGGCCGGCGTCATCGCGACCGGCGAGGCGACCTGGTCGCGAGACCTGATGTTGCCGATGGTGACCGCCGGGCGGCGCGTCGAGCGGTTCTTCACCTTCACCTACAGCCCGCTGATGGGCGCCGACGGCAAGCCTTTCGGCATCTTCTGTCCCTCCTACGAGACCACCGATCGGGTGCTGAGCGAGCGCCGCCTGCACCTGCTCAACACGGTCGCCTCCGCGATAGTCGGGAGCCGCAGCCTCGACGACGCGGTCGGTGTCGCGGTCGGGGTATGCGCATCGCAGCCCGCCGACCTGTCGTTCATCGCCGTCTACGCCGACGTTGGGACGGGCGACATCACGCTGCGCGGCGCGACGCCGTCGGTGCGGGCGCTGCTGCCGGGCGAATTGGCGCAGCTGACCGAGTGGGATGCGGCGCGTTCCCGTGCCGAGGTCAAGGTCATCGACGACGTAGCGGCCGCGATCCCCGGCATCGACGACGTCCTGGGTGCCGACTGTCCGCAGGAGGCTCTGGTGCTGCCGCTCGGGGAGGCCTCGACCACGGGAGCGCTGGTGATCGGCGCCAGCCCGCGGCGCCCCCTGGACACGCAGTTTCAGGGTTTCTGCCAGCTGCTGGCCGACCAGTTGACGTCGACGTTCGCGTCGATCGTCTCCTACGAGCAGCAACGGCATCGCGCCGATGCGCTGGCCGAACTGGACCGGGCGAAGACCGCGTTCTTGACCAACGTCAGCCACGAGTTCCGCACCCCGCTGACCCTGCTGCTCGGACCGCTGGACGACGCACTGTCCGACGCGGCGCCGGAAAGCGTTCTCGCGGAGCGGCTTACCACCGCGGGACGCAACGCGCGCCGTCTGCAGCGCCTGGTGGACTCGCTGCTCGACTTCTCCCGCATCGAGGCCGGCCGGGCCAACGCGAACCTGATGCGCACCGACGTCGGCGCGCTCACCGCGCAGATCGCGTCGTCGTTCGCCGAGCTGTGCCACCGGGCGGGGCTCGAGCTGGAGCTGGACTGCGCGCCGGCCCTGGCCGATGTCGATCCCGGCATGTGGGAGACCATCGTCCTCAATCTGCTGTCCAATGCGGTCAAATACACACTGCGGGGCACGATCTCGGTGCGGGTGCGAGCCGAGTCCGGGGAGTGCGTAATCGCCGTGCGCGACACCGGGGTCGGAATCGGCGCCGAGGACCAGAAGCTGCTGTTCGAGCGCTTCTACCGGGCCGACAACGTTCGTGGCCGTAGCGTCGAAGGCACCGGGATCGGGCTGTCTTTGGTCCGGGGGCTGGTCGAACTGCAGCGCGGCACGGTGGCGATCGACAGCGAATTGGACCGCGGGACGACCGTCACCATCCGGGTGCCGCGATCGGTCTCGGGCGCGGTCGTCGAGCCGTCGCGCGCCGGGCTGGATGAGACCAATCCGTATGTCGCCGAGGCCAGTCAGTGGGTGATGACGGCCGCCGAACCGGTTGCCGCCGCGCCCGGCACGACCCGCCAGCTGGTGCTGATCGCCGACGACAACGCCGACATGCGGGCACACCTGGACCGGGTGCTGTCGGCGCGATGGGAGACGGTTCTGGTTGGCGACGGCGAGGCGGCGCTGGCCGCGACGCGGAAGCTGCGCCCCGACGCGATCGTCACCGACGTGATGATGCCCGGGCTCGACGGCTTCGGATTCGTCGCCGCCGTGCGCGCCGACCCGGAATTGGCGGCGACGCCGATCGTGATGCTGTCCGCCCGGGCCGGCGCGGACGCCGTCGACGAGGGCTACGCCGGCGGGGCCGACGACTACCTGCCCAAGCCGTTCCGGTCCCAAGAGCTGATCGATCGGTTGGCGTCGAGGTTGGCCGCGGTCGACCGGGAGCGGGACCGGCAGCGCCGCGAGGCGCAGTCGCGCCTGGCCTCCGACCTGGTGCAGCTCGACTCGGCGCTGCAGGGCGCCGGCTCGGTCGGCGAAATCATGGACGCCCTGCTGGGCTCCTCCTTCGGCTCGGGAGACGCCGGTGCGGTCGCGATCGGAGTCATCGACGGCGAGCACTACCTGCGGTTCGAATACGCCGGCGATCTGCCCGCGGAGTTCCGCGACCGCTACCACGTCGTCGCACTCGAAGCCCCGCTGATCGGTGCCGATGTCGCGCGCACCGGTGAGTCGATGATCGTCGCCGACACGTTCGAGCTGCCGCCGCGCTACGAGCACGCCGTGCAGGACAGCGCGGCGAGCATCCGGGCCTGCGTGGCTCACCCGCTGCGGGACGGCTCCGGCCGCATCGTGGGTGTGCTGGCGCTGTTGTGGCCGGCGCCGCGCCACTTCGACGCCGCAGAACTCGACGCCTTCGCCCGGATGGCCGAGCTGACGTCGGCAGCCCTGGAGCGGGTACGGCTGATGGCCCGCGAACACGAAATCGCGATCGACTTTCAGGAGCACCTGCTCGACCTGGATCGCGGCTCGACCGCCGCGGTCGTGTCGGCCGTCTACCAGCCGGCGGGGGAGGCGATGCGGGTGGGCGGCGACTGGTACTCGGTCACCCCGCTGGACCACCCCGGCCGGATCGCGATATCGGTCGGCGACGTGGTCGGCCACGGCCTGGCCGCGGCGATCGTGATGAGCAGGCTGCGCGCCGCGGTCGCCGCCTCCGCGCTCACCGCGGGCGAGCCGGACGCGGTGCTGGGCGCACTGGACCGATACGCCGCCAGCGTCGACGGCGCGCGCTGCGCGACGGTGGCGTACGCGCAGATCGACACCGAAGCCCGCGACGGCGTCGCCACCGTCAGCTACAGCTGCGCCGGGCACCCGTACCCGCTGCTGGTGCTGCCCGACGGGCGGGCGGTCTATCTGGAGTCCGGGCGGCGCGCCCCGGTGTCGGTGATGGGAAACGGCGCGCACCACACGGCGGGCGAACCGCCCGGCGACACCGCGACGGCCGAGCTGCCGGCCGGCGGGCTGATCCTGCTCTACACCGACGGACTCATCGAACGGTCCGGCGAGTCGCTCGACGACGGATTCGATCGCCTGCGGGCGGTCGCGGCGCAGTGCGCCGGGCTGCCGGTGGAGCAGATCTGCGCGGAGTTGCTGGCCCGGATGGCCCCGCCGTCCGGCTACCGCGACGACGTCGTGGTGCTCGCGCTACGGCCCAGCCACCTAGCCGCGGGCAGCTTCGCCACCGTGGTGCCGGCGGCACCCGCGCAGATTCCCGTCGCGCGCGAACAGCTGCGGGACTGGCTGAACACCATCGTCGTCGCGCCGTGCCGGGAAACGGACATCCTGTTGGCGACCGGTGAAGCCGTCACCAATGCGATCGAACACGGCAGCCGCAACGAGCCACGCCAGACGGTATCCATCGAGGCCTTCCTGCATTTGGACGCCATCGTGATCACCGTCAGCGACACCGGCCAGTGGGTCGGCGATTCGTCGGCCAGCCTGCGCAGCCGCCGCCGCGGACGCGGGCTCAGGCTGATGAGCGCATTGGCCGACGACGTGGAAACGCTGCGTACCCCGGCCGGCACTCGGGTCAGCCTGCGCTTCGAGCACGCGGTCGCGGGGAGTCCGGCGGCGAACTGACCGGCTAGGCGTCCTGCATCGCCTCGCCGAGCTCCTCGAGCACCTTGTTGTGGTGGTTGCTTGCCAGGAAGTGCCCGGCGGCGATGACCAGGGCCACCGGCCAGTCGATGAGTTCGAGAGCCGCCAGGGCCGCCAGGCCGCCGAAGTAGGCCAGCTGCTCTGGCCTGGGGATTTCCACCTGACCGACCGCCGGCAGGTTAACCACAAATGTCTCGCCCTCGCGGACCTTCTCCACCGCCTCGCGCTGGGTCGTGCCGCGCCGCGACTTCTTTTCCGCCATCATTTGCCTTTCGGTAACGAAGGGTTTCCCGTCTCGCTGGGTCGCGCGTCCACCGTCGGACTTATGTCGACGATGACCGACACCGGGGGCGATCCGCTAGTTTCGTCGGTTGCTTCGGTGCTGAAGGTGCCGCTAGTCGAACTCTATGCGCTCTTGTGGCGCGTGGGGGTTGTCGAGATTCGGCACAGCGATCGGGCGCCTCGTCGCGGCGCGAACGCACGCCCCCGGGTGGTTCGGGGGCCGATCTGCCCGAACCCGTCCGCGCACGCCAAAGATCGTCGCGTGGTGCGCTGGCCGTTGCCGCACGCGGCTTCGGCGGTGTAGATCGAAGCGATCGGCTGATCAATAGCCGGTTCGCCTAATTGGTGCTGCGCAGCCCCGTGGAGCCCGCCCGGCGTCCGGCCGTTTTCTTGGCCGTCGACTTGCTGGGGGCTTTCGCCGGCGTCGACTTCCGCGGCGCCGACTCCGCCGGCACCGCTTTGAGGTTCGCCTTGACCGCGCGGGGCTCGGCCTCCTCCTTGCGGCTCAGCTTCTGCAACAGCAGGACGCTGCCGCCGACCGCCAGCAGCAGCGGCCACTCCACCAATCCGGCGACGCCCAGCGCGCCGAAGGCCAGCGCGGCCGCGGGCGCCGAGTGGCTACCGCTGTTCATCCCGCGCTTGACGCCCTCCGCGGCGCCGGTGACGCCGCCGATGACTCCGTTGACCGCCGCGCCACCCACGGCACCGGCGGCCGCGGTCGTCGCGGTCGCCGCGCGGTTCACCGCCTGACTCACGCCTCGGACTGCTCCGCCGATGACACTCATGATGACTCCCTGCTCTTGCTACTGATTTTTAAAGCCTGCCACCAAGCCATCGCGCAGACAACGAGAAGCCGCACCGAATTTGCCCGAGCTTAATGTGGCGCCGTGGCGTGATGGGCGTGGCTAGTCGCGCCTCACATCGATGAGCACGGGAGCGTGATCGCTGGCCGCCTTGCCCTTGCGTTCTTCGCGGACGATCTGCGCGTCGGTCACCCGGCTCGCCAAAGCCGGTGAGCCCAGGATGAAATCGATGCGCATGCCCTGTCGCTTCGGGAACCGCAGCCGGGTGTAGTCCCAATAGGTGTAGACCCCGGGACCTGGCGCGAAAGGGCGCACCACGTCGGCGAATTGCGCCTCGACGATGGCCTGGAACGCGCGGCGCTCCGGCTCCGAGACATGCGTGGCGCCGGCAAAGAACTCCATGCTCCAGACGTCGTCGTCTTGCGGGGCGATGTTCCAGTCGCCGGCCAGTGCGATCGCGGCGTTGGGATCGTCGCTTAACCAGCCGTGCGCCGAATCACGCAGTGCCGCAAGCCATTCGAGCTTATACGTGTAGTGTGGGTCGCCCAGGGCGCGGCCGTTGGGAACGTAAAGGCTCCACATCCGGACACCACCGCACGTGGCGGCCAGGGCGCGGGCCTCCGCGGCGGCGGCGACTTCGGGCTTGCTGCTCCAGCTGGGCTGGCCGTCGAATCCGATCTGCACATCGTCGAGGCCGACGCGCGACGCGATCGCCACGCCGTTCCACTGATTGAAACCGACGTGGGCCACCTCGTAGCCGAGTTCGAAGAACGGCAGGGCGGGGAACTGGCTGTCGGAGCATTTGGTCTCCTGCATCGCCAGCACGTCGACCTCGGCGCGGGCCAGCCAGTCGATGACGCGGGGCAGCCGGGAGCGAATCGAGTTGACGTTCCAGGTGGCCAGCCGCAGGCGCGACGGGTCGCCGCCGTCAGTCGTTCCGTCGGGCATGGCTAGACGCTATCCCAGCCGCCGGGGCGCACCGGGACGTAGCGGCGGCGGTGGTGCAGCCGGAATCCCAGCGCCGCGGCGAGCGTCGTCGCGCCGGTGTCGGGGACCCGCAGGTAGCCGCGCGTCGCGCCGCGCCAGGCGCCCCACGCCAGCAACGCCTCGCACAGGTCCACCACCGTCCGCTCGTCGGCGCCATCCGCGGAGCGCACGCACGAGATGCCCACCCAGCGCACACCATCGGGTGCGCCGGTCACCGCGGCGCGCGCTACCGCCGCGTCGCCGTGCCGTGCGAACGCGAGCTCACCGTCGACGACCGCGGTGAGCACGTCGACCGGAATGTCGCCGCCGGATGCCCGCAGCCAGGCGTCGTCGGGGCGCGCTGACACGGCAACCGACGGACCGGCATCGTGGGCTTGCGCGTCGGAAAGATCGCGCACCACAACCCGTTCCGTGTGTTCGCCGGTCAGCCCGGGCGGCAACGGCAGCACCCGATCCGGCAGGGCCAGTCGTGGCGTCAGGCCCCGGCGTTCATACCAGTCGACGATCGCCGGGACGGTGCTCACCTGGGCCGAAAGATCCAGCGGCACCGCGGAATTCGCGGCGAGCCCGACGCCGCGGCCCGCCCGCAGCAGCCAGCCGTCCAGCCAGGAGTGCTCCGCGCCCGGCCAGGCCGCGGCTGCGGCATGCTCGAGCGCGCGGATCTGCGAGGTGCGGATGGGGGTGTCGGTGAGCACCCGCAGCGCGACCGCGTCGGAGGGCGCGAACTCGACGACCGCGCCGGTCTTCGTCTGCACCCGCACCATCGGGTCGACCGCCAGCAGGTGACCGACCGCATCGGTCAACGGCGGCACCGAACCGGCCGGGCGGCGGTAGCGAACCGTCACCCGGGTTCCGGGGTCGGGCCACGAAACCATCAGTGACCGAACGGGTCCGGTCCCTCGCCGGGCATCCAGGAGAGGCCGGGAACGCCCCAGTTGTGGGATTTGACGGCACGTTTCGCGCTGCGGGCGTGCCGGCCGATGAGGCGGTCCAGATAGAGGAAGCCGTCCAGGTGCCCGGTCTCGTGCTGCAGCATCCGCGCAAACAGGTCGTTGCCTTCGATGGAGACCGGTTGGCCGTCGCCGTCGAGTCCGGTGACGCGGGCCCACTTGGCGCGGCCGGTCGGGAAGGACTCGCCGGGCACCGACAGGCAGCCTTCGTCGTCGTTGTCGGGGTCGGGCATGGTCTCGGGAATCTCGGAGGTTTCCAGGACCGGGTTGACGACGACACCGCGGCGGCGCTCGGTAAGGCCCCGGTCGTCGGCGCAGTCGTAGACGAACACCCGCAGGCCGACCCCGATCTGGTTGGCCGCCAGGCCCACCCCGTGCGCGGCGTCCATGGTGTCGTACAGGTTCGCGATCAACTCGGCCAGATCCGCCGGCAGTGAACCGTCGGCAGCGACCGGCACCGGCTGTGTCGGGGTATGCAGGACGGGATCTCCCACGATGCGGATCGGAACGACTGCCATGGTCGGCTAAGCTACCGCACGCCCGTGGGCCGCCCAGCCTGCGATCGCAGTCTGGGCAATCTTGGCCAATCGGCCGACTCGCGGGTCTGGATGACGGCTTGAGGGTTTGGCGCGTGTTTCAATATTCGCCGAAAGACGCCCTTAGCTAAGTCAAGTCATTCGAGCAGTTCGGAATTCGCCGAAAGGGTCCAGGGGAAGCGATATGGACAGCGCCATGGCGCGGGCAAATCGATCGGGGGACGACTCTGAGATCGCAGATGGGCTGACCCGCCGCGAGCACGACATCCTGGCCTTCGAGCGCCAGTGGTGGAAGTTCGCCGGTGTGAAGGAAGACGCCATCAAGGAGTTGTTCTCCATGTCGGCGACGCGTTACTACCAAGTGCTCAACGCGCTCGTCGATCGGCCCGAAGCGCTGGCCGCCGACCCGATGCTGGTGAAACGGCTGCGCCGGCTGCGCGCCAGCAGGCAGAAGGCACGTGCGGCGCGGCGCCTCGGCTTCGAGGTGACCTGACTCGTTACAGTAGGGCTCGATGAAAGAACGAGTTCCCGACTCCACCGGGCTGCCCCTCCGGGCCATGGTGATGGTGCTGCTGTTCCTCGGCGTCATTTTCCTGCTGCTCGGTTGGCAGGCCCTGGGTTCGTCGGGGAGCTCTGACGACGATTCGGCGTCGGCGGGGTCCAGCGCGAGTGCCACCAGCACGGCGTCGGCGTCACCGACCAACAAGCCGGCCAGCACCCAGGCCGAAGTGCAGATCTACAACATCTCCTCGAAAGAGGGTGTCGCCGCGCGCACCAAGGACCAGCTGACGTCCGCCGGGTTCAAAGTCACCAAGGTGGACAACATGGCGGTACCCGACGTCTCGGCCACCACGGTCTACTACACCGACGCCGGCGACGAGCACGCCACCGCCGATGCGGTGGGCAAGAATCTGGGCGCGCCCGTCGAACCGCGAATCCCCGCACTCAGCGGCGAGCCGCCGGGTGTCATCGTCCTTGTCGCGGGCTAGCTAGGCGATAGGCTGCTGGCTATGCGTAAGCTGCCTCTGGTTCTGGCCGGTGGCGTCGTGCTGCTGGGTGCCTGCTCGTCACCCGAGCACGTGTCGTCGGTTCCGGGCACCACCCCTGCGATCTGGACCGGATCACCGTCGCCGTCGGCCGCCAAAGCTGCGGAGCCCGGGCCCGCGACGGCGCCGAGCATCATCACGCACCTGAAGGCGCCCGACGGCACCGAGGTGGCCACCGCCAGGTTCGAATTCAACAACGGCTACGCCACCGTCACCATCGAGACGACCGCCGACGGCGTGCTCACGCCGGGGTTCCACGACGTGCACATCCACAAGGTCGGCAAGTGCGAGCCCAACTCGGTCGCCCCGACCGGCGGCGCGCCCGGCGACTTCCTGTCCGCCGGTGACCACTTCCAGGCGCCCGGGCACACCGCCGAGCCCGCCAGTGGAGCCCTACCCTCCTTGCAGGTGCGCAAGGACGGCTCGGGAACGCTGATGACCACCACCGACGCGTTCGCCATGCAGGATCTGCTCACCGGGCAGAAGACCGCGATCATCATTCACGCCGGTGCGGCCAACTCCGCCAACACCCCAACATCCGCGAGCAACAACCAGACCAATCCGGGCCCCAACGACATGACGATGAGTACCGGTGACCCCGGCAAGCGGGTGGCGTGCGGTGTCATCGGTGCCGGCTAACAGGGCCAACACCCACATCGACTTCGCCCGTTCGGCACGGCCGACCCTCGGGGTCGAGTGGGAGTTCGCCCTCGTCGACGCGCACACCCGCGACCTGAGCAACGAGGCCACCGCGGTGATCGCCGAGATCGGCGAAAACCCGCGTGTACACAAGGAATTGCTGCGCAACACCGTCGAGGTGGTCACCGGCATCTGCCGCTCCGCGGGCGAGGCCATGGAGGATCTGCGGCAGACCCTGGGCCCGGCGCGCCGCGTCGTGCGGGAGCGGGGCATGGAGCTGTTCTGCGCCGGCGCACACCCGTTCGCGCAGTGGACTTCTCAGAAGCTGACCGACGCACCGCGCTACGCCGAACTGATCAAGCGCACCCAATGGTGGGGGCGGCAGATGCTGATCTGGGGTGTGCACGTGCACGTCGGCATCTCGTCGCCGAACAAGGTGATGCCGATCATGACGTCGCTGCTGAACTACTACCCGCACCTGCTGGCGCTGTCGGCGTCGTCGCCGTGGTGGACGGCTGTGGACACCGGGTACGCCAGCAACCGGGCGATGATGTTTCAACAGCTGCCCACCGCGGGGCTGCCGTTCCAATTCCAGACATGGGCGGAATTCGAACGCTTCGTCTACGACCAGAAGAAGACCGGCATCATCGACCACGTCGACGAAGTGCGTTGGGACATCAGGCCTTCCCCGCACCTGGGCACGCTCGAAATGCGGATCTGCGACGGCGTGTCCAACCTGCGCGAGCTGGGGGCGCTGGTCGCGCTGACGCACTGCCTGGTGGTCGATCTGGATCGCCGGCTGGAAGCCGACGAGTCGCTGCCGAGCATGCCGCCCTGGCATAACCAGGAGAACAAGTGGCGCGCCGCCCGCTACGGCCTGGACGCGGTGATCATCCTGGACGCCGACAGCAACGAGCGATTGGTCACCGAGGATCTCGACGACGTGCTGAACCGGCTGGAGCCGGTGGCCAAGAAGTTGAACTGCGTCGACGAGCTGGCCGCGGTGGCCGACATCCCACGGCAGGGCGCCTCCTATCAGCGGCAGCGCCGGGTGGCCGAGGAACACGACGGCGACCTGCGGGCGGTCGTCGATGCACTGGTGGCCGAACTGGACATCTGATGACGGAACCCCTTGAGCTGGCGATGTTTCCGCTGGAGTCGGCGCTGCTGCCCGACCAGGACCTGCCGTTGCGGATCTTCGAGCCGCGCTATGGCGCGCTGGTGCGGCACTGCATGGACACCGGCGACCCGTTCGGGGTGGTACTGATCTCGCGCGGGCGTGAGGTCGGTGGCGGCGATGCGCGCTGCGACGTCGGCGTCCTGTCCCGGATCATCGAATGCGTCGACCAGGGCGGCGGGCGTTACGTGCTGAATTGCCGTACCGGGGACCGCATTCGGGTGTCCGAGTGGTTGCCCGACGACCCGTATCCCCGGGCGACGATCACGCCGTGGCCCGACGAACCCGGCGGTGCGGTGACGGACGTTCAGCTGCTCGACGTCGAAGACCGGGCCATGGCGCTGTTCGAGCGGATCGCGCAGGCGCGCGACATCAAGCTCCCCGGCCGCGAGGTGATCCTGGGCGACGGCCGGGGCGGTCCGGCGGGAAAACGCCTGTTCGCGTTGGCATCTCGCATCCCGATCGGCACGGCCGACCGCTATTCGGTGCTGTCGGCGCCGACGGCCGCCGCCCGCCTCGTCGCGTTGCGTGAGGCCGTGGACGCGGTGGCCGAGGTGGTCGAGTTTCAGCTTTCCGAATGACCGGGCAGGGTAAGGATGGGTGCATGAAGGTACAGCTTCAGGTCAGCGGTTCACCGGCGCAGGCGGCGGCGAGTGCCGCCGAGATCGCCGCGACGGGCGCGGACGGGTTGTTCACCTTCGAGGGCCAGCACGACGTCTTCTTCCCGCTGCTGATCGCCGCCGGGACAACCGGCCTGGACCTGATGACCAATGTGGCGATCGCCCCGCCGCGCAGCCCGTTACACATGGCGCACTCCGCCTACGACCTGCAGCTCTACAGCGGCGGCCGGTTCCGGCTCGGCCTCGGGTCCCAGATCAAGGTGCACATCGAGAAACGCTACGGCAGCAGCTGGGGCAGGCCCGCGCCGCGGATGGCCGAAGCCATCGGCGCGATCAAGGCGATCTTCGCCGCGTGGGAAGGCAAGGCCCGCTTGGACTTCCGCGGCGAGTTCTACACGCACACCATCATGGCGCCCAACTTCAACCCCGGCCCCAACCCGTTCGGACCGCCCCCGGTGCTGCTGGGTGCGCTGGGCCCGGTGATGACGCGCACCGCCGCCGAGGTTGCCGACGGCCTGTTGGTGATGCCGTTCAACAGTGCCCGTCACTTCGCCGAGCGCACCGTGCCCGCTATCGGTGAGGGGCTGCGCCGCTCGGGGCGGACGTTGAGCGAATTTCAGATCATCGCCCAGGCCATGGTTGCCGTCGGTCGCGACGAGGCCGACCTGGCGACCGCGATCAACGGGGTGGCCTCCCTCATCGCGTTCTACGGCTCCACGCCGGCGTACCTGCCCGTGCTGCAGGTCGAGGATTGGGACGACGTCCAGCCCGAACTCAACGCCCTGTCCAAGCAGGGCCGCTTCGGCGAGATGCGCGGGCTGATCACCGACGAGATGGTGGCCCGGATCGGCATCGTGGGAACGCCCGAGCAGTGTGCCGAGCAGATCGCCGCGCGGTTCGGAGAGCACGCCGACGAGGTGTGTTGTTACTTCCCGGGTTACACCGCGCGCCCGGCGGACGTCGCCGACATGATCGGCGCACTGCACCGGGTGCCCGCGCTGCCATGAGCCCCGACCTGACCGTCGAAATCGATTCGGGCGTCGCGGTACTCACGCTCAATCGGCCCGACCATCTCAACGCCTACACCGCCGAAATGGGCGAGCTGCTGGGCAGCGCGTACCGCGAGTGCGACGGGGACGACGATGTCCGGGCCATCGTGCTGACCGGTGCCGGGCGCGCCTTCTGCGCCGGCGCCGATTTCTCCGGCGACGCAAGCCCGTTCGACGCACCCGCGAGCGACGGCACGTTCTCGGCCTCGCCGATCACCCCGGCGGCGTTCGAGTTGCGCAAACCGGTGATCGCCGCGGTCAACGGCCACGCCATCGGCATCGGGCTGACCATCGCGCTGCAGGCCGACATCCGCATCGTCGCCGAGGACGCGAAATACGGTGTGGTGCAGGTTCGCCGGGGTGTGCTGCCGGACTGCATGTCGCACTGGACGCTGACCCAGTTGACCACCCTGGGGGTGGCCGCCGACATCCTGCTCACCGGGCGCACGTTCGGCGGCGCCGAGGCCGCCGCGCTCGGGGTCGCCAACCGCGCGTTGCCCGCCGAGCGGGTGCTCGACCATGCGCTGACCGTCGCCCGCGACATCGCGGTCAACGTGGCGCCGATGTCGGCGGCGCTGTGCAAACGCCTGCTGTGGGACAGCGCGATCAATCACTACACGCCGCGACAGGTCGCCGCGCTGGAAACTCTGCTGCACGAGCGGGTGATGGGCGGCGACGACGCCGCCGAGGGCGTCGACGCATTCCGCGAACGTCGTGCGCCGCGTTTCACCGCACAGCTGTCGCGTGACTGGTCGCCGCTTCCCGAGCTATGAACCGGAGTCGGCGGTGAGCAACTCGGCCACTGCGACGCCGAGGTTGTGCAGGTTGGTGTCCAGCGAATAGGCCCGGTCCAGAGTCCAGTTGAGGATGCCCCCGGTCAGGGCGCCAACCATGATGTCCGCCAAGGTTTGTGCGTCGTGGCGCGCACTCACCTCTCCGCGCGCCACCCCCTCCTTGACCAGCTCGACAAAGGTGTCGTGCAGATTCGATCCGCGCTGGATGCCGTAGCCACTGGTGGCCAGCATTTCCCCGATCATCTCGCGGTAGGTGTCGCCCGATCCGGCCAGGGTCTCGGCGATGTCGTCGAACACACCCACAAGCCGCGCCGGGATCGCCTCGTCGGCACGATCGAACACCACATCGTGCAGGTTGACCAACCGTTGCTCGGCCAGCGCGCGGATCATGTCCTGCCGCGTGGCGAAATGATTGAAAAACGTCCGGTTCGCCACGTCGGCGTGTTCGCAGATCTCCTCGATGGTGGTGGCTCCGACACCGTGATTCAAGAACAGATCGAAGGCGGCCGTGAGGATCCGCTCCCGCACCTCGCGCTTTCGCCGCTCGATCCTACTCATGTTGTGCCACAGAGCTTCTCGGAGAGATCCCACAGCTCGGCGGCGCGCCGCTCGTCGCGGGCGTGCGGTGCCGCGGCGCTGACCGCGCAGTCTTCCAGGTAGAGGCCGCCGCGGCCGGCCAGTTCGGGGCTGATGGCAGCCCACACCTGGGTGGCCGCGCCTTGTTCGGGCATGACGAAGTCGAGGAAGCCGTCGGAGGGCTCGGGGCTGTTGTCGGCGGTGAACTTACGCAGCTGCGAGAAGTCCTCGCGGGACATGTACCGCGCGAGCGAGGTCGCCACCGTGCCGGGATGCACTGCGTAGGAGCGGATCCCGAAGTCGAGCAGGCGTCGGTCGGCTTCCACCGCGTGCAGGATATTCGCGGTCTTGGCGGCGCCGTATGCGACGAACTTGTCGTACTCGCGGCGCTCCCAGTTGGGATCGTCGAAGTCGACGTCACCCATCACATGGCCGCCCGAGGACAGGATCACCACCCGGGCGCTGCCGGCGGCGGCGAGCTGAGGGACGAGCAGCCGGGTGAGTTCGAAGTGCCCGAAATGGTTTGTCCCGATCTGCAGTTCGAAGCCGTCCCGGGTGCGGCCGAACGGGGTGAACATGACGCCTGCGTTGTTCATCAACACGTGCACCACCGGCGTGATGTCACCGATCGCGCTTGCCGCCGCGCGAACGCAGGACAGCGCGGTGAGGTCGAGCTGCACCGTCGAGGTCTGGGCGCCGAGTACCTCGGCCGCGATCCACTGGGCCGCCTCCGAGAGCGCATCCCGATTGCGCGCGGCCAGGATGACGTGCGCCCCCGCGGCGGCAAGCGCCCGGGCCGATTCGCGGCCCAGCCCCGACGACGCGCCGGTGACGACACAAGTCTTGCCGGACAGGTCGATCCCGTCGACGACGTCAAGCGCGGTTGGACGGTCGTCGGTCATGCCGGTGCGGCCTGCCACAGCGGGACAACGACGCTCGGATCGCATTCCTCGTCGACGATCCATTTGCACATCCGCCGGATCGGCTCGATGGCGTCCTGCGGCATGGCGAGTGCCACGCTGCAGGCATACCCCAGGCTGGTCAGTCGCTGTGCGCCGAACAACGGCAAGGTGTCGCGCAGCCGGCGCTTGAGCGATTCGGGATAGATGCCGATGGTCTGCGTATAGGCATTCACCGCGGCGGTCACCTTGTCGATGCTATCTACGGGGACGATGTTGGCGACACGACCTGACAACATCGGCGAATAGTCGACCGGTTCGTCGATTTGAGAGACGACGATGGCACCCTCGCGTTGTTCGCCGCCGACGACGCGATAGAAGTCCTCGGCCATCCGCGAGGCCTCGACATGGTCGAGCAGCTCGCGGTTGGGATAGCGCGGCGCGGTGCTGACGACCGCGGGCAGGCTGACCAGTTCGCGGTAGATCAGTTCGCCGAGCCGGTTGGCGTTGGCCAGGCCCGCGGCGTCGGTTCCGGTGAGCGCGTAGATGACCCGGGCGTTGGCACAGCCTTCCTGGTTGGCCACGCCGATGTCGGTCGCCGCGCGGCGGGCCACCTCGCGCAAGGTCTCGTCGTCCGCGAATGCCTCGGCACCGATGATGGTCGAGCTGCGTTTGGGGTCCAGCGCGATCAGCTCCAGACCGGGCTGAATGTAGCGGGTCACGTGCCTGACCGACGCCAATCCGCCCCAGGCCACGATCTTTTCGATGTGCTGAGGCTGGTATAGCGTTTCCTCGACGGCCAGATCGCCGCCCTTCCAGTAGCCGACCGCCAGATGCCTGGTGATCGGGTGCTCCGGCGCGACATCGGCCAGGGTGCGGGCGATGGCGATCGCGGTGAGGGGGTCGTTGGACGGTGCCTTGATGATGACGTCGGAGCGGGTGATCACCGAACGCAGGATGGTCACCGCCGAGACCAGGCCGCCGTTACCGGCCGGGATGTGCAGCACGCGCGACCCGAACGCACGCACCCGCAATTCACGGCCGTCGCTCAGCGTGTGCGGCACCCAACCGTTCAAGTAATCGAGCCCGACCTGGGTGTCGGCGACTTCGGTGACATTGGCGCGGGAAAACAGCGGCGGCAGAACGCGATAGCTGTTCTTGAGCATCTCCGCCGGCAATACGTTGGCCACCAGCGAGGCCTCGTAGGCCTCCTGCAGGTGGGTGTTCGTTTCGAAGTTCAGCGCGTCGCCGAGGGCGGCGAGGACATCGAGGATCTCGTCGAAGCTCAGCTCGTAGAGGTCGCTCATCTGGCCGGGGCTTTTCAGCGGTAGGAGCTCGACGTACTTGCTCATTTCCGGCGCCTGGAATTGCGAGGCGCCGATCCGGGTGTCGAATGGCACGAGATCGTCGGCGATGACCTGGCCGCGTAAGAACAGCGGGACGGTGTAGGCGATCACAGCTCCACGCCCTTCATGAAGTTGACCGCTTCGTCGTGCACCTCTTGGGTCGCAGCGCACGTGATCCGGTCGTCCTCAACGCCCTGCTTCTCGCTGTAGCGGATGATGTCTTTCTCGAACGCGACGCTGGCCTGCCCGCACGGACAGTGCAGATCCCAGTCGATCGTGACCTCGTCGCCGGAGATGACGCCGCCCCAGTGGGCGCGCAGCAGGATGTCGTACACGGCGGCGCGGCCGGTCTGGACACCGGTCCTGGGCAGCGGCTCGCTGGTGTCGGGATCCAGCACGAATGGGATGACCCACGGCGCCACGTGGTAGCGGCCCTGGCTGCATCCCCAGTGAAAGGTGCTCGATTCGGAAAAGCCGTAACCGACCTGGATGCGGTCGACCCCGAGGAAATCTTTGATGATGTCCATGAAATCGTCCGGCAGCGCAACGCCTTTCATGCCGCCGCCGGTGAGAATCGCCGAGTCGGGAGAGAAGACCTTGCGCACGCCGCGGTCCAGCCCGGCCTTGGCGATGTCGTACATCAGGTGGTAGGTGCCCAGCATGAACACCCGCTTCCCGCGCAGCTGGTCGGTAATGCGGGTGAAGAACGCATCCATGTCCTCGGCCTGGCGCGCCTGCATGGCGATGAACTCGTCCTTGCGGGCGGCCAGTGCCGGATCGATCTCGAGCCGATCGAGTTCGCCACGCGACGCCGCCGCCCGCATCTTGGAGGCCAGGAACATCAGGTCGGTGTCCACCGCAAAGGGATACAGCGCGTGAAATCTGGTCTCGTCGCCGCCGGTGAAACCCCGCTTGATCATGTCGGCGATGCGCAGATGACCGAGCTTGCCGCTGGCGAAGTTCGGCCACACCACATCGACCGACGGGTTGAGCTCCGCCTCCGTCGGTTCGTGACCAAAAGTCTGAAATAGGCAGATCTTCCACAGCGTCATGCCTTCTTCGGCGCCGCGTTTGTCCTTGGGCAGGATCGAGATGGTGCCGGTGGTGCCGCTGGAGGTGATGACCTCCAGGGGAGTCTGAGCGTCGAGACGGTCGATCCAGTCATCGATCCCGGCGCAGCCGGTGGTGTCGATGCCGTCCAGGTCGTAGCTGGTGAGCTTGTCCAGCCACTTGGTCATCAGGTCGAAGCGCTTCTTGTCGATCAGCGCCGCCGGGTAGGACTTGAAGGAGGTATGCGAGAACAGCAGCGGCACAACATCATTGAATTCATCGAGTTCGCTGATGTCCAGTCGGTCGGCTAGCTTGCGCAGGATCTCGATGCTTTGGTAATGCTCCGCAAAACGGATGCGCATGGCCTGGCGCTGCAGCTCTTCCAGCTCGAGGCGGCCGATGCTGTGCATCTGCGTGTAGGACTGGCCGAAGAAGCCGATCGGGTCGTTCATGAACGCGTGCACGGGAAGTGCCGTGTTTTCCGTGGCCGTCATCAGGGATCCCTCGATTCGTTGCCGCCCTGGATGGCCACGATAGCCACAATATGCAGTTATAAGCAAGATTGCAGTAAACTGCAAAATCTAGGTACGCACCGCCGGCGCGCGACCCCGGCTCGCGCTGCGCCGCATCAGCCGTGGCGCCACGATTCGATGCAGCGGGCCGATGAACGCCCAGACCGCCCGGGCGGCGATGCGGCGGCGGTAGTGCAGGCGGGTGGTGAGCACCGCCCGCCGGCCGTCCAGGCGGCGCAGCGTCAACTCGCCGCGCATCAACGGGCCGCCCGTCGCCAACACCAGTTCGTCGGCGTCCGACCGGACGATCGGCCAGCCGATCAGGTGACCCTCGGAGCGGGCCGGGCCCAGGTGCAACCGCAGCACGTGGCGGTGGATCCACAGCACGAGCTTTCCGCCCGCGCCCGTCCTGTCGCCGAGGCCGTCGCGGAAGGCTTGTTCGGCCGTGCGCGCGTCGCCGGCGGTGATCGGCACTTCGAAGACGTCCACGTAATCGGCCGCGGTCTCACCGGTCCGGGCCCGCGCGTCGAGCACCGCTGCCGCAACACGTTTCAGGGTTCGCCGCACGGCGACACGGTGCCCGCCGGTGCCAATCACCAGCGCGCGGTACGCATTGCCGTGGATGCCGGGGAAGTCCGCCCAGGTGGCCGCCCGCAGCCGGGTGCGCGCGGAGCCGTCGAGCGCGTCCAGCTCGAAGACCCATCGGTAGACGGCGAACCAGTGGCGGCCCTTGAGCGCGAATCGCGCCGGTGGTCGGGCCTCGTCCAGGACGAAGCCAAAGGGCACGGTCGACGGGTCGCGCGGGTCGCGGCACATCACCCGCAGCAGCGCCGCCCACGTGTCGTCGCGGTTGGCGTCGATGGTTATGGCATGCTCATCGATATAGGGTAATCGTTCCATATAGAAGGAATGTACTAGATCATGGCACCTCCGCGGAAGCATGAAACCGATGTGATTCTCGACGCCGCCCGCGCGCTGGTGCTCGACGGCGGCCCGCGCGCGGCCAGCGTGGCGGCCATCGCGAAAGCCAGTGGCGCGCCGGCGGGCACGTTGTATCACCGGTTCGGCAACCGCGACGGCATCCTGACCGCGGCGTGGCTGCGGGCCCTCGAACGCTTCCAGGCGCGCGCGCTGGCCGCCGAGGGCGATACCCCGACGGCCAGCGCCGTGGCGATGGCCGTGGCCGCCGTCGGCTTCGCGCGCGCCCTGCCCGACGATGCGCGGCTGCTGTTGACGATCCGGCCCGGCGACCTGCTGGACGACGAGCCCGACGCGGCCTTTCAGCGGACGCTCGCCGCGATGAACGCCCCGCTGACGCAGCGCGTCGCGGCGCTGGCCCGCCAACTGTATGGCAACACCAAGCCGCGCTCCGTCGACGCCGTCGCGCGCGCGGTGGCCGACCTGCCGTACGCCGTGGTGCGGCGCCACGCGCACGACGACCCGATGCCGAGCTGGCTGGAAAAGGACGTGGCGGCGTCGGCCCTGGCCGTGCTACAGAGCTTTGGCGAACGCCCGTAGCGCCTCGACCTGCGTGGGATCCAAAGAGGGACGGACGTTTTCGCGCGCCGCCGCGAGGTCGGCGGCCGTCACGTCGGTGGCGTCGATGGATCGGCGCATGGCGGTCAGCGCGGCCTCCCGCAGCAGCGCCACGCAGTCGGCGGCGCTGTAGCCGTCGAGTCCGGCCGCCACCTCGTCCAGATCGACGTCGGCGCTCAGCGGAATGGATTTACCTGCCGTGCGCAAAATCTCGCCGCGGGCCGCGGCGTCGGGCGGCTCGACGAAGACCAGCCGTTCCAGGCGGCCCGGGCGCAGCAGCGCGGGATCGATGAGATCGGGCCGGTTGGTGGCGCCCAGCACGACCACGTCGCGCAGCGGATCGACGCCGTCGAGCTCGGTCAGCAGAGCGGCCACCACTCGATCGGTCACCCCCGAATCGAAGCTCTGCCCACGACGCGGCGCCAGCGCGTCCACCTCGTCGAGGAAGACCAGCGACGGCGCCGAATCCCGGGCACGCCGAAACAGTTCGCGCACAGCCTTTTCCGAGCTGCCGACCCATTTGTCCATCAGTTCGGAGCCCTTGACGGCGTGCACCGACAGCTGCCCGGTGCTGGCCAGCGCCCGCACGATGAAGGTCTTGCCGCAGCCGGGCGGCCCGTACAGCAGCACCCCGCGCGGCGGCTCGACACCCAGCCGGGCGAACGTGTCCGGATGCTGCAACGGCCACAACACGGCCTCGGTCAGCGCCTGCCTGGCCTCGGCCATGTCGCCGACGTCATCGAGGGTGATGTTGCCGACGCTGACTTCCTCGCTGGCCGAGCGCGACAGCGGCCGGATGACGGTGAGCGCACCGACCAGGTCCTCCTGCTTCAGTTCCGGCGGCCGGCCGTCGGCGCTGGCCCGCGACGCCGCCCGCAACGCCGCCTCGCGCACCAGCGCGGCCAGGTCGGCGACGACGAAACCCGGTGTCCGCGAAGCGATCTCGTCGAGGTCGAGATCCGCGGTGGGCACGTTGCGCAGCAGCGACTCCAACAGCGCTTTGCGGGTGCCGGCGTCGGGAAGCGGCAGGCCCAGCTCGCGGTCGCACAGGTCGGGGGCCCGCAGCCGGGCGTCGAGCTGGTCGGGTCGCGCGGAGGTGGCGATCAGGGCGACACCCTCGCTGGCGACCGCAGTACGCAGCTCACCCAGGATCAGCGAGGCCACCGGCTCGGCGGTGGCCGGCAGCAGGGCGTCGACGTCGGTGATCAGCAGCACGCCGCCACCGTCGCGCACGGTCTGCACCGCCGAAGCCACGGCCTTGAGCCGGTCCTCGGCGCCCAGCGCGCCGACCTCCGGGCCGTCCAGCGTGACCAGCCTGCGGTCGCCGCACACCGCGCGCACCAGCGTCACCTTGCCCACCCCGGCCGGGCCCGACACCAGCACGCCGAGGTTGGCTCCGGCGCCCAATGTCTTGAGCAGGTGCGGTTCGTCGAGTGCGAGCTTGAGCCATTCGACGAGCTTGGCCGCCTGCGGCTGAGTGCCTTTCAGTTCCTCGACGACCATCTCCGGCCTGGCGACCTCGACCGAAATCCGCGGCGTGGCCCCGGCACCGGACGGCACGCCGGTGCCCCAGGTGACCAGCGAGTTGGGCTGCACGCTCACCGGCCCCTCCGGGTCGACGCCGGTGACCGTCAGCAGCTCCGAGGTCCAGCTGATGCCGACCGCGGTGGCCAGCGCGCGGGTGGCCTCCGACGTCGAGGTGCCCGGGCCCAGGTCACGGGGCAGCAGCGACACGGCGTCGCCGACGGTAATCACCTTGCCCAGCAAGGCTTGTCGCAAAGTGACCGGCGTGACCGATTGGGTGGTCAGCGCCGAACCGGACAGCGTCACCGACCGCGCACCGTAGACGGTGACGGTGCCCACCACCACCGCGGTGCCCTCGCGCAGCCCCGCGTTGGACAGCGTCACGTCGTCCAGCAGCACGGTGCCGACCGGCGTGTCCGGGCCGGCCAGGCCCGCGACGGCCGCCGTGGTGCGCGACCCGATCAGCGACACCGCGTCCCATTCCCGAATACCCAGCGCCGCAATGGCATTCGGATGCAGCCGGATGACGCCGCGGCGGGAGTCGACGGCGGAGGTGTTCAGCCGGGCGGTCAGCGTGAGCTGACGGGCCGAGCCGGCGCGGTGTACATCGTCGCCGGAGCGACTCACGGCACGCGCCTGCCCGGCTTGCGCAGGCCAAGCCGCGCCACCGACCGGCGATTGGGCTGTGCCCGGCGGATCGCCCGCCGGGTGGCGCGGCGTTGCTTGGGTGCGTCGTCCCACGCCTCGGGGTGCGCGGCCAGCCAGCGCGAGTTGCGGATGGCGAACGGAACATGGCACAGATAGGCGACGATGATCACCCAGATCAAGACATAGGGCGCCAGCACCGCCGCCGCCGCGCAGATCGCCAGGACCGCCAGCAGCGGCGCCGCCCAACTCGGTGGCACCGCGACCGCGTGCATCTTGCGCATCGGGATCTTGCTGACCATCAGGATCGAGGTCCCGGTGATCCAGATGCACAGGAACAGCGGCGACGTCCACCAGCCGTCACCGAACTGCAGCTTGAGCCCGATCAGGCCGATCATCGAGATAGCGCCGGCCGGCGCCGGCATGCCGACGAAGAACTCGTGCGCGTAGGACGGCTGGCTGCCGTCGTCCTGCAATGCGTTGAATCGCGCGAGCCGCAGCACCACGCAGACCGCGTAGAGCAGGATCACCACCCAGCCGGCCGGCGAATTGGTCAGCAGCGTCACGTAGAGCACGATCGCCGGGGTCACGCCGAAGTTCACCGCGTCGGCCAGCGAGTCGATCTCCTCGCCCATCCGGGACTGGGCGTCCAGGATCCGGGCCACCCGCCCGTCGAGCCCGTCCAGGATGGCCGCCGCGGCGATCAGCGCCATCGCGGCCTTGGGCTGGTGCTCGAGGGCGAACCGGATCGAGGTCAGCCCCGCGCACACGGAGAGCACCGTCATCGCGCTCGGCAGGATCTGCAGGTTGACCGCCGGCCGTCCGCGCGGCTTGCTGATCATGGCAGCTCGGCCAGGACGGTCTCGCCGGCGATCGCGCGCTGGCCGACCTTCACCAGCGGCTCGGAGCCCGGCGGCAGATAGGTGTCCAGCCTGGAGCCGAACCGGATCAGCCCGTAGGTGTCACCGATCGACAGCTTGTCCCCGGCGTGCGCGTCGCAGATGATGCGCCGGGCCAGCAACCCGGCGACCTGCACCGCGACGACGTCCGCGCCGCTGGCGGTGCGCAGGTGCAGGCTGGTGCGTTCGTTCTCGGTGCTCGCTGCGGCCAGGTCGGCCGAGCCGAATCGGCCCGCCCGGTGCTGAACCGCGATCACCTCGCCGCTGACCGGCGCGCGCTGCACGTGGGCGTCCAGCAGCGACAGGAAGATGCTGACCCGCGGCAGCGGCGCGTCGCCCATGCTCAGTTCGGCGGGCGGGGCGGCGAAGTCGATCACACAGATCTCGCCGTCGGCGGGTGCGACGATCGCGCCGGGCCGGGTGGGTGGCACCCGCGGCGGGTGACGGAAAAACCCCGCGCAGGCCCCGGCGGCCAGCAGGCCCGCCCGTCGCACCCATCGATGCCTGCGGCCGAGAAGCGCCAGTGCCAGGCCGGCGCCGATGAACGGTCGGCCCGCCGGATGCACCGGTGGCACCGCGGAGCGCACCAACTCCAGCGCGTGTTGCGGGCTGAAGCCCGGGTCCTGAGCAGAGGGGCCGATAGTGCGGGGGCGTCGTGCCACGCGGCCATCTTACGGAGCGCGCGGCTGATTCGTAGACGCCCGCAGAGGGAACGCCCACCTTCGACATGCAACCGCACAGCGCCGATCGGCGGGCAACACAGTTGCGCCGGGCGAAAGCCACGGTCACCGCCGTCTTCGTCGCGCACGGCCTGGTCTTCTCGTCGTGGGCCGCCCACATTCCCCACGTCAAGGCCGAGCTCGGCCTCTCCGACGCAGCGCTCGGCACGGCGCTGTTCGGCGCGCCGCTGGGCTCGGTGGTGGCCACGCTGCTCAGCCACTGGGCGCTGCCGCGCTGGGGCAGCCACCGGCTGATCCCGGTCACGGTGGCCGGCTATGTCGCGGCCGGGGCGACGGTGGGGCTGTCCGGATCCGCGGCCGCGCTGTTCGGTGCGCTGGCGCTGTGGGGGCTGTTCCAGGGGGCGCTGGACGTCGCGATGAACACCCAGGCGGGCACGGTGGAGCGGCTCGCCAGGGCGCCGATCATGGCGCGGTTTCACGGCATGTGGAGCGTCGGGGCGTTGGTGGGCGCCCTGATCGGTGCGGCGTGCGTCGGCGCCGGTGTCGGCCTGACCGGTCAGCTGACTGTCCTGGGGCTGGTCGTCCTGATCGTGGTGGAACCGCTGACCCGCCGCCTGCTGCCCGACGCCGCCGATTCCGTTGCCGCGTCGCCGGAACCGGACCGGGGCAAGCGGGCCTGGATGACGCCGGCGGTGGCGATCCTGGCGGCCGTGTCGTTCGCGTCGTTTCTCTGCGAGGGCGCCGCCACCGACTGGTCGGCCAACTACCTGCGCAACGTGATCGGCGCCGGCCCGAGCGTGGCCGCGCTGAGCTACGCCGCCTACACGCTGACGATGGTGATCACCCGGTTCGGCGCGCCCCGGCTGCACGCCCGGGTGTCCAGCCGCCGGCTGCTCCCGTCGCTGGCGCTGGTGGCCGTCGCGGGCATGAGCGTCACGCTGGTGGCCGCCAGCGCCTGGGTCAGCGTGCTCGGTTTCGCCGCACTGGGCGTCGGTGTGGCGCTGCTGGTGCCCACCGCCTTCAGCGCGGCCTACGGCGCGAGCGGCGCCGGATCGGCGATCGCCATCGTGGCCGCGACCGGTTGGCTGGGTTACCTGCTGGGGCCGCCGCTGATCGGCCACCTGTCCGGTTGGGTGGGGCTGTCGGCGGCGCTGGTCACCATCCCGGTGATGATGGCGATCGTCGGCATCGCGATCCGCTGCTCCCCGGCCTTCGATAAGGCCGACGAGTTCCACCGGGACGTGGCCACGCCCGCCGGCTAGCGCAGATCCCACACCTGCAGCTGGGTGCCCTCGAGCACCTCGACGACGTCCTCGGGGATGTCCAGCAGTCCGTTCGCCGATGCCAGCCAGCGCAGGTGATGCGACGCCGGTGGGCCGTAGCTGGTGACCGTGCTGGCGTCGTCGTTGAGCACCGCGCGCCGGAACTGGCGCTTGCCGCGCGGTGACGTCAGCGCCTCGGCGAGCACCGCGGTGCGGTGGGGGCGGTCCGGATCCGGCAGGCCCATCGCCCTGCGCAGCGCGGGCCGGATGAACACCTCGAAGGACACCAGAGCGCTGACCGGATTGCCGGGCAGCGTGACGATCGTCTTGCCGCGCACCCGGCCGACGCCCTGCGGCATGCCCGGCTGCATGGCGACCTTGACGAACTCCACGCCCTGGTCGCCCTCGCGTCCGAACGCGTCCTTGACCACCTCGTAGGCGCCGGCGCTGACGCCGCCGCTGGTGATGATCAGGTCGGCGTCATCCGCGTATCGGTCGATGATCGAACTGAATTGCGCCACTTCGTCTTCCGCGGTCGCGACGGCCACCAGATCGGCGCCCGCATCCCGGACGGCCCCGGCCAGCATGATCGAGTTGGACTCGTAGATCTGCCCCGGCAGCAGCGCGGTGCCCGGCGTCACCAGCTCCGAGCCGGTCGAGATCACCAGCACCCGCTGGCGCGGGATCACCGGCAACTCGGCGATGCCCAGCGCCGCCGCCAGGCCGAGCACGGCCGGCGTCACGACCTGACCCCGGCGCAGGACGGTGGTGCCGGGGGAGACGTCCTCGCCGGCGCGGCGGATGTGCCTGCCGGCGTCGCGGGGCGCGCGGATCGCCACCACGTCCACGCCGCCGTCGGTGTCCTCCACCGGCACGACGGCCGTCGCCCCGGCCGGCAGCGGCGCGCCCGTCATGATGCGGTGCGCCGTCCCGGGCCGCAGCGTCAGTTCGTCGGTGCGCCCGGCCGGAATGTCCTCGGCGACGGGCAGCATCACCGGCTGTTCGGGCGTGGCGCCCGACGTGTCCTCGGCGCGCACCGCGTAGCCGTCCATCGCGGAGTTGTCGAAGACCGGCAATGCCAGCTGCGCCACCACGTCCTCGGCCAGGGCCAGGCCCTGGGCCTCGGCCAGCGGCACCGCGACCGGTGGCCGCGCGCGAATCAACTCGGTGACGACCCGCTGATGTTCGGCGACTGAGCGCATCGGAGCCATTATCCGCGCGTCAGACGGGGAACTTGACGCCGGTGAGTTCTTCGGAGACGGCCCAGAGCCGACGCTGCAGTTCCTCGTCGTGGGACTGCGCGCTGGACTCGACCAGCTTCGGGCGGCCGCGCTGCTCGAGGAAGCCGGAAGGGCCGTAGTACTGGCCGCCCTGCACGGCGGCATCGGTGGCCGCCCGCAGCGTCGGCAGCGCGCCCATGGCCGGGCTCTGGAACAGCACCGGTCCCAGCACGGCCTTCACCGGGCGGAAGACGCCGGGCAGGTTGCGGGCCAGCTCGGTGTTGGATCCGCCCGGGTGCGCCGCGACCGCAATGGTCTTCGCGTCGGCCTTGGCGGCCAGCCGGCGCTGCAGCTCGTAGGTGAACAGCAGGTTGGCCAGTTTGGATTGCCCGTAGGCGGCGATGCGGTCGTACCCGTGTTCCCACTGCAGGTCGTCGAAGTGGATCGCGGCCCGCAGCCGGTGGCCGAGGCTGCTGACCGTCACCACCCGCGAGTCCCGCACCACCAGCAGGTTGTCGAGCAGCAAGCCGGTCAGCGCGAAGTGGCCGAGATGGTTGGTGCCGAACTGCAATTCGAAGCCGTCCGCGGTGACCTGCTTGGGCGTCCACATCACCCCGGCGTTGTTGATCAGCAGGTCGATGCGCGGGTAGGCCGAGCGCAGCGCGTCGGCCGCCGAGCGGATCGCGTCCAGGGAGGTCAGATCCAACTGCTGCAGCGTGACATCCGCGCGCGGGCTGGCGGCGACGATGCGCGCCAGGGCCGCGTTGCCCTTTTCCAGGTTGCGCACCGCCAGCACGACGTGCGCGCCGCGATAGGCCAGCACGGCGGCCGTCTCATAGCCGATGCCGGTGTTGGCGCCGGTGATGACGACGACGCGGCCGCTCTGATCCGGGACGTCGCCCTCCGACCAATTGCGGTTCTCTGTGTCGTTGGAAGCCATGGCCCAAAACATACTCATCGGCGGCGGACGGCGCCGGGTTGGGCGACGGCCTCGCGGTGGCGTCCCGGCGGCCCCGGTTGGGCTGATCCTGCGAAGAAAACCGTTATCCGGACGGCGATTTCCTGGCGTTCGGCAAACGAGCGGGGTGCGTCACACCGGCGTCGCCATTTGCCCGCGGACCCAGGCGATGATCTTGGGCACCACCTCGGGAGCCTTGCTCATGGCGACGTGGCCGGTGCCCTCGATCAGGTGCACCTCGGTGTCGCGGCGGCCGCGGAAGTCCAGGGTGTCGGACTGCGGGATGAAGTAGTCGTCGGCCCCGTTGATCACCAGCATCGCCGAATTCTTCTGCTGGGCAAGTAGATTCGCGCGGTTCAGCCGTTCCATGCCGGCGCTGAGCTGGTCGAGGGTGGGGGAGTGGTCGCGGTGCATGGCGTTGCCCAGGATGTCGTGCATGCCGTAGGGCAGCCTCGCGAGATTCTCCGGACCGAACGCGGCGACGACCGGGCCGCCGAGATCGACTGCGGCATCGACGATTCCGGAGAGCCCGGACATCGCGGAGAAGTTGCCGCCGAACGACGCGCCGAAGTGAGCGACCCGCCCGTCGCCGAGCGTGCGGGCGTAGCCGGCCAACCCGCGGATCACCTCGTCGGCGTGCTCGTCGAGCGGGATCGCGGTCTCACCGGTGCCGGGGTGGTCGAAGGCCATCGTGGTCACGCCGGCGCCCTGGCTGAATCCGACCCACCAGGGGTGGATGTCCATCTTCCAGGTATCCACACCGCCGCTGGCGATCAGCACCGGCCGGGCCGGGTAGTCGCCGTCGGTCGAGTACAGGTGCACCGGCACCTCGACGGAGCCGCCGCGGTATCCGACGGTGATGATGCGCCGCTCGAAGCGCACCGGAAAACCGCTGGCCGCCAATTGAAATTGCTCGAGTTGGTGCTGCATCGCCTTGGCCCGGGCCGGGTCGGTGAGGCAGGGAAACTTGGCGCACCCGTAGATCAGGGAGGCCATCCGGTGTTCGCCGCGCTCGGCGTATTCGCCTGCCAGACTTGACCATTCATAGACCCAGCCGCCGGGTGCGTCGGTCCACATGTCGTCGACGGCCGAGCGGACCCGCTCGATGTCGTCGCGCGGGATGCCGAACTTCGCGAACTGATCGGTGCGGTCTTCGAACATGGCCGCGGCGTCGATGTCGTAGGTGTACATGGTGGCCTGCCCCTCATTTTCACGGCCTGTTGAGACTAGTCTCACGCTACGATGAAACTAGTCTCAACGCAAGGGGAAATTCACGCTACGATGAAACTCATGGCGAAGAGATCGACAACTCCCGGTCCGCGAGATGAACGCGGGGTGCTGGCCGCCCGGATCGTGGCCGCCGCGCGCGACGAGTTCGCCGAACACGGCTGGGCCGGCACCACCATCCGCGCGATCGCGCGGGCCGCCGACGTCGATCCCGCGCTGGTGTACCACTACTTCGGGTCGAAGGAGAAGCTGCTGGATGCGGCGACCAACCCGCCGCAGAAGTGGCTGGACAACGTCGCCAAGGTCTGGGGCACACCGGTGGAGCAGCTCGGCGCCGCGGTGCTGAGCCTGATGCTGGCCAGCTGGCAGGACGAGGAGGTCGGGCCGACGTTGCACGCCATCCTGCAGACCGCGGCGCACGACGCGACCACGCGGGAGAAGCTGCGACGCGTCGTCGCCGGCAGCCTGATGGGCGCCGCGCAGCTCGGCGTCGACGAACACGAGCGCCTGATCCGCAGCGGCCTGATCGCGTCACAGACGATCGGTCTGGCGTTGATGCGCTACGTCTGGAAGATCGAGCCCATCGCGTCGATGACCGACGACGAGGCCGTCGCGGCCATCGGCCCGAGCCTGCAGCGCTACGTCAACGGCGACCTGACACCCGCGACGTAGCGACGGACGGTGTGCGCGGTCGTCGGCCCGAAGGGCGTGCCACGCGGGCCCGTCGAGCCATCGCGGGCGGTGCGAGGGACAGACGTGCCCGGGCCCGATCACGGTATCCCCGCCCGCCCCGCTGATAGCCGCTCACGCGGGTGCCGCGTTCCGGCACGGCGACCGCCGCCGGTGGACGCGGCCGAAAATCCGGTGTGCTCCGGGGTTTTGGGCGTTTGATCCGCAGACTGATCATCACCGGGGCGCTCATCGACCAATCGATTCTTTGCCGCATCCAGGCCGCAGCCCGCTTCGACTGCTTTCTCGTCCGCACGGCCACACCCTACGCCCACCGTTGCCGGGGTCGGAACAAAGCGCAGAAACGTTACGGCAGAGGAAATTTCGCGTTAATGCAAGGGTTTACTGCACCCAGAAATTATCGTGCCGGATGAACCACTCCCGGCGTTCGTCGTCGGTCATGTCGGCAAGGGCCGCAAAGCCTTCGAAGTAGGCCTCGCGGGGTGCGCCGGGTGCGAACAACATCAGGATCGATGCCGGCTCGTCCGCCTCGTTGCGAAAACCGTGCACACCCCCGGGCGGCACGTAGAGGAAGTCACCCTGATGGCCGTCCGCCCACTGCGTGCCGTCGTAGAGCTTCATCGTCCCGGACAGGACGAAGAACGCCTCGGACATGGCGCGGTGGAAATGCGCCGGGGGCCCGCCGCCGGCGCGGGCGATGTCGACCCGGTAGAGGCCATAGTCGCCGGCGGTGTCCTGTTGGTTGGCCAGGTAGTGGTACTTGACCCCGGACGTCTCATAGTCGGGTGGTTGATCGGCCCGCTTCAGCCAGGCGCTGATCTCCGGTTCGTCTTTGGTGTATCGGGCGGGCGGGTAGGGCGGCACGACGAGGGACATGGTTCCAGTGTGCGCATAGCATCGCTGTTGTGGACGGATCGACCGCCGAAGATGTTCGCGTGCAACGGCTGCTGGATGCCGAGTGCAAAGCCGCGCAACTGTTCGACGAGATCGAGCGGCGGGCCATGATCCGCCCCGGGCTGGCCGAGAAGGAACTCTCGGACCAGATCCACGACCTCGCCGGCGAGATGTTCGGGGTGACCCGGCACTGGCATCGGCGGATCGTGCGGGCCGGGGAGAACACGCTGCAGCCGTTTCAGGAGCGCCCGCCGGATCGGACGATCGTCGACGACGACATCGTGTTCCTCGATCTCGGCCCCATCTTCGAGGAGTGGGAGGCCGATTTCGGGCGGACGTTCGTGCTCGGCGACGACCCGCACAAGACGGCCCTTCGTGATGCGCTGCCCCGGGTCTGGGAGGCCGGCCGCGACCACTTCGCCGGCCATCCCGAGATCACCGGCGCCGAACTGTTCGACTACGTCGTCGGGGTGGCCCGCGCCGAGGGCTTCGAGTGGGGCAGTCGGATCGCGGGCCATCTGATCGGCGAATTCCCGCACAAGAAGATCGCCGGCCCCGGCGTCGAGTGGATCATCATGCCCGGATCGAACAAGCCGATGCGCCGCACCGATCCGCGCGGCCGCATCTGCCACTGGATCCTCGAGATCCACCTCGTCGATCGCCCGCGCGGCTTCGGCGGCTTCTACGAGCAGCTGCTCGACCTGGGTTAGTCGAGGGGATAGACCACCCCGGTGAGCTCCTCGGAAATCGCCCACAGCCGGCGCTGCCGGTCGACGTCGTGCGACTTGGCGCTGGACCCCACGATCTTGGGATAGCCCCGCGTCTGGCCGAGGCCGTCGGGTCCGTAGTACTGACCACCGAGCACCGCCGGGTCGGTGGCCGCGCGCAGGGTGGGCAGCGCACCCATGGCCGGGTTCTGGGCGACGAGCGGTGCGATCCGCGCGAAGGCGCCGACCAGCGGGGCGGGCATGTTGCGCATCAACTCGGTGTCCGACATGCCGGGGTGGGCGGCGGCGGCGATGGTCGTGCCGTGCGGGGCGAGCCGTCGTTGCAGTTCATAGGTGAACAGCAGGTTGGCGAGCTTGGCCTGTCCGTAGGCGGCGACCCTGTTGTAGCGGCGCTCCCACTGCAGATCGTCGAAGTGGATGTCGGCGAGGATGCGGTGGCCGACGCTGCTGACCGTGACGATCCGCGAGCCGGCGACCGGCAGCAGGCGATCCAGCAGCAGGCCGGTGAAGGCGAAGTGGCCCAAATGATTCGTGCCGAACTGCAGCTCGAAGCCGTCCTTGGTATTGGACTTCGGCGTGTACATCACCCCGGCGTTGTTGATCAGCAGGTCGATGCGGTCGTGCGCGGACCGCAACTGCTCGGCCGCGGTGCGGACGGATGCCAGCGACGTCAGGTCGAGCTCGGCCAGCGCGACATCGGCGTGCGGGCTCTGGGCGGTGATCCGGGCCGCCGCGTCCTTGCCCTTGTCCAGGTTGCGCACCGCCAGCACCACGTGGGCGCCGTGGTCGGCCAGCGCCAGGGCGGTCTCGTAGCCCAGGCCGGTGTTGGCTCCGGTGATGACGGCGACCCGGCCGGTCTGGTCGGGAATGTCCGCGGTGGTCCACTTGGCCATGAGAGGCTCCTCGAACTTGTAGAGTAAACGGGGCGAGCGCTCCGGTTGAATGTCACTATACGGAACGCACGCCCCGCTTTGTCAACCGCTGAGGGGTGAACAGATGGCGCAGCCCGAACGCCGGTTGCGCGCCGACGCGGCGCGCAACCGTGCGCGCGTGCTGGACGTCGCCTACGAAATCTTTGCGGCCGAGGGCCTCTCGGTGCCCATCGACGAGGTCGCGCGCCGGGCCGGCGTCGGGGCCGGCACCGTCTACCGGCACTTCCCGACCAAGGAGGCGCTGTTCCAGGCGGTCATCGAGGACCGGATGCAGCGACTGGTCGACGACGGGCGGGCCCTGCTCGAATCCGTCGGACCCGGCGAGGCGCTGTTCGCCCTGCTGCGGTCGATGGTGCTGCACTGGGGCGCGGCGGATCGCGGCCTGGTCGATGCGCTCGCCGGATTCGGGATCGACATCGCCACCGCCGCGCCCGACGCCGAGGACGCGTTCCTGGCGATGCTCGACGAGTTGCTGCGGGCCGCGCAGCGGGCGGGCACCGCGCGCCAGGACATCGGGGTGCGCGAAGTGAAGGCGATCATGGTCGGGTGCCAGGCGGCGGAGGCCTACAACCCGGACTTGGCCGAGCGGGTGACCGACGTCGTCGTCGACGGTTTACGCGCTGGGCGATAGGGCTGACCTCTTCTTGCACTCGACATAGGCGAGTGCTAAGAATGACTTGGCACTCGCGACCAGCGAGTGCTAGGTCGGGACGGTGAGACCTAGCCAGAAGACAGCTGCGGTCGTCCGTCGCGGGCACTGCACCCGGCCAGAACGTGTCATCCCCAATCCGGAGGAATCACTTCGCAATGGCCAAGACAATTGCGTACGACGAAGAGGCCCGTCGCGGCCTCGAGCGGGGACTCAACGCCCTCGCCGACGCGGTAAAGGTGACGCTGGGCCCCAAGGGCCGCAACGTCGTCCTGGAGAAGAAGTGGGGTGCCCCCACGATCACCAACGATGGTGTGTCCATCGCCAAGGAGATCGAGCTGGAGGACCCCTACGAGAAGATCGGCGCCGAGCTGGTCAAGGAAGTCGCCAAGAAGACCGACGACGTTGCCGGTGACGGCACGACGACGGCCACGGTTCTGGCCCAGGCGTTGGTCCGCGAGGGCCTGCGCAACGTCGCGGCCGGCGCCAACCCGCTGGGTCTGAAGCGCGGCATCGAGAAGGCCGTCGAGAAGGTCACCGAGACCCTGCTCAAGTCGGCCAAGGAGGTCGAGACCAAGGACCAGATCGCTGCCACCGCGGCCATCTCCGCGGGCGACCAGTCGATCGGCGACCTGATCGCCGAGGCGATGGACAAGGTCGGCAACGAGGGCGTCATCACCGTCGAGGAGTCCAACACCTTCGGCCTGCAGCTCGAGCTCACCGAGGGCATGCGGTTCGACAAGGGTTACATCTCGGGCTACTTCGTCACCGACGCCGAGCGTCAGGAAGCCGTCCTCGAGGACCCCTTCATCCTGCTGGTCAGCTCCAAGGTTTCGACCGTCAAGGACCTGCTGCCCCTGCTGGAGAAGGTCATCCAGGCCGGTAAGCCGCTGCTGATCATCGCCGAGGACGTCGAGGGCGAGGCGCTGTCCACCCTGGTCGTCAACAAGATCCGCGGCACCTTCAAGTCGGTGGCCGTCAAGGCCCCCGGCTTCGGTGACCGCCGCAAGGCGATGCTGCAGGACATGGCCATCCTTACCGGTGGTCAGGTCATCAGCGAAGAGGTCGGCCTGTCGCTGGAGAGCGCCGACGTCGCCCTGCTGGGTAAGGCCCGCAAGGTCGTCGTCACCAAGGACGAGACCACCATCGTCGAGGGCGCCGGTGACTCCGACGCCATCGCCGGCCGGGTGGCCCAGATCCGCAGCGAGATCGAGAACAGCGACTCCGACTACGACCGCGAGAAGCTGCAGGAGCGCCTGGCCAAGCTGGCCGGCGGTGTTGCGGTGATCAAGGCCGGGGCCGCGACCGAGGTCGAGCTCAAGGAGCGCAAGCACCGCATCGAGGACGCGGTGCGCAACGCCAAGGCCGCCGTGGAGGAGGGCATCGTCGCCGGTGGTGGCGTGGCCCTGCTGCACGCGACCCCGTCGCTGGACGAGCTGAAGCTCACCGGTGACGAGGCGACCGGCGCCAACATCGTCCGCGTTGCGCTCGAGGCTCCGCTGAAGCAGATCGCCTTCAACGGTGGTCTGGAGCCCGGCGTTGTGGCCGAGAAGGTCCGCAACTCGCCCGCCGGTACCGGCCTGAACGCCGCCACCGGTGAGTACGAGGACCTGCTCAAGGCCGGCGTTGCCGACCCGGTGAAGGTGACCCGTTCGGCGCTGCAGAACGCGGCGTCCATCGCGGGCCTGTTCCTCACCACCGAGGCCGTCGTCGCCGACAAGCCGGAGAAGGCGGCCGCACCCGCGGGCGACCCGACCGGTGGCATGGGCGGCATGGACTTCTAAGTCCACGACTCACCTACGGGAAAGCCCGGCCCTCACAAGGGGCCGGGCTTTTTCGTGTCTGCGGTGCTCTTGCGTCCGGTTTGGGACCTGGCGCCCCACTGGCACCACCCGTCCCCGGCGGAATCGGTGATGGTTTTGCCCGCCTCGCAGCGACAGGCCGAATTGTCGCTCAGAGGCGGGCAATTCGCTTATTGCCCTGGTGGGGTGATGGCCGATACGACCGCGCGCGGCACCGTCACGCTGGGCGCTCTAGGGTAAACGCGTGGCCCTTCCGACCCCCGCACCCACCAGCACCGCCGTCGTGACCGGCGCGTCGTCGGGCATCGGCGCCGACATCGCGCGCGAGCTGGCCGACCGCGGCCACGGCGTCACGCTGGTCGCCCGCCGCGAAGAGCGGCTGCGCGAGCTGGCCGACGAACTCGCCGGCCGAGTGCGCGTCGAGGTGATCGCCTGTGACGTCGGCGATTCCGCCGCCCGTGCCGGCCTTTTCGCGGAGGTCGAGCGCCGCGGCCTGACCGCCGACATCCTGGTCAACAACGCCGGCATCGGCACCATGGGCTCGGTGACCAAAACGCCGGTCGACGACGAGATCGCCCAGGTGCGGGTCAATGTCGAGGCCGTCATCGATCTGACCACCCGCGCGGTCCAGCAGATGGTGCCGCGCGGCCGCGGCGCGATCCTCAACGTCGGATCCACCGCGGGTTACCAACCCTTTCCGGGGCAGATCGGCTACGCGGCCACCAAGGCGTTCGTCAACAACTACACACAGGGGCTGCGCGGTGAACTCGCCGGCACCGGTGTCACCGTCGCGCTGCTGTGCCCGGGGCCGGTGCGCACCGAGTTCGTGAAGAGCGCCGGCATGGACGAGCGAGACTTCGCCGATGCGTTCCCGAAGTTCATGTGGAAGCCGTCGCGTGAGGTGGCGCGCGCCGGAGTCGACGCGCTGGACCGCGACCGCGGAACGGTGATACCCGGGCTGCCGAGCCAGGTCAGCACCCGCCTGTTTCAGTTCATGCCGCGGCGAGTGTTGTTGCCGCTATTGAAGAATCAGCATCCCAGCCTGCGCAGGGACCGCTCAGCGCGCTGACCCGGGCCAGGGCCGCATCCAGCCCTCCACCGGAAGCGCGAGCGCGTTGCACAGCGTGCAGATGGTGCGGTACCAGCCCACCGCCGTGAGCAATTCGATGCGCTGCTCGTCGGAAAGGAAGCGACCCAGGGCTATCCACGTCGCCTCCGACCACGAGCCGGTGCGCTCGAGTTCGTCCACCGCCTCGATCAGCGTCCGCTCGGCCGGACTCCACCGCGGATCGTCGGGGCCGCCGGTGACCAGCGCGTCGCACTCGTCGTCGCTGACGCCCGCGATCGGGCCCCAGAATGCCGCCTGCCCGCCCCACTCGTATGCACAGCCCACCAACGCGCAGATGCGAAGGATGGCGATGGTCCGCGTCCGGCCCGGCAAAAGCGCTGCGATATAAAGGGATTCGCCGAGCTTGCGCAGGCGGGAGGCCAGCGCCGGATGACGCTGCAGGCAACGCACCAAGAGCAGCGGCTCGTAGGTGCGGTCCGGGTGACCCCAGCTGTTGATGCCAGTGGCATCTTCTTCGCTCCACGGCGGGGCGAGCGGTGCGACGCGACTCACGGATCAGACTGTACGACTCTTGCCCGATGGCGGCGACCCGCAGCGCCCGGCTCCGCCGCGCTTGCGATCGCCACAGCCGCGCTTGCGATCGCCGCTAGGCCGGCAGCGAGAACACCACGCAGTCGTGCAGGCAGCCCTTGGCGGCGTCGGGGGAGTCGGCATCGCGGTGCAGCAACGCGCGGGTGGGCGCCACGGTCAGGCGGGCGGTCTCGGCGCCGGCCTCGCTCACTTCGGCGGTGCCGTCGACGATCAGTGAGTAGCCGCCGGGTTCGGCGGGTGGCCACAGCAGGGTCACGTCGGCGCGCTGGGCGAGGTTGTTGCGGGTCCGCCCGCCGATGAGCCCGACGTCCAGGGTGGCCTCGCGCAGCTGCGGCTCGACCGTCACGGTGTGCACCCGGTATCCGTCGTCGACCGTGATCAAGTAGGCATACGGGTAGTCGGCCAGCGCGTCGGCCAGCGCCTTGAGATCGACCTTCTTCTTGGTGCGCATGACCTTCCAGGATAGGCGCGGGGTTCCGGCGCTATTGGGGCGCCGAGGGCCGCAGGAACCCGGCGATGCGCGACGTATAGCCGCGGGCTACTGCGCCGGAGCTCGCCGGGCGCGTGACGGCGGTGCTGGTGTTGGAGAAGCCGAGGTTCTGCAGCACCTGGTTCCAGGGCGGCAACTTTGCCACTGCCGCCGACGCGTCGGCGTGATAGCCGAACATCGCCGCGACGTCGGAGGCCCACATCTGTTCGTAGGCCGCCTCGATGTCGGCGATGGCCGGGGTGTTTTGACCCAGGTGATTGTTTGCCGCCAACGCCGACACCAGGGCGCGGTTGGCCGCCACCACGGCCGGTTGCACGGTGGCGGCAAGGGCCACCTCGAAGGCGGTCGCGATGGCCGACGCCTGGTGCGACACCTCTTCGGCCTGCGCGGCGGCCGCGCTGAGCCAGCTCACGTATTGACTGGCCACCGACATCATGGCCGCCGACGACGCCCCCTGCCAGGACCCGCTGGCCAGATCTGTCGTCACCGAAGAAAATGACGATGCCGACGATGCCAACTCTTCGGCCAGGCCGTCCCACGCCGCCGCGGCAGCAAGCAGTGGCCCGGGACCAGGACCGGAGAAAATTAGTGCCGAGTTGACTTCTGGCGGCAACCACGCAAAATGCGGGTTCGTCACGGACCCAACTTAGCTGGTATATGCCACTTTTGGTGGCGTTATCGCGAGGCTGCGGGGACAGGCTGGCGACCACGGACCAACTTGCCTGGCCGGGCGTCGGTGGGAACGCCGTTCTCGGCGATGACTTCCCCGGCCACAATCGTGGCGACATACCCCTCGGCGGTCTGGTCCAGGCGCCGCCCACCGGCGGGCAGGTCGTAGCTGATGATGGGCTTGTGCAGCCGCAGTGCGGCGTGGTCGATGACGTTGAGATCGGCCTTGTACCCGACCGCGATCCGGCCGCGGTCGGCCAGCCCGGCGATGCGGGCGGGCACCGACGTGAGCTCGCGAACCGCCTCGGACACGGTGAACCGCCCGGCCTTGCGGTCCCGTGCCCAGTGCGTCAGGAAGTAGGTGGAGTAGCTGGCGTCGCAGATCATCCCGTAATGCGCGCCGCCGTCGCCGAGGCCGAGCACGACGTCCTCGCGGTGCAGCAGCTCCCCGACGGTGTCCAGCGAGTTGTTCTGCAGGTTGCTGGTCGCGACCAGCAGCATGGCCCGGCCCTCGTCATCGAGCAGCCGGTCGTAGGCCTCCTCCATCGGATCCACGCCGCGGGCGCGGGCCCGGGCCCCGATGCTGGTCGACGGGTCGGGTTCGTAGTCGGGGGTGTCACCCAGCGGGAAGATCCAATCCCACATCTGCGCCACGAACAGAATCGGGTGACCCTGACCGGGCTTGTCGGCCAGGATGCGGGCCCGGACCTCGGGCTTGCGCATCTCGGCGACCCGCTCGGCCAGCGGCAGGTGCGCGATCTCGCGGTAGCTGGGGTAGAGCACGAAGGGGTTGGCGGACAGCTGCAACCCGATGATCAGACCGATCGGCCGCGGCAGCAGCTGCGCGGTGACGTCGCCGCCGGCCGCATTGGCCTTCTCGATCATCGTGATGGCGTCCGGCCAGGTCGGATCGCCGGCGTTGGCGACGACGAGGGTGAAGGTGACCGGCAGCCCGACGTCCTCGGCGACGTCGAACACGGTCTGCAGCACGGGCTGGTAGCCGCCCGACGGGATGTCGGGAACGAACTGCAGCAGCCCGCCGCCGCCGTCCACGACGCCGCGGGCGATCTCCTCGATCTCCTCCCGGGCGGCCTCGTAACTGGGGATGGGCGAACCACTTTCGGTTTTGTGGATGGTCAGCCGCGACGACGCGAAGCCGAGCGCGCCGACCTCGATCGCCTCCCTGGCCAGCTCCCGCATCTTGGCCAGGTCTTCCTCGGTGGCCGGCTCGCGGTCGGCGCCGCGCTGGCCCATCACGTACACCCGCAGCGGTGAGTGCGGCAGGTACGCGGCCACGTCGATGTCGCGCTTGCCCGACTCGAGCGCGTCCATGTATTCGGGGAACGTCTCCCACGTCCAGGGCAGCCCGTCGGTCATCACGACGCCGGGAATGTCTTCCACCCCGGCCATGACGTCGACCAGCACGTCGTGGTCGGACTGGCGGCAGGGCGCGAAGCCGACCCCGCAGTTGCCCATCACCACGGTCGTCACCCCGTGCGCCGAAGACGGAGTCAGGCGCTCCGACCAGATGGACTGGCCGTCGTAGTGGGTGTGCAGGTCGACGAAGCCGGGCGTGACCAGCAGCCCGGTGGCGTCGATCTCCCGCGCGGCGGTCGCGCCGTTGATCGCGCCCACGGCTTTGATGACGTTGTCTTTCACGGCCACGTCACCGACGTACGGCTCACCCCCAAGCCCGTCGACGATGGTGCCATTACGGATGATGAGGTCGTAAGTCATTCAAACAATCTACGACCGTTGCGGTGGGTCGTGCCAGGATCTTCTCCGTGATCGACCACGTGGGAATCAACTGTGCCGACTATGCCAAATCGCAACGGTTTTACGACGCGGTGCTGGGGACGCTGGGGTTCTCCCGGCAGCTGGATGTGGGTCGCGCGATCGGGTACGGGCGTGCGGGCAAGCCGACATTCTGGATCTCGGCCGCGCCGGGGGGACCCAACCGGGAGGTCCACCTGGCTTTCGAGGCCGCCGACGAGGACGCGGTGCGGGCCTTTTATCAGACGGCCGTCGAGCTGGGCGCCGAGCCGTTGCACGCGCCGCGGCTCTGGCCGGAGTATCACGCCGGCTACTTCGGGGCCTTCGTGCGCGACCCCGACGGCAACAACATCGAAGCGGTCTTCCACGGGATCCTCCCGTAGGGTCGCGAGTATGGCCGATGATGCCGCCGTTCTCCAAGAGCTCCTGCGCGACGCGTTCACCCGGTTGATCGAGCACGTCGACCAGATCGCCGAGGGGTTGACCGACGAGGTGTCCGGCTACCGGCCGGCCCCGAACGCCAACAGCATCGCCTGGCTGCTCTGGCACAGCGCGCGGGTGCAGGACGTCCAGCTGGCCGACGTGGCCGGCGTGGAGCAGGTGTGGTTCCGCGACGGCTGGGTGGACCGGTTCGGACTGGACCTGCCGCGCGACGACACCGGCTATGGGCACAAGCCCGACGACGTAGCCAAGGTGCAGGCCCCCGCGGACCTGCTGTCCGGCTACTACCATGCGGTGCACAAGCTCACCCTCGAATACATCGCCGGGGTCACCGCCGAGGACCTGGCCCGCGTCGTCGACACCAACTGGGACCCGCCGGTGACGGCCAGCGCACGGCTGGTGAGCATCATCGACGACTGCGCCCAGCACCTCGGGCAGGCCGCGTACGTGCGGGGGATTGCGTAGATTCGCAGGCGTGCGATTCGCGACGACCGTGCTGTTGTGGCTCATCACCACGCTCGCGCTGGCGGTCGCGATCCCCGCGGCGTGGACGCAACTGCACGTCGTTGACGCCGACGGCTACGCCGCGCTGGCGCAGCACGCGGCGACCGACCCGGCGGTGCAAGCGGCCATGGCATCCGAATTGACCACCCGGGCAATGACTCTCATCGCCGAGCACAGCGGGGGCCGCTCTCCGGTCGACAGTTCCGAGGTGCACGACGCGGCCCGCGCCTTCACCGCGGGCCCGGAGTTTCCGCCGCTGTTCGCCCGGGCCAACCGGGCGGCGCACGGCTGGCTGTTCGGCGACCCGGCGGCCGGTGACGACGGCAACCAATGGGCGGTCGACGTGGCACCGATGCTCAACGACGGCGCGATTCAGCCGCTGCTCCGCAGTCACAACGTCACCGTCCCCGCGAAACTCACTGTCCCGCTGACTGTTTCGGTACCGCACTCGATGCGCCAGGGTCGGCTGAGCCGGCTGTCGACCTGGGGCCCGTGGGTGAGTGTGGGCGCGGCGGCGCTGTGCGGTGTTTGCGCGCTGCTGACGGTGGCCGCCGCGCGGCGCCGCGGCAAGGCGTTGAGTAGCCTGGGCGTCTCGGCGCTGCTCGTCGGTGCGGGCGGATGGGCGGGCATCGAGGTCGCCGGGCGCTACGTCAACGATGCGCTCAACCGCACCACCGGCAACGTCCGCGGTGTCGCCGAGGTGATGGTCGACCACGCCGAAGCCGGTCTGCACCAATGGCTCGACGTCACGCTGCTCGCCGGCGCCGCGCTGGTGGGGCTCGGCGTGGTCGTGGCGATGCTGGGCAGCCTCGCGAAGAAGTCGTGAGCCCCGCGCCTAGCCGAACGTGAACGAAAACACCTGCAGGCCCTTGCTGACCTGCATGTCCAGCTGATCGCGATGTGCGGAGTCGTCGGCGACGATCCGGTGCAACGTGGGCGCTCCGCCGATCGTCGTCGTGGTGGTCTTTCCGTCGCGGGTCACGGTGAGCGTGCCGGTGCCGCCGACGACGGCGTACACGTCTTTCGCGGTGTAGTTCAGCCGGACGACGGAGTCGTCGCCGTCGGCCGTGGCCGCCTGGTCGTCCAAAGTCCAGCGGCCGCGCAGGGCGAACTTGTCGTCGGCCAGGTTCGGCGGGAAGCTCAAGGTGCCCGACTTGTAATCGCCGCTGCCGCCGTAGTTTCCGCTCTTGCCGACACCCAGGTAGGTCTCGGGGGTGAGCATGGTCCGCGGGGTGGTGTCGACCCCGTGCACCCCGGCTGGTAGCTGGGTGCCGGGACTTGCGTCGGTCAGCAGCTTGCGGATCAGGGTTTCGGTGTCGTCGTAATCGCCCTCGCCGAACTTGGTGTGCCGCAACGTCCCGTTCGCGTCGATCAGGTACTCGGCCGGCCAGTACAGGTTCTGGTAGCTGTTCCACGTCGCGTAGTCGTTGTCCAGTGCAATGGGATAGGTGATGTGGAGGTCGGCGGCGCCGCTGGCCACATTCTCGGGCACCCGCTCGAAGGCGTACTCGGGCGTGTGCACCCCGATGACCAGGAATCCGTTGTCGCGATACCGGTTGTACCAATCGATTACGTGCGGGATGGCGCGCTGGCAGTTGATGCACGAGTAGGCCCAGAAGTCGATCAGGATCACCTTGCCCTGCACCGCGGCGGGGTCGAGAGGCTTGCCGTCCGGGGTGTTCAGCCAACCGGTGATGCCTCTGAGGGCGGGTGCCTGCCCGCACTCTTGCAGCTCCGCGGAACCGTCGGTGCAGTTGGTCAGTAGACCGTTGCTGGTCTTGCCCTGATCCAACTGCAGCCCGCCGCCCTGGTTCGGCGGCGGCGTGCTACCCGGTCCAAGGCTGCGCTCGATTTCGTTGGCGCCCAGCTTATTCTGCATTGCCGTCGTGTAGTCGGGGACGGCGCGCTGCAGCATCGCCGGCAGGTTGAACACCAGCGCCACGGCCAGCACGATCATCGCGATCCCGCCGGCGATCTGGACTACGCGCTGGCGGCGGCGGAACGCGGCCACTCGTTCGGCGACGCGCCGCCCGGCCAGCGCGAAGGCCAGCAACGGCAACGCGTTGCCGATGGCGAACGTCGCGGTCAACACCAGCGCGCCGGGCCCGATCGACGACGTCCCGCCGGCCACCACGATGGCGGCCAACACCGGACCCGCGCACGGCACGTACAGGGCGCCCAGTGTCAGGCCCAGGCCGAAACCATCTGTCCCAGAGCCGATTTGGCGCTGCGGAAAATACGCGAACGGCCGCTCGAGCAGGTGCTGCACCGGCGGGAAGATCAGTCCCAGGCCGATCAGGACCAACACCACCAGCGCGGCCCATCGGATCGCGTCCTGCGGCAGGTGCAGCGTCGTCAGCAGCGCGGAACCGATCAACGTGGCCAGGCTGAAACTGCACACCAGGCCGGCGATCACCAGGTACGGCCGCGTCGCGGACTTGACGCTGCGGGCGTCGGCTCGGCTGCTGTCCATCCCGGACAGCAGAATCACCGGAAGCACCGGCAGGATGCACGGCGAGATACCGGTGATCAGCCCACCGAGAAACCCGATCAGGGCGATGGTCTGCACGCGCTACTCGGAGGGGCTCGACGGGCGCCGGACGATGAGCATGGTTACACCTTTACCTGTTCTCACGCCCCGAGTGACCCGTCCACAAATCACGCGGCGTGCGTTATGCAAATCACATAATGTGCGTTACGCTCAGCCGGTGGCGCAACTAACATTCCAGCGCGCCCGCACAGAGGAAAAGAAGCGCCAACGTGCGGAGGCCCTCGTGGAAGCCGCACGCTCGCTGGCAATGGAAACGGGCGTCGCGTCGGTCACCCTGACCGCGGTCGCCAGCCGCGCCGGAATCCACTACTCGGCGGTGCGCCGCTACTTCACCTCCCACAAGGAAGTCCTGCTCCACCTGTCCGCCGAGGGCTGGGTGCGGTGGTCGAATACCGTGTCGGAGAAGCTGGCCGAGCCCGGCGCGAAGTCACCCTCGCGCATCGCCGAGACGCTGGCCGAGGCCCTGGCCGACGACCCGTTGTTCTGCGACCTGCTGGCCAACCTGCACCTGCACCTCGAACACGAGGTGGACGCCGAGCGGGTCATCGAGGTCAGGCGGATCAGTACCGCGGCCACACTGTCGCTGGCCGATTCGATCGGGAGCGCGCTGCCCGAGCTCGGACGATCGGGCTCGCTCGACATCTTGCTGGCCGCATACTCGCTGGCGGCCACCCTGTGGCAAGTCGCGAACCCGCCGGAGCAGCTGACCGATGTCTACGCCGAGGAGCCCGAAGTCGTTCCGCCCGAGTGGAATCTGGACTTCGCGTCCGCCCTTACCCGACTGCTGACGGCCACGTGCATCGGCCTGATCTCGGAATCCTCATGAACGCAGAAGGAGGCGACGCCCGGGTGAAGGAAGGCGGCCGAAGGGGGACGGCGGTGGCCAACGCGAACACGAGTTTGCGGGTCGTCGCTAACGTGATACATAGGCTATTTAATGTTTCGCCCGTGGTGAAGGACTTGAAGCACCCATGACGACGACTGAGCCAAGGACGGAGCCGCTAATGAAGCAGGGCTCCACGGGCAGCGAGGGCAATAAGGCTGCCCCACAGCGCGCCAAGAAGAAGGGGTTGCTGAGCCGCTTCTGGCTGGTGCTCACGATCGCGGCTGTGGTCGCGCTGTCGGGATTCGTGGTGTACCGATTGCACGGCGTCTTCGGCGTTCACCGCGGTTCGTTCGGCGGCGGCACCTCGGGCGAGGTCCTCGACGAGTTCAACGCCAAGACGATCACGCTGCAGGTCTGGGGTCCACCGGGCAGCACGGCAACCATCAACTACCTCGACGAAAACTCCCATCCGCAGCAGGCCCTCAACGTGCCCTTGCCCTGGAGCAAAGTATTGAGTTCAACGAAGCCCGGCATCCCGGCAAACCTGGTGGCCCAAGGCGACGGCAGTTGGATCGCCTGCCAATTCGTGGTGAACAAGCACGACGGGAGCGGTGACGTCATCAAGACTCCGAATCGCTCAGATCCCAACCAGACCGTGAACGCCTTCGTCTATTGCCTGGACAAGTCCGCATGACCGAGCCAAGCGCGGCTCCGCCGCGCGTCGACCAGCCGCTGATCCCGCCGTTCCTGCCGCGGATGATCCATCGGCTGGCCCTGCCGATCCTCCTGGTGTGGTTGGCCATCGTGTTCGTCACGAACACGGTGGCCCCGCAGCTGGAGGTCGTCGCCAAAACCCACTCGGTGTCGATGAGTCCGACTGACGCGGCGTCCTTTCAGTCGATGATGAAGGTCGGATCGACGTTCAAAGAGTTCAACTCCGACAACTCGGCCATGATCTTGCTGGAGGGCGACAAGCCACTCGGGGCCGAAGCGCACCGCTACTACGACGAGATCGTCAGGCGCGTCGAGCAAGACAAGAAGCACGTTCAGCACGTCCAGGATTTCTGGAGTGATCCGTTGACGGCGGCGGGTTCCCAGAGCCACGATCAAAAGGCCGCGTACGTCCAGGTTTACCTCGCCGGCAACATGGGCGGCGGGCTGGCGAACGAGTCCGCCGCGGCCGTCCGCAAGATCGTGGACTCGGTGCCCGCGCCGCCGGGAATCAAGGCCTACGTCACCGGCGCGGGGCCGCTGTTCGCTGATCAGTCCCACGCGGGTGAGAAGGGCGTCGCGAAGGTCACGCTCGTCACTTTTTTGGTGATCATCGTGATGCTGCTGTTCGTCTACCGGTCGATCAGCATCGTCCTGATCATGCTGGCCATGGTGTTCATCGAGCTGGCAGCGGCCCGCGGTGTCGTCGCGACGCTCGGTAACTACGGCGTCATGGGGCTGTCGACGTTCGCCAACAACATGCTGGTGCTGATGGCGATCGCCGCCGGGACGGATTACGCGATCTTCGTGGTCGGCCGCTATCACGAGGCCCGTGGGCTGGGCGAGACCCGCGAACAAGCGTTCTACACCATGTTCCACAGCACCGCGCATGTCGTGCTGGGATCGGGCCTGACCATCGCCGGCGCGATGTACTGCCTGAGCTTCTGCCGGCTTCCGTACTTCCAGTCGCTGGGTGTGCCTTGTGCGGTCGGCATGCTGGTCGCGGTGCTCGCGGCTTTGACGCTGGCTCCGGCAATACTGACGGTGGCTTCCTTCTTCAAGCTCATGGACCCGAAGCGCAAGCTGCAGACCCAGGGCTGGCGTCGCATGGGCACCGCGGTAGTCCGCTGGCCCGCACCGGTGCTCGCGGTGACCATCGCGATCGCGTTGGTGGGTCTGCTCGCCCTGCCCGGTTACAAGACGGACTACGACAATCGCCACTTCCTGCCGGCGGACACCCCCGCCAATGTCGGCTATGCCGCCGCGGACCGGCACTTCGACCAGGCTCGGCTCAATCCTGAGCTGTTGATGATCGAGACGGATCACGACCTGCGTAATCCGGCCGACTTCATCGTCCTGGACAAGGTCGCCAAGGCGGTCTTCCACATCCCCGGCATCGGCCGGGTGCAGACCATCACCCGACCATTGGGCACGCCGCTCGACCACAGCACCCTCGGCTTTCAGATGGGCGCGCAAGCTGCGGGCCGGATCCAGACCCAGCACTATCAGGATGAGCAGGCGGCAAACCTGCTCAAGCAGGCGGACGAGCTGCACAAGACGATGGCAACGCTGCATGAGCAGATGCAGGTGACCCAGGATCTGAGCAACACCACGCACGAAACCACCAGGCTCACCAAGGAAACCGTGCAGATCACCGAGAAGTTGCGCGACGACATCGCGAACTTCGACGACTTCCTTCGGCCGATCCGCAGCTACTTCTACTGGGAGAAGCACTGTTACGACATCCCGGTCTGCTGGGCACTCCGCTCGGTCTTCAACGCGCTCGACGGCATCGACCAGGTGGCCGAGAACATCGTGAACCTCAGCGCGAACCTCGACAAGCTGGATCGGATCCAGCCCAAGCTGGTGGCGCTGATACCGCCGCAGATCGAGAGCCAGCAGCGCAACCTCGACACCATCATGTCGAACTATGCGATCACACAGGGTCTTAACGAACAGGCGAGAGCGCAGTCCGACAACGCCACCGCGCAGGGCGATGCCTTCGACAAAGCGAAGAACGACGACACGTTCTACCTTCCGCCGGAGGCGTTCAAGAGCCCGGATTTCGCGCGGGGTCTCAAACAGTTCATCTCGCCGAACGGGCACGCCGTCCGGCTGATCATCTCCCATGAAGGCGACCCGGCGACTCCTGAAGGCATCAACCACATCGAACCGATCAAGCAGGCGGTGCACGAGGCGATCAAGGGCACCCCCTGGGAGGGCGCCAAGGTCTACCTCGGCGGCACCGCCGCGACGTACAAGGACATGCACGACGGCTCCAACATCGACCTGATGATCGCCGGAATCGCCGCAGCCACATTGATTTTCATCATCATGCTGGTGATCACCCGAAGCGTCGTGGCGGCCGTCGTGATCGTCGGGACGGTGTTGCTGTCGCTGGGCGCCTCATTCGGACTCTCCGTGCTCTTGTGGCAGTACATCCTGGGTATGAAGTTGCACTGGATGGTGCTGGCGATGGCGGTCATCCTGCTGCTGGCGGTCGGCTCGGACTACAACCTGCTGCTGATATCGCGGTTCAAAGAGGAAATCCACGCCGGGCTCAAAACCGGGACGATCCGCGCGATGGCCGGTTCGGGTTCGGTGGTTACCTCCGCCGGTCTGGTGTTCGCCGCCACTATGGCCACGTTCATGTTCAGCCCACTGCTGGTGATGGCCCAGGTAGGTACGACGATCGCGCTGGGTCTGCTGTTCGACACCTTGATCGTGCGGTCGTTCATGACACCTTCGCTGGCCACCATGCTCGGGCGCTGGTTCTGGTGGCCGCAGCACGTGCGACCACGGCCGGCCAGCACCATGCTGCGGCCATACGGACCGCGTCCCGCCGTGCGCGAGCTGATCCTCAACGACGTCGACCAGCACCCGCCGGGCGGAGTGGTACAACCGCGCTGATCTTGCGTGGCGCGTGGACGTCGATCGGCTCCCGGCGGCGCATTACCGCCGCCGCGCGCAGACAAAAAAATCCGCGCGTCCTTCCTCAGGGACGCGCGGATTTTTCGAAGGCGTTACGCCCAGTTCCACACCGACATGTCGCCGGGCGGGTACTGGTTGCAGATGTCGGTGGCCTTGGCCACCACGCCCTTGTTGTTCCAGAAGATCTTCATGTGGTTGGGCCAGGCCACCCACAGCGGATCGGACACGGGCGCGTAGAAGTTCTCGGAGTAGTTCCGGCGGTCCTGCGGCGACAGCGAGTAGAACCAGTGCGCCTTGTCGATGGTCGCCTGCTGCACGTTCGGGTGGTTGTTGAAGTCGATCATGTAGCGCTGGTAGTACACCGGGCTGGTGTCCCGGGAGGCCGCCAGGATCTGTTCGGCGTCGCACGTCGTATTGATCATTCGACGGGGGACCGGAAAGTCCTCCGTGGAGTCGGCTACCGCGGTCGACGGAAAAATCGCAGCGGTAATACCCAGAGCAAGGAACGCGGCGCCTGCACGCAGGCCAGTACTCAGCCGAGACATAGCAATTACGGTAACACTTTTTGGCCCGCCTGGAAGAGTTCCCAGGTCACTGCCAGGATTTGGCTAGCGCATCTCAGTATCAGTCGCGATCAGGGACGATGACGTGCGTCGGGTCGGGTCGCAGCTCGGGAGGGGCCTGACTGTAGTCGCCGAAGGGACCGTCGCGGCGCTCGATCGCGGCCCGCACGCCGTCGGCCTCGGCGGTCTTGATGAAGGCCAGCGCGTCGGGGGTATTGCGCATCAGGCCGTCGAGGATGCCGCCCAGCGTCTGGGTGGACGCCAGCCCCATGTTCTCGTAGGCCTGGTTGACGATCAGCTTTTGCGCCTGCAGCTGCGACAGCGGGATCTGCGCCAGCTCGGCCGCGATCTCGGCGACCCGCGCCTCCAGCCGCTCGAACGGCACCGCCTCGTTGATCAACTCGACCTCGGCGGCCTGCACGCCGGTCAGCGGTCGGCCGGTCAGCGAGTGCCACTTCGCCTTGGCCAGGCTCAACCGGTAGAGCCACATCCCGGTCAGATACGCCCCCCACATCCTGCTGTAGGGCGTGCCGATCACGGCGTCCTCGCTGGCGACGATGATGTCGGCGCACAGCGCGTAGTCGCTGGCCCCGCCCACACACCAGCCGTGCACCTGCGCGATGACCGGCTTGGACGCCCGCCAGATGGCCATGAACTTCTGCGTCGGCCCCGTCTCGCGGGCGCTGACCATCGCGAAGTCCTTGCCGGGATCCCATTTCCCGTCGGTCATCATGGACTGGCCCCAGTGCTGGAACCCGCCGCCGAAGTCGTAGCCGCCGGAGAAGGCCCGGCCCGCGCCGCGCAGCACGATGACCTTGATCGCCGGGTCGCGCTCGGCCAGGCCGATGGCGGCCTCGATCTCGTCGGGCATCGGCGGCACGATGGTGTTGAGCTGCTCCGGACGGTTCAGCGTGATGGTGGCGACCGGGCCGGCCGTCCGGTACAGCAGCGTCTGGAAGTCGCTGGTTGGCATAGCTTCCTCAGGGGTCGGGCTGGCGGTTCTCCGGCGAGGACGCGTAGATTCGCCCGCCGATCTTCAGATACGGCGTGGTGAGGTAGGCCGAGAACGCGATGATGGCGGAGAAGACCGCCGCCGCCGCGACGCCGTTCGGCCAGAGCTGGCCGGTTCCGAACGCAAAGCAGACGATGCCGATGATCGCGGTCGCCCAGTAGAACCGCCGACCGGCCCGGCGGTGCTTGACGAAGCGATAGCGCGCCTGCGCCGCCGAGACCAGGATGAAAATCAATCCGGTCGCGAGCAGGGTGAGTTCGATGCGTTGGATCGCGGACACGTCGATGATCCTATGGCCGCGCGAGCATCTGCCATAGGAACGAGTAGGTCAGCGCCGACTTGAAGGCCACCTGCTCGTTGTCCGCCGCGCCGGCGTGCCCGCCCTCGATGTTCTCGTAGTAGAAGACCGGATGACCGGCGGCCTCGAGCGCCGCGGTCATCTTGCGGGCATGACCCGGATGCACCCGGTCGTCGCGGGTAGAGGTGGTCATCAGCACCGGCGGGTACCGGCGCGTCGCCGAAATGTTCTGGTAGGGCGAGTATTCGGAGATGAAGGCCCAGTCGTCGGGGTTGTCGGGGTCGCCGTATTCGGCTACCCAGGAGGCGCCGGCCAGCAGCAGGTGATAGCGCTTCATGTCCAGCAGGGGCACGCTGCACACCAGCGCGCCGAACCTTTCCGGGTACTGGGTCAGCATGATGCCCATCAGCAGGCCCCCGTTGCTGCCGCCCTGCGCCCCGAGCTGCTCGACCGTGGTGATGCCGCGATCCACCAAATCGGTTGCCACGGCGGCGAAGTCCTCGGCAACCTTGTGCCGGCCCTCGCGCATCGCCTGCGTGTGCCAGCCGGGGCCGTATTCGCCGCCGCCGCGAATGTTGGCCAACACGTACGTGCCGCCGCGGGCCAGCCACAGCCGGCCCAGCACACCACTGTAGCCCGGCGTGTTGGACGATTCGAAGCCACCGTAGCCGTAGAGCAGGGTGGGCGTCGGCCCGTCCGAAGCCTGCGGACCGCCGGGCCGCACCACGAAGTAGGGGATCGAGGTGCCGTCCTGCGACGTGGCGAAATTCTGTGTCACCGAGATGTTTTCGGCATCGAAGAAGCCCGGGGCCGACTTGATCTGTTCGAGTTTCCCGTCGTCGGTTCCGCGCATCAGCCGCGACGGAGAGTCGAATCCGCTGGAATCCAGGAAGAACTCGTCACCGGTGTCGTCGGCGGAAACGACCACTGTGTTGGTCGCGGCGGGAATGCCGGCCACCGGCTCGCGCCGCCAGTCACCGGGCGTGACGATCTCCACCCGGCTGGCCACGTCGGCCAGTGAGACGATCAGCAGCCGATCCTCGGTCCACGCGTAATGGTTGAGGGCGGTGTGCTCGTCGGGCTCGAAGACCACCTGCAGTTGCGCTGTGCCGGCGAGGAATTCGTCGTAATTCGCGGCCAGCAGCGACCCGGCGGTGTAGGTGTCCTCGCCCAACGACCAGTCGCTGCGCAACTCGATCAACAGCCACTCGCGGTGCGGGCTCACGCTGGCATCGGTGGGCGCGTCGATGCGGATGAGTTCCGAGCCGCGCAACTCGTAGACCTCTTCGTTCCAGAAGTCGAGCGCCCGGCCGATCAGGGTGCGTTCGTAGCCGGGGACCCGGCTGGTGCTCGCCACCACGTTGACGTCCGAACGCGCCCCCTCGAACACCGTCTCGGCCTCGGCGAGGGGGGTGCCGCGGCGCCAGCGCTTGACGACCCGCGGATAGCCGGAATCGGTCAGCGAACCGGGGCCGAAGTCGGTGCCCACCAGCACGGTATTCGGATCGGCCCAGCTGACCTGCGACTTCGCCTCTGGAAGCTCGAACCCGTCGTCGACGAATTGCCGTGTCAGCATGTCGAATTCGCGCACGATGGAGGCGTCCGAGCCGCCGCGGGACAGGCTGACCAGCGCGCGGGTGTATTCGGGGTAGATGACGCCTGCGCCCGCCCACACCCACTTCTCGCCGTCGGCCCGGCCGAGCTCGTCGACGTCGATCAGCACGTCCCACTCGGGGGTCTCGGTGCGGTAGCTGTCCAGCGTGGTGCGCCGCCACAGGCCCCGGGGGTTGGCCGCGTCACGCCAGAAGTTGTAGAGGTGCTCGCCCCGACGGACCACGTAGGGGATGCGGGCGTCGGTGTCGAGCACCTCGAGCGCCTCGGTGCGCATCCGTTCGAAGTTCTCGTCGCGAAAACGCGCCAGCGTCGGCTCGTTGCGCGCCCGCACCCAGTCCAGCGCCTCGTCGCCGGTGACGTCCTCGAGCCACAGGTACGGATCTTGGTTGTCTTCGGGGGCGGCGTGAGCTTGCGACGTCATGGAAGCCATTGTGGCGCCGGCGGTAGTGTGAGGTGAATTACACAGCCGAGTGAGGGGTGAGAGCAGATGACTGTTTTCGCACGTCCAGGTTCTGCCGGGGCATTGATGTCATATGAATCCCGCTACCACAACTTCATCGGCGGGCAGTGGGTCGCCCCGGTGAAGGGGCGCTACTTCGAGAACCCGACACCGGTCACCGGCCAGACGTTCTGCGAGGTGGCCCGCTCCGATGAGGCCGACATCGAGAAGGCGCTCGACGCCGCGCACGCGGCGGCTCCGGCGTGGGGCAAGACGGCGCCGGCCGAGCGGGCGGCGATCCTGAACAAGATCGCGGACCGCATCGAGGAGCACACCGCCGCGCTGGCGGTGGCCGAGGTCTGGGACAACGGCAAGCCCATCCGCGAGGCGCTGGCCGCCGACATTCCCTTGGCCGCCGACCACTTCCGGTACTTCGCCGGGGCGCTGCGCGCGCAGGAGGGCTCGCTGTCGCAAATCGACGACGACACCGTGGCCTACCACTTCCACGAGCCGCTCGGTGTGGTCGGACAGATCATCCCGTGGAACTTCCCGATCCTGATGGGCGCCTGGAAACTGGCGCCCGCGCTGGCCGCCGGCAACGCGGTGGTGCTCAAACCCGCTGAGCAAACGCCGGTTTCGATCCTCTATTTGATGTCTTTGATCGGCGACCTGTTGCCGGCCGGAGTGATCAACGTCGTCAACGGCTTCGGCGCCGAGGCCGGCAAGCCGCTGGCGTCGAACAACCGGATCGCCAAGGTCGCGTTCACTGGCGAGACCACCACCGGGCGGCTGATCATGCAGTACGCCTCGCAGAACCTGATCCCGGTCACCCTGGAACTCGGGGGCAAGAGCCCCAACATCTTCTTCTCCGACGTGATGGCCAAGGCCGACGATTACCAGGACAAGGCGCTGGAGGGCTTCACCATGTTCGCCCTCAACCAGGGCGAGGTGTGCACCTGCCCGTCACGCAGCCTGGTCCAGGCCGACATCTACGACGAGTTCCTCGAGCTGGCCGCGATCCGCACCAAAGCGGTCCGGCAGGGTGATCCGCTGGACAGCGAGACCATGTTGGGGTCGCAGGCGTCCAACGATCAGCTGGAAAAGGTGTTGTCCTACATCGAGATCGGCAAGGACGAGGGCGCCAAGGTGATCACCGGCGGCGAACGCGCCGAGCTCGGCGGCGACCTGTCCGGCGGCTTCTACATGCAGCCCACCATCTTCGGCGGCAACAACAAGATGCGGGTGTTCCAGGAGGAGATCTTCGGGCCGGTGGTGACGGTGACCTCCTTTGCCGATTACGACGACGCAATCTCGATCGCCAACGACACCCTCTACGGCCTGGGCGCCGGGGTGTGGAGCCGCGACGGCAACACCGCGTACCGGGCCGGGCGCGACATCCAGGCCGGCCGGGTGTGGGTGAACTGCTATCACGTCTACCCCGCACACGCGGCGTTCGGCGGCTACAAGCAGTCCGGCATCGGCCGGGAGAACCACAAGATGATGCTCGATCACTATCAGCAGACCAAGAACATGCTGGTGTCCTACTCCGAGAAGGCGCAAGGGTTCTTCTGATGGTCGTGCCCGCTGGGGTGGTCATCACCGCCCCGGCCGCCGAGGTGCTGACGCGGCTGCAGGCCACCCACGGCCCGGTGATGTTCCATCAGTCCGGCGGCTGCTGCGACGGCTCGTCGCCGATGTGTTACCCGCTCGGCGACTTCCTCGTCGGTGACCGCGACGTGCTGCTCGGTGTGCTCGACGTCGGGACGGACGGCGTGCCGGTGTGGATTTCGGGCCCGCAGTACGCGGCGCACTATCGCGACAAGCACACCCAACTGGTCATCGACGTGGTGCCGGGCCGCGGCGGCGGCTTCAGCCTGGAGGCGCCCGACGGGGTCCGGTTCCTGTCCCGTGGCCGCGCCTTCACCGATGAAGAGCAGGCGTCGCTGGCCACCGCGGCGGTGATCACCGGCGCCGACTACGAGCGCGGTCAACGCCCCGGGGCGCGGGGCGCGGTGGTGGCTGACGCGGCCTCGGCGGCGTGCCCCCCGCGCCGGTAGCCGCAGTACAGTCGGGAAAGTGATCCCACTTCCGCGCCCCTGGTTGTTGGCCAGCGCCATGCTGATCGGCAGTGCGGTCGGACTTTTGGCGGGTGTGGCGTGCACCGTGGCCGTCCACACCGGCGTCCGCCCGGGCATCGCGATCGCGTCGGTGGTCGGCATCCTCAGCGTCGTCGGGCTGACGATGATCCTGTTTTCCGGACGCCGCTGGGTCACCATGCTGGGCGCTTTCCTGCTGTCGGTGGCGCCGGGCTGGTTCGGCGTGCTGGTCGCGCTGCGGGTGGCCGCCGGTGCCTGACGACAAGGACGCCTCGAACCCGGGCACCGAGGCATTCGTGCCGGACTTCTCCGATGACGAGGACGCCGCCGAGCACACTGGCACCCAGTCGTGGGTGCCCGATTTCGATGACGACACCGGCGAACACCCCGCCGCAAAAGAGCCCGAGCCTGGCACGGTCGAGGACGCGGCGGCGACACCCACCGCGGATGCCGGCGAGCCGGAGTCGGCCGAGCCGGTCGGCCCGGTGCAACCGGTCAACGTGCCCGGCCGGTACCTCTACCTCAAGTGGTGGAAGCTGGCCCTGGTGCTGCTCGGCGTGTGGGCCGCGGCGGCCGTGATCGGGCTGGGGCTGTTCTATTGGTGGCACCACTCGGTCGACAAGACCGCGGCGCTGTTCGTGGTCCTGGTCTACGTGGTGGTGTGCATCGTCGGCGGGGTGATGCTGGCGATGACCGAGGGCAGGCCGCTGGTCTCGGCGCTCTCGGTGGCGATGATGTCCGGGCCGTTCGCCGCGCTGGTCGCCGCGGCGCCCCTGTACGGCTATTACCACTGCGAGCGGGTGGGCCACTGTCTGGTCGGCGTCATTCCGTATTGACGCCTCGCCCGGGCGGCCACCGAGGGCGGTGGCCAACTAGGGTGGGCTCGTGACTTCTCACTATGACGTCGTCGTCCTCGGGGCCGGCCCCGGCGGATATGTCGCAGCCATTCGCGCCGCGCAGCTGGGCCTGAACACCGCGGTCGTCGAACCGAAGTACTGGGGCGGAGTCTGCCTCAACGTCGGCTGCATCCCGTCCAAGGCGCTGCTGCGCAACGCCGAACTCGCCCACATCTTCACCAAAGAGGCCAAGACGTTCGGCATCAGCGGCGAGGCGACGTTCGACTACGGGGTCGCGTTCGACCGCAGCCGCAAGGTGGCCGAGGGCCGCGTCGCCGGCGTGCACTTCCTGATGAAGAAGAACAAGATCACCGAAATCCATGGTTACGGCCGGTTTACCGACGCCAACACGATCGAGGTCGAGCTCAACGAGGGCGGCACCGAGACCGTCACCTTCGACAACGCCATCATCGCCACCGGCAGCAGCACCCGCCTGGTCCCCGGCACGTCGCTGTCGGCCAACGTGGTCACCTACGAAGAGCTGATCCTGTCCCGGGAGTTGCCGGAGTCGATCATCATCGCCGGTTGCGGAGCGATCGGCATGGAGTTCGGCTATGTGCTGAAGAACTACGGCGTGGAGGTGACCGTAGTCGAGTTCTTGGCGCGCGCGCTGCCCAACGAGGACGCCGAGGTCTCCAAGGAGGTCGAGAGGCAGTTCAAGAAGCTGGGCGTCAAGATTCTCACCGGAACCAAAGTCGAGTCAATCTCCGACAACGGCTCGGAGGTGACCGTCGCCGTCAGTAAGGACGGCAACTCCGAAGAACTCAAGGCCGCGAAGGTGTTGCAGGCCATCGGTTTTGCGCCCAACGTGGAGGGCTTCGGCCTGGAGGCGGCCGGCGTCGCGCTGACCGAGAGCAAGGCCATCGGGATCACCGACTACATGCGCACCAACATCGAGCACATCTACGCGATCGGCGACGTCACCGGCAAGCTTCAGCTGGCCCACGTCGCCGAGGCCCAGGGTGTGGTGGCCGCCGAAACCATCGCCGGCGCAGAGACTTTGGCGCTCGGTGATTACCGGATGATGCCGCGCGCGACGTTCTGCCAGCCCAACGTCGCCAGCTTCGGTCTCACCGAGGAGCAGGCCCGCGACGAAGGCCATGACGTTGTGGTGGCAAAGTTCCCGTTCACCGCGAACGGCAAGGCCCACGGTGTGGGTGACCCCAGCGGGTTCGTCAAGCTGATCGCCGACGCCAGATACGGTGAGCTGCTGGGCGGACACCTGGTCGGCCACGACGTCTCCGAGCTGCTTCCGGAGCTGACGCTGGCCCAGAAGTGGGACCTGACCGCCACCGAGCTGGCCCGCAACGTGCACACCCATCCGACCATGTCCGAGGCGCTGCAGGAATGCTTCCACGGCCTGACCGGGCACATGATCAATTTCTGAGCCGAAGTTGATGCGCCGCACCGTCACTCCCCAGGCCATCGCGGGTGCCGTCGCTGGCCTGGCGACCGGTTATGTCCTGTGGTTGCTGGCCATTTCGAACGGCGACAACGCGACGGCCGGCCAGTGGGCCCCGCTGGTGCTGTTGGCCTCGGTGGTGCTGGGGATCGGCGCCGCGCTGTGGGGCTTGCGGCAGCGCCGGCGCGGCAAGCAGGCCTGGGCGGTGTTCGGCTTCACCCTGCCGGTACTTCCGGTGATACTGACGCTGACCATCCTCGTCGACGTCTACCTATAGCTGGCGCGGATGGTCCAGGGGGATGTCGAGCGCCGACATGGTCGCGGCAAGGCCGTCGTATTGGCTTGCGAGTAAACAGAATTCGATCAGCTGCCGCCGATCCAGGTGAGTCGCCAGCTGTCGCCAGGTGTCGGCGGTGACGGTCCGGTCTTTGACGAACTCGTCGGTGGCCGCCAGCAGCGCCTGCTGACGCACGGTCAGGCGGGCATCGACCGGGTCCAGCTTCTCGGGCCACGCGAAAATGGCGGCCTGCAGGTCCGCGTCCAGCCCGGCCGCCCGCGCCATCCGGCGGTGATGCTGCAGCTCGTACTCGCACCCGCGCAGATGCGCGACCCGCAGGATCACCAGTTCGGTGTCGATGGTGGGAAGCTTCCCGCGCAGCAGCCGGCCCCCGTACGCCAGCCATGTCCAGAACAGCAACCGGCGCTGACCCAGCGTGGTGAACAGATGCATCTCCGGGGCGGCCACGGTGCGCGCGCCGAGCTTCGCGATCACCCAATTGATCGGTCCCAGTTCGCGAAACCGCCCCGGCGGGATGCGTCCCTCCAGCGCCGGCGGGCTCACGGTTGGGTCACCAGGTACGGAGACACCGTGCTGCGGTGCTCGTCGAGATCGAGTGCGCGTCCGAGCGCCGGGAAGGCGCGCTGCGGGCAATTGTCGCGTTCGCAGACCCGGCAGCCCGCGCCGATCGGTGTGGCCACTGTCCCTGGTTCCCCCGAAACGTCGAGTCCTTCGGAGTAGACGAGCCGGTGCGCGTGGCGAAGCTCGCAGCCCAACCCGATCGCGAAGGTTTTACCCGGCTGACCATACCGGGCCGCGCGACGTTCCACCGTGCGGGCCACCCACATGTAGTTGCGCCCGTCGGGCATCTGCGCGATCTGCACCAGGATCTTGCCCGGATTGGCGAACGTCTCGTACACGTTCCACAGCGGGCAGGTGCCTCCGCTGGAGGAAAAGTGAAAGCCGGTGGCGGACTGACGTTTTGACATGTTTCCGGCCCGGTCGACCCGGACGAACGAGAACGGCACGCCGCGCATCGACGGGCGCTGCAACGTCGAAAGCCGGTGTGCGATGGTCTCATAACTGATCGAGTAGAACGACGACAGCCGCTCGACGTCGTAGCGGAAGTTCTCCGCGACGTCATGAAACTGACGGTAGGGGAGCACGGCGGCCGCGGCGAAGTAGTTGGCCAGCCCGAGCCGCGCCAGCGTGTGCGACTCGCCGCTGGTGAACTTGCCCTCCTCGACCAAAGTGTCGATCAGATCGCCGAATTCGAGGTAGGCCAGTTCGGCGGCCATCTTGAAAACCTGCTGCCCCACCGACAGGTGATTGCTGAATTCCAGCGTCTTGGTCTTGGGGTCGTAGCGGTGCAGCACGGTGTCGCCCAGGTCGATTCGGCGGTTGATGTGCACCCCGTGCACCTCGGTGAGCCGGCGGGTGAGCTCGCGCGCCAGATCGCCGTGGTGCAACCGCATCTTGATGGTGAGGTCCTCGGCGGCGGTGTCCAGCTCGTGCAGGTAGTTCTGCCGTTGGTAGAAGTAGTCGCGCACTTCCTCGTGCGGCATGGTGATGGAGCCGCTGCCGCTGCCGTCGGAGTACCGCTCCTCGGTGGCGGCCGCGAGCTGCGCCGTGGTGATCCGGTAGCGCCGGTGCAGGTTGACCACCGCGCGGGCCAGCCCGGGATGGGCGCTGACCATCTCGGCGACCTCCGTCGGGTCGACGTCGATGTCCAGATCGCGGTCCATGGTGACCTCGCGCAACTCGGCGACCAGCCGGGTGTCGTCCTGCGAGGAGAAGAAGGTCGCATCCACCCCGAACACCTCGGTGATGCGCAGCAGTACGGCCACCGTCAGCGGGCGGACGTCGTGCTCGATCTGGTTGAGGTAGCTCGGCGAGATCTCCAGCATCTGGGCCAGCGCGGCCTGGGAGAACCCGCGCTCGTTGCGCAGCTGGCGAACGCGGGAACCGACGAACGTCTTGGACACTTCACCGAGATTACCGGCCATGTGAAGATCTGGTTCGCAGACTTGGCATCGCAGACGGCCGGGTCGAGCTTGGTGTCCGGCGCACCCCGTTGGCATGATGCGACCCGGGCCTCAGGCCTTAGCCTGGGGTGACCACGAGGAGGAATCGGGGAGCGACGCCGTGAGCCTGGATAAACAACTGATGCCGGTGCCCGACGGTCACCCTGACGTTTTCGATCGCCAGTGGCCGTTGCGGGTCGGCGACATCGACCACACGGGCCGGTTGCGGCTGGACGCGTCCGCGCGCCACATCCAGGACATCGGCCAGGACCAGCTGCGCGAGATGGGCTTCGAGGAGACCCACCCGCTGTGGATCGTCCGGCGCACCATGCTCGACCTGATCCGGCCGATCGAGTTCAACGACATGCTGCGCCTGCGCAGATGGTGTTCGGGCACCTCGAACCGCTGGTGTGAGATGCGGGTTCGCATCGATGGGAAGCGCGGCGCGGGGCTCATCGAGTCCGAGGCCTTCTGGATCAACATCAACCGCGAGACCCAGATGCCCTCGCGCATCTCCGACGACTTCCTGGCCGGCCTGCGCAAGACGACCTCGGTGGACCGGCTGCGCTGGAAGTCCTACCTGAAGCCGGCCAGCCGGGACGACGCGGTCGAGATCCACGAGTTTCCGGTCCGGGTCACCGACATCGACCTGTTCGATCACATGAACAACTCGGTGTACTGGAGTGTGATCGAGGACTACCTGGCGTCGCACCCGGAGCTGATGAACCCGCCGCTGCGCATCACGATCGAGCACGAGGCGCCGGTGGCGCTGGGCGACAAGCTGGACATCATCTCGCACGTTCACCCGGCCGGATCCACCGACCAATTCGGCCCCGAGCTGGCCGATCGCACTGTTACAACGCTCACATACGCCGTGGGCGACGAGGCGAAAGCCGTCGCCGCGATCTTTGCTCGCTAAATCGGACAAGCGTCCCGTTAACCGCCGTTGACCTGCACGTTTTTGTTACCGGCGGGTAGGTTCTGAAACGGTTAAGTGAGTTAGCAACTTAGCAAGATTCGCAAATTCGCGCGCTCGCGTTGCTTAAATTGGCAATTGAAACGGGTGGACCGGCCCATATGGCCTGTGTCATCTTCGAGTTAGCACACCAGTGAAGTTGAGCCGCTAGCTACCGCCGGTGAGGCGTCCAGCAACTCAGTAGTGAAGATCGTGAAGGAGCATGCCCAATGTCTGTCGTTGGCACCCCCAAGAGCGCCGAACAGATCCAGAAGGACTGGGACACCAACCCGCGTTGGAAGGATGTGACCCGGACCTACACCGCCAAGGACGTCGTCGCCCTGCAGGGCACCGTCGTCGAGGAGGCCACCCTGGCCCGTCGCGGCGCCGAGGTGCTGTGGGAGCAGCTCCACGACCTGGAGTACATCAACGCGCTCGGCGCCCTGACCGGCAACATGGCCGTGCAGCAGGTGCGCGCCGGCCTGAAGGCCATCTACCTGTCCGGTTGGCAGGTCGCCGGTGACGCCAACCTGTCCGGCCACACCTACCCCGACCAGAGCCTGTACCCGGCCAACTCGGTGCCGCAGGTGGTGCGCCGGATCAACAACGCGCTGCTGCGCGCCGACGAGATCGCCGCGGTCGAAGGTGACACCTCGGTGAAGAACTGGCTGGCGCCGATCGTCGCCGACGGTGAGGCCGGCTTTGGTGGTGCGCTCAACGTGTACGAGCTGCAGAAGGCCATGATCGCCGCCGGTGTGGCGGGATCGCACTGGGAGGACCAGCTGGCCTCGGAGAAGAAGTGTGGCCACCTGGGTGGCAAGGTGCTGATCCCGACCCAGCAGCACATCCGCACCCTGACCTCGGCCCGCCTGGCCGCCGACGTGTGCGACGTGCCGACCGTCGTCATCGCCCGGACCGACGCCGAGGCCGCCACGCTGATCACCTCCGACGTCGACGAGCGCGACCAGCCGTTCATCACCGGTGAGCGCACCAAGGAGGGCTTCTACCGGGTCCGCAACGGCCTGGAGCCCTGCATCGCCCGGGCCAAGGCCTACGCGCCGTTCTCCGACCTGATCTGGATGGAGACCGGTACTCCGGACCTCGAGCTCGCCGCCAAGTTCGCCGAGGGCGTCAAGTCCGAGTTCCCGGACCAGATGCTGGCCTACAACTGCTCGCCGTCGTTCAACTGGCGCAAGCACCTGGACGACTCCACCATCGCGAAGTTCCAAAAGGAGCTCGCGGCAATGGGATTCAAGTTCCAGTTCATCACGCTGGCTGGCTTCCACGCCCTGAACTACTCGATGTTCGATCTGGCCTACGGCTACGCCCGCAACCAGATGACCGCTTACGTCGAGCTGCAGGAGCGCGAGTTCGCCGCCGAGGAGCGTGGCTACACCGCCACGAAGCACCAGCGCGAGGTGGGCGCCGGTTACTTCGACCGCATCGCCACCACGGTGGACCCGACCTCGTCGACCACCGCGCTGACCGGCTCGACCGAAGAGGGCCAGTTTCACTGAGGACGAGTGAGTGCGCGGCGCACGCCGCGGCCTGAAAATGAGATGAAGTAGCGTAGGCCCCGCCCAGCTAAACCTGGGCGGGGCCTATTGCGGTGCAAGACGATACGACACCGGAGAGAAATCAGTGAGTGACGCAGCGATCCAGCGGGTAGGAGTCGTGGGGGCCGGCCAGATGGGGTCCGGCATCGCCGAGGTCTCGGTCCGCGCCGGGGTCGACGTGACCGTGTTCGAGACCACCGAGGCCCTCATCACGGCCGGGCGCAACCGCATCGTGAAGTCGCTGGAGCGCGGCGTCAGCGCAGGCAAGGTGACCGAGCGGGAACGCGACCGGGCGCTGAGCAAGCTCACCTTCACCACCGACCTGAAGGACCTCGCCGACCGCCAACTGGTCATCGAGGCGATCATCGAAGACGACGCCGTCAAGGCGCAGGTCTTCGCCGAACTCGACCGGGTCATCACCGACCCGGACGCGGTCCTGGCGTCCAACACCTCCAGCATCCCGATCATGAAGATCGCCGCGGCCACCAAGAACCCGCAACGCGTGCTGGGTCTGCACTTCTTCAACCCCGTGCCGGTGCTGCCGTTGGTCGAGCTGGTCAGCACGCTGGTCACCGACGATGCCGCCGCCGCGCGCACCGAGGAATTCGCGAGCGCCGTGCTGGGCAAGCAGGTCGTGCGCTGCTCCGACCGGTCCGGCTTCGTGGTGAACGCGCTGCTGGTGCCCTACCTGCTGTCGGCGATCCGCATGGTGGAAGCCGGTTTCGCCACCGTCGAGGACGTCGACAAGGCCGTGGTGGCCGGGCTGTCGCACCCGATGGGCCCGCTGCGGCTGTCCGACCTGGTCGGTCTGGACACCTTGAAGCTGATCGCGGACAAGATGTTCGAGGAGTTCAAGGAACCGCAGTACGGCCCGCCGCCGCTACTGCTGCGCATGGTGGAGGCCGGCCGGCTGGGCAAGAAGACGGGCCAGGGCTTTTATACCTACTGAGTAACAACTGATGACGCACGGGTGCCCTGGATGGCCGGCAATTTACGCATCAGTTAGTATGCTCGCGTTAAATATGATGAAAGGTTTGTACCGAGCATGACTGGATTGGAACCCTATTACGAGGAGTCGCAGTCCATCTACGACGTCTCGGATGAATTCTTCGCGTTATTCCTTGACGACACGATGGGCTACACGTGTGCCTATTTCGAGCGCGATGACATGACGCTCGAAGAAGCCCAGATTGCGAAGTTCGACCTGGCGCTGGGCAAGCTGAACCTCGAGCCCGGGATGACGCTGCTGGACATCGGCTGCGGCTGGGGCGGTGCGCTGAAGCGGGCTATCGAGAAGTACGACGTCAACGTCATCGGAATTACCTTGAGCCGCAACCAGTTCGAGTACAGCAAGAAGAAGCTGGCCGGATTGCCGACGGACCGCAACATCGAGGTGCGCCTGCAGGGCTGGGAAGAGTTCGAAGACAAGGTCGACCGGATCGTCTCCATCGGCGCCTTCGAGGCATTTAAGTCGGAGCGCTATCCCGCATTTTTCGAACGCGCCTACGACATCCTTCCCGATGATGGTCGGATGCTTTTGCACACGATTTTGGCGTACTCGCAAAAGCAGCAGCATGAGCGTGGTGTTTCGATCACGATGAGCGATTTACGATTCATGCGTTTTATTGGTCAGGAAATTTTCCCGGGCGGACAGCTGCCGGCGCAGGAAGACATTTTCAAGTTCGGTGAGGCCGCCGGCTTCTCGATCGAGCGGGTGCAGCTGCTGCAGAAGCACTACGAGCGGACCCTCAACATCTGGGCGGCCAATCTGGAAGCCAACAAGGACCAGGCGATCGCCATCCAGTCCCAAGAGGTTTACGACCGTTACATGCACTATTTGACGGGATGCGAGAACTTCTTCCGCAAGGGCGTCTGCAATGTGGGGCAATTCACGATGGTGAAGTAGGCCAGATCAATTCAGCCCCGAACGGTGATCCGTTCGGGGCTGATTGTTTTCAGCGAGCCGGTTACTTCTCCAGCGTGAATTGATTGACGTCGGTGTAGCCCTCGCGGAACAGTTTCGCGCAGCCGGTGAGGTACTTCATGTAGCGGTCGTAGACCGCTTGGGACTGAATGGCCAGGGCCTGTTCGCGATTCGCTTCGAGTGCCTCGGCCCACAGGTCCAGTGTCCTGGCGTAGTGCAGCTGCAGCGACTGAACGCGGGTCAACTCGAAGCCCGCCGTGACCCCGTACTCACCGACGGTCTGGGGCGTCGGCAGCCAGCCGCCGGGGAAAATCTCGGACAGGATGAATTGCGAGAACTGGACGATCTCATGGGTCAGCGTCATGCCCTTGGCCCGGGCGTCCTTGAACGAGGGCCGAACGATGGTGTGCAGCAACATGACTCCGCCGGGCGGCAGCGCGTTATAGGCCATCTTGAAGAAGCGGCCGTAGCGCTGGCGGCCGAAGTGCTCGAACGCGCCGATCGACACGATGCGGTCCACCGGCTCGTGGAATTTCTCCCAGCCTTCCAGCAGCACCCGCCTGGTGCGGGTGGTGTCCATCTGGTCGAAGGACTGCTGCACGTGTTCGGCCTGGTTCTCCGACAGCGTCAGCCCGACGACGTTGACGTCGTATTTCTCGATGGCGCGCCGCAGGGTGGCTCCCCAGCCGCAACCGATGTCCAGCAGCGTCATCCCGGGCTCGAGCTTCAGCTTTCCCAGCGCCAGGTCGATCTTGGCGATCTGCGCCTGCTCGAGCGTCATCTCGTCACGCTCGAAGTAGGCGCAGCTGTAAGTCTGGGTGGGATCCAAGAACAGCCGGAAGAAGTCGTCGGACAAGTCGTAATGGGCTTGCACATTTCCGAAGTACGGCGTGAGCTGCACAGCCATGTCGACAAGAGCCTTCCTATATGCGGGGGACACGCGTAAACGGCCGAACGGCGACCCCGCGATATCCCCCGATACCCCCAAGGATGCTAGCCGCTGTCACGGACCGAGTCGCCCTCCTGAGGCGCGTCCCACACTCACACGGGCCGGGCGTAGTCCCCGAAACCGGCGGTGCCTTTTAGGCTCCGAAGCCGTCCTGACGCTCGCGGGGCGGCACGATCGGTGGAGGGTGAGGCTCCCCGCGGAATTTTTCCAGCGACCCGCCGACCTCGACGATGCCCTTGAGGGCATTCCAGCTCAGCATGGTCAGGTAGTCGATTAATTCATCGCGACTCATTCGCGGGTACGACATCCAGGAGTGGGTGGCCAGCTGGACGCCTCCGACGATCAAGTACGCCCACGGTTCCGCGCCACCGGTGTCCATTCCGGCGTGTTGCATGCGTCGGCGCATCAGCACCGCGAGCATGCGCGCGATGATCCGCTCGGAGTCGGCGATGACTTTGCTTTTGCTGGCCGAGCTGTTGGACATCACGAACCGGTATGGCTCGGGCTCGTTCGCGACGGTCTCGACGTACACGCGGATGACTTCGCGGGTCAGGTCGAAGCCGTCGAGGTTAGAGGTGAGCGCCCCGGCCATATTGGGAATCAGGGTGGTTTGGGTGAACCGCATCATCACGGCCGTCGTCAGGTCGTTCTTGTCGACGAAATAGCGGTACAGCACCGTCTTGGAGACACCGATCTCGGCCGCGATTTCGTCCATGCTCAACGCGCCACCCAATCGGCGAATCGCGTCGATCGTGCCGTCGACCAACTCGTTACGACGCTCCACTTTGTGTTGATGCCAGCGCCGCTTGCGCCCGTCCATTTTGACGCTCACAGCCGTGATTTGCTCTGCCACAGTCGCCGATTTCCCATTCCCTAGACGCCCTTGATCTTACGGCGTGAGGGGGTCGGTTTCCTGCCCTGGCCGGGCGTGGGTGAGACGTCGCGAACAGTGTCGTCACACCAATTCGCGGGAAGATACATGATGGAGTGGTGGCACATCGAGCCTCGGTGAGAGGCGAAGCGGCGGGCCCGCCGGGGGCGAGGCCCGATTCGGCGACGCCGACGACCGGCGCCCGACCCGCTCGCGCGTCTTTCGCCGAATCATTCGCCGGTGCCGATCCCGAGGCCGATGCGCAGCGCCGGGTGGCGTTGCGCCGAATGAAAATGGTGGCGCTGAGTTTTCTGATCGGTGCCACCGGCGTGTTCCTCGCCTGCCGGTGGGCCCAGGCGCATGCCAGCCTGGGGGCCTGGGTGGGATATGTCGGCGCGGCCGCCGAGGCCGGGATGGTCGGCGCCCTGGCGGACTGGTTCGCCGTGACCGCGCTCTTCCGGCACCCGCTGGGCATTCCCATCCCGCACACCGCGATCATCAAGCGCAAGAAAGACCAGCTGGGCGAGGGCCTGGGTACGTTCGTCCGGGAGAATTTCCTGTCGGCGGAGGTCGTCGAAACCAAGCTGCGCGACGCCCAGGTGTCCGGCCGGCTCGGCAAGTGGCTGTCCGAGGCCGTCCATGCCGAGCGGGTGGCGAGCGAGACGGCCACGGTACTGCGGGTGCTGGTCGAACTCCTGCGCGAGGACGTCCAACAGGTGATCGACCGGATGATCGTGCGCCGGATCGCCGAACCGCAGTGGGGCCCGCCGGTCGGGCGGGTGCTGGCCACCCTGCTGGCCGAGCACCGGCAGGAGGCGCTGATCCAATTGCTGGCCGACCGGGCGTTTCAATGGTCGCTGAAGGCCGGCGAGGTCATTCAGCGGGTGGTCGAGCGTGACTCACCGACCTGGTCGCCGCGCTTCGTCGACCATCTGGTCGGCGACCGCATCCACCGCGAGCTGATGGACTTCACCGACAAGGTGCGCCGCAATCCGGACCACGAACTGCGCCGGTCGGCCACCCGCTTCCTGTTCGACTTCGCCGACGACCTGCAGCACGACCCGGACACCATTGCTCGTGCCGACGCGATCAAGGAGCAGCTGATGGCGCGCGACGAGATCGCCAACGCCGCGGCGACGGCGTGGAAGACGCTGAAGCGGCTGGTGCTCGAGGGCGTGGACGATCCGTCCAGCGCCCTGCGCACCCGGATCGCCGACACCGTCGTCCGGATCGGGGAATCGCTGCGCGACGACGCCGACCTGCGGGACAAGGTCGACAACTGGCTGGTCCGGGCGGCCCAGCACCTGGTCTCGCAATATGGGGTGGAGATCACAGCGATCATCACCGACACGATCGAGCGCTGGGACGCCGAGGAGGCCAGCCGGCGCATCGAGTTGCACGTGGGCCGTGACCTGCAATTTATCCGGATCAACGGGACCGTGGTCGGTTCGCTGGCGGGCCTGGTGATCTACGCCGTCGCGCAGTTGCTGGTCTAGCGCATTTCTAGCAGTGCTAACAAGTGCTTGCAATAGCAAGCACTTGTAGTAGTCTGGGCGCGTCCAGATCAGCCGCCCGACCAGGAGCACGCGATGACGCCCGAGGAGAAGCTCTCCGCCAAGGTGTCCAACGCTGCCTCCGAAGTGGCCTCTGACATCGGCAGTTTCATCCGTAGCCAGCGTGAACTCGCGCAGGTGTCGGTGCGCCAACTCGCCGAAAAGTCCGGGGTCAGCAATCCATATCTGAGCCAGGTGGAGCGTGGATTGCGTAAGCCCTCCGCCGATGTCTTGAACCAGATCGCGAAGGCCCTCCGGGTCTCCGCCGAGGTTCTCTATGTGCGCGCTGGGATTCTCGAGCCCAGTGACAAGAGTCAGGTGCGGGACGCCATCGTCACCGACACTGCGATCACCGAGCGCCAAAAGCAAATTCTGCTCGACATCTACACATCGTTCACCCAGCAAAACGAATCGATCCAAGAGGAGTGTCCGACCGAATCCGACAGCGAGTGATCGGCCCGTTTTTTTCCGGCACCGTAGCCATCTGTGCTGGGAGTTTGCGCCACGAAGCGGGCTTCCCACCTCGCGATTGCGAGTTGGTGATGTATAGACGACCGGCCGTCGCGGTTACCCAACGGGGAGGAGCCACCGGTTCCGGCTGAACTGCTGAACGAACCGCCCCGGCACTGGCGGCCCCAGTTGCGAAGGAGACGTTTGCACCTAACTTCTCGACCAGACAGCTAATAACACCGAGTAACACCGATAGCGAAAGCAATGAAAGGAAAGACCATGGCGGAAAACACGAACATCGAAGACTTGCGGGCCCCGCTGCTCGCGGCGCTGGGCGCGGCCGACTTGGCCCTGGCCACCGTCAACGACCTGATCGCCGGCCTGCGCGAGCGCGCCGAGGAGACCCGCGCCGAGACCCGCGGCCGGGTGCAGGAACGCCGCGCTCGCCTGACCAAGCTCCAGGAGGACCTGCCCGAGCAGTTCACCGAGCTGCGCGACAAGTTCACCACCGAGGAGCTGCGCCGGGCGGCCGAGGGCTACCTGGAGGCCGCGACCAGCCGGTACAACGAGCTCGTCGAGCGCGGCGAGGCTGCCCTGCAGCGGCTGCGTAACCAGACCGCGTTCGAGGACGCGTCCGCGCGCGCCGAGGGCTACGTCGACCAGGCCGTCGAGCTGACGCAGGAAGCTTTGGGCACCGTCGCGTCGCAGACCCGCGCGGTCGGCGAGCGCGCCGCCAAGCTCGTCGGCATCGAACTGCCCGGCAAGACCGAAGTGACCACCAAGAAGGCCCAGAAGGCCGTCGCCAAGAAGGCCCCCGCCAAGAAGGCTCCGGCCAAGAAGGCTCCGGCTAAAAAGGCTCCGGCCAAGAAGGTCACCCAGAAGTAAGCATCACCCAGCACGACGTTCGGCTCCGAGTCGCCTTCGGGTGGCTCGGAGTCGACGTTTTGGAGGGTGCCCGCATACCCTTAAGGCGTGAACCACCTCGTGGGAACCGTCATGCTGGTCTTGCAGATCGCCGTCTTGGTCACGGCGATCTACGCATTCGTGCATGCCGCGCTGCAACGACCCGACGCCTACACCGCCGCCGAGAAGCTGACCAAGCCGGTGTGGTTGCTGATCCTGGGTGGTGCCGTCGCGCTGACATCCATCTTGGGTTTCGTTTTCGGTGTGCTCGGAATGGCGATCGCGGCTTGTGCCGCCGGCGTGTATCTGGTCGACGTTCGGCCCAAACTGCTTGAGATCCAAGGCAAGTCGCGCTAGTGGAATGAAGGCCCTGCTGACGGCGCCGATCGCGGCGCTCGTCGCCTTGTCCTGCCCGGTACCGCACGCCGTTGCCGACCCCGACCCGGGCGGTGGCGCGGCGGTTCCGCCCGCCCCGGCCCCGCCGTACATCGACCACACCCAGTGGGCGCAGTGGCAGGGCCTAAGCAGCCTGCGGGTGTTCCCGTCGCCGGCCGGGCGGGCCGCCTCGAGAATCCCCGCCACCACGGCGCCGGCCGACGAGGCCTGGGCCGAGGTGCTCGCCTTATCGCCGGACGCCGACACCGCCGGCATGCGCGCGCAGTTCCTCTGCCACTGGCAGTTCGCCGAACTCGCCCAGCCCGGCAAGGTCAGCTGGAACCTGGAGCCCTGGCGACCGGTCGTCGACGACAGCGAAATGGTCGCCTCCGGCTGCAATCCCGGCGGTCCGGAAGAATCCTTCTGATGGCACCCCAACCCAGCCGAGCGCAATTGGCCGCGTTCGTCGACCACACCCTGCTCAAACCCGAAGCGACCGACGCCGACGTGGCCGCCCTGGTCGCCGAAGCGGCCGAACTCGGCGTGTACGCGGTGTGCGTCTCGCCCTCGATGGTCCCTGTCGCGGTGCGAGCCGGCGCCGGCGTCCGGGTGGCCAGCGTCGCGGGCTTCCCGTCCGGCAAGCACCTCCCGGCGGTGAAGGCACACGAAGCGGCCCTGGCCGTCGCGTCCGGCGCCGGCGAGATCGACATGGTCATCGATGTCGGGGCGGCGCTGGCCGGCGACCTCGACGCGGTGCGCGCCGACGTCCACGCCGTGCGCGGCGCGATCGGCGGCGCCGTGCTCAAGGTGATCGTGGAGTCGGCCGCGCTGCTTGCGCTGGCCGACGAGCCCACGCTCGCGCAGGTATGCCGGGCCGCCGAAGACGCCGGCGCAGACTTCGTGAAGACGTCTACCGGTTTCCATCCGGCCGGCGGCGCATCCGTGCGCGCGGTCGCGCTGATGGCCGAGACCGTCGGTGGACGCCTCGGGGTGAAGGCCAGCGGCGGCATCCGCACCGCCGAGGACGCGCTCGCGATGCTGGATGCCGGCGCCACCCGGCTGGGGTTGTCGGGCACCCGGGGAGTGCTCGACGGCCTCGGCTAACGGACTAGATGCTCGCCGTCAGAGGTGGGCGAAGCAGGGGTCGTTGTCGTTGCCGTTCGGAATGGTGGCGTTCCGCGTCGAGAAGTGGCTTGTCACACCCTTATCCGTGACCTGCACGCTGTCGGCGTGGATACCCAGCGGGTAGTTCTTGGTCAGGTTCGAGGTGAAGTCGTCCAGCGTCGATTGCACGGACTCCTTGGGCATTTTGAAGCCGAGCGCGTTGAAGCTGACGATCTGCAGCTGCAAGCCGGTGCCCGACACCACCGGCTTGGCGGTGATGTTGTCCAACATGCCCTTCAACTCGATGGTGCCGTCGGCGGGATGCGTGGTCACGGTGTTGGTGACGAACGGGCCCAGCACCGGGATCGCGTTCTGCACCGACTCCTTGATGCCGTCACTGGTCCAGTCGATCGTGGCGTCCAGCGAGCCGAGGGTGCCCTTGGAGTTGCCCGTGTCCTTGAGCCGGACGTCGTTGATGTTGATCGAGAGCTTCATGCCCTTGGCGTCGCGGATGTTGTTGCCGGCGGTCTGCACCGAGATGTTGGTGTAGTGCTTGGTCGCCTGTTGCCACAGCATCAGGGGCGTCACCCCGAAGGACGCGGTGGCCTGGTCCTTGACCTCACACGCCACCGCCTGGGCGACCTTGCTGTCCGCGAGGTGGCGCACGTACAGCTCGGCCCCGATGAGCCCGGCGATGATCAGCGCGATCACGATGATGAAGATCAGCAGGACGGACACCGGGTCACGGCCGAAGCGGCGCTTCTTCTTCCCCGTTGTCGCGTCGTCGTGCGGGGGAGTGGCCAGGCGCTCAGTCGGACCCGCGGGCGGGGTCGGCGGCGGCGGGTAGCCGGGCTGCTGCATATGCGGCTGGGGCGTCCCGAATCGCTCGGTCTGCCCCGGTGGGGGCCCGTGAGCGGGAGGCGGCGGCGGGGGTACGTGACCCGGGCCGCCGGTGCTTATCCGCTCGGTCGGCCGCTCGGTTGGCGGCTGGCCGAAAGGTCCCTGGTTGGAGGGACGGCCCCACTGCGACGGGTCCGGGTTGGGTGGTCCTTGTGGGTTCGTCACCCGACCGATTCTGCCCTATCAACCTGAGCAAAGTCCGAGTGGTTGCTAAGGACTGCGATGTTCTTGCGGGCCTCTGCGACCCTGTCGACATCGAGATCGGCAACCACGAGCTGCGGGTTCGAGCCGGCCGACGCGACGACCTCGCCCAGGGGCGAGACCACCAGGCTGCCCCCGACCCCGGTCGGCGCCCCCGACGCGGGTCCGTGCGCGGCACCGGGATCGGCCTGACCGGCCGCCGCGACGTAGCTCATCGAATCGAGCGCGCGGGCGCGGGCCAGCAGCGTCCACTGATCGAGTTTGCCGGGGCCCGAGCCCCAGGATGCGCAGACCGCGATCACCTGGGCGCCGCGGCGGGCCAGCTCGGTGTAGAGCGCGGGAAAACGAATGTCGTAGCAAACCGTCAGCCCCACCCGGACGCCGTCGACCGTGATCACCACCGGGTCGTGGCCCGGCGCGACCGTGCGCGATTCGGTGAAGCCGAATGCGTCGTAGAGGTGGATCTTGTCGTAGTGGCCGTGCGACTCGGGGGAATCGCGCGGACCGGCCGCGATCAGCGTGTTCTTCACCCGCCCGTCGCCCGACGGGGTGAACATGCCGGCGACGACGGTGATGTTGGAATCGGCCGCGACGCGGCGCACCCCGTCGGCCCAGGGCCCGTCGACCGGCTCGGCTACCGGACCCAGCGGCACACCGAACCGGCACATCGTCGCCTCGGGGAACACCACCAGCGTCGCGCCCGCATCGGCGGCCCGGCGGCTGTATTCGTCCACCAGCCGCAGGTTTGCTGCCGGGTCCGTGCCGCTGAGGATCTGCGCCAAGGCGATTCGCATGAGCGCCAGCTTAGGCCGGGCCGGAGGCCTCAGGCCGATTTGGCGATCCACTCCGTGGTGAAGCGCTGTTCGGCGGCGATCAGTTCGGCCAGCCGGGTGCCGATGAAGTTCTCCAACTTGCCGCCGATGATCGGTACGCGCACCTGGACTGTGGCGCGGAACGTCAGCCGGGAGCCGCCGGTCGCTTCGATGGGCTCCAGGACGGCGCTGCCGGTCAGGTTCACCGGCGCATCCACGATCGAACCCACGACCGACCCCGACGCGGCGCCCCCGGTGACCGGCCCCCACGTCTCCTCGCGCCGGATGCGCAGGTCACCGCTGTGCAGCTGGGTGACCATCCCGGGGAGCTTGTCACTGCGGATCACCTGCAGCGTGACGACCTCGACGGTGTCGTCGTCCCCGGACTCGCCGCCGACCCGCATCGACTCCAGTGTGGCGACGTCGACGCCGGACCCGGCCAGCCTGGCCCGCCAGTAATTCGCATCGGTGAAGGCGCGGTGCACCTCGTCAACACTGCCGTCGTAATCGGCCGACAAGTCGAATGAACGCGGCATAGCAGGTCAGGCTACCGTTACGGGCCATGAATTCCAGCGGAGCCGGATCGGAGTTCGCCGGTGCGCCGGTGGCCGACGCGGCGCCGCTGGCGCCACTCACCACCCTGCGGGTCGGACCGACCGCGCGCCGCCTGATCACCTGCACGACCAGCGAACAGGTGATCGCCACCCTGCGGCGGCTGGACGCCGAAACGCCCGGCGGGCAACGCGACCCGGTGCTGGTCTTCGCCGGCGGCTCCAACCTGGTGATCTCCGACGCCCTGACCGGCCTGACCGCGGTGCGGCTGGCCAACGCCGGCATCACCGTCGACGGCAACCTGGTCCGCGCCCAGGCGGGCGCGGTGTGGGACGACGTCGTGGTGGCCGCCATCGAGCACGGTCTCGGCGGACTGGAATGCCTGTCCGGCATCCCCGGCTCGGCCGGGGCCACCCCGGTCCAGAACGTCGGGGCCTACGGCGCCGAAGTCTCCGACACCATCACCCGGGTGCGGGTGCTCGATCGCGGCAACGGCGAGGTGCGCTGGGTGCCGGGCAGCGAGCTGGGCTTCGGCTACCGCACCAGCGTGTTCAAACGCGGCGGCCACGGTGGACTCGAAATCCCTTCTGTCGTCCTGGAAGTGGAGTTCGCGCTGGACGCGTCCGGACGCAGCGCGCCGTTGCGCTACGCCGAGCTGGCGGCCGCGCTCAACGTGGCCGCCGGCGAGCGCGCCGACCCGCAAGCCGTCCGCGACGCCGTGCTGGCATTGCGGGCGCGCAAGGGCATGGTGCTCGACCCGGCCGACCACGACACCTGGAGCGTGGGCTCGTTCTTCACCAACCCGGTGGTCACCCCGGACGTCTACGAGCGGCTGGCCGCATCCGTCGACGGGCCGGTGCCGAACTATCCGGCGCCCGACGGGGTCAAGCTGGCCGCCGGCTGGCTGGTGGAACGGGCCGGCTTCGGCAAGGGTTATCCGGACGAGGAGACCGCCCGGTGCCGGTTGTCGACCAAGCACGCGCTGGCGCTGACCAACCGCGGCGGAGCCGGCTCCGACGACGTGATTGCGCTGGCCCGCACCATCCGCGACGGGGTGCGGGCTGTGTTTGGCATCACACTGGTCCCCGAGCCCGTCCTGCTCGGCTGCAGGCTGTAGCCGCAAAATTCGCCGACGCGCCCGCGGCGCCGGTTTGTGGTGGCCGGACTGCCCGATTTTCCCCGGTATCTTTGATTTTCGTGACCCCGTCCAGCGCCCCACGGCCGTTCAACCGGCGTGCGGCTTTAGCGACCCTCGGACTGGGTGTGCTTGCCCCCAACGTGCTGGCCGCCTGCGGCGGCACGACCGCGAAGCAGGCCGAGAAGAAAGAGCAGCCCGCACCCCAGCTCAAGTACCAGCCCGCCAACGCGACCGAGAACGTGGTGCCGATCGCCCCGGTCAGCGTCGAGGTCAACGACGGCTGGTTCCAGCACGTCACACTGACGAACTCGTCGGGCAAGGCCGTCACTGGCGCCTTCAACTCCGACCGCACCGTCTACACGACCTCCGAGCCGCTGGGCTACGACCAGACCTATACCTGGAACGGCTCGGCCGTCGGGCATGACGGCAAGGCGATCCCGGTGGCGGGCAAGTTCACCACGGTGTCGCCCACCAAGAAGATCGGCGGGTCGTTCCAGCTCGGCGACGGGCAGACCGTCGGGATCGCGGCGCCGATCATCATCCAGTTCGACGCGCCGATCAGCGACAAGGCCGCCGTCGAGAAGGCGCTCACCGTCACCACCAATCCGCCCGTCGAGGGCAGCTGGGCCTGGCTGCCCGACGAAGCGGCCGGTGCGCGGGCGCACTGGCGGACTCGCGAGTACTACCCGGCGGGCACCACGGTCAACGTCGAGGCCAAGCTCTACGGCCTGCCGTTCGGCGACAGCGCCTACGGCGCCGACGACATCTCACTGAACATCCAGATCGGTCGCCGGCAGGTGGTCAAGGCCGAGGTCTCGTCGCACCGCATCCAGGTGATTCGCGACGAGGGCGTCATCATGGACTTCCCGTGCAGTTACGGCGAGGCGGACAAGGCACGCAACGTCACCCGCAACGGTATCCACGTGGTCAGCGAGAAGTACGCCGACTTCTACATGTCCAACCCGGCCGCCGGCTACAGCCACATCCACGAGCGCTGGGCGGTGCGGATCTCCAACAACGGCGAGTTCATCCACGCCAACCCGGCCAGCTCCGGCGCCCAGGGCAACACCAACGTCACCAACGGGTGCATTAACCTGTCCACGGCAGACGCCGAGCAGTACTTCCAGTCGGCGATGTACGGCGACCCGGTCGAGGTGACCGGTAGCTCGATCCAGCTGTCCTACTCCGACGGTGACCTGTGGGACTGGGCCGTGGACTGGGACACCTGGGTGGCCATGTCCGCGCTGCCGCCGCCGACCGCGCACCCGCCGGGCAGCCAGATTCCCGTCACCGCGCCGGTCACGCCGTCCAACGCGCCGACCCTGTCGGGCACCCCGACCACGACGACGTCACCGGCCAGCACCGGCCCCGCTACCCCTGGCGGTTAAACCGGGAGGTCGTGGCCTGGTCGCGCGGCTTCATCACGATCAAGTCCAGATCGACGTGCGACGGCCGCGAGGCGACAAACCCGATCACCTCGGCCACGTCGTCGGCCACCAGCGGCGTGATGCCGGTGTAGACGGCGTCGGCGCGTTGTTGGTCGCCGTCGAAGCGGACCAACGAGAATTCCGTTTCGACCGCGCCCGGGGCGATCTCCGTCAGCCGCACCGGCTTGCCCAGTAGCTCGCCACGCAGCGTGCGGTGCATCGCCCCCTGGGCGTGCTTGGCCGCGGTGTATCCGGCGCCGCCATCGTAAACCTCAAGTGCCGCAACGGAAGTGACGGTGACGATCAGCCCGTCGCCGGAGTCGATCAGCTTGGGCAGCAGCGCGCGGGTGACCCGCAGCGTGCCGATCACGTTGGTCTCCCACATCCACTGCCAGTGCTCGAGTTCGGCCTCGGCGACCGGCGCCAGGCCCCGGGCGCCACCGGCGTTGTTCACCAGCACGTCGACGCGGTCCAATTTGCTCGCCAATGTTTCGACCGATGCCTCATCTGTGACATCGGCCACAATGGCGGTACCCCCGATTTCACTGGCCAGGGCCTCAATCCGGTCCGCCCGGCGCGCCACCGCGACGACATGAAAGCCCTGCGCAGCCAGGTTGCGGGCGGTTGCTGCGCCGATCCCCGAGCTGGCCCCGGTGATTACTGCGACTCGTTTATTCCTGCCAGTTTTAACCATCGAAACAACCTTAATGAACGTGCTAGATTTTGCGTGTGCTCCTTAGCGCCCTGTCCAACACCACCACCGCCGCGTGTCTGTGCGCGGCGGGTGCGTGTTGTTGCTGCGCACTTTGCCGCTCCTGACCCCAGCCAGGTGTGGCCAAGACGGCCAGCAAAATTCGGACAAAAGGACGCTCGTGCGCACGAATACCCTCACCCATACCCATCATTCGCCCAGCCGTGCCGTCGGGCATCTGCCCGGTCAAAAGGGCCACCGCTCGGTGCGCCGGCAGATCGTGCCGCCGGCGCTGAACATCCCCGACTCGGCGGCCGCCTCCGTCTTCCGGGCCGTGCGGTTGCGCGGCCCCGTCGGCCGTGACGTCATCGCCGGCGTCACCTCGCTGAGCATCGCCACGGTCAACCGCCAAGTCATCGCCCTGCTGGAAGCAGGGCTGCTGCGCGAGCGCGCCGACCTGGCCGTGTCCGGCGCCATCGGCCGCCCGCGCGTGCCGGTGGAGGTCAACCACGAGCCGTTCGTGACGCTCGGCATCCACATCGGTGCGCGAACCACCAGCATCGTGGCCACCGACCTGTTCGGCCGCACCCTCGACACGGTCGAGACCCCGACACCGCGCAACCCGGCCGGCCCCGCGCTGGCGACGCTGGCCGACAGCGCCCGCCGCTACCTGCGGCGTTGGCACCGGCGGCGGCCGCTGTGGGTGGGGGTCGCCATCGGTGGCACCGTCGACAGCGGCACCGGCCAGGTGGACCACCCGCGGCTGGGCTGGCGCCAGGCGCCGGTCGGGCAGGTGCTGGCCGACGCGCTGGGCCTGCCAGTGTCGGTGGCGTCGCACGTCGACGCCATGGCCGGCGCCGAGCTGCTGCTGGGCATGCGACGCTTCCTGCCCAGCTCGCCGACCAGCTTGTACGTCTACGCCCGCGAGACCGTGGGCTACGCGCTGGTGATCGGCGGGCGGGTGCACGTGCCGGCCAGCGGACCCGGCACTATCGCGACCCTGCCGGCCCACTCCGAGCTGCTCGGCGGCACCGGTCAGCTGGAGTCGACCGTCAGCGACGAGGCCGTCGTGGCCGTCGCCCGCCAGCAACGCATCCTGCCGTTCGCCCCGGCGAACCGCGTCAACGGCTCCGCCACCGGCATCTCCGAGCTGCTGCGGGTGGCGCGGGCCGGCAACCAGCAGGCCAAGGACCTGCTCGCCGAGCGGGGCCGCGTGCTCGGCGAGGCGGTGGCGTTGCTGCGCGACATGCTCAACCCCGACGAGCTGGTGGTCGGCGGGCAGGCTTTCACCGAATACCCCGAGGCGATGGAGCAGGTGGAGGCGGCCTTCGCGGAACGCTCCGTGCTGGGGCCCCGCGACATCCGCCTCACCGCCTTCGGCAACCGGGTGCAGGAGGCCGGCGCGGGCACCGTCTCGCTGTCCGGGCTGTACGCCGACCCGCTGGGTGCGATGCGGCGCGCCGGGGCGCTGGATGGTCGGCTGCACGACGTGGCTCGCGACGAGTCGTCCGCCTGACGCGACTTTGTGTCCAGCGCGCTTGGGCTGGCGGAGAACCCATCCTGTAAAGATGACAGGGTGCGGCACGATGAGGTTTTCCGGCTGAATGAACCACGCCGGGTCGCCGTGTTGGCGGTCCACACCTCACCACTGGCCCAGCCCGGCACCGGCGACGCGGGCGGCATGAACGTCTATGTGCTGCAGACCGCGCTGCATCTGGCGCGGCGGGGCATCGAGGTGGAGATCTTCACCCGCGCGACCGCCTCCGCCGACCCGCCGGTCTCCCGGGTGGCGCCCGGGGTGCTGGTCCGCAACGTCGTGGCGGGCCCGTTCGAAGGCCTCGACAAATACGACCTGCCCACCCAGCTGTGCGCGTTCGCCGCCGGGGTGTTGCGCGCCGAGGCATCGCACGAGCCCGGCTACTACGACATCGTGCACTCGCACTATTGGCTGTCCGGACAGGTCGGCTGGCTGGCACGGGACCGCTGGGCAGTGCCGTTGGTGCACACCGCGCACACGCTCGCCGCGGTCAAGAATGCCGCGCTGGCCAAGGGGGATTCGCCCGAGCCGCCGCTGCGCACGGTCGGCGAGCAGCAGGTCGTCGACGAGGCGGACCGGCTGATCGTCAACACCGACGACGAAGCCAAGCAGCTGATCTCGATTCACCACGCCGACCCGGCGAGGATCGACGTCGTCCATCCCGGAGTGGACCTCGACGTGTTCCGGCCCGGCGACCGCGGGGCCGCCCGGGCCGCCCTGGGCCTGCCGCTCGACGAAGACATCGTGGCGTTCGTCGGCCGGATCCAGCCGCTGAAGGCGCCCGACATCGTGTTGCGCGCCGCCGCGCAACTGCCCGGCGTGCGCATCGTGGTGGCCGGCGGGCCCTCGGGCAGCGGGCTGGCCTCCCCGGACGGATTGGTGCGGCTGGCCGACGAACTCGGCATCACCGAGCGCGTGACGTTCCTGCCCCCGCAGTCGCGCCCGAACCTGGCCACGCTGTTCCAGGCGGCCAATCTCGTTGCGGTGCCCAGCTATTCGGAGTCCTTCGGCTTGGTCGCCCTCGAGGCGCAGGCGTGCGGGACGCCGGTGGCCGCGGCCGCGGTCGGCGGGCTGCCGGTGGCCGTGCGGGACGGGGTGACCGGCACGCTGGTGGCCGGGCACGACGTCGGGCGGTGGGCGGATGCGCTGCGCCGGCTGCTGCGGTTGCCCGCGCCGCAAGCCGAGGAGATGGCCCGCGCGGCGGCCGCGCACGCCGCCACGTTTTCCTGGGACCACACCACCGACGCGCTGTTGGCCAGCTATCGGCGCGCGATCCGCGAGTACATCGACGAGCGCCGGGACGTGGGCGCATGACCGCCACGGTGGAGCGCGTGATCGAGGACGCCCTGCAGGCCAGCGGGCTGAACTACTCGAAACACGCTGGCGCACATGGTGGTCTGTCGGGACTGGTGGTGGAACTGCCCGGCGAGCGCAAGCTGAAGACCAACACCATCCTGAGCGTTGGCGAGCATTCGGTGCGGGTCGAGGCGTTCGTGTGCCGCAAGCCCGACGAGAACCACGAAGGGGTCTACCGATTCCTGCTCAAGCGCAACCGCCGCCTCTACGGCGTGGCCTACACGCTGGACAACGTCGGGGACATCTATCTGGTGGGACGGATGTCGCTGGCCTCGGTGGACGCCGACGAACTCGACCGGGTGCTCGGGCAGGTGCTCGAAGCGGTGGATTCGGACTTCAATACGTTGCTGGAGTTGGGTTTTCGCTCGTCGATCCAGAAGGAGTGGGAGTGGCGGGTGTCTCGCGGTGAGTCGCTGAAGAACCTGGAGGCGTTCGCCCACCTGATCGAAGACGACGACGATGACGCTGACGACCGCTGAATGAGTGCGTGAGAGACTAACCGGCATGGGTGACACCGCCACGCTGGTACTGCTTCGCCACGGCGAAAGCGAATGGAACTCGCTGAACCTCTTCACCGGTTGGGTCGACGTCGGCCTCACCGAGAAGGGCCGCACCGAGGCCGTGCGCAGCGGTGAGTTGCTGACCGAGAACAACCTGCTGCCCGACATCCTCTACACCTCGCTGCTGCGCCGGGCCATCTCCACCGCGCACCTGGCGCTGGACGCCGCCGACCGGCTGTGGATTCCGGTGCGGCGCACCTGGCGGCTCAACGAACGTCATTACGGGGCGCTGCAGGGGCTGGACAAGGCGGAGACGAAGGCGCGCTACGGCGAGGACCAGTTCATGGCCTGGCGGCGCAGCTACGACACGCCGCCCCCGCCCATCGAGAAGGGCAGCACCTACAGCCAGGACGCCGATCCCCGGTACGCGGACATCGGCGGGGGCCCGCTGACCGAGTGCCTGGCCGACGTGGTCGTGCGTTTCCTGCCGTATTTCACCGACGTCATCGTCCCGGACCTGCGCAGCGGCAAGACGGTGCTGATCGTGGCGCACGGCAACTCGCTGCGGGCTCTGGTCAAGCACCTCGACCAGGTGTCCGACGACGAGATCGCCGGATTGAACATCCCGACCGGCATCCCGCTGCGCTACGACCTGGACGCTGACCTGCGGCCCGTGGTGCCCGGCGGCATCTATCTGGATCCGGAGGCGGCCGCCGCGGGCGCCGCCGCGGTTGCCAGCCAGGGGCGCGGCTGACGCCGGCGGGCCCGTCCGGTAGGGCCAGATAAAGGCCATTTAGCCAAACATCGCGTGAACGGGAGCGGAACACCTGTGGCGCAAGATGTGACTTGTCCGATTTTGGCCTCGTTCCGCTAGGGCAGCGTTCAGGAAGATTTGTAGGATTTGCTATGTGACTGTGTTCTCGGCGCTGTTGCTGGCCGGGGTTTTGTCCGCGCTGGCGCTGGCCGCAGGTGTATTGGTCGGAATCCGGCTGTCACCGCGGGCGGTGCAGCGCCGCCAGCGGGTCGAGTGGACCGGGATCACCGTCGCGCAGATGCTGCAACGCATCGTGGCGCTGATGCCGCTGGGCGCGGCGGTGGTGGACGCCCACCGCGACGTCGTCTACCTCAATGACCGGGCCAAGGAGCTGGGTCTGGTGCGCGACCGCCAGCTCGACGACCAGGCCTGGCAGGCGGCGCAGCAGGCCCTGACCGGCGTCGACGTCGAATTCGACCTGCAGCCGACGAAACGGCCGGGCGGCCGGTCCGGGCTCTCGGTGCACGGGCAAGCCCGGTTGCTCAGCGAAGAAGACCGGCGGTTCGCCGTGGTCTTCGCCCACGATCAGTCCGACTTCGCGCGAATGGAAGCGACCCGGCGCGACTTCGTGGCCAACGTCAGCCACGAACTCAAGACCCCGGTCGGCGCCATGGCGCTGCTCGCCGAGGCCCTGCTGGCCTCCTCCGACGACTCCGAAACCGTGCGGCGGTTCGCCGAGAAGGTGCTCGTCGAAGCCAACCGGCTGGGCGACATGGTCGCCGAGCTCATCGAGCTGTCCCGGTTGCAGGGCGCCGAACGGCTGCCCACCGTCATCGAGGTCGACGTCGATCAGGTTGTGGGCGAAGCGATTTCGCGCCACAAGGTGGCAGCCGACAACGCCGATATCGAGGTGCGCACTGACGTGCCCAGCGGTCTGCGGGTGCTGGGCGACGAGACGCTGCTGGTCACCGCCCTGGCCAACCTGGTGTCCAACGCGATCGCCTATTCGCCGCCGGGTTCGCCGGTGTCGATCAGCCGCCGCCGCCGCGGCGACAACATCGAGATCGCGGTGACCGACCGCGGCATCGGAATCGCCCTGGAAGACCAGGAGCGGGTTTTCGAGCGGTTCTTCCGGGGGGACAAGGCGCGCTCGCGCGCCACCGGCGGCAGCGGGCTGGGCCTGGCCATCGTCAAGCACGTCGCGGCCAACCACAACGGCAGCATCGGCGTGTGGAGCAAACCCGGAACCGGATCGACATTCACCCTTTCCATTCCGGCTGCCATCGCGTCTGATCAGGACCATGACGAATCCGAGCAAGCACCGGGTCGCGACGTGCGGCCCAACCGCTCACAACGAGAGGAAGAACTAAGTCGATGACCAGTGTGCTGATCGTGGAGGACGAGGAGTCGCTGGCCGATCCGCTGGCCTTCCTGCTCCGCAAGGAGGGTTTCGAGGCCACCGTGGTGACCGACGGTTCGGCCGCGCTGGCCGAGTTTGATCGGGGCGGCGCCGACATCGTGCTGCTCGACCTGATGTTGCCGGGAATGTCCGGCACCGACGTATGCAAGCAGCTGCGTGCGCGTTCCAGCGTGCCGGTGATCATGGTCACCGCCCGGGACAGCGAGATCGACAAGGTCGTGGGCCTCGAACTCGGCGCCGACGACTATGTGACCAAGCCGTATTCGGCGCGCGAGTTGATCGCGCGGATCCGGGCGGTGTTGCGCCGCGGCGGTGACGACGATTCCGAGATCAGCGATGGCGTGCTCGAATCCGGCCCGGTGCGGATGGACGTGGAACGTCACGTCGTCTCGGTCAATGGCGACACGATCACCTTGCCGCTCAAGGAGTTTGACCTTCTCGAGTATTTGATGCGCAACAGCGGCCGGGTGCTGACCCGCGGTCAGTTGATCGACCGGGTGTGGGGTGCCGACTACGTCGGCGACACCAAGACGCTCGACGTGCACGTCAAGCGGCTGCGGTCGAAGATCGAATCCGACCCGGCCAACCCGGTGCACCTGGTGACGGTGCGGGGGCTGGGCTACAAGCTCGAAGGCTAGCCCGACGGCTCCGCCGGCGGCGTGATGTCGAAGAGGGTCCGGTCATCGTCGTTGGCGCTCAACGTGATACGCCGACGCATGGCCGATGGCGCGGCGAAGCTCGACGATGAAATCGGGGACCGGCGTCACCTCGGGATTCTTTCGTTGGTCTCGGGCGCTTCGGTCCCACGCAGGCCCACCTCGGCGTGTCCGAGCACCGACCATCGCCGGTGATCGATCTCGATGTGGATGTCGGCCTGTTCGGTGTTGGTGCACACCGCGGTGCCGCCGTCGGGATCGGTGTAGCCCAGGCTCACGCATCGGTCCGGCGGCTGGTCGACGCGGATGAGCACCCGGCGACCGCCGATGCGTCCCGCCAGCTGCCAGTGCCGCGGGTCGAGCCGCGTCCGCATCCGCAGCGATGGCAAAATGCTTGCGGGCCAATCCTTTCCGTCGAGCCGGAAGCGCACGAAAGCCAGCGGTGCGAGCCGGCGCAGTCCCGGCTTGTGTGAGACGGCGGTGACCACCTCGAGGACGTCGCCGCCGCCGAGGTCGGCGTGGATCCATCCCCAGCGTCTGGCGTTGCCGTGTCCGTAGATGTGGGCGATGCCGCCGCGCCATCCCGCGATGGGCGTGACGGTGTTTTCGTCGGTCAACGAGCCGGTGAAGTCGGCGGTGGGGGCGAGGACGACCTGCGCGCCGGGCAACAGCTCGCGCTCCCACGCCCGGCGGGGGAACGTCCACAGCGGGCGGGCGGTGTCCGCCCAGGACAAATCCCAGGCCAGCGACCCGGCCCGGCCGGCCAGCCGCCCATCGGCCAGCCGAACCCCGGCGGCGTCGAACCAGTCCGCGCCGGCCGCGGGCCGGGTGGGCTCGGGGCCGAACCGTTCGGTGCGGGGTGACCCGTCGGGCGGAAACCGGGTGACCCAGCCGTGTGCGTAGGGAGCGCCCTGCACGGGAGCCACCGTCTCGCAATGAATCCACAACCCGGCGCGTGTCCGCGGGTCCGACAGGGTGGCGTACCAGACTTCGAGGCGCCCCGCCGTGCCGCGCCACCGGGGAGCGGCGGCCGACCGCTTTTCGTCGTCCATCGCTTGCTCCCGTCGCCGACCGCGGCTTACCGGGTATCCGCCTGAAACGTGCGGCTACTCGGCGATCCGAGTCGCCGGGTGCACCGCGATAAGCCCTAACTTGCTGCGGCGCTTGCACATTGCGGCCAGCTCCGCATATGCCTTGGCGCCCAGCAGCTCGGTGAGTTCGTCGGCCAGGCTCTCCCACACCTGCTTGGCGCCGACATGGGCGGCCGGATCGCCGGTGCAGTACCAGTGCAGGTCGGCGCCGCCGGAACCCCAACCGCGGCGGTCGTATTCGGTGACCCAGGTCTTGAGGATCTCGGTGCCGTCGGGCCGCGTCACCCACTCCTGGCTGCGGCGGATGGGCAACTGCCAGCAGACATCCGGCTTCATGGTCAGCGGCGGCACGCCCAGCTTGAGGGCCTTGCTGTGCAGCGCGCAGCCGACGCCGCCCGCGAAGCCCGGCCGGTTCAGGAAGATGCACGCGTCCTTGTGCTTGCGGGTGCGGTACTGCGGTTGGCCGTCGTGCTCGTCGAGCTCGAGATAACCCTTGCGGCCCAACCCTTTTTCGCGAAATTGCCAGTCGGCGTCCGTCAGCTTTTTCACCGCGTCGTCCAGGCGGGCGCGGTCGTCGTCGTCGGACAGGAACGCACCGTGCGAGCAGCACCCGTCGTCCGGGCGGCCCTCCACCGTGCCCCGGCAGGCCGGGGTGCCGAACACACACGTCCACCGGGAGAGCAGCCAGGTCAGGTCCGCCGCGATCAGGTGCTCGGGGTTGTCCGGGTCGTAGAACTCCACCCATTCGCGGGCGAAATCCAGTTCGACCTCTTGTCCCGGTTCCAGGTGCGAATTCGCCACGTAGTCCACGTTAGACCACGGTTCGGCCCGTTTGAGGCGCTGACACTCGGGGTCCGTATGGCGGCGATCACGGCGGGTTAGCCGGGTCGCGCAAAGCATCGCCCCCGAGGCTTCGTTAGTTTGTTTACGTGCGATTGGGCGTTCTCGACGTGGGCAGCAACACGGTGCATCTGCTGGTGGTCGATGCCCACCGCGGCGGTCATCCGACGCCGATGAGTTCGACGAAAGCCACTCTGCGTCTGGCCGAGGCCACCGACAGCGCCGGCAAAATCACCAAACGCGGTGCCGAGAAGCTGATCTCCACGATCGACGAATTCGCCAAGATCGCCGACAGTTCGGGCTGCGCGGAGCTGATGGCCTTCGCCACTTCCGCGGTCCGCGACGCCGGCAACTCCGAGGACGTGCTGAGCCGGGTGCGCAAGGAGACCGGCGTCGAACTGCGGGTGCTGACCGGCGTCGACGAGTCGCGGCTGACCTTCCTGGCGGTGCGCCGATGGTACGGGTGGAGCGCGGGCCGCATCATCAACCTGGACATCGGTGGCGGCTCGCTGGAGATGTCCAGCGGGGTGGACGAGGAGCCCGAGGTCGCGTTGTCACTGCCGCTGGGCGCCGGGCGGCTCACCCGCGAGTGGCTGCCCGACGATCCGCCCGGCCGGCGCCGGGTGGCGATGCTGCGGGACTGGCTGGACGCCGAGCTGTCCGAGGCCAGCGTGAACATCCTGGAGACGGGTAGTCCGGACCTGACGGTGGCGACGTCGAAGACTTTCCGCTCGCTGGCGCGGCTCACCGGTGCGGCGCCGTCGGGCGCTGGGCCGCGGGTCAAGAGGACGCTTACAGCAAACGGCCTCAGGCAACTCATATCTTTCATCTCTAGGATGACGACCGCTGACCGGGCAGAACTGGAAGGAGTGAGCGCCGAGCGGGCACCGCAGATCGTTGCGGGTGCTCTGGTGGCGGAGGCAAGCATGAGAGCGCTGTCGATCGAATCGGTGGATATTTGCCCGTGGGCATTACGGGAAGGTCTCATCTTGCGCAAACTCGACAGCGAAGCCGACGGATCGGCCCTCATGGAGCCTTCGGTGCGCGATGCTGGAGGTCAGGTAGTTGATCGGAATCAGAACCGATCGAGAGGCGACAAACCATGACCGGACCGCACTCCGAGGCTGAGGGCCCCGGCACCCGGCCCATCTCGGTTGCCGAGTTGCTGGCAAGAAACGGAACCATCGGCGCCCCGGCGGTCACCCGGCGGCGTCGCCGCCGGCGCGGCGACAGCGACTCGGTGACCGTCGCCGAACTGACCGGCGACCTTCCGGTGATCCGCGATGACGACGACGAACCCGCGCGCAACGCCAACGAAGCCACCGACACGATCGACGCAGTCGATGCGGCGCCGCCCGCCGCGCCTCCCGCCCGGGAGGCCGTCGCCGAGCCGGTGACCAAAGCCGAGCCCAGGGCGCCCTACTGGTCCGAGCCCGAGCCGCGCTGGCCCAAGTCACCGCCGCAGCCCAAGCGCGCGCCGGGGCCCGAGCGCAGCGAATACCCGCGGCCGTTGCCCGAAGCCGGCCCGTCCGGTTCGTCCGCCAATGGCACCGGCCAGGGCGGCTCCGGGGCCGAGGACATGAGCTTCGACCCGCTGGACCACTACGCCGACGTCCCGGTGGACGTCATGGACTCCGAAGTGCGCGAGGCCGAACCGGCGCTGGAGGACTCCGCCTACGTGCGCTCCTTCCTGCGATCCGGGGATGACGAGGACGACGAGGACGGCTCGGGACCGCTGCCGGCCGGGGTGCTCGGCGATGACCACCTCGACCTCGAGGACCGGGAGGCGGACGCCGCCGCGGACGCGCACCCGGAGCAGGGCAGATTCGACGCCGTGTGGCGCGGCGGCGTGGTCGTGCTGCAGTCGATGCTGGCCGTCGCGTTCGGCGGCGGGCTGTTCGTGGCCTTCGACCAGCTGTGGCGCTGGAACAGCCTGGTGGCGCTGGTGCTATCGGTGCTGGTCATCCTGGGCCTGGTGGCCGGGGTGCGGGTGGTCCGCAAGACCGAGGACATCGCCAGCACGTTGATCGCGGTCGCGGTGGGTGCGCTGATCACCCTGGGACCCTTGGCGCTGTCGTTGCAATCGGGCTAAGCGGCACCGTAGACAGTGCGCCCCGCCATCAAAGTCGGCCTTTCCACGGCTTCGGTGTACCCGTTGCGGGCCGAGGCGGCTTTCGAGTACGCGGCCCGGCTCGGCTACGACGGCGTCGAGCTGATGGTGTGGGCCGAGTCGGTCAGCCAGGACGTCGCCGCCGTCAAGAAACTGTCGCGGCGCTACCGCATCCCGGTCTTGTCGGTGCACGCGCCCTGCCTGCTGATCTCGCAGCGGGTGTGGGGCGCCAACCCGGTCCCCAAGCTCGATCGCAGCGTGCGCGCCGCCGAGGAGCTGGGCGCGCAGACCGTGGTCGTGCACCCGCCGTTTCGGTGGCAGCGGCGCTACGCCGAGGGTTTCTCCGAGCAGGTGGCGAAGCTGGAAGCGTCCAGCGACGTGCTGGTCGCGGTGGAGAACATGTTCCCGTTCCGGGCCGACCGGTTCTTCGGGGCCGGCCAGTCGCTGGAACGGATGCGCAAACGCGGCGGCGGACCGGGCCCGGCGATCTCGGCATTCTCGCCCTCCTACGACCCGCTCGACGGCAACCACGCGCACTACACGCTGGACCTGTCCCACACCGCGACCGCGGGCACCGACTCGCTCGACATGGCGCAGCGGATGGGGTCGGGGCTGGTGCACCTGCACCTGTGTGACGGCAACGGCCTGCCCGCTGACGAGCACCTGGTGCCCGGGCGCGGCACCCAACCCACCGCCGAGGTGTGCCAGATGCTGGCCGGCAGCCATTTCACCGGGCACGTCATCCTGGAGGTGTCCACGTCCAGCGCGCGTTCCGCCAACGAGCGCGAGGCCATGCTCGCCGAATCGCTGCAGTTTGCCCGCACGCATCTGCTGCGCTGACCAAGCCGGGAGAAATCCAGACAACATGAGTGCGTTATTCACCACCGCAATGACGTTGCGGGAGGTCGATTCGGGCGTCTTTGAGGGCGAGCTCGACAAGCGCTGGACCATCGGTCCCAAGGTGCACGGCGGCGCGATGCTGGCGCTGTGCGCCAACGCCGCCCGCACCGCCTGGGGTGGCCAGTCCGACGGCCTCGAGCCCGCCCAGCAGCCCGTCGCGGTGTCGGCGAGCTTCCTGTGGGCGCCCGACCCCGGCCCGGTGCAGCTGGTGACCTCGATCCGCAAGCGGGGCCGCCGGATCAGCGTCGTCGACGTCGAGCTCAACCAGGGCGACCGCACCGCGGTGCACGCGGTGGTGAACCTCGGCGAGCCCGAGCACTGGCATCGGGACGGCTCGGAAGGGATAGCCAGGCCGCTGCTGTCGGCCAACCCGGTGCTGGACCTGATGGCGCCCGAGCCACCCGACGACATCGAGCCGATCGGGCCGGGTCATCCGCTGGCCGGCCTCGTGCACCTGGGGGAGGGGTGCGACGTGCGGCCGGTGCTGTCGACGATGGCGCCGCGCAGCGACGGGCGCCCGCCGGTGATCCAGATGTGGGCGCGCCCCCGCGGGGTGGCCCCGGACGCGCTGTTCGCGCTCATGTGCGGCGACCTGTCGGCGCCGGTGACCTTCGCCGTGGACCGCACCGGTTGGGCGCCCACCATCCAGCTCACGGCGTTTCTGCGTGGCCTGCCGGCCGACGGTTGGCTGCGCATCATCGCGACCTGCACCGAGATCGGGCACGACTGGTTCGACGAGGACCACACCGTCGTCGACAGCCTGGGCCGCCTGGTGGTGCAGGCCCGCCAATTGGCACTGGTCCCTGCCGCTCGCTAGAGCGCGGTGTCTGCGATGCTGTCCGGCATGGCAAGAATCGCGATCATCGGTGGCGGCAGCATCGGGGAGGCACTGCTGTCGGGTCTGCTGCGGGCGGGCCGTCAGGTCAAGGACTTGGTGGTGGTCGAGCGGGTTCCCGAGCGCGCCAAGTACCTGGCGGACACGTATTCGGTGCTGATCAGCTCGGTGTCCGACGCGGTGGAGAACGCGTCTTTCGTCGTGGTCGCGGTCAAACCGGCCGACGTCGAGTCGGTGATGGCCGAGATCGCCCGCGCGGCGGGCGCCGCCGAGAGCGACACCGCCGAGCAGGTCTTCGTCACGGTCGCGGCCGGGGTCACCATCACCTACTTCGAGTCGAAGCTTCCGGCCGGGACGCCGGTGGTGCGCGCCATGCCGAACGCGGCGGCCCTGGTCGGCGCCGGGGTCACGGCCCTGGCCAAGGGGAGGTTCGTCACCGCGCCGCAGCTCGAAGGCGTCTCGGCCCTGTTCGACTCCGTCGGCGGCGTGCTGAGCGTGCCGGAGGGCCAGATGGACGCCGTCACCGCGCTGTCGGGCTCCGGCCCCGCGTATTTCTTCCTGCTGGTCGAGGCCCTGATCGACGCCGGTGTCGCCGCGGGTCTGAGCCGTGAGGTGGCCGCCGACCTGACCGCGCAGACCATGGCGGGCTCGGCGGCGATGCTGCTCGAGCGCATGGACGCCGATCGGCAGCTGGGTGAGGCCGAGGCCCCGGGGCTGCGGGTGGACGCCACGGCGACGCAGCTGAGGGCGACGGTGACCTCGCCCGGCGGTACCACCGCGGCGGGCCTGCGTGAGCTGGAACGGGGGGGCCTGCGAGCGGCGGTCGACGCGGCCGTTCAGGCCGCCAAAATGCGCTCTGAGCAGCTAAGAATTACATCAGAGTAATCCAAGTTTTTTGAACGGATTGTCCCCCACCAGTACCAGTAACCCCATTAGTCCCGCTATTCTCCTTGTGTAAGCACGTGTGGGTGCCAGCGGAGGGGAAGCCGCTGGCATGCGCGTGCCTGACACGATTGGGTTGCGATGACGTCTAGTAACGGGCCATCAGCGCGAGATGCTGCAGGTAAGCCACGGGACGCCAGTTCCGTTGACAGCCAGCAGGGCAGGACGCAGTTCCTCACCGTCGCCGAGGTAGCCGCGCTGATGCGGGTCTCCAAGATGACGGTGTACCGGCTGGTGCACAACGGCGAGCTGCCCGCAGTCCGGGTGGGTCGGTCCTTCCGGGTGCACGCCAAGGCCGTCCACGACATGCTGGAGACGTCCTACTTCGACGCCGGCTGACCTGAAACGGTGCCGCTCGCGGGCGGCATCCAGGCTCCGCGGTTGCGCGGCGATCGATCGACGCCGGTTTGGTGTTCGATGCGTTCCGCCGGGTAAAGTGTCCGGGTCCAATCTTTGAAGCAGGTCACGGTCAGATAGCGGAGTTCATGGGTTCAGTAATCAAGAAGCGGCGCAAGCGTATGTCGAAGAAGAAGCACCGCAAGCTGCTGCGTCGCACCCGGGTGCAGCGCAGAAAACTCGGTAAGTAACCCCGCCCGCGGCATAGTGCCGCCATCTCGCCTGGCGGCTAGGCTGTCCGGGTGGATCCGTCGAATGGGGACAGCGCCGGCCCGGGTGACACCGCAGGCAACACGGTGCATTACCCCAAGATCGTGTTGGTCACTGGCGCCTGCCGGTTTCTGGGCGGCTACCTGACGGCTCGGCTCGCGCAGAACCCGATGATCAAAGGGGTCATCGCGGTCGATGCGATAGCCCCGAGCAAGGACATGCTGCGCAGGATGGGGCGCGCCGAGTTCGTCCGGGCCGACATTCGTAATCCCTTCATAGCCAAGGTGATTCGCAACGGCGACGTCGACACGGTGGTGCATGCGGCGGCGGCATCGTACGCGCCGCGATCCGGTGGCACCGCGGCGCTGAAAGAGATCAACGTGATGGGCGCGATGCAGCTGTTCGCGGCCTGCCAGAAGGCGCCCTCCGTGCGCCGGGTGGTGCTCAAGTCGACGTCCGAGGTGTACGGCTCGAGCGCGCACGATCCGGTGATGTTCACCGAGGACAGCACCAGCCGCCGACCGTTCCGCGCCGGCTTCGCCAAAGACAGCCTCGACATCGAGGCGTACGCGCGCGGTTTGGGACGGCGCCGGCCGGACATCGCGGTGACGATCCTGCGGCTGGCCAACATGATCGGCCCGGCGATGGACACCACGTTGTCGCGTTATCTGGCCGGCCCTTTGGTGCCCACCATGTTTGGCCGCGACGCACGACTGCAACTGCTGCACGAGCAGGATGCGCTGGGCGCGCTGGAGCGTGCGGCGATGGCCGGCAAGGCGGGAACGTTCAACATCGGCGCCGACGGCATCATCATGCTGTCGCAGGCGATCCGGCGGGCCGGCCGGATTCCTTTGCCGGTACCGGGTTTCGGCGTGTGGGCGCTGGACTCGTTACGGCGCGCAAACCGTTACAACGAGATCAGTCGTGATCAGTTTGATTACTTGAGTTATGGCCGAGTCATGGATACCAGTCGAATGCGATCAGAACTCGGCTATCACCCGAAATGGTCGACGGCGGACGCCTTTGACGACTACGTTCGCGGCCGAAGCCTAACTCCCATAATCGACCCACATCGGGTACGCTCCTGGGAAGGTCGCGCCATATCCCTAGCGCAGCGCTGGGGTAGCCGAAATCCAATTCCGTGGGGTGGGGTCAGGTAGGTATCGTGGCGGGTGAAACCAGAGCGAATGTCATTCCACTGCACACTAATCGGGGTCGGGTAGCGGCTCGTCGGAGAGCCGATCAAAGAGCAGAGTCAACTCGCCAACATCCTTCGTTACTGTCTGATCCGAACGGCCGTGCGTCGGCCGAGCAGATCGCCGCGGTGGTCCGCGAAATCGACGAGCACCGCCGCGCCGCGGGATCATCGTCCGCCGATGCACCGCTGAACGACCTGGCGCAGCGCGTCGCCTCGGTTGCCGGATTCCTCCGCCAGCGGCTGCTGGGCGACTACAGCGTCGACGAGTTCGGTTTCGACCCGCACTTCAACAGCGCGATCGTTCGGCCGTTGCTGCGGGTGTTCTTCCGGTCCTGGTTCCGGGTCGAGGTGAGCGGTATCGAGAACCTGCCGGATGACGGCGCCGCGCTGGTGGTCGCGAACCACGCCGGCGTGCTGCCGTTCGACGGGTTGATGCTGTCGGTGGCCGTCCACGACGAGCACCCCGCGCAGCGGGACATGCGGCTGCTGGCCGCCGACATGGTGTTCGATCTGCCCGTGGTGGGCGAGGCGGCCCGCAAGGCCGGCCACACCATGGCCTGCACGACGGACGCGCACCGGTTGCTCGCCGCCGGCCAGCTCACCGCCGTGTTCCCGGAGGGCTACAAGGGGCTGGGCAAGCGGTTCGAGGACCGCTACCGGCTGCAGCGGTTCGGCCGTGGCGGATTCGTCACCGCGGCCCTGCGGACCAAGGCGCCGATCATCCCCTGCTCGATCATCGGGTCCGAGGAGATCTACCCGATGCTGACCGACGTCAAGCTGCTGGCGCGGCTGTTCGGGCTGCCGTACTTCCCGATCACGCCGCTGTTCCCGCTGGCCGGTCCCGTGGGTCTGGTGCCGCTGCCGTCGAAATGGCACATCGCGTTCGGTGAACCGATCCACACCGATGACTACTCGGCCTCCGACGCCGAGGACCCGATGGTCACCTTCGAGCTGACCGACCAGGTGCGCGAGACCATCCAGCAGACGCTGTACCGGCTGCTCGCCGGCCGCCGCAACATCTTCTTCGGCTGATCCGGCCGCGCCCCGCAAAAGGAAACGCCACCGCGGAAATCCGCGGTGGCGTTGACCTTTCAAGAACGACTACTTGACCATCGTGAACTGGCAGACGTTGGTGTAGCCGTCGCGGAACAGGTCCGAGCAGCCCCTCAGGTACTTCAGGTAGATGTCGTAGGTCTCCTGCCCCTTCAGGGCGATCGCCTCCTCCTTGTGCGCCTCGAGGGCGTCTCCCCAGGCGGTCAGCGTCGGAACGTAGTTCTTGCCGATGTAGTGGTGGCGTTCGATCTTGAAACCCGCGTCGGTTGAGTACTTGTCGACCAGGTTGACCTGGGGCAACTTTCCGCCCGGGTAGATCTCCTTCAGGATGAAGCTGATGAACCGCAGCAGGGTCATGTTCACCTGCAAGCCCATCGCTTTGCCCTCTTCGGCGGTGGGCACCACGATGCTGTGCAGCAGCATCCGGCCGTCGTCGGGCAGCAGGTCGTAGTACTTCTTGAAAAAGGTGGCGTAACGCTCGTATCCGGCGTCGCCCGCGCCGTCGGCGAAGTGCTCAAACGCGCCCAGCGACACGATGCGGTCGATCGGTACGTCGCCGGGGAATTCCTCCCAGCCCTGGATCCGCACCTCCTTGCGGCGGGGGCTGTCCATTTTGTCGAACTCCGCCACGCAATGGGCGTACTGGTTCTCGCTGAGCGTCAGGCCGATGACGTTGACGTCGTACTCGGCCACTGCGTGCCGCATCGTCGAGCCCCAACCGCTGCCGATGTCCAGCAGCGTCATGCCGGGCTCGAGGTTCAGCTTGTCCAAGGCCAGCTTGCGCTTGGCGTACTGCGCCTCTTCCAGCGTCTTGGTCAGATTCTGGGGGTCCGGGTTTTCGTCGAAGTAACCGCAGCTGTAGGTCATCGACGGGTCGAGCCAGAGCTTGAAGAACTCGTTCGACTTGTCGTAGTGCGACCGGACCTTCTCGACCGGCGGCTTCAGTTGCGTGCTTCCCGTGTCCCCGTGTGCTGACATTTATAACGCCCCTAACTTCCCTGCAGAAATGGATGCCACTGCCGCGGCGGTAGCTTCAACGTCCGCTTGATTCGAAGACTCTCCCAGCATCGTGACGACACTCGTGACGATCGGCTTTCCATCGGCATCGGTCACTTCGCTGCGGATCTCGGCCAGCACGGTGCCGTGGGACTCAATCACCGAGTCGAGATAGGTGTCGAAGTACAGCCTATCGTGGGCCAGGATCGGCCGGTGGAACTTGAATTTCTGGTCGCGGTGAATGACGCGGGCGATGTTGATCGGAATGCTGAACTTGGTGAAGATCTCCAGCTGCACCCGGCGCCCAGCGATCGCGAGGAACGTCAACGGCGCCACCATGTCGGGGTACCCAGCATTGTGGGATTCACTCTCGTCGAAGTGGGCCGGGTGGTCGTCCTTGATCGCCAGCGCGAACTCACGGATCTTCTCGCGACCGACCTCGAAGTAGTCCGGTGCGCGGTAATGGCTGCCGATGAGTCCTTCGGCTTCCTTGGGGACCGTCATGGCGTATGCCCTCCGCTCGATTGTGCCTGCGCGGCGCAGCCTATCAGCGCGATTGCCGCCGAGAGGCCAGCGCAGCCAGTGCACCACCGGCCGCGCCCAGCGCCAACGCCGACGGCACCCCGATCCGCGCCGCCTTGCGCGCGGTGCGGAAATCGCGAATCTCCCAGCCGCGCTCCCGGGCCAGGGCGCGCAGGCGGGCGTCGGGATTGATGGCGACCGCCGTGCCCACCAGCGACAGCATCGGGACGTCGTTGAAGCTGTCCGAGTAGGCGGTGCAGCGTTTGAGGTTGAGCCCCTCGCGAATCGCCAGCGAGCGCACCGCGTGCGCCTTGCCGGTGCCGTGCAAGATGTCGCCGACCAGCCTGCCGGTGAAGACGCCGTCCACCGATTCCGCGACCGTGCCCAGCGCGCCGGTCAGGCCGAGCCGCCGCGCGATGGTCGCGGCGAGCTCGTAGGGCGTTGCGGTGATCAGCCACACCTGCTGGCCGGCGTCCAGATGCATCTGCGTGAGCTCGCGGGTGCCGGGCCAGATCTTGTCGGCGATGATCTCGTCGTAGATCTCCTCGCCCAGGGCGACCAGTTGTTCGACCGATCGGCCCTCGATGAAGGCGAGCGCCTTGCGCCGGCCGGCGGCGACGTCGTTGCTGTTTTCCGTTCCGAGAATCTGGAACTTGGCCTGCGCGTAGATGAATCCGACCACGTCGCGATACGTGAAGTAGTTGCGCGCGGCCAGCCCGCGCCCGAAATGCACCGCCGATGAGCCCTGTACGAGTGTGTTGTCCACGTCGAAGAAGGCGGCGGCGGTCAGGTCGATGGGGGGCTGCGGGCGGTCTTCCGAGGCGGCGGCTTCTTCCCGCATGCCCTCGATCGCGCGCGCCGCGCTGGCGTCCGCGCCCAGCGACTCCAGGTCGACGTGACCGGATTGGTCCGCGTTGGCCGGGTCAGAGGAAGTCATCGTCAAACCTCCTAGATCGCTGTGTTGCCTGGCGACCCAGCGGGTGCCCGATCTCCAACCCTATCGGGCAGATGGCGTGCGGGCGTTGACGTGTCCCGGGCCGGTCGATGAGTTCGGCGGGGTCACACGCCAGTGGCGCCCTGTGTTCACGACCACATACCGAGATTCGTCGACATCGCGCCGGTGTAGTTGCCGTGGGCGGTCGTGGCGACCTTCTCCAGTTGCGCCAGCGCTTCGCGCATCATCGCCTCGCCGCGGACCCAGTGCTGATGCGCCTCGGCATGAGCCGCCGCGGCCGCTCCCGTCCACGATGTGTGCAAACGCGTTACGCGAGAATCGATTTCGGCGATCATGTCTTCGGCATAGCGTTGGAACGCCGCCATCCGCTGCACCGCGTCGGTCAACGCCTGGGGATCGACCCGAAACGCCTCAGCCACCGCGCACCGCCCGCTCCGCCTGGGCGGACCCCGCCTCGTTGCTCTGGTACGCCCCGCCGGCCTGGCCCACCAGGTGCGCCAGCATCGACAACCCGAGCTCTACCTCGCGGGCGCCCTTATGCCACAGCTCCCACGCGGATCCGTACGCGGTGCCCGCCGCGCCCTGCCAACCGCCCAGCAGCTGACCCACTTGATCGTCGAGCTGGGACAGCTGGGCCGACAGCTGCTCGGCCGCACCGCTGAGCGAGACCGCTGCGCCCTGCATGACGACGGGATCGACCCGCAGCGTTTCGTCGGCCATGGTCGGAACATAACGCCTGGTAGATGGCCTGACAAGTCACCGATGACACACTGGTGCCCATGACTGAGTCGACCGGCCGGCCGCAGGTGGAGCTGTTGACCCGCGGCGGGTGCACCATCTGCGAGCGGGCGCATGCGCGATTGGTCGAACTGGCCGGTGAATTGGGCTTCGAGTTGTCCATCACCGACGTCGACGCGGCGGCCGCGGCAGGCAACACCGCGCTGCGGGCCGAGTTCGGCGACCGGTTGCCAGTGATCCTGCTCGACGGCCGCGAACACAGCTACTGGGAGATCGATGAGCCCCGGCTGCGGGCCGATCTCGGCGCCTGACCCGTCCCGCGCCGCCCGGTCGGCCGGCGCGGGGCAATTATTTGGTAGCCCAGCTGATAAACGTTTACCGTGGACAGCAGTTCAGTTACTGGAGGAAGCAAGGGAGCTGGCCAGGTGATGCTGCCGTGAGCGTCTTGCTCTTCGGGGTTTCGCACCGCAGTGCGCCGGTCTCCGTCCTGGAACAACTCAGCATCGACGAGTCCGATCAGGGCAAGATCGTCGACCGGGTGTTGCAGTCGCCACTGGTGACCGAGGCGATGGTGCTGTCTACATGCAACCGGGTCGAGGTCTACGCGGTGGTGGACGCGTTCCACGGCGGGTTAGCGGTGATCGGGCAGGTGCTGTCGGAACAGTCCGGGATGTCGATGACCGACCTCACCAAGTACGCGTACGTGCGGTACAGCGAGGCCGCCGTCGAGCACCTGTTCGCGGTCGCCAGCGGCCTGGATTCCGCGGTGATCGGCGAGCAGCAGGTGCTCGGTCAGGTCCGTCGCGCCTATGCCAACGCCGAGACCAACCGCACCGTCGGCCGGATTCTGCACGAGCTGGCCCAGCGGGCCCTGTCGGTGGGCAAGCGGGTGCATTCCGAGACCGCCATCGACGCCGCCGGCGCCTCGGTGGTGTCCGTCGCCCTGAGCATGGCCGAACGCCGCCTGAAGGGCTTGTCGGGCAAGACCGCCGTCGTGGTCGGCGCCGGTGCGATGGGCGCCCTGGCCGCGGCGCACCTTTCCCGTGCCGGCATCGGGCAGGTCCACGTGGTCAACCGGTCGCTGTCGCGGGGCCAGCGCTTGGTCCGCAAGATCCGCGACGCCGGCGTGCGGGCCGACGCCGTGCCCTTGGAGCGCCTGCCCGACACCCTGGCCGGCGCCGATGTCGTCGTCAGCTGCACCGGCGCGGTGACCCCGGTGGTCTCGCTGGCCGACGTGCACCACGCGCTGGCCGCCGCGCACCGCGACGAAGAGACGAACCCACTGGTCATCTGCGACCTGGGGATGCCGCGCGACGTCGACCCGGCGGTGGCTGGTCTGCCCGGCGTCTGGGTCGTCGATGTGGACCGCGTCCAGCACGAGCCCTCGGCCCACGCGACGGCGGCGGACGTCGACGCCGCCCGCACCATCGTCGCGACCGAAGTTGCTGCCTATCTGGCCGGACAGCGGATGGCCGAGGTCACGCCGACGGTCACGGCACTGCGCCAGCGGGCCGCCGATGTGGTCGAAGCGGAACTGCTGCGCCTCGACAACCGGCTGCCCGGGCTGGAGAGCGCCCAGCGCGAGGAGGTGGCCCGCACCGTGCGACGGGTGGTGGACAAGCTGCTGCACGCGCCGACCGTGCGGATCAAACAGCTGGCCAGCGCGCCCGGCGGTGACAGTTACGCCGAGGCGTTGCGCGAACTCTTCGAACTCGACCAGACCGCGGTCGATGCCGTGGCCGCGGGCGAATTGCCGGTCATTGCAAACGGATTCGACGCGGGTACTCCGCAGCAGACCGCCGAGTAGGCGCTTGGCGAACGTGATCCGGATAGGTACCCGGGGCAGCCTGCTGGCCACCACCCAGGCCGGGGGCGTCAGAGACGCTTTGATCGCGCTGGGACACCCGGCCGAGCTGGTGACCATCACCACGGAGGGGGACCGCTCATCGGCGCCCATCGAGTCGCTCGGCGTGGGTGTCTTCACCACCGCGCTGCGCGAGGCCATGGAAGAGGGCCGAGTCGACGCCGCCGTGCACTCCCACAAGGACCTGCCCACCGCCGATGACCCGAGGTTTGCTGTGGCGGCCATACCGTTGCGCAACGATCCGCGCGACGCGGTGGTCGCGCGCGATGGACTGGTACTCGCGGAGTTGCCAGCCGGTTCGCTGGTGGGCACGTCGTCGCCGCGGCGGGCCGCGCAGCTTAGAGCATTGGGTCTCGGTTTGGAAATCCGCCCCCTACGAGGCAACCTAGATACCAGGTTGAACAGGGTAAGCAGTGGTGATCTCGACGCGATCGTGGTAGCCCGGGCGGGACTCGCCCGGATCGGTCGCCTCGACGATGTCACCGAGACGCTAGAGCCGGTGCAGATGTTGCCAGCACCGGCTCAGGGCGCGCTCGCCGTCGAATGCCGTGCCGGTGACACCCGGTTAGCGGCAGTGCTGGCGGAACTGGACGACGCCGACACGCGGGCGTCGGTCACCGCGGAGCGAGCCCTGCTGGCCGAACTGGAGGCCGGTTGCTCCGCACCGGTGGGCGCGATCGCCGAAGTGGTCGAGTCCATCGATGAGGAAGGCCGGATCTTCGAAGAGCTGTCGCTGCGCGGTTGCGTAGCGGCGCTGGACGGATCCGACGTGATCCGTGCGTCCGGTATCGGCAGTCCCGGTCGGGCACGAGAGCTTGGGCTTTCGGTGGCCGCGGAGCTGTTCGAGCTGGGCGCCCGAGAGCTGATGAGCGAAGCGCGGGAAGACCCGGCGCGAGGAAATTAATTGCGAGTTACGTGGGAGCGACAATGACGACGCGAGGGCGTAAGCCGACACCCGGCCGCATCACGTACGTGGGCTCCGGCCCGGGTGACCCGGGATTGCTGACGACCCGGGCCGCGACGGTGCTGGCGAACGCGGCGTTGGTGTTCACCGACCCCGACGTGCCTGAGCCGGTGCTGGCCCTGATCGGCAAAGACCTGCCACCGGTGTCCGGCCCGGCTCCGGCCGAGCCGGCCGCCACCAACGGCGACGGCGGTTCCGACCAGGGCAAGGCGCAGCCGGCGGTGATCTCCGGCGGTCCCGATATCCGCCCGGCGCTGGGTGACCCCGCCGAGGTGGCCAAGACGCTGACCACCGAGGCGCGCACGGGCGTCGACGTGGTGCGGCTGGTGGCCGGCGACCCGCTGACGGTCGACGCGGTCATCACCGAGGTCAACGCCATCGCACGGAGCCACCTGCACATCGAGATCGTGCCCGGGCTGGCTCCCAGCGATGCTGTGCCGACGTATGCGGGGCTGCCGCTGGGCTCCTCGCACACGGTCGCCGACGTGCGCGGCGACGTCGACTGGGAGGCGCTGGCCGCGGCGCCCGGCCCGCTGATTCTGCAGGCCACGTCGTCGCATCTGGCCGACGCGGCGCGCACCCTGATCGAGCACGAGCTCGCCGAGAACACCCCGTGCGTGGTGACCGCGCAGGGCACCACGTGTCAGCAGCGTTCCATCGAAACCACGCTGCACGGCTTGACCGACTCGGCGGTGCTGGGCGGTACCGACCCCGCCGGCCCGTTGACCGGTCCGCTGGTGGTGACCATCGGCAAGACGGTGGCCAGCCGGGCGAAGCTGAACTGGTGGGAGAGCCGCGCGCTGTACGGCTGGACCGTGCTGGTGCCCCGCACCAAGGACCAGGCCGGCGAGATGAGCGAGCGGCTGACCTCCTACGGCGCGCTGCCGATCGAGGTGCCGACCATCGCGGTCGAGCCGCCGCGCAGCCCCGCCCAGATGGAAAGGGCCGTCAAGGGTTTGGTCGACGGCCGCTTCCAGTGGGTGGTGTTCACCTCGACCAACGCGGTGCGCGCGGTGTGGGAGAAGTTCGGCGAGTTCGGTCTGGACGCGCGCGCGTTCTCCGGAGTGAAGATCGCGTGTGTGGGCGAGTCGACCGCCGACCGGGTCCGGGCGTTCGGGATCAGCCCCGAACTGGTGCCGGCCGGCGAGCAGTCCTCACTGGGTCTGCTTGACGACTTCCCGCCCTACGACAGCATTTTCGACCCGGTCAACCGGGTGCTGCTGCCACGCGCCGACATCGCCACCGAGACGCTGGCCGAGGGTCTGCGCGAACGTGGTTGGGAGATCGAGGATGTCACCGCCTACCGGACGGTGCGGGCCGCACCGCCGCCGGCGGAAACGCGGGAAATGATCAAGACCGGTGGGTTCGACGCGGTGTGCTTCACGTCCAGCTCCACGGTGCGAAACCTGGTCGGCATCGCCGGCAAGCCGCACGCCCGGACGATGATCGCCTGCATCGGTCCCAAGACCGCGGAGACCGCGGCCGAATTCGGTCTGCGGGTGGATGTCCAGCCCGAAACGGCCGCGGTTGGGCCGCTGGTCGACGCGCTGGCCGAACACGCCGCGCGGTTGCGCGCCGAGGGTGCGCTGCCGCCGCCGCGCAAAAAGAGCCGCAGGCGCTAGCTAATGGCCTACCCGCGGCACCGTCCGCGCCGGCTTCGCACCACCCCGGCTTTGCGCCGTTTGGTGGCCCAAACGTCTTTGGAGCCACGGCATTTGGTGTTGCCAATGTTCGTCGCCGACGGCATCGACGAACCACGGCCCATCACGTCGATGCCGGGCGTGGTGCAGCACACCCGTGATTCGTTGCGCAGCGCGGCCGCCAGTGCCGTCGCCGCGGGCGTGGGCGGACTGATGCTGTTCGGCGTGCCCCGTGACGAGGACAAGGATTCGATCGGGTCGGCCGGAACCGACCCCGATGGCATCCTCAACGTCGCCCTGCGCGACTTGGCCAAGGACCTCGGCGAGGCCACCGTGTTGATGGCCGACACCTGCCTGGACGAGTTCACCGACCACGGACACTGCGGCGTCCTCGACGACCGGGGCCGGGTCGACAATGACGCCACCGTGGCCCGGTATGTGGATCTCGCTGTGGCGCAAGCTGAATCGGGCGCTCACGTGGTGGGGCCGAGCGGCATGATGGACGGACAGGTGGGCGGGATTCGCGACGGGTTGGACGCCGCGGGCTTCACCGACGTGACGATTCTGGCCTACGCCGCCAAGTTCGCCTCGGTGTTCTACGGCCCGTTTCGCGAGGCGGTCGCTTCCAGCCTCTCCGGAGACCGGCGCACCTACCAGCAGGAGGCGGGCAACGCCCGCGAGGCGCTGCGCGAGATCGAGCTCGACCTCGACGAAGGCGCCGACATCGTGATGATCAAGCCGGCGATGAGTTACCTCGACGTGGTCGCGGCCGCGGCCGACGTATCGCCCGTCCCCGTCGCCGCCTACCAAGTGTCGGGGGAGTACGCGATGATTTGCGCTGCGGCCGCCAACAATTGGATCGACGAGCGCGCAGCGGCGCTGGAGTCGCTGACCAGCATCCGGCGCGCCGGAGCCGATATTGTTCTCACCTATTGGGCCGCCGATGCGGCAGGGTGGCTCTCGTGAGATGGGGCTTGCGATGACTACCGACGGCGACACCGAACCCACGCGGTTGTTCTACGAACCCGGCGCCAGCTGGTGGTGGCTGGCGTGCGGCCCGGCCGCGGCGGTGGCGATGGTGCTGATCGAGATCTGGAGCGGTGCCCCGGTGTCGCTGGTGGTGCCCGCGATCTTCCTGGTGCTCGTATCGGCGTTCCTCGGGATACAGGTGAAGGCCGCACGCATCCACGTGTCGGTCGAGCTCACCGAGGACGCCCTGCGCCAGGGCACCGAAACAATCCTGGTCCGCGAGATCCTCAAGGTCTATCCCGAGCCCGACAACCACGAAGCCTCCGGGAAAGACCTGGCGCGGTGGCAGTCGTCGCGCGCGCTCGGCGAACTGGTCGGCGTGCCGCGTAAGCGCGTCGGCATCGGTCTCAAGCTCACCGGCGAGCGCACGGCCCAGGCCTGGGCGCGCCGCCATCGTCAGCTGCGCGCCGCTCTGACCCCGCTGGTCCAGGAACGGGTGGAGCCCACCCGATCGATCGACGGCGACCGGGACGACGACATCGGGACGGCGCCATGAACACCCGCTACCGGGCGCTGCTCGAGCTCGGGGTGGCCGGCGTCGCACTGGTGTGCTCGGGGCTGACCTGGTGGCACTCGCATCACACGGTGACCGTGGCACCGATCGCGGACGGGCAGCCCTCCACCACGTCGATGCTCTACGACCCGCAGCTGCTGCTGCTGACGCTGGTGCTGCTGACGAGCGCCGGGGTACTGGCGGTCGTCGGGACTGCCAGGCTGCGACGCGCGCGCTCGCGCGCTAAGGCGTCTTCCTGACGAACGGCAACGCCATCCGGCGGCGCAGCTCGATGGCGTCGGCCCGATCCTGCAGCGCCTCGTGAACCGAGCGCATGATCGGAAAACTTTCGTCATGACCGGTGTCATCCAGCACCTGGGTCACCGCTGAGCTGGCGACCAGGGTCCAGTCCACCCCGGCGGCACGACAATCGGCGTCGAATGCGTAGAGCAGCGAAATGCCCGCCTCAGCAAATTCGTTGACATCGGCCACGTCGAGCACCACGGGATTTTCTCCGAGCGTGAAGCGCGCAATGTGGTCGCTGATGCTATCGACATTTTTCTCGTCGATTTCGCCGCGAATGTGCACCACCGTCGCCAGGTGCCGGTGGTGCGCCCGAACCTGTGCGCCGTCGCAGTCAAACACGCAGTTGTCGTGGCCAGCTCGGCTGCCTGCGACCGTCATGAGGACCCCTCACTCTCCGTGGCGCTCGCGCCGTCTTCGGGGGGCGCCTCCGCGCTCACCAAAGGGCATTCATGACGTTAGGCCGCAAGCCTAAGGAGACCGGAAGCCGTGTCTAACGCTTTGTTAAGAAGCGATTGAGGAATTACCACGAATCGGGGGCTGAGCAAACGCACAGCGCGCTGTCGGGCTATAGGCCTACCCCGGAAGTCCGTATGCCACACCACAACCGTCCACGCATCCCGCCGATTGCGCTGCTAGGCTGCCAAGGCTGCCGGTTGCCAGTCGGGGGGCTTGTGAAAAGGCGAGATTTCCCGCTCGGCCGAAGTAGCAGCGGAACGAAACGGCAGGATTCGGACGGGAAGAGCAGCGTGCGGGGCGGAGAGATCAAGGGCGAGATCACCGCCCTGACCGGGCTCCGTATCGTCGCCGCGCTGTGGGTGGTCCTGTTCCATTTCCGGCCGATGCTCGGCGACGTGTCGCCAGACTTCCGCGACGCCCTCGCGCCGGTGCTCAACTGCGGCGCCCAAGGCGTCGACCTCTTCTTCATCCTTAGCGGGTTCGTGCTGACGTACAACTATCTCGACCGCATGGGCCGGTCCTGGTCGACCCGCGCGACCCTGCATTTCCTGTGGCTTCGCCTGGCCCGCGTGTGGCCGGTATACCTGGTCACCTTGCACCTGGCCGCCCTGTGGGTGATTTTCACGCTGCACGTCGGTCATGTGCCGTCGCCGGATGCCGACTCGCTCACCGCGATCAGCTACGTGCGCCAGGTCCTGTTGGTGCAGTTGTGGTTTGTGCCGTTCTTCGACGACTCGAGTTGGGACGGGCCGGCCTGGTCGATCAGTGCGGAATGGCTGGCCTATGTGCTCTTCGCCGTTCTGGTGCTGGTCCTGCTGCGGATGAAACAGGCGACCAGGGCGCGCAGCCTGATGGTCCTGGCCTTCGCGGCGTCGCTGCCGCCCGTGGTGATGCTGCTCGCCAGCGGCCACTTCTACACGCCGTGGAGCTGGCTGCCCCGCATCGTCACGCAATTCACGGCCGGCGCGCTGGCCTGTGCCGCGGTGCGCAGGCTGCGGCTGAGCGATCGTGGCCGCCGCGTCGCCGGATACGTCTCCCTGCTGCTCCTGGCCGCGATGGTCGGCGTGCTGTATTGGTTTGGCGCGCACCCGATATCGGGGGTGGTGGAGAACGACAGCGGCGGCGTCGTCGACGTGTTGTTCGTTCCGCTGGTGATATCGCTGGCCATCGGGCTGGGCAGCCTGCCGCGGGTGTTGTCGGCGCGGGTGATGGTATACGGCGGCAAGATCTCGTTCTGCCTGTACATGGTGCATGAGCTGGTGCACACCGCGTGGGGCTGGGCCGTGGAGCAATTCGAGCTCCCGACCCTGGATAACCCGTGGAAATGGAACGTCATCGGCCTGCTCGTGATCGCCCTGGCGTTCTCGGTCCTGCTGTATCACGGTGTCGAAGAACCCGCCCGCCGCTGGATGCGCAAGATGGTCGACGTCAGGGCGGTCAGCGCCCGAAGCGATCCCGGCGATTCAAACAGTAAGCTGCATCCGATCGACCGTCCGCTGGAAGCGGTTTCGGCCCGCGCGGTGTGATGGCCGCCTCAGCGGCCGGCCGCGTCTCACGGGGAATACTTGATGAGGACGCGGCGGCACCCAACGATGCCGTTGACAGTGGAGGTGAGAGTGAGTCGTCTGGCCACCTTTCTCATTGGGTTGAGTTTTCTGGCGGGCGTAGGCATCGCATACCCGGCGCAGGTGCGCACCTACGAGACACTGACGCTCGACTTCCGGCTGAATCATGTGGCAGTGGTGGGGGATTCGTATACCACCGGAACCAATGAGGGCGGTCTGGGCTCGAGATCGTGGCCGGTGCGCGCCTGGCAGGTGCTCGGTTCGCGGGGTTCGCGGATCTCGGGCAGCGTGGCGGCCGAAGGCAGAGCCGGTTATGCCACGCCCGGCGACCACGGCAGCATCTTCGAGGACCTGACCGCCAGGGCGGTGCAGCCCGACGATGCGCTGGTGGTGTTCTTCGGCTCCCGCAACGACCAGGGTGTCGATCCCGCGACTTTGACCGTAAAGACCCATGCCGCTCTGGATGTGGCGCGCCAACTCGCGCCGGCGGCGCGGTTGCTGGTGATCGGACCGCCGTGGCCGACCGCCGATGTGCCGCCGTCGATGTTCCTGATTCGCGACGTCCTTGCCGGCGCCGCCGGGGCCGCGGGGGCGACGTTCATCGACCCGATCGCCGAACACTGGTTCGTCGGCCGCCCCGACCTGATCGGTGCCGACGGCGTGCATCCGAATGACGCGGGGCATCAATACATGGCGGACAAGATCGCGCCGCTCATCCGCACGCAGCTGTCGACCTGATTCAGGTGTGGCGGGCGGCTTCTTGGGCGAGCTGAACCCGTGATGACACAGCGAGTTTGGCGTAGACGTGTCCGGTCTCAGTCGTCCGCGTGCCGCTGGTAGTCCCAACGCTCCAAGCGGTCCTGCACGTGCAGGAAGCCGATTCCGGCGAAGGGCGCGGCTAGTGCGATACAGACCAGCAACAGCGGAGACATGACCCTAAAACCTCCAAATACCCTTCATTGATCTGACGTTGGTCAGCCATGAGAAGTTCATTCGCTATCACCCGTTCCGCAGGGCGCGGTCGGCGAGCGCACCCATCAGCGGTGCCACCAATTGCGCGTATTCGGTTGTCACATGGTTGTCGTCGCGGAACACCAGGGTGTTGCCGACGATGATGGGGCAGCGGTCGGGGGTGCAGAACATGTCGGTCAGATCGGCGTAGTGACCGCCGCTGCGGGCCGTCGCCGCCTGCTCGGCCGCGATGCCGTCGCCGTCCACCGCCGCGGGTTTGGTTGGCGTACAAGCGTTCACGTCGTCGAGGTGGGCGGACAGGCACGCCGGCGTGGACGAATGCGGGTCGGGGGCGGGCCCCAGCACCAGGACGGTCGCGCCGGTGCCGCGCAGCTGCGCCACCGTGCGTCCCAGGGTGTCGATCCACGCCGGGTCATATGAGGTGAAGCCGAAGTCCCCGCCGTAGCGCCGGCTCATGTCCAGCACGATCAGGCGTGGGTGTTCGGCGTTCATCCGGCCCATGATCTGGGTGCGCCACTGTTCGCACTCGGTGTATTCGCGGCCCAGGTACGGGCTCGTGATGTGCAGGTCCTGCAGCGGGCAGGTCACCTTGGCCAGCGTCTCCAGCCGCCAGTGCCGCTGCTCGGCGAGCTGCTCGAAGGCCGGATTCCACATGGCGGCGTGCGAGTCGCCGATCAGGGCGACGGTGGTCGGCGAGGCGGTATCGCCCGTCGCGCATTCGCTTTGTCCGACGTCGCGCCAGGAGCGGACGCAGCCGTTGACGAACACGGCCGCCTTGTCGGCGGGCGCCTTGCCCAGCGGCGGGTCCAGGTTCGACGGTACGGCTCGCAGGCCGACGGCCGCCGCGAGCGCCACGCGCGCCTGGTCGAACGCCCGACGAACCGCCGCCTCCTGGGGGCTGACGTCGGGGACGCTGGCCGGGGGCGCCGCAATGATGTTGGCGCGCGGGGCGGCCACTCCGTGGCCGACCGGGGCCGGGATCACGTTGAGCAGCAGCATGCATGCGCACGCGGTGGCGGCACTGGCGCCGCCCGCCACGGCCAGGCTGACCTTCGCCGACCGGCGCAACGCCGCGGCGAAGCGGCCCGGGTTCTCCACCAGGTGCAGGGTGATGACGGCGAGTCCGGCGGAGACGGCCGTGGCGCTCAGCCTGGCCGGCAGCCCCGCGGGCTCCGCCATCAGCGCCGGCATCAGCAGCAGCACCGGCCAGTGCCACAGGTACCACGAGTACGAGATCCGGCCGATTGCGCGCATCGCCGGGCGGCACAGCAGGCGACCGACTCCGAGCCCACCGGTGACGGCGCCGCCGCCGATGATCAGCGCGGTGCCCAGCACCGGCAGCAGCGCCTGGGTGCCGGGATACGGGGTGTGGGAGTTGAGTTGGGTGCAGGTCACCAGGATCAACGCCAGGCCACCCCAGCCGGCGATCGACGCGGTCCGCAGCGAAAGCCGACGCCACTGCTGCAGCGACAACGCCACCAGGCCACCGGCGGCCAGTTCCCAGGCGCGGGTGGGCAGCGAGAAGAACGCCCACGACGGCGATGTGCGGGTCCACAGCGCGCCCGCCGTCAACGACGCCGCGGCGAGCACCGCGAGGACCACCGCGTACGGGGTCGCGCGCGTCGCGGCCCCGCGAAGGAGCGGGATGCGCCGGACCGACCAGGCGACGGCGATGATCAGCACCGGCCACACCAGGTAGAACTGTTCCTCCACCCCCAGCGACCAGTAATGCTGGAACGGCGACGGTGCGTCGGAGGCCAGGTAGTCGGTGCCCCGCAGCGCGAACCGGTAGTTGCCGACGTACAGCGCGCTGGCGGTGCCGTCGAGAAACACGCTGCGCGCCTGCAGTGGGGGCAGCACCGCGGCCGCGCCGATCGCGGTGATGGTGCCGACGATGGCCGCGGCCGGCAGCAGCCGCCGGGCGCGCGCACCGTAAAACCGGCCCAGCGCAATGGTATTCGTGGTGCTCGCCTCCCGGAAGAGCAGCCCGGTGATGAGGAAGCCGGAGATGACGAAGAAGACGTCCACACCGACGTAGCCGCCGGTGATTCCCGGGATGCCGGCGTGGTACAGCACGACGGCGATCACCGCGACCGCGCGCAGCCCCTCGATGTCGGGCCGGAATCCGTTTCGGGGAGTCCGCCGCTCCACGGTGTGTGGGCTGCCGGCGACTGATTTCTCCCGAGGTGTCATCTGCGTGCGCTAGGTCGCCATCCAGGCCAGTTCACCGGGCAGTTGGCTGCGCCAGTAGGCGACGTCGTGTCCGCCGAGGGAGAAGCTGCCCGCCGGCTGGGTCTTCAACTGGTAGACGAATTGCTTTGTGGCGAAATAGAACCGGTCGAAGTTGCCGCAGTCCACCCGCAGCGGAATCGCATTCAGCGCCGGCAGACCCAGCACGCTGTTCTGCACGAAGTCGTCGTTGCTGTCGAAGGCCCCCGGCGCACTCAGCGGATAGGAGGTGTACAGCGCCGGGCTGATCGCGCAGATGCCGGCGGTCCGTGCCGGCCCCAGCTTGGCGCCCAGGCGAAGCGCCCCGTATCCGCCCATCGACCACCCCATGAAACCGACCCGGGAGGTGTCGAAACCCATGGTGGACAGCATCGGCAGCAGCTCGTCGAGCACCATCGCACCAGAATCCTCGCCGGAAGTCCTCTTGTGCCAGTACGTGTTGCCGCCGTCGACGCCGACCACCGCGAACGGCGGCTTGCCCTCCTTGGCCAGTTGCGCCAGCCCGTCCGGGACGCCCATGTCGAGCATCTGGTTGGCGTCGCCGTCCACGCCATGCAGTGCGATCACGGGGCGCAGCGAACCGGTCTGGCCCGGCGGCATGGCGATCACGTAATTGGTCTTGATCCCGCCGCGGGCCGCCGACAGGAACGACCCGGTGAGCCGGGTCGGCAGGGTCTTGCCCGCCGTCGGCGGTTCGAAAGGCGCGGGCGCCTGCGGCAGCATCGCGGCACGCGAAGCGGCCGGAGCAAGCAGGGAGCTGAAGGTGAGCACGCCGGCGGCTCCGAGGCTGGCACCGGCGCCCATCCGGAGCACCGCTCGGCGTGTGAGGTCAGGCATGATCGCAATAATGCCGCGCTGAGCGGGGATTACTCGCCGAGCCACGCCGTATTGGAAGCATTGTGTGATCTGGCGTGATCTTTCGGTGCCGAAGCGGTGATCTTGGCACCCCCGCCGGGCCGCGGCCGATGCCGGCGCCGAGTTGCGGCATCACACGAGACCGTGATCATGGTAGCGCCGAATCCGCCGGTTGCCGCCGTCCAATTGATTGCGATCGTATTGCCTTCTGGGACAGGGACAGACGCGGTCACGCCGGCCGCTTGCCCGGTGCCGCACCGTCGCGGCCCGACTTGCGCCGGTGGCGGCTCCCGCGGCGATGGCGGCGTCCGTCGGGGATGCAATCTCGCAGGTTTCAACCCTCGCCCGCCGGCGCCGGATTCAGAAGGATGTAACGGGCCTCTGCGCACGGGGCGAAAGCGGAGCGGAAAAGAAGGATTGTGAATTGAGTCTCGCGTTTCATTGGTTTCTGCCGACCTACGGCGATTCGCGGAATCTGGTCGCGGGCGGGCACGGCACGTCGATGTCCGGCGACCGGCCGGCCACGCTGAAGTACCTACACCAGATCTGCACGGCCGCCGAGGACAACGGTTTCGAGGCCGTCCTCACGCCCACCGGATTGTGGTGCGAGGACGCGTGGTTGACGACGGCGATGCTGGTCGAATCGACCGAGACGCTGAAGTTCTTGGTTGCGTTCCGTCCCGGGATGCTGAGTCCGACCCTGGCCGCGCAGATGGCCGGCACCTTCCAGCGGCACTCGGAGGGGCGGCTGCTGCTCAATGTCGTCACTGGCGGCGAAGCGCACGAGCAACGGGCCTATGGGGATTTCCTGGACAAGGAGGCGCGGTACGCGCGCACCGCCGAGTTTTTGCATGTGGTGCGCGAGCTGTGGACCGCCAAGGAGCCGGTCACCTTTGCGGGAGAACACATTCAGGTCGAGGGCGCCCAGCTGAACAACCCGCCCGACCCGACTCCGGCGGTGTTCTTCGGCGGATCCTCGGCATCGGCCGGACCGGTGGCGGCCAAGCACTCCGACGTGTATCTCACGTGGGGCGAGCCGCTGACCGCGGTCGCGAAAAAGCTCGACTGGATCCGCGGACTGGCCGTCGACGAAGGCCGGATCCTGCAGTACGGCTTGCGGATTCACGTGATCAGCCGCGACACGGCCGCCGAGGCGTGGGCCGAGGCCGACCGGTTGCTGGCCGCGATCGACCCGGCGGACGTCGAGCGGGTGCAGGCCAGCCTGGCGCGCAGCGAATCCGAGGGCCAGCGCCGCATGCTGGACTTGCACGGCGGCAACAGCAGCAAACTGCTGGTCGCGCCCAACCTGTGGGCGGGGGTGGGCCTGGTTCGCGGGGGTGCGGGCACGGCCCTGGTCGGCTCGCACGCCGAGGTCGCCGAGCGGCTGGCCGAATATGCCAAATTGGGCATCAGCCACTTCATCCTGTCGGGTTATCCGCATCTGGAAGAGGCCTACTGGTTCGGCGAGGGCGTGCTGCCGATTCTGGAGCGGATGGGTTTGTGGCGGCACCCCGACCGGCAATCGCATCCCGCGGCGGCCACGCCGTTCGCCGTCGCCTCGGCGCACTAAGGGGTGATCAGTGTGATCGCCACCGCGCTGATCCGCGACCGCGACCTGTATCTTTAGGCGACGCCGCTTGGCATCCGGGTCACCGATGTGCTGTGGTAACAAGCGTGGTCCGGAATGGCTAGCAATCCACAACTGCGCCAAGGATTGTCGCAGCGGCAGCTGAGCATGATCGCCCTCGGCGGCGTGATCGGCGCCGGCTTGTTCGTCGGGTCCGGCGTGGTGATCAAGGACACCGGCCCGGCCGCCTTCCTCACCTACGCCCTCTGCGGCCTGCTCATCGTCCTGGTGATGCGGATGCTGGGCGAGATGGCGGCCGCCAACCCGTCGACCGGATCGTTCGCCGACTACGCGGCCAAGGCCCTGGGCGGCTGGGCGGGATTCTCGGTCGCCTGGCTGTATTGGTACTTCTGGGTGATCGTGGTGGGCTTCGAGGCGGTCGCCGGCGGCAAGGTGCTCAACTACTGGTTCCACGCGCCGCTGTGGCTGCTGTCGCTATGCCTGATGCTGCTGATGACCGCGACCAACCTGTTCTCGGTGTCGTCCTTCGGCGAATTCGAATTCTGGTTCGCCGGAATCAAAGTCGCGACGATCGTGATCTTTCTGGTCGTGGGGACGGTGTACGTCCTGGGATTGGTGCCGGGCCATCACGGAGGTCTGGCCAATTTAGGATCACACGGTGGCTTCTTTCCGCACGGGGTTGGCGCGGTGTTCGCCGCCATCGTGGTGGTGATCTTTTCCATGGTGGGCGCCGAGATCGTCACCGTCGCCGCCGCCGAAAGCCGCGACCCCGAGCTCGCGGTGCAGAAGGCGACCCGGTCGGTCGTGGCCCGCATCGCGATCTTCTTCGTCGGTTCGGTCTTCCTGCTCGTGGTGCTGTTGCCCTGGAACTCGGTCGAACTCGGCGCCTCGCCGTACGTGGCCGCGCTCAAACACATGGGGCTTTCCGGCGCCGATCAGGTGATGAACGCCGTCGTCCTGACCGCGGTGCTGTCCTGCCTGAACTCCGGCCTCTACACCGCGTCGCGCATGCTGTTCGTGCTCGCCGAGCGGGGCGAGGCGCCGACGCGGTTGGTCAAACTGAGCGGACGCGGCGTTCCGCACTTCGCGATCTTGTGTTCGTCGGCGGTCGGGTTCGGCTGCGTCATCATGGCGCGCGTGGCGCCGAACACGGTGTTCCTCTTCCTGCTCAACTCGTCGGGCGCCATCATCCTGTTCGTCTATTGGCTGATCGCGTGCTCGCAGATCATCCTGCGCCGCCGCACGCCCGCGGAAAAGCTGACGGTGAAGATGTGGTTCTACCCGGTGCTGTCGATTCTCACGCTGACTGGAATCACCGCCGTGCTCGTGCAAATGGCGTTCGACCACACGGCGCGCAGCCAGCTATGGCTCAGCCTGCTCTCCTGGGCGGTGGTGATCGGGCTGTACTTCCTCGCCCGATCGCGCGGCCGCGTCGGCGCGGTCTCCAGGAAATAGGTCTTTCCGAAACGCGCTAGCACATGCGCTATCGGATTCTGGAGACACACAATCCCCGAGTTCTCGGCGCCCCGGTGGCGCACGTGACCAAGGAACAGTTACCCCGCGTGCGCCCCGGTGCGCGTCCTCAGCAGGCCGAGTCGCTGCAGATCGGTGACATATTTGTCGATCAGGGGCTCGGTCACGTGCGGGACGTCCTTGTCGGCGCCGATACCCGCGGATTGCACTGCGGCACGGAACTTTTCGGCGGGCATGCCGGTACCGTGCGTCGGCTCACCGGGCTTCGCATAGGCGTTCATCAGCGGCAGCAGGGAGCTCTTGCGCTGCTTCTCCGGCAGCGCCTCCATCGCCTCGGTGAATCTGGCCAACCATTGCCGGTAGTCGTCGATGCGCTCGATCCTGTGCCCGTCGGCGATGAGCCAGTCGACGAAGGTGTCCAGGGAGACGCCGTCGTCGTGGGTATTGAGCACGTTGTAGGTGTGGTAGCCCTGCCGCGCGCGGGCCCCGAGGGTGGTGATGGCCTCGGCGGTGAAATCGGCCGGCAGGCCGTCGTAATGTGCGCGCTGCGGATTGCCGGACGCATCGAGTTGATAGAACGAGCGCGGCGCGATCCCGGTGGCCACCAGGCTCAGGATCAGGCGGGTGAACATGTCGGGCACATTGAGCTGGCCGGCGAAGTTGCTGTGCGCCAGGATCATGTCGGACCGGAACACCGCTACCGGCACCCCGCACAGGTCGTGTGCCTCCCTCAGCAGCACCTCGCCCGCCCACTTACTCGTGGCGTAGCCGCTGGCATACGACTCGTCGAGGGACCGCGCGGGGCTGGCCGACCGCACGTCGACGTCCTCGCCGATGAAGCTGCCGTCCGGTAGCGCGGTCACCGCGACGGTGGAGATGTAGTTGATCGGCTTGAGCCGCTTGGTGATTGCCAGTTTGACGATCTCGGCGGTGCCCACCACGTTGGGCCCGAACAGCTGGCTGTAGGGCAGCACGTGGTTGACCAGGGCGGCCGAATGCACGACGAGGTCGACCGACTCGGCGAGGCGCTGGTAGGTGGGCGTGTTCAGGCCGAGATTGGGCGCTCCCACGTCGCCGACGAGCACCCGCAGATGCTTGTCGGCCAATCGCCGGAAGCGGTCGGACAGTTCGGCGTCGCCGCTGTCGATCGCGGCCTCGATGCGCTGACGCCCGGCGGTCGGGTCGGCGCCGCGGGCCAGGCAGATCACCGTGCCGCCGCCCGGGGCCAGGCGTTCCAGCCAATCCAGGCAGAGGAAACGCCCGAGATAGCCGTTGGCTCCGGTCAAGAGCACGGTGTTGATCGTGCCGGTCGCCGCCGGCAGCCGGGGTGCGGCGGCCAACGTCTCGGCGTCGATGAAGTTGTCCAGCGTCAGGTCCGCGGCGCGGGCCACCGCGGCACCGCGGCCGTGCACCGACGCGAACGTCGGCCGCGTCGACACCGAGGTGCGTTCGCCGTCAACGAAGTTCGCGACGGTGGTCAGGTCCGCGGTCGGGCTGACGATGGTCTGCACCGGCACATCGATGTGGAAGATCTCCGACAGCAGTGTGGCGAAGGAGAACGCGGACAGCGAATCACCGCCAAGCTCAATGAATTTCGCGTCGGCACGCAGCGCGGTGTCCGCCGGGAGGCCCAGGGTGGCCGCGGCCGCACGCCGGACCGTGTCGATGGTGGGCAGCTCGGTGCTGGCGGCGCGCAGCTCGTCGAGTTGGTTGCCGTGGCTGGCCTCGATGTCGTCGTACATGGCGTCGAGGCGGTCACCGTAGTGGGCCTTGAGGGCGGGGCGCAACAGCTTGCCCACCCCGGACAGCAGCCCGTTGTCCCGGGTGAAACGTTGTGACTCCAGCAGGAAGTCGCGTGGGATCTCGTACGGCTGGAGGTGGTTGTCGGCGGCGATCCGCTGCAGCGAGTCGGCGATCAGGGCGCGGGCATCCCCGTCACCCACCGCGTCGCTGTTCGGCACGATCACCGCGAGCAGGAACGGCTGCTCGCTGCTGCCGTAAAGGAAGATCTGCCGGATGTACGGGCTGGTCGAGAAGGTCGCCTCCAACTGGGAGACCGCGACGAATTCACCCTGCGAGAGTTTGATCACGTTGTTGCTGCGGTCCAGATACATCAGGTGGTCGGGCCCCAGCTCGGCCATGATGTCGCCGGTCCTGTAGAACCCCTCGTCGTCGAAGATCTTCGCCGACAGCTCGGGATGCTTGAAATAGCCGGGAATCACGTTGCTGGCCTTGAGGTGTAGTTCGCCGCGCGGGTAGGGCTTGTCGGTGGTGAAATAGCCCAGTTCGGGGACGTCGACCAGTTTGTAGTCGGTGACCGGTGGGCGCCTGATCCGGCCGCTACGCATGATGCCGCCGCCGGTCTCGGTGGCGCCGTAGCCATCGGCCACCGGGATGTCGAGCAGCGATTCCATGAAGGCGTGCATCTGCTTGGACAGCGGGGCGCTGCCGCACATCGCCGATATCACCCGCCCGCCGATGAAGTCTTGCCGCAGTTCGGCTTTCACGGCGTCGTCGAGCTGATCGCCGGTGAGCTCGTCGCCGGAGCGCTCGTCGAGCTCCTTGCGGTAGCGCCGGAAGAACATGTCGCACACCCGGGGAACGAGGTTCAGGGCCGTGGGCCGGACCAGGCCGATGTCGTCGAACAGGGTGGACATGTCACTCTTGGCGGCGAAGTAGCCGATGCCCCCGGAGGACAGCGTGGCGATCAGCCACTCCAGCCCGTACACGTGCGACAGCGGCATGTACTGCAGGTGGATCGCCGGAATGGGCCTGCCGATGTCCACCGAGGGACTGTGCGGTCGCCGCCAGATCCGGGTCATCATGTCGGCGGTGTACATCGCGCCCTTCGGGGCGCCGGTGCTGCCCGAGGTGTAAATCAGTGTGGCCAGCGGGTTTTCACCATCTTTCGGTGCGAACACGGGAGGCGCTGCGAGCCGGCCACCCGAGTCGAGCTCGGTGGACAGCGACACCACCTCCGCGCGGTGCCCGGCGTCGCGGAGCCGCGCACGGGCGTCGTCGTAGTGGCCCCGCTGCTCGTCGTCGTCGCTGGTGTAGTCGAACACCACCAGGCGCTCGACCGAGGGCGCGCCGGCGACGACATCGACTGCGGTGGTGAGGGACTCGACGCTGACGGCAAGAACGCGCGGCGCCGTCTCCGCGACGATCGGGCCGAGCTGGGCCGCCGTGGAACTGGTCTGCAGCGGCACGAACACCGCACCCAGCCGGATGCACGCCAGGTAGTGCACAACGTAGTCGATGCTGGTGAAGCCCAGGACGCCGACGAAGTCGCCGGGGCTGAAGCCACCGGCCAGTCCGGACTGCCACGCGGCGGCCAGCGCCGCGACCCGGTCGCCCAACTCGCGGTAGGTGATGGTTTCGAATCCGGACAGCAGCGTCGTCGCCGCCCGGTCGGTCGACGCGTCGCGCACCACCTCGCAGGCGCGCTGCCCCAGCGCCGGCCGGTCGGCATAGCCGCTCAGATAGGTGTCGACGACCTCGGCCAGCCGCAGACCAGGGCGATGCGCGGCGTCGGTCACCTCCGGCAGCGACGCGGCAGCCCGAAACTGCGGATCGTTGGCATACAGCTGCTCGACGCGCTCGGCGATCCGCTGCTCGCGGGCCGAGTCGGTGACGGTCTCAGTCATCGGCGGCTTCCTCTCTTCGCGGCGTATGCCGGTGCGGTATACCCGTCCTGGCTGCGCCCAGTCAGCTCCATTGGCTTTCGATCGCCTTGATCAGCGCGGTCAGGGTCGCGTTCACCGGCGCCGCGACACCGACCCGGGCGCCCTGGCGCGGGACCGCGCCGTTGATGACGTCGATCTCGCTGACCCGGCGCGCCTCGTGGTCCAGCAGCGCCGACGGTTTGGCGTCGGGCATCTGTGCGCCGAAGGCGCGAACGTGTTCGACCGCATCGGTGACGGCGACCGCGATGCCCGACGCCCGCGCGACCGTGCACGCCTCCGTCGCGGCCGCCTGGCTGACCGGCGCCATGTCCGGGTCGTCCATCACCTGGCCGACGGTCATGCCGGTCAGCGCGCACGGTGCGCTGTAGGCGACGTTGCAGATGAGCTTCTCCCATTGCATGGCGGCGATGTCGGTGACCGCGGCCGCATCGAATCCGGCGTCGCTCCATGCCTGCGCGATCGACTCGACGGTGGCGAGCGGCAGCGACGAGTAGGCGCCGAACCGCATCGCTTTCATGGCGTTGTGACGGACATGCCCGGGGGCCACGGTCGCCGCGCCGAATCCGCTGGCGATCCCGACCGCGACCCGCTCCTCGCCGACGATGCCGGCCACCGTCTCCGCCGATCCCAGGCCGTTCTGGATGGTCAGCACCGGCGTGGCCGGGCCCAGCATCGAAAGAGCTTGTCGCGCACCCGCTGACACGTCGGCCGCCTTCACCGCGACCACGATCAGATCCATCGCCTCGTCCGGCGCGGTGGTGCTCGCCCGCAGCGGCACCACCCGGTCGTAGCCCGGACCGGTGACCCGCAGCCCGTGCCGGGCGATCTGATCGACGCCGGGCTGGTAGCGGTCGATGGCCAGCACGTCGTTGCCCGCTGCGGCCAGCCTGGCGGCGTAGATGCAACCCATTGCTCCGCAACCGATTACCGCGATCTTCATCCCTGCGCCGTCCCGTCGGTCAGCTCGGCGATCAGTTCGGCCAGGCCGGCCTTCTGCTCGAGCCCGAAGCCGGCGGCGTCGGTCGGCGAGATCCGGCCCGCCGACAGCGCGCAGGCATCGGGGTAGCCGCCGAACGGCGCGAACACGCCGGGGTACGCCTCGCAGCCGCCCAGACCCAGCCCCGCCGCGACGTGCAGGTTGATCAGGTGACCGCCGTGCGGGAAGGCGAAGCGGCGATCGAAGCCGTGAGACGCCGCGACGTCGAGCATCCGGATGTACTCGGTCAACCCGTAGCTCAGGCCCGGATCCATCTGGAAGACATCATGATTGGGGCGCATGCCGCCGTAACGCATCAGGTTGGTCGCATCCGGCACCGAGAAGAGGTTTTCCCCGGTGGCCACCGCGCCGTCATAGCAGTCCGTCACCGCCCGGTTCAGCGCGTAGTCCAGCGGATCGCCCGGCTCTTCGTACCAGCGCAGGCCGTAGGGGGCCAGCGCGCCCGCCCAGCGGGTGGCCTCGGCCCGGTCGAAGCGGCCGTTTGCGTCGACCGCGACCCGGTTCCCGTCGCCGACGATGTCGACGACGGCCTCGATCCGTGCGAGGTCCTCGCCCAGCGCGGCGGCGCCGATCTTCATCTTGACCGCGTCATAACCCGCATCGAGGTATCCCCGCATTTCCGCGCGCAGCGAATCGACCCCGCCGTCGGCGTAGTAGTAGCCGCCGGCGGCGTACACCGGCACCGACGCTGCGGGCTCTCGGCCGGCGTGGCGGGCGATGGTCGCGTAGGCCGGCTCGTCGCGCAGCTTGGCGTTCAGGTCCCAGCAGGCCAGTTCGAGCGCGGCCGCGGCCGCCGCCCGGTCGCCATGTCCACCGGGCTTCTCATCGGTGAGCGCGCACGTCAAAACCGCGGCGGGATCGACGTATCCGGACGCGCCCACTAAGGCGTCGGGGGACGCGGCCAGCACGCGCGGGATCATCCGGTCGCGCAGGATCCCGCTCTGGGCGAACCGCCCGATCGAATCGAAGGCCACGCCCACCACGGGCCGTCCGTGCCGGATCACGTCGGTGATCACCGCGACCAGAGAGACCGTGTGGTGGGCGAAGTTGACCACCGCATTGGCGGGCCCGCCGCGTCGTCCGCCGTCGAGGGCGACCGCCCGCTCGACGATCGCCGTGATCCGCATCACCCGCGGCGTCAGGAAGTACGCGTGAGCAGTACCGCTTGCTCGAACGGCAGCCTCGCCAAAATCGCTCGCGTCCGGCGCGTTACGTACGCCGCCGCCTCGTCCCTGCTGACCACGCGCGGATCGGCGATGCCGAAGGTCTTGCCCCTGCTGCGCACCTGGCCGCCTCCAGCCGCTTTCAGGTTCTTCAGCCAATCCCGGTCAGGGCCATACGTCAGCAGGATGGCCACCCCGGGTTTGCCATTGACCTCGGTGTTGAACACGTTGACCGGTGTGTGGTACGGCTTGCCCGAACGCCGCCCGACGTGTTCGACGATCCCGAACGGCGGGAGCCAACCGGCCCACATCCGCTGAATCGGGTTGGTGACGCGACGGTTGAAGCGGGCAAGTCCTTGTGGGAGTTGCATACCGCTATCCAACTCGCAGGCGCCGGGCGAGGACAACCCCACTTTGGCGCCGCAAACGGTCTACTGTCGTCTCATGGGAGAGGCAGCAGGTAACGAGGCCGCCCAGCGCGCCGAGGAGCTGCTGCGCAGGGGGGAGGAGCTGTCGGCAGGACAGGCCATCACCGCCGACGACGTGCAGCGTGCCGCCGAACACGCCGAGCGTTCTCACGAGCGCGACCAGGCCGCACATCGTCGCGGAGTGGACCGCCATTATCAAGCCGGTGTCGCGCACGAGCGTGCTGCCGAAGTCGAGGAACGTGCGGTCGCCGAGGGTCTCGGTGACATCGCCGCGCACCGGCGGGCGGCCGACAAAGAACACGAGGCCGCGCGCCGCAACTTCATCGCGGCCCAGGAATCCGGGCAGCAGGACGCCGATTAACCCGAACACCGGGACCCCGCCGGGCCCCTTTTAGCACGTTCTGCTACACCCTGTAGTTGATTGGCCCGCACGGGCTGGGACACTAGTCGTCATGGGAAGCAGTGATCAGGCGATCGCGCACGCCACCGGGGCCCCGCGGGCCACGGCGGCCTCGGCGCGGTTGTTCGAGGATGCCTGCGCCGTCATTCCCGGTGGGGTGAACTCGCCGGTCCGCGCGTTCAGCGCGGTGGGCGGGACACCGCCGTTCATCACCGAGGCGCGCGGGTGCCGGCTGACCGATGCCGACGGCAACGATTACGTGGACCTGGTCTGCTCGTGGGGGCCGATGATCCTGGGTCACGCGCACCCGGCCGTCGTCGAGGCCGTAGCCAAGGCCGCCGCCTCGGGCCTGTCGTTCGGGGCGCCCACGCCGGCCGAGAGCGAGCTGGCCGCCGAGATGATCGGGCGGGTGGCGCCGGTCGAGCGGATCCGGCTGGTCAACTCCGGCACCGAGGCGACCATGAGCGCGGTGCGGCTGGCCCGCGGGTTCACCGGCCGCGCCAAGGTCATCAAGTTCTCCGGCTGCTACCACGGCCATGTCGACGCGTTGCTCGCCGACGCGGGCTCCGGGGTGGCGACGCTCGGCCTGCCGTCCTCGCCCGGCGTCACCGGCGCGACGGCGGCCGACACGATCGTGTTGCCCTACAACGACATCGACGCCGTGCGACAGAGCTTCGCCCGGTTCGGCGACCAGATCGCGGCGGTGATCACCGAGGCCAGCCCCGGCAACATGGGCGTGGTCCCGCCCGCGCCCGGCTACAACGCGGCGCTGCGCGCGATCACCGCCGAGCACGGCGCGCTGCTGATCATTGACGAGGTGATGACCGGCTTCCGGGTCAGCCGAAGTGGTTGGTACGGAATCGATCCCGTCGAGGCCGACCTGTTCACCTTCGGCAAGGTGATGAGCGGGGGCCTGCCGGCCGCCGCGTTCGGCGGCCGGGCCGACGTGATGGAGCGCCTCGCCCCGCTGGGCCCGGTGTATCAGGCCGGCACGCTGTCGGGTAACCCGGTGGCGATGGCGGCCGGGCTGGCCACGTTGCGCAACGCCGACGCCGCCGCCTACGCCGCCTTGGACGCCAACGCCGATCGCCTGGCCGGGCTGTTCTCCGAATCGCTCACGAATGCCGGTGTGGCGCACCAGATTCCGCGGGCGGGCAATATGCTGAGCGTGTTCTTCTCGGATACGCCGGTGACGGACTTCGCGTCCGCGCGGGCCACCCAGACGTGGCGGTATCCGCCGTTCTTCCATGCGCTGCTGGACGCGGGCGTCTACCCGCCGTGCAGCGCCTTCGAGGCGTGGTTCGTCTCAACCGCGCTCGACGACAGCGCGTTCGACCGGATCGCCGGCGCCCTGCCCGCCGCGGCCAGGGCCGCCGCGCAGGCCGAGGAGGGGAAGTCCTGATGGCCGAGCAGACCCGGGTGCACGTCGTGCGGCACGGCGAGGTCTACAATCCGAGCGGCATCCTCTACGGACGGCTGCCCGGATTTCACCTCTCCGACAACGGCCGCGCCCAGGCGGTCGCGGTGGCCGACGCGCTGGCCGACCGCGACATCGTCGCGGTGATCGCCTCGCCGCTGCAGCGGGCGCAGGAGACCGCCGCGCCCATCGCCGCCAAACACGGCCTGGCCGTGGACACCGACCCGGACCTGATCGAATCGGCCAACTTCTTCCAGGGCAAACGGGTCAGCCCGGGCGACGGCGCCTGGCGCGACCCGCGGGTGTGGTGGCAGCTGCGCAACCCATTCCGGCCGTCCTGGGGTGAGCCGTACGCCGAGATCGCGGCCCGGATGCAGACGGCCGTGGACAAGGCCCGCGCCCGCGGCGCCGGCCACGAGGTGGTGTGCGTCAGCCACCAACTGCCGGTGTGGACGCTGCGGCTGCACGTCACCGGCCGGCGCCTGTGGCACGACCCGCGGCGGCGGGAATGCGGGCTCGCCTCGCTGACGACCCTGGTCTACGACGGCGACCGGCTGGCCGGCGTCGAGTACAGCGAACCGGCGGCGCGTTGATCAGCTGGACACGACGGGCGATGGCTGGGGCCGTGCTGGTGGCGCTGCTCCCCGGCCTGCTTGGCTGCTCCTCGGGGCACGACGCCGTCGCCCAGGGCGGGACCTTCGAATTCGTCTCGCCCGGCGGTAAGACCGACATCTACTACGACCCGCCGTCCGGCCGCGGCCGCCCCGGCCCGCTGGCCGGACCCGACCTGGCCGACCCCGCGCACACGCTGTCGCTGGGCGACCCGATCTTCGCCGGCCGGGTCGTGGTCATCAACATCTGGGGCCAGTGGTGCGGACCGTGCCGCGCCGAGGTCACCCAGCTGCAGCAGGTGTACGACGCCACCCGCGGCGCCGGGGTGTCCTTCCTGGGCATCGACGTCCGGGACAACAACCGGCAGGCGGCGCTGGACTTCGTCAACGACCGCCAGGTGACGTTCCCGTCCATCTACGACCCGGCGATGCGCACGCTGATCGCGTTCGGCGGCAAATACCCGACCACCGTGATCCCGTCCACGCTCGTCCTGGACCGCCAGCACCGGGTCGCGGCGGTCTTCCTGCGCGAATTGCTGGCGACCGACCTCAAGCCGGTCGTGCAGCGGCTGGCCGGCGAGGCCTCGCCGACCCAGGCCGCGAAGGCGGCGTCGTGACCGGCTCGGGACGGCGATGAGCGGATTCACCCAGATCGCCGCCGCCGGACCGCTTCTGGTGGCGCTCGGTGCGTGCCTGCTGGCGGGACTGGTGTCGTTCGCCTCGCCGTGCGTGGTGCCGCTGGTGCCCGGCTACCTGTCGTACCTGGCCGCAGTCGTCGGCGTCGACGAGCAGCCGCCGGACGGCGCCATCAAGGCACCGCCGGGCGCCCGCTGGCGGGTCGCGGGATCCGCCGCGTTGTTCGTCGCGGGGTTCACCATCGTGTTCGTGCTCGGCACCGTCGCCGTCCTCGGCATGACGACCACGCTGATCACCAACCAACTGCTGCTGCAGCGGGCCGGGGGAGTGCTGACCATCGTGATGGGACTGGTGTTCGTCGGCCTCATCCCGGCTCTGCAACGCCAGGCCCGGTTCAGTCCGCGGCAGCTGAGCACGGTCGCCGGCGCGCCGGTGCTGGGCGCGGTGTTCGCGCTGGGCTGGACGCCGTGCCTGGGACCGACGCTGGCCGGCGTGATCACCGTCGCCTCGGCCACCGACGGCGCCAGCGTGGCGCGCGGAATCGTGCTGGTGATCGCCTACTGCCTCGGCCTGGGCATCCCGTTCGTGCTGCTGGCGTTCGGCTCGGCGGGCGCGGTGGGCGGCCTGGGCTGGCTGCGCCGGCACACCCGGGCCATCCAGGTCTTCGGCGGCGTCCTGCTGATCACGGTCGGCGCCCTGCTGGTCACCGGGGTGTGGAACGACTTCATCTCCTGGCTGCGCGACGCGTTCGTGTCCGACGTGAGGTTGCCGATTTGAGGCACCTTCTCGCCTGGAGCCGCAACACCTGGCGCGCGCTGACCTCGATGGGCACCGCGCTGGTGCTGTTGTTCCTGCTCGCCCTGGGCGCGATACCGGGGGCGCTGCTGCCGCAGCGCAACCTCAACGCCGGCAAGGTCGACGACTACCTGAAGGCGCACCGGGTGATCGGGCCGTGGCTGGATCGGTTGCAGGCCTTCAACGTGTTCTCCAGCTTCTGGTTCACCGCCATCTACGTGCTGCTGTTCGTGTCGCTGGTCGGCTGCCTCACCCCGCGGATGATCGAGCACGTCCGCAGCCTGCGGTCCACCCCGGTGGCCGCCCCGCGCAACCTGGCCCGGCTGCCCAAGTACGCCAGCCACCAGGTGCAGGCCGGGCCCGACGAGCTGAACGCCCTGGCCAACACGCTGGCCGAACGGCTGCGCGGCTGGCGCACCACCATCCGGCATCAGGACGGCGCCGAACCGGCCGGTGCCGAGGTCGCCGAGGTGTCCGCCGAGAAGGGCTACCTGCGCGAGTTCGGCAACATCCTGTTCCACTTCTCGCTGCTGGGCCTGCTGGTCGCGGTCGCCGTCGGCAAGCTGTTCGGCTACGAGGGCAACGTCATCGTCATCGCCGACGGCGGACCGGGCTTCTGCTCGGCCTCGCCGGCCGCGTTCGACTCGTTCCGGGCCGGCAACACCGTCGACGGCACCTCGCTGCACCCGCTGTGCATCCGGGTAAACGACTTCGCGGCGCACTACCTGCCGTCGGGGCAGGCCACCGCGTTCGCGGCGAACATCGACTACCAGTCCGGCGAGGACCTGACCGCCAACACGTGGCGGCCCTACCGGCTCGAGGTCAACCACCCGCTGCGGCTCGGCGGCGACCGGGTGTACCTGCAGGGCCACGGCTACGCGCCCACCTTCAGCGTCACCTACCCGGACGGGCAGATCCGCACGGCGACCGTGCAGTGGCGACCCGACAACCCGCAAACCCTGCTCTCGTCGGGTGTGGTGCGCATCGACCCACCCGCCGGCAGCTACCCCACCGCCGCGGAGCGCCGCAGCCACGAGATCGCCATCCAGGGCCTGCTGGCCCCGACCGAGCAGCTGGAAGGCACGCTGTTGTCCTCGCGCTTCCCGGCGCTGGACGCCCCGGCGGTCGCCGTCGACATCTACCGCGGCGACACCGGGCTGGACACCGGGCGGCCCCAGTCGCTGTTCACCCTGGACCCCCGCCTCATCGAGCAGCATCGGTTGACCAAGGAGAAGCGGGTCAATCTGCGTGCGGGCCAATCGGTCCGGATCGACCAGGGGCCCGCGGCCGGCACCGTGATCCGCTTCGACGGCGCCGTCCCGTTCGTCAACCTGCAGATCTCGCACGACCCGGGCCAAACCTGGGTGCTGCTCTTCGCGATCACGATGATGGGCGGTCTGGTGGTGTCGCTGCTGGTGCGCCGCCGCCGGGTGTGGGTCCGTCTGACGCCCGACAGTGGCGGCTCGCCCGGTACGGTGAACGTCGAACTGGGTGGCCTGGCGCGCACCGACAACTCCGGTTGGGGCGACGAGTTCGAGCGGCTGTCCGAGCGGCTGCTGACCGGCCTTGAAGACTCCGGCGCCGCTCGCGCCGAGACACCCACCGCGTCGGACGCCGACGCGACACCCGCAGCGTCCAAGAGGAGTCCTGAGGTGGACGTCAAATGAATACGGTGCACGTCAACATCGAGCTGGCGCGCTACTCCGACTGGGCGTTCACGTCGGCCGTGGTGGCCCTCGTCATCGCGCTGCTGCTGCTGGCCTTCGAGCTGGCCTACGCCGGCGGGCGCCGCGCCGATCGGCGCGCCCGGGTGCTCGCCGGCGCCGTCAGCGCCGACTCGGTCACCCCCGGCGTCGTGGAAGAGGCCACCCAGCGCCCGGTCGACGAGCGCGTCGGCCGGGCCGGGCTGTCCGTGGTGTACCTGGGCATCGGGCTGTTGCTGGCCTGCCTGGTGCTGCGCGGCCTGGCCACCGTGCGGGTGCCCTGGGGCAACATGTACGAGTTCATCAACCTGACCTGCCTGTGCGGGTTGATCGCCGGGGCGGTCGTGCTGCGCCGCCCGCAATACCGCCCGCTGTGGGTGTTTCTGCTGCTGCCGGTCCTGATTCTGCTCACGGTGTCCGGGCGCTGGCTCTACACCAACGCCGCGCCGGTGATGCCCGCGCTGCAGTCCTACTGGCTGCCCATCCACGTGTCGGTGGTCAGCCTGGGATCGGGCGTCTTCCTGGTCGCCGGCATCGCCAGCATCCTGTTCCTGCTGCGGACGTCGCCGCTGGGAGACTCCGACCGCACCGAGCACACCGCGCTGAGCCGGCTGGTGCAGCGGTTTCCCGACGCGCAGACCCTCGACCGCATCGCATATCGCACGACGATTTTCGCCTTTCCGGTGTTCGGTTTCGGCGTCATTTTCGGGGCCATCTGGGCCGAAGAAGCCTGGGGCAGATATTGGGGCTGGGATCCCAAAGAGACTGTGTCATTTGTCGCCTGGGTGATCTACGCCGCGTACCTGCACGCCAGGTCGACCGCCGGATGGCGGGACCGGAAAGCCGCCTGGATCAATGTCGCAGGGTTTGTGGCCATGGTCTTCAATTTGTTCTTCGTTAACCTGGTCACTGTGGGCCTGCATTCTTATGCCGGCGTCGGGTGACGATGCACAACCGGCCCGAATAACGCACAACACCGGAAAAAGCACAACAAGGGGGAAGTGCAGTGACCGAGCATCCAACCTCGGGCGTGGGGTCGCCCGAACAACCCACCACGCAGATACCTCCACAGACAGCGTCGGCGGCGGACCAGCAGAAGGCCGCGGAGCCGCAGCCCCAATCGGGTGGCGACGACGCCCCCACCCGCGCCTTCGCCGGATTCCGCACCGAACGCCGCGTCCCCGGACCTGAGCGCCAGCAGGCCGCGCCGCCCACGGCACCCAGGCCGGGTGGCATGCCGCCGTGGGACCCCACACCGCTGACCGGCATCCCACGGGTCGACCCGACCGCATACGGCGCCTATTACGACGGTCAGGACGCGCCGCCCACCCAGATCCACGGCGCGCCGCCGCAGCGTCCGGAGCACCTGCCGCACACGCCGTACCCGGAACTGTCCACCGGCATGCTGCTGCGACCGGTCGCCCCGCCGCCGTCGGACGGCTGGCGGCTGCTGCTGTTCAAACTGTCCGGCGGCCTGATCAACCTGGGCGAGAGCCCGCGGGCCACCCGGTACAACAACCTGGTCGCCCAGGTGAACCGGCCCCTGCGGGGTTCCTACCGGGTCGCCTTCCTGTCCCTCAAGGGCGGCGTCGGCAAGACCACGATCGCCGCGACGCTGGGCGCCACCTTCGCCTCGATCCGCGGTGACCGGGTGGTGGCCGTGGACGCCAACCCCGACCGGGGCACGCTGAGCCAGAAGATCCCGCTGGAGACGGCGGCGACGGTGCGCCAGCTGCTGCACGACGCCGGCACCATCGAGCGCTACAGCGACGTGCGCCGCTACACCTCCAAGGGCCCGAGCGGCCTCGAGGTGCTGGCCTCCGAGACGGATCCCGCCGTCTCGGACGCGTTCAGCGCCGAGGACTACGTGCGGATCCTGGACATCCTGGAACGGTTCTATGGCCTGGTGCTCACCGACTGCGGGCCCGGCCTGCTGCACTCGGTGATGAGCTCGGTCCTGGACAAGGCCGACGCCCTCGTCGTCGTCAGCTCGGCGTCCATCGACGGCGCGCGCAGCGCCTCGGCGACGCTGGACTGGCTGGACGCCCACGGCCACGAGGAGCTGGTCCGCAATTCCATCGCGGTGATCAACGGGGTGAAGCCCCGCCCGGGCAAGGTCGACATGAACAAGGTGATCGACCACTTCTCCCGGCGCTGCCGCGCGGTTCAGCTGGTGCCGTTCGACCCGCACCTGGAAGAGGGCGCCGAGATCGAACTGGACCGGCTGCGCCGCGGGACGCGCGAAGCGCTGACCGAGCTGGCCGCCATCGTCGCCGACGGGTTCCCCGGCGACCAGCACAATCCGGGAGTGCTCGGCTAGCGCGGGTTGCTAATCGCCGCGACCCAACCGCCGCAAGAAGTCTGGATCGTCGTCGGGCCCGATGACGCGCGTCTTCGGCCGGTGGGCCTGCGACCGGGCCGCACGCCAGCCGACATAGATCAGCGTCCCCAAAATCACGACGAGCAGCAGGTAGAGCACCAAACACCTCCTTGGGGCGAATATACCCGCGCCGTAGGCTCAGGCTGTGTCACACGAAGCTAGCGACGACAGCACCGGCAGCACGGAGAACCACGCCGCGGACGAGGGCACGGCGCAACCGGCCGGAAACCGGGTCGCCGTCCACGTTGCCGCGTACATGGCGGCGCGGCTGCTGCTGGCGGCGGCGCTGACCGGTGTGATCTACGGTGTCGCGCGGCTGGCGGGCATCACACAGTTCCCGATCGTGGTGGCCGTGCTGTTCGCCCTGATCATCGCGATGCCGCTGGGTATCTGGGTGTTCGCCCCGCTGCGCCGCCGCGCCACCGCCGCGCTCGCGATCGCCGGGGAGCGACGGCGCCGGGAGCGCGAACTGCTCCAGGCCCGACTGCACGGGGACGCCGCGCCCGATGAGGACGGCGACCAAGAATCAGGGCGCGGCTAGCCGCTCGGCAGCCGCACGACCTGAGCGGCGTAGCTCAGGCCCGCGCCGTAACCGAGCAGCAGGGCCAAGTCGCCGGCCTTGGCCGCGCCGGTCGCCAGCACTTCGGCCATCGCCAGGGGGATGGACGCGGCGGAGGTGTTTCCGGTGTGCTCGATGTCGTTGGCCACGACCGCATCCGGGCGCAGATCGAGGCTCTTGGCCAGCACCTCGTTGATCCGGCTGTTGGCCTGGTGCGGCAGGAACACGTCGATCTCGTCGGGCCGCACACCCGCCGCGTCCATGGCCTGCCGGCCGACCTTGCCCATCTCGAACGCCGCCCACCGAAACACCGCGCTGCCTTCGAGCCGCAGGTACGGGCGCTCGCCGGTGCGGTTGTCCAAGAAATCGATCCACTCGATGTCCTGGCGGATAGCCTTGGCCTGGTTGCCGTCACTGCCCCAGACGGTGGGTCCGATGCCCTGGTCGGGTGTCTCGCCCACCACCACCCCGGCCGCGCCGTCGGCGAAGATGAAGCAGTTGCTCCGGTCTTGCATGTCCACGGTGCAGGACAGCTTCTCCGAACCGAGCACCAACGCCTTGGCGGCCGTCCCGCCGCGAACCATGTCGGCCGCCACGCCCAGCGCGTAGCCGAAGCCCGCGCAGCCGGCCCCGATGTCGAACGCGGGTACGCCGGTGGCACCCAACGCCGTCGCGACCGCCGGCGCGCACGGGGGGGTCTGGGTGAAATGGGTGCTGGTGGCGACGAGGACGCAATCGATGTCGGATGGCTCGAGTGAGGCCTTGGCGATCGCCTCCAGCCCGGCCGTGGTCGCCATGGAGGTGACGGATTCGTCGCGCCTGGAGAACCGGCGGGTCTTGATTCCGGTGCGCGAATAAATCCACTCGTCGGACGAGTCGATGTTCTCGCAGAGCTCATCGTTGGTGACCACCCGTTCGGGGCGGTACGACCCCACGCTGAGCAAGCCGATGTTCCTGGGCCCGCTGGTCGCGGCAATTTGATTCATTGGGGTCCTTCGCTATCGCCCGAGCCGACGCCAAAGTACCCCAAACGGGGTGCCCTCGGAGGCCTTTGCCTGCACTATAGGTAACCCGCGCCCGGCCGTTAGGTAGCCAGCGCCAACGCCGCGGCCACCGCGACCGCCCACACCACCATCGCCAGCCCGGTATCGCGCAGCACCGGGATCAGCTCCGGGCCGCCGCGGCCCGATCGCACCGGGGCAGCCGCGCGCAGGGCCAGCGGCGTGGCCACCAATCCGGCGGCACACCACGGGGTCGCCAGCATCAGCACCAGGGTCAGCGCCCCGGCGGTCCCCAGCAGCGCCTGGTACAGGATCCGGGTGCGGGCGTCGCCCAGCCGCACCGCCAGCGTGACCTTTCCCGAGCGCGCGTCGGTCGGGATGTCGCGCAGGTTGTTGGCCACCAGCACCGACGACGACAGCGCCCCGGTCGACACCGCCAGCACCAGGCCCACCCAGTCCACCCGCAGCGCCTGGGTGTACTGAGTGCCCAGCACGGCGACGAGCCCGAAGAACAGGAACACCGCGACCTCGCCAAAACCGGCGTAGCCGTAGGGCTTTGACCCGCCGGTGTACAGCCACGCCCCGGCGATGCAGGCCGCTCCCACCGCGATCAGCCACGGCGCGCTGAACAGCGCGAGCGCGAGCCCGGCGAGCGCGCCGACGGTCAGGCTGGCGACCGCGGCGGCCAGCACCGCCCGCGGCGCCGCCAGCCGCGAGCCGACCAGGCGCACCGGGCCGGCCCGGTCGTCGTCGGTGCCGCGGACGCCGTCCGAGTAGTCGTTGGCGTAGTTGACGCCGATGGTCAGCGCGAGCGCGACGGCCAGCGCCAGCAGCGCCTTCCACCACACCGCGGAATGCAGCCACGCTGCCGCGCCGGTCCCCGCGACGACCGGCGCTACCGCGTTGGGCAACGTCCGCGGCCGCGCACCGGAAACCCACTGCCCCAAATTGGCCACACGAACATCCTGCCAGGATGCGAGCCGTCGATCCCCGGGCCCCGCACCCGCGATCACCGCGGGCGTCATGCACCACAATGGTCGGATGCTCGGAGTCATCGGCGGCAGCGGCTTCTACACGTTCTTCGGATCCGACTCCCGCGACGTCGCCGTCGATACCCCGTACGGGCCGCCCAGCGCCCCGGTCACCGTCGGCGCCGTCGGCGATCACGAGGTGGCGTTCCTGCCCCGCCACGGCGCCGGGCACGAATTCTCCGCGCACACCGTGCCGTATCGCGCCAACATGTGGGCGCTGCGCAAGCTCGGCGTGCGCCGGGTGCTCGCGCCGTGCGCGGTCGGCAGCCTCACGCCCGAACTCGGCCCGGGCACCGTCGTGGTGCCCGACCAACTCGTCGACCGCACCCGGGGCCGCGCCGACACCTACTTCGACTCCGGCGGCATCCACGTCGACTTCGCCGACCCGTACTGCCCGACGCTGCGCGAGGCGGTGACCGGCCTGCCCGACGTGGTCGACGGCGGCACCATGGTGGTGATCCAGGGGCCGCGCTTTTCCACCCGCGCCGAGAGCCGGTGGTTCGCCTCCGCCGGGTTCTCGCTGGTCAACATGACCGGCTATCCGGAGGCGGCGCTCGCCCGCGAGCTTGAAATGTGCTATGCGGCAATCGCTTTGGTGACCGACCTGGATGCCGGTGTGAGCGCGGGGGAAGGCGTGAAGACCGTCGACGTGTTCGCCGAATTCGAGAAGAACATCAAAGTGTTCAAAACGCTGGTCGGCCGGGCCATCGGCCGGATCGCCGCCGACCGCAGCTGCACGCACTGCCTGCCGCACGCCGGGGTCACCCTGCCCATCGAGCTGCCGTGAGGGTGCTGCTGACCGGGGCGGCCGGCTTCATCGGTTCGCGGGTGGATGCCGCGCTGCGGTCCGCGGGCCACGACGTGGTCTCCGTCGACGCGCTACTGCCCGCCGCGCACGGCCCAAACCCGGTGCTGCCGCAGGGATGTCATCGCGTCGACGTGCGCGACGCCGACGCCCTGGCCCCGCTGCTGGCAGGCGTGGACGTGGTGTGCCATCAGGCGGCGATGGTGGGTGCGGGTGTGGACGCCGCCGACGCCCCCGCCTACGGCGGCCACAACGACCTGGCCACCACCGTCCTGCTGGCGCAGATGTTCGCCGCCGGGGTGCAGCGTCTGGTGCTGGCCTCGTCGATGGTGGTGTACGGGCAGGGGCGCTATCACTGCGAACAACACGGACCCGTGGATCCGCTGCCGCGGCGCCGCGCGGACCTCGACGCCGGAATCTTCGAGCACCTCTGCCCGATCGGCGGGGAGGAACTGCAGTGGCGCCTGGTCGACGAGGACGCCTGCCTGCGGCCGCGAAGCCTCTACGCCGCCAGCAAGACGGCCCAGGAGCATTACGCGCTGGCGTGGTCGGAGGCCACCGGCGGCTCGGTGATGGCGTTGCGCTACCACAACGTCTACGGCCCCGGCATGCCGCGTGACACCCCCTACTCCGGGGTGGCGGCGATCTTCCGGTCGGCACTGGAAAAGGGTGACCCGCCAGAGGTTTTCGAGGACGGCGGGCAGATGCGCGACTTCGTCCACGTCGACGACGTGGCCGCCGCCAACGTCGCGGCGACACAGTGGAGCGAGGGTTTCACCGCAGTCAATGTCTGCTCGGGACAACCCATTTCGATTGCACAGGTGGCCGGCGCGCTGTGCGACGCGCGCGCCGCCTCGTTGTCCCCGGTCATCACCGGGCAGTACCGCAGCGGCGACGTGCGCCACATCGTCGCCGATCCATCGCGGGCCGCCGAGGTGCTCGGTTTCCGCGCGGCCGTCGCACCGGGTGATGGGCTGCGCGAGTTCGCGTTCGCACCCCTTCGCTAACCCTGCGGGGGACGGTAGATCTGCGGCTTCTGCGCGGGCATCTGGCGCGTGCCGGAGTCGTCGCCGCGGAAGATCCTGGGCGCGTTGGCCAGCGGCGGTATCTCCGTGGTGGGCGGTTCGTTGTCCCCGCCGGGGACGCCGGCCGGGATGCGGGTGGTCGCCGCCGACGACGGGCCGCCGCCCTGGCCCACTGGGACCCGGGTGGTCGTTGCCGCCGCATTCGCCGCGGCGGCGCGCCGGCGGGCGGCGCGACGGGCCAGCCGCCGGCCGCTCAGATGGCCGGTGACGATGGCCGCCACCAGGATGCCCAGGGCCAGTCCGCACAGCGTCACGTCGAACGTGCTGGTGATCTGCTGGGCCAGGTTGTTGCCGTAGACCGGGTGCAGCGCCGGCGAATTGGGCGAGTCTTCGAATCGCGGCGCCAGTTCGAGGCCGACGACGACGCGGGCAACGCTGAGCGTGGCGACGAGCCCGCACAGCGATGTGACCATTCTCGCCGAGAGGGTGGCCAGCCTGCGGCGCAGCCAGATCGCCAGCACCGCGGTGGCCAGATCGAACGCGGCCAGCACGATGCTGGAGTACCGGGAGAACGGGTAGTTCAGGATCACGCCGACGACGAGGTCGGTGATCCGCATCGCCACCGACCCGACGGACCAAACGGCGATGAGCAGCAAGCCATTTCGGGTCGTCGCGCGCCACGCGGACTCCTCCGTCGGCGAGGCGTTCCGGTGACCGAACAGGGCCCGGGGCGCGAACAGCGCCGCGCCGGCCGCCCACGCCAGGTAGCCCTCGAACCCGACGCCGGCGGTGGACGTGTTCTGCGCGATGCCGTGGAACGCGTCGATGTCACGACCCACGGGCAGGAACCACACCAGGACCCCGGCGGCCAGCGTCGACGCGCCGAGCGCGACGGTCGTCAGCCGGCTCTCCCGCGCGCTGCGCAGCAGCCACCGCGAGGCGACCAGCACCGCGACCAGCGCCACCACGCCGTACACCACCGCGGTCGCGATCACGGCGATGTTCTGCTTGCCGAATTCCTCGGCGCCGCCGGTGCTTTGCAGCGCGTACCGCACCCGCCAGTACAGGTTGAAACCGAAGCTGAGCACCGCCGCGAGCATCGACAACGAGCCGATGACCCGCGCCGACCTGTGCCACCCGGTGGACTCGTCGCCGGCCGGAACCGGTCCGGCAAGCGCGCCGGCCGGCACCGCCTGGGCGCTCAACAGCGAGCCGGCGATCCCGGCCCAGGCACCCGGCCCGACACCGCCCGGCACGTTGACGGTGCCACCGAAACGGACGGTCTCGTACGCGTCGAACACGACGAAGGCGAGCACCAGCAGCAGGTAGGGGACGTTGAGCGCCAGGCGAATCCGGGCGGCCCGCGCCGGGTTGAACCGCGCGCCGGCCGACCGCCACGAACCGGCGACCACGACCGCGACGATGGCCAGCACCGTCACCGCGATCAGCACCCCGAACAGGATCGTGCTGCTGTCCGGGATCCCGACGCCGAAGTAGAGGTTCCACGGCAGGAACACCGCGAGGACCAGCAGCGCCACCGCGGTCAGGTCACCGACGACGTGCCGGTACCGCTTCGTCTCGGTGGCCTCGGCCGCGGCGCCACCCGTGGCGTGCGGGCGGATGATGCGCGGCGTCGGTGCCTGCTGCGTCTGACCACGGATGGGACCGGTCGGCGTCTCGTCGTGGCTCTGGCTCACCATGCCCCCCCGGATTCAAGGACGGATATTCTTGGCGCGGTTTCGAACCTTCGGCGAGGGATTACCCCGCCGAGTGAAATGCACTGCTCGCTTGCGAACATATTCTCCGTTCGGATGCCGTGGCAGGGGGTGTGACCGGCTGCTGGGGCGGAGATGATTCCGCGGTGAGGCGTCCTGTCGTTCGAAAAGCTGGTTACGCTGCGCTAGTAGACGAAGCTCGTCGCCTGAATTATCAACGGTATCGCAAGTGTAATGATGCCGGGACATTGCTGGTTGCGGGGTAGCCGGCCTGAAGGAGAACCGGGATGGACGTCGTTTTGGGGGTTGCGGTCACCGGACCCGTCGCGCGCTTGGCCCTGGTCGGGTCGGGCGCGCAGGGGGCCGACGTGATCGACCAATCCGTCGTCGACCTCGCCGACAATCCGATCGGGACGCTGACCGAGACCGTGGTCGGCACGAACCGGCTGCTGGCCGGTGAGAACCACCGGCTGGTCGGCACCCGGCTGTGCTGGACCGACCATCCCGCGGCGGATCAGCTGCGGCGGGCGCTGGAGGACTCGGGCGTGCACAACGTCGCGGTGCTCTCGGAATCGCAGGCGGTGGCCGCCCTGATGCGCGCGGCCGGCCGGCCCGGCGCGGCGCTGGTGATGGACGACGCGACCGCGACGCTGTCGATGGTGGGGTCGGGCGACGGCGATCCCGACGCGCCGCCGACCGTGTTGGCCAGCCAGCCGCTGGCGGGTGCGTCGGGCGGCGATGCGACGGCCGCGTTCCACACCATGATGGCCAACCTGAGCGCCCACCCCGACGCCCCGCAGGATGTGTATCTGCTCGGTGCGTCGCCCGATCTGAATCGGGTCGCCGACGAGCTTCGCGACGGGTCGACCATGCGGGTGCGGGTCGCCGAGGATCCCACCTTTGCGCTCGCGCGCGGCGCCGCGATCGCCGCCGCGCCGGCGGCGGTGCTGGGGGCCGGCGGCGCGACGGCCATGGCGCCGGCGATCGGGCTGACTGGCGACGAGACCGCCATGGCGCCGGCGGCAGGGGATGCCACCGCGATGGCGCCGGCGTTCGGGGATGCCACCGCCGCGGCCCCGGCGGCGGCCCTCGCCGGGGATGAGACCACCGTGGTGCCGGCATCGGAATTCGCCGATCCGAACGCCGAAGACCATCAGCTGGCCTATTCGATGGCCGACGAGGGGGAGCAGTACCCGGGCGAATTCGACGAGTACGACCCCGAATTCGACGACTACGAGTACGGCGACGTCGACGAGGAGGCGCCGACGAAGCTGTCGCGGCGATCGCTGGTGATCGGCAACGCCGTCGTCGCCTTCGCGGTCGTCGGATTGGCGTCGCTGGCCACCGCGATCGCGGTCGCCGTGGAGCCGACCGCCAGCCGGCAGCCGGTGGTGGGCGTCCAGAACGGCACCCCCGGCAAGTTCATGCCGATCCTGCCGAGCCAGCAGCAGGCGCCGCTGCCCCCGCCCCCGGCCGATGCGCCCAACGCGGGATTCCAGGGCGGCACCGTCCCGGCTCCCAACAATGCCCCCCAGCAGGTCGCGCCCCCGTCGGGAGGCGGCGTGCCGGCCGTCCCCGCGCCCGAGGCGCCGGTCAACCCCGGTGCGGTGCCCAACCCCAACCCGGGTTGGGCGCCTCGCCCGAATCCCATTGTGCCGGTGCCTATTCCGATTCCCATCCCGATCCCGGGGTGGGGGCCGAACTACCCGCCGTACAACCCTCCCTACAACCCGCCTTACACGCCGCCGACGACCACGCCCTACTCGCCGCCGACCACCACGTACCAGCCGCCGACGACGACGTATTCGCCTCCGACGACGACGTATTCGCCGCCGACCACCACGCACGAGCCGCCGACGACGACGTATTCGCCTCCGACGACGACGTATTCGCCGCCGAGCACCACGCATGCGCCGCCGACGAGCACCTATTCGCCGCCGAGCACCCACCAAACCACCCAGGCGCCGCCGCCGACGCACACCCAGCAGAGCCTGCCGCCGACGCATTCGCAGCCGATATACCCGCAGCAGCCGATGTACCCGCAGGAGCCACACCCCCACCGCGGATTCTGAGCGTGCCCGGGGCCGACGGTCTGGTGACGGTGGTCCTGCCCTGCCTCAACGAAGAGGAGTCGCTGCCCGCGGTGCTGGCCGCGATCCCCGCCGGCTACCGGGCGTTGGTGGTGGACAACAACAGCACCGATGACACCGTCGGGGTCGCGCGCCGGCACGGCGCGCGCGTCGTCGCCGAACCGCGGGCCGGATACGGCTCGGCCGTCCACGCGGGCGTGCTGGCCGCGACCACCCCGATCGTGGCGGTCATCGACGCCGACGGCTCGATGGACGGCGGCGATCTGCCCAGGCTGGTCGCCGAGCTCGAGCGGGGCGCCGACCTGGTGACCGGCCGGCGCCGCCCGGTGCGCGGGCTGCACTGGCCGTGGGTGGCCCGGGTGGGCACCGTCGTCATGAGCTGGCGGCTGCGCACGCGACACGGCCTGCCGGTGCACGACATCGCACCGATGCGAGTGGCCCGCCGCGAAGCGCTGCTGCAACTGGGCGTCATCGACCGGCGGTCGGGATATCCGCTGGAATTGCTGGTGCGCGCCGCGGCCGCCGGCTGGCGCGTCGTCGAACTCGATGTCAGCTACGGCCCGCGGACGGGCGGCAAGTCGAAGGTCAGCGGTTCGCTGCGGGGCAGCATCACCGCGATCCTCGACTTCTGGAAGGTGATTTCGTGAGCGCGCTGCCGGTGACCCTGCTGGTGGTCGCCAAGGCGCCCGAGCCGGGCCGGGCCAAGACGCGGCTCGCGGCGACCGTGGGAGACCGGGTCGCCGCCGAAATCGCCGCCGCCGCACTGCTTGACACGCTCGACGCGGTGGCCGCCGCCCCGGTGGCCGCGCGGGTGGTGGCGCTGGCGGGCGACCTGGACGGGGCGGCGAACGCCGCCGAGATCCGGCGGCGGCTGGCGTCGTTCACGGTGATCGCCCAGCGCGGTGCGGATTTCGCGGCCCGGCTCGCCAACGCGCACGCCGACGCGGCCGGCGGGTTTCCGGTGCTGCAGATCGGCATGGACACCCCCCAGGTGAGCGCGGACCTGTTGGCCGGCTGCGCGCGCCGGCTGCTCGAGACGCAGGCCGTGCTCGGGCCGGCCCGCGACGGTGGCTGGTGGGTGCTCGGCGTGGGGGAGCCATCCATGGCGCAGTGCCTGCGCACCGTGCCGATGTCCGCCCCCGACACCGGCGATCTGACCTTGAAGGCATTGCGCGACAACGGCATTGACGTGGTGAATGTCGAGACGCTGGCCGACGTGGACGTGGTCGACGACGTCGCGGTGGTGCGCGACGCCTGCGCACCCACCAGCCGCTTCGCGCGCGTCACCCGCGCGGCCGGCCTCTAGGCGGGCTACCAGTTCGTCAGGATGATCGTGTTGAGCGCCAGCGCGCCGACGGCGTTGAGCGCCAACCAGATCCGGTGTGAACGCACCGGCAGGAGTGCGGGCGCCGCGGTGAGCCAGACGGTGAACGGCAGCCAAATGCGTTCCACCTCGGCCTTGCTGAGCATGCTCAGGTCCGCGAAGACGATGGCGGCCAGCATGCCCAACAGCAGCAGGTGAAAACCGGAGCGGCGGCGGATGGCGGGCCAGTCGAACACCCTGCTGATTCCGGCGACCCCGCCCAACCCGATCGCGCACACCACGGACGCCAGGTTGGCCCAGCTCCAATACTGGAAAGGGCGGTCTTTGGCGATGCCCTGCCAATAGCGTTGTTGCACCAGGGCGTAGCCGTCGAACCAGTAGAAGCCCGCGATGGCGAAGGCCACCGCCACCGCGATCGCGGCCAGCGCCGCCGGGCCCAAAGCCCGCAGGATCGCCCGCCAGTCCGCCCAGCGGTTGCCCGGCCGCTGGGCGGAGGCCAGCACCGCCAACGCCGGCAACCCCATCAGCATCAGGCCGTAGTTGCAGAACACCCCCCAGCCCAGCAGCAGTCCCGCGCCCGCGGCCGTCAGCGCGGGGAAGCGGACCGGGCGGTGCACCGCGACGGCCAGCAGCGCGATGCCCCACGCCGCCACCCCGGCGAAGTAGCCGTCGGCCGACACCGCCACCCAGATCGCCGTCGGCGCCAGGGCGACGAACGGTGCGGCGCGGCGCGCGGTCCGCTCGTCGGCCAGCGCGCGCACGGCGATCACCACCGCGGCCGCCGCGCTCGAGCCGGCCAGCAGGCACAGCAGCCCGGCCCAGGCGCCGCCGTGCAGGCCGAGCCGGTCCAGCCAGACGAACGTCAGCAGCGCGCCGGGCGGATGCCCGGACACGTGGGTGGTCCACGAGTTCGGCTGGTAGTCCACGATTCGGCCGGCGAACGTGCGCAGCGTCGCACCGATGTCGGTGATGCTCGGCACCTGCGACAGGTACTCGTCACGGGTGGTCAGCCGGCCGGCGAAGCCGCGCTGCCAGCCGTCGATCATCGCCAGCGCGAACGCCCACCCGCACGCGGTGGCCCAGCTGCCCAGCGTCAGTGCGCGCCACGAAAGGCGTTGCGCCAGAATCGGTCCCCACGCGACAACGGCGATCGCGAGGGCGATGGCCGGCCCGGTGCCCCAGCCGGCGTGGATCAGCCATTCGCCGAAGATCGGTGCGGCGCCGGCGTGGGTGGCGAACTTCTCGGCACCGACGTCCAGACGAGGCCGCACGCCTGAGTTCACCCGCGGCAGCACGAACGCCGCCGCCACCAGCAACACCCCGACCGTGACCGCTACCGCCTCGCGCACCGCGTCTCGTCGAGCGATCCTCACGGACGAACAGCCTATTGATCGCTCGGGCCGGCGAATCGGCGCACCAATGCCACCCGGTCGACCTTGCCGATGTGGCGGCGCGGCAGCGCGTCGACGATGTGCAGCTCGCGCGGCGCGGCGGTGGCATCCAGGCTTCGGGTCACCTGCGCGCGCAGCGCGTCCAGGGTGGGCGCGGCGGCCCCGTCGCGCACCACGATCGCGGCGACCACCCGCTGGCCCAGCCGGTCGTCGGCCACCCCGAACACCGCGCAATCGCCCACGGCCGGATGCGTGCACAGCGCCGCCTCGACCGGCTGCGGCAGCACGGTCAGCCCGCCCGTGCTGATCGCGTCGTCGGCCCGGCCCAGCACGGTCAGCACGCCCGCGTCGCTGACGGCGCCGAGATCGTCGGTCGCAAACCAGCCCGGCTCGGCGAACGGATCCGGGTCAACGGGATTGCGGTAGCCCTTGGCCAGCGTCGCGCCGCCGATGAGGATGCGCCCGTCGACCGTGCGCAGCCGCACCCCGTCCAGCGGGACGCCGTCGTACACGCAGCCCCCGGCGGTCTCGCTCATCCCGTAGGTGCGGACCACGGTGATGCCCGCCGCGGCCGCGTCGTCGAGGACCGGTCGTGGCGCGGGTCCTCCGCCGAGCAGCACGGCGTCCAGTTCGGCGAGGGCGCCCGCGGCGGCCGGGTCGCCGAGCGCCTTGGCCAGTTGCGCGGCAACCAGCGATGTGTAACGCCGCCCCGAGCCCAATGCCCTTATCGCACCGGGCAATTGGGCGACGTCGAATCCGGCGGAGACGTCCATTTCGACCGGCGCCGAGCCGGCGAGCAGGCTGCGCACCAGAACCTGCACGCCGGCGATGTGGTGGGGCGGCAGGGCGAGCAGCCAGCTGCCCGGCCCGCCGAGGCGGTCATGGGTGGCCGCCGCGCTGGCCGTCAAAGCGGCGGCGGTCAGCAACGCGCCCTTGGGAATTCCGGTGGTTCCCGACGTCGCCGCCACCAGGGCCACGTCGTCGTCGATGGCCTCCCCGACGCGCAGGCCCGCCCGCAGCGCAGCCGACTCGCGGTCGTCGCCCGCGGGCAGGGCGACCAGTGCGGGGTCACGCCCGTTCAGCACCCGTTCCAGCGTGGGCAGCAGTGACGAGGCCGCCGAACCCGGCGGGACGTCCAGTGCGCGCAGTACGGCTATGCCGGGTCCCCGGCCTCGTCGGCGTCGTTGAAGGGCCAGCCCTGGGCCGCCAACCGCACCCGCACCCGCTCGACGTCGGCGGGTGACGGCAACTCATCGGTGATTTGGGTGATCAGCACGCCGATGTCGACGTCGTCGAACTCGCCGCGCCGAACCAGCTCGCAGGCCACCGCCTTGGCTTCGTCGTTCGACAGCCGGCGGGCCAGCAACGCGAGCACCGGGAAGGTGTCGGTCGCCGGCACGCCCTCCGGGTATCCCGCGCGGAGCCAGGAGACGATCGAATTCAGGAATCCGTTCACGCTCTGACTACACCCCCCGGTGTTTGGCTTCGCAAATCCGTGGGCACCAATCGATGCTACTTCGCTTTGGCTCCGAGGAAAGGGTAGCCAGTGTGATGCGCGATGAAGTCCCGCGAGATGTACGCCAGCGCGAAGGCGATCACCAGGATCACCACCGCATAGATCGCCCAGGCGATGGCCAGCAGCGCCGGATTCTTCTGCGGGGAGCCACCATCGGTGCCGGCCTGCCCGCCGCCGATCGCCTGGAATCGCAGCCCCAGCGCGAACAGACCCGGCAGCGCGGCGCCGGCCAGCATCGAGAAGAGCAGGATCTTAAGGGAGGCTTGGTAGTTGAACCAGTCGCTGAAGTGACTCATCACGCATTCGCCTTAATGGTGGGATCGTCGGAGTCGAATCGGGGGGTCGTACCGCCGCCGACCGTGGGTCCGGGGTCCGAGGGCGGGTGGTGATCGTCGGACTCCTCGAGCCCGCTGGTCAAATCGCCCTTCCACTCGGCGTTGACGTTGTTGTGGTCCACCTTGACCTTGCGCGACCGGATGTAGATGGTCGCCGAGACCGCGATCAGCAGCGCGAAGCCCACGATGGCGCCCGGGTAGCCGCCGATCAGGTGCACGATCCAGTAGGTCAGCGCACCGACCAGCCCGGCCAGCGGAAGCGTGACCAGCCACGCGACACCCATGCGGCCGGCGACGCCCCAGCGGACCTCGCCGCCCGGCTTGCCCAGCCCGCTGCCCAGCACCGAGCCGGTACAGACTTGGGTGGTCGACAGCGCGTAGCCGAAGTGGGCGGAGAGCAAAATCACTGCGGCCGAAGAGGATTCGGCTGCCATGCCCTGCGGCGACTGGATCTCCACCAGGCCCTTGCCCAAGGTGCGGATGATCCGCCAGCCGCCCAGATACGTGCCGAGCGCCATCGACACCGCACAGCCGACGATGACCCACAGCGGCGGCATGGAGGCCGTCTTGCTGACCGAGCCGTAGGACATCAGCGCCAGAAAGATGATGCCCATCGTCTTCTGCGCGTCGTTGGTGCCGTGCGCCAGCGAAACCAGCGACGCCGAGCCCCACTGCCCGTACCGGAAGCCGGCCTCGGTGCGCTTGTTCGGGATGCCGCGGGTGATCCGGTAGACCAGCCAGGTCGCGACCGCGCCGACCACGATCGCCAGGATCGCCGACACGACCGCCGGGATGATCGCCTTGGACACCACGCCCTTCCAGATCACCCCGTGTGCACCGACGGCGGCGATGGTGGCGCCGACGATGCCGCCGATCAAGGCGTGCGACGAACTCGAGGGGATGCCGAGGAGCCAGGTCAGCAAGTTCCACACGATGCCGCCGACGAGGCCGGCGAAAACCAGCTCCAGCGTCACGATGTGCCCGTCGATCAAGCCCTTGGCGATCGTCGCGGCGACGGCGGTGGACATGAACGCGCCCACGAGGTTCAGCACCGCGGACAGCGCGACCGCTGCTTTCGGCTTGAGCGCACCACTGGCGATCGAGGTCGCCATCGCGTTGCCCGTGTCGTGGAAGCCATTCGTGAAATCGAAAGCCAATGCCGTGATTACGACAATGATCAAGAGGAACAATTGGATGTTCACAGCGCCTGATTCTGGTGGTAGGAGGTTTCTATTGTCGAATGCTGGGAGAGGCGAATTACGGGTGTACCTTGAACCGTCGCCAGATGTTACCTCTCAGTTAACCGGCGTTTCCCTATTGTTCACCACGGGTGTCACGCCGTAACGGGTGCTCCGGCGGCACTTCGACGAAAATGAGCGTGAGCCCATCGGGATCGGTCACGTGCATCTCTTTCAAGCCCCATGGTTCCCGGCGTGCTTCGCGCGCGATCGACACCCCGCGGCCCACCAATTCGGCTTGGGTGGCCTCGATGTCGCGGACCTGTAGCCACAGCGCACCGGGGAAGGCGGCCTGGGACGGGTCGGGCTCGCCGTAACCGGCCAGCTCCAGCAAGGACTGGCCCGCGAAAAACACTGTGCCAGCGCCGTAGTCGCGCCAAATCGCCAGGCCGATCTCGTCGCGGTAGAAGGCTAGCGAGCGCCGATAGTCCGACGGCCGCAGCAGCATCCGGCTGGCCAGGATCTCCATGAAATCGTGTCTACCACGCGGCTATGGCGCCGGGGCGCATCGGCTGCGGAGCGTTGGCACGCCGGGGCCGGTGAGGTCGTCGCAGGCCGCGGCCCGGCCGGTCATGGCGAGCAACAGCGACAGCAGCGGGCCCTCGACCGCTTCGCCCTCTCCGTGCCGCCAGTCGTCGTCGGTGGCGGACAACGCCAGACCCGCGACGCGGTTTTTGGAGCCGAGCAGCATGTTGGAGCCCTTGTAGAAGTCGATCGCCTGGCGGACGGCGTCGGGCGGATAGGTGTGCGAGATGCCCAACGGACGGCGAACATCGGCGCCGTGCACCACAACCTCACCCAGCCAGGAGGTTTTGGGGCCCGGCGGTGCGGAGGTGGAATTCTGCAGTCCCCGGAACTCGGCCAGGGTCGCGGCCGGGTCGGCTCCCCGGTGCTTGGCGATCTGGTCGTTGGCGAACTTGTCGAAATTGAACTTGGCCTTGGAGATCCCGAGTAGGAACGTGGCTGGGTTCAGCGAGGCGGTCGCTGACAGGTGCGCGACGATGTCGCGGACCGTCCAGCCCGCACAGAGCGACGGCGTATCCCATTGTGCCGGGGTCAGGTCGGCGAGATCGCCGGCGAGCGCGGCGCGCTCGGACGCGATGGTGGCCCACAATTCAGACATGGCAACTCCCGACGGTCGATCGGGTCGGCAGGTCAGCTATCGCGGTTGGGCTGGACGCGTTGACGCTGCATGAGTGTATTAACCCACCGGGGTCCAAAGGTGTCCAGGGCCTTGGCGGCGATCGCCATCCGTGGGGCGATGCGCACCGGGCGGGTGCGGGCGGCGGTGATCATCCACTCGCCGGCCTCCTCCGACGTCAGCGCCGGCATTCCCTGGTAGGCCTTGGTCGGTGCGATCATCGGGGTGGCCACCAGCGGGTAGTACAGCGTGGTGGAGTGCACGCCCTTGTCGCCCCATTCGGTTTCCACCACCCGGCTGACCGTCGACAGCGCGGCCTTCGAGGCGTTGTACACCGCGAACAGCGGCGAGGCCTCCGACAGCACGCCCCACGTCGAGACGTTGATGATGTGGCCGTCGCCGCGCTCGATCATCCCGGGCGCCAGCCCGCGGATCAGCCGCAGCGGCGCGTAGTAGTTGAGCACCATGGTGCGCTCGACGTCGTGCCAGCGTTCCAGCGACTCGGCCAGCGGCCGGCGGATGGACCGGCCGGCGTTGTTGATCAGGATGTCGATCCCGCCGAGACGCTTTTCGACGTCGGCGACCAGCGCGTCGACGGCGTCCATGTCCGAGACGTCGCACGGGATCGACAGCGCTTCACCCCCGGCGGTGGTGATCCGTTCGGCCAGCGCGTCCAGCAGATCCTGGCGGCGGGCCACGACGACCACCGTGGCGCCCGCACGGGCGAACTGTTCGGCCGCGGCCTCGCCGATCCCCGACGAGGCTCCGGTGAGCAGGATGCGCTTGCCGGCCAGCTCGATCGGCTTGATCAGCGGACGGTTGACCAATACTTGCGGCGCCATGGGGGGTCGCATGGTCGCCAGCACGAACTGGTCGGTGATCCGGCGGAGGGGGCTCTTGCTCACTGACGGGAGTCTAGGCGGGCGCGGGCACCTCAGAAGTACCGGGGAAAGCGGCTCCAGTCGGGATCCCGCTTCTCCAGGAAGGCGTCGCGGCCCTCGACGGCCTCATCGGTCATGTAGGCCAGCCGGGTGGCCTCGCCCGCGAACAGCTGCTGGCCCACCAGGCCGTCGTCGAGCAGGTTGAACGCGAACTTCAGCATGCGTTGCGCCTGAGGTGATTTCGCGTTGATCTCGCGCGCCCACGCGATGGCCTCCGATTCCAGGTCCGCATGGTCGACGACCGCGTTGACCGCGCCCATGTGATGCATCTGCTCGGCGGTGTAGGGGCGGCCCAGGAAGAAGATCTCGCGGGCGAACTTCTGGCCGACCTGGCGGGCCAGGTAGGCGCTGCCGTAGCCGCCGTCGAAGCTGCCGACGTCGGCGTCGGTCTGCTTGAAGCGGGCGTGCTCGCGGCTGGCCAGGGTGAGGTCGCAGACGACGTGCAGGCTGTGCCCGCCTCCGGCCGCCCACCCGTTGACCAGACAGATGACCACCTTGGGCATGAACCGGATCAGCCGCTGGACCTCGAGGATGTGTAGGCGGCCGGCGCGGGCGGTGTCGACGGTGTCGGCGGTGTCGCCGCTCGCGTACTGGTAGCCGCTGCGCCCGCGGATGCGCTGATCGCCGCCCGAGCAGAACGCCCAGCCACCGTCCTTGGGCGACGGTCCGTTGCCGGTGAGCAGCACCACGCCGACGTCGGGCGACATCCGGGCGTGGTCGAGCACCCGGTAGAGCTCGTCGACGGTGTGCGGCCGAAACGCGTTGCGCACCTCGGGCCGGTCGAACGCCACCCGCACCGTGGCGTCATCGACGTGCCGGTGATAGGTGATGTCGGTCAGGTCGCCGAACCCGTCCACGGGGCGCCAAGCCTGCGCGTCAAAAGGGTTGTCACTCAATCTGTTTGAACTCCTATGCCGGGTCCAGCCGGAATACCGGACACACGCCGGCCAGCGCCTCGAACTCCTCGGGGCGACCGTCGGTGACCAACCCAGAGCGTTTCATGAAGCCGACGCCGGTGGGCACCTCGGTGGGGTACGCCCGCAGGAACGGCCGCGCCGCGTCGGCGGACAACTCCACCATCCGCACGCGCTCGGAGTGCCGGCCGCGGGCCAACGTCACGTGCTCGGCCGCGCGGACGTTGCGGATCCAATCCGCACCCGGGAAGCCGCCCACCACATACCGTTTGCCCTCCACCGTCATCGGCGTCACCGGCGTCGACCGGGGCGTCCCGGACTTGCGTCCCGGCACGGTCAGCACCACCGGGCTTTCGCCGCCGAAGCTCAGGCCGAGCCGCGACATCCGGATGAAGACTTTGTTCGCCGGCTTCAGCCACCACGGTGGTTTCAGCCCGTTGGGCGTACCCATGCCTGACACAGTAGTCAGCCCTGCGGCGCCTCCAGGAAGGGTTCGACACCGTGCGCCCAGGGATCGGCGCCGGGCGTGGCGACGGCGTCCAGCCGGGCGATCGCCTCGGCGCTCAGCGCGACACCGGCCGCGCCGATGTTCTCCTCGAGGTGGGCGATCGACCGCGTGCCGGGAATCAGCAACGTGTTCGGCGTGTGGGCCAGCAGCCACGCCAGCCCCACCTGGGCACCGGTGACGTTCAGCTCGCCGGCGATGTCGGCGACCACCGGGGTGTCGGCGACCTTCGGGAACCCCGGGAACGCCGACCCGAGCGGGAAGTACGGCACCCAGGCGATGCCCTCGTCCAGGCAGACATCGACCATCTCTTCCTGGGAGCGGTCCAGCAGGCTGTAGGCGTTCTGCACGCACACGATCCCGGCAGGCAGCGCTCGCCGCAGCACGTCGAGCGGCACGCTGCTGATCCCGATTGCGCCGATCTTGCCCTCGTCGCGCAGCGCGATCATCTCGGCGAGCTGGTCATCGAGGTCGACGATCTGGTCGCCGTCGGCGGCCGCGCCGGGACCGAGATCCATTCGCCGCAGATTGACCACCGGAACACGATCCAGACCGAGCTGGCGCAGGTCATCTTCGACGGCGGCGCGGAGTTCGGCCGGCTGTTGGGCGGCGGCCAGCGGAATCGGTTGTTCACCGGTGTAGCGCGCGCCGACCTTGCTGACGATGACGAGGTCGTCGGGGTAGGGGGCCAGCGCTGCCCGGATCCGGCGGTTCACCTCGCCGGGACCGTAGAACGACGCGGTGTCGATGTGGTTGACGCCGAGTTCGACGGCGCGGCGCAGCACACTGGCCGCGTCATCGGGCGAGGCCTCGAACAGCTGCATGGCGCCGTAGCCCATGCGGGCGACGCGCGCCGCGCCGATGCTTCCGGTACCGCCGGGCGGTGATTTGTCGGTCATGATGCTCCTTGGCTCGTGACACACTGGAGAAAATGCGGAGGGCCCTCCGCTTCGGTCAGCGTAACAGAAACGGAGGAACCTCCGCTTTGGTTGGACGGTCGGATGCGCGTCGCAATCGCGAACGGCTGCTGGAGGCGGCTACCGCGGCGTTCACCGCGCACGGCGGATCCGTGTCGCTGGAGTCGATCGCCCGCGACGCCGGGCTCGGCATCGGCACGCTCTACCGCCATTTCCCGAACCGGGAAGCCTTGGTCGAGGCGATCTATCGGGCCGAGCTCGCCGAGGTGGCCGCGGCCGCCGAGCAGCTACTCAAGCGGCATCCGCCCAAGACGGCGCTGCGACGCTGGATGGATCGGTACGCGGGCTTCGTTGCGGCCAAGCGCGGCATGGCCGAGTCCTTGCAGGCGATCTTCGCTTCCGGCGCCATGGAACCCACGCAGACGCGCGACAGCATCGTCGGCGCCGTCGAAATGCTCTTACAGGCGGGCGCGGAAGATGCGACGCTGCGCGCCGACGTGCAGGCCGACGACGTGGTGTCCAGCCTGATCGGCATCTTCCTGGTCAGCGATTCGCCGGAGCAGACCGGCCGCATGCTCGACCTGCTCGTGGCGGGCGTCGCGGCCTGATTGCCGAACGTGAAGCTAGTTTCACGTTCGCGCTCGAGCGTGAAGTTAGTTTCACACTCGGCGGCAGAACAAAAGGCCTAGCCCACGGAGCGGCCGGCGCCCTCCCAGAACTGCGCGCGCACGGCCTTCTTGTCCGGCTTGCCCAGCCCGGTCAACGGCAGCGACTCGGCGAGCACCACGCGCTTGGGCGACTGCACCGAGCCCTTGCGGTCCTTGACCGCGGCCTGGATCTCGGCGGTCATCTTCTCGATCGCCGCGTCGTCGCGGGGCGCGTCGGAGCGCAGCACCACGACCGCGGTGACGGCCTCGCCCCACTTCTCGTCCGGCGCCCCGACCACGCACACCTGGGCGATCGCCGGGTGCTCGGCGACGACGTCCTCGACCTCGCGCGGGAACACGTTGAAGCCGCCGGTGACGATCATGTCCTTGACCCGGTCGACGATGAAGTAGAAGCCGTCCTCGTCCTCGCGGGCCATGTCGCCGGTGTGCAGCCAGCCGTCCTTGAACGTCTCGGCCGTCGCCTCGGGCAGGTTCCAGTAACCGCCCGCCAAAAGCGGTCCGCTGACGCAGATTTCGCCCGGCTCGCCCTGCGGGACCGGCTTGCCGTCCTCACCCAGCAGCGCCACCCGCGCGAAAAGCGTTGGGCGCCCGCAGGATGTCAGCCGCTTCTCGTCGTGCTCGCCCTTGGCCAGGTAGGTGATGGCCATCGGCGCCTCGGACTGGCCGTAGTTCTGGGCGAAGATCTGGCCGAACCGGCGGATCGCCTCGGCCAGCCGCACCGGGTTGATCGCCGACGCGCCGTAATAAACGGTCTGCAACGACGACAGGTCGCGGGTGTGCGAATCCGGGTGGTCCATCAGCGCATACAACATCGACGGCACCAGGAACGTGGCCGTAATGCGCTTCTCCTCAATGGTTTTCAACACATCGGCGGGATCGAACTTGGGCAGCACATGCATCTCGCCGCCCTTGATCAAGGTGGGCAGGAAATACGCCGCCCCGGCGTGCGAGAGCGGGGTGATCATCAGGAACCGCGGTTCCTCCGGCCACTCCCACTCGCTGAGCTGGATCTGGGTCATCGAGGAGATCGACTGCGCGGTGCCCATCACGCCCTTGGGCTTGCCGGTGGTGCCGCCGGTGTAGGTCAGGCCGATGACCTGATCGGGCGGCAGGTCCGCGGCGGTCAGCGGCTGCGGGTCGTACTTGGCCGCCTCGGCCGCCAGGTCCACCGCGACGCCATCGAGTGCCTCGGGGACGGGGCCGATGGTGAGGATCTGCTTGAGCCCGGGCACCTTCTCCAGCAACGCCAGCGCGCGCTCGACGAACATCGGGTTGGGGTCGATGATCAGCGAGCTGATGCCGGCGTCGTTGAGCACGTAGGCGTGGTCGTCCAGCGAGCCCAGCGGGTGCAGGGCGGTGCGCCGGTAGCCCCGGGTCTGCCCGGCGCCGATGATCAACAGCACCTCGGGACGGTTCAGCGACAGCAGGCCGACCGCGACGCCGGTGCCCGCGCCCAGCGCCTCGAACGCCTGGATGTACTGGCTGATCCGCTCGGCCATCTGACCGCCGGTCAGCGTGGTGTCGCCGAGGAACAGCACCGGCTTGGTCTTGTGGCGCTTGAGCGCGCCCACGAGCAGGTGGCCGTTATGGGTCGGGTTGCGCAACAGCTCGTCCGTCATGTGGCAAGACTAGAACGTGTTGCAATTTAGGTCAGCCGCACCCTCGGGCCGATAGCATCCGTGCACATGGGGCAGGCAGATCTCGTCGTTACCGGAACCATCCTGACCGTCGACGAGGGGCGGCCCACCGCCGAGGCGCTCGCCGCGGCCGACGGCAAGATCGTCGCCGTCGGCACCCGCGCCGAGGTGGCCGCATTCGCCGGCCCCGACACCCGGACCGTCGACGTCGGTGACGGCTGCGTCATGCCGGGCTTCGTTGAGGCACACGGGCATCCGTTGATGGAGGCGGTCGCCCTGTCGGACCGCATCGTCGACATCCGTCCGGTCACCCTGCGCGACGCGGACGACGTCGTCGCGGCCATCCACGGCGAGGTCGCCCGGCGAGGGCCCGACGGCGCCTACCTCAACGGCTGGGATCCGCTGTTGCAGAGCGGCCTGCCGGAACCGACGCTGAGCTGGCTGGACGACATCGCGCCGGACAGCCCGCTGGTCATCATGCACAACTCCGGGCACAAGGCCTACTTCAACTCGCGCGCCGCCAAGCTGCACGGGCTGAACCGCGACACCCCCGACCCCAAGGGCGCCAAGTACGGCCGAGACGCCAACGGCGAACTCGACGGCACCGCCGAGGAGACCGGCGCGGTGTTCCCGCTGCTGGGCGGGGCCATCGACTTCGCCGACTACCCGCGGATGCTGCTCGCCGAATGCGCGCGGCTCAACCGCGCCGGCCTGACCACCTGCTCGGAGATGGCCTTCGACCCGAACTTCCGGCCGGTGGTCGAGCAACTGCGCCAGCGGCTCACGGTGCGGCTGCGCACCTACGAGATCTCCAACCCGCAGATGTCCACCACCGCGACCCCCGGGCAGGGCGACGACCTCCTGCGTCAGGTCGGCATCAAGATCTGGGTCGACGGGTCGCCCTGGATCGGCAACATCGACCTCTCGTTTCCCTACCTGGACACCGAGGCCACCCGGACCATCGGCGTCGCGCCGGGCTCCTGCGGCTGCGCCAACTACACCGCCGAGCAGCTGCACGAGATCGTCGGCGCCTACTTCCCGCTGGGCTGGCCGATGGCCTGCCACGTGCAGGGTGACGCCGGCGTCGACACCATCCTCGACGTGTACGAAGAGGCCCTGAAGCGCCATCCGCGCGACGACCATCGGCTGCGGCTCGAACACGTCGGCGCCATCCGCCCCGAGCAGCTGCAGCGCGCCCACGACCTCGGCGTCACCTGCAGCATCTTCGTCGACCAGATCCACTACTGGGGCGACGTCATCGTCGACGGGCTGTTCGGCGAGGAACGCGGAACCCGTTGGATGCCGGCCGGATCCGCGGTGGCCACCGGGATGCGCATCTCGCTGCACAACGACCCGCCGGTCACACCCGAGGAGCCGCTGCGCAACATCAGCGTGGCCGTCACCCGCACCGCGCCGAGCGGCCGGGTGCTCGGGCCCGAGGAAAGGCTGACCGTCGAGCAGGCGATCCGCGCGCAAACCATCGACGCGGCCTGGCAGCTGTTCTCCGACGACGTGATCGGCTCGCTGGCGGTCGGCAAGTACGCCGATCTGGTGGTGCTGTCGGCCGATCCGCGAATCGTGCCGCCCGGGCAGATCGCCGACCTCGAGGTGCGGGCGACGTATCTGGCGGGCCGCCAGGTCTACAGCGCGTGACGCCGACGCTCGAGGACCTGCTCGACCGCCTACATGTGGTGGCGCTGCCGATGCGGGTGCGGTTTCGCGGCATCACCACCCGCGAGGTCGCGCTGATCGACGGCCCGGCGGGCTGGGGCGAGTTCGGGGCGTTCGTCGAATACGAGCCGAACGAGGCCGCGCACTGGCTGGCGTCGGGCATCGCGGCCGCCTACCGGGAGCCGCCGCCGACCCGCCGCGACCGCATCCCCATCAACGCAACCGTGCCGGCGGTGCCCGCCGCGCAGGTGGGCGAGGTGCTGTCGCGCTTCCCGGGGGCCGGCACGGCCAAGGTGAAGGTCGCCGAGCCAGGGCAGACGCTGGCCGACGACGTCGCGCGGGTCAACGCCGTGCGGGAGCTGGTTCCGACCGTGCGGGTGGACGCCAACGGCGGCTGGAGCGTCGAGGAGGCGGCCGCGGCGGCCGCCGCATTGACCGCCGACGGCCCGCTGGAATACCTCGAACAACCCTGCGCGACGGTCGACGAGCTCGCCGAGCTGCGCCGGGTGGTCGACGTGCCGATCGCCGCCGACGAAAGCATCCGCAAGGCCGAGGACCCGCTGGCCGTCGTCCGCGCCGGTGCCGCCGACATTGCGGTGCTGAAAGTCGCTCCGCTGGGCGGGATTTCGGCCATGCTCGAGATCGCCGCGCAGATCGACATCCCGGTCGTGGTGTCCAGCGCGCTGGATTCGGCGGTGGGCATCGCCGCCGGCCTGACCGCCGCGGCGGCCCTGCCGCAGCTGCGCCATGCCTGCGGGCTGGGCACCGGCGGGCTGTTCGTCGAGGATGTTGCCGAGACCGCCGCGCCGGTCGACGGCTGCCTGCCGGTGGGCCCGGTCACGCCCGATCCGGCGCGGCTGCACGCGTTGGCGGCACCGCCCGAGCGCCGGCAGTGGTGGATCGACCGGGTCAAGGCCTGCCATCGGTTGCTTGTACCGTCGACCGAGTGATCAACCTGGCTTACGACGACCGCGGCTCCGGTGAGCCCGTGGTCTTTATCGCCGGCCACGGCGGCGCCGGGCGGACCTGGCACCCCTACCAAGTCCCCGCGTTCCTGGCGGCCGGATACCGCGTCATCACCTTCGACAACCGCGGGATCGGCGCCACGGAGAACGCGGACGGCTTCTCGACCCAGACCATGGTCGCCGACACCGCGGCCCTGATCGAGGGCCTGAACGCGGCCCCCGCCCGCATCGTCGGGATGTCGATGGGCGCGTTCATCGCCCAGGAACTCATGCTGGCGCGGCCCGAGCTGGTCACCTCGGCGGTGCTGATGGGCACCCGCGGCCGCATGGACCGGGCCCGGCAGTTCTTCCGCGACGCCGAGGCCGTGCTGGCCGACGCCGGCGTCGCGATGCCGGCCGCGTACGAAGCGAAAATCCGCCTGCTGGAAAACTTTTCCCGCAAGACGCTCAACGACGACACCGCCATCGCCGACTGGATCGCGATGTTCTCCACCTGGCCCGTCAAGTCCACTCCCGGCATTCGCGCCCAGCTGGATATCGCGCCGCATACCAGCCGATTGACCGCCTACCGCAGCATCGCGACCCCGGTGCTGGTGATCGGATTCTCCGACGACGTGCTGACCCCGCCGTATCTGGGCCGCGAGGTCGCCGACGCGCTGCCCAACGGCCGCTACGTGCAGATCCCCGACACCGGCCATCTCGGCTTCTTCGAGCGGCCCGACGCCGTCAACGCCGCCATGCTGAAGTTCTTCGGCGACGCAACGGGCTGAGCCCGGTTCACCAGCGCCGACAGCGTTTCGCGGAGCCTGTGACAGGCTGTAGGAGTGAACCCCTCGACGACACAGGCTCGCGTCGTCGTTGACGAGCTGATTCGCGGCGGCGTCCGCGACGTGGTGCTTTGCCCCGGTTCGCGCAATGCTCCGCTGGCCTTCGCGTTGCAGGACGCCGACCGCTCCGGGCGCATCCGCCTGCACGTCCGCATCGACGAGCGCACCGCCGGCTATCTGGCCATCGGCCTGGCCATCGCCGCCGGCGCGCCGGTCTGCGTCGCCATGACATCCGGCACCGCCGTCGCCAACCTCGGCCCGGCGGTCATCGAGGCCAACTATGCCCGGGTGCCGCTGATCGTGCTCTCGGCCAACCGGCCCTACGAGCTGCTGGGCACCGGGGCCAACCAGACCATGGAGCAGCTGGGCTACTTCGGCACCCAGGTCCGGGCCACCATCAGCCTCGGCCTGGCCGAGGACGCCCCCGAACGGCTGGACGCCCTCAACGCCACCTGGCGATCGGCCACCTGCCGGGTGCTGGTGGCCGCCACCGGATCCCGCACCGCCAACGCCGGCCCCGTGCAGTTCGACATCCCGCTGCGCGAGCCGCTGGTGCCGGATCCCGAACCTCAGGCGCCGACGCCGCAGGGCCGCCCGGGCGGGCTGCCGTGGACCTACACGCCGCCGGTCAGCTTCGACCAGCCGCTGGACATCGACCTGTCACCCGACACGGTCGTCATCGCCGGGCACGGCGCGGGTATGCAGCCCAACCTGGCGCAGCTGCCGACCGTCGCCGAGCCGACGGCCCCCGCCCCGGCCAACCCGCTGCATCCGCTGGCGCTGCCGCTGCTGCGGCCCAAGCAGGTGATCATGCTCGGCCGCCCCACCCTGCACCGGCCGGTGTCGGCGCTGCTGGCCGACCCGCAGGTGCCGGTGTTCGCGCTGACCACCGGGCCGCGCTGGCCGGACGTCTCGGGCAATTCGCAGGCCACCGGGACTCGGGCGGTCACCAGCGGCGCGCCGAACCCGGCGTGGCTGCAGCGCTGCGCCGAGACCAACCGGCATGCGCTGGCCGCCGTCCGCAGCCAGCTCGCGGCGCACCCGCTGACCACCGGCCTGCACGTCGCGGCGGCCGTGGCCGACGCGCTGGCGCCCGGCGATCAGCTGGTGCTCGGGGCCTCCAACCCGGTCCGCGACGCGGCGCTGGTCGGCCTGGACACCCGCGGCATCCGGGTGCGGTCCAACCGCGGCGTCGCCGGCATCGACGGGACGGTCTCCACCGCCATCGGGGCGGCGCTGGCCCACGAACGCGACGGCGGCCCGGACAGCCCGCCGCGCACCGTCGCGCTGATCGGGGACCTGACGTTCGTGCACGACAGCTCCGGGTTGCTGATCGGCCCCACCGAGCCGACACCGCGCCGGCTGACCATCGTGGTCTCCAACGACAACGGCGGCGGCATCTTCGAACTGCTCGAGCAGGGCGACCCGCGGTTCTCCGACGTGTCGTCACGGGTCTTCGGCACCCCGCACGACGTCGACGTGGGCGCGCTGTGCCGCGCCTACCACGTCGAGAGCCGCCAGATCGAGGTCGGCGAATTGCCCACGGCCCTCGACGAACCAGGCCCCGGGATGCGGGTGCTCGAGGTCAAGGCCGACCGGTCGTCGCTGCGGCAGCTGCACGCGGCCATCAAGGCCGCGCTGTGAGGCGCAAATAGATGGCGGTGTCTCCAAAAGTTCTGCTGCACATCCTCATTCATGGACGCAGTGACCAACCGCCGAAAACGCGGGCCCGGATTGCGTTGCGGTGGGCCCGGATTGCGGTGCTGATCGTGACCGGCCTGGTCACGCTTCAGTCCATGCTGTTGGTGGCCGGCGCCTGGCGCAACGACATCGCGATCACCCACAACATGGGCGTCGCGCAGGCCGAGGTGCTCAGCGCCGGTCCGCGCCGCTCCACCATCGAATTCGTCACCCCCGAGCGGGTCACCTATCGCCCCGAGCTCGGCGTGCTCTATCCGTCCCATCTGGCCACCGGGATGCGCATCTACGTCGAGTACAACAAGAACGACCCCAACCTGGTGCGCGTGCAGCATCGCAACGCCGGGCTGGCGATCATCCCGGCGGGATCCATCGCGGTGGTGGGCTGGCTGGCCGCGGCGGCGATCCTGGCCGCGCTGGCGCTGCTGGACAAGTGGCTGGACCGTCGCGACGAGCCTGGCGACGCACCGGCCGGCCCGGCCGCAAAATAGTGTCGGACCTGCAAATTTCGCGTGACGTATACACACAGGCAACCTTGTCGACAGCCGACGCTGACACGGTGGTGATGTGCGCGTTGCCATCGTCGCGGAATCCTTCCTCCCCGAAGTCAACGGTGTCAGCAACTCGGTGATCCGGGTGCTCGAGCATCTGCGCCGGACGGGTCACGAAGCCCTCGTCATCGCCCCCGATACACCTCCCGGCCAGCCCCGGGCCGATCGCATCTACGACGGGATCCGCGTTCACCGGGTGCCGTCGCGCATGTTCCCCAAGGTGACCACCCTGCCGTTGGGCGTGCCGACGCCCCGGCTGGTGAAGGTGTTGCGTGGATTCGATCCGCACGTGGTGCATCTGGCTTCGCCCGCGCTGCTGGGTTACGGCGGGGTGCGGGCGGCGCGGTGGTTGGGGGTGCCGACGGTCGCTGTGTATCAGACCGACGTCCCGGGCTTCGCGGCGAGCTACGGCATTCCGATGACGGCGCGGGCCGCCTGGGCCTGGTTCCGCCATCTGCACGGTCTCGCCGACCGTACCCTGGCGCCATCCAGTGTGACGATGGAATCGCTTGTCGCTCATCGCTTTCCCCGGGTACACCGGTGGGCACGCGGCGTCGACGTGCTGCGGTTCGCGCCGTCCGCGCGCAGCGAGGCGCTGCGCGCACAGTGGTCGCCGCAGGGCAAGCCGATCGTCGGATTCGTGGGCCGGCTCGCGCCCGAGAAACATGTCGAGCGACTCATCGGGCTGGCCGCCGGCGATGCGGTTCAGCTCGTCATCGTGGGCGACGGTGTCGACCGCGACAAGCTGCAATCGGCAATGCCGACAGCGGTTTTCACTGGTGCGCTATACGGCGACGAACTCGCCGCGGCGTACGCCAGCATGGACGTGTTCGTGCATCCCGGTGAGCACGAGACGTTTTGTCAGGTCGTGCAAGAAGCGCTGGCGTCGGGGTTGCCGGTAATCGCCCCCGACGCCGGCGGCCCACGTGACCTCGTCACCCCGTGGCGAACCGGTCTGCTGTTGGCCGTCAACGAGTTCGAGCCCCGGTTGCCCGACGCGGTCGCACACCTGATCGCCGAACGGTCGCGCTACGCGCTGGCCGCCAGGCGTAGCGTGGTCGGCCGGAGCTGGCCGGTCATCTGCGACGAACTCCTCGGCCACTACGAGGCGGTGCTGTCGCCGTTTGTTCGACGCCAGCTTGTCGCCGGGCGGTACGCGCAGGGCGAATGAGCCGGCGTCTTATGACGGGTCGAATTCGATTGGCAGCGTGAGCGGTCCGCTCAGCCCGGTGAGGGGCTTCCACGGGGCGGGGCCGGTGCGATGGGCGTTGGGCATGCGCCGCGTCATGATCGCCAAGGCTTCGGCGAGCTCGAGTCGCGCCAGGTTGGCGCCCAGGCAATAGTGCATGCCGGCGCCGAACGTCTGCATCGCCGGGGCTCCGGCGCGGGCGATGTCGAGTCGGTCGGGGTCGTCATAGACGGCGGGATCGCGGTTGGCGGCGGCGGTGTTTGCGATAACCATTGTGCCCGTTGAGATTACCACGCCGGCGATCTCGACGTCCTCGAGAGCGATGCGCAAGGTGGCGCCTGCGATCGGTGAATGCCGCATCGTCTCTTCAACCGCGTTGGCCGCGAGCTCGGGATGCTCGGCCAGCAGGGCCCACTGTTCGGGGTGATCACACAACACCTGCACCGAGGCGGCCAGCTGGTTGCGGGTGGTGTCGGTGCCGGCGACCAGCAGGCCCGCGGCCAGCATGCGGAGTTCGTCGGCGCTCAGGTGATCGTCGCCCTCCTCGGCACGGATCAGGTCGGAGAGGAGGTCGTCGGTCAGCCTGTGGCGTCGCTGCGCGACCATGTCGTCGATGTAGGCGTCGAGTTGGTCCCACGCGGCCAAGATGGTCCGCTGGTAGGGGGCGACCTCCCAGCTGAAGGCCTTGAAGATGTCGTCTGTCCACTCCGAGAACAGCTTCCAATCCTCGGCCGGGGCGCCCAGAAGCGCACAGATGATCGGGATCGGATATTGGCGGGCGATGTCGGTGACCACCTCGCAGCGCCCGGCGGGGGTGTGGTGATCCACCAGTTCGGTGATCACCCCGACGATCGTCGTGCTCAGCCGCGCGGTGGCTCGTGGTGTGAAGGCTTTGGACACCAGGCGGCGCAGCCGCTGGTGCGCGGCCCCGTCGAGACTGATCAGGTTCGTGGCGACGCGCTCCCACAGTGGGCCGGTGGTGATGCCCTGGGAGGCAAGGAACATGCCCTGCGGCACCCGGAATCGCGGGTCGCGCAACACCGTTCGGACCAGTTCATAGGTCAGCAACTCCGGCCCATGGGGGCCGATGGCGATCGACGCCTGCTGTCGCGCCTGGCGGATGATCTTGTGGGCCTCGTCGAGGCTCTGGCACTGCTCGTAATCGATCTCCGGAAGGCCGGCATCAAAGACGCTCGGGCGGATCGACGTGTCAACCGTGATAGTCATGGTGGTGCCCCATAGGTCGTCGGTGAGGTGCTTCCACCACCAAGTCTTATCGGCGCGAGGGCCCACCACATGCGTAGCCGACTACCTGTCTTACAGGCTTTTTCGCACGATCCGGTTCACGCCCGAGCGCTGCGGGACGCCCGGGCGTGAACTGGACCGGCATCGAGTGAATGCCGTTGATCAACGTCGATGGCATCCGCTCGATAGGTCCGGCCAATTCCAGATCTTTCATCCGCATCAACACCTCGGCGATCAGCGCGGATGACTCCACCCTTGCTAAGTTCGCGCCGAGACAGAAATGGGTCCCGCCACCACCAAAGGCCAAGTGTGAATTGGGGTTTCGCGCAAGGTCGAGCCGGTCGGGCTCGGCGAAGTGTGCCGCGTCCCGGTTGGCCGACGGGTAGAACATCGCCACCCGGTCGCCCTTCTTCACCGGCGTCCCGCGCAGCTCGGTGTCCTTCATGGCGGTTCTGGCGAACGCTATCACCGGGCTGACGTAGCGCAGCAGCTCCTCGACCGCCGTCGACAGCAACGACGAGTCGGCCTCTAACTCGGCCCGCTGCTCGGGGTTCTCCGCCAGCACACACATGGCGCCGGCGACCAGGTTGCGTGTCGTGTCGCCACCCGCATTGATCAGCAGCAGGAAGAAGGAGTTGAATTCCAGATCGGTGAGGCGCCGGCCGTCGATTTCGGCATGCAGCAGCGATGTTGCGATGTCATCCTCGGGATGCGCGCGTTTGCGGGCCATGAGTTCCGTGGAGTAGGCCATCATCTCCGCCGCCGCCTGCGCCGCGTGCTGGTCACCGAGCACGCCGGTGTTCATGATCTCGGTCAGCTCATAAAGCCGGTAGCCGTCCTCTAGTGGAATGCCGAGCAGTTCGGCGATGACGTATGAGGGCAATGCCCCAGCGACTTCCTTGACGAAGTCGCACTCACCCCGTTCGACGACGGTGTCGACCACGTCTTTCGCCATGTCCGTGATGCGCTCGTTGAGCTTGGCGACCTGCCGCGGCGTGAAGCCCTTGCTGATCAGCCCCCGCAGCGCGGTATGGCGCGGGGGATCCATCGTGATCATCATGACGCCCCGCGGGTCGAACAGGTCGCCCGGATCGGGCGTGTCGAACCACACGGCCGTCGCCTCCGATGACCAGGTGGCGCTGTCGCGGGAGACGGCGTAAACCTCGTCGTAGCCGGTCAGCGCGAGGAATCCCGGGCCGTCCTTATACGGGTGCCATGCCACCGGCATGCGCTCGCGCAGCGCGCGGTATGCCTCGTACGGTATCCCCTGGGCATAGGTGTGCGGATCGGCGAGATCGACGCCACCGATGCTGATCGCGTCTTCGGTCACTGTCTGCCTCCGTGTGGTGACTACGCGGTGGCGCCGGGTACGCGCTCCGCGCCCAGTGGGCCGCAACGGATTTGGAATCGTTCCCGGACTGTGTCGAGAACACGGCGCTGGCGCTCGCGTTCCCGGCGATGCGTGAGCATGAACCGTGCCAGGCCCGGCAGGCGGCGCGGTAGTGGGTACCACTTGTCGAAATCGAGGCCGTTCTGGTTGAACACGCGACTGGGCACGTTGTCGTAGATCAGGCTGAGGTTGTGCTGGACAAGCGCGAAGAGCACGTACGGAAATGCCATCGGTGCCTTCAGCCGCAGTGCCTGCCAATCGATTTCGTAGAGCGGGATCTCACCGAGCTTGTCCAAGAACATCAGGTGCCCCAGGAAATAGCCCATGAACGCGGGCAAGTGCAGTATGGACGACCGCACGTTGATGGAAACGACTGCGCCACTGGGCGAAACGTACGGCTCGTACACGTATTCGGCGGGGAATTTGACATAACCCGTGCAGTTGACGATCCAGCTACCCGGCTGGATCGTCTTCGTCGATCCGCTCCGGAACACCAAGTCGGTGGTGCCATTTCGGTCGACTGCATCCTCGAAATAGTCCATGACAAGATCGTTCAACCCGGCGGAGATCGTGCGGTTCTCGGCCTCGGACAACACCCCCAGCACGAAGTTGTCTGCCTGGGGGGTCAGGAACGTGCCATGGGTGGCGCGGTACCAATCTTGCACCTGCGATTCGTTCGTGCCGTCGTACCGGCGATTCAGCTGAGTGGCGAGGGCGCTCGGCGGTGTGCCCGTCCACCACCGCCGGGCGCCGCTCGGCAACAGGATGTCGCGGTTGGAGAAGAAGGTGCCGCGGCCGGCGACGAGGTTGACCTCGCGACCGGGGTAGCTGGTGATCAGTGCGTGTGCGGTGTCCATCGCGGTCTTCCCGCCGCCGATGATCCACACCGGCGCATCACTTTCCTCGATGTCGCCTTCCCGAACATCGCAGTAGTCGGGCGACACCGAATGGACGCGCGTGCTGGAAATGTCGAGCGGTTCGTTGGGCGTGACTCCCAGGCCATAGGCTTTGATCAATCGCTTGGCCTCGATGACCAGCCACCGGCCGTCGGCAGCACCAACGGTGACACGCACGATTCCGTTCGCTTCTTCGTCCGACTCGAAGTTCCAGCCGTAATACTCGTCGACCTGGACGCGCTCCTTGATCACGTCGAGGCAGTGCTGAAAATGGTCGAGTACCTCGCACTTGGTAGCCAGGTAGCTGCGGTCCTCGCCGAGCGTCCACGCGATGTTGCCCGCAGTGAACATGGGGTGCGGTTGATGCAGCCGGACGTAGGAGTACACATCGACCCACATGCCGCCGACGCGCGGCCGCCGGTCGATCAGGATCACCTTCTGATCGCGCGACAGGTATCGGCTGGCGGCGAACAGGGCGTTTAGCCCGGCAATGCCGGCTCCGACGATGCAAACGTCGCAGGTTTCCACGGGTTGGTGCTTGGGTGCGGACATCGGAGCGCCTTTCCTCGCAGAGACCCAATTGTGCGTCCGCACCGTGCCGCCTGGGATGAGTAATCGACTACTTCATTAACGGCGACTCGGGTCCGCAGCGGTTTGCCAGCGGCCTATCCTTTGAGGACCGCAGCAAACGCTGGGGTCGGGATTGGCGGAGGGTCGGATGGCGGCCATAGCAGTGTGCCGGACGTGTGGCACCACGCCTCTGGAGGACGCCCGGTTTTGCCACGCCTGCGGCTCACCAATCCACGACGGCGATGACCGCGCCGAGTACAAGCAGGTCACGGTTCTGTTCGCCGACGTGGTGCATTCGATGGACATCGCCGCCGCGGTCGATGCCGAGCGGCTACGCGAGATCATGGCCGAACTGGCGGACAGGTGCGCCGGGGTGGTCAAGCGTTTCGGGGGCACAGTAGGCAGTTTCACCGGCGACGGGATCATGGCGGTGTTCGGCGCCCCCGTCGCGTTAGAGGACCATGCTATTCGCGGCTGTCTGGCCGCTTTAGATGTTCAGGAGCAGGCACAGCGGCTTGCCGTTGAGGTCCAAGAGCACGACGGCGTGGATCTCCAATTGCGGGTCGGCCTGAATTCCGGTCAGGTGATCGCCGGTGAGATCGGCTCAGGCTCTTTCGGTTACACCGCGGTCGGTGAACAAGTTGGTATGGCTCAGCGGATGGAATCGATCGCACCGCCAGGCGGGGTGATGCTCAGCGCGTCGACAGCCAGCCTCGTTGAGTACAGTTTCGCCTTGGGTGCAGAGGAATTCGTTCGTATCAAGGGTTCCGTCGACGCGGTGCCGACGCGTCGCCTGTTGTCCGCGTCGGCTGAACGCCGGATGGGTCGCCGGCATTCTCGCCTCGTAGGCCGCGAGTCGGAGACGGCAGCGATCTCGGCGATCCTGGACAAGGCGTTCGATGGGGTCGGATCTGTGGTCACCGTGTCGGGGCCGCCGGGCATTGGCAAGACGCGGTTGGTCCGCGAAGCAGTTTCGGTCGCGACAAGCCTTGGTTTCGAGGTGTTTTCCACCTACTGCGAATCGCATACTCGGGAGATCTCGTTCCGTGTGATCTCGCGACTCTTACGCGCGGTGTTCGGAATCCGCGGACTCGCACCAGGGGCCGCCCGGATGCGGGTGCGTGCAGCGGCGCCCCATGCCGGTGCCGAAGACCTGCTGTTGCTCGATGAGCTTCTGGGCATCCGGGACACCGATATGCCGGTGCCCGACATAAGCCCGGACGCGCGGCGCCGGCGGCTCATCGAGCTCATCAGCACGGTTTCGCTGGGCCGGCCCAACCCCGCCGTATACGTCGTCGAGGACGCACATTGGATAGACGGTGTCAGTGAATCGATGCTCACCGATTTCGCGGCCGCCGCCCTTCGAATGCGGGCAATGATGTTGATCACGTATCGCCCCGAGTATCAGGGGACCTTGTCGGAACTCGCCGAAGCCGAGGCCATCGTGCTTGCACCGCTGAGTGATTCGTACATCAGCGAGTTACTCGGGGAGCTGCTCGGGGTGGATTCGTCGGTAGGCGGGTTGTCCACGGTGGTCGCCCACCGCACGGCGGGCATACCGTTCTGCGCCGAAGAGATCGTGCGCGATCTGGCTGAGCGGGGCGAGATCGAGGGCGAGCAGGGTCACTACGTGTGTCGCCGAGAAATAGACGACGTGCATGTACCACCCACCTTGCAGGCCGCCATCGGTGACCGAATCGACCGGCTCACTCCCTCGGCGAAGCGGACGTTGAACGCCGCAGCTGTCATCGGTGCTCGATTTCGCGCCGAGTTATTGGAGCGATTGCTCGAACGAACGGACCTGACGCCACTCATCGAAGCCGGACTCGTCGACCAGGTCACTTACGGCGACGATGCCGAATACGCCTTCCACCATCCGCTCACTCAGAAGGTGGCGTACGAATCGCAGCTCAAGGCCGCGCGCTCGGACTTGCATCGGCGTGTGGCGGCGATGATGCAACAGACGAACGCCGCGGCCACCGGTGAGGGGGCGGCCATGATCGCGACTCAATACGAGTCCGCGGGTGAGCTGCCCGAGGCATATGAATGGTTCATGCGCGCAGCGGCCGGGTATGGGCCCCGCGACATCCGGGCGGCACGCGGAACCTGGGAACAGGCCAAACGCGTTGCCGACCAAATGCCCGGCGAAGATCCCAACTGTTTAGCGATGCGGATCTCACCGCGAGCTCTGTTGTGCGGCAGCGCCTTTCGCGTGGGAGGCATTCCAGAAACGACTGGCTTCGAAGAGTTGCGCGAGATCGCGACCGCGGCCGGGGACAAGAAGTCGCTGGCGGTGGGCATGGCCGGCTACCTCAACACGTTGTCGTTCAATTCGCGCCACCGGGAGGCTGTACGCACGGCGTCCGAGTTCGCCGCGCTGGTCGAGTCGCTAGGAGAGCCAGACATGGCCGTCGGCCTCCTTTTCGGGGCGGCGCAGGCTTATTTCGAAGCCGGTGAGGCGGTCGAAAGCCGGCGGTTGGCGCAGCGCGTCATCGACCTCGCGGACGGCGACCCCACCATGGGGAACTTCGTCATCGGATCTCCGCTTGCCTGGGCCATCGCCCTGAAGGGTGCGTCGTCGATGTTCTTGGGCCGTCCGGGGTGGCGAACCGATATCGAACGGGGCATTGCCATGGCGCGGTCGTTTGACGCGATGACCCGAATTCTGGCGCTGGTGTACAAATTCGCGGGCGCGATCGCAAACGACGCCATAGTGCCTGACGCGGAGGACATCTCATTGACGTCGGAGTCGCTGGAGATCGCGCTGCAGTCAGGGGACAACACCGCCGTCACCTTCTCATACATCATTCGGGCGACGGCATTGCTGCACAGTCCCGAGGGTGACCAAGCGGCCGGCATCGAGGCATTGGCCGCCGCGCGCCAGATGATCGTCCGCGAGGAACTCACCACGACACTGCGGCGGCTGACCGATCTCGAGTTCGCTCGGGCCAAACTCAGGTCCGGCGCACTCGACGACGCCATCGCCTTGGCGCGCCAGGTTCTTGACCAACAGTTCGCCACCGGTGAGATGATCTATCGTGGTCCCGCCATCGCGGTGCTGGGCGAGGCATTACTCCGTCGCGGTACAGAATCCGACGTTGATGAAGCCCAGAAATCGGTGGACCGGCTGGCGGCCGTGCCGACCGACCCGGGCTTCGTCCTGCACGAACTGCCGCTGCTGCGGCTACGGGCGCTCCTTGCCAGGAACAGCGGAGACGAGGTGGCCTACCGGCAATTCTTGGCGCGCTTCCGGGAGAAGGCGTTCGCAGCAGACTTCGAGGGATATCTGGCGCAAGCCGACGCGATGGCCTAACGGCGGCATGAAGTGGGCCGCGGCGCTAGCCGTCATACATGACGAGATGAATTGACATCCCGCGAGGGGTTCGCCGGTTAGACCTGACGGGGCCGGCGGGGCCGGCGGGGCCGGAATGCGTCTTTGACCTTTTCGCCGGCATCTCTCAAATGGCCCGCCCGCCGGTCCGCCCTGCCCTCGGCTTCCAACGCCGGGTCGTTGGTGGCGCGGCCCAGTGCCGCCTTGAGGTTGCCCGCGACCTGCCGCACCTTGTTTCGGGCCTTATCCGCGCCGCTCATAGCGTGTCCTTCAATTCCGTTCTCAGTGGTACTACAGCGCTTACCCCTTTTCCCGCCGAGCCACGCGCCTCCCCTCAGGCTTCGTGGTTTGCCGCGGACATGGTGGCGTACGCGTACGACCAAATCGACCGGGCCCGCGCAGAACTGAACGCGGCCTCGAACTAGGCGACCGCGGGCCAGTCAGCCCTGCGCCAGCTCCGCGACGGGCTGCCATTCCTCCCAGTTGCGCAGCCGGCTCTCGTAGTCGGCCTTCGCGGTTTCCAGCGGGGAAGCGCCGAAAAATACTCGCAGTGGCGGCTTTTCGGCGTCGACCACCTTCAGCAGCGCGGCAGCGGACGCCGACGGATCGCCCGGGCTGGCCCACCGGCGGCGGCGCTCGGCCTGGACGGCGGCGCGGACGTCGTCATAGGCCGAAATCGGATCGGCGTGCTTGGCGGAATCCCCGGCCCAGTCGGTGTCGAAACCGCCGGGCTCGATCAGCGTCACATGCACACCGAACGGCGCGACCTCCTGCGCCAGCGCCTGTGAGAAGCCCTCCAGCGCCCACTTCGAGGCGTGATAAATGCCGACCAGCGGGAACGCGGTGATGCCCCCGATCGAGGACACCTGGATGATGTGGCCGCTGCCCTGCTCGCGCAGATATGGTAGCGCGGCCTGGGTAATCCACAGTGCCCCAAAGACATTGGTCTCGATCTGGTCGCGTGCGTCCTGCTCGGAGAGTTCCTCGACGAACCCAAATTGCCCGTATCCGGCGTTGTTCACCACGATGTCGAGCCGTCCGAAGTGGTCGTGCGCCTGCTTGATCGCCGCGAAGTCGGCCGCCCGGTCGGTGACGTCGAGTCGAATCGGCAGCAGCGCGTCGCCGTACTTCTGCGCCAGATCGTCCAGGGAGGCCGTGTTGCGTGCCGTGGCGGCGACCTTGACGCCGCGCTCCAGCGCCGCGATCGTCCACGCCCGTCCGAAACCTCGCGATGTACCGGTGATAAACCACACTTTTTCAGTCACGCCCTCCTACAACGCCGCCCACGCCTCCTCATTCCCGCACGAGGTAGCGTCTTTCTGGTGAGCCGTGCGGAGTTGGACAAGGATCCCCGGGATGTCGCGTCGATGTTCGACGGCGTCGCCCGCCGGTACGACCTGACCAACACCGTGCTCTCGCTGGGCCAGGACCGGTACTGGCGCAGGGCCACCCGGTCGGCGCTGGCCATCGGGCCCGGACAGAAGGTGCTGGACCTCGCCGCGGGCACCGCGGTGTCCACCGTGGAGCTGGAGAAGTCCGGGGCGTGGTGTGTGGCCGCCGACTTCTCGGTCGGCATGCTGGCGGCGGGTGCGGCGCGCGACGTGCCGAAGGTCGCCGGTGATGCCACCAGGCTGCCGTTCGGCGACGACGTATTCGATGCCGTGACAATCAGTTTCGGGTTGCGCAACGTCGTCGACACCCAGGCCGGGCTGCGCGAGATGGCCCGCGTCACGCGCCCGGGCGGCCGGTTGGTGGTGTGCGAGTTCTCCACGCCCAGCAATGGGCTGTTCGCCACCGTCTATAAGGAGTACTTGATGCGGGCGCTGCCGCGGGTGGCGCGGGCGGTGTCCAGCAATCCCGAGGCGTACGTGTACCTCGCGGAATCGATCAGGGCGTGGCCCGATCAGGCGGCGCTGGCGCAGCAGATAACCCAGGCCGGCTGGACCGGGGTGCGCTGGCGCAATCTGACCGGCGGCATCGTCGCGCTACACGCGGGGTACAAACCGTCGCGCTGAGAAAGACCTAGTGATTGCCGGCGGCTTGCACGAAGGGGACCTGGTCGGGGCAGTAGTGATCGACCGCTGCGCCGAGGAACTGGAACGCCTGGCCCTGAGTGGTTCCGCGCGGCAGGTTGCGCTGGATGAAAGTGGCCGACTTGTAAGCGTCGCCGTCCACGCCCCTGCCAATGCGGTCGCAGGTGATCTTGCCCAGCCACGCCAACTGGTCCTGCGGCTGGTAGATGCCGAAGCCGTTGACGGTGTTCTTGAACGGCGCGTCGTAGTCGCTCGGGGGCGACGGCGTGCGCGGGGTGGGGTACGGCGCCGTCGGCGGCGGATCCGCCTGCGCCGGCACGGAGAGCTGCGCCGGCATGGCCAGCGCGGCCAGAGCGATTGCAGCAGCGGCTCCGATAGTAGCCAGGCTCGTTCCCTTCATTAGCTGGACTATACACGCCTCGCCGGGGGTGCGCGGAGGAAAGTCCATCGCCGATCGACGGCCCCGCGGCGGGCCGCGGAACCCCGCCGACCTGCGACGATGGGAGTGCTCGGTCAACTGAACGGCGTACGGCGGTCGAGCAGCCGGGACAGCCGTCCGCCGCCGCGCCAGGCGCGCGCCACCCAATCCGCGTCGTCGTCGGTGACCAGGTTGGCCATCACGCGCACGGCGATGGTCATCAACGTCGTCGAGCGCATCGCGATCGGTCCGGTCGAGGGCAGAAACCGCTGGAACGTCAGCAGCAGCGCCAGCCGGCGCGCCACCGAGAAGCCGCGACCGTAGTGCTGCTGCAGCAGCGACGGCCACACCTGTGACAGGTCGGGGCAGTCCAGCAGCGCCGCGGCCAGGCGCCCGGTCTCGAGCCCGTAGTCGATGCCTTCGCCGTTGAGTGGGTTCACGCAGGCCGCGGCGTCGCCGATCAGCATCCAGTTGGCGCCGGCCACCCCCGACACCGCGCCGCCCATCGGCAGCAGCGCCGAGGCCACCGCCCGCGGGTGGCCGGTGAAGCCCCACTCGTCGCGGCGCAGGTCGGTGTAGTAGTCGATCAGCGGCCGCAGCGCCAGGTCGGCGGGCCGTTTCGACGTCGACAACGCACCGACGCCGATGTTCACCTCGCCGTTGCCGAGCGGGAAGATCCATCCGTAGCCGGGCAGCACTTTGTCCTTGGAGCCGTCGGGTCCGCGCAGTTCCAGATGCGACGTCAGCCAGGGGTCGTCGGCGCGCGTGGTGGTCAGATATCCGCGCGCGGCGACGCCGTACACCGTTTCCTGGTGCCAGCGCCGGCCGAGCTTGCGGCCCAGCGACGAACGCGCGCCGTCGGCCACGATCACGTGGCCGCAGCTGACCTCGGTGCCGTCGGCCAGCGTCACCGACGTCACCCGTCCCGATGAATCATGTTGTGCAGCAACGGCCTTGGTACCGAGCAGCATCCGCGCCCCGGAATCCTCGGCGACCTTGCGGATCCGGTCGTCCAGCTCGAACCGGGCCACCGCGCTGCCCGTCGACGGGAACGACGGGCCGGGCCAATCGACCTCCAGCTCGCCGCCGAACCCGCTCATCCGCAGCCCCCGATGCCGGATGCGGGTGTCCAGCCAGCCGCTCAGCCCCAGCCGTTCCAGCTCGGCGACCGCGCGGGGGGTCAGCCCGTCGCCGCAGGCCTTGTCGCGGGGGAAGCTCGCCGAATCAATGACCAGTACGTCGTTGCCCGCGCGGGCGGCCCAGGCCGCCGCCGCCGAGCCGGCGGGCCCTGCGCCCACGATCACCACTTGGGCTCGGGTCGCTGCCGTCTTCATGCACACCAGTATGTTTGGTCCCGTGAGTACTCCGGCGACGGTGGTGGCGGGCGTTGACTTCGGTGATCCCGCTTTCGCGGCGACCGTGCGGGACGGTGTCGGCCGCATCGAGCAGCTCATGGAAGCGGAATTTCGCAGCGCCGACGACATCATGACCGAGTCGCTGACGCACCTGTTCAAGGCCGGCGGCAAGCGGTTCCGGCCACTGTTCACGGTGCTGTCGGCGCAGATCGGGCCCAACCCGGACAGCGTGGACGTGACCATCGCCGGCGCCGTCATCGAGCTGGTGCACCTGGCCACTCTGTACCACGACGACGTGATGGACGAGGCCGAGGTTCGTCGCGGCACCCCCACCGCCAACGTGCGCTGGGGCAACAACGTCGCGATCCTGGCCGGGGACTACCTGTTCGCCACGGCCTCCCGGTTGGTCTCCCGGCTGGGGCCCGAAGCGGTGCGGCTGATCGCCGAGACGTTCGCCCAGCTGGTGACGGGGCAGATGCGCGAGACGCGGGGGTTCGTCGGGGGATCCGACCCGATCGAGCACTACCTGAAAGTGGTGTACGAGAAGACCGCATGCCTGATCGCCGCGGCGGGCCGGTTCGGTGCCATGTTCTCGGGCGCCGACCCCGATCAGGTGGAGCGGCTGAGCCGCCTCGGCGGCATTGTGGGCACCGCGTTCCAGATCTCCGACGACATCATCGACATCGACAGCGACTCCCACGAGTCCGGCAAGCTGCCCGGGACCGACGTCCGCGAAGGCGTGCACACCTTGCCCATGGTCTACGCGCTGCGCGAACCAGGCCCCGAGGCGGCGCGGCTGCGTGAGCTGCTGGTCGGGCCCATCGACGACGACGAGGCGGTGGCCGAGGCGCTGGCGCTGTTGCGGGCGTCGCCAGGCATGGCCAAGGCCAAGCACTCGCTGCAGGAATACGCGGCGCAGGCCCACCAGGAGCTGGCCTTGTTGCCCGACGTCCCCGGCCGCCGTGCCTTGCAGACGCTGGTCGACTACACCATCAGCCGGCACGGCTAGCGTCGCCTCCACCAGCCCTGTGGAACCAACGGGGCCGTCTCGCGCGTTCAATGAGCTGTAATCGGCAATAACGCGCGCACCCGAGTGTTCCAAGGAGGACACCGATGACCTGGCATCCGCATCACAACACGTTCAAGACGTTCGCGTTGTTGGTTGGGATGTCCGCGTTGATCGTGTTCGTCGGTTCGCTGTTCGGCAGGACCGCGATGTTCCTCGCCGTGCTGTTCGCCATCGGCATGAACGTCTACACGTACTACAACAGCGACAAGCTGGCGCTGCGGGCGATGCGCGCGCAGCCGGTCTCCGAGGTGCAGGCGCCGGCGATGTACCGGATCGTGCGTGAGCTGGCCACCGCCGCGCACCAGCCGATGCCCCGGCTGTACATCAGCGACACCAACGCACCCAACGCGTTCGCCACCGGGCGCAACCCCCGCAACGCGGCGGTCTGCTGCACCACCGGCATTCTGGACATCCTCACCGAGCGCGAGCTGCGCGCCGTGCTGGGGCACGAGCTTTCGCACGTCTACAACCGCGACATCCTGATCTCGTGCATCGCCGGCGCGCTGGCGTCGGTGATCACCGCGCTGGCCAACATGGCCATGTTCGCCGGCATGTTCGGCGGTAACGATCGCGATGGCGAGAATCCCTTTGCGCTGCTGCTGGTTTCGTTGCTCGGTCCGATCGCCGCGACCGTGGTGCGGTTGGCGGTGTCTCGGTCACGCGAATATCAGGCGGACGAATCGGGCGCGGTGCTGACCGGCGATCCGCTGGCGCTGGCGTCGGCCCTGCGCAAGATTTCCGGTGGGGTTCAGGCGGCCCCGCTACCGCCGGAGCCCCAGCTGGCCAGCCAGGCGCACCTGATGATCGCCAACCCGTTCCGGGCGGGCGAGCGGATCGGGTCGCTGTTTTCGACGCACCCGCCGATGGAGGACCGTATCCGCCGGCTGGAGCAAATGGCCGGGCGCTAGCCCGAGTTCGCACGTACCATCGGATTTGGATGGTGATGGCGATGACTGAACCCAACGCGATGGATATCCACGAAGCCGGGCTGGCGCTGGATCTGCCCGACTTGATCTTCGAAACACGTGCCGGTGCCGGCATGAATCAGGCCCAATTGGCCGAGGCGCTGGGCACCACGCACGAAGCCGTCGCCGCGTGGGAGGACGGGACCGAAGTGCCCCGCGTCGACGTGCTGGAACGGCTGGCGCAGGTGTGCGGCAAGCGGTTGCACATCCGCATCGACGTCGACTGACCGTTGCAGGGCGCTCTCTCCGGGTAATGAGTGAGCTCCGATTCCGATAGCGCATGCGCTAGCGGAATCGGAGCAACCCATATGGTCCCCGGAGACCGTGCCAGAGCGGGCCCGCGCCCGACTCCAATTACGCTGCGGCCTCGGGCCTTTGCGCGTCGACCAGCGGTTCGTCCGCGCCGCGGTCACCCGTCTCGATCAAACCCTGGATGTGAACCGTCCCGCCCGTCGCCTCATGCTGATGCTGCCAGTCGGTAATCGCCTGGTGCGCAGCATGATCGAGGTAATGCACCGCAATGGCCACCGTCGCCGTCGCGCCCTGCGGAACCGATGCCAGCATCCGTGTCAGCCTCGGCAGCGCCAGGAAGGTGCATGCCGCGCCGTGGATGCTCACCCGCCATTCGTCGTCCACCGGCGTGGCTTCGATCTTGGCCCGGATCACCCGCCAGCCGGTCAGCGTGATGGCCAGCGCGAGCCCGATCATGACCCCGTGCAGCAGGTTCAGGAAGATCACGCAGACGGCCGTCACGACGTACACCGCGAGATCACCGTGCTTCATTGCGGTTTCGATGTGGGCCGGCTTGAGCAGCTGAATCCCGATGACGATGAGCAGACCGGCGAGGGCGGCGGTCGGGATCTCCTCGACCAGCCCGGCGAACGGGATGGTGAACAACAGGATCCAGACACCGTGCATGATCGACGAAGCGCGGGATTTGGCCCCCGCGTTGACATTTGTCGAGCTGCGGACGATGACACCGGTGATCGGGAGCCCGCCTACGGTGCCCGACACGATATTGGCGGCGCCCTGCCCCACCAGCTCGCGGTTGAAATCGGTGCGTGGCCCGTTGTGCATCCGGTCGACCGACACCGCCGACAGCAGGCTCTCGACGCTGGCGATGAGCGCCACCGTGATCACCCCGATCGCGAACGCGCCCCAGTTGCCGTGGGGAAGATCGGGCAATCGCAGCGCGTCCAGCGGTGACCCCTCGAGGTCGATCCGGCGCACGTGGAATGGGAAGACCACCGAGATCACCGTCACCGCCACGATGGCGACCAGGGGACCGGGAATGCGGCGCACCTTGGCCGGAACCCAGCGCCACGCCACCAGGATGACGATCACCAGCACCCCGAGGATCACGCCCGGGCGGTGCGCGCCGATGATCTGGCCGGGCAGTCCGATGAGGTTGTGCCAGGCCGTGCTCTTGGATTTCCCGCCGAGCAGCACGTGCGCCTGCTGCAGGGCGATCGTGATGCCGATGCCGGCCAGCATCGCGTGCACGACGACCGGTGAAATCGCCAGGGCGGCGCGCGCAACCCGGCTGAGCCCCAGCAGAACCTGTACGACTCCGGCGGCGACGGTGATCAAGCACGTGACGCCCCAACCGAAGTCGGAGACCAGGCCGGCGACAACCACGGTCAGCCCGGCCGCGGGACCACTGACCTGAAGCGGGGACCCACCCAACGCGCCGACGATGATTCCGCCGACGATCGCGGCGATCAGGCCGGCGAGCACCGGGGCGTTGGACGCGATCGCGATCCCCAATGACAGCGGGAGTGCGACCAGGAAGACCACCAGTGATGACGGCAGGTCGTGCCGGATGACGCCGCGCAGCCGATCGATGCGCGGTTGGGGCCCGTTTTCTGAACGGGTTCGGCCATCCGCCTGTTCAACGTTGTGCATCGGTCGCGTCCCTCGTTAGGTGTTAGCGGGGGATGTGCGATATTCGCCCCATATTCGGCCTAGTTACCTCTTCGTAACGTGTTGGCGTACAGGCGATTACACCGGGCTGACCTGCAACGTCGCGCCCGGAAACTCCTGATCGCCTGCAACGACGGTAATTTGCTGGCAAAGGCCGGTCAAGCCGACGGGCCCTGCCCATAGAGAACGCAAAGATTTGAATTACCTGGCGTTAACCAACCAGTTCAGAAGCCCGAGCCGTGCACCTCATGGCCTGGAACCTCGGCGATCAGGCCCCGATAGGCCTGCTCGACGGACGAGCCGTGGTTGATCACGGCGTCGACCTCACGGGCGATCGGCATGGTGAGGCCGAATTCGTTGGCAAACTCCATGATCACGCTGGCGGCCTTGACGCCCTCGGCGACCTGGTTCATCGAGGCGATGATCTCGTCGATTGGCTTGCCCGCCCCCAGTTGTTCACCGACGTGCCGGTTGCGGCTGCGCTGGCTGGTACAGGTGACGATGAGGTCGCCCAGCCCGGCCAGGCCCGGGAAGGTGTCCGGATGGCCGCCCAGGGCGACGCCCAGCTTGGTCATCTCGCGCAGCGCGCGGGCGATCACCAGCGCGCGGGTGTTCTCGCCGATGCCCAGCGAGTAGCCCATCCCGACCGAGATGGCGTAGACGTTCTTCAGCGCCCCGGCCATCTCCACCCCGATGACGTCGTCGGTGGTGTACACGCGGAAGCGCCGGGTGCGGAACAGGCCCGACAGTCGGGTCGCCAGATGCTGGTCGGGCATCGCCAGCACCGCCGCCGCGGCGTAGCCCTCGCCGACCTCGCGCGCAATGTTCGGTCCGGCCAGGATGCCCGCCGGGTGTCCGGGCAGCGTCTCCTCGATGATCTGCGACATCCGCATGTTGGTGCCCTGCTCGAGCCCCTTGACCAGCGACACCACCGGCACCCACGGCCGCAGCTCCTTGGCCAGCTCGCTCAGCACACCCCGAAAGCCGTGCGAGGGAACGCCCATCACGACGACGTCGGCGGAGTTCGCCGCCTCGGCGAAGTCGGTGGTGGCGCGCAGGGTGTCGCTCAGCACGACGTCGTTGCCGAGGTACCGGCTGTTGCGATGGTTCTCGTTGATGTCGCTGGCGGTCGCCTCGGAGCGCACCCACTGCAGCGTCGGGCCGCGACGCGCGCAGATTGATGCCACGGTGGTGCCCCAGGAACCGCCACCGAGGACAACGACTTTGGGTTCGCGCTTCTCAGATGCCATGGCGATCAGCGTATTGCGGACACCTGCGATTTAGTAGCAGTTCACAAACACTCAGACCGGGCTAGCCGGCCAGCGGTGCGCGGTCGTCGACGCGGCCGAACACCATCGCCTCCTCGATCCGGTCGAACCGGTAGTCGAGGGCGTCGGCCAGATAGTTCTGCCGCACGTTCCACGGCCGCTTGGTGCCCGACTTCGGCAGCAAGTGCACCGAGCGCAACACGTAGCCGGCGTTGATGTCCCACGACGGCTTCTCGGTCATCGGCTCGTTGCCGCGATGCGGGGCGGCGTGGGTGTAGCCGTGAGAGGCCATGTGTTCCATCAGCTTTGCCGTGGCGCGGGCGGTGATGTCGGCGCGCAGCGTCCACGACGCGTTGGTGTAGCCCACACACCAGAACAGGTTCGGCACGTCTTCGAGCATGTGTGCTTTGTAGACGAACCGGTCGCTGGTCTTGATCTCGGTGCCGTCCAGGCTGATCGCGGCACCGCCCAGCGCCTGCAGTTGCAGCCCGGTGGCGGTGACGATGATGTCGGCGTCGAGGTGCCCGCCGGATTTCAGTGCGATGCCGGTCGCGTCGAAATGGTCGATGTGGTCGGTGACCACCTCGGCGCCGCCCGCGGTGATGGCGTTGTACAGGTCCGCGTCGGGGATCAGGCACATCCGCTGGTCCCATGGGTTGTAGCGCGGCTTGAAGTGGGTGTCGACGTCGTAGCCGGCGGGCAGGCTGCTGATCGCCTTGCGCCGCAGCAGCCATCGCACCAGCCCGGGCGCCTTGCGGGACAAGGCGAAGAACACCGCCTCGGTCAGGGCGCTGTACATGCGGATGACGAGATGAGCAGGCTTGCGGGGCAACAGCTTTCGAGAGATCGCGGCGACGGCGCCGTACTTGGACGCCGAAATGAGATAGGTCGGCGAGCGTTGCAGCATGGTGACTTTCGCGGCGCGGTCCGACAACGACGGCAGCAGCGTGACCGCGGTCGCCCCGCTGCCGATCACCACGACCCTCTTGCCGGCGTAGTCGAGGCCCTCGGGCCAGTGCTGCGGGTGCACCATGGTGCCCTCGAATTGCTCGATGCCGGGGAAGTCGGGGGTGTAGCCCTCGTCGTAGTTGTAGTAGCCGCTGCCGAAGAACAGGAAGCGCGCGCGGTACAGCTTGCGGGCGCCGTCCTGCTCGACGGTGACCGTCCAGGTGTCGGTGGCGGAGTCCCAGTCGGCCGAGCGCACGTAGCTGTTGAACCGGATGTGCCGGTCGATGCCGTACTTGCGCGCGGTGGCGGCCAGGTACTCGCGGATGTGCACGCCGTCGGCGACGCCCTCTCGGCGGGTCCACGGTTCGAACGGGAACGACAGCGTGAAGATGCTGCTGTCGGAGCGCACCCCGGGGTAGCGGAACAGGTCCCACGTCCCGCCGATCTGCGCGCGCCGCTCCAGGACGGTGTACGTCATGTGCGGATTGCGCTCGGTGATCCGGTAGGCCGCGTCGATGCCGGAGATGCCGGCACCGACGATGATCACGTCGGAGTATCCGGCCTCGGCGTTATCGGCGGCTTCCTGGGGAGTCACGGTCATCGTGAACCTCGCTCAAGTTGTGGGACTCGTCACTAGCCTAAAGACCCACCGGTTGGTCGGGCTAATAACGCGCGAATCAGCGTCACGACGTGCCAACTGCGCCGTCAGCGGTAGTTGACGAACTGCAGCGCGACGTCCAGGTCGGCCTGCTTGAGCAGGGCTTGGACGGCCTGCAGATCGTCACGCTTTTTGCTGGTGACCCGGATTTCCTCGCCCTGGATCTGGGTCTTGACGGACTTGGGGCCGTCGTCGCGGATCAGCTTGGTGATCTTCTTGGCATTCTCGCTGCTGATGCCCTGCTTGAGGGTGCCGTTGATCTTGTAGGTCTTGCCGGAGGCGTGCGGTTCGCCGGCGTCGAAGGCCTTCATCGAGATGTCACGCCGGATCAGCTTCTCCTTGAAGACGTCGACGGCCGCCTTGACGCGTTCCTCGGTGGACGACGTCAGCTCGATAGCCTCGTCGCCCTTCCAGGCGATTGTGGTGTCGGTGCCGCGGAAGTCGAAACGGGTGGCCAACTCCTTGGCGGCCTGGTTGAGCGCGTTGTCGACCTCCTGGCGATCCACTTTGCTGACGATGTCGAACGATGAGTCCGCCATGCATTTCGTCCCTTCACTCGGTGATAGGCGTTTGTGCTTTGTCTACTCGCTCGTTGTAACCTGTCTGGCGGCAGGTTGCCCGAGCGGCCAATGGGAGCGGACTGTAAATCCGTCGCGAAAGCTTCACAGGTTCGAATCCTGTACCTGCCACCAAGGGGGCTACACAGTAGCTGCGGCGGCCCCGTCGAAAGCATCGGCCACCGCGTCCAGGTCGTCGGGGAAACGGGCGCGAACCTTGGACAATCCCAAGGCCGTTTCGACTCAGCCGGCCGCCGCGAAGGTACTGCCCGCGCTGTCGGACAAGCTACGGTCAGCATCGGCGCGCGGTCCGCGAGGCCGCCTGGCGGTCGTGGGAACGATGGCCGAAGCTTCTGGTGCTGTGTCCACCGGCCCCGCCAGGGAGCGCGGGAAGCGGGTGAGTGTCGTCTCTACTAGAGGGCGACAGTAGTAACACACGACATCGGGACCGAGCGTGGGATAGCCGCACGCGGCGCAGAGATTGACCTCGTTGGCGATCGTCACTTCGGCCCGTCACCATTCGCGTCGCCGTTTAGGGTCTGCTCTGTCTCCGCTTCAGGTGACAGGGCTTCGCCGCGCATATAGCGACGAGTTCGCCCGAACCACAACAGTGTTCCGTCGAGATCCAGCTCGATTTCATATAGTGCGAGCATGTCCGCCGACGACGGAATCCGTCGTTCTTCGACAATTTCCGCTTCGACGATCCAGCCACCCTCGTCGTCGGGCTCTACCGCAGTGATCCGTTCCGGGTGGCGGCCAGTCATCTCGGTGATGTACCTGGGGGCTAGTCGGGCCGCTTCGCGCGCCACTATTGATGAGTTTGACATCGTCCTCACCTGCTCGAGACTTCGTCAAGTGCTAGTACCCCCGAGCACTGTTGGACAAACGTCAAATCTTAGACAAATCTTAACCAAGTGACGTTCGGCAGCAGCTTCGGGCGCTCGTCGGGCGGTGAGCGATCCGCCAAGCCGGCTACCGGCGAAGTAACCCGCTACGGCGATAACGGCGCACCCGCACGGCTTCCCAGATCGCGATGAGGACGACGGCAACACCCACGCCGATCAATAACGGAATCCAGGCGATTCCACCATTGGCATTGTGGTATCCGAACTGACTGGCCACCCAGGAGCCGATCAACCCGCCCAAGGCCCCTAGTGCAACCGTCATAATGATGCCGATGTCTTGCTTACCAGGCATGACGAGACGCGCCACTAAACCGATGAACGCGCCCACGACGATGGCGATAACTATCGACCCGATCATTGCAACTCCTGTCCTAAATGCGCTGTCGCGCCTTCCATTTCACTTGCTGCGCGACTTCTCTCCGTCGCCCTGCGCCTGCGCTGTCTCGGCAGGCTCCTGCTCGCCCTGGGGCTGCCCGGTCTCGGCGGACTCCTGCTCGGTGCCTTCGTCGAGCGCACCCTCGGTGGTCCTCGCCCGTCCGAGCGCCGCCGTCCTGAAGATGAACTTCTGCCCGCCGATCGCCAGGTCGAGGAGCATGCCTCCGTCGTCGAACACGTAGATGGACGAGCCTGAACCGAAGCCCTTCGAGGCCTGCCCTCCGGCCTTGACCAACTCCACGGCCGCGTCGGCCGCGAAGGCGTACTTTCCCGCTTTGAACTTCTTGAGGGTGTCCTCGTCGTGGAAGACGACGAGCTCGTGGAAGGTCGTCCCACCGACCTGAACCCCGATCGTCAGCTCGACGATGGCGGCGTATCCGGTCACGTGTTCGCCCTCGAACAGTTCGCCGATCCCATACGCGCCGCCGAGGACGAGCGACGCCCGGCCGATCGAGGGCACAACCGCGAAGCCGGCCGACTCATCCAGCTCCTGCTTCAGGTCCGGGTTCTTGCTCTGCACCTGCTCCAGCGCGGCGAGCGCATCGGCGTGCAGCACGGGGCCGAGGCTGGCCTCCTTCTGCAACGCCTCGAAAGGGTTGCCGCTGACGGCGTCGCCCACCGCTTTGACCGGTTTTTTCAGTCCATCGACGATGTCACGAAATTTCGACATGTCTTTCCTTCTTAGATTGCGCTGAGTTTTGGGTCTTATTTCGCCGAGGGTGCCTGCTCCGGTATCGCATCGGCTGTCGCTGATGCCTGTTCTGTACCTGCCGCAGATGCCGCTTCCGCTTCGGCTTTAGCCGCGCGTGTCAACTGCCTCCGCTTAACCCACAGCCAAACCGCCATTCCTATCGCACCGGCAGCAAACAACACAGCGCCCACCACGATGGACCAACGGCTACGAATGCTCCGCTTCCAACGGCGCGTCAGTCGGGGCACCGAGCGGGGCCGACCGTGAGATAGCCGCACGCCGGGCAAGGTATCGATGCTCACCGCCCCGCTCCTCCCACTTGACGTTTGTCTAATAACTTCATCGATACCCTCATGCCGGCCATGCAAACGCGCGCGGGGCAAACCACTTGGAATTGGCTGGCGTGTAGCGGCGGCGTGATGGACGGGCCACCGCTGAATGCCGGTTGCCGGACTCTGGTTGGTGTGGCAACGGTGCGCTAGGCGCTCATCGAGCAAGCGAAAATCAGGCGGGCCGTCAGCTCGCAGCGTTCAGCTGGGCACGGCTTCGATGACGCAGAGCGGCCCTGCCGTCTGCACCACGCGCTGCAGCCGGAAGCCGCCACGCTCGAGTAGGTCGGTCCACTGCTTGAGGCTGCGTTCCAGTGCACCCGCCATCACCAGCATCTCCATATCGGCATAGTGGCCGAGGAACTCGCGGTCATGATCCGGGATCACCATCTCCAGCAGCAGCAGTTTCGCACCCGGAGGGGCCGCGGCCTTGATGGTGTTGAGGATCGCGATGGCTTTGTCGTCGGGCCAGTCGTGGATGACGTTCTTCATCACATAGGCATCAGCGGACGGCACGCTGTCGAAGAACGATCCGCCCGTAACCGTGACTCGGTCGGAGACTCCGTGCGCGGCCAATATCGGCGGCGCTCCCTCGACCGCCTCGGGGAGGTCGAACAGCACGCCGCGGGCGTCGGGGGCGGCGGCGAGAAGCGATGACAGTAGCCGGCCGTGGCCGCCTCCGATATCGGCGATGACGCCGAAGTTGCTGAAGTCGTATGCGGCGACCACCGCCGCCTCCAACACCGCCGACGTGGACGTCATGGCGGCGTTGAAGATCTCCGCGAACTCGGGGTCGTCGCGGAGATAGTCGAACACGTCTTTTCCGAACACTTTCGGGGGGTTCGGCTCTCCGGTGCGCACCGCATCGGCGAGCCGCGTCCAGTTCGCCCGGTGTTGCGGGGAGCCGTAAAGCAAGGCGACTCCACGCGTGGAGATCGGCGAATCGGTGCGCAACGTGTCGGCCAGCGCGTTGAGCGCGAAACGACCGTCGCGGCGCCTGCGGAACACGCCGCGGCTGATCAGCAACCGCATCAGCCGCGCCACGCTGTCCGGGTCGGCTCCGATGCGACGCGCCAAATCCTCGTTGGTCAGCGGACCCGCGGCGAGCGCGTCGGCGATGCCTAGCTGCGCGGACGCGGAGATGGCCTGCGACAGAAAGCCCCCGAAGATGATGTCGATGACCGTGATCGGCGGAGGTGCCAGTCGCTGGTACAGACGCCCCACGTGATGACGGACTCGCTCGACCGCGCGAGCCACCCGGGCGGGCGGCAGCTTCGGAGTTGATGTCGGTGACTTGGGCGGCATCGTTGTCCTTTCCGCGGGGGGTTTCGCGCTCGATCTTGTCTCATATTGAGACCGAAAGCATCGGGCCGGTGCCGTTTCTGGTCCAGTTCAAACGACAGGTCGTGAAAGACCCGTCGTCGGCAACACACCGGTGGCCTCCTCGCGGCTGAGTTGATTGGCGAATCTGCGGCGGTAATCTTTGCCCAGGCGTGGAAGGGGTGGCCGATGGGTGTCGGTCGGGGGAGCGGCTGAGGCTCCCATGCAACTTCGCTACCTCAGCATCCCGGCGCTGATCGCCGCAGCCGGCGGCGACCCGTGGGCGATCAACCGAAGCCTGCAAGCCGGCAGCCCGCTGCAGATCTCCAATCTGGCCGGGGCGTTTCTGCGCGCGGGGCGATGCACGGCGGAGACCAACAACGCGTTCGAGCAGGCCCGCATCCGATTCGAAGCGGCGTGGAACCACCAGGACGGCGGCCATCCGATCAATGACTCCGACGAGGTACAGCGGGTGGTGAAATCGCTTGGGGCGCAGTCGTTGCAGCTGCCCAAGATCGGGGCGGACCTGGAAAGCATCGCCGCGGCGCTGGCCGAGGCGCAAAAGGCCGCGGCAGCACAGATCGCCGCGCTGGAGGCCCAGCTGCAGGAGCTCGACGATCTGATCGGTGAAGCCGACGAGATGGAAGACGACGAAAACCTTACGGCGGCCGACATCGATGCGCTCGAAGCGCTCATCGCCAGGTGTGAGGACGACGCCATCCGCGACACCAAAGCAGCGCTGGGCCAGCTGCAGACGACGCGCGACGGCTACTCGAACACGTTGCAGAACGCCCTCGGAGCGTTACACGGCGACGGCTATGACCCCGCAGCCATCCAGGCCGCCGACGGTCCGCTGTCGCCGTTGCCGCCGTTGCCCGATGACCCCAAGCAATTCGCGCAGGTGTGGAGTTCGCTGACACCGGAGCAGAAAGACGCGGAGTACCAACACAATCCGTACATCGGCAACCACAATGGGATGCCCGCGGTGGACCGGGATCATTACAACCGGCTCACGCTGGCCACCGAGTTGAACGGCGCCCAGGCTGCCGCCGCCCAGGCCGACGCGCTCAAGGCCCAGCATCCGGATTGGGCGCAGGGCAAGAACATTCCGCCGCCGAACGAGCCCGGAGCGATCTTCGACGACCGCCTGGCATACGAGGCGTGGCAACGCCAATACGATGCCGCCCGCAACGGGGCCAAATACCTGCCCGACCTCCAAGCCGTCGACAAGGCCGTCAAGATGAGCCCGGATCGAAAACTCATGCTGCTGGACACTAAAACCGGCAAGCAGGCCCGCGCCGCGATCGCGGTCGGCGATCCCGACGCGTCCACCCACGTGTCGGTCACCGTGCCCGGCCTCAACACCACGGTGCACGGTGCCATCGGCAGCATGTCGGACGAGGCGACCCGGCTCAGAAGCGAAGCGCTCCGACAGCTGAGCCTGGCTCCCGGCCACGAACACGACACCGTCTCGGCGATCGCCTGGATCGGGTACGACCCGCCGCAGGTGCCCGGCTTCGACGACTTCGGCAAGTCGCTGGCCGGCGGCTGGGGCGTCAGCCACGACGACATCGCCAGGGCCGGTGCCCACGACCTGGCCGGCTTTTACGACGGGATCCAGGCCGCCCACCACGGCGGCCCGGCCGATCTCACCGCGATCGGCCACTCCTACGGTTCGCTGACCACCGGCCTGGCCCTGCAGGAGCCCGGCGATCACGGCGTCTCGCGGGCGCTGTTCTACGGATCACCCGGCATCGAAGCGTCCACGCCGCAACAGCTCCACCTGCAGCCCGGCCACGTTTTCACGATGGAAACCCCCGACGACCCGATCCAGTGGACCTACGACGGCCCCGCCATCGCGCACACGGTCGCGCCCTTCCTGCCGCCGCCGTTGAGCACCCTGGCCGAAACCGTCCTGGGCGCGGCCGACGCCAGCGGCGCCGGCCACTTCGGACCGAATCCGGCCACCAACCCCAACTTCACTCACCTCGCGACCGGGGCGGCCACGGTGCCCGACGGCCACGGTGGCACCCTCAACCTGGGTGACGCGCACGGGCACAGCGACTACCCCCGCTTCCCCGACGGCGGCGGCACCAGGACGACCAACTACAACATTGCGGCCGTGCTGGCCGGACTGGGAGATCAGGCGGTTCCGCAGAAGTGACGAACAATCGAATAACGAGCACCCCGAGACGGCGGCGCCACGGACTGATCTTGGCCGCCGTGGCCGCCACCGCACTAGCCGCAACAGGATGCCACGTGAATCAGCCCCACGAACCGACCCCGTCCACCGACGCCGCCAAGGCCCTGGCAACGCTGAAATCGCTGCCGTCGTTCGAGGACACCCAAACCCAGGTGCAGGCCGCGATGACCGAGATCACCTCGGCCACAAGCAAATTGATACCCTCGATCACCTGGGAGACCCCGCACGAGGGCTCCGGCCTGGGCTGCGAACGGCCCTACGATCAGACCGACGGGCGGGGCTACTTCCTCCCGGATGAGGTGGCCGCCAATGTCGCGGTCTCCGAGCAGCAGTGGGCGAGCATCCAGGAGACGGCCAAACAGGCGGCCGCCAAGCTGGACGCCACCGACGTGCAGGTCATGCACGACAACCCCGGCAACCACGACGTGGGCTTCTACGGCCCGACCGGAATCTTCATCAAGGTCGGCTACCGCGGCAACCTCGTCGTGTCGGGCTACACCGGCTGCCGATTGCCGCGCGACAAGAAATAGCTCCGGGCCTCACTCGAGGCGATCGCGCCCGCCCGCCGGCCTGCCGCCCGCACCGGCGGCCGCCAGCGTGGCCTCGTCCCGGCCCGGGCACACGCTGGGTTCCTCATTCGGGGCACCGGCGTTGTCGATCGCCTGGCTGCGGCCCAGGGCGACCGTCGCCGCCGCCATCGCCACCACCGCGACGGCGAGCAGGAGCGCGGTCAGGCCGCCCACCGCCAGGTGCTCACCGAGCACGACAACCCCGAGCAGGACGGCGACGATCGGTTCACCCACCAGCATGATCGGCACCGACGCCTGCAGCGCACCGGCATGAAACGCCGAGTTCTGCACCAGGGTCACGGTCACCGCCAGCGCCACCAGCACGTACGGGGCGGGGACGGTCAAGAGCGCATGCCATCCGCCGACCGAGTAGCGATGGGTGCAGACCTTCGTGACGACCGCGATCATGCCGAGCAGGATCGCCACCGCGACGCCCAGCAGCGAGGCCCGCACCCGGCCGGCGGCGCGGTGGGCCGCGATGACGCAGGCGAGCACCGACGGCACGGTGATCGCCAGGGCCAGCGTCCACGCCGGAATCGGGGGACGGCTGTGGCCCTCGCGCGGCTCGCCCACCAGCAGGAAGACCGCCAGCGCGGCCGTCAACAGCATCGCCCACCCCCACTGCACCGGGCTGATGCGCTGGTGGCACAGCGCCGCGCTCAACGGCAGCGCGAACAGGAGCGACGACACCAGTAGCGGCTGGACGAGCATCAGCGACCCGTGCGCCAGCGCCACGGCCTGAAACACGTAGCCGGCGACCGCGGCAAACGTCCCCGCCCACCACAGGGGCTGGCGGACCAGCGTCGTGGCCATCGCCGCGGACATGGCCTCATCACCCGGAACGCGCTGGGTGGCGCGCTGGCGGACCACGATGCCCACCGCGGCCCACAGCGCGGAAAGCAAAGCTGAGAAGATCGCGAACGCGTGCGACGTCACCCACCCCATACCCCGAGGGATACCCTTGACCTCGGCGGAGTTAACTCGCTAGTTCGTCCCGATCGGCCGATCGAAAGGAAACATGCTGCGTAGCAAGGTATTCACGATAGCGGCGGTCGTCGCGGCCATCGCGTCAGCGGCGCTGACACTGCTGCCCTGGATCGACTTGAGCCACTTGGGTTTTCCCATCCGGTGGAATGGTCTGGGCATCTACGACGGCGAGGATGCAGATCGCTATGGCCCCTTGCTCAGTGGCATGGTGGACAGCACGCCGGGTTGGATCGTGCTGATCGCCGCGATTGCGGCTGCCGCCACGTTGCTCGCCGCATCGCGAGCTCGCTGGCTCGGCCTCGTCGCGTGCGGCTGTGCTGCGGTCGCATTCGTCACCGCCGTCCTGTGCTGGCTGTATCCGGCATTGCTGGTCGACGGCACCAAGCACGAGATGGGGGCCTCCGGGCTGGCGGACCGGGAGTTCGTGAACTCCAGCGCGCTGCTGGCCGAGGCCGCGGCCACCGGGGTGCTGGTGGTCTGCACCGCACTCGCCGTCATCAGGGCGAAAAGCGTTGCCAGTGAGGATGCTTGAGGGATCTCGCTAGGCGGGGTGCAGGCTGACGGGGATGCCGGAGTAGCGCACCATGCCGGTTACCACGTCGATGTCGTCCTTGTTGGTCAGGCGGTTGACGTTGGCCACGTGGTGGCCATGCGGGATCGACACCGCGCCGCGCCGGATGGAGTCGTCGACCTTCGCGATGCCGGTCAGTTCGCCGCTGGCGCTGCGGACGGTGACCTTCTGGCCATTGGCGACCCCCGCGGCGGCGCCGTCGTCGGGGTGGATGAGGATCTCGGGGGTCTCACCGAGAAAGTCGAGCTGCCCGTTGAGCTTTCGGCGTTGCCGGCGCGGCACCATCACCAGCGGCGCGGGCGGTTGCAGGGCGGCGAGCTGGTCGACCAACAGCGGTGGCGCAAGCCGCCAGCCGCCCATCCGCCCGATATGGTCGTCGACCCAGGCCGCCGGTAGCTCGTGCGGCGCCTCGGCCCAGCCCACGGCAGCCACCTCGTCGAAACCCGTTCGCGCGCCGGCCAATAGGACGGACAGCACGTCGTCGTCGGTGCTGGTGTCGGGATTGCCGAGGTTGCCGAGGTCGTAACCGAGCCGGCGACCGAGTTCGGCGAACACCCACCACATCGAGCGCCGCTCGCCGACCGGGGCGACGACCGCCGGGCTGTACTGCACCGACACATGAGAACTCAGGATGTCGTGGATGGTGATGTCGGGGCGCTCCAACGGATCCTTGGTGGGCAGCACATGCGTGGCCAGCTCCGTGGTCTCGTTGTTGATGATCTCGGTGGTGGCGAACACCTCGAGGTTCTGCAGGGCCGGAATCAGCTTGCCGGTCTCGGGAAACGAGGTGACCAGGCTGCCGCCCACGTTGATCAGGGCGCGGATGTTGCCGGCGGCGATTTCGTCGGGCAGCACTGCGCACGGCCACTCGTTGATGAAGGCCTGCGCCTCGGGACGGCTGCGCGGTCCGGGGCCGAACGCCCCCTCGATCGGCGTGACGGGCAGGAACTCGCCGAAAGTTTCCAGCTGATAAGCGAATCCGGGATGGAACCAGGTGCCCCCGGGACGGTTCATCGCGCCGGTGAGGATCATCAGCACCCATGCGAGCCACTGGGTGACGTTGGCGCGCTCGGCCGTCATGGTGACGCCGGTGCCGGTTTCGACCGCCACACACTTGGCGGCGCGCACCGCCTCGCACAGCCGGACCAGGTCGGCCTCGGCGACGTCGGCGAGCTGCGCGGTGTGTTCGAGGGTGAACGGCCGCACCGCGGCGGCCAGCGCGTCGACGCCCTGCACCGGTACATCGGTTTTCATTCCGTCGCGCAGGATTTCGCGAACCAGGTAGGCCAGCACGGCGTGGTCGGTGCTGGGTCGCGGCGCCAGGTGGGCGGTGGCCAGCCGCGCGGTCTCGGTGCGGCGCGGGTCGATCACCCACACCTGCCCGCGCCGGGCGATTTCGCGCACCGTGCCGGTCGGGTTGGGCATGGATATCGCATGGCCATGCGACACAACGGGATTGACACCGACGAGCAACAGAAAGTCGGCGTTGTCCAGGTCGGTTCGGCCGGACAAGCCCATGAATCCGCCGACCAGATCCGAGACCAGAGGTTTGGCGGTGCCGTCGATGGTCAGCGGGCTGAACTTGGCCGGTGTGCCGATCGCGGCGTGCAGGGCCTCGGCCATCCGGAAGCCGGCGCTTTCCATGGTGGAGAAGTAGAACGCGACCGACTGGGGTCCGTGCCGGTCGATGATCCCCTTGAGCCGGGTGCCCAGGTCGTCCAGGCAGGCCTCCCAGGTGGCGTCCTGCAGCCCGCCGTCCACGCGCATCCGCGGATGCTCGAGCCGGTCCGGGTGGTGGTGTAGCTGCGGCAGCGCGCGACCCTTCGGACAGGTGTAGCCGTGCGAGAAGGGATGGTCCTGGTCGCCGCGGACACGAATCACCTCGTCCCCGTCGACGTCGACGAGGATGCCGCAGACCGAGGTGCAGACGCGGCAGAAGCTACGCACCGTTTGCATACTTCGGTAACGTACTCTCGCGATTCGAGAAGGCCTATCGCATTTTCGAGAATGATCATGCCTTTTTGGCCAATGGGGCTCTCCGGGAAAATGGCCGCGGTAAAGCGACCCCAGGCCTGAGCGCGAACCAGCTCAGAACCAGGGCCCGGGGTAGCGGCCGTCCTGGTCTTGCACCATGACGATCTCCTTGCACTCGCCATTGGACCCCGGCGCCGTCTCGCCGCGGCACACCAGGGTCCATCCGGAGATGCGCTCGAAGGGGCGCAGCGACCAGTTCGGCGCGACGGGATCGGTTGCGGGCAAGGCAATTACCGAGAATGTCCCGCCGGTGCCGGTGATGTAGAGGTGGTCTTCGAAAAACGCCAGCTTGGCGATCGACATCTTCTTGGCGTCGACTCTGCTCTTCTGGAAGTCCCACTGCTGGCTGCGCAGGTTCCATACGCCGAAGCCGAATTGGGAGGTGTCCGAGCCGTGGCCGTCGACGAACAGTTTTCCATCGGACAGCGCCGCGGTCAGCCCGCCGCCGGAGATCCGGTCGGAATCGCCGATCTTGATGATGGACTTGGCGTTGAGGTCGTAAAACATCGTCGACAGCACCGGGGGGTTGTACGAATCCCAGTGCGTGATCTTCACCAGTTTGTTTGGACCGTCGGTCAGTTCGGCGTCGACGGATTGCACGTCGTTGTCCTGGTAGATCGCTTCCCCGCTGGGCCGGCGCAGCTCGGCGCCGGATGTCTTTCCGGGTTCGGTGTTGCGTTGGAACGCGAGAACGTCCTGCCAGACCCGGCCGGGCTGCGGGTCGTTCCACACCGTCGACAGGTCGCCGCCGGACAGGACCACCGTGCGCGGCGGCGATGCGGCGCCGTGGCCGTCGGTGAAGGCGTTGAGCCACGCTACCCCCGAGGCGGTCGAGGCCAGCCCCCATTCCTTCGGCGCGGCCGGCTTCAGGTCGGGGGCGGGCGGCAGCAGCTCCTTGGTGGCCACCTGCTGGCCCGACTTGGAGTCGAACACGTAGGCGGTGGTGACTTCGGGGGACGGGGGCTGCGCCGGCTTGACGGTCGTGACGACGTACACGACCTTCATCTCGTCGGCCGTGCCGGTCAGCGCGCAGATGCCCCCGGTGAGGTTCTGCCCGGCCGGGACCGCGGGGATCGCGGGCGCGACGTACTGCCCGGTCTTGGGGTCGAAGATCTTCGGCCGGATGTCCTCGAGCGCCGTTTTGCCGGCCGAGAACTTCTCCGGGCAACCGAAATACGCCGTTCCGCCGTAGCTTTTCCAGTCCTTCTCCAGCGGACCGGTGATCGGGGCGGGCGGGGGAGCCGCGCGAACACTGGTTTTCGGGGCCGACGTCGAGGTGGTGGGGGTGAGCGGGGGCGGCGCCGCGGTCTCCGAACAGGACGCGACGGCCAGGCAGCCGACCGCAGCGACCGCGGCACGCTTGAACAGGCGGTGCCGGGTCGCATGCACCCAGGCTGCACGCATTGAAAACCCCCGTTAAGTTCGTGTAACCAAGGAGCGTAAAGCCGCCCCGATGCGACCGCGACTCGGGCGCATGGCGGCCTTTGTCACAACGGGCGCCGGCGACACCTATCGTTCGAACGCGATGGGCAGGCTCTTCGGCCCGCTCAGGCTCACCATCGGCTTCCACGGGGCCGGTCCGGCCATGCGCGGGTTTCGCAGCCGGTTCGCGAGGACGTTCAGCGATTCGGCGATCTCCCGCCTGGCCAAGTTGGCGCCCAGGCAGTAATGCACGCCGCCGCCAAAGGTCAGGATGGGTGGTGCCGCGTCGCGGGTGATGTCGACACGGTCGGGGTCGTCGTACACCGCCGGATCACGGTTGGCCGCAAAGGTATTCACCAACACCGCGGTGCCGGCGGGGAAGGAGTAGCCGTCGAGCTCGGCATCCTCGACCACCAGGCGCAGGGTTCCGCACGCGATCGGCGAATGCCGCATCGTCTCCTCGACGGCACGCATCGCCAGCTCGGGCCGCCGGCGCAGCAGCTCCCATTGCTCCGGGTGTTCGCACAGCACCTGCACCGAGGCGGCCACCTGGTTGCGGGTGGTGTCCGTCCCCGCCAGCAGCAGGCCGCCGGCCAGCATGCGCAGCTCGGCGGCATCCAGCCGGTCGCCCTCGTCCTCTGCGCGAATCAGGTCGGAAAGCAGGTCGTCAGTCAAACTGTCCCGGCGGCGCTCGACCATCTGGTCGACGTAGTCGTCGAGCTCGCGCCACGCGCGCATCACGACCGGCTCGACCGCGCGGAGGTCGACGGTGAAGCTGAAGGCCTTGAACACGTCGTCGGCCCACAACGAGAACCGTTGCCAATCCTCGCGGGGTGCGCCGAGCAGCGCGCAAATGATCGGCACCGGGTAGGGGCGTGCGATAGCGGTGACGACGTCGCACCGGCCCACATCGGCCACCTGATCGACCAACTCGTTCATCACGCCGGCCATGGTGTCGTGCAGGCGTGCGACCGTCCGCGGGGTGAACGCCTTGGAGCACAGGCTGCGCAGCCGATGGTGCGCGTCGCCCTCCAGGCACAGCAGGCTGTTGGCGACCTTGTCCCACAGCGGGCCCGAGTCGATGCCCTGGGCGAGCAGGTTGATGCCGGGCGGGATCTGGAACCGGGGATCCCGAAGAACGGAACGGACCAGGCGGTAGGAGAGCACCTCGGGCCCGTGCGGTCCGATTGCGACGGGAGCCCGCCGCTGCGCCTCCCGCAGCCGCGGATAGACCTGCGCGGGTGTCTCCTCGGGGTCGTACGAAAGCGTCGGCAGGTCTGCCTCGAAAACGCTTGGGGGAGCGGCACCGACGGTCATGACGGTCTCCTTGGTTCCGCACAAGGCTGCGGACGACTTTCAAACAATGTATGGCCGCCCCAGGAGAGTGTCAACGACATCGGTCACTCCTCGACCGCAAACGCCATACACCAAATAGAAAATGCATTGCCGTGGCGACTCGCGCGGCGCTGCTCAATCGTGCGCGCGCAGCCGCACCATCCGCGTCGTCGACGTCTCGTCGAGCTCGACGACATCGGAGCGCGAACGCAGGAAGTCGCTGAATGAGCGGAATCCCAAAGACCTTTCGCTGAACGACGGGTCCATCCGCTTCATCTGCGCCTTCACGGCGGAGTTGTGCAGCCAGTCGACGTCGTCTTTCTCCAGGCCGATTTGCAGCGCCCGCGTCAGCAGCGCGCTGGCGGCGGCCTGCGGGTCGGGCTGCTCGTCGGGCTCGTCCCGCTTGGCCGGCTTGGCCCGGGTGGCCCGTTTCTTCGGCTTGTCCGCCTCCCCGTCGGACGGCGGCGGTTCGGGCACCGGCACCCCGGGCAGCGCGTCGTAGATGACGAACTCGTCGCAGGCGGCCGCGAGCGCGCGGCTCGACGCGCCCGCCACCCCGATGCCCACCACGTACCGGCCGAGCCTCTTGCAGCGCTGGGCCAACGGGATGTAGTCGGAGTCACCGGCCACGATCACCACATGCGTCAGGTCCGGCAGCCGGAACATGTCCTCGACCGCGTCCACGGCCAACCGGATATCCGCGCCGTTCTTCCCGTAGGCCGCCGCCGGGAACAGCTGCACCAGGTCGACCGCGCGGGCCACCAGCTGCCCGCGATACCCGGCGTTGATATCCGCCGACCAGTCGGCGTAGGCGCGGGTGAGCACCAGGGTCCCGAACGACGAGGCGAAGTCCAAAATCGCGGCGACGTCGACCGTCGCCCGGTCCAGCCGCTCGGCGTGCTGCTCGAGGCCCTTGGCCTTGTCCCGCTGGAACGAATTCCGCCCGTGGATCTGGTCGTACCGGGAGATCACGATGTTGTCGAAGTCGAGGTAGACGGCCACTCGGGTCGAAACCGGTTCGGTCATGCCTTCGATCATTGCTGAGCAGGACCAAAGCGGGTACACAGCCCACATGAATGAGGTGAAGTTTCTCCAACTGCACGGCGATCGCATCGCCTATCGCGACGCGGGTGACGGCGAGGTGCTGCTGCTCATCCACGGCATGGCGGGCAGTTCGGAGACCTGGCGGTCGGTGATCCCGCCGCTGTCGAAGAAGTTCCGGGTCATCGCCCCGGACCTGCTCGGCCACGGCGAGTCGGCCAAACCCCGCACGGACTACTCGCTGGGCGCATTCGCGGTGTGGCTTCGTGATTTCCTGGACGAACTCGGCGTCAGCCGTGCCACCGTCGTTGGTCACTCGCTCGGTGGTGGCGTCGCGATGCAATTCGTCTACCAGCACCCCGACTACGCGCAACGGTTGATCCTGATCAGCAGCGGCGGCCTGGGGCCCGACGTGGGATGGGTGTTGCGGCTGCTCTCGGCGCCCGGCGCGGAGTTCGTGCTGCCGATCATCGCCCCGCCACCCGTGTTGTCCGTCGGCAACACGCTGCGGTCCTGGATGAAGGGCGCCGGCATCCGCTCGCCCCGCGGCGCCGAGCTGTGGAGCGCCTACTCGTCGTTGTCGGATGGTCAAACACGGCAGTCGTTCCTGCGGACGCTGCGATCGGTCGTCGATTACCGCGGGCAGGCGGTCAGCGCGCTCAACAGACTCCGGTTGCGCGAGGATCTACCGGTGATGGCGATCTGGGGCGAGTGCGACGGCATCATTCCTGTCGACCACGCCTACGCCGCGCACGAGGCGCGCACCGACGCCAGGCTCGAGGTGCTGCCCGATGTCGGTCACTTCGCGCAGGTTGAGGCGCCCGAGCAGGTGGTGGAGCTGATCGAGGACTTCATCGCCACGGGCGAACGCCGCGATACACAGAGCCCGCAGCCGTCCGGGCCCAGCTAGCGTGCCGCCGGGCACGCCCCCCGGTAGTCGACCTGCCAGTGCTTGATGCCGTTGATGAAGGATGACCGCAGCCGCTGCGGGTCACCGGCCGAGCGCAGGTCGGGCATGTGGTCGGCGATCGCGTTGAACATCAAGTCGATCGTCATGCGGGCGAGGTTGGCGCCGATGCAGTAATGCGCTCCGGTGCCGCCGAATCCGACGTGCGGGTTGGGGCTGCGCAGGATGTCGAACGTGAACGGGTCGTCGAAGACCTCTTCGTCGAAGTTCGCCGACCGGTAGAACAGCACCACCCGCTGGCCCTTCTTGATGTGCACGCCGCCGAGTTCGGTGTCCACCAGCGCGGTGCGCTGAAACGCCGTGATCGGGGTGGCCCAGCGGATGATCTCGTCGGCAGCGGTTTTCGGTCGCTGTGCTTTGAACAACTCCCACTGGTCCGGGTGGTCGGTGAAGGCCATCATCCCCTGCGTGATCGAGTTTCGGGTCGTCTCGTTGCCGGCCACGGCGAGCGTGACCACGAACATGCCGAACTCCGCGTCGGAGAGTCGCTGCTCCTCGGAATCGGCCTCGATCAGCGTGGTGACGATGTCCCGATCTCTTGGGCCGGGGTCCTCGGCCTTGCGTGCCGCCAATTGCATGGCGTACCACATCAATTCGCCGGCCGACGTCAGCGCGTCATGGTCGGCGAACTCCGGGTCGTCGCTGCCGATCATGTTGTTGGTCCAGTCGAACAGCTTGTCGTAGTCCTCGGCCGGTACGCCGAGCAGGCCCGAAATGGCTTGCAGCGGCAGCTCGCACGCCACCTGGCGGACGAAGTCTCCCGACCCGTGCGCGGCGGCGTCGGCGGTGATGCATCGCGCACGTTCGGTGAGTTCGGCGCGCAACCGCTCGACCGCGCGAGGCGTGAAACCACGCGAGACGATCTTGCGCAGCCGACTGTGCTCGGGGTCGTCCATCATGATCATCGACGCCCGCCCCGCCTCGATCTGTCCCTGCGCCAAGTCTTCTCGATAGCGCGGCACGATCGACTTGGTGGCCGACGAGAAGACATCGCTGCGCAGCGACACCTCGCGGATGTCGCGGTGCTTGCTCACCACCCAGTAGCCGCCGTCGCCGAAGCCCCCCTGATCGAGGGGCTGCTCGTTCCACCAGATGGGTTCCGTGGCGCGCAGTTCGGCGAATTCCTGCACGGGGAGCCGATGCGCGTAGATGTCGGGGTCGGTGAAATCGAAGCCCGGCGGGAGGTTCGGTGTCGGCATGGGATTTCTCCTCGACTCCTGCGGCGGTTAGCAAGATGGTAGCCGCGGGCCTTTGGATCGCCTAGCAGATCTTCAGCGCGAGGCGGGGCTGGCCGTCCTGACGCTCTCGCGCCCACCAAGATTGGTGGCCGCGGTGATGACCGCGCGCTCGATCTGGCGCAGCGCGTGCACCGCGGTGAGGAAGCGCCGGGTTTCGGGGCTGGTGGCGCCGCGGCCGTTGCCGTCCTGCTGCCGGGCCACCGTCTCGGCGGCGTCGAGTTCGTCGGTCGCCGAGACCACGGTCGGCGCGTGGCCGCCCTCGATCGCTTCCTGCAAGGCGTCGATGTTGCGTTGCGTCTGGGCCGCGGCCGCCGAAAACGCATGAGCCAGTTCCGAGGCCAGCGAGGGCGACCCGACGGGATCCCGATACTGCTCGGCGCTGCGCGCCAGGCTTCGGCCGTAGCGGTCGCAGGCGGTGAAGATCCGCAGCGCGCGCCGGATGCTGCGCCGGCCGGCAAGTCCGGCGACGCCGGCCAGCAACGGTTTGGCGGTGACCCGGAACTGCTGCAGGTCCCGGTCGAGCTGACGCGCCTGCTCCGACGGGCCGGCGCTGTCCTGGGCGCCGAACATGGTCGCGGTGGAGATCTCGATCAGGGCGGACAGGCTCGTCAAGAAGGCGCGGGTGTCGCTGCGGATCGCCGTTCTGGTGTTGGTCGGCAGCACCACGACCGCGACGGTCGCCCCGATGACGGCACCGATCGCGGTCTCTTCGATGCGCAGCATCAGCACGCCGAACGAGAACTGGCCGAGCAGTCCGTACAGCAGCGCCAGCATCGTGGTGATCCAGAAGGTCATCAGGCTGTACGTCACCGTCATGAAGTAGAAGGCGCAGAACAGGCACACGAAAATGCCGGCCAGCGCGGCGGTCTTGTGGCCGGTCAGCAGCGTGGCCACCAGCACGCCGCACGGCACGCCGAGCAGCGTCCCGAGCAGGCGTTGCCAGCCCTTGGTCAGGGTTTCACCCCAGGAGTTGGTGCCGGCGAAGATGACGAACGCCGCGATCACCGCCCAGTACCAGCGCGCCGGCGATACCAGCTCGCCGATGACGATCGCCAGGGATGCGGCGACCGATACCTGGATGGCCTGCCGGGTGGTCGGCCGCAGCCCAGTGGCCGCCTCTTCCTGGGCGGCCTCGTCGGGGACGGCGTCCTCGGGTTGCTGGGGACGCTCGCCGTCGCCGTCGTCGAGGGGCCGGCCGGTGGCCACCCGGTCGACGATCGCCCGCACGTCGGAAGTCGCCGACGCGGCGTTGATGATCGCCAGCGCGAGGCGGCGCACGGCCGCGCAGCCCTCGTCGTCGCGCGCGGGCTCGCGCCGCTCGTCGAGCAGCCGCTGCGCGAGGCCGGCGGCCCGGCGCAGCCCGTCGGGTTCGGGAAGCCGGATGGCCCGCGACAGTTGGGTGAGCGCGTCGACGAGCGCGGCCCGGGTGGGGGCGGGCATGGATTCGGGGTCCTCGCAAGCGATTTCGGCCGCGCGCCGGCCGGCGGTGGCGACCCATTCGATGGCCAGCTCCGCGTCCAGCAGCCAGGGTGCGAGTTGTTCGGCGGTGACGCCGGGCCACAGGGTGCCGGGGTCGGCCTTATCTTCGATCTGGCTCTGCACCATCAGGGCGGTCTCGTTGAGCCGGATGGTGCGGGCCCGCATGCGGCGCCGTCGCCGCTCGTCGAGGCGGCCCGTGCGCACCGCCTCGGCGGTGGTGTCGAGGACGATCGCCATCCGGGCCCGCAACGCCCGAATGGTGGCATTCAGCACCCGCTCGGGCCGATCGGGCATCAGGTAGGCGCTCATCACGTACGTGCACACGGTGCCCACCGCGACCGCCCCGATCATCCAGGGCAGTTCCGCGAGGCGGGCGTGTAGATACAGCGTGAAGAAGTAGGACATGAACGCGACCATGCCCAGCGCCCTGCCCCGCGCCCCGTAGCGCCGGATGTATGCGGCGGTGAATACGACGATCACGAAGACGGCGTCGCTGGCCACCGTGTGCGGCGCCAGCACCGCGGCGGCGGTGATGGACACCGCGGCGGGCAGGGGCAGCAGCGCCATCGTGATCCGTTGCTGGTGCGGGTCGGGTTCGTTGACGGAGCGGGACGCGACCATGGTGATGACGACGCCCAGCAGGGCGACGGTCAGCGGTTGTCCCGTCGCCCTGGTGAGGATGAAGAGCGCCAGCAGGGAAAGGCCGAGCGCGGCCGTCGTCCGGGTGGCCATTCGCAGCCGAAGCAAGCCAGGATCGGAGCCGATCACCCAGTTGCGGGCGCGTTCATAAAGAACAGCTATCGGAGACCGCCTCTCTTGCGCTTACTCAACATGGTTACCCGAATATCGGCACAAGCTAGTCTTCGACATCGTGACTCCGCCGATGCTCGCGAAGCTGGCTGACGGTCGTGACCTGCTGTTCTTCGCGCTGCCCGGGAATCGTCCGGCGCCGGTCCAGGACCGCAGGCCGCTGCCGGCGCGGGATCCCGCCGCGCAGTCGCAGTTGCGGTTCGACCGGTCCACCGGGCAGTGGGTGATCGTCGCGGCGCTGCGCCAGGACCGCACCTACAAGCCGCCACCGGAGGCGTGCCCGCTGTGCCCGGGCCCGACCGGACTGACCAGTGAGGTGCCCGCCCCCGACTACGACGTCGTGGTGTTCGAGAACCGATTTCCCAGCCTGTCCGGCGCGCTGCCGTCGTTGCCCGCCTCGGCGCCCGTGCCCGCGCAGGACGGCTTCGTGACCGCACCCGCCCACGGCCGCTGCGAGGTGATCTGCTTCTCCGCCGACCACACCGGGTCCGTCGCCCAGCTGGAGCCGGCGCACGCTCGGCTGGTCGTCAACGCGTGGCGGCATCGCACCGCCGACCTGATGGACAGGCCGGGCATCGAGCAGGTGTTCTGTTTCGAGAACCGCGGCGAGGAGATCGGGGTGACGTTGACTCATCCGCACGGGCAGATCTACGGCTACCCTTTTCTGACGCCGCGCACCGCAACCATGCTGGAGCAGGCTCGTCGACATCGAAACCGGCACGGCGGCAACCTGTTCGGCGATCTGCTGGCCCGCGAGGTCGCCGACGGCAGCCGCATCGTCGCGCGCAACGAGCTGTTCACCGCGTTCGTGCCGTTCGCGGCGCGCTGGCCGGTCGAGGTGCACATCTACCCGAACCGGTTCGTGCGCAACCTGACCGAACTCGACGAGGACGAGATGGATGCGTTCGTGGGCGTCTACCTCGACGTGCTCGGGCGGTTCGACCGAATGTATTCCACGCCGCTGCCCTACATTTCGGCGCTGCACCAGTACGCCGACACCGCGGCCCAGGCCGAGGGCTACTTCCACGTCGAACTGATGTCCATCCGGCGCAGCGCCACCAAGCTCAAGTACCTGGCGGCGTCCGAATCGGCGATGGACGCCTTCATCGGCGACGTCACGCCGGAAAGCGTAGCCCAGCGACTGCGGGAACTGCGATGACGATCCGCTACGCCGCACCGGGGCGGATCAACCTGATCGGCGAACACACCGACTACAACCTGGGTTTCGCGCTGCCCATCGCGTTACCGCGCCGCACCGTCGCGACGTTCACGCTCGCCGACGACGATGCGATCACCGTGGTCAGCGACCGCGCGGATGCCCCGGTGCGCGTCCGGATCGGCACCGCTCCCGGTGAGGTGACCGGCTGGGCGGCCTACGTGGCCGGGGTGGTGTGGGCGCTGCGCCAGGGCGGCCACCCGGTGCCCGGCGGCGCCATGTCGATCACCAGCGACGTGGAAATGGGATCGGGCCTGTCGTCCTCGGCGGCGCTGGAATGCGCGGCGCTGGGCGCGATCACCTCGGCCGCCGGCGTCCGCATCGACGTCAAGGAGCAGGCCCTACTGGCCCAGCGGGCCGAGAACGAGTATGTCGGTGCGCCAACGGGTTTGCTCGACCAGTTCGCCGCGCTCTTCGGCCGGGACACAACGGCGGTGCTGATCGACTTCGCCGACCTGACCGTCACGCCGGTGGTATTCGACCCGGAGTCCGCGGGCGTCGCGTTGCTGCTGATCGACTCCCGGGAGCGCCACAGCCACGCGGGCGGCGAGTACGCGGCACGGCGCGCGTCCTGCGAGCGGGCCGCCGCCGACATGTCGGCGTCGTCGCTGCGTGCGGCCGCCGATCGCGGGCCCGCCGACCTGTCGGCCGTGCGGGACCCCGTCGACGCCCGCCGCGCCCGTCACGTGCTCAGCGAAAATCGCCGAGTCATCGACTGCGTTGCGGCGCTGAAAAATTCGGACTACCCCGAAGCCGGGCGGATTTTCACCGCCTCGCACGCCTCCATGCGCGACGATTTCGAGATCACCACCGGACGCATCGACCTGATCGCCGACACCGCGGTGCGCGCGGGCGCGCTGGGGGCGCGGATGACCGGCGGCGGGTTCGGCGGCTGCGTGATCGCCCTGGTGCCGCTGGACCGCACCGAGAAGGTCGGCGAGGCGGTGCAGCGCGCCGCGATCGACGCCGGTTTCGAGCGGCCGACCGTCAGCCGGACCCGCGCGGCCGCGGGCGCGGGGCCGGTGTGAATGAACGAGCCCGCCGGTTTCGTCGAGGTTCGGGCATACGCCGAACTCAATGACTTCCTGGCGGCACCGTTGCGTGGGCGCACCGTGCGTCGCCCATTCCGGCCGCACCAGACCGTCAAAGATGTGTTGGAGGCGATGGGGATTCCGCACACCGAGGTCGACCTCATCGTGGTGAACGGGTCGGTCCGAGGGTTCGATTACCGCCCGGCCTTCGGTGACCGGATCGCCGCCTATCCGATGTTCGAAGCGCTCGACATCGGGCCAACCGCCAGGTTGCGGCCGGTGCCGCTGCGCAACCCGCGGTTCGTTGTCGACGTCAACCTCGGACGGCTGGCCTGGCTGCTTCGGCTGTTCGGGTTCGACGTGTGGTGGTCGAACGACGCCGATGACAAGACCCTGGCCGACATCAGCGCCGAGCAGCGGCGCATCTTGCTGACCCGTGACCGCGGCCTGTTGAAGCGGCGCACCATCACCCACGGTCTGTTCGTTCGCCCCGACGACCCCGAGGAGCAGGCAATCGCGGTCATCCGCCGGCTTGACCTTCGGGGGCGGCTCGCGCCGCTCACCCGGTGCATGCGCTGCAACGGAACCCTGGCTCCGGTGACCAAAGACGAGGTGATCGACCGGCTGGAGCCGCTGACCCGTGAGTATTACGACGATTTCAGCCGCTGCACCCACTGCGGCCGGATCTATTGGGCCGGGTCCCACCACGCCAAGTTGCTCGCCCTGATCGAAAGACTGCTCCGGCGGCTCTGATCGGCCGAACTTACCGACTCGGCAATTTTATTTGATTCTGCCGTGACCACTGGTCAGAAAATGTAACGTGAACCCCCATGGGGGTATCTCACTCCTGCATGTGCAGCACGGGTTTTCCCGTCCGGGCAGTAGCGATTGGTGTGCCATCGCTACCGATGCCTGCCGCCAATTTCATTGTCGTCGACGCGAAACGTTCACCGTGGCTTGGAATTTAGAAGGCCAAGCCGCAGCGATCGAGCGGGGGCTGGCCGGCGCCACCCCGCAATCCGCGGGCTGGTTCCGCTTCTACTTCGAAGGCCACCGCTGGGTGTGGTCCGACCAGGTTCAGCGCATGCACGGGTACGAACCGGGCACGGTGACACCCACCACCGAGCTGGTGCTGTCGCACAAGCATCCGGCTGATCGTCCCCAGGTGACCGACGGCATCAACGACATGATCAGGCGTCGTCAGGCGTTCTCCACGCGGCATCGCATCGTGGACACCGGCGGAATGATTCACCACGTCCTCGTGGTGGGCGACCCGTTCTGCGATGACAGCGGGAAGGTCGTCGGCACCCACGGCTTCTACATCGAAATCGCGCCGGCACCCGCCCGCGCGAGGGAGGACTCCATCAGCGCCAAGGTCGCCGAAATCGCCGGGCGCCGTGGCGTGATCGACCGCACCAAAGGCATGCTGATGCTGATCTACGGCATCGACGAGGACGCCGCGTTCAACATGCTCAAGACGCTGTCCCAGTCGGGGAACATGAAGCTCGGACTGCTCGCCCAACGGATCGCCGATGACTTCGCGGCGCTGGGCAAAGAGGTGATCACCGCGCGCTCGCGTTTCGACCAGCGGCTGCGTGAAGCGCACCTGCGGCCGCCCGGCACCGGTGACGACAACGGCTGAGCGGGTGAGGTTCTATTCCGCCGGACTCAACCGGACCGCACCCAGATGCAGCCGGTCGACCGCCTCGGCGAACTCATCGCGTGTCGGTATGCGTCGGTCGCGAAACTTCAGCCCGATCATGCGTTGTGCGCGCTGAACTCCGTAGGACTCGGCGCAGCGCAACAACAGATCCGAGACGACACCCCGGTCGCGGATCAGCTCACCCCGCATCGGCGTCGACTTGCCGTCGTACACCACCTGGACCGGCCCGCCGTCGCGGAAGTTCTGCTTCCACGGGTTGCCGGTCAGCGCGTAAAGCTGGCCGTCAATCAGGTGGGCGCTCAACGGAATTGAATACGGCCGTCCCGTCTTGCGCCCGGTGAAGCTCAACACCATGAACTGATTGCGGGCGAGGCCGGCCAGCGGACTGCGCAGCAGGAATCCCATTGCCGGATTGACCAGACGCATCAGCGCCGACGGTGGATGCCCGGCGTCCACCGCATACGACTGCTCTGTCATGCGTTCACCGTAGAGCCAACCGGGGTCGGAGGCCTAGAAACTCAGCCCGTGATGGTGGTCTTGTCGTCGATGACGCTGGTGGCGTCCATCAACGGGCCTTGATCGGCCTCCAGCCCGTCGGCGTTGAGCTGCAACACGTAAACCGCGCCCTGACTGGGGATTACCACCGTCTTCTGCGCGATGACGCGGGTCTGACCGCCCCGCTGATACGTTCCGCCAACCTGCCAGGCCTGGAAACCACCGAGCGTGGACGCGGAACCGTCACCGCCGCCCTGGTATCCGGGCAGGTTCTGCACCTCGCCCGGCGCGAACTGGATGAGCTTGGCCGGGTCGACGTTGCCGGTCAGCCTGGAGAACAGCGCCGAGACGGTGGGCGGATCCGAGGGGTTGGCGGGCTGACTCTGCACGATGCCGCCGTAGGAGGTGCCCGAGCTCTGGCTGAGCTGCCAGCCCTCGGGCACCGGCAGGTCGACGTTGGGGCCCGGATCGCCGTGGTGCACCGGCGTTTCGGAGATGTTGTTGTCCTTCACGTAGTCGGCGATGGTGTATTTGGCTTTCGCCGCCGGCGGCGCGCTCGTTTGCGACGACGTTGCTGAGCCCGTCGACGTCGTCGTCGAAGTGGACGTCGACGATTTTTCCCCGGATTTGTGGCCTTGGCCGCAACCGACGAGCGCTAAACTCAGCGCCACGGAAATGGTTGCTAGCGTCAAATGTTTCATCTATCCAATCTCCCGAAAATCGGGCCGGTACCAGCGCCAGCCGTGCTGGGCATGACAGTAACCGAAATAGCTCGCTACTTTGCCAGTATGTTTTGGACTTTTTGCCGGCTCCGCCGTGGTCCGCCAATCGTTATCCAATTCGTCGGCCAAAACGCCACACGAATACGCCGTTATGCAGTTGTTTTCCAGTATTAGACAGGTATGCGGTCGCGACGGGCCCTCATTGCGGTCATCGCGGCGTCGGCCGTCTTCATGGTCTTCGTCGCGGCGGCCCCGCCGAGGGGATACGACGGTCCGCCCGTGTTCGTGGCCAATCCTGTCGACCACGTCGCGACCCTCATCGGCACCGGGACGGGCGGCGAGACGGTCGGGGAGATCAACAACTTCCCGGGTGCCACCGTGCCCTTCGGGATGGTGCAGTACTCGCCGGACACCATCGGCAACTACGCCGGCTACAACTACGACAACCCGGGCGCAACCGGATTCAGCATGACCCACGCCTCGGTGGGATGCGCTGCCTTTGGCGACATCTCGATGCTGCCGGTTACGGGCGAAGTAGGCCCGCAACCCTGGAACGCCACCGAGCGGATCGCCCACGACGACACCGAGCAGGGCGTGCCCGGCTACTACACGGTGCGCTTTCCCGGCACCGGGGTGAAGGCGGAACTCACCGCCACCGCGCACACGGGCGTCGGGCGTTTCAGCTACCCGGGCAACGGACGGCCCGCGCTGTTCCAGGTGCGCTCCGGCTCGTCGCTGGCGGGCAACTCCCGCGCGACCATCCAGATCGGGGAGGACAACACCACCATCACCGGCTGGGCCACCAGCGGCGGATTCTGCGACAAGCCGAACGCCTACACCGTGTACTTCGCGATGAAGTTCAGCCAGCCCTTCACCGCGTACGGATCCTGGGACGGCAGTGCGGTTTACGCCGGCGCCCGCAGCGCGAACGCGCCGTACAGCGGTGGGTATGTGGAGTTCCCGCCCGGCTCGACGCTGCAGGTGCGCACCGCGATCTCCTACGTCGGCATCGAGGGTGCGCGGGCGAACCTGGCGGCCGAGGGCGCGGCGGGCTTCGACGACGTGCGCGGGGCGGCGTCGAGGGAATGGAACGCCGCGCTGTCGCGCGTGTCGGTCGCCGGCCGCAACGCCGACGATCTGACCACCTTCTACACCTCCCTGTATCGATCGCTGTTGCACCCCAACATGTTCAACGACGCCGACGGGCGCTACGTCGGGTTCGACGGCTCCATCCACACGGTGGCCGCCGGCCATACGCAATACGCCAACTTCTCCGACTGGGACACCTACCGATGCCTGGCGGCGCTGCAGGCGTTGCTGTTTCCGGAGCGGGCCGGCGACATGGCCCAATCGCTGGTGAACGACGCCGAGCAGAGCGGCGCGCTGCCCCGGTGGGCGTTCGCCAACGCCGCGACCGGCGAGATGAGCGGGGACAGCGTGGTACCGCTGATCGTGAACCTGAATACCTTCGGCGCCAACGACTTCGACACCAAAACGGCGTTGCGCTACATGGTGGACGGGGCGAGGCAAGGCGGTGTGGGCCTGGCCGGTTATGTGGAGCGCCGCGGCATCGCCACCTACCAACGACTGGGCTATGCGCCGTTCACGCTGGAGTTCGGCCGCAACGGCTGGATCGCCGACGCGTCCATCACGCTCGAGTGGTCGGTGGACGACTTCGCCATTTCCCGATTCGCCGACTCGCTGGGCGACGCAGCGACCGCGGCCGACTTCGCGAACCGGGCGCAGTACTGGCAGAACCTGTTCAACCCGACCACCCGATACATCCTGCCGCGCAGCTGGACCGGCTACTTCCGGCGCGGTCCCGGGTTCGTGGTGGCCCCGGACAACTTCGGTCAGGTGGGGTACGACGAGGGCAACGCCGAACAGTACGTCTGGTCGGTGCCGCACAATGTCGCGGGGCTGGTGACCGCGCTCGGCGGACGCGCGGCCGTGGCCGATCGGCTCGACCATTTCACCGAGAAGCTCAACGTCGGGCCCAACCAGCCCTACCTGTGGGCCGGCAACGAGCCGAGTTTCGGTGTGCCGTGGCTGTACAACTACATCGGTCAACCGTGGAAGGCGCAGCGCACGGTCGACCGGGTGCGCGGGCTCTTCGCTCCCACCGCCGACGGCGAGCCGGGCAACGACGACCTGGGGTCGCTGGCCAGCTGGTACGTGTGGGCCGCGCTGGGCCTGTACCCGGCCACCCCCGGAACGCCGATCCTGACCGTGGGCGCGCCGCTATTCGACCGCATCGAAATCGCTTTGCCCGCAGACAAATCCATCCGTATCGCCGCCCCGGGCGCCTCCGGACCGCACCACCTCAAATACATCAGCGGCCTGAAGGTCGACGGCCAGGCCACCGACCGCACCTCGCTGCCCCAGTCGATCATCCGCACCGGCGGCACGCTGGCCTTCTCGCTGGCCGCCTATCCCGACAAGCGTTGGGGCACCGCCGAAGCGGATGCGCCGCCGTCGTTCGGGGCGGGCAGTTCGGCGGTCGCCGTCAATGTCGATCAACCCGTCGTCACGATCGCGCCCGGGCACACGGGCACCGTCACCCTCGACGCGCAACGCATGACCGACGGCCCCGACGGCTACGCCATCACGGGCGTCTCGTCGGACGTCGGGATCGGTGTGAAGCCGGCGTCGGGTCGACTCGCCGCCGACGGATCGGCCAGCGTCACCGTCCCGATCACCGTCGCGCAGTCGGTGCCCGAGGACTATTACCTGGTGTCTTTGACCACTGCGGTCGGCCAAAGCGTGCGCACCTCAACGGTTTTCGTGGTCGCGCAGAACGAATCCGAGAACTAGGCCCTCAGACCATCTCGTTGGTGGTCAGCCACCGCATCACCGGCCACCCGACGAACACCGGTAGCCAGCAGGTCAGCATCCGGTACAGCAGGACCGACGGCACGCCGACGGCCGCCGGCACGCCGAACGCGGCCAGGCCACCGATCAGCGCCGCCTCGACCGCCCCGACACCGCCGGGCGTGGGCGCCGCGGACGCCAGCGTGCCGCCGACCATGGTGACCACCGTGACGGCGACGAAAGTCGTTCCACCACCGAAGGCCTCGATGCTGGCCCACAACGCCAGCGCCGCGCCGAGGGTGGTGCCCGCACACCCCAGCAGGATCAGGGCCAGGCGTCGCGGTTCGCGGGCCAGCTTGACCAGATCGGTCACCACCTCGTTCAGCTTCGGGCGCACCTCGGTCGCCAGCCACTTGCGCAGCGTGGGCACGAACAGGAACGCGCCGACGATGCCCAGCGCGACCCCCGCGATCAGGTACAGCAGCGTCGCGCTCGGGACGAAATGCCGCAGGTTCATCGAGGCGCCGGCCGCGGCGCTGAACAACACCAGCAACGCCAGATGCGCGATCACCTGTACCGACTGCTGCAGTGCCACCGCCGCGGTCGCCCGCATCGCCGACAGGCCGCTCTTCTGCAAGAACCGGGTACTCAGCGCCAGCCCGCCGACGCCCGCGGGGGTGGTGGTCGCGGCAAAAGTGTTGGCCACCTGGGCGATTGACAGCGTCCAGAAGTTCACCATGCCGTCGGCACACGCCCACAACGCGGCGGCCGCACCGACGTAGGTCAGCGCCGACACCAGCAGGCCCAGCAGCGCCCACCACCAGTTCGCGGTTTTCAGCTGGGAGAAGAACGTCGGTGCCGTGCTGATGAAGGGGTACGCCACATAGACCAGTGCGCCGAAGAGCACCAGCTGGACGATCTGGCTGCGGGTGAACCTGGTGATGGTCTGCGGCTTGATCTGATCGGCGCCGGTCTGGCGCTTGACCTCGGCCCGAGCGCCGGAGATGACGGCACCGGCGTCGGGTACCGACCGCCGAATGGATCGCGGCACAGCGACTTTCGTGAGCCGGCGGGATGCGCTCAGAATGGTGTCCTTGCCGAACACGTCGATCGCCGCGCTCACCGCGGACTTCGGCTCGTAGAGGGCGGAGGCGGTCACCAGCAGCTGGGCGATGTCGGCTTGAAGCTGGGCGTCGGTCGCCCCGTATTCGGCGTTGCCGAACCCACCGAACATCACGGTGTCGTCCTCCACGGTGATGTGGTGGCTGCGCAGGTCACCGTGGGCGATCTGGCGGTCGTTGAGGACTCGCAGCGATTCCCACAGCCGCCCAACGGGGGTCGTCGTCGCGCATTCGTCGATGGGCGTCCCGGCAGGGGGCCGGTGCGAGTAGAGCATCCAGCCCCGGTTCAGCGGGGCGACGGCGACCGTCGCCGTATTGGCCAGGCCCGCCTCACCGATGGCGATCGCCATCAACGCGCGGTGCTCCACGGCCCGGCGCATGGAGGTCACCAGGGGTGCGGTCTCGGCGTCGCGCAGCCGCAGCTTTCCCCACAGCTGGCGCAGCGCGCCGCCGCTGCGTTGGTGGGGGCTGTACAGCTCGATCAACGCCGTCTCCCCGAGATGTTCGCCGTCGGCCGACAGGATCAGGGGGCCGCGTCCGGCGGGCCGGACCACGGTGAGCCGCGAGACGGCGAAGCCGCCTTTGGCCAGCGCACGCACCGTGGCCTCCAGCGGCACCTCGAGCGCGGGGGTGCCGACTACGAGCACCACCAGCGCGCCGACGACCCACCCCACCGCCAGGCCCACCAACGAGCGCGCCGGGACGATGGCACTGACCACCAGATGGATGGGGACGAAGGCCAGCAGCAGCGCCCACCACCAGCGCCGCCAGCGCGCGGGCAGCCACGGGCCCGAGACCGTCAGCACCGCCGCCAGCATCCCGATCCACCGAGGGTCATCGAGGAATTGCGCCGGAACCGTGCTGAGCCGATCGTGAACGTCGAAGTGCCATCGTGGTGACGCGATGCCGCTGGCGCTGATCGACAACAAGAGGATCGCACTGAACCCCGCGGCGGCGTAGGCGCCCAGCAGTTTCCACTGCCCGGCGACGATCAGGCCGATGAGGATCACGAATGGCAAAGCCACGATCGCAAATCCGTACACGAGGTACACCACGTCGGATTGCGTCGGTGACAAGACGCCGACGATCTGCGAAACGGATTTCTCCAGCGCAATCCATTGCGGGCGGGTGATCACCGAACCCGTGATCACCACCGCCAAGAACAGCAAGGCCAGCATCAGCCGCAGGATGTCGTTGGTCCGCCGGGTCAGCGGGTGCAGCAAGTTGCCGGAAACGACGATGTCGCGCCCTTCAACTCGCATGTACTAACGATCCTTCGGATTCGGCGCTGACACCGTGCTTTCGGCCTGCTAAGTGGTCCGCCGACAAGTTAACTCAAATACGCGGTCCGTTGACAGCTCCCACTCATGCGCCGCGCGTAGGGTCGGGTACGTAGGCGTGCTAGCGAATTTGGGAGGCACCGGCGTGGCCAGGACGGACAACGACAGCTGGGAGATCACCGAGAGCGTGGGGGCGACGGCGCTCGGCGTGGCGGCGGCCCGGGCCGCGGAAACCGAAAGCGAGAACCCGCTGATCAGCGACCCGTTCGCGCGGGTGTTCCTGCAGGCCGCCGGGGAAGGCATGTGGGACTGGTTCGCGGCCCCCAATCTGCCCGCACAGATCGCTGAGATCGATCCGGACCTCAAGCCGCGGATGCAGGGCATGGTCGACTACATGGCCGCGCGGACGGCCTTCTTCGACCAGTTCTTCCTCGACGCCACCGGCGCGGGCGTGCGGCAGGTGGTGATCCTGGCGGCGGGGCTGGACTCGCGGGCGTGGCGGCTGCCCTGGCCGGACGGCACCACGGTCTACGAGTTGGACCAGCCCCGGGTGCTGGACTTCAAAGCCTCGACGCTGCGCGACAAGGGCGCCCAGCCAACCTGCGAGCTGGTCAGCGTTCCGGTCGACCTGCGCCACGACTGGCCGTTCGCTTTGCAGCGGGCCGGATTTGACGCCGAAGCGCCCAGCGTGTGGTCGGCCGAGGGGCTGTTGCCGTTTCTGCCGGCGGCCGCCCAGGAGCTGTTGTTCGAGCGGGTACAGGCTCTCGGCGCGCCGGGCAGCCGCATCGCCGTGGAGGCGCCCGGCCCCGACTTCCTCGACGAGGGCGCCCGCGACCGGCAGCGCCAGACCATGCAGCGGGTGCGCGACCTGATGGCCGAACTGGAGCCCGACCGCGACATTCCCGACGTGCAAGACCTCTGGTACTTCGAGGAACGCGAAGACGTGGGGGACTGGCTGGCCCGGCACGGCTGGGACGTGACGGTCACCCCGGCGCCGGAGCTGATGGCCGGCTACGACCGCAGACCACCACAAGACATCGACCACGCCACGCCGCAGACGCGGTTCGTGGCGGCGCAGCGCAACGGAAGGGACTGAGGATGGCGAGGACCGACAACGACAGCTGGGAGATCACCGAAAGCGTGGGGGCCACCGCGCTGGGGGTCGCTTCGGCCCGCGCGGCGGAGACCCGCAACGAAAACCCGTTGATCACAGACCCATTCGCTCAGGTGTTCCTCGACGCCGCGGGCGACGGCGTGTGGAATTGGCACTCCGGGGGCCAGCTGCCGGACGAGGTCGTCGAGGCCGAACCGACGTTGCCGCTGCAGATGCAGTCGATGGTCGGCTACATGGCTTCGCGCACAGCGTTTTTCGACAAGTTCTTCCTCGACGCCGCCGGTGCGGGCATCCGCCAGGCGGTGATCTTGGCGGCCGGCCTGGACGCGCGGTCCTGGCGGTTGCCCTGGCCGGCGGGCATCACGGTCTACGAGCTCGACCAGACCCGGGTGCTGGATTTCAAGGCCGCCACGTTGGCCGAGCACGGGGCGCAACCCGCCTGCAACCGGGTCGCGGTGCCGGTGGACCTGCGCCAGGATTGGCCGGCCGCGTTGCGGCAGGCGGGTTTTGACGCCTCCGCGCCCAGCGTCTGGTCGGCCGAGGGGCTGATGCCCTATCTGCCCGCCGCCGCACAGGACCTGCTGTTCGACCGCATTCAGGGGCTGACCGTTCCCGGCAGCCGGGTCGCCGTGGAGGCGCTGGGCCCGACGTTCCTCGACCCGCAGTTCCGCGCCAAGCGCCGTGAGCGGATGGACCGGATCCGCGGCCTGATGGCCGGCGTGGATCCGGACCGCGAGCTGCCCCGGACCGACGAGCTCTGGTATTTCGAGGAACGCGAGGATGTCGGCGAATGGTTCGGTCGGCACGGCTGGGACGTGACGGTGACGCCGGCCGACGAGCTGATGGCCGGCTACGGGCGCGCGGCGCCCGAGGAGGTCCGGGACTACGTGCCCGGGAATCTGTTTGTGGCGGCGCAACGCTCGGCGAATTAGCCGCCCCGCAAAGACTCGGAAAGATTTGCGACACGCCGGTGGTCTGACCACCTGACTGGCCGTTGGCCAGCCACACTGGCCGCATGGCGCTGCAGCCGGTAATTCGCCGATCGGTGCCCGAAGCGGTTTTCGATCAAATCGCGACCGACGTGCTCAGCGGCGAGATGCAGCCCGGCTCGCCGCTGCCCAGCGAGCGCAGGCTGGCGGAGGTCTTCGGGGTGTCCCGCCCCGCCGTACGCGAGGCGCTCAAGCGGCTTTCGGCGGCCAGCCTGGTCGAGGTGCGCCAGGGCGGCGTCACGACCGTGCGGGATTTCCGCCAGCACGCCGGCCTTGATCTGCTGCCCCAGTTGTTGTTTCGACAGGGCGAACTCGACGCGAGCGTTTTCCGCAGCATCCTCGAGACCAGGCTGCGCATCGGCCCGAAGGTCGCGGAATTGGCGGCCGAACAACACGGCCCCGAACTGGCTGCGCTGCTCCAAGATTCGCTGCGCCGAATGGAGGCGTCGCAGAGCCCGGCCGAGTGGCATCGTGACACTCTCGCATTCTGGGACCACATGGTCGACAGCTCCGGCTCGATCGTATTCCGGTTGATGTACAACCCTTTCCGCGCGGCGTATGAGCGGGCGCTGAGCGCCCTGGCCGCCGGGATGAATGCAGAGGCCAACCGCACGGACGCGTACCGGAAGCTGGCCGAGGCGATCTGCGCCGGAGATGCGGCCGAAGCGGGCAAATCAGCCCGGGACGTCCTCGAACTCGCCAACTCCACGATGATCGCCGCGCTCGAACGGCGGGAGACGCGGCGATGAGCACCCACACCGTGATCGCCACGTATCTCCGCGGCCAGCTCCAGCCCGGGATCGAAGCGGTCGGCGGCTTCTTCCGGACCTGCGCGCTGACCGGCAAGGCGCTGTTCCGGCGGCCCTTTCAGTGGCGCGAGACAATCGAGCAGGGCTGGTTCATCACCAGCGTCTCGCTGCTGCCCACCCTCGCGGTCGCGATTCCGCTCACCGTGCTGATCATCTTCACGCTCAACATCCTGCTGGCGGAGTTCGGCGCCGCCGACATTTCCGGCGCCGGTGCGGCTTTGGGCGCGGTGACGCAGCTGGGCCCGCTGACCACCGTGCTGGTGATCGCCGGCGCCGGATCCACGGCCATCTGCGCCGACCTGGGCGCGCGCACCATCCGCGAGGAGATCGATGCTCTGGAGGTGCTCGGCATCGACCCGATCCACCGGCTGGTGGTGCCCCGCGTCGTCGCCGCGACGATCGTCGCCACCCTGCTCAACGGCGCGGTGATCACCATCGGCCTGGTCGGCGGATTCGTGTTCGGTGTTTTCATCCAACACATTTCGGCGGGCGCCTACGTAGGCACCCTCACCTTGATCACCGGCCTGCCCGAGGTGGTCATCTCGGTGGTCAAGTCGGCCGTCTTCGGAACGATCGCCGGGCTGGTCGGCTGCTACCGCGGGCTGACCACGAAGGGCGGCCCCAAGGGCGTCGGGACCGCCGTCAACGAGACGCTGGTGCTGTGCGTGATCGCGCTGTTCGCCGTCAACGTGGTGCTGACCACAATCGGCGTGCGGTTCGGGACGGGCCGCTGACATGGCGACCGGAGCAGTACTGCGCGCCCGCCACCCGCGAATGGCCGTCAACCTCAACCGCTATGGCGGCGGTACCGCCCGAAGGCTCTGGCGGATCGGCATTTTCGCGAGATTCGCCCGGATCAGCGTCGGGCAGATCGGGTGGGCGCTGCGCCATTACCGACGGGAGACGTTGCGGCTCGTCGCCGAGATCGGCATGGGCACCGGCGCGATGGCCGTCGTCGGCGGCACCGTCGCGATCATCGGGTTCGTGACGCTGTCCGGCGGATCGCTGATCGCCATCCAGGGCTTCGCGTCGCTGGGCAACATCGGCGTCGAGGCGTTCACCGGATTCTTCGCCGCGCTGGCCAACACACGCATCGCCGCGCCGATCGTCGCCGGGGTCACGCTGGCCGCGACGGTCGGTGCCGGCGCAACCGCCCAGCTGGGTGCCATGCGGATCAGCGAGGAGATCGACGCGCTGGAAGTCATGGGCATCAAATCGATTTCGTTTCTGGTCTCCACCCGGATCCTGGGTGGCCTCGGGGTGATCGTGCCGCTGTACGCCCTGGCCCTCGACATGGCTTTCACGTCGGGCCAGGTCGTCACGACGGTGTTCTACGGCCAGTCGAACGGCACCTACGAGCACTACTTCCGCACCTTTCTGCGCCCCGAGGACGTCGGCTGGTCGGTGCTGGAGGTCGTCATCATCGCGGTGGTGGTGATGATCACCCATTGCTACTACGGCTATACCGCCAGCGGCGGCCCGGTCGGCGTCGGCCAGGCGGTTGGTCGATCGATGCGATTCTCACTGGTGTCGGTGGTGGTCGTGGTCCTGCTCGCGCAGTTGGCGCTCTACGGCGTCGACCCGAACTTCAACCTGACGGTGTAACGGCCATGACGACGCCGGTGCCGCGGATGGGGCGACGCGCGTGGGTGTACGTCGAGGGCGTCATCCTGCTGTTGGTCTGCGGACTGGTTTTGACGCTGGTGTACCTGCAGTTTCGCGGGGACTTCACACCCAAGACCGAGCTGACGATGGTCGCCACCCGGGCGGGCCTGGTGATGGATCCGGGATCCAAGGTTACCTACAACGGGGTCGAGATCGGCCGGGTGGCCGCCATCTCGGAGATCGAACGGGACGGCGCCCCGGCGGCCGAGCTGATGTTGGATGTCGATCCGCGCTACATCAGGTTGATACCGGCGAACGTGACGGCCAACATCGAGGCGGCCACGCTGTTCGGCAACAAGTACGTGTCGTTGATGGCGCCGGAAAACGCGTCGCGGCAGCGGATCTCGCCACAGGATGTGATCGACGCGCGGTCGGTGACCACCGAATTCAACACGCTGTTCGAGACGGTCACCTCGATAGCCGAGAAAGTAAGTCCGATCGAGCTCAACGCGACGTTGTCCGCGCTGGCGCAGGCGCTGGACGGGCTGGGCGGCAAATTCGGCGACTCCATCATCAACGGCAATGAGATTCTGGCGCAGTTGAATCCGCGAATGCCGCAGATCCGATACGACCTGCGGCGCCTGACGGACCTGGCCCGGGTATACACCAAGGCCTCGCCCGACCTGTGGGAGTTCCTGAGCAACGCGGTGACCACCGCGCGGACCCTGACCCGCCAACAGGGCGACCTGGACGCCGCGCTGCTGGCGGCGGTGGGCGTGGGCCATAACGGCGAAGACATCTTCGCCAACGGCGGGCCGTATCTGGCGCGGGGGGCCGCTGACCTGGTGCCCACCGCCGACCTGCTCGACACCTACAGCCCCGAATTGTTCTGCATGATCCGCAATTTCCACGACGCCGCCCCGGAGGTCGCGAAAGCGGCCGGCGGCAACGGCTATTCATTGGCGGCGGCCGGATCGATCATCGGTGCGCCCAATCCCTATGTCTACCCGGACAATCTGCCGCGGGTGAACGCGCACGGCGGCCCCGGCGGACGGCCGGGCTGCTGGCAGAAGATCACCCGGGATCTGTGGCCCGCGCCGTATCTGGTGATGGACACCGGCGCCAGCCTGGCGCCCTACAACCACCTCGAAGTCGGCCAGCCGCTGGCCACCGAATTCGTCTGGGGTCGCCAGTACGGGGAGAACACGATCAACCCATGAAGATCACCAGTACCGCAGTCAAACTCGGCGTCGTCTGGGCCGTGCTGGCGTTGTTCACCGTGATGATCATCGTCGTGTTCGGTCAGGTGCGGTTCGATCGCACCACCGGGTACTCCGCGGTGTTCACCGACGCGAGCGGGCTGCGGCCCGGGCAGTTCGTGCGCGCGTCCGGCGTCGAGGTGGGCAAGGTCTCCAAGGTGACGTTGACCGACGGGGACACACGGGTGTTGGTGGAGTTCAACGTGGACCGGACGCTGCCGCTGGACCAGGCCACGACCGCGTCGATCCGCTACCTCAACCTGATCGGTGACCGCTACCTGGAGCTCAAGCACGGCGCGAGCGGCCGACTGCTGCCAGCGGGTGGCGAGATCCCCGTCGAGCGCACCCAGCCGGCGCTGGACCTCGACGCGCTGATCGGCGGATTCCGGCCGCTGTTCAAGGCATTGGACCCCAACAAGGTGAACAGCATCGCCCAGTCGATCATCACGGTGTTTCAGGGACAGGGCGCCACCATCAGCGACATCCTCGACCAGACCGCGTCCCTGACCGCGGCGCTGGCCGACCGCGACAAGGCGATCGGCGAGGTGATCAACAACCTGAACACCGTGCTGGCCACGACCGTCAAGCACGAGAAGGAGTTCGACCGAACGGTCGACAAGCTGGAGCTGCTGATCACCGGCTTGAAGAACCGGGCCGATCCGCTGGCCGCGGCGGCGGCGCACATCAGCGACGCGGCCGGAACGTTCGCGGGTCTGCTGAGCGAGGACCGGCCAGCACTACACGGCACCCTCGGACACCTCGAGGCCATCCAGCAGTCACTCATCAACGACCTGCCGACCCTGGACAACGTGCTGGAGAAGCTGCCGGGCGCGTTCCGCGTCATCGGCCGGGCCGGCGGCATCTACGGCGACTTCTACAACTTCTACCTGTGTGACATCTCGATCAAAGTCAATGGATTACAGCCCGGCGGTCCGGTGCGCACGATCAAGCTTTTCGGACAGCCGACCGGGAGGTGCACGCCGCAATGAGAACGCTGACGGAGTTCAACCGCACCCGCGTCGGCCTGATGGGCACGCTGGTGACGCTGCTCATTATCGGTGTGGGACAGAGCTTCACCAGCGTGCCGATGCTGTTCGCCACGCCGACCTACTACGCGCAATTCGGCGACACCGGGGGCATCAACGTCGGCGACAAGGTGGAAATCGCCGGGGTGAACGTGGGATTGGTGAGCTCGCTGGTGATCCGCGGCGACCGGGTCCTGGTCGGCTTCTCGATGCCCGGCAAGACGATCGGGACGCAGAGCCGTGCCGCGATCCGCACCGATACCTTCCTCGGCCGCAAAAACATGGCGATCCAGCCGCGCGGCTCGGATCGATTGCGGCCCAACGGGATAATTCCGTCGGCCCAGACCACCACGCCCTACCAGATCTACGACGCGTTCGTCGATGTCACGAAGGCGGCGACGGACTGGAACATCGACGTGGTCAAACGGTCGCTGAACGTGTTGTCGGAAACGTTCGACCAGACCGCGCCGCACCTGAAGGCCGCCCTCGACGGCGTGGCGAAATTCTCCGGCACCATCGGTCATCGCGACGACCAGATCAAGCAACTGCTGACGAACGCCGACAAGATCACCCGGGTGCTCGGCGACCGAAGCCCACAGGTCGACGGCCTCCTGGTCAACGCCAACACCCTGCTGACCGCGTTCCGGCAGCGCAGCCAGGCGCTGAGCATTCTGCTGAGCAACGTGTCGGCGGTGTCGACGCAGGTGTCCGGATTCATCAAGGAGAACCCCAACGCGCACCATGTGCTACAGGAATTGGGCACGGTCAGCGACGAGCTGGTCAAGCGCAAGAAGGAGCTTTCCGATGTGCTGGTGCTGGTCAGCAGGTACACCGCATCCCTGACCGAAGCGGTCGCGTCCGGACCGTTCTTCAAGGCGATCGTGGCGAATCTGCTTCCCTACCAAGTCCTTCAGCCGTGGGTCGACGCGGCATTCAAGAAGCGGGGCATCGACCCGGAGAACTTCTGGCGCAGCGCCGGACTGCCGGCGTTCCGCTGGCCCGACCCCAACGGCACCCGGCTGCCCAATGGCGCACCACCGCCCGCGCCGCCGGTGCTGGAGGGCACCCCGGACCACCCTGGGCCGGCCGTCCCGCCGGGATCGCCGTGTTCGTACACCTCGGCCGCCGACGCCCCGCCGCGGCCCGGAAATCCATTGCCGTGCGCGCTTTCCGATCAAGGCCCCTTCGGCCCGGTGTCCGGCGGTTTCCCAGCCCCGCTCGACGTCGAGGCGTCGCAGCCCAACCCCGACGGGCCGCCGCCGACCCCCGGCGTCCCGAGCGCGGGTCGCCCGGGTGAGGCCCCGCCTGACGTTCCCGGCACCCCGGTGCCGCTCCCGGCGCACGCCCCACCGGGCGCACGTACCGAGAACCTGCGGCCGGCCGGCCCGACAGGACCGAGGGGGTAGCGACCGATGAGCACCATCTTCGACATCCACAACCTGCGCTTGCCCAAGGTGTCGGCCCGCGTGTTGGTGGTCGCGGCGCTGGCGGCGGTCTTCGTCTTCATCGCGGCCGCCGCCGGAGTTCAGATCTACCGAAAACTCACCACGACCACCGTCGTCGCGTACTTCTCCGAGACCCTCGCGCTCTACCCGGGCGACAGGGTTCAGATCATGGGAGTGCGGGTCGGTTCGATCGACAAGATCGAGCCGGCTGGGGACAAGATGCGAGTCACGTTGCACTACAACAACAAATACCGGGTGCCCGCAAAGGCCACCGCGTCGGTCCTCAACCCCAGCCTGGTGGCCTCGCGCACCATCCAGTTGTCACCGCCGTATACCGGCGGCCCGGTCCTGCACGACGGCGACGTCATCCCGATCGAGCGCACCCAGGTGCCCGTCGAGTGGGATCAGCTGCGCGACTCCATCAACGGGATCCTGCGGCAGCTCGGCCCGACACCCCGGCAGCCGGCGGGGCCGTTCGGCGACGTCATCGAATCGGCCGCCGACAACCTGGCCGGCAAGGGCAAGCAGGTCAACGACACCCTGAACAGCTTGTCGCAGGCACTGACCGCGCTCAACGAGGGCCGAGGGGACTTCGTCGCCATCACCAAGAGCCTGGCCGAGTTCGTCACCGCGCTCTATCAGCACAAGCAACAGTTCGTCGCGCTCAACGACAACCTGGCCCAGTTCACCGACTGGTTCACCAAATCCGATCACCAGGTGGCTGACACCATCACCCACCTCGACGACGTACTCGATGCGGCCCGAAAGTTCCTCAACGACAACGGGTCCGCCCTGACCCATGATGTCGACAACCTCGGCGACGTGACCACCACGATCCTGCAACCCGAGCCGCGGAATGGCCTGGAAACCGCCCTACACGTGCTGCCCACGTTTGCCGGCAACTTCAACAACCTCTACCAGCCCGCACACAGCTCACTGGTGGGCTTGTTCGTGTTTCCCAACTTCGCCAACCCCATCCACTTCCTGTGCAGCGCCATCCAGGCCGGTAGCCGGCTGGGCTATCAGGATTCGGCCGAACTGTGCGCGCAGTATCTGGCCCCGGTGCTCGACGCCATCAAGTTCAACTACCCACCGGCCAGCCTGAACCTGTTCAACTCCGCCGCCACCCTGCCCAAGGAAGTGGCGTATTCCGAAGCGCGGCTGCAACCGCCGCCCGGATACAAAGACACCACCGTCCCGGGGATCTTTTCGCGCGACACGCCCTTCTCGCATGGCAACCACGAGCCGGGGTGGGTGGTCGCGCCCGGGATGCAGGGCACGCAGGTCCAGCCGTTCACCGCCGACATGCTCACGCCCGAATCGCTGACCGAGCTGATGGGCGGCCAAGACGCCGCACCACCCCCGCCGGGGACCACCTCTGCCGGACCGCCGAACGCCTACGATGAGTCGAATCCGGCGGCCCCGCCGTGGTTTTCGCAGCCCGCACGGCCGGGACCGGGCCAGTGACGCGCCGGACGATCGGGGCCGCCCGCCGCGCATTGGTGGTCCTGCTGACCGCGGCGATGTTGACGTCCTGCAATTGGCGGGGCATCGCCGACGTGCCGCTGCCGGTCGGCCACGGCACCGGTGCCGATCACATGACGATCTACGTGCAGATGCCGGACACGCTGGCGTTGAACACCAACAGCCGCGTCAGGGTCGCCGACGTATGGGTCGGCACGGTGCGCGCCATCACCCTGAAGAACTGGATCGCGACGCTGCGGCTGGATCTCGATCCCGGCGTGCAGCTCCCGGTGAATGCGACCGCGAAGATCGGCCAGACCAGCCTGCTGGGCACCCAGCACATCGAGCTGGCCGCGCCGAAAAACCCGTCCGCGCAACGCCTGAAGAGTGGCGACACGATCCCCCTGAGGGATTCCTCGGCCTATCCCACCGTCGAGCGGACGCTGGCCAGCGTCGCGGTGATCCTCAATGGCGGCGGCATCGCGAACCTCGACGCGATCCAGACCGAGGTCGTCAACATCCTCGACGGTCACGCCGAGCAGATCCGCGAATTCCTCGGGCGGCTGGACACTTTCATCACCGAATTGAGCCGCCAACGCGATGACCTCACCGGTGCGATCGATTCGAGCAACGAACTCCTGACCATCTTCGCAAACCGCAGGGACACGCTGGACCGGGTCCTGACCGAAATCCCGCCGCTGATCCAGCATTTCGCCGATACCCGTGAACTGTTCGCCGACGCCACCGAATCCCTGGGCCGGTTCAGCAGCGCCGCCAACCGGGCGCTGGCCGATACCCGGCTCAACCTCTACCGGAGCCTGCTCTCGCTGCAACGACCGTTGGGCCAACTCGTCCCGGCCTCCCCGTTCGTGGCCGGCGCGCTGAAATTGGGTTTCACCGCGCCGTTCAACATCGACGACGTCAACCAGGTGATCCGCGGTGACTACGTCAACGTCTCCGCCGCGCTCGACCTGACACTGTCCATGATCGACAACACGATGCTCACCGGTACCGGACTTTCGGGCGCATTGCGCGCGCTCGAGCAGTCGTGGGGACGGGATCCGAACACCATGATCCCGGATGTCCGCTACACGCCGAACCCGAACGACGCCCCCGGCGGGCCGCTGGTGGAAAGGGGTGAATGAAAGATGTTGCCCCGCATGATCAAAACCCAGCTGGTGCTGCTGACGGCCGTCGCGGTGGCCGCGGTGGTGGTACTTGGCTGGTACTACCTGCGGATACCGAGCCTGGTCGGCGTCGGTCGTTACACCCTCTATGCCGAGCTGCCGCAGTCCGGGGGCCTGTATCGAACGGCCAATGTCACCTATCGGGGAATCACGATCGGCAAGGTCACCGGTGTCGAACCGACCGAGCGCGGCGCCCGCGCGACGATGAGTATCGAGGACGCCTATCAGATACCGGCCGACGCGGCGGCCAATGTGCATTCGGTATCCGCGGTGGGCGAGCAGTACGTCGACCTGGTATCGACCGCCAACGGCGGTCCGTACCTGGGGGATGGCCAGACGATCCGCAAGAGCACGGTGCCCAGCCAGATCGGTCCCGCACTGGATGCCGCCAACCGTGGATTGGTGGTGCTGCCCAAAGACAAGGTCGCGTCGCTGCTCTACGAGGCGTCGCAGGCCGTCGGCGGGCTGGGGCCGTCGCTTCGGCGCCTGGTGGATGCCACCCAGGCGATCGCGCACGACTTCCGGGGCAGCATCGGCGACGTCGACGACATCATCGGACGTTCGGCGCCCATCATCGACAGTCAGGCGGATTCCGCTGACACGATTGGGCGTTGGGCCGCCAACCTGAACACCTTGGCCGCGCAGACGGCGCAGCAAGATCGCTTGGTGCGCAGCATTCTGGCCAACGCGGCGCCGACGGCCGCGCAGGTGAACGCCACCTTCGGCGGGGTGCGGGAATCGTTGCCGCAGACGCTGGCCAATCTCGAGGTCGTGATCGACATGCTCAAGCGCTATCACAACGGCGTCGAGCAGGCGCTGGTGTTCCTGCCGCAGTCGGGGGCGATCGCCCAGTCGGTGACCGCGCAATCGCCGGGCCAGGCCGGGCTCGGTGTCGGCGCCATATCGCTCAACCAGCCACCACCGTGCCTTACCGGTTTCCTGCCGGCGTCGCAGTGGCGCGCGCCGGCGGATACCAGCACCGCGCCGCTGCCGGCCGGCACCTACTGCAAGATCCCGATGGATGCGACGAATGTCGTTCGCGGAGCCCGCAATTACCCGTGCGTGGATGCACCGGGCAAGCGGGCGGCGACGCCGCGGGAGTGCCGCAGCACCGAACCCTACGTGCCCGCCGGCACCAACCCCTGGTACGGCGACCCCGATCAGATATTGACCTGCCCCGCACCGAGCGCGCGGTGTGACCAGCCCGTGAAGCCGGGCCTGGTGATCCCGGCACCGTCGGTCAACAACGGCCTCAATCCGTTGCCCGCCAACCAGCTGCCCGGCACACCACCGCCGATCAGCGATCCGCTGCAGCGGCCGGGATCGGGCACCGTGTTGTGCAATGGGCAGCAGCCGAACCCGTGCACGTACACCCCCAGCGCGCCGCCCACAGCGCTCTACGACGTGCGCAGCGGCATGGTCGTGGGGCCCGACGGTGTGGTGTATTCGGTTGAGAATTCGGCCAATATCGGCGACGAGGGCTGGAAGAAGATGCTGGGGCCTGCGGGCTGAGGGGGCGGACGGCCTCCAACGGTCAGTGGCGGCGGTGCGGGTTGGGCTGTCGACCCCGATTTCCGCGACGCAGGGCTAGCGGGTAGGGTGAACTAATTACTTTGTACCCCAATGTGTTTGAGATGCGATGCGTTGCCCGTAGGGGCGCTAGTTGTTTGTCGGTGGTGGTTGGGGTTGGAAGGGTGTATACCACCACCAGTCGGCGCGCTCGCCGGTCGGTCCC
>NZ_MBEI01000050.1 GCF_001953985.1 Mycobacterium colombiense
GCGGTTCCAGCCAATCCGAACGCAACAACTTGTAGAGCAGGTCAGTGCTGATATTCCCCGACCCGACAATGGCCACACTCGCCTTAGTCGGCATGATGCCCCTTTTCGAAGCTTTTGAGATTTAAGTTAGACGATTTAATTCGAGCTTATTCGAACGATAAACGCACGGAACCGAGGCCCGCGAAGTCGGCGACGAAGTTGTCACCGGGGTGTGCGTCGATCGCCCGCGTGCACGATCCGGGCAGTACCACGTCGCCTTTGCGCAGGCGGACACCGAAGCCGTCCACCTTGCGGGCCAGCCAGGCCACCGCGGTAACCGGATTGCCCAGCACCGCGTCGGTACGGCCTTCCGCGACGACCTCGTCGTTGCAACGCAACACGGCGTCGATCCCCTTGACGTCGATGTCACGGGGGGAAACGCGCGCCTCACCGAGCACGAAACCCGCCGACGACGCATTGTCGGCGATGGTGTCGCAGAGTTCGATCTTCCAGTCCGTGATCCGGGTGTCGATAAGCTCGATCGAGGGGACGAGCGCCTCGGTGGCAGCCAGCACGTCGTCCTCGGTGCAGCCGGCTCCCGGCAGGTCCGCGTTCAGGACGAACCCGACTTCGACCTCGACCCGGGGATACAGGTAGCGGTTCGCCTTGACCGGGGTGTCCTCGAACAGCTGCATCTCGTCGAGCAGATGTCCGTAGTCCGGCTCGTCGACGCCCATCATTTGCTGGATCGCCAACGACGACAGCCCGACCTTGTGGCCCAGCACCCGGGCCCCTTCCGCGACTCTCTGGCGGATGTTGATCAGCTGAATCTCGTAGGCGTCGACGACGTCGATGTCCGGGTAGGCGGCGGTAAGCGGGGCGATCGGCTCGCCGCTCCGCTCGGCTTGCGCCAAGTCGGCAGCTAGCTCGTCGCGCGTGGCAACACTGAGCATTTTTTCACGTCTCCTCGTACGGTCGACCGGGCCAGTAGCGGCCGCCCGGGGCAATTCTATAACGTGTTCTACATGTCAGCGCAGGAGTACGACGTCGTCGTGGTCGGGAGCGGCGGGGCCGGCATGGTGGCCGCCCTTACCGCCGCTCACCGGGGTCTTTCCACCATAGTCATCGAGAAGGCCCCACACTTCGGCGGTTCGACCGCACGCTCAGGCGGCGGCGTTTGGATCCCAAATAACGAAGTCCTCAAGCGTGACGGGGTCCGCGATACCGCCGAGGCCGCCCGCACCTATCTGCACGGGATCGTCGGCAACGTCGTCGAGCCGGAGCGCATCGATACCTATCTCGAGCGCGGCCCCGAGATGCTGTCGTTTGTGCTGAAGCACACCCCGCTGAAGATGTGCTGGGTGCCGAAGTACTCCGACTACTACCCCGAGTCGCCGGGCGGCCGCGCGGAGGGCCGATCGATCGAGCCGAAGCCGTTCAACGCCCGCAAGCTCGGTGCCGACGAAGCCGGCCTGGAGCCGGCCTACGGCAAGGTCCCGCTCAACGTCGTGGTGATGCAACAGGATTACGTGCGGCTGAACCAGCTCAAGCGTCACCCGCGCGGTGTGCTGCGCAGCCTGAAAGTCGGGGCGCGCACCATGTGGGCCAAGGCGACAGGCAAGAACCTCGTCGGCATGGGCCGGGCGTTGATCGGGCCGCTGCGGATCGGGTTGCAGCGGGCCGGGGTTCCGGTCGTGCTCAACACCGCGCTCACCGACCTCTACGTCGAAGAAGGGGTGGTGCGTGGTGTCTACGTGCGCGGCGCCGGCGATGCCGAATCGGGTGAGCCCCGGCTGATCCGGGCGCGGCGCGGTGTGATCCTGGCGTCGGGCGGGTTCGAGCACAACGAACAGATGCGGGTGAAATACCAGCGCGCACCGATCACCACCGAGTGGACCGTCGGCGCAGTGGCCAACACCGGCGACGGGATTCTGGCGGGCGAAAAGCTCGGCGCCGCACTGGACATCATGGAAGACGCCTGGTGGGGGCCGACCGTCCCGCTGGTGGGGGCGCCCTGGTTCGCGTTGTCCGAGCGCAATTCGCCGGGGTCGATCATCGTCAACATGTCGGGCAAGCGGTTCATGAACGAGTCGATGCCCTACGTCGAGGCGTGCCATCACATGTACGGCGGCGAATACGGTCAGGGCCCGGGACCGGGCGAGAACATCCCCGCCTGGCTGGTGTTCGACCAGCAGTACCGGGACCGCTACATCTTCGCGGGATTGCAGCCCGGACAACGCATTCCGCGCAAGTGGCTGGAATCGGGCGTCATCATCACCGCCGACACCCTTGCGGAGCTGGCGCAGAAGGCCGGCCTTCCGGTGAACGAATTCACCGCAACCGTGGAACGTTTCAACGGCTTCGCCCGCTCCGGCATCGACGCCGACTTCCAGCGCGGCGAGAGCGCCTACGACAAGTACTACGGCGACCCGACCAACAAGCCCAACCCCAACCTCGGCGAGATCAGTCACGCGCCGTACTACGCGGCCAAGATGGTGCCCGGTGATCTGGGCACCAAGGGTGGCATCCGCACCGACATCCACGGCCGGGCGCTGCGCGACGACGGCAGTATCATCGAAGGCCTCTACGCCGCGGGCAATGTCAGTGCTCCGGTGATGGGCCACACGTACCCCGGTCCGGGTGGCACCATCGGACCGGCCATGACGTTCGGCTACCTGGCGGCGTTGCACATTGCGGAGGAGCGCTGAGATGCCCATCGACGTAGACGTCGCGCTGAATGCCGAGCTGGATCCCATCGAATTCTCTTGGGCCAGCAGCGATGTGCAGCTCTACCACCTCGGGCTGGGTGCCGGTGCCGATCCGGTGGACCCGCGCGAGCTGCGCTACCTGATCGACGACACCCCGCAGGTGCTGCCGACGTTCGGCAACGTCGCCGCCACCTTCCACGTCACGAAGCCGCCGACCGTCAAGTTCCCCGGCATCGACATCGAGCTGAGCAAGGTGCTGCACGCCAGCGAGCGGGTCGAGGCGCCCGCCCCGCTGCCGCCGTCGGGCTCGGCCAAGGCCGTCACCCGGTTCACGGACATCTGGGACAAGGGCAAGGCCGCCGTCATCTGGAGCGAGACGACGGTGACCGCGCCGGACGGCACGCTGCTGTGGACGCAGCGCCGGTCCATCTTCGCCCGCGGCGAAGGCGGATTCGGCGGCGAGCGTGGGCCATCGACGTCGGACGGCGCGCCCGACCGTGCCCCCGATCTCGAGGTCGACGTGCCGATTCTGCCGCAGCAGGCGCTGCTCTACCGGCTGTGCGGCGACCGCAATCCGCTGCACTCCGATCCCGAATTCGCCGCTGCCGCAGGGTTTTCCCAGCCCATCCTGCACGGGCTGTGCACCTACGGCATGACCTGCAAGGCGATCACCGATGCGCTGCTCGACGGCGATACCGGAGCGGTGGCAGCCTACGGCGCACGTTTCGCCGGGGTGGCTTTCCCCGGCGAAACGCTGAAGGTCGGCATCTGGAAGGACAACGGCCGCTTCCTGGCCAGCGTCGTCGCGCCCTCGCGCGACAACGCCGTCGTGCTGTCGGGCGTCGAACTGATCCCCGCGTAACGCCTTCTGCGCTTCTCTCGCCGAGCGCCGGTCTTCTCTCGCCGAGTGTGAAACTATTTTCACGTTCGGCGGCGAGCGTGAAACTAACTTCACGCTCGCAGAGCGCGAGCCGCTTGCACCCGGCGAATGATGTCGGCTGGCCGGTCGCCCGCGACCACCCTCACCACAATCCAACCGCGTCGCTGCAGCATTTCTGAGCGACGAATATCCCATCCATACTGACGCCGATTCGTCCGATGATGATCACCGTCATACTCGACCGCGACCTTTAGTTCTTCCCAACCCATGTCGAGATAGGCCACAAGATCGCCAGACTCATCGCTGATCGGGATCTGCGTCTGCGGTGGCGGTAAGCCCGCTTGTACCAGCACAATCCGCAGCCACGACTCCTTCGGAGACTGCGCCCCACTGTCGAATAGTGCGATGGCCTTGCGCGCCTGCACGATGCCCCGGCGGCGCGAGTACCTTTGCGCAAGCAAATCGACGTCGGCCGCCTTGATTCCCGTTGCGCGGGCCAACGCGTCGATGCCGGCAACCGCCGCTGTAGTCGAATACCAGCAGCCGATATCGAGGGCTGTCCTGGCTGCCGAGGTCAGCGGGATTCCTCCTATAACGGAGATCTCGTCGTCCTCGATCCGGTCGCCGTGTGCTCTGATTCCAGCCTGGGGATGGCGGTTGTCGTGGATGAGGTCCACCACCGTCAAGCTGTCGACCCATTTGCTCCCGTGTAGCGCCGCGGCGGCGAACCCGGCGACCACGCCCTGGCGCCCGGACCACAACCAGCCGGCTCTCGCTCGCATGGCCGCAGTGATGTCCGCATCCCGCCTCACGTAAACATCTCGGAAAAGCCGCACATAGCCCGTGCTCAGCCGGCCTCTGGTCAGTGTGCCTCGAGCAACGGCTTCACTGCCGAGGAACGGCTCTCCCATGGCGGCAGCGTCGCACGAGTCGCTCGCACCGTCACTTCACTCGTCCAATGTGCAGTTAGTTTCACGCTCGGCCGCGAGTGCGCAACTAACTTCACGCTCGACGGGCCTGCTCGCCGGGAGAGGGGCTAGCCGCACACTCGCGCGGCGTTAGGCCCCTAGCCCAGGATCAGGCCCGAGGTGGGCACACCGGTTCCGGCGGTGACGAGGACGTGCTCGACGTCCGGCACCGGGTTGACCGAGGTGCCCCGCAGCTGCCGCACACCCTCGGCGATGCCGTTCATCCCGTGGATGTAGGCCTCGCCGAGTTGGCCACCGTGGGTGTTGATCGGCAGTCGCCCACCGATCTCGATGGCACCGTCGGCGATGAAGTCCTTGGCCTCGCCCTTGCCGCAGAATCCCAACTCTTCCAACTGAATCAGGGTGAACGGCGTGAAGTGGTCGTAAAGGATCGCGGTCTGGATGTCGGTCGGCTTCAACCCCGACTGCCCCCAGAGCTGCTGGCCCACCACACCCATCTCGGGCAGGCCGAGCTCGGGCCGGTAGTAGCTGACCATCGTGTACTGGTCGGGACTGGAGCCCTGGGCCGCCGCCTCGATGATCGCCGGTCGCTGCTTGAGATCCTTCGCCCGCTCCGGCGATGTCACGACGATAGCGACCGCGCCGTCGGTCTCCTGGCAGCAATCCAGCAGCCGCAGCGGCTCGGCGATCCACCGCGAATTCTGGTGGTCCTCAATGGTTATCGGCTTCTCGTAGAAATACGCCTTCGGGTTCTTGGCCGCATGCTTGCGGTCGGCCACCGAAATCGCACCGAAGTCCCGGCTGGTCGCACCGGACAGATGCATATATCGCTGGGCGATCATGGCGACCTGTGCGGCCGGCGTGGACAGCCCGTGCGGGTAGGAGAACGAGTTGTCCGCCGCCGTCGAATCAGCTTGCGCGCCGGCGTTTCCCACCAGTCGGGTCTGCACCTGACCGAACCGCATGCCCGAACGCTCGTTGAACGCCCGGTACGCGACGACGACCTCGGCCACCCCCGTGGCCACGGCGATCGCCGCCTGCTGGACGGTCGCGCACGCGGCACCGCCGCCGTACCCGATCTGCGAGAAGAACTTCAGGTCACCGATGCCGGCCGCACGCGCCACCGCGGTCTCGTTGTTGGTGTCCATCGTGAACGTGGTCAGCCCGTCGACGTCCGAGGGGCTCAGCCCCGCGTCGTCCAGCGCATCCAGCACCGCCTCGGCCGCCAGCCGCAGCTCGCTGCGTCCGGAGTCCTTGGAGAAGTCGGTGGCGCCGATGCCGACGATCGCAGCCTTACCCGACAACATCTACGAACCCCCGATCGTGAGCGTCACGTTCGCGATGACGTGATCACCAAGGCTATTGCGGCCGAACACCTTCAGCGTGATCAGGCCGTCGTCGATGGCGGTCACCTCACCGGAGAAGGTGACGGTGTCGTAGGCGTACCACGGCACGCCGAGCCGCAGCCCGATCGACTTGATCCGCGCCGTCGGGCCGGCCCAGTCGGTGACGTAGCGCTGCACCAGGCCGGTGTCGGTGAGGATGTTGACGAAGATGTCCTTGGAACCCTTGGCCTGGGCCAGGTCCCGGTCATGGTGCACGTCCTGAAAGTCCCTGGTGGCCAGGGCCGTCGAGATGATGAACGTCGGCGTGCCCTCCAGCTTGAGCTCGGGCAGAACGGTGCCTACTTCCACAGCAGGTGCGCTCATGCGTCCGGCTCCCAGGCGTAGAGGCTCCACTCCGGGCCGGACTCACCGGCCGGGAAGTCGATATAGGTTGCGCGGACCGGCATTCCGATCTTGATCTCGGCGTGGTCGACGTTGCGTAGCTCGCCGAGCATCCGAACGCCCTCATCCAATTCGATCAGTGCGATCACGAACGGCAGTGTGCGACCGGGCACCTTCGGCGCGTGGTGCACCACGAAGCTGAACACCGTGCCGCGACCGCTGGCCACCGCGTAGTCGATGGGCTCGGCCTTGTCCTGCCACACCGCCGGCACCGGCGGGTGCTGGAGGGTGCCGTCGGCGAGGCGCTGGATCCGCAGTTCGTGCGCTTTGACGCCCTCCCAGAAGAAGGCGGTGTCGCGCGACACCGCGGGACGCATCATGGCATCGGCGTCCAGGTCCTGCGGAACGGAGCCGGCGGTGCCGGAATCCTCGCGTGGTCTGAACTTCAGGATGCGCCAAGCCATTTCGGCGACGTCCTCGTCGCCGACCCGCCAGGTGATGTGCTGGTTGATGAACCAGCCCTCGCCGAGCCCGGTCTGCTTGGGGCCGACTACGTCGCGCATCTCGGAGTGGACGGTGACCTGCTCGCCCGGACGCAGATACCGGTGATAGGTCTGCTCGCAGTTGGTCGCGACCACCCCGATGTAGCCCGCGTCGTCGAACAGCTTCATGATCGGGCCCATGGGGTCGTCGGTCGGTCGTTCCCCACCCAGTCCGAACATGGTCCACACCTGAATCATGGCCGGCGGTGCGACGATGCCGGGATGACCGGCGGCCTTGGCGGCGGCCTCGTCGACGTAGATCGGGTTGGCATCGCCGAGCGCCTCGACCCAGTTGTTGATCGTCGGCTGGTTCACCGGATCCCGGGCATCCCGCGGCTTAGCGACGACGGTGGCGGTGATTTCCGCGACCGCTTCTTTGATATCCGTCATCGAGGCACCCTCGGCACCTTGAGGCCGGACGCGGCGATCATCTCGCGCATCACTTCGTTCACGCCCCCGCCGAAGGTGATGACCAGGTTGCGCTTGGTCTGGGAGTCCAGCCAGTTGAGCAGGTCGGCGGTGTCGGAATCGGCGGGGTTGCCGTACTTGCCGACGATTTCCTCGGCGAGCCGGCCGATGTACTGGATGCGCTCGGTGCCAAAGACTTTCGTCGACGCGGCGTCGGCCACGTTGATGTCCTCGCCCGCGGCGGCCACCTGCCAGTTGAGCAGCTCGTTGATCCGCCACATCGCGTGGATCTCACCGAGCGCCCGCTTGACGTCCTGGTGGTCGATCGGCGTGACGCCGTCACTGCCCGGCTTGGACGCCCAGGCGTGCACCCGGTCGTAGATGCCGGCGGTGCGGCCCGCCGGGCCCAGCATGACCCGCTCGTTGTTGAGCTGGGTGGTGATCAGCCGCCATCCGCCGTTCTCCTCGCCGACCAACATTTCCGCGGGCACCCGTACGTCGTTGTAGTAGGTGGCGTTGGTGTGGTGCGCGCCGTCGGACAGGATGATCGGAGTCCAGGAGTAACCGGGATCCTTGGTGTCGACGATCAGGATCGAAATACCCTTGTGCTTCACGGCTTCCGGGTCGGTGCGGCAGGCCAGCCAGATGTAGTCCGCGTCGTGGGCACCGGTGGTGAAGATCTTCTGCCCGTTGACGATGTACTCGTCGCCATGGCGAACGGCGGTGGTCCGCAGCGAGGCCAGGTCGGTGCCCGCCTCGGGCTCGGTGTAGCCGATCGCGAAGTGCACCTCGCCCGCCAGGATGGCCGGCAGGAACCTCTTCTTCTGCTCGTCGCTGCCGAACTGCTGCAGAACCGGGCCGACCGTCTGCAACGTCACCGCGGGCAGCGGCACGTCGGCCCGGTGCGCCTCGTTGACGAAGATCGACTGCTCGATCGGGCCGAAGCCCAAGCCGCCGAACTCCTTTGGCCATCCGACGCCGAGCTTGCCGTCGCGGCCCATCCGCCGGATCACCGCGCGGTAGGCCTCGTTGTGACGGTCCTGCTCCATCGCCTTCATCTCGTCGGACGAGATCAGGTTCGAAAAGTATTCCCGCAGTTCCGCTTGCAGCTGGCGCTGCTCCGGAGTCAGGTCTATGAACATTGCGCTCCCACCAGATCGAGACGATGAGACGGACCACCCAGCAGCCGGGACAGGTCCTTGATCGTGGAGTAGTACCGGTGCATCGGATAGGTGATGTCCATTCCCATCCCGCCGTGCAGGTGATGGCAGATCTGCATGACCGGCGGCGCCTGGGAGGTGATCCAGTAGCCGAGCACATCCAGGTCGTCGTCGGCGTCCCTGCCCTCCGACAACCGCCAGGCAACCGACTTCGCCACCAAACCGATGGTCCGCGAGGCGATGTAGACCTCGGCGAGCTGGGCGGCCACGGTCTGGAACGTCGACAGCGGCTTGCCGAACTGCTTGCGGTTGGCCACGTAGTCGGCGGTCAGCCGCAGCGCCCCGGCCACCAGCCCGTCGGCGTAGGCGCCGATGGCGGCCAGCACCAACTGGTTGACCCGGGAAGCCGTCGCGCCCGCCAAAACGTCGGAGTCTGCAACCGCGACGTCGGCGAACGTGACCGTGTACTCCTCGGAGTCATTCGAGGTCGGGGTTTGAACCACCTCGACCCCGTTGGCCTTCGACGACACCACGACCACCGCGCTGTCGGCGGTGACGAGGATCCAATCCGCTTGTCCGGCATAGCCGACGCCGACCTTGGTGCCCGACAACCGTCCGTTGGCGAACGTGGTCGACGGACGGTCCGGCAACGCGGTACCCGGCTCGTTGAGGGCGGCGGTGAGGACCGCGCCCTTGGCGACGCCGGCCAAAAACCGGTCCTGCTGTTCGTCGGAGGCCAGATCAAGCAGCGGCAGCACACCGAAACCGAGGGTGGCCAGGGCCGGCGTGATCGCGCCGTGGCGGCCGATCTCGGTCAGCACCGTGGCGACCTCGGGCAGACCCACCCCGTCCCCACCGAGACGTTCGGGCACCGGAAGCGCCGTCACACCGCCACTGACCAAAGCGTCCCAGCTCAATTCGCGCTCGGACACCGACGTCACCACATCGGCGACGGCCTGTTGCGTCGCGGTGAGATCGAAGTCCATCAGGGCGTCACCGCGGGCTTGCCGGCGTAGTCGACCTGCCAATGCTTGATGCCGTTGAGCCAGCCCGACCGCAACCGCTCGGGCTCGCCGATCGGCTTGAGATCCGGCATGTGATCGGCGACCGCGTTGAAGATCAGGTTGATCGTCATGCGGGCCAGGTTCGCACCGATGCAGTAGTGGGCTCCGGTGCCGCCGAATCCGACGTGCGGGTTCGGGTCGCGCAGGATGTTGAAGCTGTGCGGGTCCTCGAAGACCTCTTCGTCGAAGTTGGCCGACCGGTACGACATCACCACCCGCTGGCCCTTCTTGATCCGCACGCCGCTCAACTCGGTGTCCTCGTTGGCGGTGCGCTGGAAGGCCGAAACCGGTGTGGCCCAACGGATGATCTCGTCGGCCGCGGTCGCCGGGCGCTCCTTCTTGAAGAGCTCCCATTGATCGGGGTTGTCCGCCATCGCGATCATGCCGTGGGTGATCGAGTTCCGCGTCGTCTCGTTGCCCGCTACGGCCAGCATCACCACGAAGAAGCCGAACTCGTCGTCGGAGAGCTTCTCGCCGTCGATGTCGGCCTGGATGAGCGTGGTGACGATGTCGTCGGTGGGGTTCTGGTTGCGCTCCGCCGCCATCGCCATCGCGTACATGATCAGTTCCATCGACGACTGCGCGGGGTCGACGGTGGCGTACTCGGGGTCGGTGCCACCGGTCATCTCGTTGGACCAGCGGAAGAGCTTGTCGCGATCCTCCTGCGGGACGCCCAGCAGACCCGCGATGGCCTGCAGGGGCAGCTCGCACGACACCTGTTCGACGAAGTCACCGCTGCCCTCTTTCGCGGCGGTCTCGGCGATGTTCTGGGCGCGCTGGGCCAGTTCGGCTTCCAGCCGTCCGATGGCGCGCGGCGTGAACCCGCGGGAGATGATCTTGCGCAGCCGGGTGTGGTGCGGAGCGTCCATGTTGAGCATGACGCTGCGCTGCAGCTCGACCTGCTCACGCTTCATCTCCGGCGGCCAGGTCGGGATGGCGCCGTTCATCCAGCTGGAGAAGATGTCGCTGCGCTTGGACACCTCCTTGACGTCGGCGTGCTTGGTGACGATCCAATATCCGTGGTCCTCGAACCCGCCCGCGCCATTCGGGATGTCAACCCAGTGGATCGGCTCTGCCTTACGCAGCTGGGCAAGTTCCTCGACGGGCAACCCGGCAAGGTTGACGTCGGGGTCAAGAAAGTCGAAGTCGGCGGGAATGTTGGGGGGTGCCATGTGTATGCGCTCCTCAATTGCAACGTGTTCTAGTGCCAGTAAAACACGCCTCCTGCGCAGATAAAAGGCAGGTCACCATCCTCGCTTGTCAGAGTAATGAAACGTGTTCTAGCCTGACGGAATGGGTAACCCTGTCATCGTTGAAGCCACTCGCAGCCCCATCGGCAAACGAAACGGATGGCTGTCCGGTTTGCACGCCACCGAGCTGTTGGGTGCGGTCCAGAAGGCGCTGGTCGAGAAGGCCGGCATCGACGCCGGCGACGTCGAACAGGTCATCGGCGGCTGCGTGACACAGTACGGCGAGCAGTCCAACAACATCAGCCGGGTCAGCTGGCTGGTGGCCGGGCTGCCGGAGCACGTCGGCGCGATGACGGTGGATTGCCAGTGCGGCAGCGGTCAGCAGGCCAACGGCCTGGTCGCCGGTCTGATCGCGGCGGGCGCGATCGACATCGGCATCGCGTGCGGCATCGAGGCCATGAGCCGGGTCGGGCTCGGCGCGAACGCCGGTCCGGACCGCACCATCCTGCGGCCCGCATCGTGGGACATCGACCTGCCCGACCAGTTCACCGCGGCCGAGCGGATCGCCAAGCGGCGCGGCATCACCCGTGAAGACATCGACGAGTTCGGCCTGGCGTCTCAGACCAAGGCCAAGCAGGCCTGGGAAGAGGGCCGCTTCGACCGCGAGATCTCCCCGATCGAGGCCCCGGCGCTCGACGAGAACAAGCAACCGACGTCCGAGCGCGTCACCATCAGCCGCGACCAGGGCCTGCGCGACACCACGCTGTCGGGCCTGAGCTCGCTGAAGCCGGTGCTCGAGGGCGGAATCCACACGGCGGGAACGTCGTCGCAGATCTCCGACGGCGCGGCGGCCGTGCTGTGGATGGACGAGGACAAGGCCAAGGCGCTGGGCCTGCGGCCGCGGGCCCGCATCGTCAGCCAGGCGCTGGTCGGGGCCGAGCCGTACTACCACCTGGACGGCCCGGTGCAGTCGACGGCGAAGGTGCTGGAGAAGGCCGGGATGAAGATGGGCGACATCGACATCACCGAGATCAACGAGGCATTCGCTTCCGTCGTGCTGTCGTGGGCGCGGGTGCACGACCCGGACATGGCCAAGGTCAACGTCAACGGCGGGGCGATCGCGCTGGGCCATCCCGTCGGCAGCACCGGCAGCCGGCTGATCACCACCGCGCTGCACGAGCTGGAGCGCACCGACCAGACCACCGCGCTGATCACCATGTGCGCCGGCGGCGCCCTGTCGACCGGCACCATCATCGAGCGCATCTAGCGCTCGGTCGTTCCGATTCCTGGTGAGCGTCTCCGACGACAGCCGCATCGCCGCGGCGCAGGCCTACATCGACGCGTTGGTCAACCACGACGGTGACGCCGTTCCGTTCGCGCGCGGGTGCACCCGCATCGAGCAGGGAATCAAGAACGGTTTCTCCGGAAATCACCTGCGGCGCAGCCTCAATCGCGGGCTGCAGTACCGGTTGCTCGCGGAGACGACGCCGCCGGACTACCGCATCGACGGCGACCGCGTGCACGCGTCGTACCAGGTGCTGACCAAGGCGGCGTTCGGTGGCCGGCGGCTCGCCGCGCACGTCAACGAGACCTTCGTGATTCCGGCCGAAAGCCCGAGCGGGAAGGCCGAAATCCACCACATCAAGGTTCGCTTCCAACCGTTTATCCAGCGTTAGGGACGTCAAGGAGCTCCCATGCCGAAACCGAAGCCACGTTCACTGAATGCGCCCTGGGTCAGCTTCATCATCAAATGGATGGCCAAGGGCAACACGTGGATCTACCAGCGCAGCAACGGAAGGTTCGGCGACACCTTCCAGAAGGCTCCGGTCGCGCTGCTCACCACCACCGGCCGCAAGAGCGGCGAACCGCGCGTCAGCCCACTGCTCTACCTGCGCGAGGGGAACCGGGTGATCCTGGTCGCCTCCAAGGGCGGCAGCGACAAACACCCGCAGTGGTACCTCAACCTCAAGGCCAATCCCAAAGTCTCCGTGCAGATCAAGGACGAGGTCCTGCAACTGCAGGCGCGCGATGCCACCGAGGCGGAACGCGCCGAGTACTGGCCGAAGCTGGACGCCATGTATCCCTCGTTCGACGACTACCGGGCGTGGACCGATCGGGTCATCCCGGTCGTCATCTGCGACCCCTGAGTTTCCATTTCGCCCAGCCGGGGAATCATCTGGGCACCATGTCCGACCGCCGCTGGATTCGCAACTCGCGCCCGATTGCGCTGCTGCTCAAGTATTTCGCGCGCGCCCATATCTGGGTGTACCGGCGAACCAACGGCAAGGTGGGTGCTAAGCTGCTGCGGTTCCCGGCGGCCTTGCTGACCACCACCGGACGCAAGTCCGACGAGCCGCGGACCACCGCGACGCTGTACCTGCGCGATGGCGAGCGGGTGATCCTGCCCGCGTCCTTCGCTGGGCGCGACGAGGATCCGCCGTGGTACCTCAACCTCAAGGAGAATCCCGACGTGCGGGTGCAGATCCGCGCCCAGCGTCTGGACCTGGTCGCCCGCGACGCCACCGACGCTGAGCGCGAACGGTATTGGCCACGATTGACGCGAATGTACCCGCCCTATCGCAAATACCGCGAGACCGCCGACCGGGTCATCCCGCTGGTGGTGTGCGAGCCGCGCTAGGCGCCGTAGACCGGGACCGGTCGGCGCGCCTTGGCGAGCAGGTCGGCGACGACGCGCCCCAGTTCCGCGGGGTCCCATCTCGCGCCCTTGTCGATCTCGGGCCCGTGCGCCCAGCCCTCGGCGACCCGGATTTTGCCGCCCTCGACCTCGAACACCTTTCCGGTGACGTCGCGCGATTCGGCGCTGCCCAGCCAAACCACCAGCGGTGAAATGTTTTCCGGCGCCATGGCGTCGAAGTCCTGGTCCTGCGTCGCCATCATCTCGGCGAACACCGTCTCGGTCATGCGGGTGCGGGCCGAGGGCGCGATGGCGTTGACGGTGACGCCGTAGCGCCCCATCTCGGCGGCGGCGACCAACGTCATCGCCGCGATGCCGGCCTTGGCGGCGCTGTAGTTGCCCTGCCCGACGCTGCCCTGCAGGCCGGCGCCCGAACTGGTGTTGATGATCCGCGCGTCAACGGTCTTGCCCTCCTTGGACAGCCCCCGCCAGTACGACGCGGCGTGGCGCATCGTGGCGAAGTGTCCCTTCAGGTGCACGGCGATGACGGCGTCGAACTCCTCTTCGCTGGTGTTGGCCATCATCCGGTCGCGGACGATGCCGGCGTTGTTCACCAAAACGTCCAGGCCGCCGAAGCTTTCGACGGCGGTCTGAATCAGGCTCGCCGCCTGGTCCCAATCCGCGACGTTGGATCCGTCGGCGACGGCTTCACCACCGGCGGCGGTGATTTCGTCGACGACACTCTGGGCGGCGCTGCCGCCGCCGGCCGGCGAACCGTCCAGGCCCACCCCGATGTCGTTGACCACCACACGCGCGCCTTCTTCGGCGAAGGCCAGCGCGTGCGCGCGACCGATACCGCCGCCCGCTCCGGTGACGATGACGACGCGGCCGTCAACCACTCCCATAGTTTTTGTCTCCTCTACTTGATCGCGTTCGCGTTCGTGGTGGCCAGATAGTGCGGCGGCTCGCCGCCGCCGTGCACCTCCAACGAGGCCCCGCTGATATAGGAAGCTACGTCGGAGGCCAGAAAGGCTGCGGCCCAACCGATATCGGCGGGCTCGGCCAGCCGCCCGAGTGGCACATTCTTCGAGATCGCGGCGATTGAGTCGGCATCGCCGTAGAACAGTTCGGATTGCTCGGTCTCCACCATGCCGACCACGCAGGCGTTCACCCGGACCTTCGGACCCCACTCCACCGCCAGGGTCTGTGTCAGGCTTTCCAGGCCGGCCTTGGCCGCACCGTAGGCGCCCGTTCCGGGGGACGGCCGGCGGCCGCTGAGGCTGCAGATGTTGACGATCGACCCGCCCTGCGGCTGGGTTTGCATGTGAGCGTTCGCGTGCTGCGAAACCGACAGCGCACCAATCAGATTCAGCTCGATGATCTTGCGGTTGAACTTGGCGCTGGACTCCGCGGTCAGCACGTAGGGCGATCCCCCGGCGTTGTTGACGACGACGTCGAGGCGCCCGTGCCGGTCCACGATGGTGTCGATCAAGGCCTTGACGGCGTCGTCGTCGCGGACGTCGCACGAGTGGAATTCGTAGGGCAAACCCTCGACCGCCCGCCGCGCGCAGGTGACGACGGTGGCGCCCTGCTTGGTGAAAACGGAGCTGATGCCGGCACCCACACCGCGGACACCGCCGGTGACGAGAACCACCCGCCCGGCCAGCCCCAAATTGATGGCGTCGGATGCTTCGGCGCGAGTCACTGTGCTAGCGTACCAAGCAAGTGCTTGCTTAGGTAGTTACCCACAAGGAAGTGGCACCTTGCCCATCACATCCACAATCACCGAACCGGGCATCGTCGCGGTCACCGTCGACTTCCCGCCCGTCAACGCCATCCCGTCGCGCGGCTGGTTCGAACTTGCCGACACCATCACCGCGGCCGGCCAAGATCTCAACACCCACGTGGTGATCCTGCGCGCGGAGGGCCGCGGCTTCAACGCCGGGGTCGACATCAAGGAGATGCAGCGCACCGAGGGATTCACCGCGCTGATCGACGCCAACCGCGGCTGCTTCGCCGCGTTCCGCGCGGTCTACGAGTGCGCGGTGCCCGTCGTCGCCGCCGTCAACGGATTCTGCGTGGGCGGCGGCATCGGGCTGGTCGGCAACTCCGACGTCATCGTGGCCTCCGACGACGCCACCTTCGGGCTGCCGGAGGTGGAACGCGGCGCGCTCGGCGCGGCGACGCACCTGTCACGACTGGTTCCGCAGCACATGATGCGGCGGCTGTTCTTCACCGCGGCCACCGTCGACGCCGCCACCCTGCACCACTTCGGCTCGGTGCACGAGGTGGTGCCTCGCGACCAGCTCGACGAGGCCGCCCTGCGGGTGGCGCGCGACATCGCCGCCAAGGACACCCGCGTCATCCGCGCGGCCAAGGAAGCGCTGAACCTGATCGACGTGCAACGAGTCAACTCGAGTTACCGCATGGAGCAAGGCTTTACGTTCGAGCTCAACCTCGCCGGGGTGTCCGACGAGCACCGTGACGCGTTCGCCGGTACGACGAAGGGTGAGAAGTCTTGAGCGACAAGCGAACCACTCTTGACGAGGCCGTCGCGCAATTACGCAGCGGCATGACGATCGGTATCGGCGGCTGGGGATCGCGGCGCAAACCGATGGCGTTCGTGCGCGCGCTGCTGCGTACCGACATCACCGACCTGACGGTGGTCACCTACGGCGGGCCGGACCTGGGCCTGCTGTGCTCGGCCGGCAAGGTCAAGCGGGTCTACTACGGATTCGTCTCGCTGGACTCCCCGCCCTTCTACGACCCCTGGTTCGCCAAGGCCCGTGCCAACGGCGCGATCGAGGCCCGGGAGATGGACGAGGGCATGCTGCGCTGCGGACTGCAGGCCGCCGCGCAACGGTTGCCGTTCCTGCCGATCCGCGCCGGGCTGGGCAGCTCGGTGCTGGACTTCTGGGAAGGTGAGCTGCAGACGGTGACCAGCCCCTATCCGGCGCCCGGCGGTGGGCACGAGACCCTGATCGCGATGCCGGCGCTGCGCCTGGATGCCGCGTTCGCGCACCTCAATCTCGGTGACGCGCAAGGCAATGCGGCCTACACCGGGATCGACCCGTACTTCGACGACCTGTTCCTGATGGCCGCCGAGAAGCGCTTCTTGTCGGTGGAGCGCGTCGTGCCTACCCAGGAATTGGTCAAGGCAGTGCCCCCGCAGGCGCTGCTGGTGAACCGCATGATGGTCGACGGTGTGGTCGAAGCGCCGGGCGGCGCCCACTTCACTACCGCCGCACCGGATTACGGCCGCGACGAGAAGTTTCAGCGGCACTACGCCGAGGCGGCCTCGACGGACGAGGGCTGGCGGCAGTTCGTGCAGACCTTCCTGTCGGGCAGCGAAGAGGACTATCAGGCGGCCGTGCGCGCGTTCAAAGAGGAGGCCTCGTCATGAGCGGCGAAGCGATCACCCGACCCGAGATCTGCGCGGTCGCCTGCGCCGAATTGTTCCGGGACGCAGGCGAGATCATGGTCAGCCCGATGACCAACATGGCCTCGGTCGGCGCGCGGCTGGCCCGGTTGACCTTCTCACCGGACATCCTGCTGACCGACGGCGAGGCGCAGCTGTTGGCCGAGACCCCGGCCCTGGGCGCGTCCGCTCCCGTCGAGGGCTGGATGCCGTTCGGCCGGGTGTTCGAGACGCTGGCCTGGGGCCGTCGCCACGTGGTGATGGGCGCCAATCAGGTTGACCGCTTTGGCAATCAGAACATCTCGGCGTTCGGACCGCTGCAGCAACCCAAGCGGCAGATGTTCGGTGTCCGCGGTGCGCCCGGCAACGCCATCAACCACGCGACCAGCTACTGGGTGGGCAACCACTCCAAGCGGGTGTTCTGCGAGAAGGTCGACGTGGTGTGCGGAATCGGCTGGGACAACGTGGACGCCGACAACCCGGCGTTTCGTTTCGCCAACACCTATCGGGTGGTGTCGAACCTCGGTGTGTTCGACTTCGGCGGGCCGGACCGCACCATGCGGGCGGTGTCGCTGCATCCCGGCGTCGCGGCCGACGAGGTGCGCGAGAACACGTCGTTCGAAATCCACGGCCTGGACGGCGCCGAGGAGACGCGACTGCCGACCGACGACGAGCTGCGCCTGATCCGCGAGGTCATCGACCCGAAGTCGCTGCGCGACAGAGAGATCCGTTCATGATTATTCCGCCTCCTCCTCATCGCTTCGCTCTGCATCGTCGGCGGCGGGTATGAGGCTGCGCACGCCGCTGACCGAGCTGGTCGGTGTCGAGCACCCGGTGGTCCAAACCGGGATGGGCTGGGTTGCCGGTGCCCGGCTGGTGGCGGCCACCGCCAACGCCGGCGGGCTGGGCATCCTGGCATCGGCCACCATGACGCTCGACGAGTTGGCGACGGCCATCAGCAAGGTCAAGGCCGCCACCGACAAGCCGTTCGGCGTGAACATGCGCGCCGACGCCGCCGACGCCGGGGACCGGGTCGAGTTGATGATCCGCGAGGGCGTGAAGGTGGCCTCCTTCGCGCTGGCACCCAAGCAGGAGCTGATCGCCCGGCTGAAAGAGGCCGGGGCCGTGGTGATTCCGTCGATCGGTGCGGCCAAGCATGCGCGCAAGGTGGCAAGCTGGGGCGCCGACGCGATGATCGTGCAGGGCGGCGAGGGCGGCGGGCACACCGGGCCGGTCGCCACCACCCTGCTGCTACCCTCGGTGCTGGACGCCGTGCAGGGCACCGGGATTCCGGTGATCGCGGCCGGCGGATTCTTCGACGGACGCGGCCTAGCCGCCGCGCTGAGCTACGGCGCCGCGGGGGTCGCGATGGGCACCCGCTTCCTGCTGACCTCGGATTCCACCGTGCCGGATGCGGTGAAACGCCGTTACCTGGAATCGGCGCTGGACGGGACGGTCGTCACCACGCGTGTCGACGGCATGCCCCACCGGGTGCTGCGCACCGGCCTGGTCGAGAAGCTGGAAAACGGCACGCCGATCAGGGGTCTGACCGCCGCGGTGCGCAACGCCGCCAAGTTCAAGCACATGTCGCAGATGACCTGGCGATCGATGATCAGCGACGGCCTGGCGATGCGCCACGGCAAGGAGCTGACCTGGTCGCAGGTGGTGATGGCGGCCAACACGCCGATGCTGTTGAAAGCCGGCCTGGTCGACGGGAACACCGATGCCGGCGTGCTGGCTTCCGGACAGGTGGCCGGCATTCTCGAGGACCTGCCGTCGTGCGCCGAGCTGATCGATTCGATCGTGCGTGACGCGATCAAACACCTGCAAGCGGCATCCGGGCTGGTGGAGGGGCCGTAACCGGCCCCGGTCGGGCTATTGAAGTGTATAGCTAAAGTCTTTACTTATTAAGCTATACTCTTCATATGGTCTGGATGAAGCAGTATTCTTCACCCCGGGCGACCCTCATCGGCGACGTCGTCGGCTCCCGGCGCGCCACCGACCGCTCGAAGCTGCACCGGGCCCTGGCGAGCGCCCTGCGGCACGCCGCCGGCGACGCCATCGACCCACCGGCGTTCACGGTCGGCGACGAGTTTCAGGGCAGCTACCCGACCGTGGGTGCCGCGATCGATGCCGCGCTGTCGCTGCGGCTGACCGTCGGCCCCGACGTCGACGTCCGGTTCGGCATCGGCTGGGGCACGGTCACCGTTCTGGATGCCGACGCGGGAATCCAGGACGGACCGGGCTGGTGGACCGCGCGAGAGGCCATCCAGCAGACCGCAGCGGCCCAGCGGCAGCCGGGATTCCAGCTGGTGCGCACGACGTTTCGGGCGGATAGCGACACACGCGACGACGTCGCCGCGGTCAACGCGGCCCTGATTTGTCGGGACCATCTGCTTGGATCGCTCGATGAGAGGTCGTTGCGGATTGTGACGGGGTTGATGACAGGCCGGACCAAGAAGGAGCTCGCCGCCGACGAGGGAATCAGCCCGTCGGCGGTGTCCCAGCGCGCCAGCCGCGATGGCCTGGATCTGATTGTCCTTGCCAGCCAATATCTTCGGAGCCTGCCGTGAGCGCCATCGCGGTCTTTCTCATCGCATTGGGAGTCGCCGACCTCTGCCGGCGGGCGACCCGTGCGGTCTGGCCGCCGCTGCTGATCGGGCCGGTGGTGGTGCTGGGGTGTGCGGCGCTGGGGGCCCTGTGGCATGCCGGCGACATCGCTTTGCTGGTGGTGGCGGCCGCGGCGGTGATCGCCTGGGAATGGCTATGCGCGCGAAGCGAGCGCAGCGGCACCGCGCAAGGCGCGCCATTGGCCGTGTTCGGCTCCGCGCTGGCGCTGCTGGCGGTGTCGTCCGGCTGGTCTTCGCCGGCCAACGGCGCCGTCGCGCGGTGGTCGGCCTGGGTTCACCTGCCGCTCGACCATGTCGCGCCCACCCGGCTGCTGATGCTCGTCGGCGTGGTTCTCGTCCAGTTCGCCACCGCAAATCAGTTGGTGCGCTTGGTGCTTGGCTCGGTGGGCGCGGTGCGCCCGGCCGGTGAGCCGCAGCCGTCGGATCGGCTCAAGGGCGGCAGGCTGTTGGGACCGATGGAGCGCCTGCTGATCCTGAGCCTTGGCGTCGGCGGACAGGTGGCCGCGGCCAGCGCCGTCGTCGCCGCCAAGGGCATCATCCGGTTTCCCGAATTGAACGCTCAAAAAAGCCGCAACGGCGGCGTCGGCATCGACGAGGTGACCGAGTACTTCCTGGTCGGCAGCTTCACGAGTTGGCTACTCGCCCTGGGCAGCATCGGCCTGGTCGTGGCAACCCACTGACCGTTTGCATGTCCGGCACACTATGAAAGTGGCAGCTGCACCAACAGCCCGGCATCTTCTTCGCGCCAAAGACCTGGTCGACGCGCATTATCCCGAGCGACTCTCCGTCGCCGATCTGGCAGCGGCGGCAGGCCTATCACCTGCCCACTTCAGTCGGCGCTTCAAGCAGACGTTCGGCGAGTCGCCGCACCAGTACCTCCTGACGCGGCGGCTCGAACGAGCCGCAGCGTTGCTGCGCACCACCGACTGGACGGTCGCCGCTGTGTGCTTCGCCGTCGGTTGGGAAAGCGTCGGCTCGTTCACCACCAGCTTTCGCCGCATGTTCGGCTGCACGCCGCAGGCGTACCGGAACAAGTTCCCGCCGGCCGTCCGCCACGTGCGGATTCCACGCTGTGTCGTGCTGGCCTACGGGCGACCGCAAAACCGCACGTTTCGAGAAGACTGCGAACCCGCAACCTCCGTAGCTTCAGAACGACAGACCAAAGTCAGGAGAACCGATGCTCAAGATCGCTAACGCCCAATTCTGGGTGCATGACCAAGACGCGGCACTGGAGTTCTACACCAAGACGCTCGGCTGGGAGATCCGAGCGGATGTGACGATGGAGGCGTGGAACTTCCGGTGGCTGTGCGTCGGACCCGTAGGGCAAGACGACGTCGGGCTGGTGCTGATGCCCGTTCCAAAACCGCCAATGCTCGACGCTGGGTCCAGCACACAACTGGCCGAACTGGTGGCCAAGGGGGCAGGCGGCACCTTGTTTTTGGAGACCGACGATTGCCAAGCTCGTTACGACGAATTGTCCGCCCGTGGCGTCACATTCAACGATCCTCCCACCCGGCAGGCGTACGGCATCGACACTTCCTTCCGTGACCCGTCCGGCAACAACATTCGGCTCACCCAGGTACTCGAGTTCGATCCGACCCGGGGCTGATCGCTCGCCCGTCCCAGGCGATTAAAGACGCTCGATGATCGTGACGTTGGCCGTGCCGCCGCCTTCACACATCGTCTGCAGGCCGTAGCGCCCGCCGATGCGCTCCAGCTCGTTGAGCATGGTGGCGAACAGCTTGGCGCCGGTGGCACCCAGCGGGTGACCGAGCGCGATCGCGCCGCCGTTGGGATTGACCTTCTCCGGGTCGGCCTTGATCTCCTTGAGCCACGCCAACACCACCGGCGCGAACGCCTCGTTGATCTCCACAGTGTCGATGTCGTCGATGGACAGCCCGGCCTTGTCCAGCGCGTAGCGGGTCGCCGGGATGGGCCCGGTCAGCATGAAGACCGGGTCGGCGGCGCGGGCGCTGATGTGGTGGATACGCGCCCGCGGCGTCAAATTGTGCTCCTTGACGGCCTTTTCGGACGCCAGCAGCACCGCACTGGCACCGTCGGAGATCTGACTGGCCATGGCCGCCGTCAGCCGGCCCCCTTCGACCAGCGGCTTGAGGCCGGCCATCTTCTCCAGCGACGACTCACGTGGGCCCTCGTCAACCCGGAACGGCCCGGATTCCGTTTCGACGGTGATGATTTCGTTGTCGAAGTGGCCGCCCCGGATAGCCGCGAACGCACGCTCGTGACTGGTCAGCGCGTAGCGCTCCATCTCCTCGCGAGACAGGTTCCACTTCTCGGCGATCAGCTCCGAACCGCGGAACTGCGAGATCTCCTGGTCGCCGTAGCGGTGCAGCCACTGCTTGGACTCGTTGGTCGGCGAGGTGAATCCGAACTGCTCGCCCACCGTCATGGCCGACGAGATCGGGATCTGGCTCATGTTCTGCACGCCGCCGGCGACGATCAGGTCGGCCGTGCCGGACAGAACCGCCTGTGCGCCAAAGGAAATGGCCTGCTGACTGGAACCGCACTGCCGGTCGACGGTGACGCCGGGAACCTCTTCGGGATAGCCGGCGGCCAGCCACGAGAGGCGGGCGATGTTGCCGGCCTGCGCGCCGATGGCATCGACACAGCCGGCGATCACGTCGTCAACGGCGGCGGGGTCGACGTCGACCCGGTCAAGCAGTCCGCGCCAGCCCAGGGCACCCAGATCCACCGGGTGAACCCCGGCCAGCGATCCGCCGCGCTTGCCGACCGCGGTACGCACAGCGTCGATGACGTACGCCTCAGTCATTGTGTCGCTCCTCCTCATCGCTTCGCTCTGCATCGTCGCCGACACGTGGCATTTCAGACTCCTTCTTCGATCTTCTTTGATTCCGCAGTAATTCCGCCCAGAACGATGGCGAGGTATTGCTGGCCGACCTGCTCCGCGGTGAGCGGCCCGCCCGGCTGATACCAGCGCACCGACACCCACGTGGTGTCCCGGATGAAGCGGTAGATCAGGTCGACGTCGAGGTCGGGCCGAAAGCAGCCCTCCTCCACGCCCTGATTGAGCAACTCGAGCCACATCTTGCGTTGCTGCCGGTTCATGTCCTCGATGTAGGAGAACCGGGGCTGGGACAAGAGCCGCTGGGCCTCGTCCTGGTAGATGACGACCTGCGCGTGCCGGTGCTCGATCGCCTCGAACGACACCATGAACAATCCCTTGAGCCGCTCCAGCGGATTGGCCTCGCTGTCCACGATCTCGCGGTAGCGCGCGAACAACCAATCCAGGAAACTGCGCAAGAGCTCGTCGACCATCTCCTCCTTGGAGGAGAAGTGGTGGTACAGGCTGCCGGACAGGATGCCCGCGCTGTCGGCGATGTCGCGCACGGTGGTGGCACGCAATCCACGCTCGGCGAACATGGTCGCGGCGAGCTCCAGTAGCTCGTCTCTCCGGCTGTTGGCCTGACCGGGCACTCGGTCCACCCGATCAGAGTATCAACCAAGCGCTTGCTTGGCCACCGCGGTGTGATTTCCCGGCCCCTGGGCCCCGTGCCAAGCCTCGGCGCAGCGAAACCGCCGGCGTCAGCGAGACGCAGCTCACGGGTGCTGGCTGGAAACCGAGATGACCTCGCCGGTGAGGTAGCTGGAGTAGTCGCTGGCGAGGAACGCGATGGTTGCCGCCACCTCCCACGGCTCGGCGGCCCGCCCGAAGGCCTCGCCGGCCGACAGCCGGTCGAGCAACTCCGACGACGACGTCTTCTCCAGGAACTTGTGCCGCGCGATGCTCGGCGACACCGCATTGATCCGCACGTCGTATTCGGCGGCTTCGATTGCGCTGCAACGGGTCAGCGCCATCACCCCGGCCTTGGCCGCGGCATAGTGCGACTGCGAGTGCTGCGCGCGCCAGCCGAGGACGCTGGCGTTGTTGACGATCACCCCGCCGTGCGGCGCGTCGCGGAAGTAGCGCAGCGCCGCGCGGGTGGCGCGAAACACCGACGTGAGGGTGACGTCCAGGACGCGGTCCCACTCCTCGTCGGTCATGTCGACCACCGGGGTCTGCCCGCCCAGCCCGGCGTTGTTCACCAGGACGTCGACGCGTCCCATCCGCGCGGTGGCCGAGGCGAACAGCGCATCGATCTGCGCGGTCGACGTCACGTCGCACAGCACGCTTTCGACTCGGCCCTGTCCCAGTGCGGCGAGCTCGTCGGCGGTCTCCCCCAGCCGGCGTTCGTGGTGATCCGAGATCACCACGTCGGCACCCTCGGCCAGCGCCCGTCGTGCCGTCGACGCGCCGATGCCGGTGCCGGCGGCGGCCGTGACGACCACCACCTTGCCCTGCAGAAGTCCGTGTCCGGCAATCTCTTTGGGAGCTTCGGACAGACTCATCCTTTGACCTCTCGGGGTAGGCCGAGCACCCGCTCGGCGATGATGTTGCGCTGGATCTCGTTGGATCCGCCATAGATGGTGTCGGCGCGGGTGAACAGGAACAGGCGCTGCCATTCGTCGAACTCGCCGTCGGTCAGCGTGAGTCCCGGCTTGCCGATGACGTCCATGGCCAGCTCGCCCAGATCGCGATGCCAGTTGGCCCACAACAACTTCGACACGTTGTCCTGGCCGGGCTGCTCGACGTCCATGGTGGCCAGCGCGTAGCTGCGCATGGCCCGCAGCCCGGTCCACGCCCGGGTCAGCCGCTCGCGGATGAATGGGTCGTCGGCGGCACCGGTGCGCTGGGCGAGCTCGGCCAGATTGGAAAGCTCACGGGCGTAACGGATCTGCTGTCCCAGCGTCGACACGCCCCGCTCGAAGGTCAGCGTCCCCATCGCGACCCGCCAGCCGTCACCGGGCTCGCCGACCACCAGGCCGGCCTCGGTGCGGGCGTCGTCGAAGAACACCTCGTTGAATTCCGAGTCGCCCGTCAGCTGGATGATCGGGCGGACCTCCACGCCCGGCTGATCCAGCGGCACCAGCAGATACGACAGCCCGGCGTGGCGCTTGGACCCCTTCTCGGTGCGCGCGACCACGAAGCACCACTGCGCCCAGTGCGCCAACGACGTCCACACCTTCTGGCCGTTGATAACCCATTCGTCGCCGTCGAGTTCGGCGGTGGTCGCCACGTTGGCCAGGTCACTGCCGGCGCCGGGCTCCGAATAGCCCTGGCACCACAGCTCGGTGACGTCGAGGATGCGCGGCAGGAAGCGCTGCTGCTGCTCGGGCGTGCCGAAGGCGATCAGCGTGGGGCCGAGCAGTTCCTCGCCGAAGTGGTTGACCTTGTCCGGGGCGTCGGCCTTGGCGTATTCCTCGTAGAAAGCCACCCGGTGCGCGGTGGACAGGCCCCGGCCGCCGTGCTCGACCGGCCAGCCGAGGCAGGTCAGCCCGGCCGCGGCGAGATGCTGGTTCCATGCCCGGCGCTCCTCGAACGCCTCGTGCTCGCGGCCGGGCCCACCGAGGCCCTTGAGAGCTGCGAATTCGCCGACCAGATTGTCGGCGAGCCATTGGCGGACCTCCGCCCGGAACTCCTCGACGTCCTGCATGCCCTGTAGGCTAACCTACCAAGCACTTGCTTTGTTAGGCCGTCGGTGACTGCGCTTCGCGGGCGGAACTCTCTAGGAGCATTCGATGACCAACGATCCGCGCACGGTGCCCGCGGCGCTGGATCGTTTCGCGGGCCAGCTGCCCGATCACGACGCGTTGATCACCGACGAACGGTCGTTCACCGCGGCCGCGCTGCGCGACGAAGTGCACCGGGCCGCCGCCGCCCTGACCGACTGCGGCGTGCGGGCCGGCGACCGGGTGGCCGTCTGGTCGCCGAACACCTGGCATTGGGTGGTGGCCTGCCTGGCGATCCACCACTCCGGGGCGGCGATGGTGCCGCTGAACACCCGCTACACCGCCGCCGAGGCCAGCGACATCCTGGCCCGCACCGGCGCGCCCGTGCTCTTCGGGATGGGCCGATTCCTCGGCAACGATCGCATCGCCGACCTGGACCGTGCGGCGCTGCCCGCGCTGCGGCACATCGTGCGGATACCGATCGACGCCGACGACGGAACCTGGGACGAATTCGTCGCGCGCGGCAGCGACCTCGACGCGGTCGCCGCTCGCGCGTCCGCCGTCGTGCCCGATGACGTCAGCGACATCCTCTTCACCTCCGGTACCACCGGCCGCAGCAAAGGCGTGCTGTGCGCGCACCGGCAGTCGTTGTCGGCCTCGGCGGCCTGGGCGGCCAACGGCAAGATCACCAGTGACGACCGCTACCTGTGCATCAACCCGTTCTTTCACAACTTCGGCTACAAGGCCGGCATCCTGGCCTGCCTGCAGACCGGCGCGACGCTGATCCCCCACCTGACCTTCGACCCGCTGCGCGCGCTGCAAGCCATTGAGCAACACCGCATCACGGTGCTGCCCGGGCCGCCCACCATCTACCAGACGCTGCTGGACCACCCGGCGCGCAACGACTACGACCTGAGCTCACTGCGGTTCGCGGTGACCGGCGCCGCGACCGTGCCGGTCGTGCTCGTCGAGCGCATGCAATCCGAGCTCGACATCGACATCGTGCTGACCGCCTACGGGCTGACCGAGGCCAACGGCATGGGCACCATGTGCCGCGCCGACGACGACGCCGTCACCGTGGCCACCACCTGCGGGCGCCCCTTCGCCGACTTCGAGCTGCGCATCGACGCCGACTCACCCGGGGAATCGGGCGAGGTGTTGCTGCGCGGGCCGAACGTGATGCTGGGCTACCTCGAGGACCCGGAGGCCACCGCGGCCGCCATCGACGCCGACGGATGGCTGCACACCGGTGACATCGGCGCCGTCGACGCCGCCGGCAACCTGCGGATCACCGACCGGCTGAAAGACATGTACATCTGCGGTGGATTCAACGTTTACCCCGCCGAGGTCGAGCAGGTGCTGGCGCGCATGGACGGCGTGGCCGACGCCGCCGTGATCGGGGTTCCCGACGAGCGGCTCGGCGAAGTGGGCCGCGCGTACCTGGTGACCCGGCCCGGCGCCCAACTCGACGAACAATCCGTGATCGCTTACACCCGTGAGCATCTGGCGAACTTCAAGGCACCGCGCTCGGTGCGGTTCGTCGACGCGTTGCCGCGCAATGCGGGCGGCAAGGTGGTCAAACCACAACTGCGAGAGCAGGGCTAATGGATCTGGAACTCGACGAAGACACCCTGACCTTCCAGGCCGAGGTGCGGGAATTCTTGTCGGCCAACGCCGATTCGATCCCGACGAAGTCATACGACAACGCTGAAGGCTTTGACCAGCACCGGCATTGGGACCGCGTGCTGTTCGACGCCGGGCTCTCGGTGATCAACTGGCCGAAGAAGTACGGGGGCCGTGACGCGCCGCTGCTGCACTGGGTGGTGTTCGAGGAGGAGTACTTCCGCGCCGGCGCGCCCGGCCGGGCCAGCGCCAACGGCACCTCGATGCTGGCGCCGACGCTGTTCGCGCACGGCACCGAGGAACAGCGGATGCGCATCCTGCCGAAAATGGCCAGCGGCGAGGAGATTTGGGCGCAGGCTTGGTCGGAGCCCGAGTCCGGCAGCGACCTGGCGTCGCTGCGGTCCACCGCCACCCAGACCGACGGCGGCTGGCTGCTCAACGGGCAGAAGATCTGGAGCTCGCGGGCACCGTTCGCCGAGCGCGGTTTTGGGCTGTTCCGCTCCGACCCCGGCGCCGAGCGGCACCACGGGCTGACCTACTTCATGTTCGACCTGAAGGCCCAGGGAGTTACGGTGCGGCCCATCGTCCAGCTGGGCGGCGACACCGGGTTCGGCGAAATCTTCCTCGACGACGTGTTCGTGCCCGACGAGGACGTGATCGGCACCCCGCACGAGGGCTGGCGCGCGGCCATGAGCACCTCGAGCAACGAGCGCGGCATGTCACTTCGCAGCCCGGCCCGCTTCCTGGCCACCGCGGAGCGGCTGGTACAGCTGTGGAAGGACAGGGGCTCCCCTGACGCGTTCGCCGACCGCGTCGCCGACGGCTGGATCAAGGCGCAGGCCTACCGGCTGCAGACCTTCGGCACGGTGACCCGGCTGGCCCTCGGCGGCGAGCTGGGCGCCGAATCGTCGGTGACCAAGGTGTTCTGGTCTGACCTCGACGTCGAATTGCACCAGACCGCGCTCGACCTGCTGGCCGCCGACGGCGAGCTCACCAGCCGGTGGACTGAGGGCCTGCTGTTCGCGCTGGGCGGCCCGATCTACGCCGGCACCAACGAGATTCAGCGCAACATCATCTCCGAGCGGCTGCTGGGCCTGCCGCGCGAGAAGTCCGGGGGCAAGAAGTGAAATTTGCGCTAGACGAACAGCAGCGCGACTTCGCGGCCAGCATCGACGCCGCGCTCGGCACGGCGGATCTGCCCGGCGCGGTGCGCGCGTGGTCCGCGGGCGATACCGCGCCGGGCCGCAAGGTGTGGGAGCAGCTGGCCAACCTTGGCGTCACCGCCCTGGCCGTGCCGGAGAAATTCGACGGCATCGAGGCCCATCCGGTCGACCTCGTCGTCGCCATCGAGCGCCTCGGGCGTTGGTGCGTGCCGGGCCCGGTGGCCGAATCCATCGCCGTGGCACCGGTATTGCTCGCCGCTGACGATCACGCCGAGCGCTGCGCCGGATTGGCGTCGGGTGAGCTGATCGCCACCGTCGCGCTGCCGCCGCAGACACCGCGTGCCGTCGACGCCGACGTCGCCGGCCTGGTGCTGCTGGCCGCCGAGGACGGCGTCACCGAGGCGACACCGGGTGAGGTCCACGAGTCCGTCGACCCCAGCCGTAAGCTCTCCGACGTGACCGCGACCGGTGCGGCGTGGCAAGCAGACGTCAAGCGCGCCTACGAATTCGGCGCACTGGCCACCGCGGCCCAGCTGATCGGCGCGGCCGAGGCGCTGCGCGACGGCGCGGTCGACTACGCCAACCAGCGCACCCAGTTCGGCCGGGCGATCGGCTCGTACCAGGCGATCAAGCACAAGCTCGCCGACGTGCACATCGCCATCGAACTGGCCCGGCCGCTGGTCTACGGCGCGGCGCTGACGATGGACCCGCGCGACGTCAGCGCGGCGAAGGCGGCCGCATCCGAGGCGGGGCTGCTGGCGGCGCGGTCGGCGTTGCAGACCCACGGCGCAATCGGTTTCACCCAGGAACACGACCTGTCACTGTTGCTGCTGCGCGTGCAGGCGTTGCGGTCGGCCTGGGGGACGCCGGAGGAACATCGGCGGCGAGTGTTGGAGGCGCTATGAGTGAAGAACGCGAGCTACTTCGCGAAACCGTCGCCGCCCTGGTGGCCAAGCACGCCGCCCCGGCGGCCGTGCGCGCGGCCATGGAATCCGACCGCGGCTACGACGAATCGCTGTGGCGGCTGCTGTGCGAGCAGGTCGGCGCCGCGGCCCTGGTGATACCCGAGGAGTTGGGCGGCGCGGGCGGCGAATTGGCCGACGCCGCAGCCGTTTTGCAGGAGCTCGGCCGCGCCCTGGTGCCCTCCCCCCTGCTGGGCACCACGCTGGCCGAGCTGGCCCTGTTGAGCGCGGCCGAACCGGACGCCGCGACGCTGGAGACCCTCGCCGAGGGCACCTCGATCGGCGCGCTGGTGCTCGACGCCGACTACGTGGTGAACGGCGATGTCGCGGACGTCGTGGTCGCCGTCGAGGACGGCAAGGTGAACAGGTGGACGCGATTCGGTGCGGAGCCCGTTTCCACCATGGACCCGACCCGGCGCCTGGCGCGACTGACGGCAGAGGAAACCGAGTCGATCGGCACCGACCCGGGGCTGGCGGACAAGGCTGCCGTCCTGCTGGCCGCCGAGCAGATCGGCGCCGCCGAGCGCTGTTTGGAACTGACCGTCGAATACGCCAAGGACCGAGTGCAATTCGGCCGGCCGATCGGCAGCTTCCAGGCCCTCAAGCATCGAATGGCCGACCTGTACGTCACCGTCGCCGCCGCGAAGACCGTCGTCGCCGACGCGTGCGATGACCCCACTCCCACCAACGCCGCCGCCGCCCGCCTGGCCGCCACCGAGGCGCTGAACACGGTGGCGGCCGAGGGTATCCAGTTGCACGGCGGCATCGCGATCACCTGGGAGCACGACATGCACCTGTACTTCAAGCGTGCCCACGCCAGCGCCCACCTGCTGGATTCGTCGCATGAATTGCTTAGGCGACTGGAATCCGAGGTACTCAAGACGCCGTGACCGACCGTGTCTCGCTGCGCGCCGGCATCCCACCGTTTTATGTGATGGATGTCTGGCTGGCGGCCGCGGAACGCCAACGCAGCCACGGCGACCTGGTCAACATGTCGGCGGGCCAGCCCAGCGTGGGGGCGCCTGAGCCGGTGCGCGCGGCCGCGGCCGCCGCCGTGCGTTCGAACGACCTGGGTTACTCGGTGTCGTTGGGCACCCCCGAGCTGCGCGCCGCGATCGCCGCGGACTACCAGCGCCAGCACGGGCTCGACGTCGAACCCGATGCGGTAGTGATCACCACGGGCTCCTCGGGCGGCTTCCTGCTCACCTTCCTGGCGTGCTTCGACGTCGGTGACCGGGTGGCGCTGGCCAGCCCCGGCTACCCGTGCTACCGAAACATCCTGTCCGCGTTGGGATGCGAGGTGGTGGAGATCCCCTGCGGTCCGGAGACGCGTTTCCAGCCGACCGCGCAGATGCTCGCCGAACTCGACCCGCCGGTGCAGGGCGTCATCGTGGCGAGCCCGGCCAACCCGACGGGCACTGTCATCGAGCCGGCGGAGCTGGCCGCCATCGCGTCCTGGTGCGACGCGTCCGGAGCGCGACTGATCAGCGACGAGGTCTACCACGGCCTGGTCTACGAAGGGGCACCGCAGACCAGCTGCGCGTGGCAGACATCGCGAAATGCGGTGGTGGTCAACAGCTTTTCCAAGTACTACGCGATGACGGGCTGGCGGCTGGGCTGGCTGCTAGTGCCGCCCGAGCTGCGCCGCGCCGTGGATTGCCTCACCGGAAACTTCACCATCTGCCCGCCGGTGCTGTCCCAACTCGCCGCGGTGGCGGCCTTCACCCCGGAGGCCACCGCCGAAGCCGACGGCCACCTGCATCACTATGCGACCAATCGCTCACTGGTGCTAAACGGGCTGCGCGGCATCGGCATCGAACGCCTGGCCCCGACCGACGGCGCCTTCTACGTGTACGCCGACGTCTCGGAATTCACCGACAACTCGATGGAGTTCTGTTCAAAGTTGTTGGCAGAGACCGGCGTTGCGATCGCACCGGGCATCGACTTCGACACCGCGCGCGGGAATGCGTACGTGCGACTGTCCTTCGCGGGGCCGACGAACGACATCGAACAAGCGGTGCGACGCATCGGTTCCTGGCTCCCGGCCCGCTAACCGAGCCGGCCCGACGCCTATGCGTCGAGCACCTGCACGATGCGCGCCTCGAGCGCACCGCGGTCGCCGATGCCCGCCACGTCGATGCCGAACCGCTCGCCAAGCACTTCGACGACCGCCGCCGCGTCGTCCAGGCGGATCTTCTCGCTGCCGTCGGCGCGGTGGATGGTCAGGTTCCGCCCGGCCAGGTTGTAGCGGGCGTCCTCGGTTGTCCGCGCGACCGTCAGGCCCGTCACGAAGGCCGACGACGGGTGCGTGGACACGTACCAACTGCCCACCCGCAGATCGACCTGCGGCACGGTCTGGGTGCCGAACACGTAGAGCGGTTGCCACTCGTCCCGGATCAGGGCTTGCAGGACCAGGCCGTCGCCGCGGTCGTTGAGCCGGTACGGCTCGTGCGTGGTCTGCTGGGCGTTGCCGGTCTGCAAGCGAATGGGCGAGGTCAAGGTCTGGCCACCGAACCCGACGTCGACCAGGAACGAACCTTGCGAGCCCGGGAACGTCACCGCCAGCACCGTGTGCGTCTGGGCGCCCAGGGGGCCGTCGGGCGGCAGCATCCAGACCACCCGGCCGGCCAACCGCCGCACCCGGAATCCGATCTCGGTCAGCACGTACCCCATCAGCCCGTTCTGCTCGTAGCAGTAACCGCCGCGGCGACGGCGGACCAGCTTGTCGGTCAGGGCCTCCGGGCTCAGGTCGTCGACCGGTACGCCCATCAGCGGATCGAGGTTCTCGAACGGGATCGACCCCGTGTGCGCGGTCATCAGATCCTGCAGCACCTCGAAGGTCGGCTCGGCGGCGCCGCGGTAGTCGATGCGGTCGAAGTACCCGTCCAGGTCCAGCGTCATGACCCCATTCTGTCCGAGCGGGCGGGTCTGAACATCCTGGTGCGGTCGAATTGCCCCGCTGCCGACTGCGGGCCAAAAGCCCATCGGCCAGACGCGGCTGACCTGGGGGTAACCGTTCGCCTTGTTTGATTCGTGCCCAAGAGGGCAATCGGCTAGGACGGGCCAGCCCGTAAACAGCAAAGATCGATTCATCAGACGGAGCTCGCCATGAATAACAACCAGATCGCCTGGATCGTGATCGCCGCGGTGGCGGTCGTCTTGATTGTGGTCCTGATCATCGTGGCCAGGAGGGCCACGATCCACCGCCGTCAGCGCCAAGCGGCACAGATCCGTCAAGAGGCCGGTGCGCAGACGGAGAAAGTCGAACGCCGTGAAGCGCTTGCCGCGGAGACGGCAGCAAAGGCGCGTGCCGCCCAGGCGGAGGCCGATGCCAAAGCCGCAGAGGCGGCGCGACTGCAGAGCCGGGCGGGAGCGCACCAAAACGAAGCCGCGACATCACGCGAAGAAGTCCAAAAGCAATGGGACCGCGCCGACAAGGTCGACCCGCGGGTCGACGCCGACCGGGGCGCGGCTACGGAGCAACCCGGCGCGCAGCGCGATACCGCGGTCAGCGGGGAGCAGCCGACCGACGCCGATGTGCCCCGGCACGGCAAATCCCCCGACTATCGCGACACGCGATAATCATCGGCGCCCGGTTGCCGTCAGAGCCGGCGGGCATCCTGGCGGCATTGGCGAGCGATCTGCTGCTCGCGCGCATACATCATGCCAAAGGTAAAGCCATTCTCGCCGACCGTGGTCCCCGCCGCCGATCCCATCCTGCGCAGCGCTTCCGCGGCGACCACGGAGTCCTGATGATCGCCCAGCGTGCTTTGAATCCGCTTGTAACGCTTGATGGTTCGTTTGGCACGAATTCGCTTGCCCAAAGAATCGCAGAGTTCGGCGGCGTACCGGGCACGCTTGGCGGCTTTGCGCGCGCGGTGCAGCATGGCGGCTTCTTCCGATTCGAGCGCGGCCGCCAACCGCCGGTCCGCCTTGTGCTGCGCACGGCGCGCCCGCTGTCGCAGCGTTCCGGTCGCCACGGCCCCGGCGACGGGAGGTTCGGTGCGCCAGCGTCGTAGCGCGGTCATCATGCGCTGGTAGCGCGCGGATTCCATTGTCTCGCTGAGGAGTTCGCGTGCCGGTAGCTCGATGGACGCAAAATGACTGCCGATCCGCGATTTGACCGGACCCAGGATCAGTTCGTCGGGCATCCCGTCGAGCACCTGGTCGAACCGGGCGCGTTGGACTTGGCAATCGCGAACATCGCCGAGCAATCCGGCAAACCATTTGAGTTCGGCGTCCATACCCTCGATTTCCGATGCGTCCAGCGCTTTGGCGAACACTCGCAGTGTGCTGCGCAACCGCCGGATCGCTACCCGGGTGTCGTGAATGGTGTCGTCGTCCTCACGATGGCGCAGAGCGACGTCGCCCGCCTCGGTCCGATCGATTTGCGTATTGAGATAGTCGACCAGCGCCCGGGTGCCCCGGGCCGTGCGGGCCTGCGGCGGTGCGGTCGCGTGCATGCGTCATGCGTTCCCTCCCGAGCGCGCGCGAAACATCGGCGTCAGAAGCCAGGCGTCTCTAGAACGTGGTCGGACGCGGCGTACCGGTCGGAGCGAACGTGTCGGGATCGGCCGCTTCCCAATCCGACCGCCAGGTGACGGGGGCTTGATCCAGTAGCCCGCCGATCGGCAGCCATTCGTAAAGCTCGGCGTACGAGCGTTGCTCAAAGGCCGAGATGCGCTTGCGCAGCATGTGGGGGTTCAACATGGATGGGTCGGAGACGCCCATCGACCCCATGATCAGCATCGCCTGGGCGACGGTCGCCCGTTGGTAGCGGTACACGCGCTCGCTTTTGTCGGCGATGTCCAGGGCGCGCGCCCGGGCCGGGTCTTGGGTCGCCACCCCGACCGGGCAGCGGTTGGTATGGCAGCGCTGGGATTGGATGCAACCCGCGGCCATCATCATCGACCTGGCGGAGTTGGTGTAGTCCGCGCCCTGGATGAGACGTTTGACGATGTCGTTTCCGGTCGCCACCTTGCCGCTCGCGCCTATTCGGATGCGGTCGCGCAGGCCCGTGCCCACCAGCGCGTTGTGCACGATCATCAGCCCATCGGTGAGGGGAAGACCAACGTGGTCTTCGTATTCCAGCGGCGCCGCGGCGGTCCCGCCTTCGGCGCCGTCGACGATGATGAAATCCGGCGTCACCCCTTCCGCGAGCATCGCCTTGCAGATGGCCAGCACGTCAATCCTCGAACCGACACACAATTTGAAGCCCACCGGCTTGCCCTTGGCCAACTCACGCAACCGCACCACAAAGCCGATCAGTTCGCGCGGAGTGGCGAACTCCGAGTGTGCCGCCGGGCTGACACACTTCTCGCCCATCGGCACACCTCGGTACTCGGCGATCTCCCTGCTGACCTTCGCGGCTGGAAGGACGCCACCGATACCAGGCTTCGCGCCTTGACTCAGCTTGATCGAGATGCACTTCACCAACTCGTGAGCGGCCTTGTCCGCGAACTGAACTGGATCGAACGCACCGTCCTTGGTCCGGGATCCGAAGTAACCGGATCCGATTTCCCAGATCACGTCGGCACCGCCGAGATGGTACGGCGTCAGCCCGCCTTCGCCCGTGTCGTGCGCGAAGCGCCCCTTGCGGGCACCGTTGTTCAGCGCTCGCAGCGCATTGCCGGACAGCGAGCCGAAACTCATCGCGGAGACGTTCATCAGCGCGATCTCGTAGGGCTGCGTGCAGTCGGGTCCACCGATTCGAACCCGATAGGGTTCCGGCGGCGGTTCGACCGGCGCCGTCGAGTGGACCAGGTATTCGTAGCCGTCCCAATCGATGTCGCGCTCGGTGCCATACGACTGCTCGGCGACCGTGCCCTTGGCGCGCTGGTAGATCAGCGAGCGGACGTCGCGGTCGAATGGCCGGCCGTCGAAGTTGCGTTCAACGAAGTATTGCTGCACCTCCGGGCGCAGCGCCTCCAACATGAACCGCAGATGCCCCAGCACCGGGTAGTTGCGCAGAACGGAGTGCTGGCGCTGGATGAGGTCGTAGCAGCCCACGGCGGCTACCGCCGCAACCATCGCCGCGACGATCCACCAGCCCCACGATCCCGTGATCGCCAGGGCTGCCGATGCCACCGAAACGGCGACGAGCGAAGCCACGCATCCGACTCGAATCAACGACGACCCGCCTTCCCGGGCTGGGGTGATCTACTGTCGTCGTATTACATACCCCGCCCTACCAGTCGTCAGACACGGATACGGCGGGGACGGCTCAGAGCCAGGTGTCCTGCGTGGTGGTGGTCAGGAACGCTTCCAGATCGTCGCGCCACTGCGCCGGCGTCGTCTTGTCCGGCTCGATCCCGGTGTATTCGCCGCGATAGAACAACAGCGGCCGGGGCTTGATCTTGGGTGCCTCCGAAAGCGACTGCACCGCACCGAAAACCACGAAGTGATCGCCCCCGTCGTGCGCGGAAGCCACCGTGCAGTCGATGTAGGCCAGCGACCCGTCGATGATCGGCGAGCCGAGTTCGGAGGGGTGCCAGTCGATCCCGGCGAACTTGTCGGGCTCCTTGGAGCCGAATCGGGCCGAGACGTGCTTCTGCTGTTCGGTCAGCATGTTGACGCAGAACCGGCCGCTCGCCTCGATGGCCTTCCACGACCGGGACACCTTGGTGGGGCAGAACAACACCAGCGGCGGGTCCAACGACAGCGCCGCGAAGGACTGGCAGGCGAAGCCGATCGGGGCGTCGTCGTGCACGGTGGTGATGATGGTGATCCCGGTGCAGAACTGGCCGAGCACGCTACGGAACGTGCGCGGGTCGATCGGCGCGGCAGTCATAACCCCGAAATTACCCCTTGAAGCCGACGCTGAAGTCGTGGCCCCACAGGCTGATCGCGGTGCTCTCCCGGGCGATCCAATCGTCGTCCTCGACTTGCCTTCCCTCGCAGCCGAATTCGACATCGAATCCGCTCGGTGTCTTCATGTAGAAGGACAGCATCAGGTCGTTGACGTGGCGGCCCAGGGTCGCCGACATCGGCACCTTCTTACGCAGCGCCCGGTCCAGGCACAGCCCGACGTCGTCGGCCTCTTCGACCTCGACCATCAGGTGCACGATGCCGCTGGGGGTCTGTCCGGGCATGAAGGCCAGGCTGTGGTGGCGGGGGTTGCAGCCCAGGAACCGCAGCCAGGCCGGCGGGCCATCGGCGGGCCGGCCGACCACCTGGGGCGGCAGCCGCATCGAGTCGCGCAGCTTGAAGTCCAGCACATCCCGGTAGAAGTGCAGTGTCTCTTCGTCGTCGCGGGTCGTCAGCACCACGTGCCCCAGGCCCTGCTCGGCGGTGACGAACTTGTGGCCGTACGGGCTGACCACGCGGCGGTGCTCCAGGGCGGCGCCGTGGAAGACCTCCAGGCAGTTGCCCGACGGGTCGGAGAACCGGATCATCTCGTCGACCCGGCGATCGGCCAGTTCGGCGGCGGTGGCCTCCTTGTAGGGCGTGCCCTCGACGTCCAGCCGGTTCCGGATCTCTTGCAGGCCAGCCGCATTCGCGCACTCCCAGCCCGCCTCGATGAGCCGGTCCTGTTCGCCGGGCACGATCACCAGCCGGGCCGGGAAATCGTCCATCCGCAGATACAGCGCGCCCTCGGTCGCGCCCTTGCCCTCGACCATGCCGAGGACCTTCAAGCCGTACTCGCGCCAGGCCGCCATGTCGGTGGCCTCGATACGCAGGTAACCCAGAGAGCGGATGCTCATCGCGCACCTCCCAGGAAATCGATGGTGAGCTTGTTGAACTCGTCGAACTTCTCCACCTGCGCCCAGTGCCCACATTGCCCGAAAACGTGAAGCTGTGCACGCGGAATGGTTTTCAGCGCGACCAGCGCCCCGTCCAGCGGGTTGACCCGGTCCTCGCGCCCCCAGATCAGCAGCACCGGCTGGCGCAGCCGATGCACCTCGCGCCACATCATGCCGAGCTCGAAATCGGCTCCGGCGAACGACATTCCCATCGCGCGCGTCGCCGTCAGCGATTCGGGCGTGCTGGCCAACTCGAAACGCTGGTCGATCAATTCGTCGGTGATCAGCTTCTGGTCGTAGACCATCACCCGCAGAAAAGCCTCGAGGTTTTCGCGGGTGGGCTCGGCGGAGAACTTGCCCAACCGCTTGACGCCCTCGGTCGGGTCGGGCGCGAACAGGTTCACGCTCACCCCGCCCGGCCCCATCAGCACCAGCTTGCCGGCCCGGTCCGGGTAGTCGAGCGCGAAGCGGACCGCCGTACCGCCGCCGAGCGAATTCCCAATCAGCGGAACGCGTCCCAGACCCAGCTGGTCGAACAGGGCCTTGAGCGCCCGCGCCGCGTAGTGGTTGAACTGCCCGTGCTCGGCGCGCTTGTCGGAGTGACCGTAGCCGGGCTGGTCGACCGCCAGCACGTGGAACCGCTGCGCCAGCACCGGGATGTTGCGCGAGAAGTTCGTCCAACTCGCCGCGCCCGGGCCGCCGCCATGCAGCAGCACCACCGTCTGGTCGTTGCCCACGCCGGCCTCGTGGTAGTGCAGCTTCAGCGGCCCATCCACGTCCACCTCTGCGAAGCGCGAGGTGGACTCGAAGGTCAATTCCTCGGTCGCAGTCATGGCTCAGACCATGGTGTCGCCGGGCGGCAACCCGAACTCGTTGTTCCCGAAAATCTGGTAGGCCCGCTCGGGGTCGTTGGCCGCGTGCACCCGGCCGGCGTGCGCGTCGCGCCAGAACCGTTGCACCGGTTGGTCATTGGCCAGGGCCGTGGCACCGGAAGCCTCGAACAGCCGGTCGATGGAGGCGATCGCACGGCCGGTGGCGCGCACCTGGTCGCGGCGGGCGCGGGCACGCAGGTCGAACGGGATCTCCTTGCCGGCCGACAGCAGCGCGTACTCGTCGGCGACGTTGCCGCTCAGCTGGCGCCAGGCCGCGTCGATGTCGCTGGCCGCTTCGGCGATGCGAACCTTGGCGAACGGGTCGTCCTTGGCCTTCTCACCGGCGAACGCGGCGCGCACCCGCTTGCCCTGGTGCTCGACGTGCGCGTCGTACGCGCCATAGGCCATGCCGACGATCGGCGCCGAGATCGTGGTGGGGTGCATTGTGCCCCAAGGCATCTTGTAGACCGCAGCGGTGTTGTTCTCGTACCCGCCCGCGGTGCCGTCGTTCATCGCCTTGTAGGACAGGAACCGGTGCCGCGGCACGAAGACGTCCTTGACCACGACGGTGTTGCTGCCGGTACCGCGCAGGCCGACGACATGCCACACGTCGTCGATGCGGTACTCGCTGCGCGGGATCAGGAAGCTGCCGAAGTCGACCGGACGGCCGTCCTTGATCACCGGGCCGCCGAGGAACGCCCACGTGGCGTGGTCACATCCCGACGACCAGTTCCACGAACCGTTGACCAGGTAGCCGCCGTCGGTCACCACGCCCGCGCCCATCGGGGCATACGACGACGAGACCCGGGTCTTGGGGTCCTCGCCCCAGACCTCCTCCTGCGCCCGCTGGTCGAACAGCGCCAGGTGCCAGTTGTGCACGCCGATGATCGAGCTCACCCAGCCGGTGGAACCACACGCGCTGGCCAGCCGCCGCACCGCCTCGTAGAACAGCGTCGGATCGCACTGCAGACCGCCCCACTGCTCGGGCTGCAACAGGGTGAAGAAGCCCACATCCTGAAGGTCCTGAACGGTCTCGTCGGGCAGCCGCCGCAGGTCCTCCGTCGCCTGAGCGCGTTCGCGAATCTGCGGGAGCAGATCATCGATGCCAGCCAAAACCGACTGCGCATCACGCTGTTGAATGGACGTCACTTACGTTTGCCTCCTGCGCCAGACTTACTGAGCGGACTTACACCAGAGACTAGAACACGTTCCGATTTGTGTCGAGCAGGGTATTCCTGCGGCTGGTAGCGATACGAATCCGCTTTTCTGTAACATGTTCTAGTTGCAACGAAAGGAAGGGACGGGCCTTGACCGAGGCGATTCCCGACGAGCCTCTCGGCGACCACGTCCTTGAACTGCAGGTCGCCGAGGTCATCGCCGAGACCGACGACGCGCGGTCCCTGGTGTTCGCGGTACCCGACGACGCGGGCGACCCCGCCATCCCGCCCGAGCGGCTACGGTACGCGCCGGGCCAGTTCCTGACGCTGCGCGTTCCCAGCGAGCGCACCGGCTCGGTGGCCCGCTGCTACTCGCTGTGCAGCTCCCCATTCACCGACGACGCGCTAACGGTCACGGTCAAACGCACCGCGGACGGTTACGCGTCCAACTGGCTGTGCGACCACGCGCACAAGGGCATGCGGATCCACGTGCTGGCCCCGTCTGGCAACTTCGTACCCAAAACGCTGGGCGACGACTTCCTGCTGATGGCCGCCGGCAGCGGGATCACGCCGATCATGTCGATCTGCAAGTCGGCGCTGGCCGAGGGCGGCGGGCAGGTGACGCTGGTCTACGCCAACCGCGACGACCGGTCGGTGATCTTCTCCGAGAAGCTGCGCGAGCTGTCCGCCAAATACCCCGACCGGCTCACGGTGTTGCACTGGCTGGAATCGCTTCAGGGCCTGCCCAGCGTGGCCGCGCTGGCCAAGCTGGCCGCCCCCTACACGGATCGGCCCGTGTACATCTGCGGCCCGGGCGCCTTCATGGACTCGGCGAAACAAGCACTGGAAACGCTGAAAGTGCCTGCGCCGCAAATACATATCGAAGTGTTCAAGTCGTTGGACTCGGACCCGTTCGCGGCGGTGAAGATCGAGGACACCGCCGAAGGTGACGAGCCGCCGGCGACCGCGGTGGTCGAGCTGGACGGCGAAACGCACACCGTGTCGTGGCCGCGCAACGCCAAGCTTCTCGACGTCCTGTTGGCCAAGGGCCTCGACGCGCCCTTCTCCTGTCGCGAGGGTCACTGCGGCGCGTGCGCGTGCACGCTGCGCAAGGGCAACGTGAGCATGGAGGTCAACGACGTCCTCGAGCAGCAGGATCTGGACGAGGGCCTGATTCTGGCCTGTCAATCTCACCCGGAATCTGATTCGGTAGAAGTCACCTACGACGAATAGTCGTGCGGTTAAGTTCACCCTGGGGTCAGAGGGAAGGGAAGCGTCGATGATGCGGCTGGTATCGGGTTTCGCAGTCGTCGCAGTGATGCCGATGTTTCTGCCCGCCGCGGTGTGCACGGCGTCGAGCAACACCGCCACCACGCTGTTCCCGCTCGACGGGCCCAACCAGCTGGAGACGCGGGTCATCCTCAATTGCTTCAAGGCCGACGGCCACTGCGACTTCACCGCGGGGGCGGACATGCTGACGCCCGGTGGCGTGACCGGCTTCCCGCCCGGACTGTGGGCCCGGCAAACCACCGAGATCCGGTCCTCGAACCGGTTGGCCTACCTCGACGCGCACGCCGACGGCCAGTACGAGCGGGTGCACAAGTCGATGGGTTCCGACGAGATCACCACCATCTACATGGGTGAGGGCCCGCCGGAGAAGTACCAGACGAACGGGCGCATCGACTCCACCGACTGGCAGACGGGCCAACCCAAGACCGACAACAACGTCATCGCCTGCAGCCACATCCAGGTGGTCTACTCCGGGGTCAACATCACGTCGCCGAGCACCTGCGCCGTGACCACGTTCTCCTGACCCCTATTCGGGGTAATCACCGGTCTCGAGATCGTCGAGCAGGCTTGGGCCAGTGGGCTTCCAACCGAATCGCTCGCGGGTCAGTGCGCTGGACGAGGGCTGGTCGGCGGCGAAGATGGCGCCCAGCGGGCCGAAGCTCTCGGCCGCTGCGGGCGCGACGGGCACGCCGAGCCTGCGGCCGATCACCTCGGCGATCGCCCGCATAGGGTCGCCTTCGTCGCCCACCGCGTGCAGTACCGAACCCGGCGGTGCCTGTTCCAGCGCGAGCCGGAACAGTGCGGCCGCGTCGTCCCGGTGCACCGCGGGCCAGCGTTGCGCGCCGTCGCCGACATACGCCGACACTCCGCGCTGCCGGGCGGCCTGAATCAGGATGCCGGCGAAACCGTAGCGCCCGCCCGCGTCGTGGACCGACCGCGGCAGCCGCACGACGGCCGAGCGGACGCCGCGCCGGGCCAGATCGATCACGGCTTGCCCGGTGCGGCCGCGTCCGGCCATCGGCCCGTCGACGTTGAAGGGGTCGTCTTCGGTACTCGTCCGTCCGGCCGCCGCGGGGGTGCCGTTCGCGAGCACCAGGGCCTTACTGCTGTCGACGAGCGCCTCGCCGAGGGCGGCGACCGCGCGGGCTTCGTCGCCGATCGCGTCGCCGGCGCGGCTGAAGTCGTGCGAGAACGCCAGGTAGACAACGCCGTCGGCGTCACCCGCCGCCGTCCGCAAGACGTCGAGGTCGGTGATGTCGCCGCGCAGCGGCTCGGCGCCCAGCGCACTGATGGTCGCGGCCGCGGCGTCGGAGCGGGCCAGGCCCACGACGCGGTGGCCGGCGGTGAGCAGTTCCGCGACGACGGCCGAGCCGATTCCTCCGCTGGCGCCGGTGATGAATACGCGCACGAGCAGCTCCTTCAAGTGATGAGACTATGGTCCCATCACCATACACCGGTGACGGGACAATGGTCGCATCACTAAGGTGAGGCCATGGCTCGTTGGCAACCCGACGCGCGCGAACGCTTGGTCGCCGCGGCACTCGACCTGTTCAACGAACACGGGTACGACCAGACGACCGTCGCCCAGATCGCCGAGCGCGCCGGCCTGACGAAAAGCACGTTCTTCCGGCACTTCCCGGACAAGCGTGACGTGCTGGCCGCCGGCCAGGACGCGATTGCGCAACTGCTGCGCGAGGGCATCGCCGCGGCGCCCGAGGACGCGACACCGCTGACCGCGGTGTGCTCCGGCTTGAAATCGGCGGCGTCGGCCTTCACGTCGTTCAACCGGGAACTCGCGCCCAGGCTCAAGGCCGCGATCGCCGCCAGCGCCGAACTTCAGGAACGCAACGCGCTCAAGCAGATTGGGCTGGCGCTCGCGATGGTCCAAGCGCTGCAGGCCCGCGGCGTCCCCGAGCCGGCGGCGCTGCTGGCCGCCGAGCTCGGCGCGCTGGCGTTCAAGACGGCCTACGCCCGATGGGCCGAACCGGGCGAAAGCGGAGACCTGGGCTCCATGGCGTGCGACGCCCTGCGTGAATTACACGCTGCCACAGCCGATCTCGGCTAGCGCGGCAGGCCGAGAAGTCGCTCGGCCGCGACGGTGAGCAGGATCTGCTCGGTGCCGCCGGCGATGGTCAGGCAGCGGGTGTTGAGGAAGTCGAACACCGCTCGGTCGCCGTCCGCCCGGCGGTCAACCAGACCGCCGCCCTCGGACACGTCCATCGTGAACTCAGCCAGGGCCTGGCGGTAGCGGACTCCGATGAGCTTGCGCACGCTGGACTGCGCCCCGGGGTCTTGGCCGCCGACGGCCAGCTGGGCGATCCGCTGGTCCAGCAGCGCGCCGGTCTGCGCGGTAACGATCAACCGCCCCAACCGATCTTGCTCCGCGGCGTCGAGGTCGAGCTCGGCCAGCACCTCGAGCAGTTCCTCCATCGGGTTGCCCAGCGCCGTTCCGTTGGCCATCGCGACCCGCTCGTTGGCCAGCGTGGTGCGGGCCAGCCGCCAACCGTCGTTCACCTCACCGACGACCAGCTCGTCGGGAACGAACACGTTGTCCAGGAACACCTCGTTGAACAACGAGTCACCGGTGATCTCGCGCAGCGGACGGATCTCGATGCCCGGGGAGCTCATCTCCACCAAAAAGTAGGTGATGCCTTTGTGTTTCGGCGCATCCGGATCGGTGCGGGCCAGGCACACGCCCCACTTCGCCTTGTGCGCGGCCGACGTCCACACCTTCTGCCCGGTCAGGTTCCAGCCACCGTCGGTGCGGACCGCCTTGGTGCGCAGCGAGGCCAGGTCAGAACCGGCACCTGGCTCCGAAAACAGCTGGCACCAAAGGAATTCGCCGCGCGTGGTGCCCGGCACGAAGCGCTCGACCTGTTCCGGCGTGCCGTGCTCGAGGATGGTCGGCGCCGCCCACCAGCCGATCACCAGGTCGGGCCGGGCCACGCCGGCCGCCGCCAGCTCCTGGTCGATCAGCAGCTGCTCGGCCGGTCCCGCGCCGCGCCCGTAGGGCGGCGGCCAGTGCGGTGCCTGCAGGCCCGCCTCGGCCAGGGCCGCCTGCCGCTTCTCCTCGGGCAGCCCGGCGATCTGGGCCACGGCGGCGGCGATCTCCGCCCGCTGATCCTCGACCTCGGTCAGGTCGATCCCCAGCCGGCGCCGCACACCCGCCTGGGTCAGCGCGGTGATGCGGCGCAACCAAGTCTCGGCCCCGCCCAGGAATCGGCCGATGGCATGCGCCCGGCGCAGGTACAGGTGCGCGTCGTGCTCCCAGGTGCAGCCGATGCCGCCGAGCACCTGGATGCAGTCCTTGACGTTGGCCTTGACCGCGGCGATGCCGGTGCTCGCGGCCAGGGCCGCGGCGATGGAGAACTGGGATTCGTCGCCCTCGGCGGCGGCGCGCGCGGCGTCGGCGGCGGCCACCTCGGCCTGCTCGGCGCGGCACAGCATTTCGGCGCAGATGTGCTTGATGGCCTGGAAGCTGCCGATCGGCTTGCCGAACTGCTCGCGGACCTTGGCGTAGTCGACGGCGGTCTCCAGCGACCAGCGGGTGATGCCGGCCGCCTCGGCCGCCAGCACCGTCGCGGCCAGCTCTTCGACGCGTGCGCGGGTGTCCGACACCACGGTGGCCGGGGCGGAGTTCAGCACCACCCGGGCCAACGGCCGGGAGAAGTCGCCGGCAGTCAGGGGCTCGACCTGCACACCCGCACCGCCGGTGTCGATCAGCAGCCACTTCCCGTCTGCCGGCGCCAACAGCACCGCACCCTCGGCCACACCCAGCGCGAACGGCAGGGTGCCCGACGCCGTCGACGTCGCGCCGTCGAACTCGACGTCGCCTTCCAGCGCCAGCCCGGCAAAGCGCTCCCCGGAGGCGAGGGCGCCCAACAACTCGGGATCCGAGACCGCCTCGGAGAGAACTACAGTGGCCAGCGCGGTCGTGGCCACCGGCCCGGGGACCAGCGCTTTCGCCGCTTCCTCGACCATCGCGCACAGGTCTTCGATGCTGCCGTCCGCGCCGCCCAACTCCTCCGGGATCGCGACGCCGAAGATCCCCAGCTCGGCCAGCCGGGAGAACACCGGCCGCCAGGCGTCGGACTTACCCTGCTCCACGTCGCGGATCGCCGCGGTGCCGCCCGGCCCCGACGTCGAATTGCGGGCCCAGTCGCGCACCAGGGCGCGCGCGGCAAACTGCTCGTCGGTGACGGTCGCTACCACCTTGAGGACCTCCGCGTCCTTGACTCGACGTGACAAGGGGGTTGGACCCCTGTCCTGATTGTGCGATCTGCCCGCCAAGCGGGTATGTCTCCATCACGTGTTGGCACGCAACCCGCTCTCTTCGGGACTAGAACGTGTTCTAATAGTGCCAGTGATCGACCGTCAAGTCGAACGCCATTGCAGCAGCACAGCGCTTGTCCGCGGCGGTATGGAGGTGGGAAATTCACACGCAGAATGCGTATCGTTTGCAAACGAACCGCCGGGAACAGGAGCAAACCGTCACATGCCAGCGAACGCAAATCCGAGCCGCGTGTCTGACGCGCAGCCGCGCGAGGTCATAAACGTGGCAGTACTGGCGGAATCCGAACTGGGGTCGGAGGCGCAGCGTGAACGCCGCAAGCGCATCCTGGACGCCACCATGGCCATCGCCTCCAAGGGCGGCTACGAGGCAGTTCAAATGCGGGCGGTGGCCGATCGCGCCGATGTCGCGGTGGGGACGCTGTACCGGTACTTCCCGTCGAAGGTGCACCTGCTGGTGTCGGCGCTGGGCCGCGAGTTCAGCCGCATCGACGCCAAGACGGACCGCTCGGCGATGACCGGTGGCACTTCCTTCCAGCGGCTCAACTTCATGGTGGGCAAGCTGAACCGCGCGATGCAGCGCAACCCGCTGCTGACCGAGGCGATGACGCGCGCCTATGTGTTCGCCGACGCGTCGGCGGCCAGCGAGGTCGACCAGGTCGAGAAGCTCATCGATTCGATGTTCGCGCGCGCAATGGCCGACGGCGAACCGACCGAGGACCAGTACCACATCGCCCGAGTGATCTCGGACGTGTGGCTGTCGAACCTGCTGGCGTGGCTCACCCGGCGGGCCTCGGCCACCGATGTCAGCAAGCGGCTGGACCTGGCCGTGCGGCTGCTGATCGGCGACCAGGACTCCAAGTAACCCGGCTCACGCCGGCGGACCGGCGGTCCGGCCCCGGACGAGCTCGGTGTCCAGCAGTTCCACGGCCGGCAGACCCGACCGCGGCGGCTTCAGCAACAGCTCCCCGGCGCGGCGGCCCTTCTGCAGGCTGGATTGCGACACCGTGGTCAGGCCGCGGTTGATGGCCTCGGGCACGCCGTCGAATCCGGAGACGGTCATCTGGCCGGGCACGTAAATGCCGTGCGCGCGTAGGTAATCCATGGCGGACAGGGCCAGGATGTCGGCGGTGCACATGAGTGCGGTGATCCGCGGATTGTTCTCCAGGGCCACCTTGGCGGCCGCGCCGCCGGATTCGGGCAGGTGCTCGTAGCTTTCCACCACGGTCAGGGAGTCGGGGTGGACCCCGGCGGCCGTCATCGCTTCCCACACACCGGCGATGCGCTCGCGCTGCACGTCGAAGGCGGGTGAGCGCAGCCGGTCGGCGTCCACCAGGCCCTGGCGCCGGTCCCGGCCCAGCCGCATGGTCAGCAGCCCGATCTCGCGGTGCCCCAGGCCCAGCACGTAGTCGGCGAGCTCACGCATCGCGGCGCGGTCGTCGATGCCCACCCGCGAGACGCCGGCGAGCCCCTTCGGCTGGTCGACCACCACGACCGGCAGCCGGCGCTGCAGCACCACCTGCAGGTAGGGATCCTCGTCGCACACCGAGTACACCACGAAGCCGTCCACGCCGGCCGAAAGCACCGCGGCCGTCCCGTCTTTGAGGCTGCGGCTGGGCCCGACGGCCACCAGCAGCAGCCCTTGCCCCAGCGCCTCGCACGACTGCGCCACTCCGGTGACGAAGTCCCGCGCGGCGGGGTCGCTGAAGAAGTAGGTCAGGGGTTCGGCCATCACCAGGCCGACCGCGCCGGCCTTGCGGGTGCGCAATGATCGCGCGACCGGGTCGGGGCCGGCGTACCCGAGCCGCTTGGCCGTCGCGAGAACGCGCTCACGCAGGTCCGGCGAGAGCTGATCGGGCCGATTGAAGGCATTCGAGATCGTCGTGCGCGAAACGTTGAGCTCGTCCGCCAACGACGCCAGAGTCGCACGCCGGCGCGGTGTGGGACTCACGTTCGGTGAGGCTACAGCGGATCGGCGCCCGCGCGTACGCGCTTCAGCTTGCGGCTTTGTAATGGAAACGGTTTTCATTAGTATTGTGGATCGGCTGACTGGCCGGCGGGAGGAAATCGACGTGCGCATGGCACTGACGCGGCAGCGAACGGCGAAGGCCAGAACCGCCGATGCGACGCGATGGCTGGCGGCCGCCCTGGTGTTGACGGGCGGCGCGATCCTCGCCGCCTGCAGCGGCACTGCGCACTCGCGCGCCATCTCCGTCGTCGCCTCGACCGATGTGTGGGGCAGCGTGGCGCGCGCGGTCGCGGGCTCGCATGTCGCCGTCAAATCCATTTTGAGCGGGGCGGACGTCGACCCCCACTCCTACGAGGTCAGCCCGGCGGACGCCGCCGCGATCGCCGACGCCCCGCTCGTCGTCTTCAACGGCGGCGGCTATGACGGCTGGGTCGACGAGGTCCTGGCCCGCCACCCCAACGCCAAGCCGGTCGATGCCTACTCGTTCCTGGACGGCGGACAACCCCGCAACGAGCACGTCTTCTACAACCTGACCGTCGCGAAGTCGGTTGCGGCCACCATCGCCGACCGCCTCGCGACGATCGATCCGGCCAACGCCGCCGACTATCGGGCCAACGCCGCCGCGTTCGGCCGCGACGCCGACTCCATCGCCGGCGTCGAACACGCGATCGCGATCACCCACCCCAACACCTCCGTGGTCGCGACCGAACCGGTCGCGTTCTACCTGCTGAAGGCTTCGGGCTTGGCGAACCGGACCCCGGCCACGTTCGAGGCCGCCATCGAGAACGAGACCGATCCCGCGCCGGCCGACATGGCGGCGGTCCTCGACCTGGTCAACCGGCGTCAGGTGGCGGCGGTGCTGATCAACCCGCAAACCTCCACGACCGCGATCAACGCCCTGCGCGACGCCTCGCGGCACGCGGGTGTCCCGGTCACCGATGTGTCCGAAACACTCACCGACGGCACGGATTACCTCACGTGGCAACGCAATACGGTCAACCAGCTGCAGTCCGCGCTGCAGTCGAGCCGGCCCGCGCCGTCATGAGCCTCGAACCCGTCGCGGAGATCGAAAACCCCGCCGAGACCGTTTCGCTGCGTGGCGCGCGGCTGTCGTTCGGCGACCGCGTGCTGTGGGATCAGCTGGACCTGTCGGTGTCGCGCGGCGAATTCATCGCGGTGCTGGGCCCGAACGGCAGCGGCAAGACGTCGCTGCTCAAGGTCCTGCTCGGGCAGCTGGCGCTGAGCGCCGGCGCCGGGCTGGTGGACGGCAAGCCGATCAGCACGGGCAGCGGACGCATCGGCTATGTGCCCCAACACCATCCGATGGACGCCGACGTGATGCTGCGCGGACGCGACCTGGTTCGGCTGGGCATCGACGGGCCGCGCTGGGGCGCCATCCCGCTGCGGTCCGCCGACCGCGAGCGCCGGCGCGTGGCCGTGCGCCAGGCACTGCGCCAGGTCAACGGCGAACACCTGGCCGACGTCCGGGTCGGCAGGATGTCGGGCGGCGAGTTGCAGCGGGTGCGCATCGCCCAGGCGCTGGTCAGCGACCCGCTGCTGTTGCTGTGCGACGAGCCGCTGCTGACGCTGGACCCCGCCAACGCCAAGCTGGTGTCGGCCCTGATCGAGCGGCGCCGCCAGGACGCCGCGACCACGGTCATCGTCGTCACCCACGAGCTAAACCCGATCCTGCCGTACGTGGACCGGCTGCTGTACCTGGTCGACGGCCGGTTCGAGGTTGGCACCGTCGAGCAGGTGATGACCAGCCAGACGCTCTCGGCCCTGTACCAATCCGACATCCAGGTGGTGAAGGTCAAGGACGGCTACGTGGTGGCCGGCGCGCGCGACGACAGGTACTGCTGATGGAGCATCGGCTCGCCGGCTTGCTGGACCATCTGTTCTCCTTCGACATCACCGCCCACCTGCTCCGCCACGACTTCGTGCAGCAGGCGCTGCTGGCCGCCGCCCTGCTGGGACTGGTAGCCGGGCTGATCGGGCCGTTCATCGTGATGCGGCAGATGTCGTTCGCCGTGCACGGTTCCAGCGAATTGTCGCTGACCGGAGCCGCTTTCGCGCTGCTGGTCGGCTTCGGCGTGGGGGTGGGCGCGCTGATCGGCAGCGCCCTGGCCGCGGCGCTGTTCGGCGTGCTCGGTCGGCGCGACCGGGAGCGCGATTCGGTGATCGGGGTGGTGCTGGCCTTCGGCTTGGGCCTGGCGGTGTTGTTCATCCATCTCTACCCGGGCCGCACCTCGACCAGCTTCGCCCTGCTGACCGGCCAGATCGTCGGGGTCGGCTACACGGGCCTGACCATGCTGGCGCTGGTCTGCCTGCTCGTCATCGCCGTGCTGGCGACGTGTTACCGGCCGCTGTTGTTCGCCACCGTCGATCCCGATGTCGCCGCGGCGCGCGGCGTGCCGGTCTACGGGCTGGGCATCGTGTTCGCGGCCCTGGTCGGCGTGGTGGCGGCCCAGGCGGTGCAGATCGTCGGCGCGCTGCTGGTGATGTCGTTGCTCATCACGCCGGCGGCCGCGGCGGCCCGGGTGATCGCCTCGCCGGCGGCGGCGATGGTGACCTCCGTGGTGTTCGCCGAGGTGTCCGCCGTCGGGGGCCTGGTGCTGTCGCTGGCGCCCGGCGTACCGGTGTCGGTTTTCGTCGCCAGCATCTCGTTCCTGATCTACCTGGTCTGCTGGATGATCGGGCGCCGGCGAGAGTCCGCCGCATAAGCTGGTTGCACACATTGGCCCAACGTCGGAGAAGGCAGTGGTGCGCGGGCGGATCGCGTTCCTGACACTCGCGGCGGTGTGCGCCCTGACGGCCGGCTGCACCACCGTCGTCGACGGCCGCGCGTCGCCCGCGGATACCTCCGGTCCACCGCCCCAGACGCCGCTGAGCGCCGCGGCCCTCGACGGGCTGCTGCTGGACAAGGACCAGATCAACTCCTTGCTCAGCGCCGGGATGCGGCTGCGCTACGGCGTGCAGGAAATGTGGGACTGGAGCTCGACTTTCAGCGACAAGAGCTGCCTGGCGATGGACGGCCCGGCCCAGGCGGTCGTCTACGCGGACAGCGGCTGGACCGCGATGCGCGGCCAGCGCTTCGACGACAACTTCGATGACCCCGCGGTCCGCAACGACTCCGCCATCCAGGCGGTGATCGCCTTCCCGTCCGCGCGGAAGGCCAACACGTTCTACGACGCCTCGGTGCGACGGTGGTTCGCCTGCGCCAATCGCAAGTTCTCCGAACGTCCCACGGGCAAGCCCGAAATCGTATGGGCGGTGGGCGAGGCCCACAAGGTCGGGGGCACGCTCAGCACGTCCGAGGTTGAGGACAGCAGCGACGGCTGGACGTGCCAGCGGGCGCTGACCGCGCGCAACAACGTCGTCATCGACGTCGCCACCTGCGGCTCGTTCCTGCCCGGCGGGGCCGCGGTCGACCTCGCCCAGCAGATCGCGGCCAAGGTCACCAGGCAGTAGCCGGGGGCGCCGCACCGCATCCTCGCCTAGGCGGGCGCGACTGCGCCCCCATAAGCTGGGCGGGTGGCCGGTATCGACCTCAACGCCGACCTGGGCGAGGGCTTCGGCGTCTGGCGCCTGGGTGACGACGACGCCATGCTCGGCATCGTCACGAGCGCCAACGTCGCATGCGGTTTTCATGCCGGCGACCCCGCGGGCCTGATGCGGGTATGCCGGGCGGCCGCCGCGCGTGGGGTCCGGATCGGGGCGCAGGTGAGCTATCGCGACCTGGCCGGGTTCGGCAGGCGCTTCATCGACGTCGAGGCCGAGGACCTGATCGCCGACGTCGTGTATCAGATCGGCGCGCTGCAGGCGATGGCGCACGCGGCCGGCTCGGCGGTGGCCTACGTCAAACCGCATGGCGCGCTGTACAACACGATCGTCACCCACACCGAACAGGCCGCCGCCGTGGTCGAGGCGGTGCGCCTGGTGGACGCGGGGCTGCCGGTGCTGAGCATGGCCGGCTCGGCGTTTTTCGACGAAGCCGCCCGCCGCGAGTTACGCACGGTCGCAGAGGCTTTCGCCGACCGAGCCTATCGGCCCGACGGCCGGCTGGTGTCCCGCCGTGAGCTGGGCGCGGTGCTGCACGACCCGGCGGAGATCGCCGACCGGGTGGCCACCATGGTCACCTCGGGGCAGGTCACCGCGACCGACGGCACACAGCTCGCTATGAAACCGGAATCCGTTTGCGTGCATGGTGATTCGCCTGGAGCCGTGCAGATCGCCACTGCTGTTCGCCACCGCCTCGAGGCGTCCGGCATCGAGATCAGGGCCTTCTGCTGATGCGGCTGAAACTCGGACGGCCCGACATCGCGCGGTACGCGGACCGATTCGACGCGCCCGCCGCCGAGCCCGGCGCACCCTCGGTGACCTGGATGGGCGTGGCGACCCTGCTGATCGACGACGGCTCGTCGGCGTTGATGACCGACGGCTACTTCTCCCGGCCGAGCCTGGCCAGGATCGCGGCGGGCAAGGTGGCGCCCTCGACGGCGCGGGTCGACGGATGCCTTGCCCGGGCGAAGGTCTCGCGGCTGGCGGCGGTCATTCCGGTGCACACCCACATCGACCACGTGTTGGACTCCGCCCTGGTCGCCGATCGCACCGGCGCGCAGCTGGTCGGCGGGCGGTCCGCGGCCAATGTCGGGCGCGGGTACGGGCTGCCGGAGGACCGGATCGTCGTGGCGGTCGACGGCGAACCGATTCGGTTGGGCGCCTACGACGTCACCCTGATCGAATCGCACCACTGCCCGCCCGACCGGTTCCCCGGCGTCATCGACGAACCGGTGACCCCGCCGGTGAAGGCGTCGGTGTATCGCTGCGGCGAATCCTGGTCGACGCTGGTGCACCACCGGGCGACGGACCGGCGCCTGCTGATCCAGGGCAGTGCCGGCTTCGTCAAGGGCGCCCTGGCCGGCCACCGTGCCGACGCCGTGTACCTGTCCGTCGGGCAGCTCGGGCTGCAGCCGCGGTCATACCTGGTCGACTACTGGACCGAGACCGTCCGCGCGGTGGGGGCGCGACGGGTGATCCTCATCCACTGGGACGACTTCTTCCGCCCACTGTCAAAACCGTTACGCGCCTTGCCTTATGCGGGTGACGACCTGGACGTCTCCATCGGCATCCTCGACGAGCTGGCCGCACGGGACGGGGTCGCGGTGCACCTGCCCACGGTGTGGCGGCGCGAAGACCCTTGGCAGTGAAGCGGTTCTGACGTTGGCCCTGACGCTTGCGCTGTTGCTGCTTGCTGTTGTCCTGGCTTTCGCCGTCGCGCGCCCCCGGGGCTGGCCCGAGGCGCTGGCGGCCGTCCCGGCGGCCCTGATTCTGGTCGCGGTCGGCGCGATCTCGGTTCACCAGGCGGCGAAACAGATCGCCGACCTTTCCGGCGTGGTGGCGTTCCTGGGTGCGGTGCTGGTGCTGGCCAAGCTGTGCGACGACGAGGGCCTGTTCGAGGCCGCGGGCGCGGCGATCACGCGCGGGCGGGTCGGGTCGGGCGGCCTGCTGCGGCGGGTGTTCGTCATCGCCTCGGTGATCACCGCGGTGCTGAGCCTGGACGCCGCCGTGGTGCTGCTGACGCCGGTGGTGCTGGCCGCCGTGCGGCGACAGCGCACCCGGGTGCGCCCGTACGCCTACGCCACCGCGCATCTGGCGAACGGCGCCTCGCTGTTGCTGCCGGTGTCGAACCTGACCAATCTGCTGGCCTTCCACACCGCCAACATCTCGTTCACCAAGTTCACGCTGGTGATGGCGGCGCCGTGGGTGGGCGCGGTGGCCGTCCTCTACCTGATCTTCCGGTGGTTCTTCGCCGAGGACCTGCGGGTGCAGCCGGACCCGGAGGAGCTGGGCGCGCCGCCTCGCCCGCCCGTGTTCGTGTTGGTGGTCGTCGCGCTGACGCTGGCCGGGTTCGCGGTAGCCCAATCCGTGGGGATTGCGCCGGCCTGGGTCGCGTTGTGCGGCGCCGTCGTCCTGGCGGTGCGCAGCCTGCGCCACCGGCACACCTCGGTGTCCGACATCGTGCGCTCGGTGAACGTGCCGTTCCTGGTGTTCGTGCTGGCGCTGGGCGTCGTGGTGCAGGCGGTCATGCTCAACGGGATGGATCGGGCGATGTCCGCGGTGCTGCCGTCGGGTTCGGGCCTGCCGGCCTTGCTCGCCGTCGCCGCGATAGCGGCCGTGCTGGCCAACGTCGTCAACAACCTGCCCGCCACGCTGGTGCTGCTGCCGCTGGTTGCGCCGAGCGGGCCGGTGGCCGTGCTGGCCGTACTGATCGGGGTGAACATCGGCCCCAACCTGACCTACGTCGGTTCGCTGTCGAACCTGTTGTGGCGGCGGGTATTACGCCAGCACGACGTCGATGCCGGTGTCGGCGAATACACCCGCCTCGGCGTGTGCACAGTGCCCGCCTCGCTGGCGATGGCGGTGCTCGCGCTGTGGGGCTCGGCGCGGCTGCTGGGTCTCTAGGGCGCGGGCGAGCCGCAGGGGCCCGATCGGATGATCGACGCCAGCTCCTCGCGCGACTGCGCCCCCACACGCTGGCAGGCCCGGTACACGTGGCCCTCCACGGTGCGCACCGACATCACCAACTTCTCGGCGATCTCGCGATTGGACAGGCCGGCCACCACGAGTTCGACCACGGCGCGCTGCCGGCCGGACAACTTCAGGCCCGTCGGGGTGTGCAGCGCCGGCGTGTGCAAGCCGCCGCACTCGTCGGCCAGTTCCCTGGCCAGCGCCGCGGCGTACATTCCGCGGCGACGGTGTTGGTTTTCGTCCAACACCACCGACGCCTGCGCCGCCGCATCGGCGGCCGCGACCCGATCACCGATCCTCCGGTACGCCGCCGAGGCCGCAAGCAGGCCCTCGCCATCGCGGGCCGACAGCGCCCCCGCATGCGATGCGACGGCGTCGGCCAGCGGCAGCGACAACGCGCCGGCCAGCTCCCGCGCCCGCGCCGCGTGCGCGGCGTCGCCCCACTGCGCCGCCGCCTGGATGCAGGCCAGCTCGTGGGTGGGCTGGCCACGGTCGCGGGCCAGGCCGGCCGCCTCCGTCGCGCATGCCACGGCCTCGCCCAGCCGGCCGCACGCCGCCATCGCCCACCCCTCGGCCAGCGACAGGGCGGTGTGCATGAACAGGAAGTCGGCCGGCACGCACGACCGCGCCGTAGCGACCGCGTCGTTCGCCTCGCCGGTCTGCCCGAGTTTGGCGTGCGCCTCGGCCAGCGCGAAATAGCTCGCCGGCCGCAAACCGGTTGTCACATAGTGTGTTTGCACCCCGGCCACCGCCTCGTGCACCAGCCGGGCCGCCTCGGCGACGGCGCCGCGAGCCAGCTCGGCAGTGCCGGACAGTAGGGCCAGGTTCGCATACGCCAGGCCGGGAATGTCGCGGGACGATTCGGCCAGTTGCCTTGCCGTGCTGACGAATTCATCGATCCGACCGGTCAGCCGGCAGGCTCGACCGTAGACGGCGCCGAACCAGAACCGCATATGCGATGCCTGAAACGACGTCGTCGCGCGCCGCAGCGTCTGCTCGGCCACGCCGGTGAGCTCATCGACCTGACCCAGCGCCCCCATCGCCATGATCAACGCGAGCGAGGCCATCATCCTATGGAAGCCGGGCAGGTCGGGGAAACCCAAGGCGGCCCGGGCATTTGCGGCCGCGGTTTCGCAGCGCGCCGCCACCGCATCCAGGCACGCCTGCACCGCCAACCGCTCCGCCCGCTGGGCGGGGGTCTCGGAATCAAGCGCGGCAAGCCCGTCGAGGATCTCGGCCGCGGCTTTGGGGTCGAAGAGATTCCACATCAGGTTGGCCGCCCGCACGGTCGCCCAGTGATGGCCGTCGGGCAGGTCGCTGTCGGCCATCGCGCGCAGCGCCGACTCGGCCGCCTCGCCGCGTCCCAGCAGCGCCAGGTTCATGGCCCGCACCCCGGCCGCCCCGGGCGCACCGGCTTCGGTTGCGGCGGTGGCGAACCGGTCGGCCAGATCCAGATCCAGCAGGGTCATCGCATGCCGCGCCGATTCCAGGTACAGCCCGGGGTCGGGGTCGAGGTCCGACTCGAGGCGCAGCAACGCGCGGCGCACCGTGGCCTGCATGTCGGCGTCGCCGTCGTCGCCCAGCCGCGCCGCCAGCCTGCCGCGAATCTCCGACAGATACAGCTCGCCGGCGCTCGCGCGGCGCAGCTCACCGAACAGCGGGTGGGCGAGTCTGGCCATCAACCCGCCGCCGGTGCGTTCGATGCTGACCAGGCCCATCCGCTCGGCCGCCGCCAGGTCGCTGCGCCGCGCCAAATCGCACAGCACCTCGACGGCCAGCGGCTCACACTGCGACAACGTGTCGATCACCATCGCCACTTCCGGGCTGAGGCGGCCCATCTGACGGCCCACCGTGTCGGACAGGCTCGCCGAGACCGCGACGTCGCCGTCCCACATCCATACCCCGGCCGTCTTATGCATCCGCCCGGCGGCCACCTGATCCGCCACCAGCTGCCGCAGGAACAGCGCGTTGCCCCCGGTCAGCTTCTGGAACCGAGCCGCGCTGCGCGCGTCGACCGGACCGCCCAGCTGGCTCTCGATGACCTCGCGTGTCGTCGCGGCCGAAAATGGCCGCAGATCAAGCCTTTCCAACAGCCCGTCTTTCCACAGCGCCGTCACCGCGTCCGGTTCGTCGAGGCCGATCCGTATCGTGATCACCAGCCGGACCCCACCCGACTGCGCCAACTGGTGGACGACCATCGCGGACAATCCGTCCAACAGGTGCGCGTCGTCGACCCCGATCAGCACACGGCGTTGACGCTGTTGCGCGACAAATGAATTGATCACCAGGCGCACGTTTGCCAGCGGATCCGACATCTCATCGCCGAGGGCGCCGATGAACGCTCCCAGCGGCAGCGCGGACGCCGATTCCGTGCCGACGATCCACTTTGTCCGCTCACCGGACGCCTCGGCGCGGCGCAGCACTTCGAGGGCCAGCTTGGTCTTGCCCACACCGGCGGCTCCGGCGATCACCACGCCGGAGTGCTTGCCAGCTCCGCTCAGGGCGCGGCGAATGATCCCTAGTTCACTGTCGCGCCCGCTCAGCGGTTCTCCGCTGATCACGCCGCGACTATAACCGTGCGGGGGCATCCGGCGGGCCGCTTTATCGGCGTTTCGTTGCGCCGATGTGCACCCCGCCACACCTTTGCTGATGTCAACCGACGTTGATGCCAAGCAGTCGCTGTTCGAAGAGATCGGCTCCCCGCGCCGTCCCCCCAGTTGCCTTGAAGCCCGCAGCCACCCGTTCCGCGCCGCGGGTCATCGTCATCGCTTCGCGCACCTTCATGCGCAGCCGCGACGGTGAGAGTTTCTTTGCCGGCAGGCGGGTACCGCACCGGGCCACCTCGACGCGCCGCGCAACCTCGAGTTGGTCGCGACCGTATGGGACGACGCACACCGGTATGCCACGGGCGAGCGCCTTCTGCGTAGCGCCCATGCCGCCGTGCGTTACGGCACACACCGCCTGGTCCAGCACCAATCCGTGTGGGATGAACTGGACAACTGTTGCGTTGCCCGTCGAGGCAACGTCGTCGGGTCGCCCGGCGGGGGAAGTCGCGACCACGTGCACCGGCTCGTCCCTCAGTGCGGCCAGCGCGGTCCGGATCAGGTTGGTGTCGGCTTGCTTCTCGGATGACGTCGTGACCAGCACGACCGGGTCATCGATCGAAGTCAACCAATCCGGAGCGACGAGCGGCCCAGGATCGACCACGCATGGCCCAATCAATTGCACCGCGTCGCCCCAATCTGTTCGCGGATACTGGAAAGGCTTGCCGCTGGCGACCAGCACCAGTGCGCCGCGGCGCAAAAATTCGTCCATCGATGCGACCGTCCGCAGATCTAGATCCGCGCGGATCCCATTGATCGGTGGCAGCATCACCCGCTCTAACTGGCGCAGCACCGCAACGCGCACCGCGGCATCGCGCAGGCGGCCCAACGCGCCCGGCAACGGTCTGAGGCCCGGACCGAACGGCGGCACCCCGGGCGATCGCAGCGGGGGCGTGTACGGCACAAAGCATGCCCAGGGGATGTCGCCGGCTTCTGCCACCGACAGAGCACCCCAGCAGTTGACGTCGACGAGCAAAGCGTCGGGCCGATGATGCGCTATCGCGTCTGCGATATCGGCGACTTCGTGCACGGCGCGGCGGCCGAAACTCGCAACCCCACGCTTGAGCGCGACCCGGGGGTTCGGTGCCGCCTCGCTGTCCCCGAGCTCGATCGCCTCGATGCGCGGATCGATCGCGTCGGCCGCGAAGCCAAGCTCTCGCCCGATGTCTACTCCGCTCGAAAGTGTCCGCACATGGACCGTGTGCCCACGGCTCGACAGCTCCGACAGCAGTGCGCTCATCGGCAACAGGTGCCCCATTGCGGGCGAGGTGTACGCCAGGATCGTCGCCACGCTCACCTCTGCCTCAGTACAAAGGATTCGTCCAGCATTCGGTGCGCCTCGGCCAGCCGGCCACGGGCGTCCAGCCTCTGGCAGGCCTCGAGGTAGGTCTTCGACAACTCGACGTAGTCGTCCGACTTGCCGTCCGCCCTGGCCAGCAGGGCGCGGGATTTCAGCCACCACAGATCCAGCCCCGTGATGCCGGCCTCCCGCACCAGCCATCGATCGATTATTTGGTGTGCTTCGGCGAGGTCGGCGGCGGATCCCCGGTCCACGAGCAGCACGACGAGCGCCTCGCCCGCACAGCCCACGAAGGTTCTGGTGCCGTTGTCGAAGTGCTGCCAGAACGTCGGACAAAGCCCGTCGATGGCCTCATCGCTTCGCCCCTTGCGGGCGGCATCGGTGGCCAGATCGGCATCAATGGTCGGCAACGCGATGGCCACCAGCTTGTGCTTCTGGATCAGGGTGCGCGCGTGCTGAAGCAGATCGATCGCCTCATCGCGAGCGGAATCCTCCGCGCGTAGCAGGACCGTCCCATAGGCCCATTCCGTGGCGATGATGCCGCTGACCTCACCGAAAGACTCCGCGCGTCGCAAAGCCTCCCTTGTGTGGTCAACGAGGTCGTCAGCCTTGCACATGCCCACTGCCGCAACGATTCCCGAGTAATACGTGATCATCGCATGGTCGAGAGGGGCGAGCGTGCGCCCCTGTTGGATCGACTCTCGAAAATGCCGTCTACCTTCCTCGGAGTCACCGAGGCAAATCTCGATGACCCCGCGGAGCGCTTGCGCCGCAACGGTTTCGTTCGGCGGCACGTCATCAGGAAGTGCCAGTATCGCGTCGATTGCCCGCAACGCACGGTCAAACTCGCATACGGCGAACCACATATTGGCCACCGAATTGAGAATTATGGCCTTCGTCGCCGCGTCGCACACAATGCCGTCGACCATGTCCTCGAGCTCCGATGCCAGCGCCACGGCTTCGGGAACCCGCACGTCGTTGAGACTGAACGACCAGATACGCCCGGCGGTCGCCAGCGCGAACGGGGTCAGGTCGCCGGAGCGCATGGTGAGATCACGAAGCTCTTCGTATACATCGTCGGTGCCAAACGCGTCGGTGACATAAAGCGCGGTAGAAATCAGCATGGCGCGGGGTTCGATTCGCATGGCAATCACGTCGTCGTTGTCATCGGCCAACGCGTCGGCGATTCGGCGTGCGCTCTCCCATTCCGCCCGCGCAGCGCGGATGCCGCGCGGCCGAAGCCATTCCGCTGCACGCAGATGCCAGCGGTAAGCCTGGACGAGTTCGCCGCCCGCCTCCAGGTGTCTGGCAATCAATGCGGCATTGTCGTCGCCGGCACCGGAGCCGCGCGCCTCGATCGCGGCGGCCAGCCGACGGTGGGCCTGTCCGCGGATGGCGCTCAACTGTGACTCGTAGGCGACTGTGCGCACCAGCGGATGGTGGAAGCAATATCGTTGTCGCGGAACGAATTCGACCTGATCGATCAGCTCGGCCGACACCAGCTCGGCCAAGCGTGTTGACATGCTTTCCGGCAACAGCGCATGCAGTGTGTCCACGTCGAAGTGGTTACCGATGACCGCCGCGGCGTTAAGAATCGACTTCGTGTGCGCGGGCAGCCGATCGATGCGGGCTGCAAGTACCGCTTGCACGGTTGGGGGAACGGCGATCTCGCTGTCATCGCCCGTCAGGCGGTAACCACCACGACTACCCGACAAAACGCCGCGGCCCGCAAGGTCGCGAACGATTTCCTCGGCGAAGAATGGATTACCGGCCGCCGCGGTCGCAATTCGCTCGGCCAGGCCCCTCAGCGACGGATCGGCACCCAGGAGGTGGCCGACCAGGCGGACTGACATCGATTCGGTCAGTGGCTGCAGCCTCATAGTCTGCTTCGATCGGTGGTGCAGCGCCCCGTGAAATTCTGGCCGGTAGGTCGTGACGAACAGCGACATCGTCCCGTCGAGTGCGGTGGCGAAATCAGCAAGCACGTCGTCGCTCTGTTCATCGATCCAGTGCGCGTCCTCGAGTACGAACACGGTTCGACCGGGACGGGTCCGAACAGCATGCGCCCCAATTTCGATCAGCCGCCGCCGCCTGGCTTCGGCGCTGAGCTGCAGAGGAAGGGCCGCGCTGTCGGCGATGCCCATGGCCTCGAATAGGATCTGCGCGTCGTCGGAGGGCGGTCGGAGCAGCCCGGGGCATTGTGAGCTCGCATGTTCGCGGGCCTCGCCGGGGCTGAGCCCTTCCACCTTGAACATCGCACGCAGCAGGCGCGATAGCGCGCGGAACGCAAGCGCGCTGGTGTGGGCTTCGCACCGGGCGACGACAATGTCGGCGCCGTGACTCTCGGCGACCTCGGTGAATTCGCGCAACAGACGACTCTTGCCCAGCCCGGGCGGACCGACAATTCCGACGAGGCAGCCGGGATGCGTGTCGAAAAGGCTTCGCAACAGGTGCATCTCCGTATCGCGGCCCAGCATCAGGCCTTCTTGGCGGCCCAACACCATCCGCTCGGACGACATGGCGAGGAGTTGTCGGGCGGGCACGGGCACGTCGGCTCCCTTGACGAGAACGTCTTCTACGGGCCCCAGCTGGGCGGCGTTCTCGACGAGGCGTGCCGTGGAGAGCGAGCACATGACTCCGCCCGGCGGGGCGGCCGCCTCCATGCGTTGCGCCATTCCGACGGGATGACCGACGGCGGTGTATCTTCCTTGGCCGGAGCCGATTTCGCCGGCGATCACTTCGCCCGAGTTCAACCCGACTCGGATTTGCAGGGTGACGCCATCACGGCGAAGCACTTCAGCGGCGAGCTCTTTGGTGATGGAGTGGATCTCCAGGGCTGAAATGCACGCACGCAGCGCATGATCCTCAAGGGCCGCTGGGGCACCGAAAAGAGCCATCAAGCCGTCGCCGGTGAACTTGTCGACGGTGCCGTGATAGCGCTGCACCACCGCGGCCGCCCGGTTGAACATGTCGTTCATGATTTGTTGGAGGCGTTCCGCGTCGATCGCAGCCGCGAGCTTCATCGAGCCGACGACATCGGCGAACAGCACCGTTACTTGTTTGTATTCGCCGCTGGCCGGTCTCGGAGTGACGGGAGAGCCGCACACGTCGCAGAAGCGCGCCTTGGCGCGCAGGTCGTTACCACACAGCTCACACCGGCTGGTGGCCTCGCTGACCGGGCTAGCCATCACCGATCTCCTGCGCCGTCAAATCCCCCGCGTGATCCTCATGATCGCCCATAGCGTTGCGTGGCGGCAGATATCCGCGAAACCAGCTCCTTGGAAGGCTGGGAAGACGCCCTCCGGCGAGGGCCTCGCGGGGGCGACCGGACATTCTGCACCCGCAAGTCGCGTACCCGACTACGCTATCGGCGCCTACCGCGCGCTGTGAGCATGACTTTCGTCAGCTAGCGGGTGAGCACAGGCGGTGGGCAATGGCAACGATCGGCAATCACGCGGTGGTATTGGGAGCGAGCATGGCCGGTCTGGTGGCCGCGCGATCGCTCAGCGAGTTCTTCGGCACGGTCACAGTGGTGGAGCGCGATCCGCTGCCCGACATCCCTCCCGAAACGGCCTCCGCTCGTCGCGGTGTGCCGCAGGGTCGCCACCTGCACGGCCTGCTGCCCCGCGGCGCCCTGGTGCTCGAGCAATTGTTCCCCGGCGTCCTCGATGCGATGGTCATCGACGGCGCGCATCACCTGGATGGCCGTGATCTCTCGCGGCTGTACTACCGATTGGGCGACCATCTCATGGTGCGTTCGGGGGGCGCCCCTTCGTTCGCCGCCTATCTGGCCACTCGGCCTTTCCTCGAGGAGCATGTCCGAGCGCGACTGCGCCGGATCCCCACGGTCACGCTGCTCGACGAGCACGACATCGTGGACTTGACCACGACAGCAGACCGCCGCCGTGTGACCGGCGTCCGGGTGGTCGACCGTCGCACCCGCGACGGCGTCACGCTGAGCGCGGACCTGGTGCTCGACGCCACCGGGCGCGGCGCGCGCACCCCGGCGTGGCTGACCGCGCTGGGCTACCAGCGCCCTCCCGAGGTTCACGTGCCGGTGCAGCTGACCTACGTGAGCCAACGCCTGCGGATGGCGCCGGAAGCGTTGCACGAATTCGGTTTCATCGTCGGAGCGGTGCCGGGCCGCCCGCGCGGGCTGGGCATGTTGCGCTCGGAGAACGACACCTGGATGTTGACCGTGTACGGCATAGCCGGCCACGGGCCGCGGCCGGACCTGGCGTCGATGTGCGAGTTCGTCGAGGACTGCGCACCCGCCCATCTGCTGGCCGCGGTCCGAGCCGCCGAACCCATCGGCGACCCCACCCGGCACGGTCAGCCCTCCAGCCAGTGGCGCCGCTACGACAAGATGCAGCGCTTCCCGGAGGGCCTGCTGGTGATGGGCGACGCGATCTGCAGCTTCAACCCGATCTACGGTCAGGGCATGACGGTCGCCGCGCTGGAGGCGGTGGCGCTGCGCGACTGCTTGTCCCAGGGCACAGAGGATTTGGCGCGGCGATTCTTCCGGGCCGCCGCGGTGCCAATCCGCCAGGCGTGGGAGCTGTCGGCCAACCCGGACCTGTGCCTGCCCGAGATCGAGGGCACGCCCCCGCTGCTCACCCGGCTGCTCAACGGGTACGTCGATCGCATACTCGCCGCGACCGAATACGACCCCGTCGCGGTCGATCGGTTCGTCAGGGTCACCTCACTCATCGATCCCGCTTCCCGGCTGCTGCGCCCGGGCATGATGTGGCGGGCCGCGTGCGCGAACCTTCGCCGACCGCGACTTGGCGACGAGCAGCCGGCTCGCGACAACGGCGACCTGGCCGGGAGCGTCGCCCGCTAGCCCCGCCGGTAGGCCGGCGGCAACGGCATCGCCAGTTCGGCGAGCACGCCACGCAGCAGCGTCGGATAGTCGGTGATGATGCCGTCGACCCCGTATCCGACCTGCTGACGCATGGCGGCTGCATCATCCACCGTCCATGGAATCACCTTGAGCCCCAACGCATGTGCGCGGTCGACGTACGCCTGACCGGTGACCAGTTGATAGTCCGGCGAGACGATCCCGGCGCCCACCATCCGCGCGCCGATCAGCGGATCGCCGATGAGCGTGGGGTTTTCGCCCGCCAGCCAGGGCGAGTCCGGCGCCCAGGTGTGCCCGTCGTATAGGGCCACCAACGGAATTGACGGATCGGCGCCCCGCACCAGCGGCAGGGTGCGCCAGTCGAAGCTCTGGATCTCCACCCGGTCGCCCTTGCCCGCGGACCTGACCGCGGCCAAGATCACGTCGACGAACTCCTGCGGCTCGGCCGATGTGCCGGGCCGGTCGGCCTCCACCTTGGTTTCGATGTTGTAGCGGATCCCGTCGGCGCGGTAAGAGTCGGCGAGCGCGAAAACCTGCGGCAGCGTCGCTATCTTGTTGCCGCGCACCACCTCGGCGCGGGGATACTCGTCGAGCAGGCGGCCGCAGTCCAGGGTGTCGAGCTGCGCCAGGGTGAGCTCGTGCACGAGCTTGCCGACGTAGGGGTACTGCGGGTCACCGGCGAACGCCGGCGCGGTGTCGGCGCACTTCTCGGCCTGGATCGTCGGGTCATGCCACACCAGCGGTTGGCCGTCCTTGGTCAGGACGACGTCGAGTTCCAATGTGCTGACGCCCAATTCGAGCGCCTTGGCGAACCCGCGCAGGGACTCCTCGCTGGTCTCGCCCCGCCCCCCGCGGTGGGCCTGCAGGTCGAAATCGGTCGCTTGGGCCCGGGCAACGCCAACCGGCCACGGCGCGACGGCCAACAGCAGCGCCACCAGCGCGGCACGAAGGCGCGCGGGCCGGCCGGGCACCGGGGTTATCCCCTGCGCTGGCGGGTGATTTCGGCGAGTACCACCCCGGCGGCCACCGACGCGTTCAGCGATTCGGTGTCTCCGGCCATTGGGATGGAAACGACTTCGTCGCAGTTCTGCCGCACCAAGCGCGACAGCCCCTTGCCTTCCGAACCCACGACGACCACCAGCGGATCGGTGCCGTCGATGTCGTCGACCGTGGTGTCACCGCCGGCGTCCAGGCCGATCACCCGCAGGCCGCGCCCGGCCCAATCGGTCAGCGTCCGATTGAGATTCGTGGCGCGTGCCACCGCGATGCGGGCGGCGGCTCCGGCGCTGGTGCGCCAGGCGACCGCCGTCACCGACGCCGACCGGCGCTGCGGGATCAGCACCCCGTGGCCGCCGAAGGCCGCCACCGAACGGACGATGGCGCCCAGGTTACGGGGGTCGGAGATGTTGTCCAGCGCGACCAGCAGCGCCGGCGGCGAGGCGAGTGCGGCGGCAACCAGGTCGTCGGGGTGGGCGTAGTTGTAGGGCGGCACCTGCAGCGCGATCCCCTGATGCAGGTGGTTGCTGGTCATCCGATCCAGATCGGTACGCGGTACCTCGAGGATGGAGATACCCAAATCGGCTGCGCGGGTGACGGATTCGGTGAGCCGTTCGTCGGCTTCGGTGCCCAGCGCCACGTAGAGCGCGGTGGCCGGCACCCCCGCGCGCAGGCATTCGAGCACCGGGTTGCGGCCCAGTACCGTCTCGGCTTCGTCGGTCCGGCCCCGCGCCGGCCGACGGCTCTGGGCCTTGGCGCGCTTGGCGGCCGGGTGGTTCGGGCGCATATGCGCGGGCGGGGTGGGGCCACGTCCTTCCAGGCCGCGGCGGCGCTGGCCGCCCGAACCTACGGTCGGGCCCTTCTTGGTGCCCTCTTTGCGGATCGCCCCACGGCGACGCGAGTTGCCGGCCATCTAGTTGTCGCGCTTTTCTTCCCGGGCCGAAAGCTCCCACTGCGGCCCGTCGGCGGTATCGGTGACCTCGATGCCGGCGTACTTGAGCCGGTCGCGGATCTCGTCGGCGAGCGCCCAGTTGCGTTCCTCGCGCGCCTTCTGCCGGTTCTCCAGCTCCGCCTGGACCAGCACGTCGACGGCGGCCAGCGCCGCCGACGTTTCGTCGCGGGTCTCCCAGCGTTCGTCCAGCGGGTCGCAACCCAGGATGCCCATCATCGCGCGGATCTCGCCGGCATGTCGCAGCGCGCCTTCGTGATCCCCGGAGTCCAGCGCCCGGTTGCCTTCGGCGCGGGCCTGGTGCACCTCGGCCAGCGCGGTGGGCACCGCCAGGTCGTCGTTGAGCGCGTCGGCAAACTTCTGCGTCCACTGCCCGGGCTCGACGCCACCGACCCGCACCCGCACGCGGTGCAGGAATTCCTCAACGCCCACATAGGCTTTCACCGCGTCCTGCAGGGCCACCTCGGAGAACTCCAGCATCGACCGGTAATGCGCGCTGCCCAGGTAGTAGCGCAGTTCGGCGGCGCGCACGCGTTGCAGCAGCGCCGGTATGGCCAGCACGTTGCCCAGCGACTTGCTCATCTTCTCGCCGCCCATCGTCACCCAGCCGTTGTGCAGCCAGTAACGGGCGAAGCCGTCGCCGGCCGCGCGGCTCTGGGCGATCTCGTTCTCGTGGTGCGGGAAGACCAAGTCCATTCCGCCGCAATGGATATCGAATTCCGGACCCAGATACGTGCGGGCCATTGCGGAGCATTCCAGGTGCCAGCCCGGGCGTCCGCGGCCCCACGGGGTGGGCCAGGACGGCTCGCCGGGCTTGGCGGCCTTCCACAGCGTGAAGTCACGCTGATCGCGTTTGCAGGTGGCCACGCCTTCGCCCTGGTGGACGTCGTCGATCTTGTGCCCGGACAGCTGCCCGTACTCCGGGTAGCTGAGCACGTTGAAGTACACGTCACCGCCGGCGGCGTACGCGTGATCGGTTTCGATCAGCCGTCCCATTAATTCGACCATCTGGGTGATGTGCCCGGTCGCTCGCGGCTCGGCCGACGGCGGCAGCACGTCCAGGGCGTCGTAGGCGGCGCTGAAGGCGCGCTCGTAGGTGGCCGCCCACTCCCACCACGGCCGGCCCGCCGCGGCGGCCTTATTGAGGATCTTGTCGTCGATGTCGGTGACGTTGCGGATGAACGCGACGTCGCAGCCGCGCGCGATCAGCCATCGGCGCAAGATGTCGAAGGCCACACCGCTGCGGACATGGCCGATGTGCGGCAGGCCCTGGACGGTGGCGCCACACAGGTAGATGGAGACGTGACCCTCGCGCAGCGGAACGAAATCACGTACGGCACCGGCCGCCGTGTCGTGGAGCCGCAAGCGGGCGTGATCGGTCACGACGTGCCAGCTTACCGGGTAGTTCCCCGGCGCCCGGCGCTGCGCGGGCTTACCCGGTGGGGACCACCAGCGCGGTGGCGATGGCGGCGAGGCCCTCACCGCGTCCGGTGAGCCCCAACCCGTCGGTCGTCGTCGCCGACACCGAGACCGGCGCGCCGAGCAATTCCGACAGCACCCGCTGCGCCTCGTCGCGACGCGGACCGACTTTCGGCCGGTTCCCGATGACCTGCACGGCGGCGTTGCCGACCCGGAAGCCTTGCTGCGACACCAGATCCGCGACATGGCGCAGCATGTCGGCGCCGCTGACGCCCTTCCAGCGCGGATCATCGACCCCGAATACCGCCCCCACGTCGCCCAGCCCGGCCGCCGAGAGCACCGCATCGCACACCGCGTGCGCCCCCACGTCGCCGTCGGAATGGCCCGCACAGCCGTCGGCGCCGTCGAAGAGCAGGCCCAGCAGCCAGCACGGCCGCCCGGGTTCGATCGGGTGCACGTCGACGCCCAGGCCCACCCGCGGCAGCGCGTTCACCCGCGTACCAGGGTCTCGGCCAGCAACAGATCGAGCTGGGTGGTGATCTTGAACGCCAGCGGATCGCCGTCGACCACCTGGACCTGGCCACCGACATGCTCGACCAGCGACGCGTCGTCGGTGAAACCGGCGCCGCCACCGGTCTGATAGGCCCCGTAGGCGCGCAACAGCAGTTCGGTGGCGAAGCCCTGCGGGGTCTGCACGGCACGCAGCCCGGCGCGCTCCGGTGTCCCCAGGACCACCCCGTTGGCGTCCACGGCCTTGATGGTGTCATGCAGCCGCAGCGCGGGCACCAGGGCGTCGTGGCCGGCCCGCAGCGCCTCCACCACGCGGGTGATCAGCGCCGGGGGCGTCAGCGCCCGCGCGGCGTCGTGCACCAGCACGAACTCGGGCGGCGCCGAAAGGGACGCCAGGGCCGCCAGGGCGAGGTGGACGGATTCGGTGCGGTCGGGCCCGCCGGCGACGACGGTGGCCTGCCCGGCGCCGACGTGGCCGCCCAGCACCTGCTCGGCCTCGTCGACGCGGTCGGCGGGAACCGCCACCACGACATGATCGACGACCCGGGAATCCAGCAAACCGGCGACGGCGCGCTGCAGCAGCGTGCGGCCGTCGACCAAACAGAATGCCTTGGGAATTCCTGCGGCCAGCCGTTCGCCCGACCCTGCGGCGGGGACGACTGCGACTACTTTGCCTGAGGTGCCCGTCTCCGGGGCCACCGAAGTGTCAGGACCTTCAGGAAGCGGCGGCCAGAACCTCGTCGAGGATGGTCTCCGCCTTCGCGTCGTCGGTGCTCTCGGCCAACGCCAACTCACCGACCAGAATCTGACGGGCCTTGGCCAGCATCCGCTTCTCGCCGGCCGACAGGCCGCGCTCCTGGTCGCGACGCCACAGGTCGCGGACTACCTCGGCGACCTTGTTGACATCGCCGGAAGCAAGCTTTTCGAGATTGGCCTTGTAGCGGCGCGACCAATTCGTCGGCTCTTCGGTGTGCGGCGCGCGCAGCACCTGGAAAACCTTGTCCAAACCTTCTTGTCCGACGACGTCGCGGACACCCACGTACTCAGCGTTCTCGGCGGGAACTCGAACTGTCAGGTCTCCCTGCGCCACCTTCAAGACGAGATATTCTTTTTGTTCCCCTTTGATCGTCCGGGTTTCGATCGCCTCGACTAACGCAGCACCGTGATGCGGGTAAACAACGGTGTCGCCGACCTTGAAGATCATCTGATTCGAGCCCCTTTCGTTACTTCATCCTAACACGGCCGCCTAGCTACGCGCGAAGCAACGATGCAGGTCAGGGGCACAACACGCGCAGATTAGGGGTTGACATGGGGACCAAGTCGTGCAGTGCAGCACATTACCAACGCCCCGGAAGCCGCCAGGCGGCGGCCCATTCGGGCGCTCCTGCGCTGGTCTGACGCCCCGCGCTATCGCGCGCGGGACGTTCCTACTACTGTGCATAGTTGCATCAGTCGGACCGGCTCAGCAGGAGGCCTGAGAGAGTGAACCGCTTCAAGATCCGCCTCGGCCTTCCCGCGCTCGCAGTCGCCGGGGTGATGGCCGTTCTGGCCGCCCTGCTGAGCGGTTGCGGAGCCGGCCAGGTGTCGCAGATGGCGGTCCAGGAGCCCGCCATCAACGGCAACAAGGTCACGTTCAACAACGTGGCGTTGCGCGACATCCGGATCCAGGCCAATCAAACCGGCGACTACCTCCAGCCGGGCCGGACCGTGGACCTGGTGCTGGTGGCCGTGAACCTGTCGCCGAATTCCGTCGACCGGCTGGTCGGCATCACCACCGACATCGGCACGGTGACGGTCAGCGGCGACGCTCGGCTGCCCGCCGGCGGTTCGCTGTTCGTCGGCACGCCGGACGGTCAGAAGGTGGCTCCCGGACCGGTCGGTTCCAACACCGCGGCGGCCAAGGCGACCATCAACCTGGCCAAGCCGATCTCCAACGGCCTCACCTACAACTTCACCTTCAACTTCGAGAAGGCCGGGCAGGCCACCGTCGCCGTGCCGGTTTCGGCTGGGTTGATGCCGCCGCAGCAAAACCAAGCGGGGTAGCGGCCTGTCGTGACGCGGGCTTGTCGTAGCGGCTCGCTACCGTCATGGCGTGGCAACTGCGCGTTCCCAATATCGGTGTTCGGAATGCCGGCATATCACCGCGAAGTGGGTCGGCCGCTGCATGGAGTGCGGCACCTGGGGCACCGTTGACGAGGTCCCGGTACTCAGCGCGGTCGCCGGCCGGCGCGGCGGCCTGGCCACGGCGGCACCGGCCGTGCCCATCACCTCCATCGCGCCCAACGCGAGCCAGCACCGCACGACGGGTGTAGACGAACTCGACCGCGTGCTCGGCGGCGGTGTGGTGCCCGGCTCGGTCACGCTGCTGGCTGGTGACCCGGGGGTGGGCAAGTCGACGCTGCTGCTCGAGGTCGCTCATCGCTGGGCGCAATCCGGCCGCCGCGCGCTGTACATCTCCGGTGAGGAGTCCGCGGGCCAGATCCGGCTGCGCGCCGACCGCATCGGCTGCGGCAGCGACGAGCTCTATCTGGCCGCCGAATCCGACCTGCACACCGTGCTCGAACACATCGCCACGGTCAGGCCCGCGCTGGTGATCGTGGACTCGGTGCAGACCATGTCCACCACCGAGGCCGACGGCGTGGCCGGGGGCGTCACGCAGGTGCGCGCGGTGACGGCGGCGCTGACCGCCGCGGCCAAAACCAATGCGGTCGCGCTGATCCTGGTCGGGCACGTCACCAAGGACGGGGCCATCGCCGGGCCGCGCTCCCTCGAGCATCTGGTGGACGTGGTGCTGCATTTCGAAGGCGACCGCAACGGCTCGCTGCGCATGGTCCGAGGCATCAAGAACCGGTTCGGGGCCGCCGACGAGGTCGGCTGTTTCCTGTTGCACGACAACGGGATCGAGGGCATCGCCGACCCCTCGAACCTGTTCCTGGATCAGCGTCCGGCCCCGGTCCCCGGCACCGCGATCACGGTGACGCTCGACGGTAAACGGCCGCTGATCGGCGAGGTTCAGGCGCTGCTCGCCATGCCGGCCGGCGGCTCGCCGCGGCGCGCCGTCAGCGGCATCGACCACTCCCGGGCCGCGATGATCACCGCGGTGCTGGAAAAGCACGCCAAGTTGCCCGTCGGCGCCAACGACATCTACCTGTCCACGGTCGGCGGCATGCGGCTGACCGATCCGTCGTCGGACCTGGCGGTCGCGGTCGCGCTCGCTTCGGCGCTGGCCGACCTGCCGCTGCCCACCACGGCGGTGATGATCGGCGAGGTAGGACTGGCCGGGGACCTCCGGCGGGTCAGCGGCATGGAGCGGCGCCTGTCCGAAGCCGCGCGCCAGGGCTTCAGCATCGCGCTCATCCCCGACGGGGACGATCCCCGGCGCGAGATCGTGCCAAACGGGATGCGGGCGCTGCGCGCGCCCACCATCGTGGCGGCGCTGGAGCACATGATCGACATCGCCGACCACCGCGGCGGCCCGCCCGCAAACCCGCGACGGCTGGACGCATGACGCGTTGGGCCGGAAGAATGACATGCTGTGACCCGTCCGACGCTGCGTGAAACCGTCGCCCGCCTGGCTCCTGGCACCGGGCTGCGCGACGGCCTGGAACGCATCCTGCGTGGCCGCACCGGCGCGCTGATCGTCCTCGGCAACGACGAGGCCGTCGAGGCCATCTGCGACGGCGGCTTCGCTCTGGATGTGCGCTACGCGCCGACCCGGCTGCGCGAGCTGGCGAAGATGGACGGCGCCGTCGTGCTGTCCACCGACGGCAGCCGCATCGTGCGGGCCAACGTGCAGCTGGTCCCGGACCCGTCGATCGCCACCGACGAATCGGGAACCCGGCACCGCTCCGCGGAGCGGGCCGCGATCCAGACCGGCTACCCGGTGATCTCGGTGAGCCACTCGATGAACATCGTGACCGTCTACGTGGGCGGCGAGCGCCACGTGGTCGCCGACTCGGCGACCATCTTGTCGCGGGCGAACCAGGCCATCGCCACCCTGGAGCGGTACAAGATCCGGCTCGACGAGGTCAGCAGGCAGCTGTCCCGCGCGGAGATCGAGGACTTCGTGACACTGCGCGACGTCATGACCGTGGTGCAGCGGTTGGAGCTGGTCCGCCGGATCGGCCGGGTGATCGACAACGACGTCGTCGAACTCGGCACCGATGGGCGCCAACTGCGGCTGCAGCTCGACGAGCTGTTGGGCGGCAACGACAACGCGCGCGAACTGATCGTGCGTGATTATCACGCCAGCCCGGAGCCGTTGTCCGAGATGCAGACGACTGCGACGCTGGACGAGCTGGACGCGCTCTCGGATACCGAGCTGCTCGACTTCACCATCCTGGCAAAGGTTTTCGGGTATCCGACCACCACCGAGGCGCAGGACTCGGCGGTCAGCCCGCGCGGCTACCAGGCGCTGGCCGGCATCCCGCGGCTGCAGTTCGCCCACGCCGACCTACTGGTCCGCTCGTTCGGGACGCTGCAGAACGTGCTGGCGGCCAGCGCCACCGACCTGCAATCGGTCGACGGCATCGGCGCGATGTGGGCCCGCCACGTGCGGGAGGGACTGTCGCAGCTGGCGGAGTCGACGATCACCGACTCATTGAGCTAAGCCTGTGCGGCCTCAGCCGGCCGGCGGTGGGGCCATCGGCGGCGCCTCCGGCTGGGGCACGGCGCCCGGCTGCCCCGGCCCGGGCACCGGGCCCGGTGGTGGCGGCGGCTGGTTCATGATGAACGGAACCGGCATCGAACGCAGATTGCCCAACTGCACGACGAGGTTGTAGGTGCCCGGCCCGATCGCCGGCCGCGGCAGCGGGCAGTGCGGCGCCGAGCCCATGCCCGTCCAGGTCACCGCGGTGGTCACCTGCTCGCCCGGCGTGAAGGTTTTGATCAGCGTCTCATTGGACGGGGCGCAGTCCAGATTCGACCACAGCCGCTTGTTGTCCAGCGAGTAGACGTAGGCCGCCAGCACCGCGGCGCCGACGTCGCGCTTGCAGGCCACCAGGCCGATGTTGGTGACGACCATGGTGAACTTGGGCTGGTCACCGATGAAGTACTGGGGCGCGTTGGTCAGACCCTTGACCGCCAGCGTCGAATCGGGGCAGTCGTCGCCCTCCTTCAACACCGGCGGCGGTTGGACCGCGGCGGTGGGTGTGGGGGTTTCGGGGTTCTGACCCTGCGCGGGCGGGGCCGCCGGAGCGGGGCCCTCGGGTCCCGGCGGTGGGGGCGCTTGGGGCGCAGGCGATCCCGGCTTGTTCTGAGCGGCACTGGCTTTGTCGGCATTGGCGGGCTTGGCTCCCGCGTTATGCCCCATGAAGGCGATGACGATGGCGGCCACGATCCCGATCACGACGACCGCGATACCAATGGCCAGGCCTCTGCGCCGCCAATAGATCTCGGTGGGGAGCGGGCCACGCGGTTCCAGATCGAGCACGTTCGCAGCGTAGGCCCAGGTCACATCGATTCGGCTGACCCGCCTCGGCGTGTCGCCAGGTTTGCTGGGCAACCGGCGTGTAGTGGCGGTGCGGTACTCGGCCCCGCGGGCGCCCTGTGCGGTGTTATTCGCCTATGTCGCCGGCGTGGTCGCACAACTCCGCCCGCCCGTCCGCAAGGTGATAGGTGACCCCCGCCACCCCGACGGTGCCCGCGGCCACCCGCTCGGCGATGATGGCCGACCGAGACGTCAGTTGCGCAACGGTTTCACAGACGTGGCGCTTCTCGAACTCGTCCACGCGGCTCAGACCCTCGCGCCGGCCCATCAGGACCGATGGGGCCACGCGTTCCACCACGTCACGCACGAAACCGCCCGGTATCGTGCCGTCGTCGATCGCGGCCAGAGCCGCCTTGACGGCGCCGCAGCTGTCGTGACCCAGCACGACGATGAGCGGCACGTTGAGGACCGCCACGGCGAACTCGATGGAGCCCAGCACCGCCGAATCGATGGCCTGCCCGGCGGTGCGCACCACGAACATGTCGCCCAGGCCCTGATCGAAGATGAGCTCTGCGGCCACTCGGCTGTCGGAGCAACCGAACACGACCGCGGTGGGGCTCTGACCCGCGGCCAGGCTCGCCCGATGCTCAACACTTTGGCTGGGATGCTGCGGCTTACCGGCGACGAATCGCTCGTTACCCTCTTTGAGTGACTTCCACGCGGTTACCGGGCTGGTGTTAGGCATGGCTGACATCATGCCGCATCCGCCGGTTGCGGGCCCAGAATTCATATCAGCCACCAATCTTGTTCACTGGTACGAAAGTTCGCGCCGCGATCTGCCCTGGCGTGAGCCCGGGGTGAGCGCCTGGCAGATCCTGGTCAGCGAATTCATGCTGCAGCAGACGCCGGTATCTCGAGTGCTGCCGATCTGGACGGATTGGGTGCGGCGCTGGCCTACCCCGTCGGCCACGGCTGCGGCAAGCGCCGCCGACGTGCTGCGCGCCTGGGGCAAGCTCGGCTATCCGCGCCGGGCCAAGCGGTTGCACGAGTGCGCCGTCGTGCGCGCTCGCGATCACGG
>NZ_MBEI01000051.1 GCF_001953985.1 Mycobacterium colombiense
AACCCCCACGGCCCCGGCCCCCCGGGCGGGGGGGGGTCAACCACCGGGGGGGGCCCCGCGCCGCCGGGCGTCGGCGCGGCCCCGGGGGGCGCGGGCGGGGCGGGGGGGGGGGCGGCGCCCGGCTCCGGCGCCGACGTGCTGGTGCTGGAGCGCACCGGCTCCTGGGGCGGCGCGGCGTCGATGGCCGGCGGGTTCATCTATCTCGGCGGCGGCACCCCGATCCAAACCGCTTGTGGCTTCACCGATTCCGTCGACAACATGGCGGCCTTCCTCAACGTCGCGATGGGGCCCGGCGCCGACGAGAACAGGATCGCCGACTACTGCGCGGGCAGCGTCGCGCACTTCGACTGGCTGGTCGGGTGCGGCGTCCCCTTCAAGGCCGAGTTCTTCTCCGAGCCCGGCTGGGAGCCGATGGGCGATCAGGGGCTGATGTACAGCGGCGGCGAGAACTCGTTCCCGTTCAACACCATTGCCTCCCCCGCGCCGCGCGGGCACGTCCCGCAGATGCAGAACAAGAAGCAGGGCGAGGCCAGCGCCGGCTACATGCTGATGAAGCCGCTGGTGGAGACCGCGACCGCGGCCGGCACGCGGGCGCGCTACGACGTGCGGGTGTCGCGGCTGATCGTGGAGTCCGACGGCCGGGTGGTCGGCATCCGCGCCCGAAAGTACGGCACCGAGATGAACGTCCGGGCGCGGTCCGGGGTGGTGCTGGCGACGGGCAGCTTCGCCTACAACGAAGCGATGGTCCAGCGGTATGCGCCGCGGATCGCCGGCCGGCCGGCCGCCTCCATCGAGCAGCACGACGGGCAGGCGATCCGGATGGCGCAGGCGCTGGGCGCCGACCTGGCGCACATGGACGCCACCGAGGTCGCGATCTTCATCGACCCGCAGCAGCTGGTGCGCGGCATCCTGGTCAACGGCCGCGGGCAGCGCTACGTCGCCGAGGACACCTACCCGGGCCGGATCGGGCAGCTCACCCTCTACCAGCAGGACAACGTCGCCTACCTGATCATCGACGGCGATGCGCAAGAGGAGGCGATGGCCTCGTGGTCGCCGAAGTTCATGCTGCGCCCGGCGACCTGGGTGGCCGACAGCGTCGCCGACCTGGAGCGCGACATGGGGCTGCCGCCCGGCTCGCTGCAGGCGACGGTGGCCGCGTACAACGAGGGCGCCGCGCGCGGCGAGGATCCGCTGCTGCACAAGAAGCCGGAGTGGATCAAGCCGATCGGCTCCCCCGTCGGCGCCGTCGACCTGCGGGAGAACACCGGCGGCTTCACCCTGGGCGGGCTGGCCACCACGCTGGACGCCGAGGTGCTGCACGTCAGCGGCGAACCCATCCCGGGGCTCTTCGCCGCCGGGCGCTGCACCGCCGGCCTGGCCGCGTGGGGGTACGCCAGCGGCGTCTCGCTCGGTGACGGCAGCTTCTACGGTCGCCGCGCCGGACGGTCCGCCGCCAAGGGCTGACCAGCACCCGATCACTTGATCGCCGTCGGACATGACCGAGTCCGGCGGCGATTGTTCGTGTGGCGTGTGACAGCAACCACACGAGTGTGATAGGAATAGATATTCCTAATAGGAATATGCCATCCAGATACACAGATGTATTGGAGGACTGATCGATGGCTCCGACCGCCGACACCACGGAATCCGCCGCGCCCACGGCGGTCATCGACCGCATCTCGCTCGTCCTGGACGCGTTCGACGGCCCGGGGCGCCTCACGCTGGCCCAGATCGTCCGGCGCACCGGCCTACCCCGGTCATCGGCTCATCGGATGCTCGAGCGCCTGGTGCAGCTGCGCTGGCTGCGTCGCAACGGCCGCGACTACGAGCTCGGCATGCGGCTCGTCGAGCTGGGCTCGCTGGCCGTGCATCAGGACCGCCTGGTGCGCGCCGCCGGTCCCCTGTTGGGCGAATTGCACCGCGCCACAGGACTTGTCGTGCATCTTGCGGTCCTTGACGGTGCCGACGTGGTCTATCTCGAGAAGATCGGCGATCAAATGGCCGGCGTGATCCCGACCCGTGTCGGTGGTCGGCAGCCCGCTCACTGCACCGCGATCGGTAAGGCGATCCTGGCCTACGAGGGCGAGGACGCCCACCGGACGGGCCAGGTCGGTCCCCAGGCTCGTCTGACCAAATACTCGATTTCCACCACCCCGCAGCTGGCAGCCGAGCTGGCCAAAGTCCGGGCGCACGGCGTCGCATTCGAGCGCGAAGAATCGCTGCTCGGCTTCGGCTGTGTTGCAGCGCCCATCGGGGGCCCCGGTGAGGCCGTCGCCGCGGTCTCGGTGTGCGGACCCATGAACCGCATGAGGTTCGACCAGCGGCTCGCGGCTCCCGTGCGCATGACCGCGATGGGCATCTGGCGCAATGTGGAAGACGGCCCGCAACGAGTTGCCCCGACTCTGCAGCCGCTGCGGCCGTTGCTTCCGCATCGGCCCCAGCACGCGGCCCCGGCGCCCCGCCCGGCTCTGCAGTTCGCGTGAGCCTCGACCCGCAGATCGCCGACATCCTGCAACAACTGGACGACGGCTTCCCCCCGGTGCAGGACATGACCGGGGCGCAGGCCAGAGCACTGATCAAGTCGAGATTCGTACCGTCGGCCCAGCCCGAACCCATCGCCGAGGTCGCCGATCGCACGGTCGACGGCCGGGTTGGCCAGGTTCCCGTGCGCGTGTACCGGCCCGGCGCCGCGGGTCCACTCCCCATCGTGGTCTACGCGCACGGCGGCGGATTTGTGTTCTGCGACCTGGACAGTCACGATGGCTTATGCCGTAACATCGCCAACCTTGTTCCAGCCGTTGTGATTTCAGTCGACTACCGGTTGGCTCCGGAGAATTCGTGGCCGGCGGCCGCCGAGGACATGTACGCCGTGACCTGTTGGGCCGCCGAAAACGCCGTTGCGCTAGGCGGCGATCCCGGGCATCAGGTCGTGGGCGGCGACAGCGCCGGGGGCAATCTGGCCGCGGTCACCGCGATCATGGCCCGCGACCGCGGTGGACCCATGCCTGCCGCCCAACTGCTGCTCTACCCGGTGATCGCGCCCGACTTCGACACCGAGTCCTACCGAACGTTCGGCCAGGGCTACTACAACCCGAAACCGGCGATGCAGTGGTACTGGGATTCCTACGTGCCGTCGCATGAGGACCGCACGCACCCCTACGCCGCCCCCCTCAACGCCGACCTACGCGGACTACCGCCTGCCGTCTTGGTGATCGCCGGCCACGACCCCCTGCGCGACGAGGGCCTGGCTTACGGTGCCGCGCTGACGGCGGCCGGCGTGCCGACCGTGCAATTGCATTACGAGGGCGGAATCCATGGGTTTATGACGATGCCGATGCTCGACATCGCTCAGCGGGCACGCAAAGATGCAGCCGCCGGCCTAGTCGAGCTGCTGCAGCGGTAACCCGTTAGCAGGCAACATTTTTGCCGCACCGTAACGCTGCCCGGGATCCAGCACGCAATGGGTCCGGCCGAACACGGTGACCATGCACTTGTTGTTGTGTGTGCACCGGCTGCGGGCGGCCGGATCAGTGACCATCTTGGAGACCAGGTCGGGTTCGCGCAGCAGCGCCCGCCCCATCGCCACAAAATCGAAACCTTCGCGCATCCCGGTCTCGGCGTGCTCACGATTGGTGATGCCACCCAACAGGATCAGCTTGGTGTTGCGCATGACCGGGACGAATTGGCGGGCATTCTCCAGCATGTAGAGGTCGCGGTAGGGGTAGTCGCCCATCGCCCACCTTCCGATGAACCGGATCCCGGTGCGCATGGGCTGCGGCATGACCTTGGCGAACTCCCTGACCGGGACGTCACCACGAAACAGGTACATGGGCTTGAAAACCGAAGAACCCTGCGTCAATTCGATCGCATCGAGGGTCGCATCGGCGTCGAGCAGCGCGGCGGTGCGCAGCGCCTCGTCGACCCAGATGCTGCCGGGCACACCGTCGTCCATGTCGAGCTTCGCGGTTACCGCGATGCGGTCGCCGATCACGTCGCGCACGCGTCGGGCGATCTCACGGCAGAACCGCGACCGGTTGTCGATGTCGCCGCCGTACTCGTCCCTGCGCCGGTTGATCAGCGGGCTCAAAAACGAGCTAGGCAGGTACAGATGGCCGAAATGCAGTTCCACGGCGTCGAAGCCCGCCTCGGCCGCGACCCGGGCCGCCGCACCGAACTGGTCGACCACCCTCGCGATTTCGTCGCGGGTGATCTCGCGGCAGTAACTCATCGACGCGGGATTGATGAACCTGCTCGGTGCCACCGGGGTCACCCCGGTCAGCTTCTTGTGCGCCACGACACCGGCGTGACCCAATTGCGCCGAGATCGCGGCCCCGTCCCGGTGGACCGTGTCGGCCAGCTTTCGCAGGCCGGGCAGGGCGGCCTCGCTCATCACGATCTGCCCGGGTGCGCTGGCCCCTTCCGCGGAGACACAGCAATAGGCGACCGTCGTCATACCGACGCCTCCGCGGGAAAAGGCGCGGTGGAACTCGATCAAGTCGTCGGTGACCAGGCCGTGCGGCGAACGGCCTTCCGACGTGGCGGCCTTGATCACTCGGTTGCGCAAGGTCACTGGACCCAGGGCTGCGGGGGCGAAGGGCTCCGGCTGCACTGCGCTCATGCGGCCACCTTTACTCCGCATGCGGCGACGGTCAACGGCACCTTCCCGATGGCCGGGAGCCGGCGACGCGGGCCCACGTGGGTGTCCTACGGTCGGACTATGGCCGACGGCGACATCTTCGTGATCGACCGCGTGGTGACCCGACCCGGATGTGCCCGCCGATTCGTCGAGGCCTACCTCGCCGAGTACGCCCCCGGGGCGCGGGCACGTGGCATGACGTTGCGGGACATTCTCGTCAGCCCACCGATCTGGTTCGACGACGACAGCAACGTCGTCACGGTCAGCTGGACGCTGCCGAGTACGCAGGCGTGGTGGGAGATGACCTGGAAAGGCCGCCCCGACCCGACGCTCGGCGAATGGTGGTCGCGGATAGGCGAGTTGGTCGCCGAGCGGTCGCGGTCCTTCGCCGCGGCGGCCGACGACGTGGACGGACTCTGCGATGTATAGCGTCACCCGCCTGATCGACGTCGCCGAACCCGACCGCGACCGGATGCTCGACGAGTTGCGCGACGCGGCTTCCAACGCTGCACCATTGCGCTGGATGGTGGAACCCACCCTGCCCGGTTCGCGCAATGGCGGCGACATCCTCGCCCACCTGCGCTTCGCCTCCAAAGATCAGTGGGATCGCGCGGCCGGATGTTTTGGCGAGGTCTTGGGTGACCCCGCGGTCAGCCGGGTGAACGGTGCGGCCTACTCGGGAATGCCGGCACACCGGAGAGACCAGCCCGCAACCGTGTACCGGGCACTGCTGTTAAGCGTGCTCACCGGCACCGACCAGGCCACCATCGCGCGTTTCGAGGCTGACCTGCAACGGATGCCGCGCTACGTGCGCACCATCACCGACTGGCAGCTCAGCCGGGTCGAGGAGGCGACCGGTATCTCGGCGTGGACCCACGTGTTCGAACAACTCTTCACCGACGCAGGCGGGTTGATGGGCCCGTATCTGATGCATCCGATCCACTGGGCGGTGGTGGATCGCTGGTTCGACCCCGAGTGTCCCGAGATCATCGTGCGCGATCGCGTCTGCCACAGTTTCTGCCGGAGCGACGCGGCCGTTCTTCGGCCCGGTGGATAATCCACGCGATGCACTACTCAATTCGGTTCCAACGGGCATGCGCTGCGCCGCCGGAGGTCGTCTATGACCTTCTCGTCGATGCCGAGCGGTGGCCGGATTGGTTGTCCGGTGCGCGCAGCGCCTGTTGGGAGGGTCCGGGAACTTCCGGCACACAGCAAGGCCGCCTACGCAAGGTCAATGTGAGTGGTTTGACCATGCGCGAGAAGATCCTGATTGACGACGGGCCGCATCACCATGCCTACAGCATCCTGTCCGGAATCCCGGTCGCCGACCATCGCGCCGATGTTCACATCAACGAGCGAGCCGGCGGATCGCTTATTGTCTGGCGGGCGACATTCCGCCCGCGGATTCCCTTCACCGGCCCCTTGATCTGGTTGATGCTACGCGCGAGCATGCCCAGAATGGCGGCCGCTTTGGCCAAGGGAGCCGAGCACCGTCCCGCCTGATCGGCGATACGCGTCAGCGTGAAGATCGCCTCAGATCCCCGCGGAAAGGATGTTCGGATTGGCCGTCGCCGGTGGCTGCATTGGCGACAACACCGTCGTGCCGTCGAGGCTGTGCACCGGCAATTGTTGCGACCACGGGTAATGCAAACTGAACGCAACCAGGCCCGTACGCTGCGCGGCCGGAACATGGCACATCGCCAGCACCGTCTCGGCTAAATACTCCACCGGTTCGGTCGGGAACGAATCCGGGATCAGCTGCGCGGCACCGGGTGTGCGAACAGCCGTCGATGGGCCGACGCAATTCACCGCAATGTTGGCGTCGAGGAGTTCGGCCGCCACGCCCTGCGTGAAGCGGTGCAGCGCCGCCTTGCATGACGCGTAGATGACGTCGCCAGAAGTTTTGTTGTATTCGCGGTAGGGGCGCACCGGTGCCACTCCGGTAACCGAGCCTATGTTGACAATCCATCCGGCGCCTTGCTTACGCATATGCGGCACAGCGGCTTTGGTCAACACAAACGGTGTCCGAAGGTAGTGCTCCACGGTGCGGTCGAACGTGTCGAGGCTCATGTCCTCGACCACCGAGTAGTCGGCGAAACCGGCGTTGTTGACCAGGATGTCGATGCGGCCGGTGCGGTCGAGGACCGCGTCGACCAAGACGTCGCGTTGCGCGGCGTCCTCCAGATCGCTCGCGATGCCAAAGGCCGACCCCCCGGCGGCCTTGATCAGCCCCACCGTTTCGCCGATGGTACCGGGCAGGGCGGCGGTCGTACCGGCCCGCATCGACAAAGAGGGGGCGTGCGATCGGGCGGTGACGGCCACCGTGGCACCCTCGGCGGCCAGCCGCTGCGCGATGGCCCGGCCGATGCCCCGACTACTTCCGGTCACCAAAGCCGTTTTGCCACAAAGTATTCCATTCATCTGAGCTCGAGATCCGACTCGATGGGGGCGCGGTGGTCGTGCCAGAAATCCACCAGACGGTACGGGAAGGCGGTCACGATCCGGCCCCCGCCCGAACGGTAATAGGTGTGCGCCGACGGGGTGTGGCACCACACGGTGCCGGCCATGGTCGCATCGATCTTGGCTACGTAGCTCTCGTAGGCGCGCTGCGTCACCTCGATGGTTGCGGCCTGGCGCAACGCCATCAACTGCAGGCATTCCATCACGTAGTGCACCATCACCTCGACGCCGAAGTTGTGACCGGCGCCGTGTCCGGGGCTGTAGTTGGGTGCCGAGGAAATGAACATGTTGGGGAATCCGGGCACCATCCCGCCGCGGTAGGCCCGGGGGGCGTCGCCCCACTCGTCGGTCAGCTTCGTGCCATCTCGGCCCCGAATATCCACGGTGGAAAGGAAATCCAGGTAGTAGCCGGTCGCGTAGATGATGACGTCGAGGTCGATCTGTCTGCCGTCCGCCGTGACGATCCCGGCCTCGTTCACCCGGGCCGGCTCACTGGCCTCCACGTCGACGTGGTCGCGGGCCAGCGCCGCGTAGTAGCCGCCGGGGTCGCGAATGATCCGCTTGCCGTAGGGAGCGAAGTCGGGCGTCACCTTGCGCGCGAGCTCGCTTCCCGCGCCGAACACACGATCGATGTATTCCTGGCACATCTTCAGCAAGACGTCGTTGGCCGGCGAGATCGACAGATGTTCGCCCGCCCATTCCTGGTCGTGCAGGATCACCGGATAGTTGTTGTCCGATGTCCCCCAATACGATTTGAGCCGAACCCAATTGGCGTAGTACGGCAACCGGGTGCCCAGCCAGCGCTGGTGGGTGGGAACATCGTCGGACGCACGCCGTCGCGGTGCGACCCAATGCGGCTGGCGCTGAAACACCGTCATCTGGGCGACCTGGTCCACGGTCGCGTCGACGATTTGGACCGCGGTGCAACCCGCCCCGATGATCGCGACCCTCTTACCCGTGAGATCGAGCTCGCGATCCCACTGCGCGGAATGGATGGAAATTCCTGAGAACGTTTCGCGGCCGGGCAGATCCGGCCAACGCGGCCGGTTGAGGTAGCCTGCCGCCGGGATGACAACGTTGGCATAACTGACGTCGCGCATCCCATCCGGGCCGACCGAGTGTATCTGCCATTGCCGGCGCCGCTCGTTCCACCACAGGGCTTCCACCTCGGTACCTAAGCGGGTGCGCTTGCGCAGGTCGTTCTTGTCCGCCACGGACACGAGATAGGCCTGGTATTCCGCGCCCTGCGGGTAGTAGCTCGACCAGTCGCCGTTGATGTCGCGCGACAGCGAGTAATACGCCGACGGTGTATCCACCCCGATGCCGGGATACGTTGTGGTGTACCAAGTGCCGCCCACCTCGTCGTTTCGCTCGATGATCTGATAGTCGATACCGGCGTCGGCACACGCGAGCGCGGCGGTTATCCCAGCGATGCCCGCGCCCATGATGACCACACGGAAATCCTCGGGGAGCTTTGCGGTGCGCGGTAGCACCGGTTGCGAGGGCTGAAATCCGCCCTGCTCGAGCAGCAGGTGCAGATATTCCGGGCCGATCTCTCCCCCGAGCGCAACGGGGGCGACACGGGCGAACAGGTCGAGATCATCGGCGGGAACCGCATCCGCCGGTCGGGGCGACCCCAACGCCGTGACGATTTCGTCGATGAGTTGCCTGGCCGTCTCCGGGTCGGTGACACCGGCCTGCTCAGGCGGATCGGGCACGTAGCTGATCTTGGACGCGAACCGCTCGGCCACGGCCGGGTCCCCGGTCAGCTGCGCCAGCACAGCGACCAGTACGCCGGGGTCCGCTTGGCGCAGGTTGGCCCGAAGCTCGTCGACTTCTCGGGGGTCCAGATCCGCTTGTCCGGCGTTGTCGGTCGTGACGGGGACACCAGTGCTCATGGCAACGAGTATCGGTGTGCTTCGCAACCGTGGGCAGGCCCCTTGTCTACTCAGCGGGACACGCACGACCCGATCAGTTGAATCGGCGCTTACCGTGACGGCCATGCAGCCGGATGACCTCGATACCTCGATCGCCAGGGCGCGTAGCCACGGACTCGGCGACCTTCCCCGGCGCTCGGCCCTCCGGCAGCCGGACAAGATCGCGATCATCGACGGCGATGTCGTTTTGACCTTCGCCGAATTCAACCATCTGGTGGACCGCGCGGCGGCCGCGTTGCGCGACAACAATTTTCAGGTCGGCGATCGGATCGCCCTGTTATCTCGGAACTGCTGGCAGTACGCCGTGCTCGCATTCGCGACGGCGCGCGCCGGCGTGGTCCTGGTTCCGGTCAATTTCATGCTGACCGCCGAGGAGATCGCCTACATCCTTGGTCACAGCCGGGTCACCGGTTTCATCGTCGAAGCGGAGCTGACCGAGACCGCCGAGGAGGCGATCCGGCGCACTGGTGTGGTGCGGACCAAGGTCGCTCTGGTACCCACCGGACGCCGGCCCGCGGCGGGGTGGGCCGACTTCGCCCAGTGGCTGACCACCGACACGCCTGCCCCGAACCCGTGCATTGACGACGACCAGCCGGTGCGGTTGATGTACACCAGTGGAACCGAGTCCCGTCCCAAGGCCGCCATCCACACCGGCCGCAGCCTGATGTGGCAGTACGTCAGCACGATCGTCGCCGGCGAGATGTCGCAGGACGACGTCGAGATCCACTCGCTGCCGCTGTACCACTGCGCCCAGCTTGACAACTTTCTGGCCACCGATGTCTACCTCGGCGCCACCAGCATCATCCTGCCGCGGCCCGAGCCCGAAGCGGTGTTGCGCACGATGGAGCGCTACCGGGTCACCAATTACTTCGCTCCCCCGACGGTGTGGATCTCGCTGCTGCGTTCACCGCTGTTCGATCAGGTGGACTTGTCCAGCCTGCGTAAGGGCTACTACGGCGCCTCGGCGATGCCGGTGGAAATCCTGCACGAGATCCGCGACCGGCTACCGGCTCTGCGATTGTGGAACTTCTACGGCCAGACCGAGATGGCGCCGCTGGCCTCCGCACTGGGACCCGACGAGCAGGACGCGCACGCCGGGTCCGCCGGCCGGCCGGTGGTCAACGTCGAAACGGTGGTCCTCGACGACGAGGACAATCCCGTCGCCACCGGCATAGTCGGCGAAATCGCCCACCGCAGCCCGCATTTGACGCCGGGCTACCTCGACGACCCGGAACGCACCGCCGAGGCCTTCCGAGGCGGCTGGTTCCACTCCGGGGACTTGGGTTACTACGATGAGCACGGACTGCTGCAGGTCGTCGACCGTAAGAAGGACATGATCAAGACCGGTGGCGAAAACGTAGCCAGCCGAGAGGTCGAGGAAATCATCTACCGGCACAACGGTGTTCAAGAAGTCGCGGTGTTCGGCCTGCCCCACCCGGTGTGGGTGGAGGCCGTGGTGGCCGCCGTGGTCGCGCGCGACGGCGCCCAGATGACCGAGGATGACCTCGTCGCGCATTGCCGGGAGCACCTGGCCGGATTCAAGGCACCCAAACGCGTCTTCTTCGTGGACGCGCTGCCGAAGAACCCTAGCGGTAAGTTGCTCAAACGGTTGCTTCGGGAGCGTTTCACCCTGGAAAATCAGGTGCCCTGCTGATCTCGATATTGCTCTGCCCGAAAGGAATTCACTTCCGATGCACAAAGGCCGCATAGCGCGATTCGATGGGCCGGGAAAGCCCTTCGAAATAGAAACGGTAACCCTGTCCGATGTGGGCACCGGCGAAATCCTGGTCAAGGTCGCCCGGGCCAACATCTGCGGCTCGGACGTGCACGCCTGGCACGGCACCTTCGCCACCCGGGGCCTGGGCGGTCAACTGCCCACCGTCCTGGGTCACGAAATGGTCGGCGCGGTCGAAGCGCTCGGCGACGGTGTCAGCACGGATTCCAACGGCAGACCGCTGCAGCTCGGCACCCGTGTCGTCTTCCCCTACTTCTTCTGCTGCCACCGATGCCGAAATTGCCTGGCCGGCAGGCGCAACGCCTGCATCAGCCTGAAGATGGCGATGCTCGGCCGCGCCGACGAACCGCCTTACTTCGTCGGCGGCTACGCCGACTATTACCTGCTGCCGGCCGGGGCGGTGCTCTACAAAGTGCCGGACAGCGTGTCCGACGATAACGCCGCCGGCGCCAATTGTGCACTATCCCAAGTGATGTACGGTCTCGAGCGGATTGATCTGCAACTCGGGGAAACGGTCGTGGTGCAGGGCGCGGGCGCGCTCGGTTTGTACGCGATCGCGGTCGCCAAGGCGCGCGGCGCCGGTACCGTCATCGCCATCGACGGCGTTCCCGAACGCCTGGAACTGGCAACCGCTTTCGGCGCCGACAACGTCATCGACATAACCGACGTGACCGAGGTCAAAGACCGGGCCAGGATCGTGCGCACACTGACCGACGGGCAGGGCGCCGACGTCGTGGTCGAAGTGGTCGGCCACCCGTCGGCGATCGACGAAGGGCTCAAGCTGCTCGGCCAATTCGGCCGCTACGTCGAGATCGGCAACATCAACATCGGCAAGACCTTCGAGTTCGACCCCTCCCGGTTCGTGTTCGGGAACAAGACGATGATCGGCGTCTCCCTCTATGCCCCGGAGGTGTTGTCGCGGGCGCTGACCTTCCTGGAACAGAACCAAGACCGGCTGCCACTCAACCGCCTTGCCGCGGCATGCTATTCGCTCGACGACATCAACGAGGCATTCGCGGCCGCCGAAGGCAAGCGCGACGTCCGCGCCAGCATCATCCCCTGATCGAAAACCGAAAGAAGACCATGCACAACTACGACCGCAGCACGCTGTTCATCGACGGAAAGTGGGTCGAGCCCGACGGGCGTGACGCCATCGAGGTGATCGACCCCTCGACCGAGAAGCCGATCGGGTCGGTGCCCGCGGCCACCACGGCCGACGTCGACGCCGCGGTAGCCGCCGCCCAGCGCGCGTTCGACCCGCTGATCGGCATCGCCGAGCGTCGCGAGCGGATTGCCGAGGTGATCGCCGCGATGGAAAAGCGACTGCCCGACATCGCCGAGACCATCGCCCGGGAGATGGGCGCGCCGCTGCGCATCGCCCAAACCGTGCAGACCCAAGTGCCGCTGGCGGTAGCCCGGGGTTTCGCCGAGGTGCTGGACACCTTCGAATTCGAAGAGCGCGTAGGCAATTCGCTGGTCGTCCGGGAACCCTACGGCGTGGTCGGGGCGATCACCCCGTGGAACTATCCGCTGTATCAAGTGGTTGCCAAGGTGCTGCCGGCGATCGCCGCCGGCTGCACGGTGGTGCTCAAGCCCAGTAACGAGGCGCCCCTGTCGGTGTTCGAGTTCGTGGAGGCCGTCGAGGAGGCGGGCCTTCCCGCCGGGGTGGTGAACCTGGTGTCGGGCGGCGGGCAGCTGATCGGCGAGCGGCTCGCCGATCATCCCGACGTCGACTTCGTCTCGTTCACCGGTTCCACCGGCGTCGGCGCCCGAGTCGGCGAATTGGCCGGGCGCACAGTCAAGAAGGTAGCCCTGGAATTGGGCGGAAAGTCGGCCAACGTGATCCTCGATGATGCCGACCTGGCCACCGCGGTCAAGGTGGGCGTCAGCAACGCCTTCCTCAACGGGGGCCAGACCTGCATGGCCTGGACCAGAATGCTGGTGCCCAGGTCGCGCTACGACGAGGCACTGGAGGTGGCTCGGGTCGCGACGGCCAAGTACACCGTGGGTGACCCGTTCGATCCGGCGACCCGGATCGGCCCGTCGGCTTCGGCCAAGCAGTTCGACACCGTGCGCGGCTACATCGAGCGCGCGCAGCGCGACGGCGCGCGGCTGGTCACCGGCGGATCCGAGAAGGTCCGCGAGGTGGGCTATTACGTGGCACCGACGGTGTTCGCCGACGTCGACCCCGACTCGGAGCTGGGCCAGGAGGAGGTGTTCGGTCCGGTGCTGGCGGTCATACCGTTCGACGACGACGCCGACGCTCTGCGGATCGCCAACGGCACCCCGTACGGCCTGTCCGGCGCGGTGTGGGCCGGCGACACCGAGCGCGCGATCGCCTTCGCCCGCGGTGTACGAACCGGTCAGCTCGACATCAACGGCGGCAAGTACAACCCTGTCGCGCCCTTCGGTGGTTACAAGAAATCCGGCATCGGCCGCGAACTGGGCCGCGCCGGGTTCGAGGAGTACCTGCAGACCAAGTCTCTACAGTTGCCAGCATGAACGCGCCTCTCGATATCGCCGCGAGCGGACTGACTCAGGTCTGGACGATCAACCTGCCCGAGGTGGGCAATGCGATCACCGGCCACGATTTCATCGCCGCGTTCGAGGAGGCCGTCTACGCCGCCAACGCCGACACCTCGATCCGCGCGGTCATCCTCACCGGAGCAGGCAAGATCTTCTCCGCCGGCGGCAATGTCAAGGAGATGGCCGACCGTGACGGCATGTTCGGCCTGGACGCACTGGACCAGCGGCACGCCTACATCGCCGGAATCCAGCGCATCCCGCGGGCGCTGGACCTGCTGGAGGTACCCCTGATCGCCGCGGTCAACGGGGCCGCCGTGGGCGCCGGCTGCGACCTGGCGATGATGTGCGACATCCGGATCGCCTCGGAACGCGCGTCATTCGCCGAGAGCTTCGTGCAGCTCGGTCTGATTCCCGGAGACGGAGGTACCTGGTTCCTGCCGCGTGCGGTGGGATATGAGCGCGCCGCCGAGATGACATTCACCGGCGACCGCGTGGACGCGGCGACCGCCCTGGCATGGGGCATGGTCAGCCGGGTGGTGCCGCACGACGAACTGCTCACCCAGGCACAGGCATTGGCCGAGCGGATCAGCAAAAATCCGCCCCATGCACTGCGCATGGCCAAGCGGCTCCTACGAGAGTCACGCACGGGCACGCTCGACGCCACGCTGGGCATGGCCGCGGCCATGCAGCCGCTGGCCCACGCCTCCGCCGAACACGGGCAACGCATCCAGAAGTGGCAGACGCGCTGATGACGCTGCCCCGCTTGGTGCCGCCCGCCGGCGTCGACGCCGCGGCGACCGCAGGCCTGCGCACCGAAGTGCGCGATTTCCTAGCCGACCAACTGGCCGCCGGGGCGTTCACACCATCGATCGATGCCTGGCTGACGGGCTGGGACGAGAAGTTCACCGCCGCGCTCGCCGCGCGCGGTTGGCTGGGCATGACCGTGCCGGTCGAATACGGCGGGCACGGACGCTCGTTTTTGGATCGTTTCGTCGTGACCGAGGAACTGTTGGCGGCCGGCGCCCCGGTGGCCGCGCACTGGATCGCGGACCGTCAGATTGTGCCGTCGCTGCTCAAATACGGCACCGAAGACCAGAAGTCGGAGTTCCTGCCGCGAATCGTTCGCGGCGAGTGCTTCTTCGGCATCGGCATGAGCGAGCCCGACTCCGGCTCGGACCTGGCCAGCGTGCGCACCAGGGCCGAGCGCGTCGACGGCGGCTGGTCGCTGACCGGCACCAAGGTCTGGACGTCGGGGGCGCACCTGGCGCACTGGTTCATCGCGCTGGCGCGCACCGCGCCGGTGGATCCCGAGCAACGCCATGCCGGGCTCAGTCAGTTCATCGTCGACCTGCACGGGCCCGGCATCGAGATCAGGCCGATCGTGTCGATGAACGGCGCCCACCACTTCAACGAGGTGATCCTGGACTCGGCGTTCGTCCCCGACGACCTGGTGTTCGGCGACATCGGCAACGGTTGGCGGCAGGTGACCTCGGAACTCGCCTTCGAACGCAGTGGACCCGAGCGGTTCCTGTCCACGTTCGTGCTGTTGTCGGCCTGCGCCGACCGGATGGCGTCCAACGCCATACCCCGCGATCCGAATCTGGGACGTCTGGTGGCGCGCATCGCCGGGTTGCACCGGATGTCCACGGCGGTGGCCGGTGCGCTGGAACGACACGAGCCGGCGGACCTACCCGCGGCGGTCGTCAAGGTGCTGGGCACCACCACCGAGGGTGATATCGCGGAGTTCGCCGATCTGCAGGACTCCCCCGATTCCCTGTTCGCCCATCTGGTACGTGCGGCCGTGGATCAGCGACCCGGTTTCACGCTGCGCGGCGGCACCAACGAGGTGCTGCGTGGCGTCCTGGCGCGCGGATTGGGCTTGCGATGAGCGCCGGGCCGTCGGTCGACAGCGCCCTCGTCGACATGATGGGGGCGGTTTTTGCCGATTACCGGGACACGCATCCGCCCTTGGCAACGATCGAGCGGGACCCGCTGTTGTGGCGTCACCTCGACGAGCTCGGTCTGGTGCGTTTGACCGGTCCGGAACAGCACGGCGGCAGCGGGGCAAACTGGTATGAAGCGGCCGAACTTCTGGCTGCGGCCGTTGATCACGGGGTGCGAATCCCGTTGGCCGAGCACGATTTATTGGCATGCTGGCTATTGGACGCGGCCGGTATTCCGGTCGACGATGCGGTTCGGACCGTATGCGTGCTCGACAATCGGGGCACTGCGACCGCGGTGCCCTGGGCGGCTTCGGCAGATCGGATCGTCGTCGTCTGGCGCGGCGGGGGCGGCCGCCAGGTCGCCGACGTCGCCGCCGCGCGGCTCTCGATCACTCCGGGTAGCAACCTGATCGGCGAACCGCGAGACACAGTGGCCGCCGATCTGGCCGGGCTGGACGGGATTCCGGTGGACCGGGCGCTCATCGACCAGCTTGGGATGAAAGCGGCCCTGGTCCGATCCATCCAGGCCAGTGCCGCCCTCGACCGCATCCTGCAGCTGTGTGTCGAGCATGTGACCGCACGGGTCCAGTTCGGCCGCCCCCTCGCGAAGTTCCAAGCCATACAGAGCCTGATCTCGGATGCTGCCGCCGAGGCCGCACTGGCCCGAGCGGCGACCGAGGCCGCGCTGCACGCCGCGGTCACCGGCGACTGGTCGACACCCGACTTGGATTTCCTGGTGGCCGTGTCGCGTTCGTGCGTCGGCCATGCGGCGTCGGTGGTGGTGCGCAACGCCCACCAGCTGCATGGCGCGATCGGCACCACCCGGGAGCACCGGTTGCACGAGTTCACCCGGGCCGCGCTCGCATGGCGCTCGGAGTTCGGCTCGGTGCGGTATTGGGACGAGCGGGTGACCGACGCGGCGCTGTACGCGAGCACCGGCGCGCTGTGGAGCCTCATCACGGGCTGAGTCCCGGAGCCGTGTTCCACTGACCGGGCATCCGCGGTGTTACCGCGACCACACTCGGGGTTGACTGACGGGATGAGCGACGACATCACGCTGCCGGAACTGCAGGAATTCATCGCATCCTTCTGGTATCACTACGACGAGGGCCACTACGACGAGCTGGCGGCCAGTTACGCCGAAGACGTGCACTACCTGACCCGAAGCGATTCCGGCGCAAGTCCTTTCGAAGAACTGATGTCTCCGGAGCTCCAGGGCCGCGACGCGGTGATGGGATGGCTGTCCGAGCACCGCGAGCAGAGCCCTTACCCACTGCGCCACCACGCGACCAACGTGCACCGCACCGGCGCGGACGGCACTGACGACGGGGCCACCCGCGCGCGGTTCTACATCTTCGTCAACCAGATCGCGAACTTCGTGCCGTTCGCGGTGTCCAGCGGGGTGGTCAACGTCGCCGTTCGGCGCGGTCCCAATGGACTGGAGTTCACCGACATGGACGTGATTCTCGACGCCACCAACTCGGTCCTGCTCTCGGAACTGCACGCCGAAAGCGGCGCCGGCGCACAGTGATGGGTGCTCGACAAGCATTCGGAGGCGGTGTCGCGGTCATCACCGGCGCCGGATCCGGCCTGGGAGCCGGGCTAGCACGGTACGCGTCCCGGCTGGGCATGACGGTGGTATTGGCCGACATCGACGCGGACGCCGCGGCCGCACTGCGCGACGAACTGTCTGCGGCGGGTGGCGTGGCACACGATGTCCTCTGCGACGTGCGCGATCCCGATGCCCTCCGAGACCTCGCCGACCGCGCCTACCGTGACGTCGGACCGGTGCGCCTGCTCGTCAACAACGCCGGCATCGAGCAATTCGGCTACCTGTGGGACACCCCGGTGGCCAACTGGCGGCGCATCATGGACATCAACGTCAACGGCGTGTTCTACGGCGTGCGTGCATTTCTGCCGAAGATGATGGCCACCGACGAGCAAGCCTGGGTGTGGAACATCGCGTCGGTGGGCGCGGTGGTAGCGATCCCGTTACAGGCGCCCTACATCGTCAGTAAGCATGCGGTGCTGTCGTTGACCGAGTGTCTGCACCTCGAGGTGCAGGCCACCGGGCACCACCATCACATCCACGTCCAGGCCGTGCTGCCCGGACCGGTGCGCTCGAACATCTTCGAGTCAGCGGGCGGTGTCGAACCCGGCGTAACCAGTGACGTGGCCGCAGCCGAAGGCCACCGCTCGACGATGCTCGACATCAAGGCGGCGTCGATGGATCCGCTGGAAGCCGCCGAGATGATCTTCACGCAGTCCACCGAGGGCCACTTCTACCTGCACACCCACCCGGACAGCGTGGGCGCGGCGATGGTCGAGCGCGCCAATGTTCTTGCCGCACAACAATCCCCACAACTTAGGACCGAGACCCGATTTGAATCCGCGCCGCAGTGACATGGCAACCACATGACGCCTTATGCGTTGGATCCCGACGCGGCCGCCCGGGTCGCCTCGCTAGGCGAGATCGCTCCGATGCGGCAACGGGGTTTGGCCGCGGTGCGCGCGGGACTCGAGTCCGCGCCGCTGCCGGCGGCGATGCCCGAGATGGCCGCCGTCACCGAACGGCTGATCCCCGCTGCCACGGGCGACATTCCGGTCAGGATTTATTGTCCGACAAATGATTCCGGCGGGCCGGTATTGATCTATCTGCACGGCGGCGGACTGGTGATGGGGTCCAACCACTCGTTCGAGCCGCTGGCGCGCGAACTCGCCTCGGCGTCCGCGGCCACCGTCGTGGCTGTGGACTACCGGCTGGCCCCGGAGGCGCCGCCGCCGGCCCAATTCGAGGACGCCTACGGCGCCACCGAATGGGTATCGCGAAACGCCGGCGAGCTGGGCGTCGACGTTGATCGGCTCGCGGTCATCGGCGACAGCGCCGGTGGGTCGCTGGCGGCGGCAGTGGCGTTGGCCGCGCGCGATCGCCACGGACCGACCGTCTGTGCGCAGGTGCTGCTCTATCCGGGCCTGGACCGCGACATGTCGGTCGCCTCGATCGTCATGCTGCCCGATGCGCCACTGCTCGCCCGGGACGACATCGACTACATGCACGCATTGGCCGATGGCGACGCCGGACCCCCCACCGACCCATATCTGGTCCCGGCGTATGCGGCCGACCTGTCCGGTCTACCACCGGCGATCGTGGTCACCGGGGGCTGCGACCCCATCCGGGACTGGGGTGAGCGCTACGCGGGCCGGCTGCGCGACGCCGGCGTGCAGACCACCCTCACCCGCTATCCCGGCATGTACCACGGCTTTCTGATGCGTTCCGATGCCACCGCTCGCGGCCGGCTGGCGCTCGCCGAGATCGGCGGGTTGCTGCGGGCCAAGTTCGCCCATCCGCTGCGGTTTTGACGTCCCGATCACCGGACAGCCGTACACCGCATCGCGCTGATCCTGCGCACAATCAACAAACCTTGAACCGCAAAGGAGACAGCTGATGCTCACCGACGAGCGCCGGATGGAGCTTTCCGACGTGCTGCGGCCGGCCGCCCCGCCCCGCGAAATCGACAAGGTCTACACCGACGACCAGCGCGAGCGCCTATTGAATGTGGTGCACACGCACGGTCCGTGGCGCCTCATTATCGCCCAGCACTTCGCGTCCGCCGATGAGCTGATGGCGACGATGAGCGGTGCGTTTCCTGAGGGGTTCACCCCCTCGCTGGACCTGTTTCTTACGCCGACGTTCCGCGGCTACCTCGCCAGCTATGGCGCTGTGCTGTACCCCGAACTACACGACTGCTTCTACAACGCCGCTTTCCTTGAACATGCGAAGCGCTACTGGAACGCTGAGTACGCCAAGCCCGAGATGATGCTCTTCAACATCAATGGCCCTTGCGCCAACCGCGATCCGGGTCACTTGGATTCGCCGAGCTTTCGCGGTGTACGCCACGAGAACGCACCGACCTGGCTGTGCAGCGTCATGGGCAAGTCGGGGTTGTTCTCCGACTACCTGATCAAAATGGCGCAGGTGATCACGTGGTTCTCCCTCGACGCCGGAAGTGGCTTTACCTACTGGCCCGACGGTCCGCTGAAAGCCCCGGCGCGAGTGCTGCCGCCGATCAACAATCGCGGCGTGGTGGTGCAAAACGAGATGATGGTGCACCGCGGGGAAGCCAACGGGCCACTGGAACAACAGGTTCCCACCGGTTTGGCGTTCGACACAGTTTTCACGGGCGACCCGTCCGATCGCAACCACTGGCTGCTCAAGAACGGCGACGACATCATCGCCCGCCACCACACTGACGAGTTGCGATTCCTGGTCCACTGGTCGGCCGAGGTTTTCTCCGACTACGACGAACTCAAGAAAAATATGGAAGGCTCCGACGACATCACCATCGACCGCGCGATCGACATGATGCTGGATGACCTCAATGCCAAGGGCATCAAGCTCGAGGTCCCGAGTGAGCCACTGCATGACCCAGAATTCATCGCTGCCCTCAACGCCGCCTATGACGTCGGGGGTCCAACCACCTATCCCGACCAGGCGCCGCTGAGCGCGTTCCAGCTGACCTGATCACCGAGAGGCATTGCGTCATGGACCGTTTCGCAGGCCGCCGCGTAATCGTGACCGGGGCCGGCTCCGGGATCGGTGCGGCCACCGCAGCCCGTCTGCTCGACGAAGGGGCCACCGTGGTGGCCTATGACATCTCCGCGGAGGGGTTGGCACGCACGGCTGCCGCCGCCGACGACGCCGGCACCGGTAAACGCCTGACCACCGCCGTACTGGATATCTCGGTCGAAGGGGATGTCATTGCCGCAGTCGGTGCCGCGGTAGCCGACCTCGGCGGCCTCGAGGTGCTGGTCAATGTCGCGGCCGTACAGACGTGTTCGCACACTCACCAGACCACGCTGGCCGACTGGAACAGGACGCTGGCAGTCAATCTGACTGGCACCTTCCTGATGACCCGCCAGGCGTTACCGGCGCTGCTCGAATCCGGCCGCGGTGTGGTCGTCAACTTCACCTCCACCGCCGCGTCGTTCGCCCACCCCTACATGGCCGCGTATGCCGCCAGCAAGGGCGGCATACTGAGCTTCACGCATTCGCTGGCACTCGAGTATTCCAAGCAGGGGCTGCGCGCGGTCAACATCCAACCCGGCGGGATCTCGACGGCACTGGCCAACAGCACGCTGGAGAAAATGCCCGACGGCTATGACCTGGGGCTGTGGGCCAAGCAAACTCCGCTGCTGCACGGTAAGGACAGCGAAATTCTCGGCGACCCGAGCGCGGTCGCCGCGGTGATCGCCATGGCGGCTTCCGACGACGGTGCGTTCCTCACCGGGACCGAGATTCGCGTCGACGGCGGAGCTCACGCCTGACATGGTTACTGATCGACTTCAGGTTCTGTGCGATGAGCATGATGTGGAACGCGCGCTGAACCTGTTCGCCCGAGCCATGGACGACCGCGACTACGCGGTGATGGCCGCAATTCTGGCCGAGGATGCCCAAGGGGATCTCGGGACAGGGCGACTGGAGGGAAGCACTGCGATCATCGAAACGATTCGCGGGTTCCTCGACGAGTGCGGTCCCACTCAACACCTCTTGGGCAACATCATCATCGACGTCACGGGAGATACCGCGGTGAGCCGTTCCTATATCCGCGACGTGCACCTGAACTCGACAGCCGATCCGACGACGCGGTTTTATACCATCGGCGACTATCACGACACTTGGCGGCGCCGCCCTGATGGATCGTGGTGCTTGATTGAGCGCGTCAAGGCCAACCGCGCGTACGTCGGAGCACTCGACGTATTTGGTGGGTGACTGGTGCCGGCGGGTATCGGTCCGCCCCAAGGCCTATGGCGGGTTCACCGTACCAAGCTGCGCCGTATCACTCTGGGGGCGACAGAGTGGGCAGGCTTCGGACGATCATCTGCATGGCAACGCGCAGGGTGGACCGCAGGTTGCCGAAGTCGCCGTCCCGTACCCAGTGAACATAGGCGCACCGGCAAGCCTGAATAACCAACTGCGCCGGCAACTCTCGGGTGAACGGATCATTGCCGATGTCGAATCGATCGGCCAGAAACGCGGAGACGGGGTCGATGAGATCTTGTCCCCAATCCAGCCACCGCAGTCGGTATTGGGGGTCGTCGATCATTAGCGCCATGAACGCGCGGTCGATGTCGATCTGCCCACGCTTGGGGACCTCGGTTGCGAACGCTTCGACAAGCGTGTCGACGGTGCCGCTGGTCGGCGCGGCGTTTTCGAGAACGTCGATGCTCAGTGCGCCGAATCGTTGAAACAGCGGCATCACGACGTCTTCTTTGACCGGGAAGTGACGGTGAAAGGTACGCGGCGCGATGCCCACCGCTTCACAGATTCGCTCGACCGTAACCGAGGTCGAACCCTCCGCCAGGAAGAGGTCGCGGGCCGCCAAGGCGATTTCCACGCGGAGTTCCGCGGAACGCCGCGCCGTCAATGTCGCGGGCCTGCTCACTACCCTCACGTTGCGGCTCCCTGATACCCGCCTAGCGCGTTCATCGTAGCTGTCTGTACTGCTCACGCGCGTATCCACGGCGCGCGAGGTCCCGCTGAGCGGGAAGCCAGACGGCGAGATGCATTGTCATAGCCCTACCCTCAACATGTCAGATTCTGCCAGGAATGCCGAATCTGACACAGCATACGTGGTGAGTTATTGGCCGTGTACCAGCCCGGGGTGGACCTCAAAACCCTCGACCGACGCGGGTGACACCACGCGAAGGCGATGCAACGACATCGCAAGTTACTAGGAGGAGCAATGACCACCGAATCAGCCCAACTGAACTACGACGACTACTCCCACGACTTCATGGGCAAGGTCGGAAATATCGAAGACTTCTCACGCGATTTTCTTCTCGGCTTGGCCCGCGTGTTCGAAGACACGTTGAACTTCATGCCCTATGCCCACGTCAAAATCTACTCAGAGAAAGTCGGCATTAACACCGCCATGGACGTGGCCGCCGAAGTGTCGAGGGCGGTAATGCGCCAGGTGATGCCCATGGGCCGTTTCATCGCCCCCCCGGCCTGGGACTGGAAAAACGCCCAGTACCAAGCGATTCCCTTCGATGTTCAGACCGAGGATCTGACCAAGGATGCGCTGATGCGGCTCATCAAGACTTACTGGGACCAATACCTCAAAGGACACAACTATTTCATCGATCAGTGGACCAAAATCATTCCCGAAGAAGAGGTCTGGCTGGGACTACCGGACATGTACCAGCTCATCATCGATTACGAATACCCGAAGCTGGCCAAGGTGCTCAAGATCGAGCCCGTGCATGTCGTCGACTTTCTCAAGCTGGCGTGTCTGAGCATCGACGGCACGCTGGGGTATGGCGGTGAATACATCGTGTACAACCCTGATCATGTGGTGCTCAACATGCGTCGTTGTGAGGTTCTGCAGAAGTACACCGATGAAGGTCTCTACCCACCCGCGCGAGCATGGATGAACTGCACTTTCGAGCAACGCATCTCAGCACCGTTCTTTCCTGGCTGCAAACTTGAGATCAACTTGCCGCCAAAAGACTTCAAATTCGCCGTCGGTGAACCCTTCTGCGTGTGGACCTATACCCGGGGTGAAGAAAATCATCGTGCCGCCGCGGCGGCGCCTGATCCGCGCGCCAGTGCCATGAAGAAGATCCCCATCATGCCGGCGTCGTCCACGTAGGAGGCGACGATGCCGCACCCGCCTCTGCACGGCGTCGACGCGTCAGCGATCGACAGCCTGCCGGTCGCAGACGGGTGCGGCACGTCGAATGAGTCTGTTGAGTTTGCCGCCGTTGTACGAAGGATCGTTTCGCGCTTCGCCGCTCACGCCGGTCAGGCTACCGGGTCGACAATCGCCAATTCTCCTGTCGCGACGGCGACCTGGATCGAATCACGCAAAGCGGCACACGCCAGAAACGGTCCCCGGTGATGGCCGGCCAGGCGCTCGGCCTCCCGCCGCTCGACACAGCGCGCCGAGGCCGCCGCGTCCCACTGCACGCTGGTCTGGTTCCAACTGCTTTTGCGCGCCAGCACCCGCGCACCGCACTCACGGCACGTCACCGGCACCATCGGCGCCGCTTCGAGCCGGTTATCTTCGCGCACAGACGCTTCCAGCATCGTCAGGCCCTGGCCGCCAAATTGGCATCGACCTCTTTCATCCACGCTTCGTAGGGTCGGGTGGTGTCCAGCTCGAACTCGAAGCGGTTCACCATATCCGGTTGCACATCGGCGGCATCGACGTAGAACTGCTGATACCAGCGACGCAGCTGATATACCGGACCGTCTTCCTCGACCAGGAGCGGGTTGTCGATGCGCGCCTTATGACGCCAGATCTGCACATCCTGCTCGAAGCCCATCTTGACGAAGTCGCCGAGGGTGATCGCGGTCTGCATGGCTAGATCCTCGGGCAGGGCGTCCGACTTCTTGACAATGATTCCGTATTGCAGCACAAAGGAATTCGCGTCTATCGGGTAGTGACAGTTGATCAGCACGGTCTGGTGGTCGGCGTCCTCGTAGTGATAGGTCAGGTCATCGATCATGAATGACGGACCCCAGTAGGACGCCACCGAGGTGGTCCCGAGCATCTTGGGACCCTCACCGCCGATGTCGGGACGGCCGGCGCTATTCATGTACTGCGTCGCCACGTGGCCTTCGAAGATGTTCTTGAATTGCGTGGGCAGAGACCCATGGATGTAGAAGAAGTGCGCCATGTCAACGACGTTGTCGATGATTTCGCGGCAGTTGGTGTCCACCACGGTGGTGTACCAGTGCCAATCGGTCCACGCTTCGCTGGTGGCGCCCTCGATGCGCGGGATCGTCACCTCCGGAGGAGGTGGTTTGCGCTCGGGATCGTTCCAGATGAAGAGCATCCCGTCCTGTTGCAGAGTGGTCCATGCCTGGGTGCGCGCCAGCCGGGGAGTGCGCTTGCTGTAGGGCACCAGCTTGCAGCGACCATCGCCGCCCCAACGCCAGTCGTGGAAAGGGCAGGCGATCTCGTTCCCCTTGACCTCACCCTGGGACAGGTCGCCGCCCATGTGCCGGCAGTAGCCGTCGAGCACGTTGATGTTTCCGTCACCGCCGCGGAAGACGACGAGCTTCTGCCCGAAGGCGTTGACCGCGTGCGGTTTACCGTCGCCGAAATCCTTGATCAGACCCAAACAGTGCCAGCCACGCGCGAACCGCGTGGGGGCCGCCTGCGCCTCGATGAGCCGGATTTCGTCGGAATCAGACTGCAAACTCATGGGCATCATTCAACCCCCCTCGACCGGGCTTCGGGGGGCAGATGTTCCACTCATCAGGAAGACCGTTGCTGTGCCGCCGCGCCCACGCCTACCGTTCTGTGATGTGACCGCGCCGAGCACGACGATTCCCGCCGGACTTCCAGTGGCCGACATGACCGTCGACCTACTGGTGGTCGGTTCAGGCACCGGCTTGACTGCCGCGCTCGCCGCCCATGAGCTTGGGCTATCGGTGCTCATCGTGGAGAAGTCGTCATATGTGGGCGGTTCGACCGCCCGGTCCGGCGGTGCACTGTGGCTGCCCGCAAGTCCGGTGCTCGCCGACGCCGGTGCCAACGACACCGCCGAACGCGCCTCCACATACCTTGCGTCGCTGGTCGCCGGGTCGGCACCGGGGCAGCGGTCTGCCGCGTTCCTGGCCCACCTGCCCGCAACGGTCGAGCTGCTACGCCGGACCACCCCGCTGCGTCTCTTCTGGGCCCGTGACTACTCGGATTACCATCCCGAGCAAGCCGGGGGCAGCGCCGCGGGTCGCACCTGCGAATGTCGTCCACTGAACACCTCGGTGCTGGGCGAATACCGTTCCCGGCTGCGGCCCGGGGTCATGGAGGCCGCCGTTCCGATCCCGACGACGGGCGCGGACTACCGCTGGATGAATCTGATGGCGCGGGTGCCGCGCAAGGGCATCCCGACGATCCTCAAACGAGTGACGCAGGGCGTCGGCGGTCTTTTGCTGGGGCGTCACTACGCGGCCGGTGGCCAAGGCCTGACGGCCGGCCTTTTCGCGGGAGTGCTGCGGGCGGGAATCCCCCTGTGGACCGAGACCACGCTGTTGCGGCTCGCCGGCGACGACGGCCGGGTAACTGGCGCGGTCCTGGATCACGCTGGACGCGAAGTCACGGTTACGGCTCGTCGAGGCGTGGTGCTGGCGACGGGCGGATTCGACCACAGCATGGACCTCCGGTGGAAATTCCAGTCCGAAGCGCTGGGCGCGAACCTGAGCCTGGGCGCCGAATCGAACACCGGCGACGGCATCCGCGCGGCGCAGGAGCTGGGGGCGGACATCGATTTGATGGATCAGGCATGGTGGTTCCCGGCCGTCGCACCCCTGCCGGGCAAGGCGCCGATGGTGATGCTCGCCGAACGGTCACTCCCGGGCTCGCTGATCGTTGACCAGAACGGCCGCAGGTTCGCCAACGAGTCCGCAGACTACATGTCGTTCGGCCAGCGGTTGCTCGAACTGGAGCGTGCGGGAACGACTGTCGAAGCGATGTGGATCGTCTTCGACCAGCAATACCGCAACAGTTATGTCTTTGGCGCCGAACTATTTCCGCGGATGCGAATTCCGCAGGCCTGGTACGACGCGGACATCGCGGTGCGCGCCGACAGCCACGCCGAGCTGGCCGCGAACATGAACGTCCCGGTCTCGGAATTCACCGCGACGATGCTCCGATTCAACGAAAGTGCTTGCGCAGGACAAGATCCCGACTTCGGCAGGGGGCGCAGTGCGTACGACCGGTACTACGGCGACCCGACAATAGCCCCGAATCCGAACTTGCGTCCCTTGCTCAGGGGGCCGTTCTATGCCGTCAGGATGGTGCTCTCCGATCTCGGCACGTGCGGCGGACTGAGGGCCGACGAGCGGGCGCGGGTGCTGCGCGAAGACGGGACAGCAATCCCCGGGCTGTACGCGATCGGCAACACCGCCGCCAACGCCTTCGGAACGACGTACCCGGGAGCCGGCGCGACGATCGCGCAGGGACTCGTTTACGGCTACATCGCGGCCCGCGACGCAGCGGGCACGGCGACGGCAAGCGCGGTGGAGCCGGGCCAGGCGGATCGCCACCGCCAGCACTAGCTCGCTAGTCGGCTTCGCGTTTGGCTTCGACCTGTTTTTCGACCTCGCGCCAGAAGCCCGGCGTGGGACGCGGGCGCCCGTAGCCGCCCTTGGCGGCCTTCTCGATGATGGCGTCCGCTTCGTCGATGTCCTTCATCAGCTCTAATGCGAACTCTCGCTCGGCGGCGTAATACTTGGCCGCCCAGCGAAGGGCGATCACCGAATACGCCCATGCGGGTTCGATCTCCGCCCCCTCGGCGTCCTCCACCGCTTTGCGGTGTCGCGCTTCGGCATACGCCACGTGCTCCTGCAGCAGTTCCTTCAGCCGCGCCGGGTTGCTCAGATGCCCGAAGGTCACCCGCAGCAACACGCTGTGCTTGAGCATCGGCGGGTCCACCGGCGCGTTGTTGGTCCAGTCGGTGACGGCGGCCATCCCCGCCGGGGTGATCTTGTACAGCCGGCGGCTGCGCGTGCCCTCGTCGTGCTCGACGCGCGATGTCACCAGGCCCAGGCTCTCGAGCTTCTTCAGCTCCGTATAGATCTGGCTGTACGACGGGCTCCAATAGTAAAGGTCGACGCTCCAGTCGATCCACTTCTTGAGGTCGTAGCCCGAGACTTCCTCTTCGTAGGACATCATGCCCAGCAGCGCCCAACTCGTCGCGGCGAGTGCCGCCTTCGTGGGTTTGTCGCCAGGCCCGTCCACGTCGCCAGACTAACAACTCGTTGGAAAAGGTCGCCTGGCGTGGACCGCTGGTCGGGATGCCCGTGCGATTGTTACAGGGACTGCCCACGACCTTAGCTACCCGAGAGCTCAGCAGGAGTTGCCCCGTGAAATTCGCCTTTCCCGTTCCGCACCTGCTACGCCTCAAGGCGATTACGCAGCCCTGGGAGGCGGCCGTCACCGGGCCCGAACAGCGCCGCATGATGCAATGCGCCGACCGGTGGGGCTACGACATGATCGCGGTGCCCGAGCATCTCGTCATCCCCACCGACCACGTCGAGTTGTCCGGGTCGCACTATCTGCACTCGACGACCGCCCAGGCCTTCATCGCCGGGGCCACCGAGCGGGTGGCCATCAACTCCTGCGTCACCATCCTGCCGCTGCAGCACCCCATCGTGGTGGCCAAAGCGCTGGCCACCGCGGACTGGATGAGCGGTGGCCGGATGATGGTGACGTTCGGGGTGGGATGGCTGGCCCGCGAGTTCGAGCTGCTCGGAGTGCCGTTCCAGGAGCGGGGCCGCATCGCCGACGAGTATCTGGCCGCGATCGTCGAATTGTGGACCAGCGACTCACCCCGATTCGACGGCCGGTATGTGTCGTTCGCCGACATCGCCTTCGACCCGAAACCCGTTCAAAAGCCCCATCTTCCGATCTGGATCGGCGGGGACGCCGACGCCGCGCTGCGCAGGGCGGCCACCTTCGGGGCGGGATGGTGGCCGTTCCTCACACAACCTGAACAGATCGCCGAGAAACTCGACTACATCAAGTCCCAGCCCGCCTACGACGGCCGGGAATTCGAGGTGATGCACGGGCTCGGCACCAACCGGGTCGGCGAAGGACACGTCGCCCGCCGCGCGAACGACCGGCCGGGCATGAGCGCCGCACAGATCGTCGACCGGTTGAACTGGCTCGCCGAGCAGGGCGTGACCGTGACCGCGGTTCCCGTCCCCGCCGTCAGTGGCGTGGACGAATACCTCGATTACGCGCAATGGGTCATCGAGGAGATCAAACCCCAAGTGTCCTAGCGGATCTGCAATCCGCGCCGACGCACCCAATACACCGCGGCGACGCTGCCCGTGACCCACACGCTCATGGCGATGGCGAGGTGGACGAAACTCTTGGTTTCGCGCCCGAACACCGGCCAGATCAGGGCGGGCGCCTGCTGCCACAACACGCGGTGCTCCACCCCGTTCATCGGATCGGCCACGTAGTACAGCGCATAGGGCAACGTCAGGGCCAGCACCCAACTGCGGGTGCGGCGCAGATCGCCGCGCTGGCGCCAGCGCCGGATCAGCGGCTCGACACTGACCGGATGCAGCACCGAGATGAAGTTGCCGACACCCAGCCAGGACACGATGGGCACCGCGACGGTGGGGATCGTAATGCCAAGCCGCGCCGGGGTTTCCAGCCACAGCGTCAAGACAACCGCGGCGGCCAGGGTGGGCAGCCCGACGATCGCGACCAGGGCGAGGTTCTTGATCAACAGGATTCGCCAGAACGGCACGCCGTCCGATAGGCCCCGAAGGATGCGGTAATGGTCGGCGCCCAGGAAGTTGGTGGTGGTGACGTCGGCGAGCACCCACGAGGAGAAGTAGGTGCCCACCAGGATCACCCAGTCGGGGTGACGGCCTACCGGGGTCAGCGGCTGCACCAGCAACCAGCCGGCGGCGAAGATCACGTTGGCCACCACACCCATCAGCCAGGTGCGCGGCCGGGTGAAGGACCACCGGATCTCGGCGATGACCGCCGGAATCAGGGGCTTCTCGAAGTCCCTGGCGGCGCGCCGGGCCGCAGCGGGACGAGGGGCCGACGCACGCACCGCGGTGCGCAGCGCGGCGCTCACCCGCGGATGCGCCGACGCCCCGGACTCCCCCAGCCGCTCCGGGCTATCGATTCTGCTCGAGACGATCAACTGACGTGCCCCTCTCGCGCTCGGATCGGTCAACGGCTCGCCCGCAAGCTACGCAGGGCAGGATAACGGCATGAACCGTAAGCGTGTCATCGTCGCCGGGCTCGGGGACGCGGGCGTCCTCGCGGCGATCCGGCTGTCCCGGCATGCCGACGTCGTCGGGATCTCGGCCAAACCCGGGCTGGTGAGCGGCCAGGAACTCGGCGTCCGGCTCTCGCGCCCGCACGATTGGGCACGCGATTACTGGATTCCGTTCGACCGGTTCCGCCGCCTCGACGGCGTTGGCATCGTGCAGGCGACGCTGACCGGGGTGGACCTGGCCACCCAAACCGTCTTCGGCCGAAGCGAAGACGGCGCGGCCATCACCGAGCCGTACGACGCGCTGGTCATCTCGACCGGAGTCAGCAACGGCTTCTGGCGCCAGCCGACCATGCAGTCGGCCGCCGAGATCGGCGCGGGACTGCGCGCCGCGCACGACCGGCTCGCCGCCGCCGCGTCGGTGGTCGTGGTGGGCGGCGGGGCCGCGGCGGTCAGCAGCGCGCTCAACATGGCAACCACGTGGCCGGACAAGCGGATCGACCTGTACTTCCCCGGTGAGTGCGCCCTCGAGGGGCACCATCCACGGATCTGGCAGCGGATCCGCGGCCGGCTGACCCAGCTGGGCGTCGGCCTGCACCCGGGACACCGCGCGGTGCTGACCGAGGGGTTCGCGGGCGACGAACTGACCAGCGGACCGGTCCAGTGGAGCACCGGGCAACCCCCGGCCGACGCCGAAGCCGTGCTGTGGGCGATCGGGCGGGTGCGGCCCAACACCGAGTGGCTGCCGCCGGAACTGCTCGATGAGCGCGGGTTCGTGCGCGTCACGCCGGAGCTGGGGGTGCCCGGCCACCGGGGTGTGTTCGCGGTCGGCGACGTCGCGGCGACCGATCCGTTGCGCAGCTCCGCCCGTAACCGTGGCGACGCCCTGGTGGCCCGCAACGTCCTCGCCGACTTCGCCGGCCGGCCGCTGCGCAGCTACCGGGCGCCGACGCGGCGGTGGGGCTCGCTAGTGGGCATACAGCCCAACGGGCTGGAGGTCTTCCTGCCCACCGGCCACGCCTTCCGCTTTCCGTCCTGGTCGGTCGAGCGCGTGGTGATGCCGTGGGTCGTGCGGTGGGGCATGTATCGGGGGGTGCGCCAGAACGACCCGCTGGGGTAAGCGCGTCAGGTGCAGTTGAGCAGCAGCATCAGCCCGTAATCCATGTGGATTTGTTGATGGCAATGCAGCAGCGAAAGGCCGGATTGATCGGCGACGAAATCGATCTCCATGCTCTGGTAGCCGCCGAGCATGGCGACGTCCTTGCGGACGCCGGCGGTCGGTGTTCCGGCGAACCGGGTGATTTCGAACGTGTGCCGGTGCAAGTGCATGGGGTGCAGGTCATCGCTGGCGTTGCGGAACCGCAGCCGGTAACGCTTGCCGCGCTCGATGTCCAGCACGGGCTTGTTCGTGTCCATCGCAAAGGGCACACCGTTGATCGTCCAGGCATTGAAACCGTTGTCGGCGGCGTTGCGTTTTTCGATCAACATGTCGATGGTGCGGTCGGGCGGTTGAGCGTCCGCCCGCTGGGGTGTGCCGAACAGCCGGTAATCCCACGAGAAGGGCGGGGGCGCTGCCCATTGCGGAGCCCCGGTGCGCCCGGCATATTCGACGACCGCACCCATTCCGTGACCGCGGTCGTCGTCGGACAGATCGCCCAGCACCCAGACACCCGGATTGGTCATGCTGACAATGGCCGAGATCCGTTCGCCCGCCCCAAGCCACAACACCGGCACGGCGGCCCGCGTGGGCACCGGGTTGCCGTCCAGCGCGACGATGCCGAAGGTGTGCCCGGGCAGGGCCAAACTGCGTGTCTCGGTGGCGCTGCCGTTGAGCACGTGGAACAGCACCCGCTGACCGGCTTGCACGCGGATGGGATCGCCGTGGCCAAGCATGCGCCCGTTGATCGCGAATGCCCCGTACCCGACCTCGTTGCCCGGTGACTCGCCACGACCCAGCGAGGCGGCCATCGCCGACTCGCCTCTCTCCTTGAGATCCTGATCCTGTTCACCGGCCAGAAAGTCACTGGCCATGTCGCCCCCGCGACTGAAGGCGGGCTCAAACTCCTTGAGCGTCAAGAAGATTTCCTGATCGTATGCGCCGGCGTCGTGCGCGGGCTCGATGTAGACCGGGCCCACCAAGCCGCTGTACTGTCCGCGCGACAGATCGGCGCGTGGGACGACGTGGGTGTGATAGAAGCGCAAGCCCGCCGGACCGGGGACAAAGGAAATCCTGCGCATGCCATGCGCGGGTATGTCGGGGGTGCCCTCTTCGGCGGCGCCGTCGACGTCAACGCCGACGTGCTGTCCATGCCAATGCAACTGCTCGGGGGAATCGGTGTCGTTGAAGACATCGACCCAGGTGCGCCGCCCCTCCTTGAACCGCAGCAGCGGACCGGGAAATTGACCGTTATAGGTCAGGGTCGACACGATCCGGTCCGGGGCCAGCTCGGCCTTCCCGGAGCCGATCCGCAGCGTGTAATCGGCTTTGCCACCGGGCGGACCGCCGGGCGAGGGGTGCGAACACGCGGCACCGGCGCTTCCCGCGGCGGCCGCCAGCGCGACGCCGGCCCACTTGCCGAACTGACGCCGGTTGAGCGCCATCGTCAGCGCCCGACCGTAGGGGCGCTGAAGTGGGGCACGAAGAAGTCGACGCGCCGGCTCAATTCGCCTGCCACGCGCCGAAATTGCGGGTATCCGGCGCCGGCGGCCGACGGGTCGGGCAGGCTCCAATGCATCGTGGTGGCCAGGTCGTGGTCGCGGGCGTATTCGCGCACCTTGTCGCACAGCGTGATGACGCAGTCGAAGCGTCGCCGGGAAACCGCGGCCAGGGATTGGGGCCGGGTGCCGCTGAGGTCGATGTCGTATTCCTCGCGCATGACCCGGATGGCGTTGGCATGGAGCTGGGATTTCGGATGACTGCCCGCGCTTGCCGTCCGAATGCGGCCCTGGCCGCGCTTCTCCAGCAGCGCCGCGGCCATGGGAGAGCGCGCGCTATTGCCGGTGCACAAGAACAACACCGACCGCGGTGCCGGCTCGATGGGGAGCCCGGCCGCCAGCGCCGGATGCAAAGCCGCGGCGGCGTCACGAAATACCTTGGCGCACTTGGTCAGGTTCAACCAGTAATAGGTGTCGCGGCCATCAAAGCTACTGCGTCGCGCATCGACGAGTCCGGCCGAACGCAACAGCCGCAAGTGATACGAGACCAGGTTCTGCGGCTCGCCGACGGCGGCAGCCAATTCCCGCACCCGGTGGTCCCCGGCTGCCAGTTCGGTCAGCAGCGCCCACCGCAGTGGGTGCGCCGCCATCTGCATCAGCACTGGAACGTCCGCTCGTTGGGCCGCCGCCATAGTTCCGCACGATACATCAAATCAATTTGATAGGTTAGGCGCTGCGCGAGGCGATACAGGCGTGACCATTACTCCGACTTCGAGGAACCGCGTGTCCGGAAGCACCCCGATGAGCACCCCGCGGGCCGACGGCGAATTGCGCCGCAGCCTCGGCGTTTTCGACGCGGTGGTGATCGGGCTGGGGTCGATGCTCGGCGCCGGCATTTTCGCGGCGCTGGGGCCGGCCGCGCGCGCCGCCGGCTCGGGCCTGCTGCTGGGCCTGGCGTTGGCCGCGGTGGTGGCCTACTGCAACGCCACCTCCTCTGCGCGGCTGGCGGCGCGCTACCCCGCGTCGGGCGGCACCTACGTCTATGGCCGAAAACGGTTGGGAGACTTCTGGGGATACCTGGCCGGGTGGGGCTTCGTCGCCGGCAAGACCGCGTCGTGCGCGGCGATGGCCCTGACTGTGGGCGTCTATGCATGGCCGGCGCAGGCGCACGCGGCGGCCGTCGCGACGGTGGTGGCGCTGACGGCGGTCAATTACGCCGGAGTGCGGAAGGCGGCCTGGCTGACCCGCATCATCGTCGCGGTGGTGCTGGCGGTGCTGGCCGCCGTGATCGTCGCCGCGTTCACTTCCGGGGCGGCCGGTTCCGAGCATCTCCGCTTGAGCGGCGCAACCCTGGGCGGGGTGGTGCAGGCCGCCGGCCTGCTGTTCTTCGCCTTCGCGGGCTACGCGCGCATCGCGACGCTGGGCGAGGAGGTGCGCGACCCGTCGCGCACCATCCCACGGGCGATACCGCTGGCGCTCACGATCGCCCTGGCCGTCTACGCGCTGGTGGCGGTGGCCGCGCTGGGTGTGCTGGGACCGGGACGACTCGCCAAGACCGCCGCCCCGCTCGTCGAAACGGCCCGCGCCGCGGGGAACGGCTGGCTGGTTCCCGGCGTCCAGATCGGGGCGGTGGTGGCGGCGGTCGGCTCCCTGCTCGCGCTGATTCTCGGGGTCTCGCGCACCACGTTGGCCATGGCGCGCGACCGCCATCTTCCCCACGCCCTGGCCGCCGTGCACCCACGGTTCGGAGTGCCCCACCGCGCGGAGCTGCTGATCGGTGTCGTCGTCGCGATACTGGCCGCCACCACCGACCTTCGGGACGCCATCGGGTTTTCATCATTCGCCGTGCTGATCTACTACGCCGTCGCCAACGCCGCCGCGTTCACCCTCGGCCCCGATGAGGGGCGCCCACACCGCGCCATTCCGGTGATCGGGCTGCTCGGCTGCGTGGTGCTGGCGTTCGCGATGCCCTTGTGGTCCGTGCTTTCCGGTGTGGTGGTGCTGGGCGTCGGCGTCGCCGCCTACCTGATTCGGCGCTTCGTTGCCCCGATGAGGTTGCGGCGCAACCGGAATCGCAGCTGACTTCGGCGAACTTCGCCGGGGCCGGTCGCACCCCGCCACCGGGCAATTCGCGGCGAAGCGATTCCCCGAGCGCCGGACGGGGAAGACTGAGCGGATGTCCGACCCGGAAACCGAAGCATTCGACAAGCTGGTGGCGCTGCTGAACTATCCGATGTTCGTCGTCACCACGCAGGCCGACGGCACCCCGGCCGGCTGCCTGGTGGGTTTCGCCAGCCAGACCAGCATCCATCCGCCCCGGTTCCTGGTCGGCCTGTCCCAGCGCAACCACACCTTCCGCATCGCCCACGACGCTTCCCACCTGGCCGTGCACGTGTTCGACCACGACCACCTGGACGTGGTCGAGCTCTTCGGCAGCCAGACCAGCGACAAGGTCGACAAGTTCGACCGATGTTCCTGGCATCCCGGCCCCGAAGGGCTGCCCATCCTCGACGACGCCGCCGCGTGGTTCGTCGGCGAGATCCTGGAACGTTTCTCGCTGGGCGACCACGTCGGGCACCTGCTGGCGCCGGTGGGCGGCAGTCCGCCAAGGGAACTGGAAACCTGGGTGTCCTTCGGCGACGTTCGCGAGCTGGAACCCGGCCATGAGGCCTAGCGCGTGAGCGAGTCGCCCCGGATCAGTGCCGTCCCCAGCATCATCGAACTCGCGCCGTTCTACGCCGACCCCCCGGATGGCGTGCGCGCCAACATGATCTTCAGCGCCGACGGCGCCGCCGCGTTCGGCGGTCGCGCCGGTCCGCTGTCCTGCCCCACCGATCAGCGGCTGTTGAACATCCTGCGCGGCCTCGCCGACGTCGTGCTCGTCGGCGCCGGCACCGCCCGTGCCGAAAACTATGGCCCGGTAAAGCTGAGCGATGCGGCGCGCGCCCGACGCCATCACGAAGGGCGGGCCGAACCGCCCCCGATCGCCGTGGTGAGCCGCAGCGGTGAACTACCGCCCCGGCTGTTCAGCAATCCGGATCAGCCCCCGATCCTGGTGACCTGCGCGCGAACCGCGGCACGCCAGGACCCCGACAGCGACCGGCAACACGTCATGGTCGCCGGGGAGGACTCGGTGGACGTCGCGCGCGCGGTCGCGATGCTGCGTGAGCTGGGCATGCACCGCATCCTCTGCGAGGGCGGACCGACGCTGCTCGACGAGCTGGTGGAAGCCGATGCCGTCACCGAGATCTGCGTGACCCTCGCCCCGAAGCTGGCGGCGAGCCAGCCGTTGGGTTACCGGACACACCCGGCGCGGCTGACCACCCCGGTCACCATGCAACTCGAGCACGCGTTGGTCTGCGACGGCTATCTGTATTTGAAATATCGCCGCTGACCCCGGCCGCGCTCGCCCGGAATGCGGGCGCGGGAAGGCGCTCGACATGCAGCCAACGGCGCCTCTTCCTATGATGAAAATGCCCGGTTTGAAACCCGATCAAGAATAGGATCACCGGCCAGGTGAGCAGTTCAGAGCACGACCATGACTACCGTAATCTGGCGGTGAACCGACTGCGCCCCAGTGAAATTCAATGGGCGCTGAACCACGATGCGGTGCACGGGATCGCCTACGCGTTCAAGAACCCCGTCGCGGTCGCAGACTCCATCGAGGATCCCGACGACGACCGAAAGACCTACCTGGTGCGGGTCAAGCGCGACGACCTGGCCAACGCGCTGGAGAAAATCAACGAATGGATCTTCGACAATCCCGGACCGGCCGGGATGCAGGCGTACGGATTCGTCCGGGCGCTGTCCCGAGAGGGGCTCACCGAACGCGCCACCGGTGACGACGACCACCGTTAATTCCGCACCGTTGAATTAGCTGGCTTTCGCTATTCGCCGTGCCCCGCGGTCGCGAAAACCTTAGCCTTATGCCTGCATGCCACCGCATACGCGGATTCGGCGCGGTCGCCGGCCCGGTGCCGGCGCCGGCGGCCGGTTTGCGGCGCACGGCAGGCGGGTGAGGAGTGTTCGATGGGTGACACGACCGCGGATTCGCGGGAGGGTACGCAATTCGGGCCGTATCGGCTGCGGCGGTTGGTCGGTCGCGGCGGCATGGGCGACGTCTACGAGGCCGAGGACACGGTCCGCGAGCGCATCGTGGCCCTGAAGCTGATGTCGCGCACCCTGTCCAACGACCCGGTGTTCCGTTCGCGGATGCAGCGCGAGGCCCGCACCGCCGGACGGCTGCACGAACCGCACGTCGTGCCGATCCACGACTTCGGCGAGATCGACGGCCAGCTGTACGTGGACATGCGGCTGATCGACGGCAAAGACCTGGCCACCATGCTGAAGCGCTACGGGCCGATCTCCCCGCCGCGGGCGATAGCGATTATCCGCCAGATCGGTTCGGCGCTCGACGCCGCTCACACCGCCGGGATTCTGCATCGGGACGTGAAGCCGGAAAACATTCTGGTGAGCGCCGACGACTTCGCCTACCTGGTCGATTTCGGCATCGCCAGCGCCACTTCCGACGAAAAACTCACGCAATTCGGAACCACCGTGGGCACCGCCAAATACATGGCCCCGGAGCGGTTCGGCGATTCCGAGATAACCGCGCAGGCCGACATCTACGCGCTCGCCTGTGTGCTGTACGAATGCCTGACCGGCTCGCCGCCCTACACCGGCGACCAGCTCAGCGTGATGGGCGCGCACGTGCACCAGCCGATCCCGCGTCCGAGCGCGGCCCGACCCAGCATCCCTGCCGCCTTCGACGGGGTCATCGCCCGCGGCATGGCCAAGGACCCCGCGGACCGCTTTCTCACCTGCGGTGACCTGTCGGCGGCCGCCTACGGCGCGCTGGCCGCACCCGACCAGGATCGCGCCACCGACATCTTGGAGCGCAGCCAAATGGCAACGCCACCGGTCGCATTCGCCGGCCAGCCGGCCCGCGGGTTCGCTGCGGGCATCCCCGTCCCCGCGCCGCACCAACCGCCCGTCGGCGCCTGGCCCGCGCAGCCCACCGCGTGGGGCGGCCCGCCTGTCTGGACCACCGCCGGTGGTGCGCCGACGCCGCCTTGGGGCCAACCGCCGCGGGCCAGCCGCAAGCCCTGGCTCTGGGTCGGTGTCGCCGCCACCCTCACGGTGGTGCTCCTCGGGGTGATCCTCGGCGTCGTCCGCCCCTGGGACTCGAAGTCCCGGCCCGCCCCGACCCCGCCACCGCCACCGCCGGATGCCGTCGCGTTGCGGGTCCTCGATGACGGTGTGTTCGTGGGCAGTTCGGCGGCCCAGACCACGATCGACATCTTCAACGAACCCATCTGCCCGCCGTGTGGCAGCTTCATCAGGTCGAACGCCACCGACATCGACACCGCCGTGAGCAACAAGAAGCTCGCCGTGCGCTATCACCTGCTGAACTTCCTCGACGACAAGTCGCACAGCCAGGACTACTCCACGCGAGCGGTGGCGGCGACCTACTGCGTCGCCGCGCAGAACGAGCCGAAGGTCTACGCCGACTTCTATTCCGGCTTGTTCGCCAGCAACTTTCAGCCGCAAGAGGGCGCCGCCGAAGACCGCACCGATGGCGAGCTCGCGCAATTGGCCAAGACGGTCGGCGCGGACCCCGCCGTCGTCACCTGTATCAAGTCCGGCGACGACATCGGCACGGCCAAGGCGAAAGCGGCGAACGGCTACTCGACCCTGTCGGCGGACAACGCCAATTCCACGCCCTTCGTGTGGGACGGCACTAGCGCGGTGAACTATCAGAATCCGGCCTGGCTGGCGAAACTCACCGGATAGCAAGCGGCGCAACCGGGGCCGCGGGCCGGGCGAGCCGCGCTCGCCGCACGGGGGGATGTTGTACGTTTCCTGCGGCGAGTTGATTGGAGTCGGCGATGGGCGACGCGCACGGGTCGCGGTCGGGGACGATGTTCGGCCCGTACCGCCTGGGGCGGCTGCTCGGCCGCGGCGGGATGGGCGAGGTCTACGAGGCCGAGCACACCGTCAAGCAGTGGACCGTCGCGCTGAAGCTGATGTCGCACTCGTTCAGCCAGGATCCGGTGTTCCGCAAGCGAATGGAGCGCGAAGCCCGCATCACCGGCCGGCTGCTGGAGCCGCATGTGGTGCCCATCCACGACTACGGCGAAATCGACGGCCAGCTGTTTTTGGAGATGCGCCTCATCGAGGGTGTCGACCTGGACAGCCTGCTCGAACGGGAGGGACCGCTGCCCGCGCCGCGCGCGGTGGCCATCATCCATCAGGTCGCGTCGGCCCTGGACGCGGCCCACGCCGCCGGGGTGACGCATCGTGACGTCAAACCGCAGAACATCCTGATCACCGGCGACGACTTCGCCTATCTGGTCGACTTCGGCGTCGCCAGCGCCAAGACCGACGAGAAGCTCACCCAACTGGGCACCGCGGTGGGCACCTTGAAATACATGGCGCCCGAACGCTTTTCGAGCGACGAGGTGACGTCCCGCGCAGACGTGTACGCGCTGGCGTGCGTGCTCTACGAATGCCTGACCGGGACGCCGCCGTATGGCGCCGACAGCACCGGGCTGCTGGTCACCGCGCACATGATGCACCCCATCCCCAAACCCAGCGCACACGGCGCCGGCGTGAGCCCGGCATTCGACGCGGTGATCGCGGCGGGCATGGCCAAGGACCCGAGCGAGCGCTACCCCACCGCCGGCGCCCTGGCGGACGCCGCGCACAAGGCACTGACCAGCCCCGAACGCGAACGCGCCGCGACGATCCTGGAGCGCAGCACCGGCTCCGAGGTCCCGATCAGCCCACCCGCGCCGGCGCGGCGCCGGCGCACCCGCTGGCCGGCGGTGGCCGCCGCGGCCGTCGTCACCGTCGCGATCTGCGCCGTCGGCGTCTGGCTGCTGCTCAAACCGACCAGCCAGCCGCAGCACCGGACGAGCTCGGGCAAGACCGCGCCGCCGTCCACCGCCGTCCCCAGCGGCGACCAGGCGCGGCTGATCAGCCTGCTCCCGCCGGGCTACCTGCCGGGCACCTGCACGCCGGCCACCCCCGAGTCGGGCAGCATCTGGGTGCACGCGGTGGCCATGGTGACCTGCGGACAGAACACCCAGCCGGGCGGCCCGGCCCGGGCCACCTACGGGCTGTTCGGAACGCCCGACCGGCTGAAGAAGGCGTTCAGCGACGACGTCGGCAACGTCAGCCTGGTGAACTGCCCCGGCGAGGGACGCTCACCGGTCAGCTGGCACTACGACGAGACCCCCAACGACATGGCCGGCCTGATCGCGTGCGGCACCTACAACAACCACCCGAACGTGATCTGGTCCAACGACGCGAGGCTCATGCTCAGCGACGTCACCGGCGACCCGGCCACCGTGGAAGACCTGCACACGTGGTGGGACGCCTACGGCTGACCTGCCCGGTCTAGTCCGTTACCGGCTCCGAATCCTCTTGGCGCTCAGCGTCTTCCACGGTCAACGGCAACGCCAACTCTTCGAGCGGGCGCTGCTCGGCGTTGATGCCGAGCCACAGCTCGACCAGGCCGGCCGCGGCCATCACGACCGCCCCGATGAGGAACGACCAGACGACCTCGCTGCGCATGCCCGAGTTGATCAGCTGACCGAACAGCAGCGGGCCGGTGATGCCGCCGATCGCCGTGCCCATCGCGTAGAAGAACGCGATCGCCAGCGCCCTGGTCTCCATCGGGAAGATCTCGCTGACCGTCAAGTACGCCGCGCTGGCGCCCGCCGACGCCAGGAAGAACGCGACGATCAGCACGCCGATGAAGGCCCAGACGCCGCCGGCCTGGGTGACAAACACGATCGCCAGCGCCACCACCGCGACAGCGGAACCGATGTAGGTCAGCGTGATCATCGGCTTGCGGCCGACGGTGTCGAACAAGTGCCCGAGCACCAGCGGGCCGGCGAAATTGCTCAGGGCCCACAGCACAAAGAACACCGGCACCATGTCCGACGGCACGGCGTAGAACTGGCTGAGCAGCGTGCCGAGGTTGAACGTGACGCCGTTGTAGAGGAACGCCTGCCCGATGAACAGCGCCAGTCCGAGAATCGCGCGCCGCGGATACAGCTTGAACGCCACGGCGGCGATCTCCCGGAACGAGATCGCGGTGCGCTGGCGGATTCGCAGCGCCTTGCCCTGCGGTTCGGGCAGCGGTTGGCCGGTCTCCTGCTCGACCGCCTCTTCGATGTCGCCTACGATTCGCTCGGCCTCCTCGTCGCGGCCGTGAATGAACAGCCAGCGCGGGCTCTCCGGGACGTTGCGCCGCACCAGCAGCACGAAAATGCCGAGGATGGCGCCGATGCCGAAGGCGAGACGCCAGCCGACGTTGGGCGGGAAGTTCGACGTGTTCAGCAGGACCAGGGCGCCGCCAGCACCGGCGGCCGAGCCCAGCCAATAGGTTCCGTTGATCACCAGGTCTACCCGGCCGCGGACCCGCGCCGGGATCAACTCGTCGATGGCCGAATTGATGGCGGCGTATTCGCCGCCGATGCCGGAGCCGGTGAAGAAACGGGTCAGGAAGAAATACCACGGGGCGAACGCGAACGCGGTGGCGACGGTGGCCACCAGATAGATCGCCAGGGTGATGATGAACAGGTTGCGCCGGCCGAAGCGGTCGGTCATGTGGCCGAAGAACAGCGCCCCCGAACACGCTCCCGCGATGTAGATCGCGGCCGCCATGCCGATCTGTGCGGCGTCCAGCGAGATGCCGCTGTTGTGCTCCATGAGCCGGGCCGAGACGTTGCCGACCATGGTGACCTCGAGCCCGTCGAGCACCCACACCCCACCCAGGCCGACGACGACGCGCCAGTGAAACCGCGACCACGGCAGCCGGTCCAGCCGCGCGGGCACATGCGTCGAGATGGTCTTGGTTTGCGCGCTCGTACTCATGCGGTCTCCGTTCGGGTTTGACAGAGATTTACCCACTCAGACCCGCCGCTAGCGCTGCGCGGGGTATCGAACCGGTGCCGCACCCGTCGGCGTCAGCCACGGTGATCGGACCGGGACTCCTCGGGGGTCCAGGCCTGCGGCTGGCCGGGGTGGCCGGGAAAGAGGAAGTCGATGAAGGCCGCGGCCGTGGGCTGAGGCTCGTGGTTGGCCAGCCCCGGGCGCTCGTTGGCTTCGATGAAGGAGTAGTCGGCGCCGGTGACGTCGGGCACCAGCAGGTCGATGCCGGTCACCGGGATGCCGATCGCTTCGGCCGCCGTCACCGCGACGCGGCACAGTTCGCTGTTCACGTGCGCGGTGACGTCGTGGATGGTGCCGCCCTGGTGCAGGTTGGCGGTGCGCCGAACCCGCAGCCGCGTCCCCTGCGGCAGCACGTCGTCCAGGTTCCAGCCGGCCTCGGCGATCGTCGACTCCGTGAGGTCGTCGAGCGGGATGCGGGACTCACCGCCGGTGGCCGCCGAGCGGCGCCGGCTCTCGGCCGCGATCAGGTCCCGCACGCTGTGCTCCCCCGTGCCGATGATCTCCGGGGGCAACCGCAGCGCGGCGGCGACGACGCGGCCGTCGATCACCACCAGTCGCAGGTCGTCGCCGGTCACCCGCTGCTCGATCAGCACGTCCGGGTATTGCTGCCGGGCCCGCGCCAGCGCGGAGCTGAGGTCGTCGGGCCCGTTGTCCGGGAGGACCCCGACGGTGATGCCCTTGCCCTGCTCGCCCCGCGTCGGTTTGACGACGACCTCGCCGACCTCCTTGAGGAATGCGAAGTCACTCTCGTCGAACGTGGCCAGCCGGGCGCGGGGCACGGTGATGCCCGCCTCGGAGACCAGGCGCCGCGTCAACCGCTTGTCGTCGCAGCGGCACATGGCCACCGCGGAGGTGTACTCGGACAACGATTCCCGGGTGATGACGCTGCGGCCGCCGTAGGTCAGGCGGATCTCGCCGGTCTCGGCGTCGAGCACCTCCACCCAGATCCCGCGGCGCAACGCTTCGTCGGCGATGATCCGGGCGTAGGGGTTGAGGTCGTCGATCGTCTCCGGGGGCGGGGTGAACAGCGGCTCGTTGATCGCATTCTTGCGCTTGATCGCCAGCACCGGGACGCGACGGAAACCCAGCTTCTCGTAGAGGCCGATGGCGGCGGCGTTGTCGTGCGCCACCGACAGGTCCATGTAGGCGCGGCCCGCGCTGCGGTAATGCTCGGCCAGCGCCTTGGTCAGGGCGCCGCCGACGCCCGGCAGCCCGGCGGCCGGATCGACCGCCAGCGTCCACAGGCTCGACCCCTCTTCCGGGTCGTTGAACAGCAACTCGTGGTCGACGCCGGTGACCGTGCCGACCACGGCCCCGTCCTCGTCGCGCACCGCGAGCAGATACTTCACCGCCGGCACGTGCTGATGGTTGTCCCAGATCACGTCGACGCCGGCCGGGACCATGCCACAGCGCACGTAGACGCGGTTCATGGCGTCGGCATCGATCGGGTCGTTGAGCGTGCGCACCGTCACGCCCAGCGGCGTCGGCGCCAGGTTCTTCGTCTTGGGCGTGAAGCGCAGCCGGTAGGTGTGGCTGGGGTCGATGAACAGCTCGGTGGGCGCCTCGGCGACCACCACGTGCGACTCGCGGGCGTAGATGCAGATGTCGCGACGCCCGGGGCCCTCGCGGCGCAGCGCCTCGACCAGTTCCTGGGAATTGGCGAAGGTCTGCCCGAAAATCAGCCGGCCCCAACCCAATTCGAGCTCGACATCCTTGGCCATCGCGTCGACCAGCTCTGGCGGCGACGCGTCATGCAGACCGAGCGTGATCGCCTCGGTGTGGTCGCCGGACGGATCGACCTTGGTCATGCAACCGGGCCCGTTACACCATGACGCTGCAACCAGAGCTCGAGCAGGGCGATCTGCCAGAGCTCGTTACCCCGCAGCGGGGTCAGTTTGCCGTTCGGGTTGGCCAGCAACGCGTCGACCGCGTCGGTGTTGAACAGGCCGCGCTCCTTGGCAGTCGGCGCATACAGAGCGTCGCGAACCATGTCGAGATACGGGCCCTCGAGGTGGGTCAGCGCCGGGACCGGAAAGTAGCCCTTGGGGCGGTCGATGACCTCCGACGGAATCACCCGTCGCGCAGCCTGTTTGAGGACGCCCTTGCCTTCGTGCGCGATCTTCAGTTCCGGCGGGCAGGTCGCCGCCAGCTCGACCAGCTCGTGGTCGAGGAACGGCACCCGGCCCTCCAGCCCCCACGCCATCGTCATGTTGTCGACCCGCTTCACCGGGTCGTCGATCAGCATCACGGTGGTGTCGAGGCGCAGTGCGCGGTCGATGCCGGTTTCGGCGCCGGCCTGCGCGAAATGCTCGGTGACGAATCGCAGGCTGGGATCTCCGGACGCGACGATGCCCGATCCGACCAGCGCATCGACGCCGGCGTCGTCGCGGTCGAAGAACGCGCCGCGGTACTGGGCGACGGCACCGTCCAGGGTGGCCGCGGCGGCCTCGCCCATCGGCGGATACCAGTGGTAGCCGGCGAACACCTCGTCGGCGCCCTGGCCGGACTGCACGACCTTCACATGCCGCGCCACTTCCTGGCTCAGCAGGTAGAAGGCGACGCAGTCGTGGCTGACCATCGGCTCGCTCATCGCGCCGATGGCACCGTCCAGCGCGGGCAGCATCCGGTCGGTCTCGATGCGGATCTGGTGATGGTTGGTCTCGAAGCGCTGGGCCACGATGTCGGAGTACTGGAACTCGTCGCCCTTGACGCCGCCCGCCGACTCGAAGCCGATGGAGAAGGTCGACAGTCCGTGCTGGCCGGCCTCGGCGAGCAGCCCCACGATCAAGCTGGAGTCCACGCCCCCCGACAACAGGCAACCGACCGGCACGTCGGCGACCAGGCGCCGCTTGACCGCCAGCCGCAGCGTGGACAGCACGGCGTCTTCCCAGTCGCGCTCCGACCAGTCGGCGCGATCCGCGTGGCGGGTGAAGTCCGGTGCCCAGTAGGTGGTGACGGTGCGCCTGCCGTCGGGCTCGATGGCCACCAGCGACGCGGGCGGCACCTTGCGGACCCCACGCAGGATGGTGTTCGGCGCGGGCACCACCGAGTGGAAGCTCATGTAGTGATGCAGGGCGACCGGGTCGATCCGGGTGTCCACGCCGCCGCCGGCCAGCAGGGCCGGCAATGTGGACGCGAACCGGACGCGGTGGTTGTCCTCGGTCACATACAGCGGCTTGATGCCGAGCCGGTCGCGGCCGAGCAGCACCCGCCCGCTGTCGCGCTCGACGATGGCGAAGGCAAACATTCCGAACAGGTGGCTGACGAAGTCGTCGCCCCACCGGTGGTAGGCCTTGATCAGAACCTCGGTGTCGCTGTGCGAGAAGAAGCGGTAGCCGTACCCGCTGAGCTCCTGCCGCAACTCCTTGTAGTTGTAGATGCAGCCGTTCCACGCCAGCGACAGACCCAGCTCCGAGTCGACCATCGGCTGGGCACCGGCTTCGGTCAGGTCAATGATTTTGAGGCGACGATGGCCGAGCGCGACGCGGCCCTGCGACCAGGCGCCACCCGTATCGGGGCCCCGGGGTGTCAGCACCGCGGCCATCGCTGAGACCGCCGCGACGTCGGGCGCCTGCCCGTCGAGCCGTACCTCCCCGGTGACTCCGCACACGCCTTTGACCCTACCGTTGTCCGATTCGAAGTGCTCGTGAGCTCCGCCAAAAGCGCTGCAACGCGCCACGTACAGCGGCGATCAACGCATGGTGATCACCGCGATCGGCGGATGTGTGAACTGGATCGCACCGTCGCCCCGAACCGGCCGACACGCTCATCGCTTGGTGGGCAGCTCGTCGTCACCGGACGCGGCGTTGAACCGTTCGTGCGGCGCCAGTTCGCGACGCCGCTCCGCGCGAACCAGACGCCGGAGCTGCTCGCCGTACATCTCGACCGAGTCGGCGGTCAGCATCTCGTTGTGCGTGCAGTCCACCGCGAACGTCAGGACGTCACCCGAGGCATACGGCTCCCAGGATCGGGCCAGCAGCGAACTGCGATCGCCTTGGTCCCGCACCGCGGAGAAGACGGTGAGGTCACCGTCGAAGAGCCTCGGTTCGTGGAGCCGGTACAGCTCGATGTTGTCGTTGAGGTTCCCGACCAGCAAATCGACGAGCTGTTGGTGCCGCGAGATGTCCGCGACCCCCGATTCGCGCAGCAGTTCCGCCAACTGCTCATCGGTGGGCGGGCCGGTGTGCGCGTCGGTGCTGATGTTGTAGGCCCGCAGGACGTCGTCGAGCACCTGCTGCTCGCCCAGCGCGTGCTCCGGCAGGGCGATGCCGTCGTCGATGCTGGGTTGGGCGTCGAGCAGGATCAGGCGCCCGATCACGCGGCCGCGGCGTTGCAGCTCGATGGCGATCTCGTGGGCGACGACGCCGCCGAACGACCAGCCCAGGATGTTGTACGGCCCGCCGGGATAGACCTCTTGGATCCGGTCGGCGTACAACTCGGCAAGTTCGCGGATGGACCGCGGAGCGGCCTGGTCGGCGTGCGGGATTTGCTGAATGCCGAAGATCGCGCAGTCCACGTACTTCCCGAGAACCCGGTACGGCCAGCTCACCCCGCCCGCCGGGTGGATGCAGAACAGCGGCACACCGGACCCCTCCTTGAGGGTCTGCACGGGAACCACCTCGTCGGCGTCGGTCGCCCCGGCCTGCAGCCGCTCGCTCAATGCCTTGACGGTGGGCGCCTCGAACAGGGTGCGTACCGCCAGGTCAACGCCCAGTCCGGCGTTGATCGCGGCGACCACGCGCATCGCCGTGATGCTGTCGCCGCCCAGGTCGAAGAACGAGTCGTCGACACCCACCGGGTCGGCCCCGAGCACCTGAGCGTAGATGTCCGCCAGGGCCCGCTCGGTCGCCGTCGCCGGGGCCCGGTACCCGCTGCCGGTGTATTGCGCCGCCGGCAAGGCCCGCGTATCGAGTTTTCCGTTGGGCGTCAACGGGAGTGCGTCGAGCGCGACCACCGCCGCCGGAACCATGTAGACCGGCAGCCGCCCGGCCAGCGCGGTGCGCGCCTCGCCCGGGTCGGCGGTCCCGGTGATGTAGCCGACCAGACGCTTGACGCCGGGCTGGTCCTCGCGCGCGATCACCACAGCCTGGTCGACGTCGTCGAGCGCCGCCAGCGCGGCCTGGACCTCGCCGAGTTCGATGCGGTAGCCGCGGATCTTGACCTGCTCGTCGGCGCGGCCGAAGTACTGCAGCTGTCCGTCGGCGCCCCAGCAGACCAGGTCGCCGGTGCGGTACATGCGCGTCCCCGACGCCCCGAACGGGCAGGCCACGAACCGTGACGCCGTCAGCCCGGGCCGCCCGACGTACCCGGCGGCCACGCCGTCGCCGGCCACATACAACTCGCCGACCACACCCGCGGGCACCGGCCGCAGCCATGGGTCGAGCACGAACAGGGCCGCGCCGTCCACCGGCGACCCGATCGGCGGCGTCCCGGAACCCCGCGTCAGCGGGGCGCTGATCGCCACGCACATGGTGGTCTCGGTCGGGCCGTAGGCGTTGATCATCACGCGTCCCGGCGCCCACCGGTCCACCACCTCGGGCGGGCAGGCCTCGCCGACCACCGCCAGCGACACCGAATCCAGGCCCTCCGGCGAGAGCATCGCGACCGCCGACGGGGTCTGGGTCAGCACGGTGACCTCCGCGTCGACGAGCAGGGCGTGGAAGTCCTTCGGCGAGCGCGCCACCGACTCGGGCACCACGACCAGCCGCCCGCCGCGCAGCAGCGCGCCGAAGATCTCCCAGACCGAGACGTCGAAGGCGTACGAGTGGCTCTGCGTCCACACGCCCACCCGCGGCAGGCCCGCGTCCAGGGACTCCAGCAGCTGGGTCACGTTGCGGTGGGTGATGGCGACACCCTTGGGGACGCCGGTGGTGCCCGAGGTGTAGATGACGTAGGCGATGTCGTCGGCCGGGGGCGCCGGCAGCGGCGTGGCCGCCTGGTGCTCGATCCGCGGGTCCTCGATGTCGACGACCGTCAGGTCGGCCCCGTTCAGCCGCGACCGCAGGCCCGCCGTGGTGACGGCGGCGATCGGCGCGGAGTCGTCGAGCATGAAGCGGATCCGGGTGCCGGGCGCCGCCGGGTCGATCGGCAGGTAGGCCGCCCCGGTCTTGAGCACCGCGAGGATCGCCACGATCGCCTGCGCCGACCGCGAAAACAGCAGCGCCACAGACTCTCCCGGGCCCGCACCGTGCTCGGCGAGCAGGTGGGCCAGCCGGTTGGCGGCCTCGTCGACCTCGCGGTAGGTCATCGACGTGCCGCCCCAGTTGATCGCCACCGCGTCGGGCCGGTCGGCGACCTGGGCGTCGAACATGGCGGGAATCGACGGCCATGCGGGCAGCGGCCGGTCCAGCACCGCGCGGTTACCGATCTCGTCCAGTCGTGTGTGCTCCGGCGCGTCGAGCAGGTCGACCGCCGACAGCGGCCGGTCCGGATCGGCGGTCATCGCCAGCAGCACCCGCTCCAGCCGGTCGCCGAGCGCGGCGATGGTCGCCGTGTCGAAAACGCCGGTGTCGTATTCCACCCGCAGGCCCAGTTCCTGGCCGGACAGCGCGGCCTGCATGGTCAGCGGATAGTGGTTGCGCTCGAACATGTTGACGTCGGCGATCGCCAGTTCGTGATCGACCGCCATCGCCGAGGCGTCCAGCGGGTAGTTCTCGTAGGCGAACAGGGTGTCGAAGAGCTTCTCGTGACCGGTGATCCGGTGCATCTCGCTCAGCGACAGGTGCTGGTGGTCGAGCGTCTCGGCGTGACCGCGCTGCATCTGGCCGAGCAGCTCGGTCGTGGTGGTCGCCGGCGTCATGTTGGCGCGCACCGGCACGGTGTTGATCATCAGCCCCACCATCGACTCGGCGCCGGCGACCTCGGCCGGCCGCCCCGACACGGTGGTGCCGAAGGCGACGTCGTGCTGGCCGGTCAGCCAGGCCAGCAGTTGCGCCCACGCGGCCTGCAGCACGGTGCTGACCGTGGTGTGGCTGGAGCGGGCCAGCTCGCTGAGCGCCCGGGTGGTGTCCTCGGACAGCGCGAACGATTGCACGCCGCGGGCGCCGAATTCCAGCTGTTGCGGCGGCCCCACCAGCGTCGGGGTGTCGAAGCCGTCCAGCACCTGACCCCACGCCGCGCGCGCGGCGTCGAGGTCCCGGTCGGCCAGCCAGGTGACGAACCTGCGATACGGCGCGGGCGCGGGTAGCCGCTGTCCGGTGTAGCAGGCGAACGTCTCGTTCAGCAGGATCGGCACCGACCAGCCGTCGAGCACGATGTGGTGAATGGTGAGGACCAGGCGGTGCCGGTCGTCGCCCGTGTGCACCAGCGCCGCGCGGACGGCGGGCTGGTCGGCCAGGTCGTAGACCGCGGCCCGCTCGGAGGCGCACAGCCGCTGGATCTTCTCTTCGGGCTCGCTGCCGTTCGGCTTGAACTCGAGGTGCCGCCACACCATCGCGGGATTCGCCGGGATGATCTGGACCGGCTCGTCGAACTGGTCGCAGAATCGGGCCACCAGGTGCGGGTGCCGGCCGACCACGGTGTGCATCGCGTCGCGCAGCCGGTCGCCGTCCAGGGGGCCGGTCAGGGTGAGGTCCAGCTGCACGACGTACAGGTGGTCGTCGTTGCCTCGCGTGGTGTCGGCGTGGAAGAGCAGCCCCTCCTGCAGCGGGGTCAGCGGCAGCACGTCGGCGATCCGCAGCCGCCGCTCGAGCTCGTCGATCTGCTGCTGGTCCAGGCGGGCCGGGAGGATGTCCGACGGGGTCAGGCCGCCGCCACCGGAGCGCACGTGGGCGCAGATGCCGGCCAGGGCCTCGAACCACAGCCGGCTAAGCCGGGCGACCTGCTCGCGGTCCAGGGCCGAGGCCGCCCACGTCCAGTTGGCGTGCAGCTGGGGGCCGTCCGCGGTGTCCATGGTGCCGGCGTTGAGGTCCACGGTGTGCATCAGCGGCATCGGCACCGCGGTGCTGGTGGCGGTGGCCGACGAGCCGTCCGGGCTGATCCGCCACAGCTCGTCGGAGAGCTCGGCGGCCGCGCCGCCCAACCGGCCAAGGTAGTTGAACCCGATCGCCGGGTCGGCGCCGTCGAGGTCGACTTCGGTGTTCAGGTAGCGCAGCAACCCGTAGCTCAGCGGGTCGGGCAGCGCCCGCAGTTGTTCCTTGGCGTCCTTGATCAGCGCGCCCAGGATCGGCGCGCCGGCCGTGACCTGTGCCCAGGACAGCCCGCCGACGTTCAGCGCGACCGGGTATTTGGTGGTGAACCAGCCCACGGTCCGGGACAGGTCCACTCCGGGGGCCAGCTCTTCGTGGCGGCCGTGGCCCTCGACGTCGATGCCGATCGGCGAGCCGACATTACCCAGGAACTCGGCCCAGGCCAGCGCGAACCCGACCAGCAGGATGTCGTTGATGCCGGCGTGGAATGCGGCCGGCGCCTCGCCGAGCAGCGTGCGGGTGGTCCTCGCGTCCAGTGTCACCGACATGTTCTCGGCGGTCTCGTAGGTGTCGACCTCGGGCCGCACCGGGGGCAGCGCGGCCGGGGTCGCGGCGACCTGCCGCCAGGCGTCGGCCTGCGCGACCACGGCCGGCGACGACGCGTGCTCGGCGAGCAGCGCGGACCACCGGGCGAACGACGTTCCGCCGGCGGGCAGCGCGATCGCTTGCCCGTGGTGGTGCTGGCCCCAGGCGATGTTGAGGTCTTCCAGCAGCACTCGCCAGGACACCCCGTCGACGGCCAGGTGGTGAACGATCAGCACCAGCTGGCGGGTGGAGGCCACCCACAGCGCGCTGAGCATCACGCCGGCGGCCGGGTTCAACCGCGACCGCGCCTCGATGATCGCCGCGTCGGACAGCTCGTCGACGGCGTGCACGCGCTGGGCCGCGTCAACCGAGCCCGGCTCGGGCACCGTGAGCGACCATTCGCCCGCGTCATCGTCGACCCGCAGCCGCAGCATGGCGTGCCGGTCCAGCAGGGCCTGCAACACCGTCACCACGTCGGCCTCGGTGACAGCCGCCGGGGCCTGCAGCACCATCGTCTGGTTGAACTGATCGACGGGACCGTCGACGCTGTGCAGCCAGCGGATGATCGGTGTGGCGGCGATGTCGCCGACGCCCTCGTCGGCCACGCCGTACTCGCCGTCGGTCACGCCGGCCACCCGGGCCAGTCGGGCCACGGTCTGCTCGGTGAAGATGTCGCGCGTGCGCAGCACCAGGCCGGCGGCCCGCGCGCGGGTCACGACCTGCATCGAGGAGATGCTGTCGCCGCCGAGGTCGAAGAAGGAGTCGTCGATGCCGACCCGGTCGACGCCCAGGACCTGGGCGTAGATGCCGGCCAGGGTCTCCTCGACGGGGGTGCCGGGTGCGCGGTACCGGTCGGCGTCGTGGTATTCGGGTGCCGGCAGGGCCCGCACGTCGAGCTTGCCGTTGGGCGTCAGCGGCAGCGCGGCGAGGGTCACGATGGCGGCCGGGACCATGTAGGCCGGCAGGTGATCGGCCAGCCGGGTCCGGATCTCGACCGGGTCCGCTCCCCCGGTGATGTAGCCGACCAGGCGCTTGTCGCCGGGCCGGTCCTCGCGGGCGATGACCACGCCCTGCTCCACGCCGTTCAGCGCGGACAGCGCCGAGCGCACCTCGCCGAGTTCGATGCGGTAGCCGCGGATCTTGACCTGCTCGTCGGCGCGGCCCAGGTACTGCAGCTGGCCGTCGGCGCCCCAGCGCACCAGGTCGCCGGTCCGGTACATGCGCGAGCCGGGCGCCCCGAACGGGCAGGCCACGAAGCGCGACGCGGTCAGCTCGGCGCGTCGCCAGTAGCCGACCGCGACGCCGCCGCCGGCCACGTACAGCTCGCCGACCACGCCGTGCGGCACCGGTCGCAGGGATTCGTCCAGGACGAACGCCGCGGACCCGGGCACCGGGGAGCCGATGGGCACGACAGGCGATCCCGCCTGCAGCGGCGCGCTGACGGCGGCGTACACCGTCGCCTCGGTGGGGCCGTAGGCGTTGATCATCGCGCGGCCGGGGGCCCACCGGTCGACCAGCTCGGTCGGGCAGGCCTCACCGGCGACCACCAGTGCCGCGGACTCGAGGCCCTCGGGCGACAGCACGTCGGCGGCGGACGGGGTCTGGCTGATCACGGTGACCTCTTCGGCGACCAGCAGCGCGTGGAAGTCGTCCGGCGAGCGGACCACGGAGTCGGGGATCACCACCAGGCGCCCGCCCTGCAGCAGCGCGCCGAAGATCTCCCACACCGAGACGTCGAAGGCCAGCGAGTGCCACTGCGACCAAACACCCTCGCGCGGCAGGCCGGACTCCCCCGACGCCAGCAGCTGTGCGACGTTGCGGTGTGCGACGGCAACGCCTTTGGGGACACCGGTGGTGCCGGAGGTGTAGATCAGGTAGGCGATGTCGTCGGCGTTCGGCGTCGGCAGCGGGGTCGACGGCTGGGCGTCGACGGCGGGATCGTCGACGTCGATGACGACGACGTGATGGCCGTACAGCCGCGCCGCCAGCTCGGCGGTGCTGATGGCGACCATCGGCGCGGCGTCGGCGAGCATGAAGCCGATCCGCTCGTCCGGCAGCCCCGGGTCGATCGGCAGGTACGCGGCCCCGGCCTTGAGCACGGCCAGGATCGACACGATCGCCTCGGCCGAGCGACCGAACAGCAGCGCGACCCGCTCGCCGCGGCTGACGCCCAGCCCGGCCAGGCGGTGGGCCAGCCGGTTGGCGGCCTCGTCGAGCTCGCGATAGGTCCACGAGCGGTCGTCGCAGCGCAGCGCCACCGCGTCCGGGGTGCGCGCCACCTGCTCGGCGAACAACGCGGGCACCGACGCGTCGGTGGTGGCGGGCGCGGTCAGCACCGCGCGGTTGCCGAGGGCGTCCAGCCGGGCGTGCTCGCGCCGGTCGAGCAGGTCGACGGTCGACAGCGCGCGGGTGGGGTCGGCCGTCATCGCCTCGAGGACGCGCTGCAGGCGCGCGATCAGCGTCCGGATCGTCTCCGCGTCGAACACGTCGGTGCGGAACTCCACCCGCCCGCCGATCCCGGCGGGCTCGTTGTCCTCTTCCCAGCGCTCGGCCAGCGAGAACACCAGGTCCATGCGGGCGACCTGCGTGTCCAGCGGTATCGACGTGACCTGCACGTCGCCCAGCGCCAGCCCGGCGCCCGGTTCGCTGTCCTGCCCGGCGAAGTTCTGCCACGCCAGCATCACCTGCACCAGCGGGTGATGGGTCAGGCTCCGGGTCGGGTTGACCCTCTCCACCAGCACCTCGAACGGCACGTCCTGGTGCTCGAAGGCCTCCAGGCTGCGTGTGCGCACCCGGGTCAACAGCTCGGTGAAGCTCGGATCGCCGGCCAGGTCGACGCGAAGCACCAGGGTGTTGACGAAGAAGCCGACCAGGTCCTCGAGCGCGGGGTCGCGCCGGCCGGCGATCGGGAAGCCGACCGCCACGTCGGTGCTGGCGCTGATCTTGGACAGCAGCACCGCCAGGGCGGCCTGCACCACCATGAAGCTGGTGGAGTTGTACTCGCGGGCCAGCCCCGCGACCTGCTGCTGCAGGTCGGCCGGCCAGTCCACCTCGACGGCCGCACCGCGCTGGTCGGCGATCGGCGGGTAGGGCCGGTCGGTGGGCAGCTGCAACTGCTCCGGCATGCCGGCCAGGGCGTCCTGCCAGTAGGCCAGCTGCCCGGCGATGCGGCTGCCGCTGTCGGCGAGCTCGCCGAACTGGGCGCGCTGCCACAGCGTGTAGTCGACGTACTGCACGGCCAGCGGCTCCCAGTCGGGGGCTTGCCCGGCGCACCGGCTGGCGTACGCCACGCCCAGGTCGCGGACCAGCGGCCGCAGCGACCAGCCGTCCGCGGCGATGTGGTGCACCACGGCGACCAGCACGTACTCGTCGTCGTCGACGTGGAACAGCGAAGCGCGCAACGGGATCTGGGTGGCCAGGTCGAAGGTCTCGCGGGCGGCGGCGTCGATGGCCTCGCGCAGCCGGCTCGCAGACCAGCCGCGGGCGTTGACGGTCCGCCAGCTCAGATCGGCTTGCTCGACCGGGATCACCACCTGCTGCGGCGTGTCGTCGGTCGCGGCGAACACAGTGCGCAGGCTCTCGTGGCGAGCCACCACGTCGCCCAACGCCGCGCCCAGCGCCCGGACGTCGAGGCGTCCGTGCATCCGCAGCGCCGCCGCCATGTTGTAGACCGGCGACGGACCCTGCAGCTGGTCCAGGAACCAGAGCCGGCTCTGCGCGAAGGACAGCGGGATGACCGCCGGCCGCTCGCCGGCCACCAGCGGGTCCAGCCGGCCGGTGTCCTCGCCGATGCGCGGCGCCAGCTGGGCGACGGTGGGCGACTCGAAGATGACGCGGACCGGGACGCCGACGTCCATGGCGCTGTTGACGGCCGCGATCACCCGCATCGCGGAGATGCTGTCGCCGCCGAGGTCGAAGAAGGAGTCGTCGACGCCGACGCGCTCGACCCCGAGCACGTGGGCGTAGATGCCGGCCAGGATCTCCTCGGTGGGGGTGGTCGGCGAGCGATACCCGGCCGCGGAATATTCGGGTGCGGGTAATGCGCGGACGTCGAGCTTGCCGTTGAGGGTCATCGGCAGCGCGTCGAGCACCACCACCGCCACCGGGACCATGTAGCCGGGCAGCCGCTCGGCCAGCTGCGCGCGGGCCTCGGCGGGATCGGCGGTGCCGGTGATGTAGCCGACCAGGCGCTTGTCGCCGGGCCGGTCCTCGCGGGCGACGACGACCGCCTGCTCGACGTCGTCCAGCGCGGCCAGGGCCGAGCGCACTTCGCCGACCTCGATGCGGTAACCGCGGATCTTGACCTGCTCGTCGGCGCGGCCGAGGTACTGCAGCTGGCCGTCTCGACCCCAGCTCACCAGGTCGCCGGTGCGATACATGCGCGATCCGGGTTCGCCGAAGGGGCAGGGCACGAATCGGGTGGCGGTCAGCCCGGGCCGGCGCACGTACCCGTAGCCGACGCCGCGACCGGCGACGTACAGCTCGCCGACCACTCCGGCCCCCACCGGGCGCAGCCACCCGTCCAGGACGAACAGGGCGGCGCCGGGCACCGGCGAGCCGATCGGCGGCGCGCCCGAGCCGGCGTCCAGCGGTGTGCTCGCCGTCGAGAAGATGGTGGCCTCGGTCGGGCCGTAGACGTTGACCATCGTCCGTCCCGGGGCCCAGCGGTCCGCCAGCTCGGGCGGGCAGGGCTCGGCACCGATCACCAGTGCCGCGGACTCCAGGCCCTGCGGCGACAGCATCCGCACCGCCGACGGGGTCTGGCTCAGCACGGTGACCTTCTCGGCGACCAGCAGCGCGTGGAATTCCATGGGTGAGCGGGCCACCGAATCGGGCACCACGACCAGCCGGCCGCCGTGCAGCAGCGCGCCCCAGATCTCCCACACCGAGAAGTCGAAGGCATACGAGTGGAACTGGGTCCACACCTGGTCGGCCGACAGCTGGACGCACACGGCCGGCGCGTCGAACAGCCGGGTCACGTTGCGGTGGCTGACCGCAACGCCCTTGGGCAGACCGGTGGTGCCCGACGTGTAGATGATGTGCGCGACATGCTCGGGGGCCGGCGCCGGCAGGGCCGTGCGGGGCTGGCGTGCCACGGCGCGGTCGTTGATGTCGATGACGATCAGGTCGTGGGCGCTCAGCTTGTCCGCCAGCGCGGTGACGGTGACCGCGGCCATCGGCGCGGTGTCGGTGAGCATGAACTCGATGCGCGCCGCCGGCAGCGCCGGGTCGATCGGCAGGTAGGCCGCACCGGTTTTCAGCACCGCCAGGATGGCCACGATCGCCTCGGCCGACCGCGGGAACAACAGCGCCACCGACTCGCCCGGACCCGCACCACGCTCAATCAGCAAGTGCGCCAACCGGTTCGACTTCTCATCGAGCTCCCGGTACGACATGGACCGGCCCTCGAAGGTCACCGCCGCGGCGCGCGGGCTGCGCGCCGCCTGCGCGGCGAACAACGCCGGGATCGACTCCGACGTTCCGGGCTGGGCCAGCACGGCCCGCTCGCCCCAGCCGTCCAGCCGGTCGTGTTCGGCGTCGTCGAGCACGTCGATCGAGGACAGCCGCCGCGCCGGGTCGGTGGTCATGACGACCAGCAGCCGCCGCAGCCGCTCGATCAGCGTTGCGATTCGCGCCGCGTCGAAGACGTCGGTGTCGTATTCGACCTGCAGGCGCAGTTCCTTGCCGGGTTGGGCCTGCACGGTCAGCGGGTAGTGGGTGGATTCCCGGCTGGTGATGTCGGTGACGGCCAGCTCCTGGTCGGCCGACAGCGCGCTGGCGTCGATCGGATAGTTCTCGTACGCGAACAGGGTGTCGAACAGCTGGTCCTGGCCGGTGATGCGGTGAATCTCGTTGAGCGCCAGGTGCTGATGATCCAGCGTGTGGTTGTAGGCGCCCTGCAGTTGGTCGAGCAGGTCGGCGGTGGTGGTGGTCGCGGTGATGTTCGCCCGCACCGGCACCGTGTTGATCAGCAGGCCCACCATGGTGTCCGCGCCGGCGACCTCGGCCGGACGGCCCGACACGGTGGTGCCGAACACGACGTCGCCTTGGCCGGTCAGGCCGCACAGCAGTTGCGCGAAGGCGGCCTGCAGCACGGTGTTGACGGTGGTGTGGCGGGAGCGCGCCAGGTCGGTGACGGCCTGGCTGAGGTCGGCCGGCAGCGCGAACGACTCGACGCTCTGCGGCCCGAGCTCGGTGCGGTCCTGGGGGCCGACCAGGGCCGGGGCGTCGAAGCCGGCGAACACCTCGGCCCAGGCCGTGCGGGCGGCGTCGACGTCCCGCTCGGCCAGCCAGTCGACGAAGCCGCGGTAGGGCGCGGCCGCCGGCAGGCGCTGGCCGTAGTAACCGGCGAAGATCTCCCCCAGCAGGATCGGCATCGACCAGCCGTCCAGCACGATGTGGTGGTTGGTCAGCACCAGCCGGTGGCGGTCGGGTGCGGTGCGGACCAGCGCCACCCGGAAGGCCGGCTGCTCGGCGAGGTCGGCGCAGACCGCGGCGCGCTCGGCGGCGCACAGCCGCTGAACCCGCGCGTCGGCGTCGGCGTCGCCGTCCAGCTCGAGGTACTGCCAGGACGCCGCCGCGTCGGCCGGGATGATCTGGACGGGCTCGTCGTACCGGTCGCAGAACCGCGCCACCAGGTTGGGATGACGACCGATCATCGCCTGCACCGCGTCGCGCAGCCGGTCGGGGTCGAGCGGGCCGGCGATGCTGATGTCCAGCTGTCCCGCATAGAGGTCGTCGGTCGCCCGCGCGGTGTTGGCGTGGAAGAGCAGGCCCTGCTGGACCGGCGTCAGCGCCAGCACGTCGGCGATGTGATGTTGGCGCGCAAGCTGATCGATCTGCTGTTGGCTCAGGCGGGCGGGCGCGATGTCCGACGGCGTCAGGCCGCCGCCGCCGGAGCGCACGTGCGCGCAGATGCCGGCCAGGGCCTCGAACCACAGCCGGCCCAGCCGGGTCACCTGCTCGTCGTTCAGCGCCGACGGCGCCCAGGTCCAGTTGGCGTGCAGCTGCGGGCCGTCCGCGGCGTCGACCGTGACCGCGTTCAGCTCGACGGTGTGCATCAACGGCATGGGGATCGCGGTCGCCGCACGGGTGACCGACCAGCCGCCCGGCTCGGGACGCCACATGTCGTCGGTGAGCTCGGCCGCACCGCCCTGGCGTCCCAAATAGTTGAAGCCGATCGGCGGCTCCGGGGCGTCCAGGTCGACGTCGGTGTTCAGGTAGCGCAGCAACCCGTAGCTCAGCGGATCCGGCAGGGCCCGCAGCTGTTCCTTGGCGTCTTTGAGCACCGCGCCCAGCGCAGCGCCGCCCGAAGCGACCTGGGCCCACGAAACACCTTGCACCGCAAGGGAAACCGGGTACTTGGTGGTGAACCAGCCCACGGTGTGGGACAGGTCGACGTCGCGGGCCAGTTCCTCGTGGCGCCCGTGGCCTTCGACGTCGATGCCGATCGGCGCGCCGGAACCGCCGGCGAATTCCGCGCACGCCAGCCCGAATGCGATCAGCAGGATGTCTTGCACGCCGGCGTGGAACGCCGCCGGGACGTCACCGAGCAGCGCGCCGGTGGTCTCGGCGTCCAGCTCCATCGAGAGGTGTCCGGCCGTGGCGAAGGTGTCCACGTCGGGGCGCACCGCGGGCAACGCCGCGGGCGTTGCAGCCACCCGCTTCCAGGTGTCGGCGTGATCCACCACGTCCGGGTGGTGCGCGTGTTCGGCCAGCTGCGACGACCACCGGGCGAACGAGGTGCCCGCCATGGGCAGCGTCACAGGCTGCCCGCTGTGATGCTGAGCCCACGCGATGTTCAAGTCCTGCAACAGGATTCGCCAGGACACGCCGTCGCCGGCCAGGTGGTGCACGATCACCACCAGTTGGCGGGTGGTGATCGCCCACACCGCGCTGAGCAGCACGCCGGCGGCCGGGTTCAACCGCGACCGCGCCTCGATGACCGCCTCGTCGGACAGTTCGTCCACCGCGTGCAGGCAGGCGCGGGCATCCACCGAGCCGGGCTCGGGCACCGTCAGCGACCAGCCGGTGGCGGCGTCCTTGTCGACGTGCAGCCGCAGCATGGCGTGGCGATCCAGCAGGGCCTGCAGCACCGTGACGACGTCGGCCTCGGTGACCGCGGCCGGGGCCTGCACCAGCATGGCCTGGTTGAACTGATCGACCTGTCCGCCGGCGCTTTCCACGTCCTGCAGCCACCGGATGATCGGGGTGGCCTCCACCGGCCCGAGGCCCTCGTCGGCCACGGCGGATTCGGCGTCGACCACTTCGGCCACCCGGGCCAGCCGGGCCACGGTCTGCTCGACGAAGATGTCGCGCGTCTTGCACACCAGGCCGGCGGCCCGCGCCCGCGTCACCACCTGCATCGACGAGATGCTGTCGCCACCAAGGTCGAAGAAGGAATCGTCGACGCCGACGCGCTCGAGGCCGAGCACCTGGGCGAAGATTCCGGCCAGAATTTCTTCAATCGCGTTGTCGGGGGCGCGGTATCGGTCCGCGTCCTGATAGTCCGGTGCGGGCAGGGCGCGGGTGTCGAGCTTGCCGTTGGGGGTGAGCGGCAGGGCCTGCATCACCACCACGGCGGTCGGGATCATGTAACCCGGCAGCCGCTCGGCCAGCGCGGCACGCACCGCGGCCGGGTCGGCGGTGCCGGTGACATATCCGACCAGGCGCTTATCACCGGGGCGGTCCTCGCGGGCGATCACGACCGCCTGCTCGACGCCGTCCACCCAGGCCAGCGCCGCGCGCACCTCGCCGAGTTCGATGCGGTAGCCGCGGATCTTGACCTGCTCGTCAGCGCGGCCCAGGTAGTCCAGCTGCCCGTCCGCGCGCCAGCGCACCAGGTCACCGGTGCGGTACATGCGCGCGCCGGCCTCGCCGAACGGGCAAGCGACGAAGCGCGATGCGGTCAGGCCGGACCGCTGCCAGTAGCCGCAGGCCACTCCGGCGCCGGCCACGTACAGCTCGCCGACCACGCCCGGGGGCACTGGCCGCAGCCATTCGTCGAGAACGAACGAGGCGGCGCCCGGCACCGGGGAGCCGATCGGCACCACGCCCGGTACTCCCGCCTCCAGCGGCGCGCTGATGGCGGCGTAGACCGTGGCCTCGGTGGGGCCGTAGGCGTTGATCATCGCCCGGCCCGGCGCCCACCGGTCCACCAGTTCGGACGGGCAGGCCTCACCGGCCACCACCAGCGTGACCGACTCGAGCCCGGTGGGCGAGAGCGCTCCGGCCGCGGACGGGGTCTGGCTGAGCACGCTGACCTGTTCGGCGACCAGCAGTGCGTGCAGGTCTTCCGGTGAGCGCGCGACCGATTCGGGCACCACGACCAGCCGGCCGCCGTGCAGCAGGGCGCCGAAGATCTCCCACACCGAGACGTCGAAGGCCAGCGAATGCCATTGCGACCACACGCCGCTGCGCGGCAGTCCGGAGTCGCCGGACGTCAGCAGCTGGGTGACGTTGCGATGCGTGACGGCAACGCCTTTGGGGACACCGGTGGTGCCCGAGGTGTAGATCAGGTAGGCAAGGTTCTCCGGACCCGGCGCCGGCAGCGCCGTGGCGGGTTGGCTGTCGATGGCGGGGTCGTTGACGTCGATGACCTTGAGCTCGTGGCCGTCGAACCGGTCGGTCAACTCCGCGGTGGTGATCGCGGCGATCGGCGCGGCGTCGCCGAGCACGAAGCCGATCCGCGACTCGGGCAGCGCCGGGTCGATCGGCAGGTAGGCCGCCCCGGACTTGAGCACCGCCAGGATGGCCACGATCGCCTCGGCCGAACGCGAAAACAGCAGCGCCACAGTCTGTCCCGGGGCGGCGCCATGCGCCTTCAGGATGTGCGCCAGCCGGTTCGACGCCTCGTCCAGCTCGCGGTAGGTCAGCGAACGGTCGTCGCAGACCAGCGCGACGGCGTCCGGGGTGCGGGCCGCCTGGGCGGCGAACAGCGCGGGGACGGAATCGGTGTGGCTCGCCGATCCGGTCAGCGCGGCGCGGTTGCCGATCTCGTCGAGCCTTGCGTGTTCGGCGTCGTCGAGCAGGTCGACCGACGAGACCGCCTGTGCGGGATCGGTGGTCATCGCGAGCAGCACGCGCTGCAACCGGTCGATCAGCGCCTGGATGCTGGCCGCGTCGAAGACGTCGGTGCGGAATTCGACCGTGCCGCCGATGCCGTCGGGCTCACCGCCGTCGGTCCAGCGCTCGCCCAGCGAGAAGGTCAGGTCCATGCGGGCGGTCTGGGTGTCCACCGGCATCGGCGTGACGTCGACGTCACCGAGGGACAGCCCGGCCGCGGGGCCGCTGTCGTGCCCGGCGAAGTTCTGCCAGGCCAGCATCACCTGCACCAGCGGGTGATGCGTCAGGCTCCGGGTCGGGTTGAGCCGCTCCACCAGCACCTCGAACGGCACGTCCTGGTGTTCGTAGGCGGACAGGCTGCGCTGGCGCACCTGCGACAACACCTCGGCGAAGGTGGGGTCACCGGCGACGTCGACGCGAAGCACCAGGGTGTTGACGAAGAAGCCCACCAGCTCGTCGAGCGCGGGGTCGCGCCGGCCGGCGATCGGGAAGCCCACGGCCACATCGGGATTGGCGCCGATCTTGGACAGCAGCACCGTCAGCGCGGTCTGGACGACCATGAAACTGGTGGAGTTGTGCTGGCGCGCCACCTCACCCACGCGCCGCTGCAGCTCGGTCGGCCAGTCGATCTCGACGGTGGCGCCGCGCTGGTCGGCCACCAGCGGGTAGGGCCGGTCGGTGGGCAGCTGCACCCGCTCGGGCATCCCGGTCAGGGCGTCTTCCCAGTAGGACAGCTGGGCGGCGATGCGGCTGTTGCCGTCGTCCAGATCGCCGAATTGCGCGCGCTGCCACAGCGTGTAGTCGACGTACTGCACCGGCAGCGGCGTCCAGTCGGGGCCGCGCCCGGCGGCCCGGCTGGCATACGCCACCCCCAGGTCGCGGACCAGCGGGGTGATGGACATGCCGTCGGCGGCGATGTGGTGCACCACGGCCACCAGCACGTGCTGGTCATCGCGGAGCCGGAAAAGCTCGGCCCGCAAGGGGATTTGGGCCGACAGGTCGAAGGTATAGCGGGCCGTGTCGCCGATCGCCTCTTCCAGATGCCTTTCCGACCAGCCGCCGGCGTCGACGACCTCCCAGCCGAAATCGGCCTTGTCCGCGGGGATTACCACCTGCTGCGGGGTTCCCTCGGGTGCCGCGAACAGCGTGCGCAGGCTCTCGTGGCGGGCCACCACGTCACCCAGCGCCGCACCGAGCGCGTCGGCGTCGAGCCGGCCGTCCAGCCGCAGCGCGGCCGCCATGTTGTAAACCGGTGAGGGACCTTGCAATTGATCGAGGAACCACAACCTGTTCTGCGCGAACGACAGCGGGATCACCGCCGGCCGCTCCCCGGCCGTCAACGGGTCCAGTCCGGTTCCGCCCTCGCCGATCCGGGGCGCCAGCTGGGCCACCGTGGGCGCCTCGAACACGACGCGCACCGCGAGGCCCGCGTCCAGGCTCGCGTTGATCGCGGCGATCAGGCGCATGGCGGAGATGCTGTCGCCGCCGAGGTCGAAGAAGGAGTCGTCGACGCCGACCCGTTCGACGTCGAGGATCTCGGCGTAGATGCCGGCCAAAATTTCCTCGGTGGGGGTTTCCGGGGCGCGGTATTCACCGGCGGCGTATTCGGGTGCCGGCAGCGCGCGGGTGTCGAGTTTGTCGTTGACGGTCAACGGAAGTGCGTCGAGTGTCATCACCGCGGCCGGGACCATGTAGGCGGGCAGCCGTTCGGACAGCGCGGTGCGCACCAGGCTCGCGTCGGCGCTGCCGGTGATGTAGCCGACGAGGCGCTTGTCACCGGGCCGGTCTTCGCGGGCGATGACGACCGCATGTTCGACGCCGTCGAGTCCGGCCAGCGCGGCCTGAATTTCGCCGAGTTCGATGCGGTAGCCGCGGACCTTGACCTGCTCGTCGGTGCGACCGAAGTACTGCAGTTGGCCGTCGGCGCCCCAGCGCACCAGGTCGCCCGTGCGGTACATGCGGGTGCCGGCTCCGCCGAACGGGCAGGCGACGAACCGCGACGCGGTAAGGCCGGGACGGCCGACATATCCAACGGCCACACCGGTTCCGGCGACGTACAGTTCCCCGACGACGCCGGGCGGCACCGGCCGCAACGACTCGTCGAGCACGAATAGCGCAGCCCCCGGCACCGGCGACCCGATCGGCACCGGCCCGTTGGCGGCCGAGCCGGGCGCCAAGGGCGCGCTGATGGTCACACACATGGTGGTCTCGGTCGGGCCGTAGCCGTTGATCATCAGCCGTCCCGGCGCCCACCGGTCCACCACCTCGGCCGGGCAGGCCTCGCCGGCCATCACCAGCGACACCGACTCCAGGCCCTCGGGCGCGAGCATCCCGAGCGCCGACGGGGTCTGGGTCAGCACGGTGACCTGCGCGTCGACCAGCAGCGCGTGGAAGTCCTTCGGCGAGTGAGCCACGGATTCGGGCACCACGACCAGCCGCCCGCCCCGCAGCAGCGGGGCGAAGATCTCAAACACCGAGACGTCGAACGCCAGCGAATGGCTGTGCGACCATACCCCCGGCGCCGGCAGGCCGGCGTCCAGCGATACGAGCAGCTGGGTCACGTTGCGGTGAGTGATGGCAACGCCTTTGGGGACACCGGTGGTACCCGAGGTGTAGATCAGGTAGGCGACACCGTCCGGCGTCGGCAGCGGCAGCGCCGTTTCGGGCAGGGCATCGATGCGTCGATCGTCGACGTCGATGACGGACACGTCATACCCCGCGAACCGCCCGGCCAGGTCGGCGGTGGTGACCGCGACGACCGGCTTGGCGTCACCGAGCATGAACTCGATCCGGGTGTCCGGCGAGGAGGGATCGATCGGCAGGTAGGCCGCCCCGGTCTTGAGCACCGCCAGGATCGACGCGATCGCCTCGGCCGAGCGCGAAAACAGCAGCGCCACAGTCTGTCCCGGACCGGCGCCCCGCTCCGCGAGGTAATGCGCCAACCGGTTCGACGCCTCGTCCAGCTCGCGGTAGGTCACCGACAGGCCCTGGCACACCAGCGAGACGGCGTCCGGCGCTGCGGCGACCTGGGTGGCGAACAGTTCGGGCACCGACGACGCGGGTGCGTTCGCCGATCCGGTCAGAACGTTGTTGTTCCCAAGCTCTTTCAGGCGGGCATGCTCGGCCTCGTCGAGCAGGTCCACCGACGACAGCAGGTGCGTGGGGTCGGCGGTCATCGCCGTCAACACCCGCTGCAACCGCGCGATCAGCGTCTCGATGGTGGCCGCGTCGAACACGTCGGTGCGGAATTCGACCCGCCCGCCGATGCCGGCGGCCTCACCGGCGGCGTTCTGACGCTCGGCGAGTGAGAACACCAGGTCCATCCGGGCCGACTGGTCCTCCACCGGCACGGATGTGACCTCGAGGTCGCCCAGCGCCAGACCGGCGGCCGGGTCGTCGTGGCCGGCGAAGTTCTGCCAGGCCAGCATCACCTGCACCAGCGGGTGATGCGTCAGGCTCCGGGTCGGGTTGACCCGCTCCACCAGCACCTCGAATGGCACGTCCTGGTGCTCGAACGCCGCCAGGCTGCGCGCCCGTACGCGCTCCAGCAGTTCGGCGAAGCTGGGGTCACCGGCCACGTCGACGCGCAGCACCAGGGTGTTGACGAAGAACCCGACCAGCTGGTCGAGGGCGGGGTCGCGGCGCCCGGCGATCGGGAAGCCCACCGCCACATCGGAACTCGCGCCGATCTTGGACAGCAGCACCGCCAGGGCGGCCTGCACCACCATGAAGCTGGTCGCGTTGTGCTCGCGCGCCAGTCGGCGCACCTGCTCCTGCAGCTCGGCCGGCCAGTCCACGACCACGCTGTCGCCGCGCTGATCGGCCACCCGCGGGTAGGGCCGATCGGTGGGCAACTGCAGCCGTTCGGGCATGCCGACCAGCGCCTGCTCCCAGTAGGCCAGCTGGGTGCCGATGCGGCTGGCGCTGTCGTCGAGGTCACCGAATTGGGCCCGCTGCCACAGCGTGTAATCGATGTACTGCACCGCCAATTCGGCCCATCCGGGGGCCTGCCCGGCGCACCGGCTGGTGTAGGCCGCGCTCAAGTCGGCGCCCAGCGGAGTCAGCGACAGGCCGTCCGCGGCGATGTGGTGTACCACGATCACCAGCACATGCTCGTCCTTGGCAACCGCGAAAAGCTGTGCCCGCATGGGGATTTCGGCTGCCAGATCGAAGGTGTAGCGGGTCGCCGCCTTGATGGCGTCGTTTAGCTGGCCGGCCGACCATGCGGTGGCATCGACGACGTCCCAGCCGAATTCGGCGCTCTCGACGGGCACCACCACCTGCTGGGGGGTGCCCTCGTGCGCCGGGAACAGGGTGCGCAGGCTTTCGTGGCGACCCACCACGTCGGCCAGCGCAGCGCCGAGGGCCTCGGTGTCGAGCTGCCCGCGCAGCCGCAGCGCGGCCGCCATGTTGTACAGCGGTGAGGGGCCCTGGAATTGGTCGATGAACCACAGCCGGTTCTGCGCGAACGACAACGGAACCACCGCGGGCCGCTCTCCGGCCACCAGCGGCTCCAGGCCGCCCGCGCTCTCCGCGACGCGCGGGGCAAGCTGCGCGACGGTGGGCGCCTCGAAGACGACGCGCACCGGAAGGTCGCTTTCCAGCGCGGCATTGATCGCGGTGACCAGGCGCATGGTGGACAGCGAATCGCCACCCAGGTCGAAGAACGAGTCGTCGACGCCGACGCGTTCGACATTGAGAACCTGGGCGTAGATGCCGACCAGGATTTCCTCGACCGCGGTGCTCGGGGCGCGGTAGTTGTCGACGGCCCGGTAATCGGGTGCCGGCAGGGCGCGGGCGTCGAGCTTGCCGTTGACCGTGACCGGCAGCGCGTCGAGCACCACCACCGCCGCCGGAACCATGTAGGCAGGGAGCCGCTCGGCCAGCGCGGCGCGCGCCGGGCCGGGAGCCGCCGACCCGGTGACGTAACCCACCAGGCGCTTGTCGCCGGGGCGGTCCTCCCGGGCGACGACGACGGCCTGCTCGACGCCGTCGAGCGCGGACAGCGCGGCCTGGATTTCGCCGAGTTCGATGCGGTAGCCGCGGACCTTGACCTGCTCGTCGGCGCGGCCGAAGTAGCGCAGCTGTCCGTCCGGGCCCCAGCAGACGAGGTCGCCGGTGCGGTACATGCGGGTGCCGGGTTCGCCGAACGGGCAGGCCATGAACCGCGACGCGGTCAGCCCGGGGCGACGCCAGTACCCGACGCCGACGCCCTGGCCGGCCAGGTAGAGCTCGCCCACCACGCCGGCGGGCACCGGGCGCAGCCACTCGTCCAGCACGAAGAACGCCGCGCGCGTCACGGGCGACCCGATCGGCGGGAATCCCGACCCGGCCTGCAGCGGCGTGCTCTTGCAGGCCCACATCGTGGTCTCGGTCGGGCCGTAGACATTGACCATCACGCGGTCCGGCGCCCAGCGGTCAACCAGCTCCGGCGGGCAGGGCTCCGCGCCGATCACCAGCGACATCCCGTCCAGGCCGTCGGTGGGCAACAGCCCCACGGCCGAGGGGGTTTGGGTCAGCACCGTGACGCCCTCGCGGACCAGCAGGGCGTGGAACTCCTCGGGTGAACGCGACACCGAATCGGGCACCACGACCAGCCGCCCGCCGTGCAGCAGCGCGCCCCAGATCTCCCACACCGAGAAGTCGAAGGCATACGAGTGGAACTGGGTCCACACCTGGTCGGCCGACAGGGCGAAACCGAGGCGCAGGTCGTCGAACAGCTGCGCGACGTTGTGTTGGGTTACCGCAACACCTTTGGGCACACCGGTGGTGCCGGAGGTGTAGATGATGTGGGCCAGGTCGGTGGGCGCCGGTGCGGGCGGCGCGGTGCTGGGCTGCGTCGCGACCGCGGGATCGGCCACCTCGACGACGATCAGGTCGAAGCCGTCGAACCTGCCGGCCAGCTCGGCCGTGGTGACCGCGGCCATCGGCGCGGCGTCGGTCAGCATGAACTCGACACGGGTGGCCGGCAGCGCGGGGTCGATCGGCAGGTACGCCGCCCCGGACTTGAGCACCGCCAGGATCGACACGATCGCCTCGGCCGAACGCGAAAACAGCAGCGCGACAGACTCTCCCGGGCCGGCGCCGCGGTCGACCAGGACGTGCGCCAATCGGTTGGCGGCTTCGTCGAGCTCGCGGTACGTCATCGACCGGTCCTGGAACGTCAGCGCCACCGCGTCCGGAGTGCGCGCCGCCTGCGCGGCGAACAGCCCCGCGACCGTCACGGGTTCCATCGGCTCGGAAAGGATGGCCTCGTTGCCCCACTTCGCCAACCGGGCGTGCTCGGCGGAATCCAGCAGATCCACCGAGGACAACCGCCGCTCGGGCTCGGCGGTGACCGCCGTCAACAGTCGTTGCAGCCGTTCGATCATCGCCTCGACGGTGTCCGCATTGAACACGTCGGTGCGGTACTCGGCCGTGACGGCGATGCCGGCGCGCTGACCGGATTCGGTGAACCGTTCGGCCAGCGAGAACGTCAGGTCCATGCGGGCGGTGTCGGTGTGCAGAGGCATGGGTGTGACCTGCAGGTCGCCCAGTGCCAGCCCGGCCGCGGGGGTGCTGACCTCCCCGGGGAAGTTCTCCCAGCCCAACAGGACCTGAATCAGCGGGTGATGGGTCATGCTTCGAGTCGGGTTGAGCCGCTCCACGAGCAGTTCGAAGGGCACGTCCTGGTGTTCGAAGGCCGCCAGGCTGCGCTGGCGCACCTGGGCCAGCAACTCGGCGAAGGTGGGGTCCCCGGCGACGTCGACGCGCAGCACCAGGGTGTTGACGAAGAACCCGATCAGCTCGTCGAGCGCGGGCTCGGGGCGCCCGGCGATCGGGAAGCCCACTGCCACATCGTCACTGGCGCTCATCTTGGACAGCAGCGCGGCGAACGCGGCCTGGATCACCATGAAGCTGGTCGCGTTGTGCTCGCGCGCCACCCGGCGCAGCTGCTGCTGTAGCTCGGCCGGCCAGTCCACCGCCAGCCGGGCGCCGCGGTGGTCGGCGACTGGCGGGTAGGGCCGGTCGGTGGGCAGCTGCAGCCGTTCGGGCAGCCCGGCCAGGGCGCCCGCCCAGAAGTCGAGCTGCGCGGCGATGCGGCTGCCGCTGTCTTCCACGTCGCCCAGATACGCCCGCTGCCAGAGCGTGTAGTCGACGTACTGCACCGCCAGCGGTGCCCAGTCGGGGGCGTGCCCGTCGCACCGGCTGGCGTATGCCACGCCCAGGTCGCGCGCGAACGGCGTGATCGACCAGCCGTCCGCGGCGATGTGGTGCACGGCGACCACCAACATGTGTTCGTCGTCGTTGACGGTGAAAAGCTCTGTGTGTAATGGGCTTTCGCTCGACAGGTCGAACGCGTACTGGGCCGCTGCCGCCATGCGCTCACGCACCCGGTCCTGCGGCCAGCCGCGGGCATCGATGACCTCGCAGGCGAAGCCGATCTGCTCGGCGGGAACCACCACCTGCTGTGGGATTCCGTCGGCTGCCGCGAACACCGTGCGCAGGCTCTCGTGGCGGCCGACCACATCGGCCAGCGCCGCGGCCAGCGCGTCCGCGTCAAGTTCCCCGCGTAACCGCAACGCAACGGTGACGTTGTAAATCGGTGAGGGCCCTTGGAATTGGTCGATGAACCACAGTCGCGTCTGGGCGAACGACAGCGGAATTACCGCCGGGCGCTCCCCCGCCACCAACGGCTCCGGCCGATCACCGTCGCCGCTTGCCAGGAGCGCCAGCTCGGCCGCGGTCGGCGCCTCGAACACGGCGCGCACGCTGAGATCCGAGTTCATGCTGGTGTTCACGGCGGCGATCAAGCGCATCGCCGACAGGGAATCGCCACCCAGGTCGAAGAACGAGTCGTCGACGCCCACCCGCTCCACGCCGAGCACCTGGGCGTAGATGCCCACCAGGATCTCCTCGGCCGCGGTGGCCGGGGCGCGATAACGGTCCACGTCCTGGTATTCCGGTTCCGGCAGGGCCTTGCGGTCGAGCTTGCCCGATGAGGTCATCGGGAATTCCTCCAGCGCCACGATGTGCGTGGGCACCATGTATTCCGGCAGCCACGCGCTCAGCCGCTCGCGTACCTCGCCGACCTTGGTGTTGGTGCGCGGGTCGTTGGCGTGGCTAGTGCGCCGCCGCATTCCGGTGGGCGGCAAGTAGAGATCTGTCAGGGGCGTGGTATCGGCGGCACCGACGAAAACGGCGCTCAGAGTGCCGGATTGGGCGCCCCAGGTCACCGCGACGCGATACCCGAGCGACTCGCCGATGCGGTGCACCTCTTCGGCGACGGCGGTGTCGGAGACGGAGTCGGCTTGGGCGAGCGCGTCGGCCACGGGTTGCCCCTTGGCGAGCGCTGCTTCGACGCGGACGTCGGCGATGACGCCAGCGTGCGGGATGTCGGTGACGCGGACGACGGCGGGCCGTTGGGACGCCAACACGTCGCGCAGCCCGTCCAAACCCGCGCATTCGGTCCACGACCAGGTGGGTGCGTCGGCGACGGAGCGCACGGGCGCCGGCGCTTTGCGGATGACGACGTCGTAGCGGTACCGGTTCAATTCGTTGTCGGCGAATCCACGTTTGACTTGGATGTCGACGCCACCGGCCGATGGGCAGTTGACAGCCCAGGTGGTGAAAAATTCGGGGGCCAAGAGCAATTCGGTCTCACCGAGCATGGCGTGGCGCACCCGCTTGCGGAGTTCCGCGGCCTCGGTGGCGGAGGTGCCGCCGCGCGCCAGCGCGATCGCGGTCTGGAACGCGCCCTGCAGGCTGTGGTTCCGGATGTCACCGATGAAGACCGAGCCGCCCGGGGCCAGCAGGTCCATGGCCTTGTCGATGACATCGGCCAGGTATCCCGCGTTGGGGAAGTACTGAACGACCGAGTTCAGGATGATCGTGTCGAAATGGCCGTGCGGCAGCCCGTCGGTGATATGGGCCGGTTGGGTTCGCAGCTCGACCCGGTCACGCCACGGCAACCGCAGCCGCTCCATCGATTGGGCCAGGTTCTCGATTGCCACCGGCGAGAAATCGGTGGCCACATACTCATCGGACTGCGGGGCGATCTGCGACAGCAGCAACCCCGAGCCCGCACCGATCTCGAGGACACGCCGCGGCCGCAGGGCGGTGATCCGGTCCACGGTGGCGGCGCGCCACTCGACCATCTCCTCGAGCGGGATGGCGTCGCCGGTGAAGCTGCTGTTCCAGCCGCGGAAGTCCTCGCCGAAGCCGGACTCGAGGTCGGCGCCGTAGAGGTCGTCGTAAAGCTGTTGCCACTCTTCGACGTTGTCCTCGTCGTGGTCGGCGCTGATGGTGTGGTCGAGCGTGATGTAGGCGACCAGGTGGGAACCGGTGCCGCCGTCGCGCACCGTGACGGCGGCCTGGGTGACCTGCGGGCAGGCCAGCAAGGTGTTCTCGATCTCGCCAAGCTCGATGCGCTGGCCGCGCAGCTTGATCTGGCTGTCTGCGCGACCGACGAAGTCCAAGTCGCCTTCGCGCGTCCAGCGCACCAGGTCTCCGGTGCGGTACATGCGCTCACCTGGAGCGCCAAAGGGGTTGGCCACGAATCGTTCCGCGGTCAGGTCCACCCGCCCCAGGTAGCCGTGCCCCAGCGCCGGCCCGCTCACATACAGGTCGCCCACCACGCCGACCGGAACCGGCTTCAGCCAGGCGTCGAGCACGACCGCGCACACCCCCGGAAGCGGGGTGCCGATGCGAACCGGGCCGTCGGCCGACAGCGGCGCGCTGGAGGTGACCCACACGGTGGTCTCGCTCGGGCCGTAGACGTTGAACATCCGCCGCCCGGGCGCCCACGCGGCGACCAGTTCCTTGGGGCAGGCCTCGCCCCCGATCATCAGCTTGTCGAAGCCGGGCAGCCGGGCGCGATCCAGCGACGACAGCACCGTTGGAGTCAGGAATGCCGCGTTGACCCGCTGGCTCTGCAGCAAGGCGGTCAGCGGCTCGCCGGCGTACACCTGTGGCGGTGCCACCACCACCGCGGCCCCCGACGCGGCGGCCATCGACATTTCGCCGATCGACGCGTCGAAGGTCGGCGAGGCCACCATCAGCACCCGCGTGTCGGTGTCCAAGCCGGACGACTTGCATTGCGCCGCAGCCCATCCCAGCAGACCTGCATGGCTCACCAGCACACCCTTGGGCGTGCCGGTGGAACCCGATGTGAAGATTACGTAGGCGGAGTCGTGCGCGGTCAGGGGTGTCAGACGGTCGGCGTCGGTGATCGCCGCCGCGCTGTGCGCGGACAGGTCCAGTCCGTCGATCCGCACGACCGGGCGCGACCCGGCGCCGGCGACCTCGTCGGTGCCACGCGTCAGCACGCACACCGCGTCAACGGAGTTCAGCACGGAGGCGACGCGGTCGACAGGATGGTCGAGGTCCACCGGAGCGTGGATGCCACCTGCCTTGACCACGGCCCACCACGCGACCACCAGTTCGGCGCACCGGCCCATCGCCACGCCGACGGCGCGCTCCGGACCGACGCCCGCGTCGATCAGCTTGCGCGCCAGCCGCGTCGACCATTCGTCGAGTTCGCGGTACGACAGTTCCCGATCACCGTCGACCACCGCCGTCGCGTTGGGGGCGGTCGCGAGCGCCGTGGCCAAGAGCTGCGGAGCCACCCCGATCGGCCCGGTGACACCGGCGCCCGACAACTGCGAGAGCACCAGCTCGCGCTCATTGCGATCCAGCAGCTCGACCGTCGACAGGCGCTGAGTGGGATCGGTGGTCATCGCCGCCAGCACGCGCTGGAATCGGTCCAGCAGCGAGGCGATTCCGGCGGTGTCGAAGACCTCGGCGTCGTATTCGACGTGCAGGCCGAGCTCGCTGCCGGGCAGCGCCTCCACTGTCAGTGGGTAGTGGTTGTACTCGCGGTTGGTGATCTCGGCGATGGCCAGCCCGTCGGCACCCAGCGTCATGCCGTCTTCGACGGGATAGTTCTCGTACACGAACAGCGTGTCGAAGAGTTGGTCGTGACCGGTGACGCGGTGAATCTCGCTGAGCGCCAGGTGCTGATGCTCGAGCGCGTCGTTGTGGCTGTTCTGCAACTGGGCCAGCAGCTCCGCAGTGGTGGTCGTCGGGCTGATGTTGGCGCGCACCGGCACCGTGTTGATCAACAATCCCACCATGGATTCGGCGTCGTCGACCTCCAACTGGCCGACGCGGGACCGCGGGGTGCCGAAGACGACGTCGTGCTGACCGGTCAGCGACGTCAGCACCACCGCCCAGGCGGCCTGCAGAACGGTGCTGACGGTGGTGTGGCAGGAGCGCGCCAGCTCGGTGAGCGCCTTGGTGGTTTGCTCAGGCACGGAGGACTTTTCGAAGCCGCGGCTGCCCTGTCCCAATCGGCCATCCGGCGCGACCAGGGTGGGGGTTTCGAAGCCGTGCAGCACCTCACCCCAGGCCTCGCGGGCGGCGTCGAGATCGCGAGCGGCCAGCCAGGTGAGGAACGCCCGGTAGGAACCGGCGGCGGGCAGCCGCTGGCCGTAGTAACTGGTGAAGATCTCGCGCAGCAGGATCGGCAACGACCAGCCGTCGAGCAGGATGTGGTGATTGGTCAGCAAGAACCGGTGCCGGCGGTCCGCGCTGCGGATCAGCGCCACCCGGAATGCCGGCTGGCCGGCGAGGTCGCGCACCGCGGCCCGCTCGGAAACGCACAGCTGCTCGATCATCCGGCCGGCTTCGGCCTCGTCGGTGCCGGCGAGATCGAGGTATCGCCACGCGACGACGGGATCGGCAGGGATGACCTGCACCGGCTCTTCGTATTGTTCGCAGAACAGGGCCGCCAGGTGCGGGTGCCGGTTGACGACGGTGTGCACCGCGTCGCGCAGGCGGTCCGGGTCCAGCGGTCCGGTCAGCGTGAAATCCAGTTGCACCGCGTACATGTCGTCGCTGCCCTGCGCGGTGCTGGAGTGGAACAGCAATCCCTGCTGCAGCGGGGTCAACGGCAGGATGTCTGCGACGTGGTGCTGGCGTTGCAACTCGTCGATCTGCTGCTGGCTCAAGCGGGCAGGCGCGATGTCCGACGGGGTCAATCCGCCCCCACCGGCACGCACGTGCGCGCACACACCGGCCAGCGCCTCGAACCACAGCCGGCTCAGCCGGGTTATCTGGCTTGCGTCGAGAACCGAAGTCGCCCAAGTCCATTCGGCATGCAGGTGTGGGCCCGTGGCGGTGTCGATGGTGCCGGCGTTGACCTCGACGGTGTGCATCAGCGGCATGTGCACCGCCGCGGCGGCGCCGATCAGGGACAGCCCGTCTTGGCTGATCCGCCAACCCTCCCCCGCCGAATCTGACGCTGCGCCTTGACGTCCCAGGTAGTTGAAGGCGATCGACGGGTCGGGCCCGGTCAGCTCGACCTCGTTGTTGAGATAGCGCAGCAGCCCATAGGTCATCGGATCCGGCAGGGCCCGCAGCTGCTCCTTGGCGTGTTTGATCACCGGGCCCAGCGCCGGGTCGCCAGCCGTCACCTGGGCCCAGCTCAGCCCGGCCACGCCCAGCGACACCGGGTACTTGGTGGTGAACCAGCCGACGGTGCGGGACAGGTCGACGTCCGAACCTAGTTCCTCGTGGCGCCCGTGGCCCTCGACGTCGATACCGATCGAATCGGTTGCCTCACCTAGGAATTCGGCCCAGGCCAGGCCGAACGCGATCAACAGGATGTCCTGGATGCCGGCGTGGAACGCCGTGGGTACGTCACCGATCAGCGCCTCGGTGGTCTCGGCATCGAGCTGCAACGACAAGCGCCCCGCGGATGCGTAGGTATCAAGCTCGGCATCGGCCGCGGGCAGGGCGGCGGGAGTCGCCGACACCTTCTTCCAGGCGCCCAGCTGGCTTACGACGTTGGGACGGTGGGCGTGGTCGGCCAGCAGCGTCGACCACCGGGCAAAGGACGTGCCCGTCGGCGGCAGCTCCACCGGTTGCCCCGCGCTCTGCAGCGCCCAGGCAATGTTGAGGTCCTCCAACAGGATCCACCACGACACCGCGTCGACGGCCAGGTGGTGAATGATCACAGTCAGCTGACCGGTGGTCTCGACCCACAGCGCGCTCAGCATCGCCCCGGCGGCCGGGTTCAACCGCGACCGCGCCTCCAGCAGCACCTTGTCGTTCAATTCGTCCACCGATTGCAGGCAATCGGTGGCCCGCACCGACCCCGGTTCGGGTACCTGCAGGGACCAGCCGCCGGCTTCGTCGTCGTCGACGCGCAGCCGCAGCATGGCGTGCCGATCCACTAAGGCCTGCAACACGATTGCGACGTCGGCCTCGGTCACCCCGGCGGGGGCCTGAACCATCACGGTCTGGTTGAACTCGTCGATCGGACCGCCGGCGCTTTCGATGCCCTGCAGCCACCGCATGATCGGGGTGGCCAGCACCGGGCCGACACCCTCGTCGACCTCACGGGCTGCCCCGTCGGCGACGCCGGCCACCCGGGCCAGCCGGGCCACGGTCTGTTCGACGAACACGTCTCGCGGCCGGCACGTCAGCCCGGCGGTGCGCGCTCGCGCCACCACTTGCAGCGACATGATGCTGTCGCCGCCGAGCTCGAAGAACGACTCGTCGACGCCGACGCGGTCCACACCGAGCACCTCGGCGTAGATGCCGGCCAGGATCTCCTCAATCGCGTTGCCGGGGGCGCGATACTCGCGTGCGGTGTACTCGGGCGCCGGCAGCGCGCGGGTGTCCAGCTTGCCGTTGACCGTCAGGGGCAGCGCCTCGAGTGCCACGACCGCGGTCGGCACCATGTGGGCCGGAAGCCGTTCGGCCAGCGCGGCGCGCGCCTGGGCCGGGTCGGCGGTCCCCGTGACGTACCCGACCAGACGTTTGTCGCCCGGACGGTCTTCGCGGGCGATCGCCACGGCCTGGTCGACACCGTCGAGGGCGGCCAGCGCGGCCTGGACCTCGCCGAGTTCGATGCGGTAGCCGCGAATCTTGACCTGCTCGTCGGCGCGGCCCAGATACTGCAGCTGGCCATCGGGGCCCCAGGACGCGAGGTCGCCGGTGCGGTACATGCGTGCACCCGGCTCGCCGAACGGGCACGCCACGAACCGCGACGCCGTCAGCCCGGATCGGCCGACGTAGCCACCGGCCACTCCGGCGCCGGCCACGTACAGCTCGCCGACCACTCCGGGTGGTAATGGTCGCAACCAGCCGTCGAGGACGAACAGGGCCGCGGCGGGGACCGGGGAACCGATGGGCGGCACGCCGGATCCCGCCGCCAGCGGCGCACTGATCGCGACACACATCGTTGTTTCGGTGGGGCCGTAGGCGTTGACCATCACCCGTCCGGGCGCCCACTGATCGACGACCTCGGGCGGGCAGGCCTCGCCGACCACCGCCAGCGCCACGGACTCCAGGCCCTCGCGCGGCAGCATCGCGACCGCCGACGGCGTCTGGGTCAGGACGCTGACTTCCTCGGCCACCAGGACGTCGTGGAGTTCTTCGGGCGATCGGGTTATGTCCTCAGGCACCACCACCACGCGTCCGCCGCGCAGCAGCGCGCCGAATATCTCCCACACCGAAACGTCGAATGCATACGAATGACACTGCGACCACACCCCTTCAGCCGGCAGGCCCGCATCCAGCGAGCTCATCAGCTGAGTGACATTGCGATGAGTCACCGCAACGCCTTTGGGTACGCCGGTGGTTCCCGAGGTGTAGATCAGGTAGGCGATATCGGCAGGATTGGGAATCGGCAGTGCCGTGGCAGGCTGGGCATCGATCCCAGGATCGGCGGTGTCGATGACGGTCAGGCCGTGGCCGTCGAACCGTTCCGCCAGTTCCCCGGCCGTCACAGCGGCGACCGGCCGAGAATCAGCAAGCATGAATTCGATCCGCGCCTTAGGCGACGAGGGATCGATGGGCAGATACGCGGCCCCGGTCTTGAGCACCGCCAAGATCGACGCGACGGCTTCGGCCGACCTCGAAAACAGCAGCGCCACAGTCTGTCCCGGACCCGCGCCGTGGGTCAGCAGGCAATGCGCCAACCGGTTCGACGCCTCGTCAAGCTCCCGGTACGTCACCGACACGCCCTCGCACACCAGCGCCACGGCGTCGGGCACGCGGGCCACCTGCGTGGCGAACAACTCCGGTACCGACATCGGCGAATTCACCGGCTCGGTCAAAACCCCAGTGTTTCCAACCTCTTCCAGGTGGGCATGCTCATCCGCATGCAGCACGTCCAACGACGACAAGTGCCCTTCGGGATGGGCCACCATCGCCGCCAGGATCCGCTCCAGCCGTTCCCGCAGGTCCGAAACATCGAAGTTCGAGAACGGTTGCCCCGTACCGACGGTGCTCAGGAACTGCTGGTCGCCGAATCCGAGGAAGAACAGCCCGAAGTGGCCCACCGGGCCATAGCTGGTGTATTTCGCCGTGGCAGGCACGCCGCCGAGACTGAGCGTAAGGCGGGCCGGGACGAAGTTGACGACGACACGGTTGGGCGCCTGCCTCGGACCGCTGAAGTCTCCTTCGCCGTCGAGCGTGCGTGTTGGAAATTGTTGGTGCCGCAAAGCTTCTCGTGATCGCGTATCGACGTGCTGGCAGAACTCGGCGAACGTCGTGTCCGGCGCAGCATTCAACACAAGTGGCACAACCCCGGCCAGCATGCCGGGATGGGTCTTCGACTCCGGATCGACTCGCCGGCTGACCGGGAAGTCGAGCACGACCTCGTCCGAGCCGTCGGCGGACCAGCCGCGCACCAGAAGAGCGCAGGCGGCCGTCAGAACCGATGACCGACGGACGCCCAGCGCCTTGGAGAGCTCTTTGAGCTTGCCGACCACCGACCGATCCAGTTGCACTGGCGGAGAGGGTGAATACGGGTCACGGCCATCGTCGGCCGCGGTCGTCGGATAGGCCGCCGTGTCGCCCTGGGGGCGGTGCGCGGTCCAATATTCTTGATCCTCAACGAATTTGGGCGATGCCTCGTATTCCAACTCGCCACTGACGAGGTCGTGCAGCGAGCCGAAGAACGCGGGCGGAATCGGTTTCCCGGATGCGAGCGCGGAGTAAATGGCCGCGATCCGCCGGCCGATCAGCGCAATGCCCATCCCGTCGATGGCGATGTGGTGGCAGGTCGTGAACCAGTAGTACTCCTCCGGCGCGGTCCGGAATAAAGCGAATTTGATCATCGGGCCGGTGAGTGGCATCGGCGTGTTCTGAATCGATGAAGCCGTTTCACGAACTTCCCGCTCGGGATCACGCGACTCGGTCAAATCGTAGAAGACAAGATCGACATCGTCGTATTCGACGGCCCTCTGGAAGACCTGGCCATCGGCCTCGAAGAACGAAGCCCTTAGGCTCTCAGCCTCATTCACCACGTGTCGCATAGCTTGATGCAACAAATTGGTGTCTATTGCGCCTTCAATGTGTACGAGCACACCCAACTGCCAGGCCACATCGAAATGGCCCGTTTGCTGCGCCAGCCAGATATCCAGTTGACCCCGCGTTACAGAAAGTGCCCGGTCAGCACGCTCCACTACACGCCCCCCCACTAAAAGTTTGACCCCGAAACCCTTCTTACCGACATTTGTCTATCAATCGGAAACCGGCGCGTTCAGCGTGTCGCGCAAACTTTTCGCCCGTATATCGGGCCAGGCTTCATCGATGTAGTGCAGGCATGTGGCGCGGTCGGCTTCTCCAAAAACTACTCTCCAACCGGCAGGAATAACAGTGAATGTTGGCCAAAGACTGTGTTGTTCTTCATTATTGACCAAGACGAAAAAACGGCCATTGTCGTCATCGAACGGATTGAGCGGCATACGGATGGACCCCTTTACATCAACGAAAATTTACAACTCACGCTGCGCGCAACGCGAGCGTCCTTGCAGCGCAAGAGGATTGAGCCGTTAGGCCCGGCCAGCATGACGACCGGCCCACCCACCGGATATCAGCGCCGGCGGGCTCGGTCGTGAGGGTGTGGCGCCGCGACGCGATCGTCGCGGTACCCATTTCGGCCCCGCGCCGACAGCCGTTGTTACCGAGCAGCGCAACCGGCGCGCGCTTGCACTACGACTATCGACGTCGCGATCCACGATCGCCGGATACCCAGCAGTCCTATCCCGAAACATCTGAATTCCGTTCTTAGATAACCCGATCCGCGCCAAATTCTACTCGTGCACAGTTGCGTGGCCGTGCAGCAAAAGACCGTGTTGTGCAGGTGTTGCATTTATCACTGCCCGGCACGCGCGTCTAACGCTTGCGCGGCCGGTCAGGCCCCTCGACGTTGGCCGTTTGCCCAAGTCGACAGGCAAAGCGCGCCCGGACGATCACCCAATCTTTGCTTCTGACTTTCGGTTTCACCCGGAGCGCACGGCGGTCGCCTGGCGGCGCCACCGAGCGCAGTCCCGCAAAGGCGTCACTAAATGGCCCCTAGCAGCGCATTCACGGATATGCTGTACAAGCCTAGCGTCGATCGCGCTGATGTCGAATCTCACACGCACACCATGCGAAAACGTATGGACGCTTGCTATACGAAGGCCCATGTTATGGCCTCAGTCCGCGCAGAACCTTTCCGCCAGTAGCTATCAACAGCTGGTGTGTCACGGCGATGCGTTAGGGCCGGGCAGCCGCGCCCGTCGGGTTGCGTCGAGCGCGCGGTGCCGCTGGCTACGTTTGCCGCTCGCCTGCCGCCGGCACGCGGCCAGGCCGTCACGCAGGCACGTTGTGATTGATCTCACGCACCCATAACGGGCACGAAGTTCGCCAGCGCACGTGTATGGCGCGCGCCGGCTAACGCTGCTACCCCAAAACCGTTGGCATAAGCCGCAGAATCAACGCCCGGCAGATCCGCGCCCTCACCTGCGCCGCTGCGCGTGCGTCGGCGCAGCCCGAATCCGTTGGACACGATCGAGTTTCGGCGCACACAGCTGATTCATAGCCCACTTTGCCGAACGGAATTTTTCAGGTTCTCGCGAGTGATTCGGCGGCGTTTAGACCCCACCACTCGCGGGTAGAGCCTCGAACCATGTGGGGGTCAGTGCTGGGCTTGGGGATCTTGGCCGCGCTCAATCCTGTCCGTCTCGGGCTCGCGCTGCTGATGATTTCTCGGCCACGGCCCGGCCCGAGTCTGCTCGCGTACTGGCTCGGCGGGTTGACGGTGTGCATTCCCGAGTTGCTCATCCCACTGATGCTGCTGAACCTCACCCCGATGTTCGGACATGTTGCGCACGGTTCGGCGGCCCCGTCCACGAGCTCGACCCTCGGCAAGATCCAAATCGGGCTCGGCGTGGTCGGCTTGTCGATCGCCGCCGTGATGGCGGTGCGTTTCCTTACCCGTCGACGGACGCCGACGCCGCAACCCGCGCCCGAGGACGAGCGCTCTCGGGAACTGTCGATGGTCTCGGGTGCACCGATCGCGATGCCGCGGCTGCTGACCCGGGTCCCGGATGAGTCCACCGAGAACCCATCGCCATTCCGGCGTCTGCTCGGCCGCATTCACAACGCGTGGGAGAGCGGCTCCTCGTGGGTCGCGTGGGTAATCGGCATCATCTCGGTGCCGGTCGACGGCGTCCTGTTCATCGTCGCGATCATCGCGGCCTCGGGTGCATCCGTCACCGCGCAGGCCAGCGCTTCCGTCGCGTTCATCATCCTGATGTACGCCGTGGTCGAGGTCATCCTCGTCGGCTACGTGGTCACGCCGGCGAAAACTCAATCCCTCTTGCTCGTGCTGCACGACTGGGTGCGGACCTACCACCGGCAAATTTTGGTTGCCCTGTTCACGGTGGTCGGGGTGTCACAGCTGGCCCAGGGTCTGCACATCCTCTGAAGCGGGGGCCTCAGCCCGAGCGCGGCGGGCGCTCCGCCTGGACCAGGTTGCGGGCGATCTCCTCGACCCGGGTGTTGGTCTCCTGCGAGAGCCTGGTCAGCAGGCCGAACGCTCGATCGGCGTCGACGTTGAATCGCTCCATCAGCATCCCCTTGGCCTGGCCGATCATGTCTCGGGTCGCGATGGCGCGCATCAGTTGCCTGTTCTCCGTGGCCAGCGCCTGCTGGCGCCGGCGGTATTGGGTGGATTCCACGGCGCTGACGGCGTCGAGGGTGTGCAGCAGGTCCGCCGGATCCCAGGCGACACCGTGATCGACGTCGCGCGCCACCTCGTCGAGAAGTTGCCTGCTTTGCGAGACTTCCTTGACCGTGTGCACCACGCCCACCAGCTCGCCGTGATCGAGCAACGGGGAGTTGGTGGGGCTCCACACCTTCGGCAGGAATTCGTCGGGGGCGGCGGGATCGGGAATGTCATACCGCTGCATCCGCATCATGTGGGGATTGCCGCTGCGCATCGCGGTCTCCAGCGACGAGGCGAGCTTCGCCGTGCCGTCGGCGTGCGGATCCTTCGGGTTGTCCGGAAAGGCGTCGAAGAGGTATTGCCCGGGAAGTTCGCCATGCTCGCGAAGCGTGACGCGCTCGTAGTCTTTGCTTGCCGCGCGTATCCGCAAATCGCGATCGAGAAGCAGGCAACACACGCCCGATGCCCCTTGGACCATTTCTCGGGCGATCACTTCGAACCGATCGTGGCTGCGCACAGTGGGAATCGCTTACCCGTTTGTCGAAACGTCTAACCCGCGCAGGTTGCGCTGCAGCGTGATTCGTCGGCTAGGCGGAGCGTCTCCAGAGCTCCCGGCGCATGAATCTTCCGTCCCATAGGCTGGTGTTTTGGACACCGCTCGAGAGGTAATGACATGCCCGCACCGTCAGCCGAGGTCTTCGACCGTTTGCGTCAGCTCGCCGCCATCAAAGACCTCACCGCGCGCGAGACGAAGACGATCGACGAGGTCTTCACGGGCAGGCCGCTGACCTCGATCCCGGTGGGCACGGCCGAAGACGTCGAAGCCGCGTTCGCCGAAGCGCGCGCGGCCCAGGCCGCCTGGGCGAACCGCCCGGTCACCGAGCGCGTCGCAGTCATCGCCCGTTATCGCGACCTCGTCGTGAAGAACCGCGAGTTCCTGATGGATCTCCTGCAGGCCGAGGCCGGTAAGGCCCGCTGGGCGGCGCAGGAGGAGATCATCGACCTGATGGCGAACGCGAACTACTACGCCAGCGTCGCCGCGGACCTGCTCAAACCCCACACGGTGCCCGCGCTGCTTCCCGGGATCGGCAAGACCACGGTCGCTTACCAGCCCAAGGGCGTCGTCGGGGTGATTTCGCCGTGGAACTACCCCATGACGCTGACCGTGTCGGACTCGGTGCCGGCGCTGCTCGCGGGTAACGCGGTGGTGCTCAAGCCGGACAGCCAGACCCCGTACTGCGCGCTCGCGTGCGCCGAGCTGCTCTATGAGGCCGGCCTGCCGCGGGCGCTCTATGCGATCGTGCCCGGGCCGGGCTCGGTGGTCGGCACCGCGATCATCGACAACTGCGACTACTTGATGTTCACCGGTTCGACCGCCACCGGCAGGCAGCTCGCCGAACACGCGGGCCGTCGGCTGATCGGTTTCTCGGCCGAACTCGGGGGCAAGAACGCGATGATCGTCACGCGGGGGGCCAACCTGGACAAGGCCGCCAAGGCCGCCACCCGTGCGTGTTTCTCGAACGCGGGCCAGCTGTGCATCTCCATCGAGCGAATTTACGTGGAGAAGGACATCGCCGACGATTTCGTCGGCAAGTTCGGTGCCGCGGTGCGAAACATGAAGCTGGGCACCGCATATGACTTCTCGGTCGACATGGGCAGCCTGATCTCCGCCGGTCAGCTCGACACGGTGACGGACCACGTCGACGATGCGAAAGCCAAGGGCGCCAAGGTGATTGCGGGCGGCAAGCCCCGCCCCGACGTCGGACCGCTGTTCTACGAGCCGACGGTGCTGACCGACGTCACGCAGGAGATGGAGTGCGCGGCCAACGAGACGTTCGGGCCGGTCGTCTCGATCTATCCCGTCGCCGACGTGGATGAGGCCGTCGAGAAGGCCAACGACACCGAGTACGGGCTCAACGCCAGCGTGTGGGCCGGCTCATCGGCCGACGGCGAGCGGGTCGCCGCGCGGTTGCGGTCGGGGACGGTGAACGTCAACGAGGGTTACGCATTCGCGTGGGGCAGCCTCAGCGCGCCGATGGGCGGGATGGGCCAGTCCGGCGTCGGCCGCCGGCACGGCCCCGAGGGCCTGCTGAAGTACACCGAATCGCAGACGATCGCGACCGCGCGGATGTTCAATCTCGATCCGCCCCTTGGCATTCCGGGAAAACTGTGGCAGAAGTCGCTGTTGCCCATCGTGCGAACGGTATCGAAGCTTCCCGGCCGAAAGTGAGATTCGCCGGCGGCCCAGCGTAAATCCGCGTTACGCTCTCGATGTCAGCGGCACATCGCACGTCAGGAGTCCGCTATGAAGGCCGACGCGAAGCAATATGAGGAAGACGCTCGGCGGCTACGCGGGTACGCCACATTCGGCAACTTCTCGGATGCTCAACTACAGCGTCTCGCCCGAGTGGCCCATCGCACCGCGACAACGGCGGCATTGCCGCTGATTCATGAGCAGACTCCGTCGGACTCCTGCTTCATCCTGCTCAGCGGGGAGGTGGGAGTGTACGTCGGCCGGGACCAGGTCGCCGCGCTGGGTCCGGGCGAGGTGATCGGCGAATCGGCGCTGCATCGTGGCAGGCTGCGTTCCGCGACCGTGACGACGATGGGGCCGGCCGAGTTATTGCGGATAGAACGCGACGATCTCGACACGTTGCTCGACGAGATACCGGCACTCCGCGAAATAGTCGACGCCTCCGTCGCGCGACACGTGCCGGTAGACCTGCCGCCGAAGCCAAAACCGCCGTTCTCCCGGTTGGGCGCCTCCGTCCGCACCGACCTGGTCGAGCGGTTCGAGCAGGCCGCCGACAGCGCCGGTGTGGACCTCGCGACCGCGCTCGAAGATGCGCTTACCCGTTGGATCGAACGGGACGGCAAAGCGTAGCCGCTGCTTTCATTGACCCCCATCTACTACCGGGCGTAGTATTCGGGCAACTCGCCACGCACAAGGGGGTGCAATGTGAGGTGGAGCTTCGCCCAGGTCGGGCTGGTGATCATCTGCGTTTTTCATGTCATTCAGGCCGTGATCGGGTTCATCCTCAATCCCAGCTTCGCGACCGGGCCCGATGCGCCGACCGTGCAGCTGCTAGGCATGGACTACAACGGCTGGCACGCCGTCGCCGGTCTGGCGCTGTTCGCTCCGGGGCTCGTGTGCGCGCTGCGGAAGTCGCTGGCCGTGCTATATCTACTGCTCGCCGCGATAGCCGGTGCACTGCCGGGCATTTGGGCCTTCTTCTCGCATCAGGTCGCGTTCGTGTTCAACTTTCCCAACAACACGGTCGACGCGGTGGTGCACTTGGTAACCGCCGCGATCATGGTTGCGGTCGCCGCCGTCCAAATCCGGATGGATGGCGGGCTTCGAAACTCGCTCGCTGATCTCCGGAAAGCGCCGTAGCGCAACGTATTTGGGGCCGTTTAGCCGCTATTCGATGGCGCCAAGGCGCTCGCCGACCCGGGCCAGCGCCTCGTCGAAGATCTCCAGCTTTTCGCCGCGCTTCTCGTTGGCCGGCTGGGCGGAGCCGCGGGCGCCTTCGGAGGCCACCCGGGCCGCGCCTTGCGCGCCGACGCGTCGAACGCCGAACCGTCACGCCGGGGCCATCTCGAATTCACATCTCCTGGCGCGTCGCCGTCAGACATGCTCGCAGCCTAGGCTTGGCGGAGCGGCTTCCGCGGTCCCGCTTCTATCCTCGAGGTCTTCGGATCGGTGGCTGCGGGTAGTCGTTCAGTCGATGAAGGGAGGTTGCGATGGGCAAGCATTCGGAGAGGGACGACGAAGAGCCCAAGGGCGGCCGCCCCGGCCCGGTGGATCACGGGCGCGAAGGCGGGATGGCGACCCGCGAGAACGCGCCGGAACTCACCGCGCCGGACCGCGAGGACTGAATGGTGCGACTCGACCGGCCGCCGGGGTGGGTAGCCCGGATCTTTCTGGCACGACCAAAATGGATAGATGCCGTCTGAACAGGCGCCGCCCCCGCCGAAATCGGCGCCGGGCTGGTACCCCGACCCCGCCGTAGGCCACGGGCTGCAGCGGTACTTCGACGGCACCAGCTGGACCAGCGAGTGGGCGTTCTCCGCAGAGCCGCCGAAGAAGGGTCTCTCCGGAAAGGCGGTCCTGGCGCTGGCGGCGCTGTGCGTCCTTGTCCTGCTGATCCTCGTGGGCAAAAGCTGGATCTTCGACCCGCAGAAGGCCGGCCACTCGACCCCATCGAGCGGTTCGGTCGCGGCGGGACCGACGGAGGCAACGCCGTCGACACCGGCCGGCCCCAAGAAGCCGGACGGCGTCACCTTCACCACCGCTCCAAGCCCGAGCGGCGACGTGGTCAACGCCCGATTCGCCATCCGCGACAACTACACCGAGCAGCTGATCAAAGACGGCGCCCGGCTGGACACCATCGACATCCTCAAATACGCGCGAGCGACCTATCCGGACGCGTCCGCGGTCAATGTGCAGGGCACCTTCCCGATGACCGACCCGTACGGCAACACCTCGACCCAGGTGGCCATCGACCTCACGTACTCGCGGGCGACTTTGGACAAAATCAACTTCGATGGCATCAGCAAAGCCAGCATCTGGGAGATTCGCGACTCCGGCAATGTTCTTCCGGCCTTTCAGCCGTAGGCCGGTCCACTACTTCGGCGGGGTGCGGGTGTCCTCGTAGCGGACGGACGCCGCCATAGCCACGGTGAGCAGGATCAGCACTGGCACGGCCACCAGTGGGTAGGCGGCGACTGCGGCCATGGCGATGAGCGAGCCCGGCACCAGCAGCGCCAACGCGGCCGACGGATGCTTCTCGATCAAGGTGACGATCCTCGCGAGCGCCGCGAATGCCAGCGCGGCCTGCTGATACCGATCCGGCCAAACTCGGTCGGCTGAGCAGCGGGTGTCTAAGCCGCAACCCGTGCAGTTGCGCCAATAGGAGTAACGGGTTTTGAGGCCGCAGCCCATGCAGGTGTGCGTGGTCATCGGAGGCCATGCTCTCATCGCGTCGGACGGCGCGATCGCCCTCCCCGCTGCTGGGAATTTTGTGCTGTTCGTGGAGTCGCCTGCCTTAGTGTCGTGGCCTTGACTGACGGCGATGGTCCGCCGTTGCCGGCTTAGGGTGGACAAAAAGCGTTACGCCTGTATGGCGTGTGGCGCGCGCACGGCGCTTATTGGTTGCGGCCGTTCAGTGGCTCGAAGGCGCTCATCCAATAGCGCATCCGCTGCGTCTAAGGACGGCAGCGGCTCACCCCGCTCCCGAGCCGCTCGACCGAAGGGTCGCCAGCAATCTCAGCTCGGTATCAATCGTCTCGAGGTCGCGTATGCGGGCCGGCGCGGCCTTGGATCCGCCGACAGAAACATCTTTTCGCCTCATCGCATTGGATTACCCCGCCATTGTGCTGTTAAGCACGGGCCGCCCGCGAGGAGAGCCGGGAAGTCTTGTCGACGCCCACAGTCGCGTCGTTACTCGCGTCAGGGGATCTCAATACTCAACGTCAATATTCCGGCGGATCTCCGCCACCTCATTAAACGATAGAAGTCAATGAAGCTCGCCAAAACTCACTTGAGTTTCATGTAAGGCGCGACACTGTGCCGGAGTAACGGCAGCCAGTCGCTACCGACGAAGGGGTGAATAATGCACGTCAAATCCCCAGGGCCCTCGGTGCTTAATCCCGGTGCGGCACAGTCATCTCCGGCGAAGCCACCGGCTTACCCCGAGTGCATGGTGTACAACGTCAACACGCCGCAATTCACGGACTGCGACTACGTGTCCGCTTATCGCACATATCAACACCCCTGCAATGCAACTATGCACAGCGATGGCTCCATTGCAACTGGTCCGGCGTTTGCGTGCCGAAAGAGGAGTGATGCGCTGGTGAAGAATGCACTTGTGATACCTGTCGTGTTGGCGGCGGGTATAGCCTGCGCCCCATTGGCGGAGGCGGACAGCGGTGATCAAGCCTCGGCCGAGCAGGCAGTGACGGCCATCTACAACCAAGTGCAGGCTCGCTGCACACCGCGTACTCCGCCAGCCCTTCAGTCGATCAGTTGGGACAACTTCTACCCGGCCGTCGGCGGCGAAGGTCATATCCATGACGCCAACCCGGCTCTGGGTGGACCGTTCAAGGCGTCCTACTGGAACCCCAGGGTCGGACCCGCCAAGGACGGAGCGGCGGGCCGGGCCTACGGCCAGTGGAGCGTGGACCTCGAGTTCTGCTGACCCGCCCGCTGCCTGATCACCGGTCGACTCAATGGACCAAAGGGCGAAAAGCAAAGGGAGACAACTGATGCAACCTAATCAGCGATTCAAACAAGGTGCTTGGCGCGCATCCGTCGATGACGGAGGTGCTGTGGGGTGCTCTTTCTCTGTGTCGGGCTGACAGGATTTGAACCTGCGACCACTTGACCCCCAGTCAAATTGACCAGGTTCGCCGAAGTTCGCCGACAGTCGGAACGCGCAGCTAGACAGCCATTTTGGGGCATTCAGCGAAGATCGGCGAAAGTGGGCGAAAATGGGGCTGGTTTGGGTCACCGTTTGGGTCAAACCAGCAAACTACAGCCCGAGCGCGCCCGATAGGCCGTCGATCGCAGCCCGCGTCGTCGCGTCGCTGGCGTGTCCGTAAATGTCGCCGGTAACGCTGATCGAGCTGTGCCCAAGCAGATCGGCAACCGCCTTGATGTGGACGCCGGCGTCCAGCCACGCCGCCGCGGCGGAGTGACGCAGTGTGTGAACCCCGACGTTCTCGACCCCCGCCTTCACCGCGGCGGTCTCCATCGTCCGCAGCACGTTACGTGGTTCGACCGGGCCGCCGAACTCGGTGGTGAACACCAGGCCGCTATCGATCCACAGCTTGCCCGCACGCAGTCGCTCCGCCGCCTGCGCGGCCTTATTGGCCTTCAGCATCGATACGATGCCGAGTGAGAGCGGAACTGTGCGGCGCGAGCGCGTCGTCTTTGGTTCGGTGATCACCAACTTCTCCCCCACACGCGCCAGCGTGGCCGCAACCGTTAAGGCGCCCTCATTGAGGTTGACGTGCTCCCAGCGCAGCGCCAGCGCTTCGCCGCGGCGGAGGCCAGTCGCTGCAACTAACATCAACACAGGTCGATACCGCAGCCCCTCGGCCGCCGCCAGTACCGCGGTCACTTCCATCGCACTCAAGTGCCTAGCCTCAGTGCGCGTCACCCTGGGCCTTGCCACCCGCACCGCCGGGTTTTCAGCGATCAAGCCGTCCAGTTTCGCGTCATGAAGGACCGTGCGGAGCACCGTATACACCTGGCGCACTGTGCTATCGGACAAACCCTGGCTGCGCAGCCTAACCAACAGTCCGTCGATATGGGACTTTCGCAGCCTGCCTAGCGGCGTGATTCCTAATGGGGCTGGGCACAGGTGTTTTCGCGCCAGCGTCTTGTAGAGCGACTTTGTGGACAGTTTTCGCGACGATGCCTCCAGCGCCGTATCCGCCCAATGGTCGATCCACTCGGCTAGCCGGGTGTTTGAATCCTGTACCGGTGCTTCGACTTTGACGCGGTCGCGGGCCTTCTCCAGCTTGATGCGCACAGCCTCTGCGGTCGCCCCGTAAAACGAGGCCGAGCGACGCAAACCCGTTACCGGATCGATATAGCTCAGACGGGACTCCCAGCGGCCGTCGGCCCGCTGCCGGACGTTACCCTCGCCGTCAGCTCGTTTCGCCATCAACATTGCCTTTCCCTCGTGTTGTCGCCGGGAGCAGACGCTCTCTTCGCGCTTCCGCTACGTAACGCCCGGCGGTGCGATGATCCACCCCGAACGCCGCGGCCACGGCCTTGGTCGGGGCCCGGCCAGCGGCGCGGTACGTGTCGGCGACCCGCTTCAAGAGCTCTTTGTTGATCTTGCGCCGAGTTGCTTTGCGCGCGCGTCGAATCGACGGCATTGCCGCCTGTCGCGACTCCGCTGATATCGGAAAGTCCCTAAAAGCGCCAGACGTGTTTCGGACCCAGGCAGCCGTAGCACAGATATCTTCGACCAGATCCTCAAGCTGGGCCGCGAGGCTCTTTAAGTCGTTGACTCGCACACCGCTTGTGCCGGGCGCTGCGGAGAACTGGATAGATGTCACCACCGGGGCGCCGTCCATCAACTCAATCCTGACCTCCAAAGCAGGCATACCGTCGCCACCCGGCTGTCTGTAAGCGAGCTTGCGCGGGATCGCCCTATCACCGACGGCCACCATCTTCCCGCGCGTCTCCAGCCATGCACCGTCGCCCTGCAGGTATAACATCGCGCCTTCTTCTTTGAAGATAGTCATTATCTGACCTGCTAGTGACGTAGTCATTAGCAGTCTGTCTACGTCACTGTTGTCAGTATCCGCCGGAACCACGGCGAGTGACAGCGAAACGGAGTCTGGACCTAATGGCAATCGCACCCGAGCCCGACGATCGGTTGCTCTACCCGAAGCTCGACGCGCGCCGACTGATCGGCGGCGTCGGGAACACGACGTTGTGGCGGTTGGTCAACGAAGGTGAGTTAGAGCAAGTAAAGATCGGCCGACGGTCGTTCATTACCGCGGAATCGATTCATGCGTACGTCGCTCGACTTCGCGGTGGCGGACGGGGGCTGACAGTCGGTGAAGGTTCGGGCACACGCGGGACCGAACCTGTTGGCGCGGACTAATGGCGGAAGAGGGACCGCCGGGCCTTGAAGACGACGAAGGCCGAGCCCAGCCAGACCCGACCGACGTCGAAAAATCGTTAGCAGACACTACCGACAGCTGCGATCGTAACCGATCAGGCCGCAACCTTGCGTACGACAAGTTGGCGGCATTGCGCCGGCGCCGTGAAGCAGCGATGCGGATGGAAGGCGGTGACCCGGAGCACCCAGGGCGCAAATATCACCGCCCCGCACTCGGTATTGCTGCGTTTCATTTCCGCGAAGGCTTCGCCCGCGGCGGCCTTGATGCGCTGCAACGGATATGGGCATTCATCCCGACCGAGCACCGCGCCGCGGTAAGAGCGATCGCCGCTGACTACAGCAACTCCGATCGCGAGGTGGCGTTATGAGCGGCAACCACGCGTCGCACCAGGCGTCTGCGGATAGGGCCGACCGGCGCGACCAAACGCTACTCAGCGGGATGATCACCGCCGCAGAACTAGACGTGATGACCTTTCCCCCGCTAATCGAGCACGTGCCGCATCTCATCACCGAGGGCTTTGGCATCTTGGCCGGGTCACCCAAGATCGGGAAGAGCTGGCTCGCAGCGGGTGTCGCTCTCGCCTGCGCCGACGGCGGCGCCGTACTCGGCGGCATCAGCGTACAAGGCCGCCATGTTCTGCTCCTGGCCCTCAACCACGACCAGCCGCTACCACAAAGGCTGGACATCATTACCTACGTCTCGCCGGGCGCCGTGACTGCGACCATGACCGAATGGTTGGAAAGGCATCGCGGTGACACGACTCCACCGCTGATCATTCTCGACACCTTGGGCAAGGCTCGGCCACAGCGCCGCCCTGGCGACGACCCGTACATCGCGGACTACCAAGTCGGATCCCTCATCAAGATGACTGTCGACGCCGTGCCGGGGGCCGCACTGGTCGCCGTCCACCACACCCGCAAGATGCGCGCCGACGACTGGCTCGACACGGTATCAGGCACTCAGGGCATCACTGGGTCAGCCGACTACACCTTGCTGCTCAGCCGGAGGCGTAAGAGCGACGACGGTGTCCTTGCTGTAACCGGTCGCGACATCGCCGAAAACGAATACGCGATCAAATTCAACCGGGGCATCTGGTCGCTTGACGGGATGGACATACTTGACGCGGCCGCCACCGTGACTACTCGCAACGAGTCCACGCGGCAAACACGACTCGGCGCTCAATCCCTAGATGCCCTGGAGTTCGTCAACTCCCGGTCGGCCACGAGCCCCGCCGAGCTGGCCGCGCATCTTCAAATCGATAACCGCATGGCCGGCAATCTGCTAGCCCGTCTGGCCGATAGCGACCACATTGCCAAACCTGCCCGCGGCACCTATACACCGATAGGGAGTGAAAATGGTGAAAGCGATGAAAACGCCGGTCAGGTCATTTTTTCGGATCGATCACCGAGTGATGAAAGTGATGAAACCGGATCAGGCCGGCTACCTGCCAATTCAGTACTTTCATCAGATTCATCACCACCACATGCACCTCCGGGAGGTCTGACGGGGGAAACACCAGGGCTGACTGATCGGGTCCAGCAAGCGCTCGACCATGCAAGGCGAAACGGTCACAAATCGAACGCAGCCACGTCGAAGCTCAGCAAACAGTGACCATCAGCAGGCTGCGCCGGAAGGGATCGGTGCCGGCGTAACAACGGGATGTCCGGCACCTCGCACGCTCGAGCTTGCCGCCTTGAAGTGACCTTGAGTGTTTACGAGCTGCCACCTCAGGGCCCCGGGGAACCGGGCTTGGCACGGAATAGACCCGGTCGCGTACGCGCTGCTATGGGTGGAGGTGCAATGAGCATCGAGGAACGGTGGTTTTATTACGCCGACGCACTCCCAGAATATGCCCAGAAACTGGTTCGCATTAGCGACGGCAAGGCGGAACGCTACACGGCTCGCCAAGGCTGGGTCGACGCGAACGGCGTTCAGTCCGAGGTCAAATGGACCGGCGACTGGGACCCGGTCTTGGCTGACGACGCGGATACCATCATCGCGAACATTGACAACCCGCGACCCCGTAAGCGGTTCGACTACTGGAACCCGTCCTGGCAACTGAGGGTGTGGTTCGGTGTCAGCCTGGACGCAATCGAGGCCGGTGTGATCACCGCCGACCAGATTGCGCCTGAGTCCGGGTTGAACGATCAAGTGGTCGCGGCATTGAAAGTCGTTGACGATTGGGATCTTTCCGACGAGTGGCGCTGGTGCAACACCTCTACCGATGAGCGCGACGAATCCCCGATTTTGCAAGCCTATTTCGCGCTGGGGGCGCAGTGCCGCGAGGTCGAAGCCGAACTGGAGAGTCGAATTGCTGCTGTGAAAGCTGAACACTGAGGGGCTGGCTCAGGACGCCCAAATCGCCGCTGGCGCCCACACCGCCGACAGCGGACGCCAGTTCCCGCCTTTAAGTTTGAGCCGCGTCTGCACCATTCAGCCATGGTTTCTCGGTCGGTAGTTTGCCGAGCTACGGTGTGATTTGGTTGATCCGAATCACGAGGAAGTTTTCGTCATCCACGGGCTCCGTCCCGGCGGGCATGAGCTTTACCGGGAGTGAGCCGGCTACCATGAATCCACGCTGAGCTTGAGCAAGGTTCTTGCGTGCTATCCGACTAGTAGCAGATCCTGGATGTTCGGCGAGCGCGAGACGCCGTTTAAAGACTTCCCAGTCGGAAGGGCGTACTTCAAAAGCTTGGTCGCACCGCTCCGTCCAGATACGCTCGCCGGCGGCGAATAGACGGTCGAGGGCGTCAAGCACGGCGGGAGGTACGTCGGCGGTCGGCCGTGGTATGTGCTCAGCGGCCGCGGCTCCGCTGACTAGCTCATTCAGAGCTGTGTTAAGAGCAAAGTAGTCGTTTATCAGTTTCGAAGTCTGGTCGACCAACACAAATCTGCCCGGGATCACCGGTTTGAACGAGGCGAGGCGGTCCTCGCACCAAGACCCGAGCGCATCAGCCTCCACGAGTACGCGATGACTGTCTGACCGAACCATTTCCGTACGTCGATGCGCGTATGCAAAAAGTTCGGCTGGATTGGGCAGGACGTCGGCGATGAGTAGAAGATCTGCCAGTGTCAATATCCAGGAGCGATCACCGAGGCTGTCGGAACTTGGGCGGCCTAGCAGAGTGTTGAACGGATCGATTCGGTCGAGTGTGACAATGATCCCCAAGCTCAAATCATCTCGCTCGACCGGGACGGTACGTCCCTTGCCGCCTTCGCCAGCCTTCAGAGGTAGGCCGGCTTTGATGGCATTGGCCGTGCGTAGATTCTGGTCCGCACCTTTCGTAATCATCTGGTCGGCGTGCTTTTCAACTCGTCCTGGCGCTCCACGACGTGCCGCCGCCGTGATGCGACCGCCCTTGCACTCAACTATCAGGTGCGCTCCCGGAAGCGACATGACGATGTCAGCCTCTGCATCCGACTCGGCGTCGGGATAAGTGACGTTCGAAAACGTTCTTTCTTCACCGAATATTGATGCCAGAACCTGGCCGGGCATACGTTCGGCCACAGTCTGGCGGGCCTTATCGAACGATTTGAGCAACTTGTCGGACTGTTGGCAGACGTCGAATGCCCAGTCCAACATGCAGTGCACAAAATCTTCCGGTCGGCACCACATCCACTGGCCATCTGAGATTAAGAGAATCGGGTGATTGCGGACGTGATTGTCTTCGTGGAGGTTGCAAATTTGTTGTGATCCAAGCGGAGTGGCGAGCGCCGCGACTAACTTGTCGAACGAGGTTGAGGACAAGCCGAGCCTATCTGCAATCAGCTCATCTGCGTCCTCCGCCTCAACTGGAGCGGCCGCATCAAGGACAAATGCCAGCATTTCCGAAACCATCCACTGCAACTTAGTCGCCTCGTCCGCCCCTGGATTAGATGGCATGTGATGGGCGACGATCCGATCGCTGGTTGACTGCCAATGCTCGAGCAGTCGTTGACTGTAAATGTCGGCAAAGCGAAGAGCATCGCTCAGCTTGAATCCCAAGGTCTGCTTAGCGGTTTCGTCAACGAGGCCAAAAATAGCGTCGGCGATACGTCGCAAATGACGGTCAAACCCAGCCATGCGGTCGAAGTGGCGTTCGAGGTTTAGCAGTTCAATTGCTCTCTCGATGGAGGACCGTGCGGGTCGTTCGAATGCGTCGGCGAAATCGATCGATGCTTGCAGTTCGGCGATGGTTCGCAGTTGATTCTCGGCGTCCAAGACTATCTGCGGGTCGAATCGTCCACGGAGATTTGCAACGACGTCTGATTCGGGGCGGCTGGTCACCAAGCCGGCGAAGAACTCAAGCATGGCGTCAGAGCCGTGTATCTGCGGGGCAGTCAAAAGGCTTCTTGCTCTAACATCCCACATGTGTAAAGCCCCGTAGAGATGCAGCGGATCACTACGGTCGATCATCGCCTGGAGGGCGTCGATCGCAGCTTGGATGCTCAAGCGGGCTGCAGCGCCTTCGCTTGAGATCAGCTGTCGAGCCCTGCCAAACGATCTCGAATCAGGCAACTTCCGAAGGGATTCAAGCGCCTCCATGGCCGGTGGTGACAAACAGCGTGCCGATGCGTCGGCTCTTTCGTGGTCCGAGCGACGTTTTTGCATGTGCAACCTGACTGGTTCGATCGCTGCTGATGTCTGAATGGAAGAGGTTTTTAGCAATGGGGAGGCTAGCGCAAGCGCACCCCTCCACTAAGGTCACGCACCGCCACCCCAGGGGCCAGACCCCCTCCCGCCACCGTTCACCGGAACATGGCCGAAACAGGCAAAGTCGCCGGATACGTTTGGGGGGGCTTTTGACAGTGAGCCGCCCTCCCTGCCCGGGGTGCACTTGTGGTCGTTTTCCCACCCAGTAATCAACAATGCTTCGCAGGCACCGGCGTCTAGGACTGTCCGCCCGGCCTACATCAGGTTAGTCGCCCTAGCGTGACTCGGGGCGATCAGTGACTGAAGCTTGACGCCGCGTGTTCATGTACAGCATCAATACGTCCTCGGCGAGGTGATATTGCAGCGAGTCGACCCACAAGCGGTGGATCACTTTGCCTGTTCGTGACGCGCCGCCGGGGGTGGCGATGTAGCCGCCCACATCCGCCTCAGCCAGCAGGTGCAACACTGGTGCGATATCGCTTGGTTCGAGATCGGCCAATTCCGCCCATGCGCTGGCCCATACCCCGTTGTCGACGCCACCGGGCGGCAGCCAAAACATGATGTGACGGCCGGCTAGGTTCGGGATCCGACGTATCGGTGAACTCATGTAACTCTCTTAGTCCCAGCTAAGGCGACGAAATTTCACTCGATGCGGTCGAGCTCTTTCCGCGCCGAGCCTGGTGAGCTTGTTCTGTTCGTACGCGGCGAAATTGCCTTCGAACCAATACCATTGCGCGGGAACCGTTTCTGTGCCCTCCCAGGCGAGGATGTGGGTGGCCAGACGGTCGAGGAACCAGCGGTCGTGGGCGGCGATGACCATGCAGCCGGGAAACTCAGCGATCGCGTTCTCGAGCGATGTTAGTGTTTCGGTGTCGAGGTCGTTCGTCGGCTCGTCGAGTAGCAACGCGTTTCCGCCTTGCTTAAGAGTCAGTGCGAGATTGAGTCGGTTGCGTTCGCCGCCCGAGAATAGCCGGGCTGGTTTCTGCTGCTCTGGGCCCTTGAAGCCGAAAGCCGCGACATAGGCACGTGACGGCACTTCCACCGGCCCGATGTGGAGCACGTCGTCGCCGCCGGAGACAACTTCCCACGCGGTGCGGTTGGGGTCGATGTTCGCCCGATTCTGATCGACGTAGGCAATCCGCACTGTCTCGCCGATTCTGAAGGTGCCCGCGTCGGGTTCTTCGTTGCCGGCCAGCATCTGGAACAGCGTGGTCTTGCCGACCCCGTTGGGGCCGATGACGCCGACGATTCCGTTGGGCGGCAGAGAGAAAGAGAGCTCGCGGAATAGATCTCGATCGCCGAAGGCTTTGCTCACGTGGTCGGCCTCGATAACCAGACTTCCCAGCCGAGGGCCCGGCGGAATCCGGATCTCGTCGAAGTCGAGGTGGCGAGTTTTCGCCGCGCATGCCGCCATCTGTTCGTAACGGCGCAGCCGCGCACCGCCTTTCGCCTGTCGGGCCTTCGCCCCGGCGCGTACCCATTCGAGTTCGCGTTGCAGCTGACGCAGCCGCTTGGCGTCCTTGCGCCCCTCTACCTGCAACCGCGCGGCTTTGGTAGCCAGGTAGGTGGTGTAGTTGCCCTGATATGGGTAGGCGCGGCCGCGGTCGAGTTCGAGGATCCATTGCGCGACGCTGTCCAAGAAGTAGCGGTCGTGGGTGACCGCGACGATTGTGCCGCGGTATCTGGCGAGATGTTGTTCAAGCCAAGCTATGCTTTCGGCGTCAAGATGGTTGGTGGGCTCGTCCAGCAGCAGTAAGTCTGGTCGCTGTAACAGCAGGCGGCACAACGCAATCCGGCGACGTTCCCCGCCTGAGAGCTCGCGGACGTCGGTTTCGGCGGCTGGGCATCGAAGCGCGTCCATCGCCTGTTCGAGTCGGGCGTCGAGATCCCATGCATCGCGCTGGTCCAATTGCTCTTGCAGTGAACCCATTTCGGCCATGAGGTCGTCGCTGTCGTCCTCGGCGAGACGCGCAGAGATCTCGGTGTAACGGGCCAGCAGCTCCGCGGTGTCGGCTACGCCGTCGCGCACATTTTCAAGCACCGTCTTGCTCTCGTCGAGAACTGGCTCTTGCGGCAACAGCCCCACGGTGACGTCCGGCGCCAGGCGCGCCTCGCCGTTCGATGGCCGCTCGCAGCCTCCCATCATCCGCAGCAGGGTCGACTTCCCCGCGCCGTTTGGGCCGACGACGCCGATCTTGGCGCCGGGCAGGAACGACAGTGTGACGTCGTCAAAGATGACTTTTTCGCCGCGCACAGCCCGAGCGCACTTTAGCTGATAGATCCACTGCACGACGACCGCCTCCCATGGATCGCTCTTCGTCCAGGAACCATCGGCGGGCCCAATCATGCGGGCCGCAATTGGTGGCGAGTCCCACCGCCAGCGTTCTTCCCAGGTTAGCTCGCCGAGGCGGCCCCCTGCCAGCGCGGATTCGCCCGATGGGAAGGCAGGGGTCAACCTGGACCAGCCAGAGCCTGGGTGATCAGGACGGGCGTCGACGTTGGCGGCTAGAGGCTGGCGACGCTAGCATCGTGAAAGGCGATGAAGCTCGCCTCGACCGCCGCCCGGCTGATGGCTTCTACCCGTTGAACCGTGCATGGTAGAGGCAGGTGAGCGGCAAGATGACCTCATTCAAGAGCATCCTGTTCATGCACCCGGATGCTGGCGCGGGTATCGATGATCTCACTACGCCAGAGTGTTTCTCGGATCTGTATCTGGACCAGATCGTCAACGATGTCGTCCGGGGCAACGCCGACGAACATCTCGATCGTTACTTCTGCCTCCCCCTGCATGACATTTCGGCTGTTATCTACCGCCATGACGTCTTCCGGGACATGGAGCGTGACGACGTACGCGCGCCGATCGAAGCATTTGTCCGGGGCATGCGTACCATGCGGCAACGGCTCGACCGGGCCGGGCGGCTCTGGCATCCATTGCAACGGCAGGGCTGGTTTGTGTATGCAGTCGAGGCGTTTTGCGACGCGGTGGCCAAGCTGCGCGACGAATTAGAAGGCACCACCCTGTCGTCGCAAGGTCTACGTGAGTTCGCCGAGTATGTCGCGTCTTACGTGAATAGTGGTCGATTTCGGATGCTGGTCGCCGAAATCGGCGACATGCAAGCCAAATTGAGCAAGATCCGCTATGTGGTGCATATCGATGGGCTGAAGGTCCACGTCGATCGCTATGACGGCCAACCCGATTACAGCCTCGACATCGCCGCGACCTTCGAGCGGTTCGCCTCCGAAACGGTCAAGGATTATCACGTGCGGATGAAGGATTTCCCCGACATGAACCACGTGGAAGAGCAGGTTTTGCAGTGCGTTGCCAAGCTGTATCCCGAGCAGTTTAAGCACCTCGACGCATTCTGCACTCAGCATCGGACCTACTTGGATGCCACCATCGCACGATTCCACCGCGAGGTGAACTTCTACCTTTCCTACCTCACATTCATCCGCCGCTTCACTGACGCCGGGCTGAGGTTCAGCTATCCAAGTATCACCGATGATCCGGGTTCAATATATGCCGAGGATGCCTTCGATCTCGCACTAGCGGCGAAGGCAGTAAAGGACGGTAACACTGTGGTGTGCAATGACTTTCGCCTCGAAGGACCCGAGCGGATCTTTGTGATTACCGGACCCAATCAGGGCGGCAAGACCACATTGGCACGCACGATCGGCCAGCTGTCGTATCTGGCGACACTCGGTTGCCCCGTGCCGGCCGGCGGAGCCACACTGACGCTGCCCGACGATATCTACACGCACTTCGAGCGCGAGGAAACCCTGGACACGCTGCACGGCAAGCTCGACAACGAACTGGTGCGAATTCACGAAATCCTGTCACGGGCCACTCCCACGTCCATCATCGTGATGAACGAAAGCTTCTCGTCCACCACCGTGGATGACTCCCTGCAGATCGGCGCCGAAGTCCTCGAACGGATTATCGCGCTCGACTGCGTGGCGGTTTACGTCACCTTCCTTGACGAGCTCGCGAGCCTGCATCGAGCGTGCGTCAGCATGGTCGCTGAAGTGGCATACGACGATCCCACAAGGCGCACCTTCAAATTCACGCGACGGCCGGCCGACGGCCTCGCCCACGCGGCTGCACTGGCAGACAAATACGGTCTCGCGCGCGATGTGCTGGTGCGGAGGATTGGCCAATGAAAGTCCGATTGCTGCACCCCGAACGCGACATTGACTTGTCACCGCGGCTGCCCAACACGCTGACATTTCTCACCGAGGATGATCTGGAGCTTCAGAGGCTCTATAAGGCCATGGCGGGCGGCGACTCTTTTCTGCTCGAAGTCGCCAAGAAGGTGGTCCCGCTCAGTGTGTCCGACCCCGACGTCATCGTCTATCGCCAGCACATACTTGCCGATTGCCTGGCGAATCGCGATGTTGTCGAGCACATGTACGCGATCGCTGTCGAAGGTGACGAGGTGCGGCGCAAGGTGTACCTGGCCGGTTTGGTGTTCCGTGATCCCGGCCAAATCCTGAGCGGATCCGTGCGGCTGCTAGGACCGCTGGTGGATAACCTCAAAGAATTGCGCAGACTCTGCGACGAGCATGCAGACCGATTTCGTTCGGGCGGATTACGCCAGCTGACGACAATGATCGCCGATCAGCTTACCGACGACTACTTGCGGCAACTCGTCGAGCACCTCACCGAGCTGAACCTCCCACGGGGCACACTGCTTTCGGCAACACTGGGGCCGGGTAACAAGGGGCACGATCACACGCTGCATGTGCCGCCGCGACGAGGCTGGTGGGACAAACTCACTGGAAACCACACCGGCTATGGTTTTGAACTCGATCCACACGACGAGGCCGGCTCACAGGCGCTGGCCGATTTGGCCGGCAAGGCTCTCAACGACATTGCCAACACAGTCACCCAATCCGCCGACCACGTGCGAGGATTCTTCGGGCGGCTGCGCACCGAGCTGGCGTTCTACTTGGGGTGTGTGAACCTGTACGACAGGCTCACCAAAGCCGGTGTGCCGACTTGCTTCCCGGAGCCGACCCCCATCGGCACACGAACCTTCACATGCCGTGATCTCCGCGATGTTGGTCTCTGCCTGGCTACCGAAAAGCCCGTGTCCGGTAACGCCATTGACGCCGACGGCGCCTCCCTGATCGTGCTTACCGGTGCCAACGAGGGCGGCAAGTCGACGTTCCTGCGTAGCGTCGGCACCGCGCAACTGATGATACAGGCGGGCATGTTCGTCACAGCGCAATCGCTGCGCACGAACGTCGTCAACGGCGTGTTCACCCACTTCAAACGCGAAGAAGACGACACCATGACGCACGGCAAATTCGATGAGGAACTAGCCCGGATGAGCGCGATCGTCGACGTCGTCGGGCGGCAGTCGATGCTGCTGTGCAACGAGTCGTTTGCGTCGACCAATGAACGCGAGGGAGCCGAGATCGCCCGCGGGATCATTGACGCGATGCTCGAATGTGGCGTCAAGGTGGTATACGTGACCCACATGTATGATCTCGCGCACGGCCTGTATCGGCGCGAAGACGCTGAGTATTTGTTCCTTCGCGCCGAGCGACGCCCCGATGGCGTGCGCACCTTCCGGATGACACCCGCCGAGCCCAAACCCACTAGCTACGGCGGCGACTCGTTCCGGCGCGTGTTCGGTGCGCCAGCCGGTGCACAGTAAGAATTGCAACGAGGGTAAGCCAATTTGGTGTCATGCACGAGGATTTGGGGATCGGAATGTACGTGCTCACCGTCACGACCTTCGCGGACACCTGCTCGGGGCGCTCACGCACCGTCTCGGTCTACGACAGTTACCAGGCCGCGCGTGCGGGTGCCGGTGGGAGTGCTGCCGTGGACCATCTGACGGTTGACACCCGGCACTGCTGGAAGGTGGGCGCAGAGGTTGTCGCTGCGGATGGCGTGTTCGTTGACAGTGATGGCGTGGCATTGTTTGGTTTCCGCATTACGCAAGAGTCCTGATCGGACGCCACGCACTCGTTCCGGTCGCATGTTCGGGAGGCACCTGACGGTGCCAGTTACCGCAATCAGGCTGACTCAGAGTCGAATCGGTGATCAGCCGGGCGACGCAGCATGCCCGAGGCCAGAACCGCAACGAACATCCACGCGGCCGCATAGGCGAACGCGGCCGCCGGGGAAATTACCGTGTACAAAACCCCAGCAACCATCGTAGCGATGACATCACCCCCCGCCTGCACCACGCCCAAGACACCGAATCCGCTGCCGCGCAGGTGGTCCGGTAGCAGCTGAGCCACCACCGTGGATTCGGTGGGTTCGGCCAGCCCGATGCCCGCCCCGGCGGCGCCGAAGGCCACCACAAGGAGCCATATGCTGTGCGCGCCCGCAGCGAAGAGCCCGTACCCGATCACGTAGACCGCGGCCCCGGTGGCGAAGACGATGCGTGGCCCAGCACGGTCATACCATCGGCCCGCAACCAACGAGGCAAGCGTCGCGATCATGTTGTGGCTGGCGTAAATCAAGATTGCAAGCGACGTGGCCGCGGTGACCGATCGGTATGGCGTGCTCAGTAGCTGGGTGGCACGAAGGATCAGCAGTGTGGTCGCGACGTTGCCAAACTCAAAAAGCGCCACCGGCGCCAGCGCGCGAAGCATTCCGGCGTTGCGCAAGGCCGCCAAATCAAGCCGGCGCCGCGCTGCTACACCGTTAGCACGGGTGTGCCGCCGGCCCTCCCGCGCGGCCACAAAGATCGCGATGGCGGCGAATACACCTGGGATTGCGGCCAACAGCAGAGCCGAGCGCACACCCACCCAAGCCACGAGGCCGGCCGCCAGCAGCGGCCCAGCTACCGCGCCCAGATTGTCACCTGCGCGCTCGAGGCCGAACGCTCGCCCGTGGGCCGCGGTCGGGGTAATCGACGCGAGTAGAGCGTCGCGCGAGGGTGAACGCAACCCACGAGACACCCATGCCAGCGCACGCAACACCCCTGCCTGCCATACCGTGGCCGCCAGCCCGATGGCCCCCGTGGCAACAGCGGTGCCGAGGTAGCCACCGGATGCGGTGCGCGCTCGCTTGCGCGGATCATTGGCCAGCGGCCCGCCAACGAGCTGCATCACCCCAACCAGCGCGTCGCTGAAGCCATCAATCACGCCCAGGGCCGCCGCGGAACCGTGCAGCGTGCTCGTCAAGAATGTCGGCAGCAGCGCGGTCGTAATTTCGTGGCCGGAGTCGGAGAAGAAACTCGCCGCCCCGACGGCGCCGACACCGGGCGTCAACCAACGCTCGTCGGACCTCACGCGAGTCATTCCGGCTTGCGATCGTAAAAATCGACTCGCCACCCTGCACCGCTGCGGCTGAGCTGGTTGTAGCAGGCCGTGCGCTGCTCGATGCCCTCCAGAGCGGGATCGAGCATTCGAAGGAGCGCGGTGTTGAACGCATCATGAGAAACCATGACCAGCGGCCCATCGCGGTATTCGTCGGCCAACTCGATGAATGCCGCCAATGCACGCGCAGCTACCGCGTCTGCCGGCTCGACGCCAGGTGCGGCATCGACGCTGCCGAACCGTTGTTCGACCTCGGCGCGTGGCTGACCGGTCCACGGCCCATAGTCGCGATCGTTGAGCCGCTGATCGACCTCGACGCGGACGTGTGACGCGGCGCCGATCGCTTCTCCGGTGGATACCGCCCGCTGCAGTGGACTGCTGATAACTACCGTCGGCCGAAACGCGGCGAGCGCCTCGCCGAGGCGCTTGGCCTCCGCCTGCCCAACGTCGTCGAGCGGGGGGTCGGATAGGCCGCGTAATCGTCCGTCAGCGTTGAGTGCGGTGCGTCCATGCCGGGCCAAATAGACCCGGTCGATACCGCTGGCAGGCATGGCTCTCCTTCCGTTCGTTAGGAGCCATCAACCCGTCTGGGCGGTTCGGACACGTAGCGTCATCCCGGCGGAGATCCATCGCCGCGAGCAAGCCTACCGGCCAAGCCATACCGGTCGCCAAGGGGCGACGGGAGCCACCCTCGGCGCGCCCTCAGTAGCCGACCACAACGGTGTCGCTTGACCGGCCGTAGGACTGTTGATTAACTGATACCAACTGGATGACTGGCGATGGTGCCCGCCCGGAAGGTGACTTCCGAACCGCCACAAGGCTGATGGCCCCTGCGAACAAAGGAGTCGCAGGTGGCCTTTATTGCTTTTGGGACGCACCCGGGCGCGGCAGCTCGATGACATCGGTGGAAGATTCGCCGGTTGAATTGCGTTGTGCAGTAGCGGTCGTCCGTGGTGATGCTGTCCTGTTGGTGCAGCGTTTCGATCGCGGTGATTGGGTACTGCCCGGCGGCCGTCCACACCCACACGAGGGGCTAGCATCATGCGCGCGGCGCGAAACCCGTGAAGAGACGGGTCTCGACGTCTTCCCAAACAGATGCGCCCTGGTCCTAGAGGTCAATGACCCCGTCAACCATCATCGCGTCGTCGAAATCATCTTCATCGCCGAAGAATTCGACACCGCTTCGCGGCTGGCGGGCGAACCGGGCCGTCAGCCCGCATGGGTCCGATGGGACGAACTGAAGACACTCATCCTGCGCCCGCCGATCGCCGGCTTCCTCCCCGACCTGCGCCGTGGCGGTTACGCCCGCTACCTCGGCAACATGTGGCGCCCGGATTGGGGCGATCGATGACGAGTCTGCCGCTGCCGTTCGTGCAGGTGCTGCAGGTGCTGACCGTGGCGGCCGGCGCACCGGCGGTTACCGGGCTCATCGCCTGGTTTGAGGCCAGGCTGCAGGGCCGGCGCGGTCCGCGGATCCTGCAGCCGTATTTCGACCTGTCCAAGCTCTTTGCCAAGGAGAGCCTCACACCGGTGGGCGCCGGACCGTTCTTTCGGCTGGCACCGGTGATGTCCCTCGCCTGCTACCTGACGGTTCCGATGCTGATTCCGGTACTGACGAGCTACCCGCTGCCGCTGGGCTACATGGGCGATATCCTCGGTGGCGGCCTCATTCTCGCGTTCGCGAGCTTCGTCGTCGCGGTCGCAGCGGCCGAAACAGGTGACAGCTATGCGCAATTAGCGTCCAGTCGCGCCAAGACTTTTGCTGCAATCACCGAGCCGGTAATGCTGCTTGTGTTCTTCGCTGTCGCGTCGATCACCACGACGGATTTGCCCTATGTGCTCGGCGCGACGGTGCGCAGCGGCCCCGACCAGATCGTGCGCCCAGCGCACCTGCTGGCCTCCGCAGCGTTGTTTATGGTGATTCTGTACGAAACCGGCCGAATTCCTGTCGAAACCCACACTGGCACTACGGAATTTGGGATGATTGAAACGGGTCGGTCCTTCGAGTATTCCGGCCCAGATCTGGCGCTGCTGCATTGGGGCTCGGCGGCCAAACAGCTTGTCCTGTATGTAATTCTCCTGAACGTTTTCGTCGCCCCCTGGGGCATGGCGTCGACTACGCATCCGCTTGACGTTGCGTTGGCGGTCCCGGCGCTATTGGGCAAGGCGGCGCTGCTTGGATGCGTGATCGCGGTGTTGGACAACAGTTTCGCCAAACTTCGGCTGTTCAAGATCACCGAGTTCGTCTCGGCCGCCCTACTGCTCTCGGTTCTCGCGGTATTCACTCTGTATTTAGGAGGTGGCTAATGAGCGCGCTGGCGGCCAGCCAGACCGTGCCCACCGTGTTCGACGGTATCGCGAACACCGTCGCGGTCGTCGTGCTGCTGCTCGAATTCGGGATGCTGCGCGCGACGCTGCTGCGCTCCCAGGTGCGCCTGTACGCAGGACAATCCCTGGCGGTGAGCGTGCTGGCCGCGGTCGTTGCCTACGGCCGCAATGTTCCCGAACTGTATGCACTGGCAGTCCTTTCACTACTGCTTAAGGTGGTCGTAGTCCCTCTGGTTGTGCTGGCGCTCTTGCGCGACGCGCGCGCGGAGATCGCCGGCAGCGGCGCAGTTGGAGTGGCCAACCAGGTGCTGGTGGCCATCGGTATCACCGGATTCGGGTTCTTCTCCGTAGGAATACTCGGGATTCACTCATCGGTGCTACCCACAACCGCGCTGAGCCTCTCGGTGGCCGTGGTCTTGGTCGCGTTCGTGCTGATGATCATGCGCCGCGACGTCGTGAGCCAAGCCATCGGATTCTTCTCTCTGGAGAACGGCGTCTCGCTCGCCAGCCTCGTGGTTGCGGCAGGCATGCCGCTGATTCTCGAAGTGGCGTTCCTGTTCGATCTGCTCGTCGCGGTCGTGGTCTTCGGCGTGCTGATGCGCACACATCACCGCCGCACCCGCTCACTATCCACCGAAACCCTGGACCGGCTGAGGGGATAGCGAAATGTCTGTGCTGCTCGTCCTTCTGGTCGCGGTGCCCGCGCTAACAACCCTCGCCTGCGTCGTGGTGCCACGGCAAGTTGCCGCAGCGCTGACGGTGGCGACCGGCTTTGCCACTTTTGCATTCGCAGTGGCGCTCATCGTGCCCGCGACTAATCACACATTGACTGCACTGCGTTACCTGCGCGCCGATGCGCTGTCGGTTGTCTTCGTGTTGGCAACCGCCTTTCTGTACATGACGACTGCCATTTACACCGTTGGCTATCAGGCCGCCGAAGCCGCATCGGTCGCGGCAGGTGCCGAAGACCGGCGCATCTTCGCCCGCTATAGCAGACTCTTCTACATCGGCCTCAATGCGTTCGCATGGTCGATGCTCGCCGCGCCGCTGGTCAACGGGCTGGCGCTGGTGTGGATCGCCGTGGAGATCACCACCGTCGTCTCAGCGCTCCTGGTGGCCCTGGACGACACCGAGGGCGCGACCGAGGCGGCATGGAAATACGTTCTCATTGCTTCGTCAGGGCTCGGCATCGCCCTGCTGGCAACGATTTTCATGTACTACGCCGGCTCCACGGTGCTCGGCGAATCCTATGACTTGGCGTTCGACCCGCTGCTGCGCGGTGCTGCGAACATGCCACACACTCCGGTGGCGCTTGCCTTTGTGCTGGCCGTTGTCGGATTCGGCACCAAGGTCGGACTGTTTCCGGTGCACACCTGGCTACCCGACGCGCACGCCGAAGCCCCCACCCCGGTCTCGACGCTGCTATCGGGATCACTTCTGGCGGTGTCGTTCTACGCGATCCTGCGGTTTTATCAGATCGCCATCATCCCACTGGGCGCCCGCTTCCCGCAGTTGGTGTTGCTGATATTCGGCGCCGCCTCCCTGCTGCTGGCGGCGTTGTATCTGCTGGAACAGCGTGACATCAAACGACTGCTTGCCTACTCAAGCGTCGAGCACATGGGCATCTTGACGATTGGGGTGAGTTTCGGGGTTCCGCTTGCCCTGGCCGGTGTGCTGCTCCACGTGTTGGCCCATGCCGCAGCCAAGGGCAACGCGTTCATGGGCGCCGGGGTGCTCGTGCGGAAATACGGCACCAAGGAACTTCACCGCATTCGCGACGCAATGTCGCGGCTGCCGTGGTCGGCGCCGATGTTCCTGTTGGCGGTATTCGCGCTCGCCGCAATGCCGCCATTCGGGTTGTTCCGCAGCGAATTTCAGATCATCGCCGGAGGGTTGACCGATCGCCGTAACGCCGCCGCGGTGGCCTTGGTATGCCTGGTCACTGTCGCGTTCGCCGGGCTCACCGGCGCCACCACGTGGATGCTGTTCGCGCCCTCGCGCTCCGACGGCCCTGGGGCCGCGACGGCCGCCGCCATGGAGCGCGGCGAGCCCAGCGCCTGGATGGTGATCCCCGTAGTGATGGGTATCGCGGCGCTGCTGCTGCTTGGCCTTGCCCCGCCGGGCGACCTGATCCAACTGCTCACCCACGCGGCGAATGATTTGGCGGGAGCCGGCCGATGACCACCGCGGCCACGATGGAAGTCCGACTGCCGCTTCCCGAATGGCGGGCCGAAGTACTGACTCGCCTTGGCGCCGGCGCTCGCTTCGGGGGATTGTATTGCACCCACCAAGAAGACGAGGACGCGCAACTGCGCGCACTCTTGGTCACCCGCATCGGTGTCGAATGTCTATCCGCCGAGCTAAGCCCCGGCGCCGACGGCGGCTTAACCTATCCGGCGCTGACATCAGATGTGCCCGCGGCATTTTGGTACGAGCGTGCCCTGCACGACTTGTCCGGGGTGACACCGCTCGGGCACCCGCGGTTGGATCCGTTGCTGCTGCCGTGGGAGCCCGGCCAGCTGCACCCACGCCCAGGACATCGCGAACCCGGCGGCGAGGTGCCGGCAAGCGACCGGCAAGGTCCGGTCGACGTCACCGGGCATGGCGTGTTCACGCTGCCGCTAGGACCCGTGCGCTCGGGCGTCTACGAATCGATCGAATTCCTCATCGAAACGCCGGGAGAAGATATCCCGCACTTCAACATTCGTCCTCACTACAAGCACCGGGGTATCGCCAAACGCTTCGAAGGCCTCGGCGTCGACGACGCCATCTTCATCGCTGAACGCGTCGAGGGCATCGCCTCCGTCGCCCATGCCCTTGCTTTCGCCCACGCAGTAGAGACCCTGGCCGAGATTGAAATCCCGCCACGCGCCGAGCTCATCCGTGTCATCCACGCAGAACTCGAACGCATCGCCAATCACCTCGACGTGGTCGTGCGGCTCTGCGACGCTGCCGGCCTCGCCATCGGTAACGCTCGCTTCGGCTGGCATAAAGAACAGGCCATGCGACTGGTATCGCATCTGTGCGGCAATAGGTTTGGCCGCTCGGTGGTGTGCGTCGGTGGCGTATCCGCATCACCGCGCATAGATCCGCCCGCCCTCCACGCCGTTATTGGTGATTTGGCGCATCGCATCCGCGCGGATCGGCGTGCGTTGATGGAGAGCCCGTCGTTCCTGGACCGCATCCGCGGCACCGGTCGGCTGGACGGAAAGCTGGCGGCCTCCCATGGAGCGTTGGGACCGGTCGGTCGCGGGTCGGGGTTCGACGACGATGCCCGGCTCTATCGGCCGTATGACGGCTATCCAGTATTGCCCGTGTTCGAGCCCGCCGTTAGCGCGGATGGCGACGCGATGGCGCGTCTGCGGGTCCGGTGGGCCGAGATCGACGCCGCCGTCGACCTGATCGAACATGCTTGCCAGCGGCTCAGTGGGCCGGTCGATGGGAATCTGAATGTACCGGTCAACCCGCACGACGGCTTCGCCACCGGCTGGGCCGAATCACCGCAGGGCGAGGTCCTCTACGGCCTGGAGCTGCGCGACGGCCGAGTCGGGCGCTGCTTTGCCCGCACACCCTCGCTGCACAACATGGTGCTCTTCCACGACGTCTTCCACGGTGACGTATTCACCGACTTTCCCTTCATAGAGGCGAGTTTCGGCCTCTGTTATGCCGGGGTGGCGATGTAGATGGTGGTGTTTTTCCGCGGTTTGCGTGACGGCCTGCTCACCACGAAATGGCCGAAGCGTCCTGACACTTACTTCAACGCGTTCCCCGCCGCGGTCGAGGTCTTGTCCCGCGATCGTCGAGTTGGCCATCACGTCCCGTTGCGCCAAGCCCTCGACGCCGCCGCTGGGTGTCCCACCGAGGCGATCGCCGTCGCCGAGATGCCCACACTGGACAGGGGTAAATGCATCTTGTGCGGACGCTGCGTCGCCACCGCCCCGGACTGGTTCGGATGGGCGCACGGCGCCGACACCGCGCGGTTGCAGCGTGGCGGTCTGGTGGTCTCCCCTGTCCCCGAAACCGATGAGGCACTCGATGGGGTGCGGGCCGAGCTAGCCAAACGGGTACGGCGGCTGCGCCGTTCGGTGCACCTACGCCACGTCGACGCCGGCTCCGACGGCAGCGACGAATGGGAAGTACAAGCCCTCACCAATCCCGTATACGACCTGCATCGGCTGGGCATCTTCTTCACCGCGAGCCCGCGCCACGCGGACATGCTGCTAGTCACGGGAATCGGGGCGGTCGGCATGACCGAACCGCTACGCCGCACCCTTGAGGGCATGCCCCGACCCACCGTGGTGATCGCGGTTGGCACCGACGCGATCAGCGGCGGCCTGGTCGGCGGCGGCTACACCGGCGGCACCGGCATCGGCGGCCTGCTACCTGTCGACGTGTGGATCCCCGGATCGCCCGCCTCCCCCTTCAGCCTGCTGCACGGCATTCTGCTCGCACTAGGCCGGCTCCCCGCCGTGTCAAGGAGGGCGTCATGATCGCCGCCGGGCTAGCACTTGCGGCCCTGGCTGTGGTCGCCGGATGGTCCACCAGCAAGCGGCGCGGACTGCGCCTGACGGCTTCGGCCGCGGTGACCGCGTCGGCTGTGGCTTTCGGCATTGCCGGTGCACGCGGGCTGGCCGGGCACCAAGAGCGGTTGTCGCTGGGTGCCCTGGGCGGGCTGGGCCCTGCGACCCTGCACGTTGACCCGTTGTCCGGACTGTTCCTGGTCATCGCGGGCGGGGTGGCCGTTCCAGCATTGTGCGCTGCAGCCGCGTTTGCCGGCCCCCGGCAGGGCCGATTGACTGCCGCGCTGGTGCTGACGATCGCCGCCGTCGCGGTCGTCGTCACGGCCGACAACGTTTTCGTCTTGCTGTTCGGGTGGGAAGCCCTGACTGTCGCGTTTTACCTGCTGACTGGATTCGACCGGAACCGGCCGGGGCGGGCACGCGCATCCTTTGTCACGGTCGTGTTTGGCAAGGTCAGCGGCGCGGCACTGCTGCTCGGTGGTCTGCTGCTGGCCGCGCACACTCACACCTTCGCCCTCGACGCCGCTGGCGTCGACCCACACAGTGCCCTGGGGCAGGCAGCCTACGCGCTGCTGTTGGCCGGGTTCGCGATCAAGGTCGGACTGTTGCCCGGGCACGTGTGGCTGCCGCGCGGTTACGCCGCCGCGCCTGGGCCAGCACGCGCGGTGATGGCCGGTGCCGCGGTCAATGTCGGCTTCTATGGCATGTGGCGTACCCTGCAGCTGTTCGGCGCCCCGCCGCTGTGGCTGGCGTGCGTGGTGCTGGTACTGGCCGGAATGAGTGCAATATTCGGCATCGCGCAAGCCGCGGTGCACCCGGACCTCACGGTGTTGATCGGCTGGTCGAGCGTGGAAAACGCTGGGCTCATCCTCGCCGCCTTCGGCGCTGCCCTGGTCGGCGCCGCCGCCGGTGTGCCGCTGCTGACTGCCGCCGGCCTGGTCGCGGCCACCGCCCAAGTCATTACGCACGCCCTGGGCAAATCACTGCTGTTCACCGCAGCGTCGGTGATCGAGGGCGCGACGGACACCACCAATTTGGATCGCCTGGGCGGCATTGTGCGTCGATTACCCTGGGCGGGAACAGGATTGGTGATCGGCTCGCTCACCTTGGCGGGACTGCCGCTGACGGCCGGGTTCGCCTCGGAATGGTTCATCCTGCAATCACTGATGCAGCAATTCCGGGTATCCAGCCTTGCCATGCAGTTGTGCACCGCCGTCGCCGGTGTACTCGTCGCCCTCACCGTCGGCGTCGCCGGCGTGACATTCGTCCGGGTCGTCGCGCTGACCGCGTTCGGCCCGCCCCGCATCGACGAACCCGCGTTCTACCCGGCCGGCACCCGTGTGGACCGCAACACATGGTTGCGGATCGGGATCGCCCTGCTCATCACCGGCTGCCTTGGCGTGGCCGCGCTGGCGCCGCTAGAGATCCGCGTCATCGCTCGCGGACTGGCCCCGCTCGTTGGCGACCAGGCGCGGGGTGCCAACGCCAAACCTTGGGTGCTGCAGCCCGTTTTCAGCGACTTCTCCGCGCTGTCGCCGAGTTGGCTGTGGATCGTGCTGCCCGCGATGGTCGTGCTCATCGCCGTGGTGGCCAGCGGGCTGGCCGGGCGCCGCCTGGACCGAGTGCGGTGGGTGGCGCCGTGGTCCTCGGCGTCGCCCGGTGTGGACCGCGGCGTCGGATACACCTCCTTCGCCTATGCCAACCCCATGCGCAACGTGCTCGGCAATGTCTTGTTGACCCGAACCGAATTACGCGGCGCCCCAGTCGAGCCGTCCACCCAGACCATCGGTCAACCCGTCCTGACCTACCGGGTCGAGGTGGTCGAAATCGTCGATCGTTATGTGTACCGACCGGCGATCGCGGCGTTGCTGGCTGCGGCTCGGGCGGCCAAGCGCCTGCAATCGGGTCGCCTCGACGCCTACATGGCTTACATGCTGCTCGCCGTGCTCGCCGTACTGGCCGTGATCATCGCGGTGTCGCGACCATGACCACCCGAGCCGGCAGCACACAACGCCGCTCAGCGCGGCGGCGGACCGAACGCAAAGTCGGGCGCATCCACCGCGATCTCGGCCAGCCGGTTGTACTTTGCAACACGCTCGCCGCGCGCTGGTGCGCCGGATTTGATTTGCCCGCAACCGGATCCGACAGCCAGGTCGGCGATGAAGGTGTCGCAGGTTTCCCCCGAGCGGTGCGAAATCATCGCCCCATAACCAGCGTCGCGGCACACCCGCAGCGCCTCCAATGTCTCGCTGACCGTGCCAACCTGATTGACCTTGATCAACGCTGCGTTAGCGATTCCCTCCCCGATCGCCGTGCGGATCAGTGCCGGATTGGTGACGAAGTTGTCGTCGCCGACCAACTGAATACGCTCGCCAAGCCGCTCGGTCAACGCACGCCACCCATCGTCGTCCGATTCCCCCATCCCGTCCTCGATACTCCAGATCGGGAATTCTTCCACCATCTGCGCATACCGTTGGATCAACTCTTCGCTCGAAAGCGATTGCCCGCCAACTTCGTAGCAGCCGCCACGGTGAAATTCACTGGCCGCGGGGTCCAACGCGATTGCCACCCCGGAAGGCCCGGGCGTGTAACCGGCCGCAGTGATCGCCTCCACGAGCAACTTGAGCACCTCCTCGGGGGAGTCGATGTCGGGAGCGAAGCCGCCCTCGTCACCCAAACCGGTGCCCAACTTTCGCTCTTGGAGCTCGGCGCGCAACCGCGCATAGATCTCCGCTCCGGCGCGAATCGCCTCAGGCAACGATGGCGCACCCACCGGGGCGATCATGAACTCCTGAAACTCCAATGGGTTTGGCGCGTGCACGCCACCGTTGATCACGTTGAAATGCGGAACCGGCAACCGTGGCGTCACGCCATAACGGGCCAGCGAGCGCCACAGCGGCTGCTGCGATTCGATCGCGAACGCCCGCGCCGCCGCCATCGACACGCCAACGATCGCATTGGCGCCGAGCCGCGACTTGTTCGAAGTGCCGTCGAGCCGGATCAGCTCCGCATCGAGCTGCTCCAGGGTGTCGAACGCGTGGCCGACCAGTGTGTCGGCAACCGCGCCTTCAACGTGCGACACCGCTTGGCTCACACCGCGACCACCGAACCGCGTCGCGTCACCGTCGCGCAGTTCCGCTGCTTCCCTACTGCCGGTGGATGCCCCCGACGGCACACCGGCGACCACCTCGCGTCCATCGGACAACGCCATCCGCACCGATATGGTGGGGCGCCCGCGGGAATCCAGCACCTCCATCGCCGAAACGGCCGAAAACGTCACAGACATAACGGGTCTCCTGAGCTCAAACCAGTCAGGGACCGTTGGCGCACGGCCACAGCCATCACTGTGGCCGCCGCGGTTGTGGCGAGCCCCACCGCCGTCGGAGACGAACACTACCAGCGGGGGCGACTAGCCGGTCACTCAGACGAGGGAGACACATGACCACCGATTGCCTCAAGCTGACGAGCTACTTCGGCGAACGCCAACGCGCCAACGGCAAATTTCTCGCCGAGGCATTGTTTGACCTATACGGCCGGCACCAAATCGCCACAAGCGTGATGTTGCGCGGGATCGAAGGATTTGGGCTTCGCCACCACCTGCGCACCGACACCTCGCTGAGCCTGTCCGAGGACCCACCCGTGGCGGTGATCGCCGTCGACACCCGCGACAAGATAGAAGGAGTGCTTGATTGGCAAACCGCTTTGACCAAGCGAGGCCTGATCACCCTCGAGAGAGCGCGTCTCCTCCAGGAGGACGACGATGGACTCAGCCTTGACGACCCGGAGCATGACGCGACCAAGCTCACCGTCTATGTGGGCCGTAAGCAGAAGGTCTTTGCCGAGCCTGCCCACTACGCGATCGTGGATCTGCTTCACCGGCGAGAGCTGGCCGGGGCCTCTGTCTTCCTCGGCGTCGACGGCACCGTGCGCGGCGAGCGGGAACGCGCGCGATTCTTCGGGCGCAACGTCGACGTGCCGATGATGATCATCGCCGTCGATTCCGGCGGACAAGTCGAGCGCGTCTTGCACGAACTCCCGGGGCTAATGCGGCGGCCGCTGATCACCGTTGAGAGACTTCAGGTTTGCAAACGCGACGGCCAACTGTTCTCACGGCCGCACGCTCTGCCTGGAGTCGACGAACACGGTATGGCGATGTGGCAAAAGATCATGGTCTACACGTCAGAAGCACAACGTCACGACGGCCTTCCGATCCACCGCGCCCTGATACGCCGTCTGCGTCAGTCCGACCATGCACGAGGCGCTACCGCGCTGCGCGGTATTTGGGGATTTCACGGAAACCACCTGCCCCACGGCGACAAGCTATTCCAGCTTGTCCGCCATGTCCCGGTTACCACGATCATCGTCGATACTCCGGACAACATCGCGCAAAGCTTCGACATCATTGACGAACTCACCCAAGAACACGGACTGGTCACCAGCGAGATGGTCCCCGCACTGCTCGCCGTCGACGGGGATGACCGCCGAGGCGGAACTGATCTTGCCCGTCACGATTATTGAGTGTTCGTGGTGAGAACGATGTCAGAGTCAGCAGAGAATCGCCAGGGGCCCAGGATGATTGGTCCGTATGCCAAATCGTCGCGAGCGCCAGTGCGAATCGACGTCAACCACGCGTGGGTCGAGTTTCCGATCTTCGACGCCAAAACCCGCTCCTTCAAGCACACAGTTCTGGGCAAGGCTGGCGGTACCATCGGCCGCAACACCTCGAACGTCGTGATCGAAGCGCTGCGCGACGTCACACTCTCGCTCAATGTGGGCGACCGACTCGGCCTAGTCGGCCACAACGGAGCTGGCAAGTCGACACTGCTGCGGCTGCTGTCCGGCATCTATGAGCCGACGCGCGGGACGGCTGCGGTGAAGGGCAAAGTAGCGCCCATCTTCGACCTCGGTGTAGGCATGGACCCCGAGATTTCGGGTTACGAGAACATCATCATCCGTGGGCTATTCCTCGGCGAAACACGCAAGGCAATGCAATCTAAAGTCGACGAAATCGCCGAATTCACCGAGCTCGGCGACTACCTATCGATGCCTCTGCGCACGTACTCCACCGGTATGCGGGTCCGGCTCGCGCTGGGCGTCGTTACCACCATCGACCCGGAAATACTTCTGCTGGATGAGGCCATCGGATCAGTCGACTCCGATTTTTTGAGGAAGGCCGTCACACGGCTGCAAAACGTCGTCGAGCGCTCCGGCATCCTGGTGTTCGCCAGTCATTCCAACGAGTTCCTCGCCCGACTGTCCAAGACCGCGGTATGGATCGATCGCGGCCAGATTCAGACGATGGGCGGTGTCGAAGAGGTGGTGCGGGCCTACGAAGGAAACGAGGCTGCCCGTTACGTTGGCGAGCTCCTAGCGGACGCACGGTCTCATGGCTGAGTCGAACCGGAAAAACGCCACGCCTCGACAGCGCCGTCGGAGGCGCCGTCCGCGAGACGGTGGGTCGGGCGACGCCGCCGGCCGCCGGCCGGCGCACCTACCGACCCTGCACGAATTCTCAGCTGGGGGTCTCGTCGTTGACGGCCTGGACCGCGACACGCAAATGGCTGTCGTGATCGGCACGCCTGATCGTCGAGGCCGCATTCGATGGTCATTGCCCAAGGGCCACATCGAGGTTGGCGAGAGGGCCGAAGAGACCGCAGTAAGAGAGATCGCGGAAGAAACCGGAATCCGCGCCGACATCCTCGCCGCGCTCGGCAGTATCGAATACTGGTTCCGCGCGGAAGCTCACATAGTGCACAAGACCGTCCAGCACTACCTGCTGCGTTTTCGGGACGGCGAACTTACGGCCGCCGACGACCACGAGGTCACGCATGTGGCATGGATACCGATCGACGAACTGCCTTCCAGACTGGCTCATGCCGACGAATGCCGCCTCGCGAAAAAGGCCGCTGACGTCATCACCAAGCTACGCAGCCAGGGGCCCGCCGCGCTGCCACCATTGCCGCTCACTTCGCCACGGCGGTCGCCGCAGACGCACTCGATCGCCGGGCGCAACAGCAACGCTCAAATCGCACGCGCACGTCCCAACCATCGCCCAGCCGGTCAAGGTCGACCAGATTGAAGGTGTATCGGTTGGGGGCAATGGCCAACTTCCCAGCGTGAAGATCCCGACGCTGACCGTGAGGGGTAGGGTCCCCCCGTACCGCCCTGTCGGCGCGCACATGGCCGAAACTGCTGATTCTGCTCTGTACGCATTCCCAGAAATATGCCGACGGCGCAAGGTTCTGAGCTGCGAGTATCCAAGAGCGACTTCTGGGTACAGTTCTGAGCATGGCTTACAGCACGACTCCAGGAATACGAGACGTTTTGTCGCGGAATGATATTGAGTCGTTGACGGCAATGGAACGAAAGATCTATGAAAACCGGCTTCGTCGCGTCGCCGATCGGCGGGGGTACCGGTTGGAGAAGTCGCGTCGCCGGGATGAGCGGGCTATCACGTTCGGCCTGTACCGGTTAGTCGATCTCTTGACTGGCGACATTATCGGAGCGGGTCTCCTCGATCACGCACCTGGCGGGTTCGGGTTGGAACTCTCCGACGTAGCCGCCAACCTCTTCGAGGATCAGGGTTGAACGCTTTCAGGGGTGACGGCATGGGCGGACCGATGAGGCCCTCAATTACATCGGCAACGGTGCCTTCGGGAGCGGGATATTCAAAGATTTGACACGGATTGAGGGACCGGCTGCCCCAGGTTGTCGAGCAGGCCCCGCTTCGCAACCTTGACGAAGCCGCTCATCGGGCGGTCGAGCCCCCGTAGTTCGAGGAAGGTTTGCGGGCGCACCGGCATTGAATTAGTGCACATGGTCCGCCATTGCGCAATCAGGTCGACGAACCTCGTTGGCATTCGGTGCTCAGCAACCCCTTCAAACACCTGCAGCTCGTGATACACGAGGATGCCCGGGGACCTCACGTTCGGGCCGAGCTGACCCAGCCGCAACTTGATGTCGACATCGGCGGATACGCTGGCCGGGATGCCGGCGTTGGGGACCACGACCAATGGCACAAACACGGTGTTTTGGTCGAATGTGCGTCCTTCCCAGCCGTTGTCGATGAGCAGGTCCTTCGTGGACCGTAGCTGCTCGAATTTCTTGTTGACGAACGTTTCCTCTAGGTCGGCCGCGTAGTCCTCGGGATCGGCGAGACCCTGCGCCGCCTTCGCGTCGAGCCAGTGGTTAGTCGCGTCCACCAACAGACATGTGTTGTCCCACACCAGCACCCAGTCGCATACCGACGGGATTTTGTCGCCCTTCGTCCAAGCTTGCTGCATCTTGGCTTCAGTGATCAGCGTGATTTGCGGGCGGGCGCGGCGCGTCATCCGCCGGAACAAATACCCGACGGTGGCTTCGAACACGTAGTTCATCGCCTGGCTGAACTGTTCACCGGTTGGTGTCTTGTCTTCGCCGAATGCGAAGAAGGTCTCCCAGTACAGCTGCGAGCCGCTGAAGCGGTCCAGAACCCAGGCGGGTCGCAACACGATGTACTCGCCGCCGGCGATCTCGATCAAAGGCCGCTCGGTGAATGTGTATCTGCGGTGCGCAAGAAGTCCCTTCGTCCGCTCCTTCGCGAGCCGCTTGCGGTACGCCTTGACCGGCAACACCGCCGACGACAGCAGCCCGAGCGCGGCGGGATCTACCGCGGTCTCCAGTGTGCTGGCGTTGAGCGTTACGTCGCCGGCCTTCGTGTGATCCCACAACAGCAAACCCATCCGAATGACTTCGTGCAGAGGCACTTTCGTGGCGCTTAGAAATGCTTTCTCGGGGGTATCGCCGATGAGGTCGTGCGGAGCCGCGTCGGGCCAAGCCTTGAACCACGTTTCATTCGTGTCGCCCAGGACGAGGTGGGGCACCGGAGTCGCGGCGGTCTGCATCCGGGCGAATTCGTAGGACATTTGGCGCCGCATCTCCTGCAACACCATGTCGTCATCGGCGGTCATTGCCGCGTTGTAGGCGGCGATTTCGTCCTCGCTGGGCGGCCATGAGGTGAAGAAGTCCGGGCGTGCCTGGGTTTCCTGGTCACCGTTGATGGACAGCAGGAGCCGAACGAAATCGGCCTTGCCCAAGGCACCGAAGCTGTCATCGCCGGTGTCGTCGGCGCACCACTCGATCACTTCGCGGATCAGTTGATTTAGGGCCGGCGGCGGCATCAGCCGGCTGCCCTTGCTCATGGGTGGCTTGATCTTCGCAGCTAGGTCGCCGCCTAAGTTCGCGGTGAAGCGCTTCTCGAAGGCGGCGTCGCGCCCATAGAGCGCTTCGGCGTCCAGGCGAGCATAGGTTGAGCAGACGAACTGCAGTGAGGGTCGCAGCGCGTACTTGCCCAGCAGGTCTTTGCGGTCGTCCTCGTCGAGATGCTCGAGGTCGATGCTCGTCGCGGTAATAGATCGGGGCCCGAGGTCCATAGCGACCAGCTTGAGAAAGGCCTCGTAGGCCGCCTGTGACGGAAACCACGGCGGCGCTTCCTTCGGAACAGATCCTCCTCCGCCGGTATCATCTGCGGCGAACATCCGCACGCCGCGTTCTTCGAACATAGCCACGCCGACCTATCCCCTTGGGTGATAGACCGACGAGCCGCCGAGGGGCAAATCATCTAGTTTCGCGAGTCCGCCGAATCCGAGGTCGTTCAGCGCTTTGATGACTTCGCTCGATGGGATGCCGCGATAGAACGACGGCGCGCGGACCTTGGCCTTCAATTCCTCGACCTCGGCCTCCAGGCGCGCGATCCGTTCCTCGGGCGTCACCGGCGTCGGGTCCTCGTAGCCTGCGGCGCCGGCGCGCGTCGTCGGCGAACTGTCCTCGACCACCAGGCCGATGACCCGACCATCTTGGGCGACGATCGGCCCACCGCTGTTCCCCGGCCGCGCGATCGCCGAATAGAGGAAGGTTTTCTGCCGCGGCAGGTCGCCATCACGGGGTGTCTCGGCGGTCGGCTTGACCACCTCGCCGCGCTGCACGGTTATTTCCATCCCGGCGATCATCTGGACGCGCGGGTAGCCGAACAGGCACACATCATCGGCCCATGCCGGGTCGCGGAAAGCCATCCCAGGTAATCGCGGCATACCTTCGCCCGCGGGAAACCGTGCTTCGATGACCGCGACGTCCAACGCCGGGTGCGGGTACGCGGCGAATTGGGCGGCGATCTCCTGGGTGTCCTCGTCACCGGTCGACGGGCTTACCACGACGGGCTCGCCGGGAGCCAGCGCGGCCACGACGTGCTTGTTGGTGACGATGTGTGTGTGGTCAAGGACGAGGCCGCTGCCCCAGTGCGGCTTGCCGGAGGCATCTGTGCCGGAGATTTGGACGGTCACCGCGTTGTAGCTCTGGATGATGAGGTCCGCGCCGAAAATTGCCGACAGCCAGAGGTATCCACCCACCTGGCCCGGCGAGGCGCCACCCTGCGTGATGTACCGCTGTGCCAGGAATGGCACGTTGCGCGCCTCGCCGCACGGCAATAGGAAGCCGACACGCTCGAGTGCGCGGGTTACCTGGGTCAGGGCGACGACATTACCGGCATCACGTAGGCCCATTGTTTGGCAATACTTCGAAAAGTCGGCGACGGACCATGGCTCGATCGTCTTGGGGTGAATGGTCTTGCCGATCGCCGCGGCAGCGTCCGGGTTCTGCGGCATTCTGAAGAACTTGTGCGCGCCGTCTGCCACCTGGACCCGCCAGTCGAGTGTGCCGGGTTCAAGATCGGCGGCCGCGGGCCGTGGCGGCGTTGTGTTCTGGGCGCCCGCGTCGTTGTTGGTGGTGACTGTCATGATTACCGACGCTATCTGCGGGCAGGCCCGGCCGGGCCTGCGACATGCCAGTTGACGTTCGCCCTGAGCAAACCCGCGGTCGGTTTATCGCGATCCTGCCAGGTGATGCGATCGCTGCCGACGAGCACGTTGCCTGCCCGATTCCGGATTGCCTGGGACACTAGATCGCCACCGAGTCGGCCGGAAGGTCAAAATTGTGTTTGAGCTGCAAGGCCGTTGTGCCCGGCAGGATGTCGAAACTGCGGAAACTCACCGAAACCCGCATGTCACAAAGCCCCGGCACGAAGCACGTTCGCTGACCACAACGCTGGTGTGTCTGTGTCGATGCGGCGGTCGGCCTCGCATCGCCGGGTGGCCGCTGGCCACGAACCCCAGCAAATGAGTTTCGGCGGCAGCCCGACGCTGGTTTGGGTCAAACGTGTGGGTCGACCGTTCCGAAGACGAATCACGGTGGGGCCGAAAATAGGCTCTGACCTGCGTCGGGCTGACAGGATTTGAACCTGCGACCACTTGACCCCCAGTCAAGTGCGCTACCAAACTGCGCCACAGCCCGCGCGCCGATGCGTGCACCGGCAGCAGGTCGAAAGCCTACCGTAAACGCGCGACCGACCCGCCAGGCGACCTCCGCGTGGCGGGCGGCAGGCGACCATGAGGTGAATCGCAAACGCGCTAGCGCCGGTGCTAGCGCATTTGAAAGTCACCTAATGACCCGGACAGAGCCGAACGCGCCACCAGCTCAGCGCTGCCTCGCGCCCCGCTTTTCGCGCACCCGCACGTTGATCCGGATCGGCGAGCCCTCGAAACCGAACGTCTCGCGCAGCCGGCGCTCCAGGAAGCGCCGATACCCGGCCTCCAAAAAACCTGTGGTGAAAAGCACGAACGTCGGGGGCCGGGCGGTGGCCTGGGTGGCGAACAGGATGCGCGGCTGCTTGCCCCCGCGCACCGGGGGCGGCGTGGCCGCCACCACCTCTTTGAGCCACGAATTCAGCGGGCCGGTAGGGATCCGCGCGTCCCACGACGACAGGGCGGTCTCCATCGCGGGCACCAGCTTCTGCAGCGCCCGACCGGTCTTGGCGGAGATGTTGACGCGCGGCGCCCACCGAAGCTGCACCAGTTCGCGGTCGATCTCGCGCTCCAAGAGCTCGCGGCGGTCTTCGTCGACCAGGTCCCACTTGTTGAAGGCCAGCACCAGGGCGCGGCCGGCCTCGATGACCATCGACAGCACCCGCTGGTCCTGTTCGGTGAGCGGGTCCGACCCGTCGATCAGCACGATCACCACCTCGGCCGCGTCGATGGCCGAGTGCGTGCGCACCGAGGCGTAGAACTCGTGCCCGCTGGCCTGGCCCACCTTGCGCCGCAGACCCGCGGTGTCGACGAACCGCCACACCTTGTCGCCCAGCTCGATCAGCGAGTCCACCGGGTCCACCGTCGTCCCGGCGACATCGTGCACCACCGAGCGCTGATCGCCGGCGAGCTTGTTCAGCAGCGAGCTCTTGCCGACATTGGGCTTGCCGACCAGCGCCACGCGCCGCGGGCCACCGGACGTGGGCGGCACCTCGGAGACCTCCGGCAGCGCGGCCAGCACCGCGTCGAGCAGGTCCGCCACGCCGCGGCCGTGCATCGCGCTGATCGCGTACGGCTCACCGAGGCCCAGCGACCACAGCATCGCGGCATCCGCCTCGGCCCTGTCGCTGTCAACCTTGTTGGCCGCCAAGAAGACCGGCTTGCCGGACCGGAGCAGGATCCGGGCGGCGGCCTCGTCGGCCGTGGTGGCGCCGACGACGGCGTCAACCACCAGGATCACCGCGTCGGCGGTGCGCATGGCGACGGACGCCTGGTCGGCCACCAGCTGCTGCAGCCCCTTTGCGTCGGGTTCCCATCCCCCGGTGTCCTGCACGACGAACCGGCGGCCGGTCCACAACGCGTCGTAGGACACCCGGTCACGGGTGACGCCCGGGATGTCCTGTACCACCGCTTCCCGTCGGCCAAGGATCCGGTTCACCAGCGTCGACTTGCCGACGTTGGGCCGGCCGACCACCGCCACCACGGGCGCCGGTCCGGCTTCCTCCTGTTCGTCCAGGCCGAATTCGGCTGAATCCCAGTCGCTTTCGTCGCTCCACGTACCGTCTTGACTCACCGCACCGCTCCGCTTCGCTGCTTGACCAGGTCCCGCAGGTGCGAGATCACCTGGGCCTCGGTCATCTCGCCGGTGTCGACGACCACCGCGTCCGGGGCCGCCCGCAGCGGCGACACCGCCCGGGTGGAATCCAGATGATCGCGGCGGCGGACGTCGGCCAGCACCGCCTCGTAGTCGTCGGCCAGCCCGGCCGCCACGTTCTGATCGTTGCGCCGCCGCGCCCGGGTCTCGGCCGACGCGGTCAGGAAGATCTTCACGGGCGCGTCGGGCAGCACGACGGTGCCGATGTCGCGGCCCTCGACGACGACACTGCCCGGGCCCTCGGCCATTTCGCGCTGCAGGTCGACCAGCCGGGTGCGCACGGCCGGAACCGAGGACACCGCCGACACCGCGCCGGTGACCCGGTCGCCGCGGATCTCCGTCGAGACATCCTCTCCGCAAAGCAAATAACGGTCGCCGTCGGGGTGATAGTCGATCGACATCTGCACCGTTTCCGCCGTCTGCGCAACGGATTCGGCATCGGCCGGGTCGATGTCGGCGCGCAGTACGGCCAGCGTCACCATCCGGTACATCCCGCCGGTGTCCAGGTAGCGCGCGCCCAGCGCCTGCGCCAATCCCTTTGACACCGAGGACTTTCCGGTGCCAGCCGGGCCGTCGATGGCCACCACCACGTCGGTCACAGGCCGATGGTTCGCTCCACTCCCGTCACTCGCTGCGCTCGTTCCGCTCGTGCCGCTCACAGGCCCACCGCTTTGTACAGCTGGCCGATCTCGTGATGAGCCAGCGCCCGGAAGGTGCCCGGCCGCTGCTTGCCCAGCGAGACCGGCCCGATGTCCGTGCGCACCAGCGACTCCACCGGGAATCCCGCGGCCGCCAGCAGCCGGCGCACGATGCGATTGCGCCCCTCATGCAGCGTCACCCGCACCAGCGTCTTGCCCGGGATGGCGTCCACCACCGCGAACTCGTCGAGCTTGGCCGGCCCGTCGTCCAATTCGATGCCGGCACGCAGCTTCTTGCCGAGCCCGCGCGGCACCGACCCGGTCACCGTCGCCAGGTACGTCTTGGCCACCTCGTGGGAAGGGTGCATCAGCCGGTGCGCGAGCTCGCCGTCGTTGGTCAGCAGGATCAGGCCTTCGGTGTCGGCGTCCAACCGCCCGACGTGAAACAGGTTCTTGTTGCCGCGAACCTTGCGCTCGACCAGATCGCCGATGCAGGGCCGGCCGCGGTCGTCGGACATGGTGGAGTGCACGCCGCGCGGCTTGTTCAGGGCCAAATACACCTGCGAGTCGTCGAGCACCACCCGCGCGCCGTCGACGCGGATCACCGCGGAGTCCGGGTCGACGCGGGTGCCCAACTCGGTCACCACCTGCCCGTCCACCTCGACGCGGCCGTCGATGATCAACTTCTCAGCGGCCCGCCGCGACGCAATTCCGGCCTGGGACAACACTTTTTGCAGCCGGATCCCCTGAGCTTCGTCCATCAATCCTGGTCCACGTCGAATGTCAGCGACTGGTCGGACGATTGACCGCCGGACAATTTGATGAAACGTGGCTCGCTGTCCAGGGATTCGCTGAGGTCCTCGATCGTGTCAACGTCGGGAAGCAGCGGCGCGATGTCCGGGAGATCCGCCAGCGAGGTCAGGCCCAGGCGCTCGAGGAACAGGTCGGTGGTCGCGAACGTCACCGCCCCGGTGTCCTCGTCGGCACCGGCCTCGGTGATCAGGCCGCGCGCCAGCAGCGTGCGCATCACGGCGTCGACGTTGACGCCGCGCACCGCGCTCACCCGCGCGCGCGTCACCGGCTGGCGGTAGGCGACCACGGCCAGTGTCTCGAGCGCGGCGCGGGTCAGCTTGGACCGCGCGCCGTCCAGCAGCAGCTTCTCGACGTAGGGCGCGAACCGGGCGCGGGTGTACATCCGCCAGCCCTCGCTGTTCTGGCGCAGGTCGATGCCGCTGTCGCGCTCGGTGAGCTGCTCGGCCATCTCCTGCAACTTGGTGGCGATCCGGTACACCGGTTGCTGGGTGGCCGATGCCAGCGCCTCCGCGGTCACCGGGGTGTCCACCACCAGCAGCAGCGCCTCGAGCACGGAACCGAGTTCCTCGGATTCCATGGGCGCGACCTCGGCGATATCCGGGATGCCCACGTCGAGATCCGTTTCGAGATCGACGTCAGGCATGTCTTCAGTCACTTATTCGTCCCGCACTTCTACCAAGGCTTCAGTGGCCGGACGTTCCCCGGTCCACGAGATTTGGAGCACGCCAAGCGGCTCTGACTGGTCGAATGCTACCGCCCGGGACCGATACAGTTCGAGCAGCGCCAGGAAGCGCCCGACCACCTCCATCGACGCCTCACAGTCGGCGACCAACTCGGAGAACGTCGCCCACGCCCCGCTGCCCCGCGCTTCCAGGATGGCCAGCAGCTTCTTGGCCTGCTCGGGAACCGAGACCTGCACCTGGTGCAGGTGCCCGACCGACACGGTCGGGACGGGTCGTGGAGTGAACGCGATCGCGGCGATCTGGGCGAAGCGTTCGGCGTCGACGCCGATCATCACCTCGGGCAGCAGTTCGGTGAACCGGTCCTCCAGCGACACCGAGCGCGGATAGCTGCGCAGCGCCGTGGCCTCGAGTTCGGCGAACATCTCGGCGACGTGCTTGAACGCGCGGTACTGCAGCAGCCGGGCGAACAGCAGGTCCCGCACCTCCAGCAGCGCGAGGTCTTCGTCGTCGTCGACCTGCCCGGCGGGCAGCAGCCGCGCCGCCTTCAGGTCCAGCAGGGTCGCGGCGACCACCAGGAACGCGGTGGTCTCTTCCAGTTCCAGCTGCGGACCGATTTCGCGGGTGTAGGCGATGAAGTCGTCGGTGACTTGGTGCAGCGCCACCTCGGTGACGTCGAGGCGATGGGCGAAGATCAGCTGCAGCAGCAGGTCGAACGGACCCTCGAAATTGGTCAGGCGGACCTGGAAGCCGTTCTGCTGTGGCGCCTCACCGGTTTCGGTCGCGTTCACGCGCCGAATCGGTCGATGAATTCGCGGGCCAGCGCGCGATAGGCGACGGCCCCGGTGGACCGCGGGGCCCACGTGGTGATGGGTTCGCCGGCCACGCTGGTCTCCGGAAATCGGACCGTCCGGGTGATGACGGTGTCGAACACCAGATCCCCGAAGCGCTCGACGACCCGGGCCATCACCTCGCGCGAGTTGACCGTGCGCGGGTCGTACCGGGTGAGCAGGATCCCGCTGATCTCGAGCTTCGGGTTGAGCCGGTCGCGCACCTTGTCCACGGTGTCGGTCAGCAGCGCCAGCCCGCGCAGCGAGAAGTACTCGCACTCGGTGGGAATCACCACGCCGTCCGAGCAGGCCAGCCCGTTGACGGTCAGCAGGCCGAGCGACGGCTGGCAGTCGATCAGCACGTAGTCGTAGCGGTCCAGCACCGGGTGCAGCGCGCGGCCCAGCGTCTGCTCGCGCCCGACCTCGTTGACCAGCTGAATCTCGGCGGCCGACAGGTCGATGTTGCTGGGCACCAGATCCATGTGCCTGACCCGGGTCTGCAGCAGCACGTCGTCGATCGACACCCGCGGCTCGACCAGGACGTTGTGGATCGTCTTTTCCAGCTCGTAGTGCGGGACGCCCAGGCCGGCGGACAGCGCGCCCTGCGGGTCCATGTCCACCAGCAGCACCCGGCGGCCGTATTCGGCGAGCGCGGCCCCCAGGTTGATGGTCGACGTGGTCTTCCCGACGCCGCCCTTCTGGTTGCACATGGCGACGACTTTGGCCGGGCCGTGCGAGGTGCGCGGCTGTGGCTCCGGGATCGCCCGCGGCGGCCGCCCGGTCAGACCGAGCTCGACGCCGTTGTCCGGCTGCTCAGTCATGGCGGGGGTGTTCGGGAGGTGAACATCGTCGGAAAGTCTAACGGGTTCAGCGCGGGAAACTCGGCGACCCGCAGGCAATTAACCAGCCAATATGGGGAAAAATCGGTGGTAGAACGCACATCCCGACAGCCTATTCACTCCAGTCACATCAGCACCAATTTCCGAGGGTGAAGACGCGCGACGGGCCGGCACCGCCACCGGCCTATCGTGGCGACTATGAACCTGAAGCGACGGATACCTCTACTGCGGTGGTCGGTCTGGCGCATGGCCGCCGGCGCTCAGAACATCACCACGACGGGCCAGATCGGTGACGGGCGCGAAGCGGCCGCCGTCGAGTACGTGCTGCAGAACGCGCGGGCCGGCGACATCGACGATGTGCTGGCCACCATCGACAAGTTCGCCTACGAGAAATCGCTGCTGATCAACGTCGGCGACGAGAAGGGACTGCTGCTCGACGCCGCCGTGCGGCGCGCCGATCCGGCCCTCGCGCTCGAACTGGGCACCTACTGCGGCTACGGCGCCCTGCGCATCGCCCGGGCCGCCCCGAAGGCCAAGGTCTTCTCGGTCGAACTCGCCGAGGCCAACGCCGCCAACGCCCGTCAGATCTGGGCGCACGCCGGCGTCGCCGACCGGGTGGCGTGCGTGGTCGGCACCATCGGCGACGGCGGGCGCACCCTGGACGCGCTGGCCAACGAGCACGGATTTGCCGAAGGCACACTCGATTTCGTGTTCCTCGACCACGACAAGGACGCCTACCTCGACGACCTGAAGAGCATCATGGAGCGCGGCTGGCTGCACCCGGGCTCGATCGTGGTCGCCGACAACGTCCGGGTGCCGGGCGCGCCGAAGTACCGCGAGTACATGCACCGCCAGCAGGGCAAGCTGTTCAGCACCGTCGAGCACAAGGCGCACGTCGAGTACCAGACGATGCTTTCCGACCTGGTGCTGGAGTCCGACTACCTCGGCGACTGAGCGGCTACTGGGCCCGCGGGTGGGCCTCGGCCCACACTTCGCGCAGCGCGTGCACGGTGACCATGGTGTAGATCTGCGTCGTCGTCACCGAGGCGTGTCCGAGCAGCTCCTGCACCACCCGCACGTCGGCGCCGCCCTCCAGCAGGTGGGTGGCGAAGGAATGCCGCAGCATGTGCGGCGACACCCCCGAGGTGATCCCGGCGCGCTCGGCCGCGTCCTGCAGCACCTGCCACGCGCTCTGCCGCGACAGCCGCCCGCCGCGCACATTGAGGAAGATGCCCGGCGTCCCGCGCCCGCGGCGGGCCAGCTCCGAACGGCCCCGCACCAGATAGGAATCCAGCGCGGCCACGGCCGGGCGCCCGATCGGGACCAGCCGCTGCTTGCCGCCCTTGCCGCGCAACAACACCGACCGCGCGTGCGTGTCCACGTCGTCGACGTCGAGGCCGACGGCTTCGGAGATCCGCGCGCCGGTGGAGTACAGGAGTTCCAGCAGCGCCCGGTTACGCAGCGTCAGCGGGCCGTCGGCCGGGCTCTCACCGCCGGCGCCCTCCAGCAGCGCCAGCACCTGGTCGATGGTCAGGCTTTTGGGCAGCCGGCGGCCCGGCGTCGGCGGGCGAACCGCGCGCGCCACGTCGAGTTCGGCCAGCCCTTCGGCGGCGGCGAACCGATGCAGGCCGCGCACCGCGATCAGCGCCCGCGCCGCCGACACCGCGGACAGCGCGGCGACCCCGGTGTCGGGATCACCGCGGCGCAGCGCCACCAAAAACTCGCTCACGTCGTTCTCGCCAACCTTGGCCAGATCGTGAATTCCGCGTTCCGACAAGTGTTTTGTGTAGCGGCGCAGGTCGCGGCTGTATGAGCTCAGGGTGTTCGCGGCGACGCCGCGCTCGATCGTGAGATGGTCAAGGTAGCCCTGCAACTGCGTGTCCAGCGCCACCGTTGTCATTGCGCGGCCTTTCGCGCGGCGAACGCCGTCGGCTTGTCCTGCCACGGGCTGTCCACCGGACGGGGCTGCACGAACCCCGTCGCCACGGCGTGGGCGGCCAGAATCCCCGCCACGGCAATGGCATTGACGACTTCGCCGCCGAGCACCTTGCGAACGGCCTCGGCCAGCGGATACCACTCCAAGGTCATGTCGGCTTCTTCGTCGTGCGCCTCGGGCCGGTCGACATGAGTCAGGTCGGTGGCCAGATAGACGCGCACCGACTCGTCGCTGAAGCCAGGCGTGGAGTCGAGGTCGACGAGCACCGTCCAGGTCTCGGCCTTCAGCCCCGCCTCTTCCATCAGCTCGCGCGCCGCGGTGAGATGGGCCGCCTCGCCATGGACGTCGAGCAGCCCGGCGGGCAACTCCCACAGCCGCCGGCCGAACGCGTGCCGGTATTGGTAGACCATCGGAATGTTGCCGTCGTCGTCCATCGCGACCACGGCGACCGCGCCGAAATGTTCGACGATCTCCCGGGTCACGACCTCGCCACCCGGCATCCGCACCCGGTCGCTGCGCAGCGCGAAAATCTTTCCGGTGTACAGCGTTTCGGATGACGCCGTCTCGAAGACGTGCTCAGCCACGGGTCGCGGGCTCAGGTATAGGCCGCGCAGCGCTGTCTCGGTGCTGGATGCCGTTCGAGGACTGCTCCGGGATCTCCACCGGCAGCAGCTCGCCCGCCTTGTAGTCGATGGCCGCGCCGACGAATGCGACGAACAACGGGTGGGGCCGGGTGGGCCGGCTTTTCAGCTCGGGGTGAGCCTGGGTGCCGACGATGAACGGGTGCACGTCCGGTGGGTACTCGACGAACTCCACCAGATGGCCGTCCGGAGACGTCCCGGAGAACCTCAGCCCGCTCTCCGCGATCTTTTCGCGGTAGGAGTTGTTGACCTCGTAGCGATGCCGGTGGCGCTCGGATACCTCGGTGGCGCCATAGGCTTGGGCCACAATCGATTCCGGTTCCAGCACCGCCGGGTAGGCGCCCAGCCGCATGGTGCCGCCCAGGTCGGCTTCGCCGGCGACGATGTCGACCTGGTCGGCCATCGTGGAGATGACGGGATCGGGCGTCTCGGGGTCGAATTCGGCCGAGTTGGCCTCGGCCAGACCGGCGGAGCGGGCGGCCTCGATCACGATGCACTGCAGGCCGAGGCACAGGCCGAACACCGGCAGCCCCCGGGTGCGGGCATAGTGGATGGCGCCGATCTTGCCCTCGATGCCGCGGATGCCGAACCCGCCCGGGATCAGCACGCCGTGCACGTCGCCCAGCGCCGACGCGGCATCGGCCGCGGTCTCGCAGTCGTCGGAGGGCACCCACACCAGCTCCACCTTGGCGTGGTGCTTGAACCCGCCGGCGCGCAGCGCCTCGGTCACCGAGAGGTAAGCGTCGGAAAGGTCAACATACTTGCCCACCAAGGCGATTCGCACCGTCTCGTGCGGCTCGTGCACCCTGCGCAGCAGGTCGTCCCACTCGGTCCAGTCGACGTCCCGGAACGGCAGGCTCAGCCGGCGCACCACGTAGGCGTCGAGTTCCTCGCGGTGCAGCACCTTCGGGATGTCGTAGATCGACGGGGCGTCCGGCGTGGAGATGACGCCGTCGATGTCGACGTCACACATCAGCGCGATCTTGTTCTTCAACGCCTCGGGGACCGGACGGTCGCAACGCAGAATCAGGGCGTCCGGGGTGATACCGATGCTGCGCAGCGCGGCCACCGAGTGCTGGGTGGGTTTGGTCTTGAGCTCGCCCGACGGGGCCAGGTAGGGCACCAGCGAGACGTGCAGGAAGAAGACGTTCTCCCGTCCGACGTCATGGCGAACCTGCCGCGCGGCCTCCAGGAAGGGCTGCGATTCGATGTCGCCGACGGTGCCGCCGATTTCGGTGATGACCACGTCGGGCCGGTTGCCCTGAGCGTCGGGCTGAGCCATCGACATGATGCGGGCTTTGATCTCGTCGGTGATGTGTGGAATCACCTGGACGGTGTCGCCGAGGTATTCACCGCGCCGCTCCTTGGCGATGACCGTCGAATAGACCTGCCCCGTAGTGACATTCGCGGAGCCGGACAGGTTGCGGTCCAGGAACCGTTCGTAATGGCCGACGTCGAGGTCGGTTTCGGCGCCGTCCTCGGTGACGAAGACCTCGCCGTGCTGGAACGGGTTCATGGTGCCCGGATCGACGTTGAGGTACGGGTCGAGCTTTTGCATCGTCACGTACAACCCGCGGGCCGTCAGTAGCTGACCAAGGCTGCTGGCGGTCAGCCCCTTGCCCAACGAGGAAGCAACGCCCCCGCTGACGAAGAGGTGCTTGGTGGCGGATTGCGGGTGCTTTCGCACAGGCGACCTCCGTGAAGACGGGCAGGGCGTGAAAATTGTTCTAGCGAATAACTAGATGGGCCTGCCGACCCACGGAAACCCACCCTAACATCCACCGCGCTGTGCCGCGGCTAACACGCCCGCTACTGGGGCACCGTGATTGACGTCGCCCCGTGACCGGTGCCGTACTGCCCGGCGTGACCGCCGCCCAGCAGGTCGTGCAGGCCCAGGACCGCGGTGATGCGGCCCGGCGCGGCGTCGACGTCGTCGACCGTGCTGATCGCGGAGTTCATCCCGGCGTCGGCGCGCGTCACCGCCACGGCGGCGCCTCCCGTCGCCGAACCGTCGCGCCCGGCGAGCAGCGTGCCCGAACCGTGCGGGGCCAGCGCGGCCGAGAACCGCGCGACGCTGACGCCCTTGTTGCCGGCGTCCTGGGGCAGCGAGCCGCCCGTGACGACGAGCGCGGCGTTGGCCGCGCCCATGTGATCGGTCGCCTCATAGGTGATGAAGCCCGTGTCGCGCAGCGCCGCCAGCACGGTGCTGCGCTGGACGTCGTCCACCGCCGGCACCGCCGGATTGGGGTTGGCCAGCAGGGCGATGCCCATCAGGTCACCCGCCTGCGAACCCTGGTCGACGAGCTTGGTGCTCAGCTGCTGACCCGCGGGCAGCACCGAGGAGTTCACCACAGTCTGCAGCTTCTCCGCCGAGTTGGCCTCGACGAACTCCTGCGTCAGCGACACCGTGCCGGTCACCGTCCCTCCGGCCTGACCGATGAACTTCGACACCGCGGCCACGTCGTCGTCCTTGGCGTCAGGGGTGCGGAACACCACCACCGTCTTGCCGCCCAGCGCGTCGTGCACCATCCGGCCGGCCAGCTGGGTGTCGAAATTGTTTGCCGCGCTGAGCTTTTCGTTCAGCACGTTCTTCTGGTCGTTGAGCCCGCTGATCTGGGTGTTCAGGTCCCGCTTCTCGTCGCGCAGGCTGGACAACAGGGTGTCCGACAGGAAGCCGGAGCCCAGCACGACGCCCACGGCCAGCGCCAGGAAGACGGCGGCCAGCGACAAGGCATGCTGACGCAACGAGATCATCTAGGTGACCCACTTCTGCACCGTCAGCAAGAAGTGGTTCCAGTAGTCGGTGACCCAGTGCAGCACCGCGGCGTCGGTGCGCGACACCCACAGCGCGACGATGACAGCGATCAGCATCGTCAGCGCCAGCAGCGCGATGGCGCCCGCCGAGATGTGGTTGCGGTACAGGGTGGCAACGGCCTTGGCGTCCACCACCTTCTCGCCCACCCGCAGCCGGGTCAGGAAGGTCGACGGGTTGCTGTGCGCGCGGGTGCGGTCGAAGAACGTCTCGATGTTGGCGGTGTGGCCGGCCGTCACCAGCAGCGCGGCGCCGTGGTGATCGGCCAGCAGCAGGGCCAGGTCGATCGCCGAGCCCGCGGCCGGGAACGTCATCGCCCCGACGCCGAGATCCTGGATCCGCTCCAGCCCGGGCGCGTGCCCGTCGGCGTCGGCGGGCAACACCACCTGGGCACCGCACTTGAGCGCGTCGGTGCTGATCTGGTCGGGGTCACCGACGATGACCTGGGGGCGGTAGCCCGCCTTGCGCAGGACGTCCGCGCCGGTGCCGACACCGATCAGCGCCGGCTGATACTCCTTGATGAACGGCTTGAGCGAGCGCAGATCCTCGGCGGCGCTGGGCTCGTCGGCGACGATGACCACGTGCCGGCGGCGCAGGTCGACGTCGACGTCGGGGATGCCGATGCCGTCGATCAGCAGCGGGCTCTCGCTCTTGATGAACTCGATCGTGTTGCCGGCGAAGGCCTCCAGGTGCGCGGACAGTCCGCTCTTGGCCTCGCGCATCAGGTCTGCGATGTCGTGGTCGGTGCGCTCGGTCCCGCGGACCAGCCTGCGGTCACCGGCGTACACCCCGCCCTCGTGCAGGCGGATCTTGGCGCCGTCCTTGACCTTCTTGAAGATGTCGGGTCCGGCCTCGTCGATGAGGGTCACCCCGTTGTTGACCAGTACCTCCGGGCCCATGTTCGGGTAGCGGCCCGACACCGACGGAGACGCGTTGACCACCGCGGCGATGTCGGCCTCCACCAGCGCGTCCGCCGTGATGCGGTCCAGATCCAGGACGTCGAGCACCACGATGTCGCCGGGGCAGACCCGGCGCAGCAGGCGGTCGATGTTCCGGTCAACGCGGGCGGTGCCGACGAGGCCGGGCCGGGCGGGGTTACGGGAGAGCAGGCCTGACATCTTCATGGGGGCGATTCTGTCCGCGAAGCTGCGGCGAGGACGGGAGGCGCGCCGTAACATTAGCCTCATAAGTTATCTAGAGTCCCATTAGTCACATCTGTATTACTTGTTCCCTGCGGTTAGATCTCATCCTTCTGCGCCGCATCCAGCAGTTCACGGGCGTGGGCGCGGCCGCTGTCGGATTCACCCAGCCCGGCTAGCATCCGGGCCAGCTCGGCCACCCGCTCGTCGTCCGCGACCCGCCGCACCACGCTGGTCCCCTTCGGCCCCGCGCCGTGCACCACCAGGTGCACGTCTGCATACGCCGCGACCTGGGGCAGGTGCGTCACCACGATGACCTGGTGGGTGCGCGCCAACCGCGCCAGCCGCCGGCCGATCTGCACCGCCGCCCGGCCACCCACCCCGGCGTCGACCTCGTCGAACACCATGGTGGTGCCCGCCGCCGAGGCGGCCAGCACCACTTCCAACGCCAGCATCACCCGGGACAGCTCGCCACCGGAGGCGCTCTTGGCCAGCGGCAGCTGGTCCATGCCGCGGTGTGCGGCGAAGCCGAACTCCACCTGGTCGATGCCGTCGGCGCCGGCGCGGGCAAGCTCGCCCGACGGCAGCGTGAGGGTGGCCGCGTCGTCGGCCGCCGACGCGGTATCAACAGAGACGTCGATGCTGAACTGCGCGTCGGCCATCGCTAGCCCGGACAGCTCGGCGGTGACCTCCTTGGCGAGCCGCTTGGCGGCCTTGCGCCGGATATTGCTGAGATCGACCGCGGCCTGGGCCAATTCACGCGCGAGCTCGTCGACCCGCGCCGCCAGCGACGCCAGCCCTTCCTCGGAGACGTCGAGTTGGGCCAGCCGTTCCCGCGACTCGGCGGCCCAGGCGAGCACGCCGTCGATGTCCGCCGCGTACTTGCGGGTCAGCGTGCGCAGTTCGGCCTGCCGGGCCAGTTTGGATTCCAGCGCGCTGGCATCGACCGGCAGTTCCTCGAGGAAGCCGCCCAGCTCTCCGGCCGCGTCGACGACCACGGTCAGCACCTCGTCGAGCTGGCCGGCCAGCGCCACCAGCTTCGCGTCGTCAGTCGATTCCAGTGCGGCCCTTGCCTTTCCGAGGCTGTCGGTCGCGCTGAATCCGGAGCCGTCCGCCTCATCCGAGGACAGGGCCGCGCGGGCCCCGGCCGCGGCCTCGCGCAGGGTGTCGAGTTCGGAGAGCCGCAGGATCTCGGCAACCAGGGCGTCGTCCTCGCCGGGTTGCGGGTCCACGGCGTCGATCTCGTTGAGGGCGAAGTTCAGCCGGTCGGCCTCGAGCGCCAGCTCCCGCATCCGGTTGCGGCGGTCGAGGAGGTCGCGCCGCGCCGACAGCCAGGCGTCGCGCAGTTTGCAGTAGCGCTCCAGCGCGGGGCCGGCCTTCGCGAACCGGTCCAGCGCGCCGCACTGCTCCTCGGGCCGCATGAGCCGCAGCTGGTCGTTCTGCCCGTGCAGGGTCAGCAGCCCGGCGGTGAAGTCACCCAGCGACTTGGCCGGCACGCTGCGACCGCCGAGATAGGCGCGCGACGGCCCGTCTCGGCTGACCGAGCGCAGCGCGATGACGCTGCCGTCCTCGTCGCGTTCGGCGCCCGACGCGTCCAGCATGTCGTCCAGCTTCACGATCACGGCCTCGTCGAGATCGGTTGTGGTGAACCGGCCTTCGACGATCGCTCGATCGGCCCCGGAACGCACCCGGGTGGCGTCCGCGCGGGCACCGCCGAGCAGGTGCAGCCCGGTCACCACCATGGTCTTGCCGGTACCGGTCTCGCCGGTCAGCACGGTCAGGCCGCGGTCGAACTCCCCGACCGCGGCGCTGATCGCACCGAGTGACTCGATGCGGATTTCGGTCAGCATTCAGTCAGCACCTGGGTTGAGGCCGTCAGTTCCCGCGCCACCCGGTCACCGGCAACCGGAACTTGCGGACCAGTCGGTCGGTGAACGGGGCGCTGTCCAGCCGGGCCCACTTCACCGGTGTGTCGCAACGCCTTACCTCCAGCCGGCTGCCCGCCGGGATCAACATTTCGCGTCGGCCGTCGCAGAACACCAGGGCGTCATGCCCGTCGGCCTCGATCTCGATCGCGATGGTGGCGTTCGGACTGGTGACCATGGGGCGGCCGAACAGCGCGTGAGCGTTGTTGGGTACCACCAGGATTGCCTCGAGGTCCGGCCACAGCACCGGTCCGCCGGCGGAGAACGCGTAGGCGGTGGACCCGGTGGGGGTGGACACCAGCACCCCGTCGCAGCCGAACGCCGACACGGGGCGACCATCGATCTCGAGAACCACCCCGAGCACGCCCAGCCGGGGACCCTTCTCCAGGCTGACTTCGTTGAGCGCCCAACCGCGCACGGAGACATCGCCGCGGTGGCGCACGATAACGTCGAGCGTCAGCCGGTTCTCCACCCGATAGTCTTGTGCGACAACGTGATCCAGTACCCGGTCGATGGCCTCGGCCTCGGCCTCGGCCATGAAGCCGATGCGGCCCAGGTTGATGCCGAGCACCGGGATGTTGGCGTTGCGGGCCAGTTCGGCGGCCCGCAGAAACGTGCCGTCGCCGCCCAGCGCAAGCACCAGTTCGCAGCCCTCGGCCGCCTGCGGCTCGGCGTTGACCACCTCGATCTCGATGCCCAGGGCGCGCATGTCGTCGGGGGCCAGATGCATCGGACCCTTGTCGACCGCCTCGGCGGACAGCACACGAAGCTCGATTCCGTTGTCGCCCAGCACTTTTTGCACACGTCGCGCGGTCTCGGCGGCCTCTTCGCGGCCGGTGTGGGCCACCATCAACACGGTGCGTGGCGCGCTTCCGTTCACTGTGGCCCGCTTTCCACCGCGCGCCGCACCGCGCTCACCAGCTCATCGCCGGCGAGCGGCCGGTCGGTTTGGGCGCGCAGCCGCAGGAAGTACTCGACATTGCCCGATGGGCCCGGCAGCGGGCTGGCGGTGACGCCGACCGCGTGCCAGCCCAGCTCGTCCGCGCGACCGGCGACCGCCAGCACGGCGTCGGCGCGCAGGCCCCGGTCGTGCACCACACCCCCGGCACCGACCAGGCCCTTGCCCACCTCAAACTGCGGCTTCACCATGGGAACGATATCCGCGTCGGGTGCGGCACATCCAGCCAGCGCCGGCAACACCGTGGATAGCGAAATGAACGACAGGTCAGCGACCACGAGGTCGGCGCGTCCGCCGATCGCGTCCGGCGTCAGGTCGCGAACGTTGGTCCGCTCGACGACGACCACCCGCGCGTCGCTGCCCCGCGACCACGCCAGCTGGCCGTATCCCACGTCGACGGCGACCACCTCGGTGGCGCCGCGATCCAGCAGGACTTCGGTGAAGCCACCCGTCGACGCGCCGGCGTCCAGGCAGCGGCGGCCCGCGACCGAAATCTCGAATGCGTCCAGCGCCCCGATGAGCTTGTGCGCACCGCGCGAGACCCAGCCACGTTCGCCGTCCTCGGCGACGGTCAGGGCGGCGGTGACGGCGACGGCGGTGCCCGGCTTGCGCGCCGGCATCCCGTCGATGCTCACCTTCCCGGCGCCGATCAACTCCGCGGCCTGCTGACGGGACCGGGCCAGGCCGCGCCGGACCAGCTCGGCGTCAACGCGGGCGCGTCGAGACATCCGCGCACTCAGCCCTTCTCCGCCGACTCCAGCGCGGCCAGCAGCACGTCGTGCGCCTCGGACAGGCGGCGTGCTATCTCTTCGAGCTCATCGAGCGACGGCACCTTCTCGGGGTCCTCCCCGTCCCCGGGCTGGGGCAGCCGGGCCAGCAGGGCGTCGATTTCAGCGCGAATCTCATCGGGATCGATAGTCATCGCGTTACCACGCTAGTCACCCGTCAGTCGGTGCGCACCAAAGACCAGCGTTGCAGCGCGGCGCGCGCCCGGTCGTCGGCGGCCTCGATGCGCACCTCGCCAGGGTCGGAGGCCGCCGCGCCGTACAGCTGGCCGGCGACCGCGCGGACGATCGACAGGCCGTCGCCGTCGTCGGACCCGTCACCGCTGACGGTGATCGTGCTGTCCGCGACCTCGACCCGCCAGCCCGGCTGCGGCCCGACCGCGAGCGACTCGCCGCCGGTGTGCAGGGAGCGCAGGTCGTGGCCGATGTAGGTGGGCCGCTGGCCGGGCTGGGCGTATACCGCGTCCCGCGCGGAATTGACCCCGGTAAGCACCATCAGGCTGGGCAACTCGGCGGCGTTGGCGCCCTCGATGTCGGTGTCGAGCCGGTCCCCGATCACCAGCGGGGCGTGAAAGTCGCCGCGTGCCGCGGCATCCCGCAGCAGCCCGGGCGCCGGCTTGCCCGCGACCTGAGGCTCGCCGCCGGTGGCCGCCCGCAGCGCGGCCACGAACGATCCGTTGCCGGGCAGCAGCCCGCGCTCGGTGGGCAGGGTCAGGTCGACGTTGGACGCCACCCACAGCGCGCCGGCCCGGATGGCCAGCGCCGCCTCGGCCAGCTCCGGCCACCCGATGGTCTGGGACAGACCCTGCACGACGGCGGCCGGGTCGTCGTCGTAGCTGCGCACCGCGCGCAGTCCGACGGCCGTGATCTCGTTGGCGAGGGCCTCGGTGCCCACGATCAGCACCGGTGAGCCGGGCGGCAACTGGTCGGCCAGCAGCCGCGCGGCGCTTTGCGCGCTGGTGGCGACGTCGTCGGCGACGGCGGTGAAGCCCAGGTCGGTCAGGTGCGCGGCGACCTCGTCGGCGCTGCGCGACGCGTTGTTGGTGACGAAGTACGCGCGGCTGCGCACCTGCGCCAGCGCCTGCACCGCGCCCTCGGTGGGCCGGCGGCCGCGAAACATCGTGCCATCCAGATCGATCAGCAGGCAGTCATATTGCTGCGCAAGGGTTTTGGTGTGTTTCGGTCCCGTCATCAGCCGAGTTCACTGACCCGGTCTTCGGCATCGGTGACGCCCTCGACGTCCGCGGCCGCGGAGTGCAGAAACCACTGCAGCGCCTCGTCCCCGCGGCCGAGCGCCAGCAGCGTGTCGGCGTAGGCGTAGAACAACCGCGCCGCGGTCGTGCCGGTGCGGGTCGGATCCAGCTGCGGCGTGGACAACAGGGTGAGCGCCTGTTCCAGCTGCCCGAGGTCCGCACGAGCCCCGGCCGCGACGATGCGCAGCTCGTCGGCGTCGTCCCCGCTGAGCTCGGCGGCCTCCGGCCCGCGCGCGAGCTCGATCGCCCGCTCCGGGCGGCCAAGTCCGCGTTCGCAATCGGCGATCAGGGCCAGCAGCGAGGACTTGCTGCCCATCCTGCGGGCCGCACGCAACTCCGCGAGCGCCTGCGCCCAGTCGCCGCAGTGGTAGGCGGCGATGCCGACCGCTTCCCGGATGGTGGCGATCCGGCTGGACCGGGCGCGCGCCGCCCGGGCGTGCTGCAGGGCGGCCTCGGGGTCCTCGTCGAGCAGTTCGCCCGCGGCCACCAGGTGGCGCGCCCCCGCGGGGGGGGGGGCGCGGTCCAGGGTGCTCAGATCGCGGCGGATGTCGGGCGCCAGCTGCCTGGCTTCCACGCCGGGCGGAATCGGTGGCCCATCGTATGGCGCGCGATCGGCCTGGGCATCCCGGCGCCCGGCGCCCTGCGGCTGGGCCGGGCGCGCACGGCCCGGACCCGACCAGCCGCCGGATGGCGGCCGCCCCCGGCGTTCGCCGCGCTGCCGTTGCCTGTCGTCGACCACGCAGCCGAGAATACGGGCAGGCCCGCGGCTAGCTTTGCAGCCGGTTACTCAGCAGCGGCGCGATCACCGCCGGACAGTAGGTCGCGATCGCGACGATGGTGAACTTGCCCGCCATCTCGTAGGACAATCCGTTGCCCTCGGCCATCCTGGATGTCACATCGTCGAACGACCCGCCCGGCTCGAACAGCATCGGGCACACCGACTGTCCCATCGCCGTGGTGGTGGCCGGTTGGGTGTAGGTGATCCCGGCGTTCGTCAGCGCCGACAGGAACGCGTTGCCCAGCATGTCGGCGCGGATGGGCGCGGACAGCACCGCGGCCAGCGACACCAGGCCGGTGATCACCCCCAAAATCGGCAGGACGGTCAACCGCACGCGCGTCGCAAAAATCACCGTGACAACAGTGGTCGCCGAGGGTCACGTCAATGACACGGTGAGGTAAAGATCAGACCTTTTCGACCCCGGCGACGGTGCGTTTGCCGCGGCGCAGCACCAGCCATTTGCCGTGCAGGAAGTCGGACGGTTGCGGCGCCCACTCCTCGCTGTCGACGCGGACGTTGTTGACCGAGACGCCGCCCTCGCCGATGGTGCGCCGCGCGGCCTTCTTGCTCTCGGACAGGCCGCTGGCGACCAGCAGGTCGACGATCCCGTCGGAGCCACCGGGTTTGAGCTCGGCGACCGACGTCTCGCGCAGCGCCGCCGCCAGCGTCGCTTCGTCCAGGCGGTCCAGTTCGCCCTGCCCGAACAGCGCCCGGCTGGCGTGCTCGACGGCCTCGGTGGCAGCCTCCCCGTGCACCAGCACGGTCAGTTCCCGCGCCAGTCGCCGCTGGGCTGCGCGCTGCTGGGGCCGCTCGGCCGTCGCCTGCTCCAGCTCGCCGAGCTCGTCGGCGGTCAGGAAGGTGAACCAGCGCAGGTACCGGATCACGTCGGCGTCGGCGGTGTTGAAGAAGTACTGGTACCAGGCATACGGCGTGGTCAGCTCGGGGTCCAGCCACAGGCTGCCGCCGCCGGTGGATTTGCCGAACTTGGTGCCGTCGGCGGCGGTCACCAGCGGCACGGTCAGCGCGTGCACCGACGCGCCGACCTGCTGGCGCACCAGCCGGACGCCGGCGACGATGTTGCCCCACTGATCGGAGCCGCCGATCTGCAGCGTGCAGCCGTAGCGCCGGTGCAATTCGACGTAGTCGTTGGCCTGCAACAGCATGTAGCTGAACTCGGTGTAGGAGATGCCGTCGCCCTCGAGGCGCCGCCGCACGGTGTCGCGGTCCAGCATCACGTTGACCGAGAAGTGCTTGCCGAGGTCGCGCAGGAACTCGATCGCCGACAGCGGGCGGGTCCAGTCCAGGTTGTTGACGACGACGGCGCCGGTGGGTGATTCGTCGAAGTCGACGAAGCGCCGCAGCTGCCCGCCGATCCGCTCGGTCCAGTCGGCGACGGTGTCCGCCTCGTTGAGGGTGCGCTCGCCGACCTCGCGCGGGTCGCCGATCATGCCGGTGGCGCCCCCGGCGAGCACGATGGGGCGATGGCCGGCGCGCTGGAATCGGCGCAGCGCCAGCAGCGGCACCAGGTGTCCGGCGTGCAGGCTGGGCGCGGTGGGGTCGAAGCCGGCGTACACCGTCATCGGCCCGCGCTGCGCCTCGGCGGTCAGCGCATCGAGGTCGGTGGACTGCGCGATCAGTCCGCGCCAGCCCAGCTCGTCGATGATCATGTCGCCCATGATCCAAGATCCTTTCACCCGAGATCGGTTCGGCTAGTCGCTGGCGCCCGGCGCGGCCGCGCGGGGGCTGCGGCGGTACGCCGAGACCTCCGGGCGGCCGGGCAGCCACAACCGCCACGGCCGGTCGGCGGCCTGGCTGACGCCGACCCGGGGGCCGGCCGTCGCGGTCAGCGGTTCGTGCAGTTCCAGGGTCACCGGGCTGTCATGCGCGAACAGGTCAATGCCGTTGTCGTCCATGGTGATTCCCATAGCCGAGCACAGGTTGCCCGGGCCGCGCGCCAGGGCGGCGGTGTGCACCAGCTCGCCGCGGCGGGCACGCGCGACGTCGGTGCCGTCCTCGATGGCGGCGGCGCGCAGCAACACCGCGGCGGCGGTACCGTCGGGTCCGCACGAGACGTTGGCGCAGACGTGGATGCCGTGGCTGCGGTAGGTGTAGAGCCGTCCTGGGGGCCCGAACATCACGAAATTGCGGGCACGCAGGCCCTTGTACGAGTGCGCGGCGGCGTCGGGCCAGGGACCGTCGGGGACTCCCCCGTAGGCCTCGACCTCGACGACGATCCCGCTCACACCGCGCGCGGTGAGGGTGGCGCCCAGTAACCGGCGCGCGGCCTCGACCGGGTCGACTACCAGCTGGGCCGCAGCCGCGCCTTCGCGAAATCGTCCTCGAGCCTCGACCACATCAGATCCTGAATCCTCTTTTCGACAACCCAACGAACCTACCGGCAGGCCGAACGTGGCAGTATCCCGGTGTCCCGTGACCTCAGGGCCGCGAGAAGGAGCCCACCTGATGCATGCGATCGATCCCGCCGCCACCGCGTGGCTGCTGGCCAGCACCGCACTGGTTTTGTTGATGACCCCCGGCCTGGCGATCTTCTACGGGGGCATGGTCCGCACCACCGGTGTGCTCAACATGATGATGATGAGCTTCATCTCCATCCCGCTGGTGACCGTGGCGTGGCTGCTGGTCGGCTACACCATCGCGTTCTCCGAGGATGGGGGCAGCGGACTCGTCGGCAGCCTGAGGCATTTCGGGATGCTCGGCATCGCCCCCGACACCGTTCATGGCACCGTCCCCGAACTGCTGTATGCCACGTTCCAGTTGACGTTCGCGATCATCACGGCCGCCCTGGTCAGCGGTGCGATCGCCGACCGCGCCAAGTTCGCCGCCTGGATGGTCTTCGTCCCGGTGTGGGCGATCGCCGTGTATTCGATTGTCGCGCACTGGGTCTGGGGGCCGGGCGGCTGGCTGGCCAAGCTGGGCGTCCTCGACTACGCGGGCGGGCTCGTCGTCGAGATCGTCTCCGGGTCTTCCGCCCTGGCGCTGGCGCTGGTGCTCGGGCCGCGCATCGGCTTCAAGAAGGACGCGATGCGGCCTCACAACCTGCCGTTGCTGTTCGTCGGTGTCGGGCTGCTGTGGTTCGGCTGGTTCGGGTTCAACGCCGGTTCGGCCTTGGCCGCCAACGGAACTGCCGCGGCCATCTTCCTCAACACCCTGGTCGCCGGCTGCCTCGGCATGCTCGGCTGGCTGTCGGTCGAGCAGATCCGCGACGGCCGGCCCACCACGTTCGGTGCGGCATCGGGTGTGGTCGCCGGACTGGTCGCCATCACCCCGTCCTGCGGGACGGTCAACACGCTCGGCGCGACGGTTGTGGGGCTGGCGGCGGGCGTCGTGTGCGCGTTCGCCGTGGGCGCGAAACTGCGCTTCAACTATGACGATTCGCTTGATGTGGTGGGCGTCCACTTTGTCGGCGGCGTAGTCGGGGTGTCGTTGATCGGCCTGTTCGCCACCGCGGTGATGACGGCGGGCCCGCAGGGCCTGTTCTACGGGGGCGGCGTCGGCCAGCTGGGCAAGCAGGCGCTGGCGATCGCGGTCGTCGCGCTCTACGCGTTCGCCGTCACATTCGTGCTGGGCAAGGTCATCGACCGGCTGATGGGCTTCCGGGTCAGCGCCGAAGACGAGACCACCGGCGTCGACCTCACGCAGCACGCCGAGACCGCCTATGCCGAAGGCGTGCACGGGCATCTGCCGCAGCGCCGACCGGCCACCGGCGAACGCTTCAACTAGCACACCGGCGCCGCCCACCCGCGCCTGCTCGAGAGACCTTGACAACCCCGCGCAACGGGACGATTATTCATCGCATGATGAGTTCATCCTATGATGAATTAATTACCGGCCCCACTGAACCCGCGGTGCACATCGATCACCTGCGCGTCGTCCGCGGCAAACGCCCAGCTCTGCACGACTTCTCCGTGCGGATCGCCACGGGCAGCATCACCGGCCTGCTCGGGCCGTCCGGCTGCGGCAAGACCACACTGATCCGCTGCATCGTCGGCACCCAGATCATCTCGAAGGGCACCGTCACGGTGCTCGGCCAGCCGGCCGGCAGCGCCGAACTGCGTCACCGGATCGGCTACCTCCCGCAGGACCCGACGATCTACAACGACCTGCGGGTCGTGGACAACGTCCGCTATTTCGCGGCGCTGTACGGGTTCGACGGCCAGGCCGCCGATGCCGCCATCGACCGCGTCGGGCTGACCGATCACCGGACGGCCTTGTGCGGCAACCTCTCCGGCGGTCAGCGCACCCGGGTGTCGCTGGCGTGCGCGCTGGTCTGCCAGCCCGACCTGCTGGTGCTCGACGAGCCCACCGTCGGCCTGGACCCGGTGCTGCGCGCGGATCTCTGGGAGCAGTTCGCCGAGCTGGCCCGCGCCGGGACCACGCTGCTGGTCTCCAGCCACGTGATGGACGAAGCCGACCACTGCGGCGACCTGCTGCTGATGCGCGACGGCCGGTTGGTCGCCCACACCACCCCGTCCCAACTGAGAGAGGACACCGGATGCACGTCACTGGAGGACGCGTTTCTGTCCATCATCAAGCGCAGCACCATGCGCGAAGCGGGCTGAGCCTGCGCGGCTACACCGCGACCACGGCGCGGATCCTGCGCCAGTTGCTCGCCGATCACCGCAGTGTCGCGATGATCCTGTTGGTGCCGGTTCTGGTGATCAGCCTGATGTATTTCATGTTCCAGAACGCCCCGCACCGCCCCGGCGGGCCGACCCCGTTCAACAACGCCTGCCTGATCCTGCTGGGCCTGTTCCCGCTGTTCGTGATGTTCATCATCACCGCGATCACCATGCAGCGCGAGCGGGCGTCCGGGACGCTGGAGCGCATTCTGACCACGCCGCTGCGCCGCCTGGATCTGCTGATCGCCTACGGCACCGCCTTCTCCATCGCCGCTGCGGCGCAGGCGACTCTGGCGTGTGTCGTGTCGTTCTGGCTGCTGGGGTTCGACACGGCCGGCAGCCCGGCGTGGGTGTTCGTGATCGCCATCGTCAACGCCGTGCTGGGCGTCGGGTTGGGCCTGCTGTGTAGTGCTTTCGCCCGCACCGAGTTTCAGGCCGTGCAGTTCATTCCGCTGGTGATGGTGCCGCAGCTGCTGCTGGCCGGCATCATCGTGCCGCGGGCGCTGATGCCACACTGGCTGCAATGGATCAGCAATGTGCTGCCGGCCAGCTACGCGCTGGAGGCGTTGCAGCAGGTGGGTGCACACCCGGAACTGACTTTCATCGCGGTGCGCGACATCGTCGTGGTGCTGGGCTTCGCCCTGGCGGCGCTGTGCCTGGCGGCGGCCACGCTGCGGCGGCGGACGCCATAGTGGCGGGTCGCCCCTAGTGACGGCCACCAGCACCGGGCGCCGGCGGCGGGGGCGCCCGGCCGGCAACTCCGGCACCCGCGACCGCATCCTCGACAGCGCGCGGGAGTTGTTTGCGCGCAACGGCATTCGTAACACCTCGATCCGTGCGGTGGCCGCGGCGGCCGGGGTGGATTCGGCGTTGGTGCATCACTACTTCGGCACCAAGGAGAAGCTGTTCGCGGCGGCCGTGCATATCCCGATCGATCCGATGGACATCGTCGGCCAGTTGCGCGAGATGCCGGTCGACGAGCTTGGCTATCGCATCCCGTCAATGTTGTTGCCGCTGTGGGATTCCGAGATCGGTGCGGCGTTCATCGCCACGCTGCGGTCCGTGCTGGCCGGCGAGGAGGTCAGCCTGTTCCGCACGTTCATCGAGGACGTGATCACCGTGGAAATCGGCCCGCGCGTGGACAATCCGCCGGGAAGCGGCACCACCCGCGTCCAGTTCGTCGCGTCACAGCTGGTGGGCGTGGTGATGGCGCGCTACATCCTGCGACTGGAGCCGTTCGCGTCGCTGCCGCCCGAGCAGATCGCGCGGACCATCGCGCCGAACCTGCAGCGCTATCTCACCGGGGATCTGCCGGACGGTCTTGTGCCATGAGCCGGGCGTGCTCGTCGTCGTCGACGTCGCGGGCCTCGTCGATGAGCAGCACCGGGATGCCGTCCTCAATGCGGTAGGCGCGCCGCAGCCGCGGGTTGTAGAGCAGTTCCGATCCCACCAGCACCAGCGGGCCCCGGTCGTCCGGGCACACCAGGATGCTCAGCAGCGCGTCGTCGATCATGACTGCGCTCCGGTCAGCTCGGAGCGGGCCTGACCGGTCAGGCGGCGGTACTGGTTGGTGTCGGCGTCGAAGTACCAGACGTGGCGGCCGGCCTTCGGAATCCCGGCCGCCCGTAAGGCACTGACCGTGGGCCGGAACGTCGCGCTCAGGTTCATCTCCGCCACCACACAGACGATATCGGGTCCGATGCCGATCGGAATCTTGGCGAAGGCCTCGGTCAGGTCGGCCGCGGTGATCGAGGCGCCCGGCAACAGCGTCACCGCCGACGCCGCCACCTCGTGATCGCCCACCGGCAGGTTGTAGGTCACCGCGAGGTCCACGCCGTTGATGCAACCCAGCGCATCGGTGACGGGCTCGGCGAAGACGAGGCCACGCGCGGTGCGCACCACCGAGCCGCGCCGGCCCGCCAGCCAGAAGTCGCCGTCGTCGTCGCGGTAGAACAGGTACTCGGTCGAGATCCACGTGTCGCCGGCGGCGAACACGCCGCGCTTGACCGAGGCGCTGGGATCGATCGGGCCGTTGGACGCGGCGAGCAGCACCCCGACCTGTTTGGGTTCGGCGATCTGCACGAAGCCGCGCTCGTTCTCCAGGATCAGGTCGTGCTCGGCGTCGTAGGCGCCCAGCTCGATCCGCCCCGCGCCCGGCAGCGGGCGGCCCTTGCTGCCGACCTTGGCGCCGGACACGTTGGCCAGCACCGCCTGGCCGTCGGTGGTGGCGAAGAACTCGACGACGTGGGCGGGCGCGAACGCGTCGACGACCCGGCCCCACAACCCGGTCGGCATGCCGGAACCGATGAACAGCCGCACCGGATGGTTGCCCTGCAGCACGAACGCGGGATCGTCGACGATCTCGCGGAGCATGGCCCAGGTGTAGGACACCACGGTGACGCCGTACTGGCGCACCTCCTGAACGAATCGGGTCGGGTCCAGGCCGCGCGACAGCGCGATGCGGGTGCCGCCGACCACGGCGCCGCCGAGGCTGACCAGCAGTGCCGACTCGTGGTGCAGCGGCGTCAGGCAGTAGACGGTGTCGCGGCGGTCCAGGGCGGCCGTCGAGGCAGTACCGAACGCCGACACCGCCCAGCGGTAGTTGGTGATCTGCCTGGCCACCAGCTCGCCGCCGGCCGCGCTGAACGCGATGAACGCCAGGTCGCGGGCCAGCCCCGGGTTGGGGCGGTACCAGCCGGGCAGCTCGACGGCGTCCGGGTCGATCTGTTCCATGTCGATGACGTCGGAGTCCTCGGGCAGGTGCAGATCCCGCGACTCGCCGCCGCCGAGCACCAGCACCTGGCGCAGCCCCTGGCGGTCGGACCGCAGCACCCCCTCGAGGTTGGTGGGGTCGGTGAGCAGCTCGGTGACTCCCCCGAGCCGCACCGACGCGCCCAGGTCGGCGTCGGGCCGCATCACTACCGCAATGGCGCCGAGCCGGGACAGCGCGGCGATGGCCACGAGCGCACTGGGCCGGGTCTCCATCAGCACGCCGACCCGGTCGCCCTGCCGCACCCCGACGTCGATCAGGCCGCGAACGACATTGTTGACGCGCCGGTTCACCGCGTCGTAGGTGTGCACCCGGCCGTCGAACAACAGGAATTCGCCCTGCGGCGCGTCGTGGGCCTGCTCCTCGATGATGCGGCCCAACGAGATCCGGGTGTGGTCGTTGATCTGGCCCAGCCGCACCAGTCGTGGCAGCGTGCGGGCCGTCTCGACGGCCAGGGTGCGCACCGACTTGTTGGCGGCGACGACGGTGTTGGCCGCGCCGCGCACCAGCCCCACCGCCGCCTCGGAGGCTTCCCCGAGGCCGTGCGCGAGCCGGGAGCTCAACGCCACCCCACTGTCGGTGTGCTCCTCGGGCTGATCGGCCATCAGGTCGATGCTGTCCGGTTTGTCACCCCCGGTGGACAGCCACTTCACCCATTCGGCGACGGTCGGCCAGCTCTGTTGCGCGGCCTTGGATCCGACGACCAAACCGAAATGCCCTGTGCGGATGGTGGATTCGTAGACTTCGGCGTCCGGTGCCGCACGCCGGATGCCGCGCACCGAGGCCGGCTGCCCGATGTCGTCGACCTCGCCGACGAAGGCCAGCACCGGGCAGGTGATGTCGGTGAGGGTCACCATTTGCCCGTTGACGGCGAACCCGCCGGTCATCATCCGGTTGTGGGCGATGAACTGCTTGAGCAGCTCGGAGATTGCGGGGCCCGACCATGCGATCCAGCCCTCGCGTTCGAGGAACCGGCGCTGCTGCTCGCGCGGGAGCAGCGCCTCGCGGTCGTGCAGCTGGCGCACGAAGTCGACGCGCGCCTTGGCGGTCTTGAGCGGGTCGAGCATCTGAAAACCGGTGCGCGCCATCCAGCTCGGGATGGCCAGCCGGCTGAAAACGTGGTCGGCCATGAAGTTCGCGGCGGGCGCGGCGAAGTTTGCCGGGATGCCCATCGGCAGGGCGGCCAGGGTGTCCACCGGCGAACCGAAGGTGACGATGCTGGCCAGGCTCTTCGAGCGCCGGTAGGCGGCGACCTGGTAGCACCACATGCCGCCCTGCGAATAGCCGACCAGATGGATGTCGCTGCCCGTGGTTTCCCGGACCGTGTCGATGGCCTGGCTGAGCGCGACGATGTGGTCGGCCAGGGTGCGGCGCATGCCGCCCTCGACCTTGTCGGGTTCGCCGAAGTCGATGACCCAGGGGTCGAGCCCGTGGGCGTGCAGGATCCCCACCGCGCCTTCGTCGCGCGTGACGTCCCACATGTCCGCCGACATCATCATCGGGTGCACCATCAGCACCGGCGGCCCGACGGGCGATTGGCCGCGCCGGCTGTCCGGCGGGAAATACCGCCGCAGCTTGTACATCGGCACGCTCTCGACGGTCTGGGACGGCGACGGCACGCTACCGGTTTCCAAGCCCCCCAGCCGCAAGACCTCCAGCCCGTTCTGCGCGGTGGCGATCAGCCGCTCGACCGGTCGTGTGACCATCGAAAAATTGAGTTCCACTGCTGCTCCCTGAGTCTTGACAGCTCCGACATCATGGCACATCAGGGCAGCTAGAAGGGCGGTGGTTCCCCCGATTAGGTATCAGCCGCTGCACCCATTCGGGTCGACGGTGGACCCGTTAGAACGGGGGCGGATCATCGCCGTCGTCGGCAGGTGGCGCGGGGCCGAAGTAGGCGGGCTCGCGCTCTCGACGTTTCGGTTGCCGCGCCTGGCGATTGTGCTTGCGCTCGGTGGCGATGCGTGCGGCCCGGTGTTGGGCGCGGGTGCGCGTGCGTCGGGGCATCATCGCGGTGCGCTCGGCGCAGTAATCCTGGGATGGGTCCACTTCAGCGGCGGGCAGGGCGCCGGTGGACCGGCACAGGCTGGGGAACAGCAGCGCGCTGCCCGGGGTGGTGACGTAGGTGTGCCCGGCCGGCGAGGTCAAGATCAGCGTCCCGTCGGGCAGTTGCTGGTCGCGCCATCCCCAGAACGTCTTCATCAAATGGTGGTAGCGACTGGCCGCAGGACACTTCAGATCGGTTGGGTGCGCACCAATGAGACTTGCCTGTACAGGCCGGTGAAAGTAGATAGCATCTGGGCGGATAGCAACACGGAAGGCTGGGTGTCTCGTGGTCCAACTTCACGTCGACCGCACTATCGCTGCTTCCCAGGAACGCGTTTTCAACTGGCTGGCCGACCCAGCGAATTTCGCCTCGCCATTGGCTTCAAAGATTGGTTTCAAGGCCGGTTATCTAGAAAATCGATCGCCCGAAGTGGGCGCGGCACGAGAGGTGAACGGGTTCGGTAACACCTGGTTCCGGGAGGAGATCACCGCTTATGACTTCCCACGGAGCTACTCCTACCGCGTTATTCGCTCCTTTCCCGCGATCGACCATGAGGGTGGCACCATGGCGTTCACCCCCTCACCGGACGGCACACACGTTGACTGGTTCTCTACCTTCACCTACCCAGCTCGCTCGGGTGGCAAGGTGATGGATGCGGTCAGCTCGCGACTCGTCCGTCGAAGCTTCCTCAACATCCTCGCCAGGTGCGCGGAGGCATTGGAAAGTTAGTGATACCGACCTGCTAAAGAACATTTCAGATCGCTGAAGGCTGCGCCTACGTACACCGCGCGTGAAGCATCGCAAGTGTCATGGCGGTCTCGGTCTCTATCCGAATAGCACCGTGCAAATCAAGTGCGTGTCGCAGTACTCTCGCCAATGCGTGACCTTGCTCCCAGCGAAGTGAAATAACCAGCTATAGATGTTCGAATACTTCTTCCCGCTTAGTGCGGTGGCGTTCGACTGGCCGAAGACCGCCACGTAGTCGCCGTCGCTTAAGGCGAGGTCATAACTGAAGTGCAAGCCGTCGTTGGTGAAGCTTGGGATGTTGCCCACGAAACTGAGAAATGCTTGTCTATCGAAATCGGTCGGCATTGGCTCGCCCGTTGGGAGGTTTATTGGTGCACGGCGCATCGACTTGAACGTGAAGTCGTCGCTGATCATTGCGTCAACCGCCGCGGCATCACCTTGTTCTGCTGCCTGCAACAGCTCTTTTGCTCTCTGCTTCCGCTGAACGTCGGTCATGCTGCCCCTTTGGTGTGTGAGGCCCGTTGATCGGGAGCCGATGATCACGCGCCAGGTGTGTGATTGCCAGGGGTTGTCCGCAAATTGAGATCCACTGCTGCTCCCTGAGTCTTGACAGCTCCGACATCATGGCACATCAGGGCAGCTAGAAGGGCGGTGGTTCCCCCGATTAGGTATCAGCCGCTGCACCCATTCGGGTCGACGGTGGACCCGTTAGAACGGGGGCGGATCATCGCCGTCGTCGGCAGGTGGAGCGGGGCCGAAGTAGGCGGGCTCGCGCTCTCGACGTTTCGGTTGCCGTGCCTGGCGATTGTGCTTGCGCTCGGTGGCGATGCGGGCGGCCCGGTGTTGGGCGCGGGTGCGCGTGCGTCGGGGCATCATCGCGGTGCGCTCGGCGCAGTAATCCTGGGGCGGATCGGCTTCAGCGGCGGGCAGGGCGCCGGTGGACTGGCACAGGCTGGGGAACAGCAGCGCGCTGCCCGGGGTGGTGACGTAGGTGTGCCCGGCCGGCGAGGTCAAGATCAGCGTTCCGTCGGGCAGTTGCTGGTCGCGCCATCCCCAGAAAGTTTTGACCAGATGATGAGTACGGCAGTAGCACTTGAGGTTTGACGCATGCGTCCGGCCGCCGTCGGCATACGGGATCGTATGGTCGAGGTCGCAGTCGATCGCCGGGCGGTCGCAGCCTGGCCAGCGGCAGGTCAGATCCCGGCACCGCACGAAATCGGCCAGCGCCTTGGACGGCACATAACCGGACTCGGCAGGCGCATCACCGGGGTGCACCAGCGGCGAAAGTTTGGCCGAGACGGCCAACTCGGCGACAAGTTCGGGGGCGATGAGTCCGTCGGCGTTCACCTCTGAAGCCGGTGCGGCACCCATCCCGTCGAGCGTTGCCCTCTCGGCGATGACGTGGATTAGCACCGGGCTTGGCGCCGGCCGCTGGCCTGCCGAGCAGTTGTGGCGCCCGCAGCGACAGCCCAGCCGGTCGGCCCCGCACGCCAGCGCCCCCAAGGCGTCAGCGCGGCGCTGCTCACGGCTACGCGGATCGTGCTCGCATACCGTGCCCGCCAGCGCATCCAGCCGTTTGTCCAGCGCATGCGCGTCGGGGGTCAGCAGGCTGCCGTGGATCTCGGCGATCCCCCCGACGCCGTCGGCGATCCACACCTCGCGATCGGCCACGAACTTCCTGCGTTGCCGCACCGCGTCGGCGTCGGCCTTAGCCACGACCTTGTCCACCTGCGCGGCCAGCCGCCCCCGGGTCATCGACGGCCAGCGCGCCACGTTGACCGCCAGCTCGGCGTCCACCGCCGCCAGCACGTCGCGATCCGTGATCAGGTCGGTGCGGAACACGATCGTTTGAAACATCAGGTAGCCGATATCCCCGGCCGCGAACACCGCGCCCACCTTCGGCAGCCGCTCGCGCATCGCGCGCGCGTACCGCAACCGGCTCCCCGCCAGCCCTTGGCCGATCCGCAGCGCCGCGGCCACCTCGGCGGCCACCGCCTCCTGCGTGTCGACCGCCCACTCCTCGGTCTCCGAGCACCGCGACAAGCGGTAGGCGAACAACTTCCCGATCGCCACCAGCTGGGCGGCCGCGGCCCGGTTCTCCGCCCGCGCCGACACGCAAATCTCGTCGACCAACGCCGTGGACTCCGACGTGGTCGACGGGCGCTGCCGCTCGAAAAGGTCGTCAAACCACGCAATCACCTCCGGCGACGACCCCGCGCACGGGCTGAACTCGAACATACGTTCGAGCATGCCACGGGCCACCGACAAGTGTGGTCAGAGCGCCTGAATAACGGCCCTAGCTGGGCAGACGACGCCTATCCTTCCCTCATGACGTCGAGCTTGTCGGGCAAGGTCGCATTCATCACCGGCGGTGCTTCGGGCATCGGCGCCGCGCTGGCCACCAAGTTGGTCGAGGGCGGCGCGGAGGTCTGGCTCGCCGATCGCCAACTGGCCGCGGCGCAGCAGCTGGCGCAACGCCTCAGCAACGGCGGTACGAAGGCCCACGCGATCGAACTCGACGTCCGCGACTACCCCGCGTTCGAGGGCGCGGTGGCCGAGGCGGTGCAGACATCCGGGCGCATCGACTACCTGTTCAACAATGCGGGCATCGGCGTCGGCGGCGAGGTCGACTCCTACACCCTCGACGACTGGAACGACGTCCTGGCCGTGAACCTGCACGGGGTGGTGCACGGCATCCAGGCGGTGTATCCGATCATGATCCGGCAGCGCTCGGGCCACATCGTGAACACCGCGTCGATGGCGGGTCTGCTGGCCGGCCCCGGCACCGCCAGCTACACCGCCTCCAAGCACGCCGTCGTCGCCCTGTCGAAGGCGTTGCGGGTGGAGGCCGAGCGCCACAACGTGAAGGTGTCGGTGCTGTGCCCCGGCGCGATCCGGACCCCGATCCTCACCGGCGGCACGTACGGCCGGATGACCAACACCGGCGCCAGCGACGAGGACCTGCTCAAGTTCTGGGAGCCGATGCGGCCGATGGCACCGGACGACTTCGCCGCCCGCGTACTTCGTGCCGTGCTGCGGAACAAGGCGATCATCATCGTGCCGGCCTGGTGGAAGGCGCTGTGGTACCTGGACCGCCTCTCGCCGGCCATTTCGACGCGGGCCGCGCGTCTGACGCTCAAGCGGTTGCGCGAAATGCCTTCTCACGCAAGGTGATTAACCGCCCACGCGTCAGTCAAGGTTATGCCGAGACATCCAGCGATCGAGGCGAGCCTGCATGGCGAGCCAGTTCAGCCCGCTTTGTCGCAGCTGCTGCGCCATCCGCCGGTCCTCCTCCGCGAACCTGCGGTGCTCGGCCGCGTGGGCCCGCAAAAACGCGCATCGACGTCCACCGCGGTCGGCCGCGTCTTCGAAAGCCTGCGCGGTTCGATCCTGACTCTGCGCGGATAACGCCAAACTTGCGGCCGCGGCCTGCACGCTGTCCGCTGCGAGTCGCCTTGCCACCTCGGCCGCTTGTCGCGCCTGCTCCGCCCGCTGCCCGGCAAGCACCGCTTGCGCCACGGCATGCGTCTGCTCGCTGGATTCGAGTGAATCGTCTCTCGTCTGCACCATCAGCGTGCCCCCGTCCTCGCCGCAGGATTGCCGCGCCGGCGCGCCTCAAACCCGCTCGCCACCACCGCTCCTGAAAGCACGCTGAGAACCGCCTGCGGCGCCGTTTGCGCAGCAGGACGCCGGGTACACAGCGGTTGCGCTTCGGTCGCGACGCGTTGTCGGGGCCTTCTCGGTTGAAAGACACAGCTGGGCGCTTCCAGTTTTCTGGGCGGGCTTCGGCGACCGTCACTGCACGGACAGTGTCGGGGGCCGAAGCCGGCCAGACCGTGTTCCTTCCAACGCGAAGGCGAGGTGGCTTATGGGCACGACGTCGGCGGATTCGCTCGACGACCCTGGCATCGGCGGCGCACTCATTCGGTCATCCGGTGTCTTCGGCGCGCCCACCGCGACCAACCAGTTCATCAACCACGCCACACCCGGCCGGTAATCGCCGGCCGGGCACGAGCGCGAGCGAGAAAGGGATGCACATGTTGTTGCTGGGCAACGGCGGACGGTTGAAAGACCGCACCGCCGGCCGCGACGGACTCGGCGAGGTTCAACATCTGGCCGGCCGAGCGCTGTACGACGTCGCGCACGGCCGATTCGAACGCTCGCTGTCCGGGCTGACCGCCGTGGCGGCTCTGGTCACGACCGCCGAAATCTACTTCGAGCACTACAAAGCCAGCTTCGGCAACAAATGGATGTGGAGCCCGATCGTGGTGACCCCGCCGGTGGTCGTCGCCGGAATCGGCGGGGTGTTCTCGAAGCGCTGGGCCAAACTGTGGCTGCCCATCACCGCGGGCATCTATACGGCCAACGGACTGATGGGCGAATACCTGCACGCCCGCGGCGTCGCGCGCAAGCCGGGTGGCTGGAAGAACGCGTCGTACAACGTGCCGATGGGTCCGCCGATCGCGGCGCCGGGATTGATGTGCATGGTCGGCGGGATGGGGTTGCTGGCGTCGATCCTGCGCCGCGAACGGTTCCGCGGTTAGGGCGCTGGGATGTCTGAGATGGCCAACACCTCACGCCCCGACCACCTGCCCAACCTGCGCCCCGACGGCAAGCCGCCACACCCGTCCTGGCTGCCCAGGCAACGCCGCGGCGTCACGCCGCAGATGATCGGTCGCTATCCCGATTACGACGTGCTGGAAACCGCCGACAAGTGGGACGAGGCCACCCGGAAGGTGGTGCTGGCGCGGCTCGAACCGCCCGGCCCCTTGCGGTTTTTCACGCCCGACGAGGAGCCGTGCCTGCGCGCGTTCTGCGACACGGTGCTGGCGCAGGACGTCGACCCGCGGGTTCCGGTGGCCGAGTCCGTCGACTCCAAGCTCGCCGACGGCCGCCTCGACGGCTACCAGTACGCCGACATGCCCGACGACCGCGACACCTGGCGGCTGGTGCTGCGCGGGCTCGACGAGACGGCCTCGGCCCACTACGGCGCACCGTCATTCGCCGAGGCCGACATCACCACCCGCGAGGCGATCATCGACAAGTTCTCGCAGGCGGAACTGCAAGGCGGGGTGTGGGAGAGCCTGAACGTCAAGCGCGCCTGGTCTGTCTGCATGCGAGCGGCCTTGTCCGGCTTCTACTCCCACCCCTGGGCGTGGAACGAGATCGGGTTCGGCGGCCCGGCCTACCCGCGCGGTTTCATGCGTCTCGGTGGTGCCACCGGGCCGGCCGCCGCGCGCGAACCGTACGAGACCCCGGGCGCCACCGACGAGGATCCGGTGCAAGTCGTGAACAACGGGGAGCTGTGATGGGCGACTTCTTGCGGGGCCTGTTCAAGGGAGCGGTCGAACCGAAGGACAACGATTCGCGATTCCTGCTCGACGTGCACTCGCGCGACCTGCCCGGTGAGAAGACCATGCGCCGCTACGCCGACGACGACGAGGTCGACCTGGTGGTGGTGGGCGCAGGGGCCGGCGGTTCGGTGCTGGCGCAGCGGCTGGCCCGGCAGGGCTGGCGGGTCGTGATCCTCGAGGCCGGCCCGTTCTGGCACCCCGACGAGGACTGGGTGTCCGATGAGGCCGGCGCGCATGCCCTGTACTGGACGCAGAAACGCATTCTCGGCGGCAATGACCCAATCGAGCTGGGCAAGAACAACTCCGGGCGCGGGGTGGGCGGGTCCATGGTGCACTACGCCGGGTACACCCCGCGCTTCCACCCCAGCGACTTCGAGACCTACACCCGGGACGGGGTCGGGGCGGACTGGCCCATCCGCTACGAGGACATCCGCCGCCACTACGAGCAGGTCGAGCTCGAGCTGCCGGTGGCCGGCCAGAACTGGCCTTGGGGCGATCCGCACCGCTATCCCTTTGCACCGCACCCAATTTCGGGTGCGGCCGCCAAGATATGGCGGGGCGCGCTCAAGCTCGGCATCGAGATGCGGGTGGGGCCCGTCGGCATCGTCAACGGCACGTTCGGCAACCGGCCGCACTGCATCTACCGCGGCTACTGCCTGCAGGGCTGCAAGGTCAACGCCAAGGCCAGCCCGTACGTCACGCACCTGCCCGACGCGCTGGCCCACGCCGTGGAGATCCGCGCCAACTGCATGGCCTCGCGCGTCGAGCTCGACGAGAGCGGCGCGGCCCGCGGCGTCGTCTACTACGACGAGATAGGCAGCAAAGAGCGGCTGCAACGCGCCAAAGTCGTTGCCATTGCCGGGTATTCGATCGAGACACCTCGCCTACTGTTGAATTCGGCCAGCGAGCGCTTCCCGAACGGGCTGGGCAACAACGACGATCAGCTCGGGCGCTACGTGATGGTGCAGGGTGCCACCCAGTCCGCCGGCCGGTGGTCGGAGGAGGTCCGGATGTACAAGGCGCCGCCCCCGGAGGTGACCTCCGAACAGTACTACGAGACCGACCTCTCGCGTGGGTTCGCCCGCGGCTTCGCCATCCAAACCGTGTCGCCGATGCCGATCGGCTGGGCCGAACACGTGCTGGCCGAAGGGCACTGGGGTCGCGCCATGCGGGAGTACATGCGTGACTACAACCACTGGGCGACCGTCGGCGTGCTCAACGAGTTGTTGCCGCTGCCGGACAACCGGGTGACGCTGGCCGACGAGAAGGATCCGTACGGGATCCCGGTGGCCCGGTTCGACTACACCCTCTGCGACAACGACAAGGCCAACATGGCCTACTCCACCAAGGTGATCGGCGACATCCTGCACGCCGCCGACGCCCAGGACGTGCTCACCATCGAGCGGTTCGCCCACCTGATCGGCGGCGCCCGGATGGGCACCAGCCCGCAGAATTCCGTCGTCGACTCCGATCAACGCGTGTGGGGCGTGCCGAACCTGTTTCTCGCCGACGGCTCGGTGTGCCCCACGCAGGGCTCGGCGAACCCCGCGCTGACCATCATGGCGCTGGCCTCGCGGCTCGCCGAACGGCTAGCCGGCGGGAAGATCGATACCGCCGCGGGACGGAGGTCGGAGGCGGGAGCCCGTGGCTGACAAGACGATGGACGTCGACACGATTTTCGCGCCTCGGGTGCTGCGTGAGTACGCACTGCTCGCCGACGGCGAGCGCGGCGCGCTGCTGGGGCCGCAGGGTGACGTGGCCTGGATGTGCGCGCCGCACTGGGACTCCGACGCCGTCTTCTCTAATCTCATTGGCGGCGGGGGGGTTTACGCGATCACCCCGATCGACGTCCGGCACGTGTGGGGCGGCTATTACGAGCCGGGCAGCCTGATCTGGCGCAATCGCTGGACGACCCGCGACAGCACCGTGGAATGCCGTGAGGCGCTGGCCTTTCCGGGCGACCCGGACCGGGTGGTGTTGCTGCGGCGCCTCACGGTGTGCCGCGGCACTGCGCGCATCCGGGTGCTGCTGGCACCTGGTGCGGCGTTCGGCCGGCACGGCCTCGGCCGGCCGACCTCTGAGGGCGGGGTGTGGAGCGGCCGGTCGGGCCGGTTGCGCTGGCGCTGGCTGGCCGGCTGCGACGTGAGCACCATCAAAGCCGCGCATGACAAAAGCGAACTGCTCACCTGTGAGATCACCCTCGAGGAGGGCCGGCGACACGATCTGGTGCTGGAGGTGTCCGAACGCGCACTGCCCGACCAGGTCCCCGACCCCGACCTGGCCTGGGACGCCACCGCGGACGCCTGGCAGCGCAGCGTGCCGCGGCTGGACTGCACCATCGCCCCCCGCGACGGACGCCACTCCTACGCGGTGCTGCGCGGGCTGACCAGCAGCGGCGGTGGCATGGTGGCCGCCGCGACAATGAGCCTGCCCGAACGTCTGCACGCCAATCAGAACTACGACTACCGCTACGCCTGGATCCGCGACCAGGTGTACGCCGGCATGGCCGCCGCCGCGGTCGGCACGACCGAATTGCTGGACTGCGCGGTCGAATTCGTCGGTGCCCGGCTGCTCGAAGACGGCCCAAACCTCAAACCGGCCTACACCGTCACCGGTAGCGCGGTGCCCAGCGAAGAAGCGCTCGATCTGCCCGGCTATCCCGGCGGCACCGACAAGCTCGGCAACTGGGTCAATCAGCAATTCCAGCTCGACGTGTTCGGCGAGGCGCTGCAGCTGCTGGCCAAGGCGGGCGCCGTCGACCGGCTCGACGGCGAGGGTTGGCGCGCCGCACAGGCGGCCATCGGAGCGATCGAAAAGCGTTGGCGGGAACCGGATGCCGGGGTGTGGGAGGTCGGCAACGAGCACTGGACGCAGTCGCGGCTGGCCTGTGTCGCTGGGTTGCGCGCCATCGCCAAGCTGGCCGGCGCCGGTCCGGAGGTGGCCGCCAGCGCTTCGCTGGCCGACGCGATCCTGGCGGACACGGCCTCGAGCAGCCTGCACCCGCACGGCTATTGGCAGCGCAGCCCGCGGCTGACGGGCGTCGACGCGTCGCTGCTGTTGCCACCGGTGCGCGGCGCCGTGCCCGTCGACGACCCGCGCACCCGGGCCACGCTGGACGCCGTTCGCCGGGAGCTCACCGACGACGGGTTCGTCTACCGTTTCCGGCACGACGAGCGCGACCTCGGCGACGCCGAGGGCGCCTTCCTGCTCTGCGGCTTCATGATGGCGCTGGCCGAAGACCAAGTGGGCCATGGTCATTGCGCGATGCGCTGGTTCGAACGCAACCGCGCTGCGTGCGGCCCGCCGGGGCTGTTCTGCGAGGAGTACGACGTGCGGCAGCGTCAGCTCCGCGGCAACCTGCCCCAGGCATTCGCGCACGCGCTGATGCTCGAATGCACGGCCACCCTCACCGACGACGACACCCACCATGACTGACCACCCGACCGAGCGAGAGGCAGTACTGCGATGACACAGACCGTGGTGATCACCGGAGCCAGCGCCGGCATCGGCCGCGCCACCGCGAGGGAGTTCGGGCGGCGCGGCGCCAACGTCGTCCTGCTCGCCCGCGGCGCCGCCGGACTCGACGGGGCCGCACGTGACGTCGAAGCCGGCGGCGGCAAGGCGCTGGCCATCCCGACCGACGTGGCCGACCACTCGGCCGTCGTCGCCGCCGCCGACGAGGCGGAAGCCGCCTTCGGTCCCATCGACGTCTGGGTCAACGTCGCGTTCACGTCCGTGTTCGCGCCGTTCGCCGAGATCAGCGCCGAGGAGTTCAAACGCGTGACCGACGTGTCCTACCTCGGGTACGTGCACGGCACCATGGCCGCACTGGCCAAGATGCGCCCCCGCAACCGCGGCACCATCGTGCAGGTGGGTTCGGCGCTCAGCCAGCGATCGATCCCGCTGCAGTCGGCCTATTGCGGCGCCAAGCACGCCGTCAACGGGTTCACCGAATCGGTGCGCTGCGAGCTGTTTCACGAGGGCTCGAAGGTGCGGATCACCATCGTGCAGATGCCCGCGGTGAACACCCCGCAATTCTCCTGGGTGCTGTCCCGGCTGCCCCGCCATCCGCAGCCGGTGCCGCCGATCTACCAGCCCGAGGTCGCCGCCCGCGGCGTCCTGTACGCCGCCGATCATCCGGGGCGCAAACAATTCTGGGTCGGCGACTCCACCATGGTGACCCTGCTGGGCCAGAAGTTCGTCGCACCGCTGCTGGACCGCTACCTCGGCCGCACCGGATACGACTCCCAGCAGACCAAGGAACACGTCAGCGGCGACCGGCCCAACAACCTCTGGCAGCCGTTGGATCAGGAGCCGGGCACCGACCACGGCCCGCGCGGCCAGTTCGATGACCAGTCGCACACGCACAGCCCGCAACTGTGGGCCTCCCAACATCCCGTCGTCAGCGGCACCGGCGCGCTGAGCGCCGCCGGGGTGGGCGCGTGGCTCGCGGCGCGGGCGGGGCGACGGTGGTGTCGATGACACCCGACGCGCGGATCGAGGAGGTCACCGCGCAGGTCTACGAAATCCCCACCGACGCACCGGAAGCCGACGGCACCCTGTCCTGGACGTCGACCACGCTGGTGCTGGCCGAGGTTGCCGCCGGCGGCCACCGCGGGATCGGCTACACCTACGCCGACGGGGCCTGCGCCAAGCTGATCGGCGGCAGGCTCGCCGGCGCGCTCACCGGCTACAGCGCCGTGGACATCCCGGCGCGGTGGGCCTCGATGGTCGCGGCGATGCGCAACAACGGGCGGCCCGGGCTGGCCTCCTGCGCGATCTCTGCGGTTGACACCGCGCTGTGGGATCTCAAGGGCAAGTTGCTGGAGCTGCCGGTATGCCGGCTGCTCGGCATGGCACACCCGGAAGTGCCGATCTACGGCAGCGGCGGCTTCACAACCTACGACGAAAGGACGACCCGCGCCCAGCTCGAACGCTGGGTCGAGGAGTGGAAGATCCCACGGGTGAAGATCAAGATCGGCGAGTCGTGGGGCTCCGACGTGAGCCGCGATCTGGATCGGATTGCCCTGGCGCGCAAGGTGATCGGGCCAGACGTCGAACTCTACGTGGACGCCAACGGCGGCTACGACCGCAAGCAGGCGATCCGGGTGGCCCACGCGATGGCCGACCACGGTGTCACGTGGTTCGAAGAACCCGTGTCCTCCGACGATCTGGATGGGCTGCGCGAGGTACGCGACCAGGTGACGCCGGACGTCACCGCCGGCGAATACGGCTACGACCTGGCCTACTTCAACCGCATGCTCGCCGCCGACGCGGTCGACTGCCTGCAGATCGACGTCACTCGCTGCGGGGGCATCACCGACTGGGTGCGCGCCGCGGCCGTCGCCGCCTCCTACAACGTGGACGTCTCGGGGCACTGCGCTCCCAACCTGCACGCCCACGTCGCCACCACCATCCCGAACCTGCGGCATCTGGAGTATTTCCACGACCACCACCGCATCGAACACATGCTCTTCGACGGCGCGCTGCCGCCCGATGGCGGCGCATTGCGGCCCGATCAACACCGGCCGGGGTTCGGCCTGGAGTTCAAACACCACGACGCCGAGCGCTACCGGACGGCCTGACGACAGGCACTCTCATGCGCGCCGTGAGGCGAGGTATTAACCCGCGCAAAAACGGGAATCGATACGCCAAGGTTTTCACAAAGGGGATTGGGGAAACGTGATGACGGGGAGCTTCAACGACGAAACCGTTGAGTGCCGCGAGGCGCTGGTGTCCGACGTCGTCGAGGGAGGCGATCTGAGCGCGGTCGACCTGGTGTTGGGTCTCGGCGAGCCACAGCGCGTCGGCCGGTTCTGGTTCTACCTCGAGGGCCATCGCTGGGAGTGGTCGGATGCGGTGGCGCGCATGCACGGCTACAAGCCGGGACAGGTGGAGCCCACCACGGAACTGCTGCTGCAACACAAACACCCCGAAGACCGGGAGCGGGTGGCCGCCGTGCTGGACCGCGTGACCAAGGGGAAGCCGTTCAGCAGCCGGCACCGCATCATCGACGCCGCCGGGCGCACCCGCTGCGTCGTCGTCACCGGCGATCGCATGCTCGACGGCAGCGGTGCGTTGGCCGGCACGTCCGGGTTCTACGTCGACGTCACCGACTCACTGCACTCCGATATCACCAACGTCCTCTCGGCGGTGGCCGAGGCCCGGGCGCGCATCGAGCAGGCCAAGGGCGTGCTGATGATCGCCTACGGCATCTCGGCCGAGCGTGCGTTCGACATTCTGGTGTGGCGGTCCCAGGAGACGAACCTCAAGCTGCGCGACGTCGCCAGCCGCTTCCTGGACGCCGTGGCCAGCAAGGCCTCGTCGGAAACTCAAAGCCAGGTTGACCAGGCGCTGCTGACCCTGGGCTAGCGGCGCACCGCTAGGGTCGGCCCAGTGGCACACCTACTTGGAGCTGAGGCCGTACACCTCGAATATCCGACTCAGGTGGTCTTCGGATCGATCACGCTCGGGGTCAACGATGGCGCGCGCATCGGCATCGTCGGTCGAAACGGTGACGGCAAATCCAGCCTGCTGCGGCTGCTGACCGGCCAACAGGAGCCCGATTCCGGCCGGGTCACCCGGCGCAGCGGGCTGCGCGTCGGCGCGCTGAGCCAGGGCGACACCCTGGACCCCGACCGCAGCGTGGGCTACACCCTCGTCGGCGAGGCCGCCGAACACCAGTGGGCCGGCGACGCGCGGGTCCGCGACGTGGTCGCCGGGCTGGTCTCCGACATCGCCTGGGAGGCAACGGTCGCCACGCTGTCCGGGGGCCAGCGCCGCCGGGTGCAGCTGGCCAGGTTGCTGATCGGCGAATGGGACGTCATCGCACTCGACGAGCCCACCAACCATCTGGACATCGAGGGCATCACCTGGCTGGCCGGCCATCTGCGCCAACGCTGGGCGCGCAACACCGGCGGGCTGCTGCTGGTGACCCACGACCGCTGGTTTCTCGACGAGGTCGCCACCACGACGTGGGAGGTGCACGACGGGATCGTCGAACCGTTCGACGGCGGGTACGCGGCCTACGTCCTGCAACGCGTCGAACGGGACCGGATGGCCGCCGCCGCCGAGGCCAAGCGGCAGAACCTGATGCGCAAGGAGCTGGCGTGGCTGCGCCGCGGGGCGCCGGCGCGGACGTCCAAACCCAAGTTCCGGATCGAGGCGGCCAACCAGCTGATCGCTGACGTGCCGCCGCTGCGCAACACCGTCGAGCTGGCCAAGCTGGCCACCGCGCGGCTGGGCAAGGACGTGGTCGACCTGCTCGACGTGTCGGTCTCGTACGGGGGCCGCCCGGTGCTGCGCGACATCGAGTGGCGGATCGCCCCCGGCGAGCGGACCGGCATCGTCGGAGCCAACGGCGCCGGCAAGTCAACGCTGCTGGGGCTGATCGACGGCACCATCACCCCAAACGCCGGACGGGTCAAGCGCGGCAAGACCGTGCGGCTGGCAGTGCTCGACCAGCAGGGCGATGCCCTGGCCTCGGTCGGCGGCGACCGGATCGCCGATGTGCTGGGCAGGCTGCCGGGCGGCTATCAGGTCGACGGCCGCGAGGTCACCCCGGCGCAGCTGCTGGAGCGGCTCGGCTTCGGCCGGGGTCAGCTGTCGGCCCGCGTCGAGGATCTCTCCGGCGGTGAGCGGCGGCGGCTGCAGCTGATGCTCACGCTGTTGTCCGAGCCCAACGTGTTGCTGCTCGACGAGCCGACCAACGACGTCGACACCGACACCCTGGCCGCGATGGAGGACCTGCTGGACTCGTGGGCGGGCACGCTGATCGTCGTCTCGCACGACCGCTACCTGCTGGAGCGGGTCACCGATCAGCAATACGCGGTGCTCGACGGCCGGTTGCGGCATCTGCCCGGCGGTGTCGACGAGTATCTACGGCTGGCCGAGCGGCGCGCCGTGGAGGCGCCCGCCGGATCATCGCGGCCGTCCGAGCCCGCCCCCCAAGCGATGTCGGGCGCACAACGCCGCGCCGCGGAAAAAGAGGTGGCCTCCGTCGATCGCCAGCTCGCGCGGCTGGCGGACCGGATCGAGGACAAGCACAACGAACTCGCCGCGCACGACCAGTCCGACCATGTCGGCATCACCCGGCTCACCCAGGAGCTGCGTGCGCTCGAAGACGAGGTGGCCGCGACCGAGAGCCGCTGGCTGGAGCTCTCCGAGCTGCTCGAATAGTGCTGGCGCGCAGCAGAGTTCGCGACGCCGTCAAGCGCTCAGTGCCAGCGCAGTAACACCAGTTCGGAGCCGAAGCCGGGGCCCATCGCCAGCATCAGCCCGGGGCTGCCGCCGGGCGGCGGTTTGGCGATGGTGTCGCGCAGGATGTGCAGCACCGACGCCGACGACAGGTTGGCGACCTCCTCGAGCGAGCGCCAGGTCAATTCCTGCGCCTCCGGTGGCAGTTCGAGGCTGGTGGCGATCGCGTTGATCACCTTGGGGCCGCCGGGGTGCGTGACCCAGGCGCCGATGTCGTCCTTCGTCAGCCGGTGCGCCGCGAGGAAGCTGTTCACGTCGTCGGCCAGGTAGCGGTCGATCACCTTCGGCAGGTCCGGGGACATCGCCAGCTGCATGCCGTCCGAGCCGATGTTCCAGCCCATGATGTGCAGCGATTCGGGATACTGCCGGCTGCGCGAATCCACGATGTCGGGTCCGGCGGAATTCAGCTGCTCGGCGCGACGGTCGCCGACGGCGACCACGGCCGCGGCGCCGTCGCCGAACATCGCCGTGCCGACCAGGCCCGACACGGTCGGCCTGACCGTCGGGAAGGTGAGCGAGCACAGCTCGACCGACACCAGGGCGGCGACGCCGTCGGGCGCACCCCGCAGGTAATCGTGTAGCCGTCCCACGCCGCCGGCCCCTGCCGCGCAGCCCAGCCCGAACATCGGGATCCGGCGCACGTCCGGGCGCAGGCCGAGGAGGCCCACGAGCCGGGCGTCGAGGGACGGCACCGCGATGCCGGTGACGGTCGTGGTCGCGATCATGTCGATGTCTTGCGGCTGCAGCCCGGCCTCGTCGAGCGCGCCCAGCAGCGCGTCGCAGCCCAGCTCCAGGGCCTTGTCGATGAAGATCTCGTTGGTCGCGCTGAAGTCGGTCAGCTCGTGGTAGCGCTCAAGGGGCAGCACCAGGTGGCGGCTGTTGACCTTGGCGGCGGCGTGCAGCCGCCGGACGATCCCTTCGTGCTGCTTCAAGGTCGGCAACTCGACGAGCTGGTCGGTGATTTCGCTTTGGCTGTACCGATGTGGCGGCAACGCGCCGAAAACACCCGCGATGACGCTCATCTTCTACCTTCTTGATTGCCAACCAGCAGAAACACTCCCCCTAAACACGAAAGTTTATGCGGTACGGTTCGGTCTCGCAAAAATTCAACGTATTCAACATATGTCGTATTAGATGATCTCCGCGGCGGCGTAATCATCTCCGCCAGCGGGAAATTCATCATTCGCTGTCTTCCTCGTCAGCCGAGCTGAGCGCCATCGCGATCAACGCATCGGGGCTCAACGCGTCGATGTCGTCGGCACCGGCACTTGCATCGGAGACGGCCGTTTCCGGCGTGCCCGCGAGCAATAAAAGTTTTTCGAGCAATCCCGTTCTTCGAAGCTCGCGTACCGGAATTTTGCGCAGTGCCGACCAAATTTTTTCCTCGTCCGATTCCGCCGGCTCGTCGTGGAGTAGTTGCCGGCGAAGATGATCGGCCAGCGCGGCCGGCGTCGGGTAATCGAAGATCAGCGTTCGCGACAAGGCCAGGCCGGTATGGCTGGTGAGGCGGTTGCGCAGTTCGACCCCGATCATCGAGTCGAAGCCGAGGTCGCCGAAGGCGCGGTCGTGGTCGATGGCGTGGCCGTCCGGATGGCCCGACACCGCCGCCGCGTGTTCGCAGACCAGCTCGACCAGCACACGGTGCTGGTCGTCGGGCGCCAGTCCGACCAGCCGGTGCGCCAGGTCGGGCGTTCGAGAAGCCGTCGCGGGCGGAGCCCCCGTCACGTCGGCACCTTCGGCGCCCAGCCAAAACCTCTGCCGCGCAAAGCCATACGTCGGCAACTCGACGCGTCGCGCGTTCAGCCCGGCGAACACGCCCGCCCAGTTCATGTCGAGGCCGCGGGTGAACAATTGGCCGGCCGCGCCCAGCAGCGATTCCGTCTCCGGCCGATCCTTGGCCATGCTGGGCACCGAGACCGCCCGCTCGGCGCTCAGCGATTGGTCCACCGCCGCCGTCAAGGCCGCACCCGGACCCAGTTCCACGAAGATCCCGGCGCCGGCCTGCTCGGCGGCGCGCACGCCCTCGAAGAATCGGACCGGCCGGCCGACGTGCTCGGCCCAGTACTGCGGCGACCCGTAGCCGGCGCCCGCCAGCTGGCCGGTCACGTTGGACACCAACCCGATTCGTGGCTCCCCTACCTCGATGCCGGCTACCGCCGCGGAAAATTCCGCCACCATCGGCTGCATCAACGGCGAATGAAACGCGTGCGACACCGCCAGCCGGTGCACGCGCCGGCCCTCCCGGGCCAGCCGATCCGCCAGCGTGTCCACCGGCGTCTGTGCGCCCGAAAGCACCACCGCGTCGGGCCCATTGACCGCCGCGATGCTCACTCCGTCGTTCAGCAAGCCGGCCACCTCGGGCTCGGCGGCGCCGACCGCCACCATCACCCCGCCGGCCGGCAGCTCGGCCATCAGCCGTCCCCGCGCCGCCACCATGAGCGACGCGTCCGCGAGCGTCAGCACCCCGGCGACGCGCGCCGCGGTGATCTCGCCGACCGAGTGCCCCATCACCACATCCGGTGTCACACCGAAGGACTGCCACAATGCCGTCAGCGCGATGCCAATCACGAACAACGCGGGCTGGGCAAACTCGGTGTTACGCAACAACTCCGGGTCGCTGCCCCACATCACCTCACGCAGCGGCATTCGCAGATGGGCGTCTACGGTCGCGGCGGCCTCGTCGAAGGCACAGGCGAACACGTCGAACCGCTCATACAGTTGCCGCCCCATCCCCAGCCACTGCGACCCCTGACCCGGGAACACAAAGACCGTCTTGCCCAACGACCCCGGAGGCCTGGCCCGGCCCACCGCCAAGCCCGGCCGGGACTCCCCCGCCGCGAGGGCCGCCAAACCCGTTGCCAGCGCGGCACGATCGCCGCCCACCACCACCGCGCGGTGCTCGAAGAGCGTCCGCGTGCTGACCAACGACCAGGCGATGTCGAGGGGGCTCACCTCGGCCCGGTCGGCCAGATAGGCCGACAACCGCCGCGCCTGGTTGGCCAGCGCCTGTTCGGAGCGGCCCGACAGCACCCACGGCACTACCTCGTCCGCATCCGCGGGCGGTATCTCCGGCTGGGCTGGGGGCTGCTCGAACTGCTCGACGATGAGGTGCGCGTTGGTGCCGCCCATGCCGAACGAGGACACCCCGGCCCGGCGCGGGCGATCCACCGGCGGCCACCGCGCCAGCGCGGTGTTGACCTGAAGCCCAAGGTGATTGAGCTCGGGCTCGGGTTCGGCGTAGTTGAGGCTGGGCGGGATTGCGGCGTGTTCGATCGCCAGCACGGCCTTGAGCAGGCCCGCGATTCCCGCGGCGCTGCCGGCGTGGCCGATGTTGGTCTTGACCGATCCCACCCGCACCGGATCGCGGGCGCGCTCGGCGAAGATCTCCCCCAGCGCCTGGGCTTCGATCGCGTCGCCGACCTTGGTCCCGGTGCCGTGCGCCTCGATGTAGTCGATGTCGCCGCCCCGCAGTCCGGCATCGGCGAGCGCGCGCCGGATCACGTCCGCTTCGCCGCGCGCCGACGGCACGGTCTGGGCGGTTGCGCTGTGCCCGGCGTTGCCGACGGCGCCGCCGCGAATGACCGCGTGGATGCGATCACCGTCGTCCAGCGCCGCGGGCAAGGGCTTCAACAGCACCAGTCCGCCACCCTCACCGCGCACGTAGCCGTCGGCGCGCTGATCGAACGCATAGGTGTGACCCGAGACCGAGACCGCGCCGAATTCGCGTTCCAGCATGCCGATTTCGTCGGCCAGGTTGAGGTGGACCCCGCCCGCGATGGCCAGCGCGGATTGGCCGGTGGCGACGCTTTCGCAGCCGAGGTGGACCGCCACCAGAGAAGACGACTGGCCGGAATCGACGGTCATGCTGGGCCCGTGCAACCCGAAGGCGTACGAGATGCGGTTGGCGATCATCGCCCGGCTGATCCCGGTGAAGGTGTGGTGGTCCAGGTTGTCGGCGAGATCGCGCAGCGTCAGTGCGGCGTAGTCATCCGTCATCGCCCCGAGAAACACCGAAACCGGTTCTCCCCGCAGCGTTTCCGGCACCACGAAGGCGTCTTCGAGCAACTCCCAGGTCAGCTCGAGGGCCAGGCGTTGCCGCGGATCCATCGCGCAGGCCTCTCGCGGCGACAGGTTGAAGAAGTCGGCGTCGAATTCGGCCGCGTCGCCGGTGAACCGGGTGGCCTCCCGCCCGTCGCGGATCAGGCGCCAGAACGCGCTGGGTCCGGCCGCGGCCGGGAACCTGCATGCCAGCCCGATGATCGCTACGTCTGTCGAGGCCAAGGTCAGGGGCCGACTTCGTCGTCGAGAATCGCGAACAGCTGGCTCTCGGTGGCGGTGGAGATGTCGTCGTCGAACGGGTCCTCGGGGTGTTCCAGCAGCGGGGCCGGCGCGGGGCCGGTCGCCGTGGTCAACAGGCCTTCCAGCCGGGTGACGAGCTGCGCCTTGTCGGCTGGGCTCAGATCGGGCTGGTTGAGCAGCGCCTGCAGCTCCCGGGCGATGTCGTTGAAGCGGGCCATGCGATCGGGCGGCGTGGCGGCCGTAGCCGTCGCGCCGGGAGCGCTGCCGGCCAGCTGGGTGCCGAGGTGTTCGGCAAGCGCGCCCGGTGTGGGCTGGTCGAAGATCAGCGTGGGCGAAAGGGTAAGCCCGGTCGCGATTTTCAGCCGGTTGCGCAGTTCGACCGCGGTCAGCGAATCGAACCCGAGATCCTGGAACGCGTCGTCGGCGTTCACGTCCGCGGAACTGTGGCCCAGCACCGTGGCCGCGTTGCTGCAGACCAATTCCACCAATTCGCTGTGCCGCTGGTCTGCGGTCATGCCCTCCAGCCGCGCCCGCAGCCCCGTCAGGGACACCATGTCGGTGTGCTCCAGGACCCGGCGGGCCGGGCGGGTGGCCAGCTGGCTCAGCAGCGGCGGCAGCGTGTCGCTGTGGTGGGCCAGCGCCGTCCGGTCCAGCCGGGTGCCCACCACCATCGGGTGCTCGGTGAGCAACGCGGCATCGAGCAGCTCCAGCGCCTGCCGAGTGGACAACGCGCTCAGCCCGGCCCGGCTCATCCTGGCCTTGTCACGCTCGCCGAGGTGCTGGGTCATCGTCGAGGTCTCTTCCCACATCCCCCAGGCCACCGAGAGTCCCGGCAGACCGTGGGCGCGGCGGTGCGCCGCCAGCGCGTCGAGGAAGCTGTTGGCCGCGGCGTAGTTCCCCTGACCCGGCGCACCGACGATGCCCGCCATCGACGAAAACGCCACGAACGCCGACAGATTCAGACCTTGGGTCAGCTCGTGCAGATGCCAGGCACCGTCGACCTTGGCCCGCAACACCGTGTCGATGCGCGCGGGCGTCAGTGATGCGATCACCGCGTCGTCGAGCACGCCCGCCGCGTGGAACACCGAGCGCAACGGGTACCGCGCGGGCACCTGCGTCAGCAACGCCGCGACGGCATCCCGGTCGCCGACGTCGCAGGCCGCCACGGACACCGATGCGCCCTTTTCCCGCAATTCGGCGGCCAGCTCGCCCATGCCGTCGGCGCGTTCACCGCTGCGACTGACCAGCAGCACGTGCGGCACCCGATGCCGCTCGACGAGATGGCGCGCCACCGCCGAACCCGCCATGCCGGTGCCGCCGGTGATCAGCGCGGTGCCGCCGGCAAGGCCGGCGGGCCCGTCCGGCATGGTGAGCACGACCTTGCCGATGTGGCGGGCCTGGCTGACAAACCGGTAGGCGTCGGCGGCGCTGCGCGCGTCGAATGCCTTGACCGGCAACGGCGTGAGGGCCCCTCCGGCGAACAGCTCCATCACTTCCGCCAACATCTCGGCGATGCGGTCGGGGCCGGCCTCCATGAGATCGAAGGCGCGATACGTCACCCCGGGATGGGCCGCCGCGACGGCATCCGGGTCACGCAGGTCGGTCTTGCCCATCTCGATGAAGCGGCCGCCGGGCGCCAACAGCCGCAGCGACGCGTCGTTGAACTCACCCGCCAGGGAGTTGAGCACCACGTCCATGCCGCCGGCGAATTTCCGTTCGAAGTCCAGCGTGCGGGAATCCGCGATGTGCGCCTCGTCGAATCCCATGGCGCGCAAGGTTTCCCACTTGCCGCGGCTGGCGGTCGCGAACACCTCCGCGCCCCAATGCCGCGCCAGCTGCACCGCGGCCATGCCCACGCCGCCGGTGGCGGCGTGCACCAGCAGCCGCTGCCCGGCGCGCAGGCCGGCCAGCACCGACAGCCCGTAATAGGCCGTCAAAAACACCACCGGCACGGCCGCGGCCTGCGTCATCGACCAACCCCGCGGCACCCGGGTCACCAACCGGCGATCGACCGCGGCCTCGGATCCGGCCAGCCCGAAGATCCCCATGACCGAGTCCCCGACCGCCAAATCCGTCGCGCCGGCGCCGAGTTCGGTGACGATTCCGGCGCCCTCGGCGCCCAGCTGCGCGGCACCCGGGTACATGCCCAGCGCCACCAGCACATCGCGGAAGTTCACCCCGGCGGCGGCGACGGTCACCCGCACCTGACCGGCCTCCAGCGCCGCCGGCGGGTGTTCCTGCACCGCCAGGTCCTCGAGCGTCCCGGCATCGCCTGCGGCCAGCCGCCACACCGACGGCGGTTCGGGCAGCTGCAGCAGGGGTCGCTGGTCGGCCGGCTTCAGCCGGGCGCTGTAGGCCACACCGTCACGCACCACCAATTGCGGCTCGGCACAACCGATCACCGTGGCGACGTCGAGCGACCCGTCGGTATCGACCAGCACCACGCGGCCGGGGTGCTCGGCCTGCGCCGAACGCGTCAGCCCCCGCACCGCGGCACCGGCCAGGTCCACGACGTCCTCACCCGCCAGCCCCACCGCCCCGCGGGTCAGCACCACCAGGACCCCGGCCGCCTCACCCGTCAGCCAGGATTGCAGCACACCCAGGGCTTCATGGGTCGCCCTATAGGCCGAGGTGACCGCGTCCGGGTCGGCGGGGGGTGACTCCCAGACGGTGACGTCCGCGCCAACGTCGTTGTTGGGCAACGAGACCGGCGACCACACCACGTCGAGCAACTCACCGCTACCGGAGCGGGCCGCCACGACCGCGGTCAGCTGATCGGCCGACACGGCACGAGTCACCAGCTCGCGCACCGACAAGACCGGGAGCCCGGAGGAGTCGGCCAGCTCGACCGACACGGCGCCGGCGCCGACCGGCGCCAGCCTGACCCGGACCCGGGACGCGCCGGCCGCGTTGAGGCTCACTCCTTGCCACGAGAACGGCAAGACGGTCTCGATCCGCTCGTCGGCCACGCCCAGCGCATGCAGCGCCGCATCCAGGACCACCGGATGGATGCCGAACCCACCGGTCGACACCCCGGCCTGTTGCGGAAGTTCCACCTCGGCGAAAGTCTCGGTCCCCCTTCGCCATACGGCCCGCAATCCCCGAAAGGCCGGCCCGTACCCGTAGCCGCGGCCCGCCAGGCCGTCGTACGCGCCGGTCACGTCCACCGCGTCCGCCCCCAGCGGCGGCCACACCGACAGGTCGGCGGCCGGTGCGGGCGCACCGTCGCTTAACGCGCCCTCGGCGTGCAACACCCAATCCGATTGTGCGGCCCGCGAATACACCGTGACCGCGCGGGTTCCCGCCTCGTCGGCCGCGGCCACCACGACCTGAAGGTGCACCACCCCGGCCACCGGCACGACCAGCGGCGCCGACAGCGTCAACTCCTCGATCGCCGAGCAGCCGACCTCGTCGCCGGCCCGCAACGCCAACTCGACGAAGCCGGCCCCGGGAAACAGCACCGTGCCGGCCACCGCGTGGTCGGCCAGCCATGGTTGGGCGGCGATCGACAGCCGGCCCGTCAACACCACACCGCCGGAATCCGGCCGGTCCACCACCGCGCCCAGCAGCGGGTGCTCGGCCTCGGCCAGACCCAGGCTGGAGATGTTCGCCGAACCCACCGAATCGCTGGACAGCCAAAACCGGCGCCGCACAAAGGCATACGTGGGCAGATCGACACGGTGCGCGGTGGGGTCGGCGAACGCCGCGGCCCATCGCACGTCAGCACCGGCCGTGAACAGCTGCCCCGCGGCCCACAGCAGCGAGTCCACTTCGGGGCGGCCCTTCGCCATGGTCACCACCGAGCTCGCCCGGTCGGTCGTCAGGGATTGCTCCACCGCGGACGTCAACGCCGCGCCCGGACCCACCTCCAGGAACACCCCGGCACCCAACGACTCGGCCAGCTGCACGCCGTCGACGAATCGCACCGGCTTGCGCACATGGTCGACCCAGTACGCGACGGACCCATAGTCGGGGCCGGCCAATTCCCCGGTCAGGTTGGACACCAAGGCGATCCGCGGCTTACCCGCCGACACATCGGCGGCCACCGCCGCGAACTCCCCCAGCATCGGCTCCATCAACGGCGAGTGAAACGCGTGCGAGACCGCCAGCCGGTGCACCCTCGCGCCGCCGGCGGCCAGCCGGTCCGCGACCGCCCCCACCGCGGCCTGCTCACCGGAGAGCACCAGCGATTGCGGGCCGTTGACCGCCGCGATGCTCACGGCGCCGTTCAGCAATCCAGCCACCTCGCCTTCGGTTGCGTTCACCGCGACCATCACCCCGCCGGCGGGCAGCCCGGCCATCAGCCTGCCGCGCGCCGCCACCAGCCGCGCCGCATCGGGCAGTGACAGGGCCCCGGCCACGCACGCGGCGGCGATCTCGCCCACCGAGTGGCCGATCACCACATCCGGTGTCACACCGAAGGATTGCCATAGCGCGGCCAACGCGATCTCGACGACGAACAACGCCGGCTGGGCGAACTCGGTGCTCTGCAACAACTCCGGGTCCGAACCCCACATCACCTCACGCAGCGGCAGCCGCACGTGAGCGTCCACCGCCGCGACCGCCTCGTCGAAGGCCTGCGCGAACATCGGAAAACGGTCGTACAGTTCGGCGCCCATCCCGAGCGACTGCGAGCCCTGGCCGGGAAAGACGAACACCCGCTTGCCCGCCGACCGGGTCCGGCCGACCAGCACGCCCCGGTCGGGCCGCCCGGACGCCAGCCTCGCCAGCCCCGCCGTCAGGGCCTCACGGTCGGCACCGACCAGCACCGCGCGGTGCTCGAAGGCCGCCCGGGTGGTCGCCAGCGACCACCCCACATCCACCGCCCGCAGGTCCGCGTCGGCGCTCAGCCGGTCCAGCAGTCGTTGGGCCTGGCCGACCAACGCCTCGGGCGACCGGGCCGAAATCACCCAGGGGATCACCGGATTCGATTGGCCTGCAACCGGTTCGGCCTCGCTGTCGAGTTGCTCGGGGGCCTGCTCGACGATCACGTGCGCGTTGGTGCCGCTGATCCCGAACGACGAGACGCCCGCCCGCCGTATCCCACCGTTATCCGGCCACGGCTGCGGCTCGGTCAGCAGCGACACCGCGCCGGCCGACCAATCCACATGCGGCGACGGGACATCCACGTGCAGCGTCTTGGGCATCACCCCGTGCCGGATCGCCTGCACCATCTTGATCACCCCGGCCACCCCCGCCGCGGCCGACGTGTGCCCGATGTTGGATTTGATCGACCCCAACCACAGCGGCCGTTCCGCGGGACGATCCTGCCCATAGGTCGCCAACAGCGCCTGGGCCTCGATGGGGTCCCCGAGCACCGTCCCGGTCCCGTGGCCCTCGACCACATCCACGTCCGCGGCCGTCAGTCCGGCGTTCGCCAGCGCCGCCCGGATCACCCGCTGCTGCGACGGCCCATTGGGCGCGGTCAACCCGTTCGACGCGCCGTCCTGATTGACCGCCGTGCCGCGCAGCACCCCCAGGACCGGATGCCTTAGGCGCCGCGCATCGGCCAGCCGCTCCAGCACCAGGACGCCCGCGCCCTCCGACCACGAGGTCCCGTCCGCCGCACCGGCGTACACCTTGCAGCGACCATCGGGGGCCAGGGCGCGCTGACGACTGAACTCGACGAAGGCCGCGGGGGTGGCCATCACGGTCACCCCACCGGCCAGCGCCAGATCGCATTCCCCGGACCGCAGCGACTGCGCGGCCAGATGCATGGAGACCAGCGACGACGAACAGGCGGTATCCACCGACACCGCGGGGCCTTCCAGGCCCAAGACGTAGGACACCCGGCCCGAGGTCACGCTCAGCGTCGAGCCGGTGAGCCCGTAGCCCTCCAGCTCGCCCTTCACCTCGCCGCCGTAGCCGGCGTGGATCACCCCGGCGAACACGCCCGTCGCCGAGCCCCTCAACGCGAAGGGGTCAATTCCGGCCCGCTCCAACGCTTCCCAGCAGATCTCCAGCATCATCCGCTGCTGGGGATCCATGGCCAGCGCCTCGCTGGGCCCGATGCCGAAGAATCCGGCGTCGAAGTCACCCGCGTCCTGCAGGAAGCTGCCCTGCCGGGTGTACATCTTTCCCTTGGTGTCGGGGTCGGGGTCGTACAGCCCCTCGATGTCCCAGCCGCGGTCGGCCGGGAAGTCCGACACCGTATCGCGGCCTTCGATCACGAGTTGCCACAGGTCTTCTGGCGATTCGACGCCACCGGCGTAGCGACACGCCATGCCCACCACCGCGACCGGCTCAGAGAGCTGGCCCTCCAGTTCCGCGACACGCCGCCGGGTCCGCCTGAGATCCGCCGTGAGGCGTTTCAGGTAGTCGACGTGTTGCGAGGTGCCCGGCATCGTTGCTCCTTGCGGGGTATCAGCGGCCGAGTTCTTCATCGAGGATCGCAAAGAGTTGGCTTTCGGTGGCGGCGTCGAGGTCATCGTCGAGGTGTTCGGCATCGGAGACATCACCCGGCGGGAGCGCGGCGAGCAGGTTGTGAATGCGGGCCCGCAGCACCGATTTGTCCTCGGCATTCCAGGTGGGCGCCGCGAGCAGCGCCTGCAGTTCGCGGGTGATGTCGTTGAAGCGGCCCATCAGGTTCGGCTGCTCGTCGGCGGTGCCGGCGAGTTGGGTGTCGAGGTGCGCGGCCAGCAGGGTGGGTGTCGGATAGTCGAATATCAGCGTCGGCGAAAGGGTCAGGCCCGTGGCGTTTTTGAGCCGGTTACGCAGCTCGACGGCGGTCAGCGAATCGAACCCGAGCTCCTGGAAGGCGCGGCCGGCGTCGATGTCCGCCGGATTGGGCACGCCCAGCACCATCGCCGCGTTGCCGCACACCAGGTCGACGAGCTCGCGCTGTCGCGCCGCCGGCGTCAGCCCGTGCAGGCGCGCCGACAGCCCCGTCGTCGACGCGGCGACGTCCGTGTCGTCGATGACGCGCCGGGTCGGACCGGCCACGAGTTCGCGCAGCAGTCCGGGCAGCGCGGCGATGTTGTCGGACAGGGCTGCCCGATCCACCCGCGCGGCCACCAGCACCGGGGCGTCGACCAACATCGCGGCGTCGAACGCCGCCAGCGCCGCGGCGGTGGACAGCGGCGCCAGCCCGATCCGGCTCATCCGGGCCCTGTCGCGATCCCCGAGGTGCGCGGTCATCGCCGAGGCCTGCTCCCACAGGCCCCAGGCCAGCGACAGGCCGGCCAGTCCGTGGGCGCGCCGATAGGCGGCCAGCCCGTCGAGGAAGCTGTTGGCCGCCGCGTAGTTGGCCTGACCCGGGGTTCCCACGATCCCCGCCATCGACGAAAACACCACGAACGCCGAGAGATCCAGGTGCCGGGTGAGCTCGTGCAGGTTCCAGGCCCCGTCGACCTTGGCGCGCAGGACCGCGTCCACCCGATCCGGGGTCAGCGACGAGATCAGCCCGTCGTCGAGAATGCCCGCGGCGTGCACGATTCCGCGCAGCGGATACTGCGCCGGTATCTGGGCCAGCATCGCCGATGCCGCGTCGGGGTCGGCGACATCGCAGGCCACCACGGACACCTGCGCGCCGGCCTCCTGCAGCCCGGCCACCAGGTCGGCGACCCCGGCGGCCTGTGCGCCGGACCGGCTGACCAGCACCACATGCGCGACCCGGTAGCGGTCGACGAGGTGGCGGGCCAGCGCCGAACCGGCCATGCCGGTGCCACCGGTGATCACCACGCTGGCGCCCGCCAGACCCCCGCCGCAGCCGCTGAGCACCTCGCCGGGCCCCGACGGGACGGTGAGCGCGACCTTGCCGATGTGGCGCGCCTGGCTGACGTAGCGATAGGCCGCTGAGGCGCAGCGGACGTCAAAGGTTTTCAGCGGCAGCGGTTTCACGACGCCTTCGGCCAACAGCCCCACGATCTCGGCCAGCATGGCCGCGGTGCGGTCGGGGCCGGCCTCCATCAGGTCGAACGCCCGATACACCGCACCGCGATACTCGTCGGCGATGGCGTGCGGATCGCGCACATCGGTCTTGCCCATCTCGATGAATCGTCCGCCGGGCGCCAACAGCCGCAACGACGCGTCGGTGAACTCACCGGCCAGCGAGTTGAGCACGACGTCGAACCCGGCACCACCGGCGGCCGCCATCAACGCCGCGAATTTCGCCTCGAACTCCGTCGTGCGCGAATCGCCGATGTGGTCGTCGTCGAATCCCATCGCGCGCAGGGTGTCCCACTTGCCGCGGCTGGCCGTGACGAACACCTCAGCGCCCCAGTGCCGGGCCAGCTGCACCGCGGCCATGCCCACCCCGCCGGTCGCGGTGTGCACCAAGACCCGCTCGCCGGCGCGCAGCCCGCCCAGCACCGACAGCCCGTACAGCGCCGTCAGGAACACCACCGGCACACCCGCGGCCGCCACCAGCGACAAGCCCGCCGGCACCGGTGTCACCACGCGCTGATCCACCACGGCCTCGGAACCGACGACGCCGAGCAGCCCCATCACCGCGTCACCGACGGCCAGCCCGGTCACGTCGGGTCCCACCTCGACGATCACGCCGGAGCCCTCGGCACCGAGTTGGCCGCCGCCGGGATACATCCCCAGGGCCACCAGGACGTCGCGGAAGTTGACGCCGACCGCGGCCACCGCGACCCGCACCTGCCCGCCGGTCAATTCGGTTCGCGCGCAAGGACTCACGATCAGGTCCTCCAGCGTGCCCTCGCCACCGGCATCCAACCGCCAGCCGGCGGAAGGGAGCGCGACGGCGGCGCCCGACCGCACCGGCCGCAGCCGCGCCGCGTACGCCACGCCCTGGCGCACCACCACTTGCGGCTCACCGCAGTCGATCACCGTGCCGGCGTCCACCGAGCCATCGGAGTCGATCAGCACCATCCGGCCGGGATGCTCGGCCTGCGCCGAGCGCACCAGGCCCCACACCGCCGCGCCGGCCAGGTCCGAAACCTCTTCGCCGGCAAGGGCGACGGCTCCGCGGGTCTGCACGGCCAGCACCCCGGCGTTGTCGTCGCGCAGCCACGATTGCAGCGCCGCCAGAATCTCGGCGGCCGCGGCGTGCACCGCCTTCACCACGTCGCCGCCATGGTCGCCCAGCTCCCACAGCGTGGGCTCGGCGCCGCCCCCGCCCGCGCCCAGTGCGACCGGCGACCACGTCACGTCGAGCAATCCCTCGGAACGCTGCGCGGGAACCGCCGTCAGCTGCTCGGCCGCGACCGGGCGCATGGCCAGCGAGCGCACCGACAGCACCGGAAGTCCCACCCCGTCAGCCAGCTCCACCGACACCGAACCGCCGCCGGCCGGCGCAATCCGGACCCGCGCCCGCGACGCACCCGAGGCGTGCAACGACACACCCTGCCACGAGAACGGCAACACGGTCTGGTCCTGATCGGCGGCGACGCCGATCGCGTGCAGCGCCGCATCCAGGAGCACGGGATGCACTCCGAAGCCGCCGTCCTGGGTTCCGGCGTCGTCGGGCACGACGACCTCGGCGAAGAGCTCGTCCCCGCGCTGCCACATGGCTCGCAGTCCGCGGAATGCGCCGCCATAGTCATAGCCCCGCTGCGCCAGCCGGGCGTAGGCGCCGGTGACGTCCACCGCGCTCGCCCCGGCGGGCGGCCAGATCGAGAAGTCCCCGGCCGGCGTCACCGCGCCCGGCCGCAGCAGCCCCTCGGCATGCAGTACCCATTCCGAATCCGGTTCGGCACCAGCCGAATACACCGCCAATCGTCGCGACCCCGAACCGTCGGGCGCGCCGACCACCAGCTGCACCTGCACGCCCCCGGCCGGGGGCAGCAGCAACGGGGCGGACAAGGTCAGCTCGTCGATCACCTCACAGCCGACCTCGTCGCCGGCGCGGATGGCCAACTCGACGAATCCGGCGCCGGGGAACAGCACCGTCTCGCCCACCGCGTGATCGGCCAGCCACGGGTGGGCCGCCGTCGACAGCCGGCCCGTCAGCACCACACCGCCGGAATCGGGTCGCGGCACCACCGCACCGAGCAACCCGTGCTCGGCGGCGGCCAGGCCCAGGGTGGCGACGTCTTGCGACCCCGTCGACCCGCCCGGAAGCCAAAAGTGTTGCCGGACAAACCCGTACGTCGGCAGGTCGACGGCCCGGCCACCAAGGCCGGCCATCGCGGCGCGCCAATCGACGGCCACGCCCGCGACGTGCGCCTGCGCGGCCGAGCGCCAGAAGCGGTCCAGGCCGCCGTCCTCGCGGCCCAGCGACGGGATGACGCACGCCCGCTCGCTGTCCGGCATCGTCTCCTCGATGGCGGCCATCAGCACGGGATGCGGGCTGGATTCGATGAACGCCTGATAGCCGGCGTCGCACGCGCTGCGTACCGCCCGCTCGAATTGCACGGTGTGCCGGATGCTTTGGAACCAATAGTCGGCGTTCAGCCCCGCGGTGTCCATCAGCTCACCGGTGACCGTCGAGAAGAAGGCGACCGGCGACGACCGGGGTGCGAGGCCGTGCAGCGCGTCGGCGAGGGACTCGCGAATCGCGTCAACCTGTGCCGAATGCGATGCGTAGTCGACGTCGATCTTGCGGGCGCGGATGTTGTCGGCTTCGCACCGCTGCATCAGTTGGGCCAGGGCGTCCACCTCACCGGAGACCACCACCGCCGCAACGCCGTTGACGGTGGCGATGTTCAGTCGCTCACCCCAGCCGGTGATCAGCTGCTCGGCGCGCGGCAGGCTGCACGCCAACGAGACCATCCCACCCCGGCCCGACAACCGCACCAGCAGCCGGCTGCGCAGCGCGACCACCCGGGCGGCGTCTTCCAGCGACAGCGCACCCGCCACATAGGCCGCCGCGATCTCGCCCTGCGAATGGCCGATCACCGCATCGGGCAGCACGCCCACCGATCGCCACAGTTCGGCCAGCGACACCATCACCGCCCACAGCGCCGGCTGCACCACGTCCACCCGGTCCAGCCCGGGCGCGCCCGGGACGCCGCGGATCACGTCGATCAGCGACCAGTCGACGTATTCGGCGAGCGCGTGAGCGCAGCGCTGCAGCTGCTCGGCGAATACCTTTGAGCCATCCAGCAATTGGGCGCCCATGCCGACCCATTGCGAGCCCTGGCCGGGGAACACGAACACCGTCTTGCCCACCGGCTGCGCGCGCCCGACCACCAGGCCCGCGCCCTGCTCGCCTGCCGCCAGCGCCGTCAGCCCGCGCAGCAACTGCGCGCCGTCGGCGCCCACGATCACCGCGCGGTGCTCGAAGCGCGACCGCGTCGCGACCAGCGACCAGCCCACGTCCAGCACCCGCACACCGGGATCGGCCTTCACCCGAGCCAACAGCCGGGCCGCCTGGTTCGCCAGCGCCTCACCCGAACGGGCCGAGAGCACCCACGGCACCACTACGTCGTCGCCTGGGCGCGCGGCGGTTTCGGGCGCCCCGACGTATTGCTCCACGATGACGTGCGCGTTGGTGCCGCTGATGCCGAAGGACGAGACTCCCGCGCGGCGCGGCCGGTCCACCGCCGGCCAGGGCCGCTGCTCGGTCAGCAGCGACACCGCCCCGGCGGTCCAATCCACATGCGGCGTCGGCTCATCCACGTGCAACGTCTTGGGCATCACCCCGTGCCGGAGCGCCTGCACCATCTTGATCACTCCGCCGGCACCCGCGGCGGCCGAGGTGTGACCCATGTTCGATTTGATCGATCCCAGCCACAGCGGCTGATCCGCCGGCCGGTCCTGCCCGTACGTCGCCAGAACCGCTTGCGCCTCAATGGGATCCCCGAGCGTGGTGCCCGTGCCGTGACCCTCGACCAGATCGACGTCGGCCGTGTCCAGCCGCGCGTTGGCCAGCGCCGCCCGGATCACCCGTTGCTGCGACGGTCCGTTGGGCGTCGCCAGGCCGTTGGAGGCGCCGTCCTGGTTCACCGCGGACCCGCGCACCACCGCGAGCACCGGATGCCCGTGCCGGCGGGCATCGGCCAGCCGTTCCAGCACCAGCACCCCGACGCCTTCGGAAAACCCGGTGCCGTCGGCGGCACCCGCGTAGGCCTTGCACCGGCCGTCGGCGGCCAGCGCGCGCTGCCGGCTGAACTCGATGAACATCGCCGGGGTGGCCATCACGGTCACGCCGCCGGCCAGCGCGAGATCACACTCGGCGGAACGCAACGACTGCGCCGCCAGGTGCAGCGCGACCAGCGACGACGAACACGCCGTGTCCACCGAGACGGCCGGGCCCTCGAACCCCAGCGAATAGGCCACCCGGCCCGAGGCGACACTGAGCGTCGAACCGCGCAGGCCGTAGCGCTCCAGGTGTCCCGGCACCCGTCCCTGACCCCCGTAGGAGCCGTGGAAGATCCCGGCGAACACTCCCGTCGCCGAGCCGCGCAGCGTGGCCGGGTCAATCCCGGCCCGCTCCAACGCCTCCCAGGACACCTCGAGCAGCAGGCGCTGTTGGGGGTCCATGGCCAGCGCCTCGCTGGGGGCGATCCCGAAGAACGCGGCATCGAAATCGCCGACATCCGAGAGGAACCCGCCGCACCGCGCGTACGACTTGCCCACGGCGTCGGGATCCGCGTCGAACAGACCGGTGAGGTTCCAGCCGCGGTCCTCGGGGAAGTCCGAGACCACATCGCGGCCCTCAACCACCATCTGCCACAAAGCCTCTGGTGAATTCACGCCGCCCGGGTACCGGCAGGCCATGCCGACCACCGCCACCGGTTCGGTCGCGGCGGAAAGGTGCTGGCGGTTCTCGCGCTTGAGCCGCTCGTTGTCTTTCAGCGACTGGCGAAGAGCCTTGATCAGCTCTTCGGTGTTGCCGTTCATCGAACGCGGCCTCTCGTGTCACTCATGGCGGTACCTGCGCGATGGGTCCTTCGTCATGCCTACCGTTGGAACGGGAGCACGCGGGCCAGGATCAGTGCCAACGCAACAACACCAGTTCGGAACAGAATCCTGGACCCATCGCGAGCATCAGACCGGGGCTTCCGCTCGGCGGCGGCTTGGCCATGGTGTCACGCAGCACGTGCAGCACCGAGGCCGACGAGAGGTTGCCGATCTCGCCCAGCGAACGCCAGGTGAGTTCGAGGGCCTCGGGCGGCAGGCTGAGCGCCGCGTTGATGGCCTCGATGACCTTGGGGCCGCCGGGATGGCTCACGAAGGCGCCGATGTCTGCCGTCGTCAGACCGTGCGCCCCCAGGAAGCTCGTGACGTCCGCTTCGATGTACTGCTCGACGACGGCCGCGACGTCCTTGGACAGCACCAGCTCGAAGCCGGTGGCGCCCACGTCGAAGCCCATGGTGCGCAGCGAATCGGGGTACAGGTGGCTAACCGAGTCGACGATGGTGGGCCCGCCGGCCACCAGTTGTTCTGCGCGCCGCTCGCCGACGGCCACCACCGCCGCGGCCCCGTCGGCGAACAGGGCGCTGCCGACCATGCCGGCCAGCGACGGCTTGTATCCGGGATAGGTCAGCGAGCACAGCTCGACGGAGAGCAGGGCGGCCACGGCGTCCGGTGCGCCGCGCAGGTAGTCGTTCACGCGGGCCATTCCGGCGGCGCCGGCCACGCAGCCCAGGCCGAACATCGGCACCCGTCGCACGTCGTCGCGCAGGCCGAGCTGCGCGGCGATCCGGGCGTCCACGGACGGCACGGTGAGGCCGGTGACGGTGGTGGTGATGAGCACGTCGACGTCCCCTGGCTCCAGTCCCGCCTCTTCGAGCGCGCCGGACAGCGCTTCGCAGCCCAGCTTCACGGCGTGCTCGGTGAAGATCCGGTTCGCCATGCCGAAGTCGGTCAGCGCAGGGTATTGCTCGATCGGAAGCACCAGGTGACGGCTGCCGACTTTGGCGCTGGCATGCAGCTGCCGGACGATGTCCTCGTAGCCCTCGAACTCCGGGATGCTGACGAAGAAGTCGGTGAGCTCGCGCTGGGAGTATCGGTGCGGCGGTAGCGCACCGAAGACGCCGGCGACGACGCTCATTGTTCTCCCACCCCTTGGTGACGAGGACCCGGTCGGAAACGTTCAACCAGATCGCTTTGAGCCCGAAGTCTAGTCTGCCTGCGACGGCCCGTCAGGGAAACCAACCTCATCTCAATCGTCGCCGCGCAGCCGGCTTTTGAGGGCATCGACGCTGGCCAGGACGGTTTCGATCTGCTCGGCGACCCGCGCCGGCGCGGTGCCGCCCCGCGCATCGCGCGACGCCACCGAACCCTCGATCGTCAATACCTCACGCACCTGTGGCGTGAGATCGGGGCTGATGGCGGCCAATTCGTCGTCGGTCAGCTCGTCGAGCCCGACCGCCCGCTGCTCGGCGGCGCGCACCGCGGCGCCGGCGGCCGCGTGCGCGGACCGGAACGGCACCCCCTGGCGCACCAGCCATTCGGCGATGTCGGTGGCCAGGGTGTAGCCGGCCGGGGCCAGGGCGGCCATCCGCTCGACGTCGAAGGTCAGGCTGCCCACCAGCCCGGCCATCGCGGGCAGCACCAGCTCCAGCTGGGCCACCGAATCGAACACCGGTTCCTTGTCTTCCTGCAGGTCACGGTTGTAGGCGAGCGGCTGGGCCTTCAGCGTGGCCAGCAGGCCGGTCAGGTTCCCGATCAGCCGGCCGGACTTGCCGCGCGCCAGCTCGGCGATGTCGGGGTTCTTCTTCTGCGGCATGATCGAGCTGCCGGTCGACCACGAATCGTGCAGGGTGACGTAACCGAATTCCGTCGAGCTCCACAGGATGACGTCCTCGGCCAGCCGGGACAGGTCGACCCCGATCATGGCGAACACGAAGGCGGCCTCCGCCGCGAAATCGCGGGACGCGGTCGCGTCGATGGAGTTGTCGGCCGCGGCGGCGAAACCGAGCTCCGCGGCGATCGCATCGGGGTCCAGGCCCAGCGACGAGCCGGCCAGCGCGCCCGAACCGTACGGGGACACCCCGGCGCGCCGGTCGAAGTCGACGATCCGGTCGACGTCGCGCAGCAGCGGGTGGGCGTGCGCCAGCAGGTGATGAGCCAGCAGCACCGGCTGCGCGGACTGCATGTGGGTCTTGCCCGGCATGATGGCACTCGGGTGGGCGGCGGCCTGGGCGGCCAGCGCGCCGACGACGTCCAGCGCCCCGGCAGCGACCCGGCGCACCGCGTCGCGCAGCCACATCCGGAACAGGGTGGCCACCTGGTCGTTGCGCGACCGACCGGCCCGCAGCCGCCCGCCCAGGTCGGGCCCGACCCGGTCGATCAGCCCGCGTTCCAGCGCCCCGTGCACGTCCTCATCGGTGACCAGTGGCGCGAAGCTGCCGTCGGCGACGTCCTCGGCGAGCTGATCCAAACCGGCCAGCAGCCCGTCGCGCTGCTCCTCGTTCAGCAGCCCGGCCCGGAACAGGATCACGGTGTGGGCACGCGAGGCGACGATGTCGTAGGGGGCCAGCACCCAGTCGAAGTGGGTGGACTTGCTCAGTGCGGAAAGTGCATCCGACGGGCCGTCCGCGAACCGCCCACCCCACAAGGACCCCTCGCGAGTGCTCACGCTTCGGCCGGGCCCTTTTCGAAGGCCTGGCCCCGGCGGGACGCGATCTTCGACGACAGCCCGTGCACGTAGACGAATCCCTTGGCCGCCGACTGGTCGAAGCTGTCGCCCTCGTCGTAGGTGGCCAGGTTGAAGTCGTACAGGGATTCCGCGCTGCGCCGGCCGTTGACCGCAATGTGGCCGCCGTGCAACACCATTCGCACCTCGCCCGTCACGTGCTCCTGGGTCTTGGTGACGAAGCTTTCCAGCGCGTCCTTGAGCGGCGAGTACCACAGCCCGTCGTAAACCAGCTCAGCCCAACGCTGATCGGTGTGCCGCTTGAACCGGCCCAATTCCCGCTCCAGCGTGACGTGTTCGAGCTCGGTGTGCGCGGTGATGAGCACCATGGCGCCGGGCGCCTCGTAGATCTCGCGGCTCTTGATGCCCACCAGCCGGTCCTCGACGACGTCGAGGCGGCCGACGCCCTGGGCGCCCGCGCGGGTGTTGAGTTCCTCGATGGCCTGTAGCACCGACACCCGCTTGCCGTCGATGGTCACCGGCACGCCGCGCTCGAACCCGACGATCACCTCGTCGGGCGTGCTCCAGTTCAGCGTGGGGTCCTCGGTGTATGCGTACACGTCCTTGGTGGGGGCGTTCCAAAGGTGTTCCAGGAAGCCGGTTTCCACCGCGCGGCCCCACACGTTCTGGTCGATGGAGAACGGCGAGCGCTTGGTCACGTTGATCGGGATGGCGTTTTCTTCGGCGAACGCGATCGCCTTCTCCCGCGTCCAGGCGTAATCGCGGACGGGTGCCAGCACCTCGAGATCGGGTGCCAGCGAACCGAATCCGACCTCGAACCGGACCTGGTCGTTGCCCTTGCCGGTGCAGCCGTGCGCGACGATGCTGCCGCCGTGCTCGCGGGCCGCCGCCACCAGGTGCTTGACGATCAATGGCCGGCTGATCGCCGACACCAGCGGGTAGCGATCCATGTAGAGGGCGTTGGACAGGATGGTGGGCAGGCAGTAGCCGTCGGCGAACTCGTCGCGGGCGTCGACGACGACGGCTTCCACCGCGCCGCAGTCCAGGGCCCGCTGGCGAATGACCTCCATGTCTTCGCCGCCCTGGCCGAGGTCGATCGCCACCGCTACGACCTCACGGCCGGTCTCCTTGCCGATCCAGCTGATGGCCACCGAGGTGTCCAGACCGCCGGAATACGCCAGGATGACGCGTTCTGACATGAACCAATCTCCTTAGGTTGAAACGCTTACGTGAGTTTTTCCAGGGTGGTGGCCAGCTCGGCGCCGGTCATCGGCTCTCGAGCGGCCACGAAGACGGTGTCATCTCCGGCGATGGTGCCGACGACGTACGGTAGCGCCGCGCGGTCGATCGCGCTGGCCAGGTAGTCGGCGGCGCCGGGCGGGGTGCGCAGCACCGCGAGGTTGGCGCTGGCGTCGGCCGACACCAGCAGTTCGCTCAGCAGCCGGGACAGCCGCGCGGTGCCGCCGGACACCCCGCGCACCGGGTTGCCGTCCTCGGGAACCATGTAGACGCCGACGCCACCGTCGGCGCCGCGCAGCTTCACCGCGCCGAGTTCTTCCAGGTCCCGCGACAGGGTGGCCTGGGTGACGTCGATGCCCTCGTCGGCCAGCAGCGCGGCCAGTTCGCTCTGGCTGCGCACCTCGGCCGACGACAGGATGGCCACGATGCGGGCCTGCCGGCCGGCCCGGGTGGTTTCGGGTGTGGTCTTGCTGCGAGTCATCGCGACCGCTCCAGCAGCCAGGCCAGCAGCGCTTTCTGGGCGTGCAACCGGTTTTCGGCCTCGTCCCAGACCACGCTGGCCGGGCCGTCCATCACCTCGTCGGTGATCTCGTCGCCGCGGTGAGCCGGAAGGCAGTGCAGCACAATGGCTTCCGGGTCGGCCAGGGACAGCAGCCGGGCGTTGATCTGGTAGGGCTGGAACGGGGTGAGGCGGTCCAGCCCGTCGTCCTCCTGCCCCATCGACGTCCAGGTGTCGGTGACCAGGACGTCGGCGCCGCCGGCGGCCGCGTCGGGGTCGGTGGTGACGGTGACCGAGGCGCCGGTGTCCTCGGCACGGCGCCGGGCCGCGGCCACGAACGCCTCGTCCGGGGCGAAGCCGTCGGGCGCGGCGACGGTGACGTGCAGGCCGGCCGTGACGCCACCGAGCATCAGCGAGTGGGCCATGTTGTTGGCGCCGTCACCGAAATAGGTCATCCGCAAACCGGTCAGCGAGCCCTTGCGTTCGGCGACGGTCTGCAGATCGGCCAGCACCTGGCAGGGGTGGAACTCGTCGGAGAGCGCGTTGACCACCGGCACCGTCGCGGCCGAGGCCATCGCGTCGAGGCGGTCCTGGCCGTACGTCCGCCAGACGATGGCCTCGACGTAGCGCGACAGCACCCGCGCGGTGTCCTCCAGGGTCTCGTCGCGGCCCAGCTGGGTGCTGCGGGCGTCGACGACGACGGCGTGCCCTCCGAGCTGGGCGATGCCCACCTCGAACGAGAACCGGGTGCGGGTGGAGTTCTTGTCGAACAGGACCGCGACGCCGCGCGGACCCTCCAGCGGGCGGGCGCTGAACGGGTCCTTCTTCAATTCGGCGGCCAGCTGCAGCACCTCGGCCTGCTCGGCGGGCGACAGGTCGTCGTCGCGAAGGAAGTGACGGGTCATGCCGCGGCTCCTGCCGCTTCGTCGAGGATGCCCGGCAGCGCGGCGACGAAGCCGTCGACCTGGGCTTCGGTGATGATCAGCGGCGGCGCCAGCCGGACGACGTCGGGTGCGGCCGCGTTCACCAGGAACCCGGCCCGGCGGGCGGCCGCTTCGGCGTCCTTGGCGCGCGGTGCGGTGAGCGCCACGCCGCAGAGCAGCCCGCGGCCGCGCACGTGGTCGATCAGCGGGTGGCCCAGCGCCTCGATGCCGTGGCGCAGCGACTTGCCCAGCACCTCGGCGTGCCGGACCAGGTTCTCCTCGGCCAGCACCCGCAGCACCGCGAGCGCCGCCGCCGCGCAGACGGGGTTGCCGCCGAAGGTGCTGCCGTGCAGGCCGGGTGTCATCAGGTCGGCGGCCGGCCCGATGGCCAGGCAGGCGCCGATGGGCAGGCCGCCGCCGAGGCCCTTGGCCAGCGTCACGACGTCGGGGGTGATGCCGTGGTGCTGGTGGGCGAAAAACGTTCCGGTGCGGCCCATCCCGGTCTGCACCTCGTCGAGTACCAGCAGCGCCCCGTGCCGCGCGGTGATGTCGCGGGCGGCGACGAGGTATCCCTCGGGCGGGACGACCACGCCGCTCTCCCCCATGATCGGCTCCAGGAACACCGCGGCGGTGGCGTCGTCGACCGCGGCGGCGAGGGCTTCGGTGTCGCCGTAGGGCACGTGCGTGACGTCGCCGGGCAGCGGCGCGAACGGCGCCTGCTTGCTCGGCTGCCCGGTCAGCGCCAGCGAGCCCATGGTCCGGCCGTGGAAAGCCTCTTGTGCGGCAACCAGTTTGGTGCGCCCGGTGAGCCGCGACAGCTTGAACGCCACCTCGTTGGCCTCGGTTCCGGAGTTGCAGAAGAACACCCGCGCCGGGCAATCGGTGCCGAGCAGGTTTACCAGTTCTTCGGCCAGGGCGAGGCTCGGTTCGGTGGCATACAGATTCGAGGTGTGGCCCAGCGTCGACATCTGGCGGGTGACGGCCTCGATGATCGCGGGGTGGCGGTGGCCCAGGACGTTGACCGCGATGCCGCCGAGCAGGTCGAGATACGACTTCCCGTCCACGTCGGTGACCACGGCGCCGTCGCCACTGGCCAGGGCCATCGGCGGGGTGCCGTAGTTGTTCATCATGACGGCTTCCCACCGCTGCTTGATGTCATCCGTGCCCGTCACGCGCACACCACCTTGGTGCCGGTGCCCTCGTCGGTGAAAAGCTCCACCAGCACACAGTGCTCGACCCGCCCGTCGATGACGTGCGCGCTCGGCACGCCCGCGGTCACCGCCCGCAGGCAGGCTTCGACTTTGGGAATCATGCCGGCCTCCAGCGTGGGTAGCAGTTGTGACAGTGTGGCGGTGTCGATTTCGCTGACCAGCGAACCGCGGTCGGGCCAGCTGGTGTACAGGCCTTCGACATCGGTGAGCATCAATAGCTTCTCGGCGTTCAGCGCCTCGGCCAGCGCCGCCGCCGCGGTGTCGGCGTTGATGTTGTGCACCACGCCCTCGGCGTCCGGGGCCAGCGTCGACACCACCGGAATGCGCCGTGCGGCAATCAGATCCAGCACCGCGGCGGTGTTGACCCGTTCGACGTCCCCGACCAGGCCGATGTCGGTGGCCACGCCGTCCACGGTGACGCTGCGCCGCACCGCGGTGAACAGCTGGGCGTCCTCGCCGGTGATGCCGACGGCATACGGCCCGTGCGCGTTGATCAGGTTGACCAGTTCGCGGCCGACCTGGCCGAACAACACCATCCGCGCCACGTCGAGCACTTCCGGTGTGGTGACTCGGAATCCGCCCTTGAAGTCACCCGGGATGCCGAGCCGCCGCAGCATCGCGCTGATCTGCGGGCCGCCGCCGTGCACGACGACCGGGTGCACGCCGCAGTTACGCAGGAACGCCATGTCGGCGGCGAACGCGTGGCGCAGCGTGTCGTCGGTCATGGCGTTGCCGCCGTACTTGATGACGACGATCTTGCCGTGCAGCTGCTTGAGCCAGGGCAGGGCTTCGGCGAGCACCTGCGCCTTGACCGCGGTGGGTAAGGCTTCCGTCGAGGCGCTCATGAGCTGTAGGCCGAATTCTCTTCGACGTAACCGTGGGACAGGTCGGTGGTCCGGATGGTCACCCGGCCGTCGCCGAGGCCCAGATCGACCGTGATGTCGATGTCGGCTTCGGAGAGATCCACCTCGCGCGCACCCGGGGCCCCCGCCCCGTCGGCGAAGACCGCAAAGCCGTTGAACGACACCATGATCCGGTCGGGGTCCAGGGCGATCGGCGCCATGCCGACGGCGGCGAGCACCCGGCCCCAGTTGGGGTCCGAGCCGAACACCGCGGTCTTGACCAGGGAGTCGCGGGCGATCGTCCGGGCGGCGATCAGGGCGTCGTCCTCGGAGGCCGCCCCCTGCACGGTGACGTTCACCCGCTTGGTGACGCCCTCGGCGTCGGCCTGCAGCTGGGCGCACAGGTCGTCGCACACTCGCAGCACGGCCTCGTCGAGGTCGGCCTGGCTGGGCGCGATGCCGCTGGCCCCCGAGGCCAGCAGCAGCACCGTGTCGTTGGTCGAGCAGGCGCCGTCGATGTCGAGCCGGTCGAAGGTGCGGGCGCTGGCGCGGCGCAGCGCGGAGTCCAGGGCGGCGGCGTCGACGGCCGCGTCGGTGGTGAGCACGCAGAGCATCGTCGCCAGCGACGGGGCGAGCATGCCGGCGCCCTTGGCCATTCCGCCGACCGTCCAGTTGCCCGGATGGTGCAGCGCAACCTGTTTGGGCACGGTGTCGGTGGTCATGATGGCCTGGGCCGCCTCGTCGCCGCCGGACAGGCCGCCGGCCATGTCCTGCACGATCGTGCGCACCCCGGCGAGCACCTTGTCCATCGGCAGCCGGTCACCGATCAACCCGGTCGAGCACACCGCGACCTCGATGGCGCCGGTCTCGGTGCCCCAGTCCGACAGCGCGGCCGCGACTGCCTCGGCGGTGGCGTGGGTGTCCTGGAACCCGCCGGGTCCGGTGCAAGCGTTGGCGCCGCCGGAGTTGAGGATCACCGCGCGCAGCGCGCCGGTGCTCAGCACCTGCTGGCTCCACAGCACCGGCGCGGCCTTGACCTTGTTGCGGGTGAACACCCCGGCCGCCGCGTAGTCCGGTCCCTCGTTGAAGACCAGGGCCAGGTCGCGACCGCCCGAGGCCTTGATCCCGGCGGCGATGCCCGCGGCCCGGAATCCGGCCGGCGCGGTGACACCCTGCTCGCGCAGCAACCGCGCCTGCGCTGCGGTGGACGTCACGGCGCCACCCCGATCACCGAAAGGCCTTCGGTCTCCGGCCATCCCAGCGCCAGGTTCATCGACTGCACGGCGGCGCCGGCCGTCCCCTTGACCAGGTTGTCGATCGCGGCGATGGCCACGAAGGTGCTCGCCGCCTCGTCGACCGCGACGGCGATGTGCGCCGCGTTGCTGCCGATCACCGCCCCGGTGCGGGGCAGTTGCCCGTCGGGCATCAAATAGATGAAAGGTTCTGCATGGTAGGCCTTTTCGTAGGCCTCCCGCAGCCGGGCCAGCGGCGCGCGCGTGCGCGCGGTGCACGTCGCCAGGATGCCGCGCGACGTCGGGATCAGCACCGGGGTGAACGACACGGTGACGTCGCGGCCGGTGACGGCGCCCAGGCCCTGGGCGATCTCGGGGGTGTGCCGGTGCGCCCCGGCGATGTTGTAGGCCCGGGCCGAGCCGATGACCTCGGCGCCGAGCAGGTCGGTCTTGGCGGCGCGGCCTGCCCCGGAGGTGCCGCTGACGGCGACCACGGTGACGGCCGGTTCGATCAGGTCCTCGGCCACCGCGGGCAGCAGCGCCAGCAGCGCCGCGGTCGGGTAACAGCCCGGAACCGCGATGCGGCGGGCGCCGCGCAGCCGCTCGCGCGCGCCGGGCAGCTCCGGCAGCCCGTACGGCCAGCTGCCGGCGTGCGGCGACCCGTAGAACCGCTCCCACGCTCCGGCGTCGGTGAGCCGGAAGTCGGCGCCGCAGTCGATGATCAACGTGTCGGGGCAGAGCTGTTCGGCCAGCGCGGCCGAATGACCGTGCGGCAGGCCCAGGAACACCACGTCGTGGCCGGCGAGCACGTCGACCTCGGTCGGCTCGACCACGCGCTGGGCCAGCGGCGTCAGGTGCGGGTGGTGCTCACCGAGCGTGCTGCCGGCGCTGGCGGCCGCGGTCACCGCGCCGATCGTCAGGCGCCCGTGCGCGTAGGCGGGGTGCCCGAGCAGCAGGCGCAGGATTTCACCGCCCGCGTAGCCGCTGGCACCGGCAACCGCCACCTTCATTCCGTCGGCCATTCCGCCGATTCTGCATGGTTATGCAGTAGTTTGCAAATCCATTCCACTAGGCGCGGAGCTCGGCGCCGACCGCCTCGGCGGCGCGTCGGACCGCCGCGTCGCGGGCCGCGGTGGCGTCGTCCTCGGTGAGCGTGCGATCGGGCGCGCGGAACCGCAGCGCGAAGGTCAGCGACTTGCGGTCCTCGCCGATCTGCGGGCCGGTGAACACGTCGAACAGTTGCAGGTCTTCGAGCAGCTCCCCCGCGCCCTCGCGGACGGCGTCGGCCACCGCCTGGGCCGGCACGTGCGCGGCCACCACCAGGCTGACGTCCTGAAAGACCGCCGGGAACGGCGACACCCGGGGCGCGGGCAGCGCCGCGGCGATAGGCATCGCGTCCAGATTCAGCTCGAGCGCGCAGGTGCCCTTGGGCAGCCCGGAGCGCTCGATCACCGCGGGATGCAGCTGGCCCGCGTAACCCACCGGGGTGTCCCCGACGAGCACTTCGGCGCACCGACCCGGATGCCACGGCAACTGCTGCGCCGCGCGCAACCGCACGTCGATCCCGCTCGCGCGGGCGATGATGCGGACCGCCTCGAACGCGTCGGCGGCCTCGGCCCGGCGGCCCGGGCCCCAGGGTCCGCGGTGTTCACGCAGGCCGGTCAGCACCGCCGCGACGTGCTGCGGCTGCCGCGGCAACGACGCGTCGAGCACGGCGATCTCGGCCTCGGTGGGCCGGCGGTCGACGGGGATGAGGTCCACCGCGCGGGTGTCCGCCGTCGGCTGGACCACCTGCGCCAGGGCATACAGCGAGACGTCGACCAGGCCGCGAGAGACGTTGCGCACCAACGCTTCCAGCAAGGCGGGCAGCAGCGTGGTGGCCAGGTGCGGGCGGTCGGCCTCCAGCGGGTTGAGCACGTCGGTGGTGGTGCGCCGCGGGTCGTCGGCCGGCAGGCCCCAGAGGTCGAACACGCCCGCGGGCAGAAACGGCGTCGGCAGGATCTCGACGTAGCCGGATTGAGCCAGGGACTTGCCGATGGCGCGGCGGCGCTTCTGCACGGCGGACAGGCCCCGGCCGGCCGGCGCCGGCGGCAGCACCGACGGGATGACCTCCAGCCCCTCGAGGCGCAGCACCTCCTCGACGAGGTCGGCGGGCTGCACGAGGTCGGGCCGCCAGCTGGGTGGAGTCACCGTCAACGTGTCGCCCCGCTCCGCCACGTCGGCGCCGATCTGGGCGAGCCGCTTGGCGGTCGTGCCCGGGTCGTAGTCCACCCCGGCGACGCGGTCCGGCAGGTCCACCGAGATCTCGATGGGCGGGAGCGACCAGTCGTCGCGCGGCGGGTCGCCGCGCCAGTCGGTCAGGCCGTCGGAGACCACTCCGCCGGCGATGTCGGCGAGCAGCGTGGCGCACCGGTCCAGCGCGGCCACCGAGATGGCCGGATCCACGCCCCGCTCGTAGCGGCGGGCGGCTTCGCTGGGCAGGTGCAGCCTGCGCTGGGTGCGCGACACGGCGGCGGGATCCCAGACCGCGGCCTCGAGCAGCACGTCCGTCGAATCGGCGCGCACCTCGGTGCTCGCCGCGCCCATCACGCCGCCGATCGCGGTGGTCGCCGTGTCATCGACGATGAGGACGTCGGCCGGCTCGAGTTTGCGCTCGATGTCGTCGAGGGTCACCACGGTCTCGCCGGGCCGGGCGAACCGCACGACGAAGCTTCCGGTGATCCGCTTGCGGTCGTGGGCGTGCATGGGGTGACCCAGCTCGAGCATCACGTAGTTCGTCACGTCGACCGCCGGGGAGGCCGCGCGGATGCCGGACAGCAGCAGCCGGCGCTGCAGCCACCACGGCGACACGGCCGCGGGGTCGAGGCCGGTGACCGGACGCAGCGCGAAGCGCCGCACGCCGGTGCCGGGCTGCACGGTCAGCGGCCAGGCTTCGCCGTTGACCGGCAGCGCCTTGACCACCTGGCCGCCGGCGGGGTCGACGAAGTCCAGGTTGTAGGCGCAGGCGATCTCGCGGGCCAGGCCGCGCAGCGACATGCCGTAGCCGCGGTCGGGCGTGATCGCCAGGTGGAAGATCACGTCGTCCAGGCCCAGCACGGCGGCGCCGTCGGCGCCGGGGTCGGCGGTGCCGGGCGGCAGCACCAGGATCCCGGATTGGTCTGCGCCCAAACCGAGTTCCGCCGCCGAACAGATCATCCCGTCGGAGTTGCGGCCGTAGGTTTTGCGGGCGGCGATCTTGAAGTCACCGGGCAGGGTGGTGCCGGGCAGCGCCGCGACGATCAGATCACCGACGGCGAAGTTGGTTGCACCGCAGACGATCTCACGGTCTTTGCCTTCGCCGACGTCGACGTGGCAGAACCGGATCGGCTTCTTGAAACCGGTGAGTTCTTCGATGGCGGTGACCCGGCCCACGGTCAGCGGGCCCTCGACCGGCCCGAGGGTGGCGACCTCCTCGACCTCGTGGCCGATGCGCACCAGCGCCTGTTCGAGCTCGGCGGGGGCGGCGTGCCAGTCCGGCGCGCCGACCGCCACGATCTCACGTAGCCAGCTGTACGGAACGCGCATCAGGCACCCACCCCGAACGGCAGCGAGAACCGGACGTCGCCCTCGACCATGTCGCGCATGTCCGGAATCCCATTGCGGAACTGCAACGTTCGCTCCAACCCCATGCCGAAGGCGAAGCCGGAGTAGACAGCCGGGTCAATTCCCGCGGCCCGCAACACGTTTGGATGCACCATCCCGCAGCCGCCCCATTCCACCCAGCCGGCGCCGCCCTTCTTGCCGACGAACCAGACGTCGACCTCCGCGGACGGCTCGGTGAACGGGAAGAAGTGCGGCCGGATCCGGGTGCGGGCCTCGGGGCCGAACTCGGCGCGCGCGAACGCGTCCAGCGTCCCGCGCAGGTGCGCCATCGTCAGGCCGCGGTCCACCGCCAGGCCCTCGACCTGATGGAACACCGGCGTGTGGGTGGCGTCGAGTTCGTCGGTGCGAAACGTCCGGCCGATCGAGACGATGTAGACGGGCAGCTCGCGGGCGAGCAGGGTACGCACCTGCACCGGCGAGGTGTGGGTGCGCAGCAGCTGCCGGGAACCGTCGGGCGCGATGTAGAAGGTGTCCTGCTCGCTGCGGGCGGGGTGGTCGGCCGGGAAGTTGAGCGCGTCGAAGTTGAACTGCTCGGACTCGACCTCGGGGCCCTCGGCCAGTTCCCAACCCATGGCGATGAAGGTGTCGGCGATGTGTTCGGCCAGGATCGTGATCGGGTGCCGGGCGCCGGTCGGCTGCCGGGTCGACGGCAGCGTGACGTCGATGCCTTCGGCGACCAGCACCGCGGCGTCGCGTTCTGCGCGCAGGACCGCGAGCCGGTCGTCGTAGCCCTGCTGGGCGTCGGTCCGGGCGGCGTTGACCCGCTTGCCGGCGTCGGCCCGCTCGTCCTTGGCGACGCCGGCCAGCGCCTGGCGCGCCAGGGCCAGCGGTGAGCGGTCGCCGAGGTGCTCGGTCTTGGCGCGCGCGAGTTCGTCGAGATCGCCGGCGCGCGTGAAGGCCTCCCGGGCGGCGCTGACCGCTCGGGCCAGGGCTTCCGGCGACAGGTCGACGGGTTGATCACCCACGCGGCGACACTCTCCTTGGCTGTTGGTGGCTGCAAATTGCCCAGCGGCAAGTGCTGATCATAGTGATTCGGCGCGTCGCGCCGGGCGGGCGCGTGGCAGTTGAGCGGCCCGTCGCCGCGCGAGCACAGCGCGGATCGCGAAGTGCTTAGCCTGCGACGGCCGGCTGCGGGCTGGCCAGCGTCTCGTCGCCGTCGAGTGGCAGGGCCGGGAGGCGTCGACCGGCGGCCAACTTCGTCACCTGGTAGGCGACGAAGGCGCCGACGAGGCCGAACACCGGCGTCGCCGCCAGGGTCCCCCAGTGGTGCGCCAGCATCAGGAAGCCGAAGCCCGAGGACGCCGCGAGCATCAGGTACCGCGCCGGCGTCCAGTGGATCGGCTGCCGGAACCGGGCGGAGACCAGCACGCCCAGGATCACGGCGACGGTGTGGCCGGCGTCGGTGAAGTCGCCGCCGATGATCGCCGAGGCGATGCCCGCCGCCACCCACCAGCCGACCCAGGCGGCCCGCCAGCGCGACGGGATCACCGCCGTCATCGCGCCGAGCACCGCCAGCGCGCCGTAGCTCATGCCGACGTCGCTGGCCCGGGTGATGGACACCGGCAGCCAGCCGAACTCGACCGACGCGGCCAGGGCGGCGGCCACCAGCAGCGTCGCGCCGATGTGGCCGACCACGAAGGCCACCACCAGCCGGATGGTGCGCAGATGCAGCTCGGCCAGCGCCAGCAGGCAGGTCAGGAAGGGCAGCCAGAAGTAGAGCGGACCGGCGTCGACCACCAGCGCGCTGCCCAGCAGCGTGCCCACGTGGCCGTGGGCCAGGTTGTGCACGTTGGTGCTGGCGCGCTGAACGATGACGTCATGCGCCTGCGGGCCGAGGGCCAGGATGGCGCAACTGATGGCAAGCAACAGCGCCGCATATCCCACAGTGAATTGGACCCGGGCGAGCCGGGACACGATGCCCCCTAACATTGGCATCCATTATGGCTGCGGTTTCGTCTCGGCTGTGTCATCAGGGCCTGACAACTCCTTAAGAGTCTTGAGGCGATATATCGCCAAATCGTCGGGAATGCCGGCGGGCTTCGGCGCGAAAACCGGCTTCCTCGTGCGTCTGGCCTCGACGCCCAACGCGTCCAACTCGCTTTGCGGTATGAGATCTAACGTTGAACTCGACACCATGATTCCACCTCTGGTGGCTCTTTCCATAACTCGTGCGGCGATATTCACATCGACACCGAGCCAGTCGGCCGCCAGCCGCTGCGGCCGCCCGGTGTGAATCCCGACCCGCATCCGAGGCGTATGACCCGCCACCTCGACCGATTTCACCGCCTCCTTGGCGGCCAGCACCGCCCGGACTGCGACCGTCGGATCGCCGAACACGGCCATCAGGCCGTCGCCCATTCGCTTGACGATGTGCCCGCCGGCGTCGAGCAGGGGTGGCTCGAGCGCCCGCGCGACCTGGCGCAGCAGCGCGAGGGCCGCGTCGTCGCCGGCCTGCAAAGACCACGTCGAGAAGCCGACCAGGTCGGTGAAGACCAGCGTCACCTCCGGGTTGGCCGGCCGGCGGGACACCCCCTCGGTCAGCGCCTGCCACACCTGCAGCACCCCGAGGCTGACCTCGCGTGACACCGCACCCCGGTCCCCCAGCAACCGGTCGGCCGCGCGCGCCGCGGCGCGCGGACCGCCGTCGCCCGCCGTGGACAGCTGATCGCCGAACTCGGGGTCGCCGGGCAGCAGTTGGCGCGCGCGCCGGATGAACTCAACCGCCCCGGGGCTGCGGTTGCGTCCGTGTAGCCATTGAGTCGCGCTGTGCAGCGGAGAACGTTGCGTAGCGGATTGCGCCTCGGTCTCTTCGGGCTCACCCGGGTCCAGATCGCGACGCGCGAGTTCCACCTGGCCAGGTTATTTGTTTTCGTTCCAGGCAGGCAACGACAGACCGTGACGGTCCTGCCATATGTGTCACATCTCGCACCGAACCACCTGATCACGGTGGCGCCACACCGATGTGGAAGCTCGATAACACCCTCGCCAACACATCGCCGAAATCGTAGACAACGCGCGTTGTCAAAGTTATCGTGAGCCCAATCGGAGCAGGAGGCCGCAATGACTGGCACTGTGAATCCTTGCGGGAGCGAATCCGCGGACCCGCTCGGACCAGATTCCCTGACCTGGAAGTATTTTGGCGATCTGCGCACCGGGATGATGGGTGTCTGGATCGGCGCGATCCAGAACATGTACCCCGAACTCGGCGCGGCCGTCGAGGAGCATTCGATCGTGCTGCGGGAGCCGCTGCAGCGGGTCGCCCGGTCGGTCTACCCGATCATGGGCGTGGTGTACGACGGCGACCGGGCATCGCAGACCGGCCGCCAGATCACCAGCTACCACCACACCATCAAGGGCACCGACGCCGCCGGGCGGCGTTATCACGCGCTCAACCCGGAGACCTTCTATTGGGCGCACGCCACGTTCTTCATGTTGATCGTCAAGGTGGCCGAATACTTCTGCGGCGGGCTGACCGAGGCCGAGAAGCGGCAGCTGTTCGCCGAGCACGTGCAGTGGTACCGGATGTACGGGATGAGCATGCGGCCGGTGCCCGAAACGTGGGAGGAGTTCCAGGAGTACTGGGAGCGCACCGGCCGCGACACCCTGGAAATCAACCGGGCGACGCTGGACATCTTCCAGATGCGAATCCCGAAGCCGAAATTCGTGTTGATGCCGACCACCATCTGGGACCAGATGTTCAAGCCGCTGGTCGCCGGCCAACGCTGGATCGCGGCGGGTCTCTTCGAGCCCGCGGTGCGCGAGAAGGCCGGAATGCGTTGGACGCCGGGCGACGAGGTGTTGCTGCGGTTGTTCGGCAAGCTCGTCGAACTGGCTTTCCTGGCGGTGCCCGACGAGATCCGGCTGCACCCGCGCGCGCTGGCCGCCTACCGCCGCGCCGAGGGGCGGCTGCCCAGCGACGCGCCGCTGGTCGAGGCCCCGCCGTTCATGGCGCCGCCGCGTGACCGCCGCGGGCTGCCGATGCATTACTTCCCGCCGTCGCCCAAGTCGCCGCTGGACCCCGCGCTGCAGCCCGCCCGGGCCCTGATGGAACGCGCCGGATCCCTGGTGCACACGACGCTGTCGCTGGCCGGCCTGGCCGCGGGCCGCGGTCGGCCGAAGCGGCCGGCTACGGCCGCGTAGGAAGCCTCAGCGCCCGCGCGCTCTGATACAGACAGATGGCCGCGGCCGACGCCACGTTGAGGCTCTCCGCGCCGCCGGCCATGGGAATGCGCATGCGGTGGTCGGCCGTCGCCGCGATTTCGTTTGGCAGCCCGTGTGATTCGGGGCCGAACAGCCATGCCGTCGGTGTGCCGAGCAGGTCGGTGGCCTCGTCGAGCCGCGTCTCGCCGTCCACGGTGGTGGCGAGCAGCTGCAGACCCGCGGCACGCAACGCGTCGACGGCGGCGAGCGTGTCCGGCGCGACGGCGACCGGGACCGAGAAGATGCTGCCGGCCGACGCGCGCAGGCACTTGCCGTTGTACGGGTCGACGCTGTGGCCGCCGAGTATCACGCCGGCCGCGCCCATCGCGTCGGCGAGGCGAATGAGCGTGCCCGCGTTGCCCGGCTCGCCGATCTCGACGGCGACCGCGACCAGCGCGGGCGAGCCGGCCAGCACGTCCTGCAGGTGGGTTCGCGGCGTTTCGCACACGGCGACCAACCCGGCCGGGGTGACGGTGTCGGACAGCGCTTTTGCCGCGCGCTCGGTCACCGGATGCACCGGGCATCCCTCGGATGCCAAAGTCGCCAGCAGCGACGCGTGACGCTGCTGGGCGACCTCGGTGACGAACACGTCGCGAACCAGACCGCGGCGGGCGGCGGCCTCGACGAGGTTGGGGCCCTCGGCGAGGAATCGGCCCGTCCGCCGGCGGCCGACGTGGCGATGCAACTTGACCGCCGCGGCGACCCTGGCCGAACGTTCGGTCAGCACCTGGCCGGTCCGCACCGTCTCTGGTTAGGCCGCTTCTCCGGAATCCGAGGGAGCGTTGACGTCCTCGGGCAGTGCCGCCCGCGCGATGTCGACCAGCGCCGTGAAGGCCGCCGGGTCGGCGATCGCGATGTCGGACAGGTTCTTACGGTCCACTTCCACACCGGCGGCCTTGAGGCCCTGGATCAGCCGGTTGTAGGTGATGTCGTTGGCGCGCGCCGCCGCGTTGATCCGCGAGATCCACAGTTTGCGGAACTCGCCCTTGCGCGCACGACGGTCGCGGTAGGCGTAGTTCAGTGAATGAAGCTGCTGCTCTTTGGCCTTGCGGTAGAGCCGGGATCGCTGGCCGCGATAGCCCTTCGAGGCCTTCAGGATGCTGCGCCTCTTCTTGTGGGCGTTGACCGCCCGCTTCACGCGTGCCATTGGATGTTCCTACTCTCGTTCAAAATTAGTTGGTCGGGTCGCCGTGCCAGCTCGCGATGCGGGTCTGGCCGGCGCGGTGGTCAGCCGTTCAGCAGGCTGTTAACACGCTTGGTGTCGTTGGCCGACACCGTGATTCGGCCGTCGAGGCGGCGGGTCCGCTTCGAGGGCTTGTGCTCGAGCAGATGCCGGCGGTTGGTCTGCTGGCGGACGATCTTGCCGGTTCCGGTGCGCCGGAACCGCTTTGACGCACCGCTGTGGGTCTTGGCTTTGGGCATGTTTCCTCTGTTCTATGAAGTGCTCGAGTGCTGAGTACTCGAGCCCTCGCTGCTGTCTCTCGGTCAGTTCGACGAAGGTTCGGCTTCGGCGCCCGCATCGTCCGATGCCGGGCCGCCGCCGGGTCCTTCCGGATGCCGCGCCTTGGCGCGAGTCTTCGCGCCGCGATGCGGTGCCAGCACCATCGTCATGTTGCGGCCGTCCTGCTTGGCGGACGTCTCGACGAAGCCGTACTCGGCGACGTCCGCACCCAGGCGCTGGAGCAACCGATAGCCCAGCTCGGGCCGCGACTGCTCACGTCCGCGGAACATGATGGTGACCTTCACCTTCGATCCCGCTTCCAGGAAGCGGATGACGTGGCCCTTTTTGGTCTCGTAGTCGTGATCGTCGATCTTCGGTCGCAGCTTTTGTTCTTTGACGACGGTCTGCTGCTGGTTCCGGCGGGATTCGCGCGCCTTTTGCGCCGCTTCGTATTTGAACTTGCCGTAGTCCATGATCTTGCAGACCGGCGGCCTGGCGTTCGGGGCAACTTCGACAAGGTCGAGATCGGCGTCCGCAGCGACGCGCAGTGCGTCTTCGATGCGCACTATGCCTACCTGCTCTCCCCCTGGGCCGATCAATCGGACTTCAGGTACGCGAATGCGCTCGTTGACGCGGGTCTCAGTGCTGATGGGGCCTCCCTTGTTGGGCTTCTATATGTCTTGCGATGGCGACCGGTCCGGACGGTCGGAGGAAGCAGCGGCGGAGACACCACACCACTAAGCAAAAAAGCCCTGCACAAGCAGGGCCCAATGCCGACCGATCACGGCTGGAAACTACTCGAGCCGCCCGCGTTGCCCGCGGAACAGGCATCCGCGATGCCTGTGACCGGACCGCTGAACCTTGGAAGATCCGCTCAGGGATTTCGTCGGCGCGCGGTGGGAGTGGGACTCCACTTAACTGTTCCTGGCATTCGCCGGGATGGTCGCAGGCGCCAGTTTAGCAGCCTTGAGGTGGCTTTTAGCACTTCGGCCGGGCGACCGCGCTGCAACGGGGGCCAATGCGGCCCAAAAAGCAGTCCCAAACTCGTGCCCGCCACACTTAGCGCTTCGACAAGCTTTTCACGGATTGAGGGCATATCCTCGCGGTCTGTGACACTCGCATCTCCTCGTTCGGGGCCGCGTTTGGGGCCCGGCCGCCGGTCGAACTCGCGGTATCGCTGGGTGCCGGCGGCGGCCGGATGGACCGTGGGCGTCATCGCCACCGTGTCACTGCTCGGGAGCGTGTCCCCGCTGATCAGGTACCTGATCAAGGTCCCCCGCGAGTTCATCAACGACTATCTGTTCAACTTCCCGGACACCAGCATCGCGTGGTCGTTCATCCTCGCCCTACTGGCCGCGGCGCTGACCGCGCGCAAGCGCATCGCCTGGCTGCTGTTGCTGGCCAACATGATCCTGGCCGCCGCGCTGAACGCCGCCGACATCGCCGCGGGCGACAACACCGCCGCCGAGATCTTCGGCGAAAACCTCGGGTTCGCCGTACATATCGTGGCGATCGTCCTGCTGGTGCTGGCGTACCGCGAGTTCTGGGCCAAGGTCCGCAAGGGCGCATTGGTCAAGGCGGCCGCGGTGCTGGTCGCCGGCGACGTGGTGGGGATCCTGGTGTCCTGGGGTCTGGTCGAGTTGTTCCCGGGAACCCTGGCCCGCCCGGACCGTCTGCCGTATGTGGCCAACCGGGTGGTCGGGTTCGCGCTGGCGGATCCGGACCTGTTCACCGGCCGGCCGCACGTATTCCTCAACGCGATCTTCGGGTTGTTCGGTGCGCTGGCGCTGATCCTGGCGACGATCGTGCTATTCCAGTCCCAGCGCGCGGAGAACGCGCTGACCGGCGAGGACGAATCGGCGATCCGCGGCCTGCTCGAGCTGTACGGCAAGAACGACTCCCTGGGCTACTTCGCCACCCGCCGCGACAAGTCCGTGGTCTTCGCCCAGAGCGGGCGCGCCGCCATCACCTATCGGGTGGAGATCGGCGTGTGCCTGGCCAGCGGCGACCCGATCGGCGATCCCAGGGCCTGGGGCCAGGCCGTCGACGCCTGGCTGGGTCTGTGCCAGACCTACGGCTGGGCGCCCGGCGTGATGGGCGCCAGCACCCAGGGCGCGCGGGCGTACCGCGAGGGCGGCCTGAACGCGCTCGAGCTCGGCGACGAGGCCATCCTGCGGACGTCCGATTTCAAGCTGTCCGGCCCCGACATGCGCGGGGTCCGTCAGGCCGTGACCCGGGCTCGCCGGGCGGGGCTGACCGTGCGGATCAGGCGGCACCGCGACATCGCGGCCGACGCGATGGCCGACACCATCGCCCGCGCCGACGCCTGGCGGGATACCCAGACCGAGCGCGGCTTTTCCATGGCGCTGGGCCGGCTCGGCGACCCCGCCGACGGGGACTGCCTGCTGGTCGAAGCGCTGGACCGGGACGGCAGCGTCGTGGCGATGCTGTCGCTGGTTCCGTGGGGCACCACCGGCGTTTCCCTGGACCTGATGCGCCGCTCACCGCAGTCCCCCAACGGCACCATCGAGCTGATGGTCAGCGACCTGGCGCTCAACGCCGAAGCCCTTGGCATCACCCGCATCTCACTGAACTTCGCGATGTTCCGCTCGGCGTTCGAACAGGGCGCCCAGCTCGGCGCCGGCCCCGTGGCCCGGCTGTGGCGGGGGCTGTTGCTGTTCTTCTCCCGGTGGTGGCAGCTGGAGACGCTGTACCGCTCGAACATGAAGTACCAGCCCGACTGGGTGCCGCGGTACGCGTGCTACGAGGACGCCCGCCTGATTCCGCGGGTCGGCGTCGCCTCGGCCCTCGCCGAGGGATTCCTGGTGTTGCCGTTCGGCCGGCGCAAGACGCACACCGGCCACTACCCCGCCGTCCCGCCGCGATTGGCGGAATCCGGACTGCTGCATCACGACGGCAGCGCCCCGGACGTCAGCGGGCTGCGGGAGCGTCGCGAGACCGCCGACGAGGAGGAGTCCAGGTCCCGGCTGCCAGAACAGGTGCGGGTGCGGCTGGCCAAGCTGAAGATATTGCAGCGCAACGGCATCGACGCGTATCCGGTCGGAACTCCGCCCAGCCACACCGTGGCCAACGCCCTCGACGCGGACGACCGGGACGCCATCACCGTCTCGGGCAGGGTCTTGCGGATCCGCGACTACGGCGGCGTGCTGTTCGCGGATCTGCGTGACTGGTCGGGGGAAATGCAAGTGCTGCTGGACAATTCGCAGCTGCAGCGGGGACGAACCGCCGACTTCACCGCGGCCATCGACCTGGGCGACCTGGTCGAGGTGTCCGGACACATGGGCTTCTCCAAGAAGGGAAGCCGCTCGCTGATCGTCGCCGACTGGCGGATGATCGGAAAGTGCCTGCGGCCGTTGCCTAACAAATGGAAGGGGCTGACCGACCCGGAGGCGCGAGTGCGGACCCGCTACGTCGACTTGGCCGTCAACCCCGAGTCGCGCGAGTTGATCAAGGCGCGCAGCGAGGTGTTGCGCTCGGTCAGGCAGACGCTGTTCGCCAAGGACTTCGTCGAGGTCGAGACCCCGATCCTGCAGCAGATCCACGGCGGAGCCACCGCCCGGCCCTTCGTCACGCACATCAACACCTACGACCTGGACCTGTTCCTGCGCATCGCGCCGGAGCTCTACCTGAAGCGGCTGTGCGTCGGGGGCGTGGAGCGGGTCTTCGAATTGGGCCGGGCCTTCCGCAACGAGGGTGTCGACTTCAGCCATAACCCGGAATTCACCCTGCTGGAGGCCTACCAGGCCCACGCCGACTACAAGGTGTGGATCGACGGATGCCGCGAGCTCATCCAGAACGCCGCCCAGGCCGCGCACGGCGAGCAGATCGTGATGCGGCACGGCGCCGACGGCAGGCTGGAACCGGTCGACATCTCCGGGCTCTGGGCGGTCAAGACCGTCCATGACGCCGTGTCCGAGGCGCTCGGCGAGCACATCGACCCCGCGACGTCGCTGTCCACCCTGCGCAAGCTGTCCGACGCCGCGCACATCCCCTACCGGGCGCAGTGGGATGAGGGCGCGGTGGTGCTGGAGCTGTACGAGCACCTGGTCGAGGACCGCACCGAGGAGCCGACCTTCTATATCGACTTCCCGACCTCGGTGTCCCCGCTGACGCGGCCGCACCGCAGCGAGCCGGGGGTCGCCGAGCGGTGGGACCTGGTGGCGTGGGGTGTCGAGCTGGCCACCGCCTACAGCGAGCTCACCGATCCGGTCGAGCAGCGCCGCCGGCTGCAGGAGCAGTCGCTGTTAGCCGCCGGCGGGGATCCCGAGGCGATGGAGCTCGATGAAGACTTCCTGCAGGCAATGGAATACGCGATGCCGCCCACCGGTGGGCTGGGAATGGGCATCGATCGGCTCGTCATGCTCATAACGGGCCGCAGCATCCGCGAGACATTGCCATTTCCGCTGGCCAAGCCGCATTAGCCCAGGCCCCGAACTCCAGAAAGCCCAGAGCGAACATTGGGTGAATAGGTTCCAGGCCGGTTACCGATAGATCACAATGAGTCACGTGACAGCCCCGACGGACAGCGCTCCCGCGCAGTTCCTGGCAAGTAGCCACACCTCGCTGATGCATGGCTGGGTGCCGGCGACGATCCAGGTGCTCGCCGCGGTGGTGCTGGTGCTGGCCGTCGGCTGGCGGTCGCGCCGCTGGCGCACGGTGTGGATGCCGGCGGCCGCGCTGGCCGGCGGGGTCGCCGCCTACCTGACGCACTGGTACATCGTCGACCGCGGGCTCTCCGACGACCCCGCCCCGGCGGCCCTGTGGCTCTGGGTCGCGCTGACGGGCACGGCGGCTGCGGTGCTGGCGCTGGGCTGGCGCACCGCGCGCCGCTGGCGGCGCGGCGCCGCGGTGCTGGCCGTGCCCCTGTGCCTGCTCAGCACCGCGCTGATGCTCAACGTCTGGGTGGGCTACTTCCCCACCGTGCAGTCGGCGTGGAGCCAGCTGACGTCGGGCCCGCTGCCCGACCAAACCGATCGGGCCACCGTTACCGCGATGGCCGCCAACCGAATCCGGCCACCGCACGGCACGGTGGTGCCGGTGGCGATCCCCTCGGACGGGTCGCACTTCAAACACCGCGGCGAGCTGGTCTACCTGCCGCCCGAATGGTTCGCGACCACCCCACCTCCGCAGCTGCCGACCGTGATGATGATCGGCGGGCAGTTCAACACACCGGCGGACTGGACACGTGCGGGCAACGCGGTCAAGACGATCGACGACTTCGCCGCCGCGCACGACGGCAAGGCGCCGGTGCTGGTGTTCGTGGATTCCGGCGGCGCATTCAACAACGACACCGAATGCGTCAACGGGGTCCGGGGCAACGCGGCCGACCACCTGACCAAAGATGTTGTGCCGTTCATGATTTCGAGTTTCGGGGTCAGCCCGCACCGGGCAAACTGGGGCGTCGCGGGTTGGTCCATGGGCGGGACCTGCGCCGTGGACCTGACCGTGATGCACCCCGACATGTTCAGCGCGTTCGTCGACGTCGCCGGCGATTTCTTTCCGAACGCCGGGAACAAGGCCCAATCCATCGCGAGACTGTTCGGCGGAAACGCCGACGCCTGGGCGGCTTTCGATCCGACCACGGTGATCAACCGGCACGGCCCTTACCGCGACGTGGCCGGCTGGTTTGCGATCTCGTCCGACGGCCCGCCCACCGCGCGCCGCGACCTCCAGCTGAGCGACAGCGGTGCCATCCGCCTCGCCGGACGCGACGCGGCCGCCAATCCGGGCAATCAGACCGCCGCCGCCTATTCGCTGTGTGCGCTCGGCCGCTCCGAGGGAATCGACTGCGCGGTGGTGCCGCAGCCCGGCAAGCACGACTGGCCATTCGCGGACCGAGTGTTCGCGGCGTCGCTGCCCTGGCTCGCGGGGGCGCTGGGCACCCCGGGAATTCCGCGGCCGCCGCTGCCGGCCGCGTCTGCGCCCGCCGTGGGCGCCCCGGTGGTCGTCCCGGCCCAGCGTTCCAACACCGCCAAGCGATAGCGCCCGTGTCGTCCGTCGCGCGGATTCGGCGCGCCGTCTTCGCGCGGCACTGCCATCCGCTCAGCGCCTGGACCCGGTGGGCCAGCACGCCGCTGGTCCTGGTCCCGGTCTGGACGCGGCGGCGGGCCCACGCGGTGTGGATTGCGTTGTGGCTGGCCGTGAATCCCGTGGTCTTCGGCAAGCCGGCGCATCACCGCGCATGGTCGACGCGGGCGATGCTGGGCGAAGAGCTGTGGATCAGCCGTCGGCCCGGCGATGCGGCGATGTTGGTGAGCGCGGCGACGTCGGCTGCCGCGTTCGTGGCGGTGGTCGCCGCGCGCAGGCATCGGCTGCGCCCGGCGCTGATCGCCGTCGTGGTGCAGATGGCACTGACGCTTGTGTACTGGCAACAGATGGTCCGGTATTTCGAGCGTCGAACGCGCTAAACGCCGGAATCGATACCAATGTACGGTAATCCGATATCTGCGTATCGCGACGCGGCGCGGGTATATTGTCCGGCCGTGGGATCCACCCGGCTGTTTCCGTATGACCCGCCCCCGCCGGCAGAGCCTCCCCCCAAGGAGCGAATTCGCGACGCCGCGCTGAGCTGCTTCGCTGTTCGCGGCATCGCCGCCACGACCCTGCGCGCGATCGCGGAGAGCGCGGAGGTTTCGATTGGGCTGGTGCAGCACCACTTTCGTACTAAGGCCGCGCTGACCGCCGCGGTCGATCAGTACGTCCTGCAGGTGGTAAGCGAGGCTTTGGAACCCACAACGTTGCCCGACCCCCCGTCCGACGGGCTCAACGCGGCCGGGCGCCGACTGACAGCACTTATGCTCGAACGACCCGACGTGATGACCTATATCGGTCGCGCGCTCGTCGAAGGCGGCGCGTTGGGTTCGGTCATCTTCACCGGGCTCTTGGGAATCAGCACGGCCCAGCGCGACGAGTTCGCCCGACGGAACAACATACACCCCGACCTCGACCCCGATTGGGCTGCGCTCAACCCGCTGATCCTGCGTGTCGGCGCGATCATTCTGCATCCGTACATCGAGCTATACCTGCAGGAATCTTTCTTTACCGAGCCGCAATTGCGCCGCTGGGATGCAGCCGTCACCAATCTCATACGGCATGGGCAATTCCTCGACGAAGGAACACCTCGGCGTTGATCTTGCGCTACGCAAACCGGCTCAAACCAGGTCCGGCTTGCCGCCCAGGTGCTATACACATAGCACCATGGATGAGCCCGGCGAAATTGCCTACACCGCGCAGCTTCTCGACGCTACGGTGGCACAGGGCGAGTTGGCGTTGCAGCGACTACACGCCGATCCCAGCGTGGAGTTCATCGACCGGCTCGATGCACAGACAGCCAACCTGCGTAGCCTTCGGCCCACCCCGCATCCTGAGCTTCTGACAGAGCCCGGCCGCTGGGCCTACTACCCGTGGCGGCGCGCGGTTGTGGCGGTGCTGGGCCCGCGCGGATATCGCGCCGTACGCCTGGACCGCAATCGCAATAACATCACCCCGGCGGAACAGGACCGGCTGGGCGCACTGCGCATCGGCGTCGCCGGTCTCAGCGTCGGCCACGTCATCGCGCACACCCTGGCGGCCCAGGGATTGTGTGGCCGCCTTCGGCTGGCTGACTTCGATCATCTCGAGCTATCGAACCTGAATCGGGTGCCTGCCACCGTGTTCGACCTTGGCGTCAATAAAGCTTGTGTGGCGGCGCGCAGGATCGCCGAGCTCGACCCGTACCTGCCAGTGGAGGTGTTTGACGCCGGACTGACCTTCGATACCGTCGACGCATTTTTGGACGGGCTCGACATCGTCATCGAAGAATGCGATTCGCTGGACATGAAGGCGGTCTTGCGGGAAGGCGCCCGCGCCCGCCGCATTCCGGTGTTGATGGCGACTAGTGATCGCGGCCTGATCGATGTGGAACGTTTCGATCAACAGCCTCAGCGACCGATTCTGCATGGTCTGCTCGGCGACCTCGACATCGGATTGTTGCCCGGCATGAGCAGCCGCGAGAAGGTCCCCCACATCTTGCGTCACCTTGAGGCCGAACGCCTTTCACCCCGGACGGCTGCCTCCCTGTTAGAGATCGACCGCACGGTGTCGACCTGGCCGCAGGTGGCCTCGGATGTCGTGCTGGGGGCGTCGGCGTTGGCCGAGGGCGTGCGCAGAATCGGGCTCGGCGAGGAGCTTCGCTCGGGCCGTACTCGCATCGATATCGGCTGGGCGCTCGACCAACTCGATGACCCCGATATGGCCAGCCACCACCCCACGCCGGTAGACCATCCCGAGCCACCGGAACTGCCCGGGATCGCCGGAATCATCGCTGCCGCGGCGATCCGCGCGCCTTCCGGGGGAAATGTGCAGCCCTGGTATGTCCAAGCCGGAGCTACCGAGATCACCATCGATGTTGCCGCCCAACACACGTCGACAATGGACGTCGGATTCCGGGGCAGCGCTGTCGCAGTGGGGGCTGCCCTCTTGAACGCCAGGATCGCCGCCGCGGCTCACCACGTCCTGGGCCCCGTCAGCCTCACCGAAAATGGCAACGGATCGCCGCTGCGCGCCACCCTGAAATTGAGCGACGGCACCGACCCCGACCTTGCCGATCTCTATCGACCGATGCTCGAGCGCGAAACCAACCGCCACCACGGCAGCCCCCGGCCGATCGGCGCCACCACCATCGAGGCGTTGCGCGCCGCGGCGAAACGGGAAGGCGCGCAGCTACACCTCATCACCGACAGAGACGACATCGCGCATGCGGCAACAATTCTTGCCGCGTCCGACCGCGCCCGCTACCTGACGCCGCAGCTGCACAAGGAGATGGTCTCCGAGCTGCGCTGGCCCGGTGACGCCGACCCCGACACCGGCATCGACGTGCGCAGTCTGGAACTCGACACCGGAGATCTGGCGATGCTCGATATCCTGCGCCGCACCGACGTCATGACCCATCTGGCCCAATGGAACGCCGGCAGCGCTCTCGGTGAAGACGCCCGGGACCGGATATTAGCCAGTTCTGCGCTGGCCGCGATCTCCGTACCAGGAGAGGACCTTCGCGACTACGCGATGGGAGGAGCGGCCGTTGAATTGATCTGGATCATTGCGCAGCAGCAAGGGCTTTCCGTGCAGCCGGTCTCCCCGGTCTTCCTGTACGCCCACAACGAAACTGAATTCGGCGAGTTGTCAACCCAATTCGCGAATGAGCTAACGCAATTGCAGCGCGACTTCCGGGGTTTGGCAGGCATACCTTCCGAACATTCCGCGGTACTGGTACTCCGGTTCACTGCCGGTCCACCGGCATCGGTACCAAGCCGCCGCGATTTTGACCGCGGACGGGTGCTTCGTTGAGCGATCCCCTGCTGATCCACCACTTATGGATTCCGAGTCTGTTTGGCGCGCATGCCCATGACCCAGTACGCAATGTCGGCGCGGCCCACGAGTTGAGGCTACGGTAAGGGCGATGTCGGGCACGCTAGATTATTTGGTCACCGCTGCCGCCGCAGAGTTGATGGCGGCCACCGCGGCTGACTCTGCCGCGATGAGTCAACGAGTGCTCGGCGACTTGGTCCGCGAATTGGCTGTGGACTTCAGTTTCCTGCGCCACAACGATCACACGATCCACGCCACGGTGCTCGTCGCCGAGTGGCCGCCACGCAACGCCGACCCCGACCCGATCGGCGTCATCTATTTCTCCGACGCCGACTCCGTCTTCGCCCAGGCCGAGCACCTCAAGGTGCCGCAAGTTGTGCGTCCCGCGCCGGCGAATGCCGACTATCAACGCAATATCGACGAGGGCACCGGGTGGGGCACCGTATCCCTGGCCGCCGTGCCGCTGCTGTCTGGCGATGTAACGACCGGCACGCTGGCCTTCGGCAAGGTCGGAGACCGCGAATGGTTGCCCGAAGAGCTCAACGCGCTGCAGGCGATCGCCGCGCTCTTCGCCCAATTGCAGGCCCGGGTCGTCGCCGAAGAGCAGATCCACTACCTCGCTGAACATGACGAACTCACCGGGTTGCTGAACCGCAGGGCGCTCATCGCCTACCTCGACAAGCGGCTGGCCGAGGGACAGCCGGGTCCGGTCTCGGTGGTGTTCGTCTCGCTCGACCGCTTCAAAGTCATCAATGACCGCCTCGGCCAAGACGCCGGCGACCGGTTCATCGTGGCCTTCGCCGCGCTGCTGCGCGAGGCCGTCGATGCCGTCCCCACCGTCATAGCGCGTTTCGGCGGTGACGAGTTTGTCGTCGTGCCGACCGGGCCCATGGACGTCGAGGCTGCCGAAGCATTCGCCCGGTCGCTGCACAACAAGGTTCACGGACAAGTCTCAATCGACGGTGAGATGCTCAGTCGTACCGTCAGTATCGGCGTCGCAGCCGGCCTACCCGGAAACGAGAGCACGTCGGACCTACTGCGTCGAGTCGACCAGGCCACCCGGTCAGCTAAGGGTTCCGGCGGCAACAAACTCGCAACCTTCAGTCCGGAGATGTCTACGACAGACATGATCCGCAACGACATCGAACTGCATCTGGAAGGAACGATCGATAGCGGCATCGGGACCTTAGTGCTGCACTACCTGCCGGAGTTCGACATGAACACCGGCGCCATCCTGGGTACCGAGGCGCTAATCCGTTGGCAACATCCGACTCTGGGGTTATTGATGCCCGATTCGTTCATTCAGGTCGTGGAATCGATCAACCTCGGCGCCAAACTCGGCCGTCTCGTAATGCGTTCCGCGTGTGCACAGTTCGGGCTCTGGCAATCACGCGGCGTCGGACAAGGCACGGTGCTCCGTGTCAACGTGTCGCCGGTGCAGCTCGTCACAGATGGCATTGTCGGCGCGGTCGCAGCCACCCTCGACGAGTTTAGTCTCGATCCCAGCACCGTATGTCTGGAGATCACCGAAAGTGTTGTGGTTCAAGATATCGACGCCACACGCAAAACATTGTTCGGATTGAAGGATATCGGCGTACAGATCGCCATCGACGACTTCGGCACCGGTTACAGTGTGCTGACCTATCTGAAATCTCTGCCCGTTGACGCACTCAAGATCGACAAAGGGTTTGTCCGCAGTCTCGATACCGACGCCGGTGACCTGGCGATCGTGCGCTCGACGATGGCACTGGCCGAGGCCTTCGGGCTCGAGGTCGTCGCCGAAGGGGTCGAAACCGTGGCCGCAGCCAAGACGCTACTCAGCCTCGGTTGCCATCGCGCACAAGGCTTTCTGCTGTCCCGCCCGCTGGACAACTCGGCGATGGAGTCGCTCTTGACCAAACGCGTCGTCCCGATTGACTTCTCCGACACGGGCCCTTCTTAAGGGTGGCGTTGAAGCAGGTAGTAATACGTTGCGGTCTTGTCGTCGAGTTCCCTCTCGTTGCCGGTGGACAGCAGCCTCCAGCCGGGAGCGAATCGTCGTTCGATCTCGGCGTGATCAATGCCCGGCACCCCCAACCGGCCACCGGGAGGGAACGCGACAATGAATAGCCGCGCATCGGGCGCGGCCACGGCGCTGATCTCCCGGACGTAGGCCTCACGATCGGCGCCACTCATGTTGTGGATGCACCCGTTATCGACGATCAAGTCAAAGCCCGTGCCGATTCCGGACTGACTCAACTGGGTGACGTCAGCACGGACGAAATCGACCGGAACCTTGGCGGCGCCGGCCTTGGCCCGCGCCTTGTCGAGCGGCTTTGCGACGTAGTCAACCCCGGTGACCTTCCAGCCCTGCTGAGCAAGGTAGATGGCGCAATCCCCGGTGCCGCATCCCACGTCGAGAGCCGACCCCTCGGGCAGCCCGGGGGTCTCCGCGTTTCCCTCGACCAGATCCCGCAGACCCTGCCCGATCGGATGGCCCTCCCACGGCGTGAAGCCAACCCGATAGAAGAACCGAAATCGCATGTGTCGAGAAGCCATAGCCGCAATCATGACATTCGCGACAACTCGCCGGTCCCCACCCCCGGCCGGCAGGTGCGCACTGCGTCAGGACTTAGGCAGCGGAACGGTCACTCACGCAGTCGTATCTTGGCCCTGATCGGAGCTGCCGCGACCATTGTGAAGGGCACGGCCAGCGGGAATTCTTCGGAAAGAGACTCGATTTCGACTCGGCGCACGATGGTCGCCAACGCGAGGGTGGCTTCCAGCATCGCGAAGTGGTCCCCGATACACGAGCGCGGCCCGCCCCCGAACGGAACATACTGCCAACGGTCGCGACCGTCAGCGCGCTCGGGACTGAACCGGTCGGGATCGAACCGCAGCGTATCGTCCCACAGGCCCGGGTCGGTTTGTACCGCCATCCTTCCGAACGCCAGCATGGTGCCGGCTTTGACGCGGTAGCCGGCGACTTCCACATCGCGCGTCGCCATTCGGGTTCCGGTCGGGCCCGGTGGGCACAGCCGCAGCGCCTCCTGAAGTACCCGGACGGTAAAGCCCAGCCGCGCAACGTCGTCGGGAGTGAGTTGGCGGTTTGGCAGGCCGGCGGCTTCGGCCGCGACGCGCTGCTGCAAGTCCGGGTGGCGACCCAGCGCCCACAGCGCGTAGGTCAGAGTCGTCGCCGTGGTGTCGTGGCCGGCGAACAGAAAAATGATCATTTCGTCGCGGATCTCGTTATCCGACAACGACTGCCCGGTCTCGGGGTCGGTGGCGGCGATCAGCGCGTGTACCAGCGGAGCCTCCCTCCCGGGGTCGGCACGACACGCTTGCAAAATCTCTTCGGCCAGCTCGCGAATCGCCGCGGCCGCAGCGCGGGCACGCCGACGCGCCGGTGTGGGCATCCACTCTGGTGCACGCAGCGGCCGCAGCGCGCGCCGTACCGCGTAACTCGTCGCCACGCGCAGCGGCTCGGCGATCGCGTCGGAGCGCTCATCGAGATCCAAACCCAATACCGAGCGACCCAATGCCCGCAGCGTCAGCGTGCGGCATTGCGCGTCCAGATCGATCTCGGCGCCGTCGCGCCATTGGGCACACACGATCTGAGCGGCCTCGGCCATGTGCCCACCGAACTGGCGGACACGCTGGCGGGTGAACACCGGTTGCAGGGTGCGTCGGCGCGGCAACCACTCCGAGTGGGGCAAGACGAACAGGTTTGCGCCAAGCAGCCGACGAAGCTCGGTGGCCACCGTGCTCGTCTTGTCGACCGAACCGTCTCTCACACTGACGATGTCGCGGATGCCTTGTGGTGATGTCGCCAAAACGATAGGCGGGATCAGCCACTTCGGGCCCAAGGTAACCCGGGTGACAGGACCACCGGCATCGCGGAGTTTGTTGGTGCCGGTATGAAATTCCTTGATGGCCTTCAGTCGTTCCCGATACGGAAGCGGGTTTTTCGGGGCCAGGGGCAACGCCGCAACGTCGCGCACGGGCTCAGCGATGGACACGAGTCGACCCTAGAGCACTTTGATTTCTGCTACGCCGAGATGCGACTGAGGATTTCGGCGTTCTCGGCGCACATCAGCCTGAATTGTCCCGGCTCGGCATGTGTGGCAAGGGTGCGACGATCCCACCACATCACCTTGGTCCGATAGTCCTCGTTGGGATAGGCCGCCGCAGGCACCCGGTTGGCCACCACGCCTCCCGACGACTGCCACTGCTCGAGCACGTGAGCCGCGGCGGTGGCCATCACGAACTGGACACCCAGCAAAGTCATCATCGGCAGCGCGGTGCGGGCCAGCACGGTGGACAGCGCGCGATTGCCATATTCGCGAGAATTGGTCCACGCACTTTTCACCTCCACGACGCCGAACGGAAGCCGGTTGGAAATCATATGGCGCAGCAACGGAAGGCCCGGGTTGCCTTTCCATTCCTCGAGAGCGTGGGAGTCCTCCGGCGAGCGCAAAGGCCCGACAACACGCGTACCTCCGACGACCCGCCCATGTGGGTCAAGCGCAGCAAAAAACAGGGACGTGTCGGTTCCATCCTGGATCTGGTCGAGGTCGAGCACCCAATCCAGCCCGTGTCGGCGATAGCTGTTCAGCGCGCCTTGCAGGTACTGATTCCACAGATCGGGCTCCGCGGCCGGCGTCGCCGCGGTGACCCAGCACCCCGTCGCGTGATCGCGCCAACCACATCCCGATTCCGACCACGGACCGTCAATCCCGAGCCCCGTGATTTGCACCGCTTCCATACGTGACCTCCGCTTATTCGCTGTTACTAACCAGTAATTTTTTTGAACACCTCTGAATCGTTTGTTAATTCGACTCGCGACAAATTAACCAAAGGGATTGTGACATAAACCGACGAATTCGACTGCAGCGCGAGCGCAATGGGACACAAAAAGGCTCTTGCGGCGCATTTGTTTTGGCCACCGGGACCCGCTGTAGTGCCGCGACGCGGATATTGACGCTGCCGCACCAAAACCACGACGCGGCATTTCGATCCGTCGTCGCAGTACCGTGACGTCATGCCCGACGAACCAGTCACGCCCAGCTCCACCGGGCCCGTCCCCGAATACGACGACTCCGGTGTGCCGACCTTCGAGTCGGTGCGCGACCAGATCGAGGCGCGGTATGCCACCGCGCAAGGCGCCGCCGAACTCGACGCGGAATCACCCGAAGGCCGCTCGGTCGACGAACAATACGACGAACGCCGGCGTGCCGCGGCCGAGCGGCTGGCCCAGATCCGGGAGTCGATGCGGCCCGATCAGGGATGACCGGGCTCAGGCGGTGACTTTGCGGCGCCGGTTCGATCGCGGCGGAGCGCTGGATGGCGCCGGGCTGCGGCCGATCACCTCGGCGAGGAACTTCCCGGTGTAGCTCTCCGGAACGGCGGCGACGTCCTCTGGAGTGCCTTCCGCGACAACGGTTCCGCCCTCGGCGCCGCCTTCGGGGCCCATGTCGACGATCCAGTCCGAGGTCTTGATCACGTCCAGGTTGTGCTCGATGACGATGACCGTATTGCCCTTGTCGACAAGGCCATTGATGACCTTCAGCAGCTTGCGGATGTCGTCGAAATGCAGTCCCGTGGTGGGCTCGTCGAGGATGTACACCGTGCGCCCGGTCGAGCGCTTCTGCAGTTCCGCGGCCAGTTTGACGCGTTGCGCCTCGCCGCCGGACAGCGTCGGCGCGGGCTGGCCGAGCCGCACATATCCCAGCCCCACGTCGACCAGGGTGCGCAGGTATCGGTGGATGCCGGTGATCGGCTCGAAGAACTCCGCCGCCTCCTCGATGGACATGTCCAGCACCTCGGAGATGGTCTTGCCCTTGTAGTGCACCTCCAGGGTTTCCCGGTTGTACCGGGCGCCGTGGCAGACCTCGCACGGCACGTACACGTCGGGCAAAAAGTTCATCTCGATCTTTATCGTGCCGTCGCCGGTGCACGCCTCGCAGCGGCCGCCCTTGACGTTGAACGAGAACCGGCCCGGTTGATAGCCACGAACTTTGGCCTCGGTGGTGGCGGCGAACAGGGTGCGGATCTTGTCGAATACCCCCGTGTAGGTGGCGGGGTTGGATCGCGGCGTGCGACCGATCGGTGACTGGTCCACTCGCACCAGCTTGTCCAGATGATCCAGCCCGGTGACCCGGGTGTGCCGGCCGGGGACCTGCCGGGCGCCGTTGAGCCGGTTGGCCAGCACCGCGGCCAGGATGTCGTTCACCAGCGTCGATTTGCCGGATCCGGACACGCCGGTCACCGAGGTGAGCACGCCGAGCGGGAAACAGACGTCGATGCCCCGCAAATTGTGCTCGCGGGCGCCGACGACGGTGAGCTGACGCTTGCGGTCGACGGGTCGCCGCTTCACCGGCATCTCGATGCGTTCCTTGCCCGACAGGTAGGCGCCGGTGATCGAATCCTTGTTGGCCAGCAGCTCGCTGTAGGTGCCGCTGTGCACGATCTCGCCCCCGTGCTCACCGGCCCGCGGGCCGATGTCGACGATCCAGTCGGCGTGCGCGATGGTGTCCTCGTCGTGCTCGACGACGATCAGCGTGTTACCCAGACCCCTTAGCCGCGTGAGGGTTTCGATGAGCCGGCGGTTGTCGCGCTGATGCAGCCCGATGGACGGCTCGTCGAGGACGTAGAGCACGCCGACCAGACCGGACCCGATCTGGGTGGCCAGCCGAATGCGTTGCGCCTCACCGCCGGACAGCGTCGCCGCGGCGCGGGACAGCGACAGGTACTCCAGCCCCACGTCGAGCAAAAAGCCCAGCCGCGACTGGATCTCCTTGAGCACCTGTCCCGCGATCGCCTGCTCGCGCGGACCCAGGGTGAGCGCGTTGAGGAAGTCGGCGCAGTCCGAGATCGACAGCTCGCAGACCTCGGCGATGGACTTCGCGCCCCGGTCCCCGGCGGCCAGCAACACCGCCAGAATCTCGGGCTTGAGCCGCGTCCCCTCACACACCGGGCACGGCACGTCCCGCATGAAGCCTTCGTAGCGTTCCTTCATCTGCTCGGACTCGGTCTGGGCCATCTTGCGCTGCAGGAACGCCAGCACGCCCTCGAAATCGGCGTAGTAGGACCGGGTCCGGCCGTACCGGTTGCGGTACCGCACGTGCACCTGGTGATCGGAGCCCTCGAGAATCGCCTTGCGGGCCTTGGCCGGCAGTTTGCGCCACGGGGTGTCGACGTCGAAGCCCATCTCGTCGCCCAGCCCGGCCATCATCCGGGTGAAGTACTCCGCGGTGTGGCCCGCCGACCACGGCGCCACCGCGCCCTCGGCCAGGGTGCGCTCGGGGTCGGGCACCACCAGGTCGGGGTCGACTTCCTTGCGGATGCCCAGGCCGCTGCACTCCGGGCAGGCGCCGTAGGGCGAGTTGAACGAGAACGACCGCGGTTCCAGGTCGTCGACCGCCAGCGCGTGCCCGTTGGGGCAGGCCAACTTCTCGGAGAACCGCTGCTCCCGGTTGTGTGCGTCGTGTTCGTGGTCGACAAACTCGAGCACCACGATGCCGTCGGCCAGGTTCAGCGCGGTTTCCACCGAATCGGTGAGCCGCTGCTTGGCGGACGCCTTGACGGTCAGGCGGTCCACCACCACCTCGATGTCGTGCTTTTCCTGCTTCTTCAGCTTCGGCGGATCGGTCAACGGGTGCACGACGCCGTCGACCCGCACCCGGCTGTAGCCCTGGGCGTTGAGCTTCTCGAAGAGGTCGGCGAACTCGCCCTTGCGGGTGCGCACCACCGGGGCCAGCACCAGGAATCGGGTGCCCTCCGGCATCGCCAGCACCTGATCGACGATTTGCTGCGGGGTCTGGCGGGCGATCCGCTCGCCACAGATCGGGCAGTGCGGCGTGCCCGCCCGCGCGTAAAGCAGGCGCAGGTAGTCGTATACCTCGGTGATGGTGCCGACGGTGGAGCGCGGGTTGCGGTTGGTGGACTTCTGGTCGATGGACACCGCCGGGGACAGACCCTCGATGAAGTCGACGTCCGGCTTGTCCATCTGCCCCAGGAACTGGCGGGCGTAGGCGGACAGCGACTCCACGTATCGGCGCTGTCCCTCGGCGAAGATCGTGTCGAAGGCCAGCGACGATTTACCCGAACCCGACAGCCCGGTGAAGACGATCAGCGCGTCGCGGGGCAGGTCGAGATCGACGCCGCGCAGGTTGTGCTCGCGGGCGCCCTTGACGATCAGACGGTCAGCCAACGCTGCCCCTCTCAGGAACTATCTGGCGACTTCTCGTAGCCGCGCTGCGGAATCCGAAACCGGAATTGCGCACGGCGCATTCCATGCTATGTGCCCATACCGACAAGCAAGTTTTGACCAGTAGCGTGACCGGTATGACTGCAGTGGACGACAACTACACCGGGCACGTTGACCCCGGTACCGCGGCTCGCCGGACCCTACCCGGCGCCACGATCCTAAAGGTCTCTGTCGGCCCCATGGACAACAACGCATATCTGATCACTTGTTCCGCTACCGGCGAAACGCTGCTGATCGACGCCGCCAACGACGCGGACGTGCTGATCGACCTGATCCGGCAGAACGCGCCGAAGGTGTCGTTGATCGTGACCAGCCACCAGCACTTCGATCACTGGCAGGCGCTGGAGGCGGTGGCGGCCGCCACCGGGGCGCCGACCGCCGCCAACGAGATCGACGCGGAACCGCTGCCGGTCAAACCGGACCGTTTGCTGGGCAATGGCGACACCGTGCGGATCGGCGAGCTGACGTTCGATGTCATCCACCTGCGCGGGCACACCCCGGGCTCGATCGCGCTTGCTCTGGACGGGCCCGCGACCGGCGGGGTCACCCAGCTGTTCACCGGCGACTGCCTGTTCCCGGGCGGCGTCGGGAAGACGTGGCAGCCGGGGGATTTCACCCAGCTGATCGAGGACGTCAGCACCCGGGTGTTCGACGTGTATGACGACTCCACGGTCATCTACCCCGGTCATGGCGACGACACGGCGTTAGGCGCCGAGCGCCCGCACCTGAGCGAGTGGCGCGAGCGGGGCTGGTAGCGGCACGGCTACGTCGTGGTGTGCACGATCAACACGTCGGTCTTGGCCCGACGCGAGACGTTGGCCGGCACCGATCCCAGCAGCCGGCCGGCGATCGTGCTCAAGCCGACGTTGCCGACCACGAGCAGATCGGCCTGCTCCTCCTCGGCGAGGTGCACCAGCGCGTCGACCGGCGCCCCGACGATGGGTCGCTCGTCGATGTTCTGCGCACCGGCGGCGTGGGCGCGGTCCTTGGCGTCACGCAGGATCGCGTAAATCGGGGCGGTGCCCGAAACCTTGTAGCTTTCGTCCCGCAGGGCGTCGGCGGCCCGGGCGTCCTCATGTTGCGGCAGGTACGCCGACGCCACGATCAGCCTGGCGTCCGCTCCCGCGATCTGCGCCGCCTTCTCCACCGCGCGCATTGACGAATCCGAGCCATCGGTTCCTACCACCACAGTCCGATAGGCGCCCATTTACCCTCCCAGTTTCGGTTGGTCAGCCAACCCAAGACAGTAGCGCGTTTGCTCGTTGCAGAGGAGACAGATTAACGACACAACGCGGCGTGGCGCGTCCGCAATTTGCGGGCGCTGGCTGCGGCAACGGACAATATTGCCAATGAAAAAACATTCGAATGTGCAGGGCCAACGCGGAAGGCATTGCATTACGCCGCTTTTCGGGAAAGCGGGCGCGAAGTGCGAATGCCCCGGACGCGATTTGTGACTCGTTCCATCAACGGCGCCTTACAGTAACAAGCATCATGTCCATGCCCACCCTCGAGCCCACCGTCGAGCCCCGTGCCGGGGATTTCGGCGCCGAGCCCGCGGCCGGGCGTGCTCGCGGCGGGTTGCTCGATCCGTGGGCAATCGCAATGTTCGCCACCGCCGTCAGCGCCGCCTGGGCGTGCCGGCCGTCGCTCTGGTTCGACGAAGGGGCGACGATATCGGCTGCGGCCAGCCGGACTTTGCCAGAGCTGTGGCGGTTGCTGGGTCACATCGACGCCGTCCATGGCGCTTATTACCTGCTGATGCACGGTTGGTTCGCGCTGTTCCCGCCTACCGAATTCTGGTCGCGTTTCCCCAGTGCCCTGGCGATCGGGGCCGCCGCCGCCGGCGTCACGGTGTTCACCAGGCAGTTCACGCCCGGCCGCGGTACCGCGGTGTGCGCCGGCGTCGTCTTCGCGATCCTGCCTCGCATCACGTGGGCGGGCATGGAGGCCCGCTCGTATGCGATGTCGGTGGCCGCGGCGATCTGGCTAACGGTATTGTTCGTCGCCGCGGTGCGGCGACATCGTGCCCGGCTGTGGGTCGGCTACGCCGTGGCGCTGATGGTGTCGATCCTGCTGAGCCTCAACCTGATCCTGCTCGTTCTCGTCTACGCGGCGATGCTGCCGCTGGTGGCCCCCAAGGGATCCCGAAAATTCCCGGCGATCTGGTGCGCGGCCGGCACGGCCGTCGCGCTGGGCGCGATGACGCCGTTCATCCTGTTCGCACATGGTCAGGCGTTCCAGGTCAATTGGCTTTTCCCGGTCAGCTGGCACTACGCCTTCGACATCACCCAGCGCCAGTATTTCGACCACAGTGTGCCGTTCGCGGTGCTCAGTGCGGTCATCATGGTGGCCGCGGTCGCCGCTCGGCTGGCCGGCGCGCCCGCCCCGCCGGGCGACATGCGTCGCCTCCTGACCATCTGCATCGCGTGGATGGTGCTGCCCACCGCCGCCGTCGTGATCTATTCGGCGGTCTCCGAGCCGATGTACTTCCCCCGCTACCTGATCCTGACCACGCCGGCGATGGCCGTCGTGCTGGCGATCTGCATCATCACCGTGGGGCGTCGGGCGTGGCTGATCGCCGGTCTCGTCGCGCTTTTCGTCGGCGCGGCCGTCCCCGACTACCTGTTCGTGCAACGCTGGCCGTACGCCAAAGAGGGTTGGGACTACAGCCAGGTCGCCGATCTGATCAGCTCCCACGCCGCCCCCGGCGACTGTCTGATGGTGGACAACACCGTGCCGTGGCGGCCCGGGCCGATTCGTGCGTTGCTGGCCACCCGCCCGGCGGCCTTCCGGTCGTTGATCGACGTGGAACGCGGGGTGTACGGCCCGAAGGCCGGATCATTGTGGGACGGGCACGTCGCCGTGTGGCTGACGACGGCCAAAATCAATAAGTGCCCGGCGATCTGGACCATCACCAATAAAGACAACTCGCTGCCCGACCATCAAACCGGGCAATCGCTACCGCCCGGAAGCGCATTCGGGCGCGCCCCGGCGTACCGGTTCCCGGGCTACCTCGGCTTCCACATTGTCGAGCGGTGGCAGTTCCACTACTCGCAGGTGGTCAAGTCCACGCGGTGATCTGCGTTATGCCGTCCGCGTGACGCGCCGGATGCCGGTAGTTGAGCAGCATGCAGATCTGGCTGACCGCAACGCTATTCGGCGGCAAGCTCAGCCCCCGGTGGCGACCGGCTCGGCTTGCCGGGTGGCCCGCGTAGCGGCGTAGGACACGGCGACGCCGGCCGCGCTCAACGCGGTGAACACCGTGAACAGCAGGTGCGCCGCCATATCCTCGCCGCCGGTCGCGGTGTTGACGACGACACCGGCCAATCCGGCACCGATCGCGGCGGAGGTCAGCTGGACGGTGTTGATCGCCGCGGAAGCGGCGCCGCCTTCGGCCGGGTCCGCGACGGAAGCCATCGCGCGGGCCGACAGGTGCGGCCAGGCCATCCCGATCCCGATGCCGGCGACCAGCAGGGCCACCGCCCACAGCGCGGCGGTCCAGGGCGAGCCGTCGCCGTGCCGGGCGACGGCACCCAGCGCCAGGCCCGACGCGGCCACCATAGGCGCCACCATGACCACCCGCCCGATCGTCCGTGGGTTCTCCAGCGATGCGCTGACGATCTCGCTCACCGTCCAGCCCAGCGCGAGCGCCGCTCCCAGGAATCCGGCCGCGATCGGCGTCAGATGGGCCAGCCGCTGCCCGAACAGCGGCACGTAGGTGTTCACCATCGCCGCGCCCATCAACACGCCCATGGTGAGGTAGATCCACTTCAGGGGGCCGGGCGAGAACACGCTGGGCGGCAAGATGGCCGCGTGCATCCGCCAGTCGACGATCACGAAGACGCCGACCAGGCCGATGCCCGCCGCGAGCAGCCCATACGTCGCGACGGCGTTGCGCGGAATCTGCGCGACACTGACGGCCAGCGCCGCCAGCCCAATGATCAGCAGCGACCACACCGGGATCTTCATCCTGGCGAGGCCGTTCGTCGGGTTGACCTGGGCCAACGCGACCGGGACCAGCAGGGCCATCAGCAAGGTCAGGATGGCCATCGCGACGAAAGCCCATCGCCAGATCCCGAGCTGCGCGAACAGGCCCCCCGTGGTGGGTCCGACCACGGTCGCGACCCCCCACATCGCCGACACCAGGGCCGAGCCCCTCGTCCACAACCAGCGGGGCAGGGCGGAGTTGATGACCGCGTAGCCCAGGCCGGCCAGCAAGCCCCCAGCCACCCCCTGCATGGCCCGCCCAGCAATCAAAACATGCATGGTTGGTGCGGCAGCGCAAACCAGGCTGGCAATACCGAACACGACGAGACCCAACAGGTATGACGACCGCGCCCCGATGCGCAGCAGCATCGGATTGACCATCGTGGCGGCGACCACCGACCCCACGAGGTACAGCGTGGTCACCCACGCGTAGAGCCGGCTGCCGCCGATTTCTGCGATGGTGTTGGGCAATAAGCTGGTGGTCAGGAACTCATTCGTGGCGTAGAGCGCCACCCCGCCGGCCAGCAGGATGGAAGTCCTCAGGTACCTCGCGCCCAGCAGCTCCCGCCAGCCGCCGGTGATAGTCGCCGCGTCGGTCACCCCTCTACCGTATGGGGTCACGCGGAGATAAGAGCCGGAGATCGGTTGCCAGCAAACTCATTTCAGGCCAGCAGCGTCCATCCCACGCAGTTCCTTCTTGAGGTCGGCGATCTCGTCGCGGAACCGCGCCGCCAGCTCGAACTGCAGGTCACGTGCCGCGGCCATCATCTGGGCGGTGAGGTCCTTGATCAGGTCGGCCAGTTCGGCGCGCGGCATGCTGGCCGTGTCGCGGCCCTCGAACACCCCGGCGCTGACCGCGCGGCCCGGCTCGCCCTGCGCGCGGCGGCCACGGGACGCATTGCGCCCTGACCCGCCGATCTCCACCGTCTCGCTGTCGTCCGCCTCGCGGTAGACCTGGTCGAGGATGTCGGCGATCTTCTTGCGCAGCGGCTGCGGGTCGATGCCGTGTTCCTCGTTGTACGCGACCTGCTTCGCCCGCCGCCGTTCGGTCTCGTCGATGGCCTCTTTCATCGAATCGGTGATGGTGTCGGCGTACATGTGCACCTCACCGGAGACGTTGCGGGCGGCGCGGCCGATGGTCTGAATCAGGCTGCGCGATGACCGCAGGAAGCCCTCCTTGTCCGCGTCCAGGATCGCCACCAGCGACACTTCGGGGAGGTCCAGGCCCTCGCGCAGCAGGTTGATGCCGACCAGCACGTCGTATTCGCCCAGCCGCAGCTGGCGCAGCAACTCGACCCGGCGCAGCGTGTCGACCTCCGAGTGCAGATAGCGCACCCGGATGCCCATCTCGAGCAGGTAATCGGTGAGGTCCTCGGCCATCTTCTTGGTCAGCGTCGTGACCAGCACCCGCTGGTCGGCCTCGGTGCGCTTCCGGATCTCGCCGATCAGGTCGTCGATCTGCCCCTTGGTCGGCTTGACCACCACTTTCGGGTCCACCAGGCCGGTGGGCCGGATCACCTGCTCGACGAATTCGCCGCCGGACTGGCTGAGTTCGTAGGGGCCGGGCGTGGCCGACAGGTACACCGTCTGCCCGATCCGGTCGGCGAACTCCTCCCAGGTCAGCGGGCGGTTATCGCACGCCGACGGCAGCCGGAACCCGTATTCGACCAGGTTGCGTTTGCGCGACATGTCGCCCTCGTACATGCCGCCGATCTGCGGGACGGTGACGTGGGATTCGTCGATGACCAGCAGGAAGTCTTCCGGGAAGTAGTCCAGCAGGGTCGCCGGCGGCGAGCCCGCACCCCGGCCGTCGATGTGCCGGGAGTAGTTCTCGATGCCCGAGCAGAACCCGACCTGGCGCATCATCTCGATGTCGTAGTTGGTGCGCATCCGCAACCGCTGCGCCTCGAGCAGCTTGCCCTGGCCCTCCAGCTCGGCCAGCCGCTCGGCCAGCTCCGCTTCGATCGTCGAGATCGCGTGGGCCATCCGCTCGGGGCCCGCCACGTAGTGGGTGGCCGGAAAGATCCGCAGCGAGTCCACCTGGCGGATCACGTCGCCCGTCAGCGGGTGCAGGTAGTACAGCGCCTCGATCTCGTCGCCGAAGAACTCGATGCGCACCGCCAGCTCTTCGTAGGACGGGATGATCTCCACCGTGTCGCCACGCACCCGGAACGAGCCGCGGGTGAACGACAGGTCGTTGCGGGTGTACTGGACGTCGACCAGCAGCCGCAGCAGCGCATCCCGCGGCACCTCGGCGCCCACCCGTACCTCCACCGAGCGGTCCAGGTAGGACTGCGGGGTTCCCAGGCCGTAGATGCACGACACCGACGCCACCACGACCACGTCGCGGCGCGACAGCAGCGAGGACGTCGCGGAGTGCCGTAGCCGCTCCACATCGTCGTTGATCGAGCTGTCCTTCTCGATGTAGGTGTCGGTCTGGGCGATGTACGCCTCGGGCTGGTAGTAGTCGTAGTACGAGACGAAGTATTCAACCGCGTTGTGCGGCAACATCTCTCGCAGCTCATTGGCCAGCTGGGCGGCCAGCGTCTTATTGGGCGCCATCACCAGGGTGGGCCGCTGCAGCCGCTCGATCAGCCACGCGGTGGTGGCCGACTTGCCGGTACCGGTGGCGCCCAGCAGCACGACGTCGCGCTCCCCCGCCCTGATCCGGCGTTCCAGCTCCTGGATGGCGGCCGGCTGGTCGCCGGCGGGATCGTGCGGACTGACCACCTCGAACTCGCCGCCGACGCGCACGACGTCGTCGACAGCGCGATACTCCGAATGCGCTACTACGGGATGCTCCGTGGCGAATGCCATGCCACCAGGGTAGAACCGATCACCGACAAGTGCTCTGGGCCTGGTCCGCCCAGGTCAGCGCCGGCGGCCAGCCACATCCGCCACATCCGTACCTGTCCGGAAGGATAGGGCGATTGCCAAACGCGCTAGCGCATGCGCTAGCGGATTCGAGACTCACCTATTGCTACCCGGGAGACCGACCGCCCCGAACGGCGTTGGCTAGCCCACCGGGCGCGTCCACGTCCGGGTCACCGGATCGCATTGCAGCAGATAGCCGTCGCTGGACGTGCTCATGGCGAACACCGACGTGCCGGGCCGGTCGCATGAGCCGCCGGCGGCGTGCACGCCCATCGTGATCGGCGCCTTGGCCCAGCTGCTGCCCTCGCAGACGATCTGCTCGTTGTTGGTCGGGTCGTAGGCGACCTTGCCGACGTCGCTGCACAGCCCGCCGAGCACCGGCGGCGCCGGGGCGGACGCGGTGGTGGAGGTGTTGATGACCTGGGTGGGGTCGCCCAACGTCACCTTCGGGGGCACGTCGCCGGTCCGGGTGGCCACCACGGGCACCCGCACCACCGCCCCCTGGGCGCCGCATTCGTTGCTCAGCACGGTCTCGGTCAGCGTGCCGCGCAGGGTGCCGTCGGCCTGCGGCGCCAGTGACCAGGCGATGGTTTCCTGCTGGGTGGCCCGAACCTGACCATTTTGCTGGGTGCAGCCCACCCGCTGCTGCGCCGGGGTGCCCTGCCAGTAGCCCCCGACGAAGCGCAGGGTGTCGGTCTGTCCCCCGTCGGTGGCGTTGGCCACCTGGTGGGTGGCATCGTCCAGCTGGGTCCCGGTGGCCGCGCATCCGTTGGTGGTGCACGCCGACCGGAAGGCCCACCAACTGGTGGCCGCCCCGTCGTGGCGGATCGAGATGCCGTTGGTGGTGCGCTTGGTCTGGTCGTAGTTGAGCTTGTAGGTCCCATTGAGCACCGGTGCGCCGGGGGTGGGCGCGGCGCTGGCGGCCGGGGCGGACGGTCTCGACGCGAGCGCGGGGCTGGCCGGCGGTGTGTCGGGCTGAAACGAGTAGAGCAGCGACCAGGTCGCCGCGACGGCGATGAGCACCGCACACACCAGCGCGGTCGACCACCGGGTCTTCGCCGAAAACCGGTGACTCAGCCCGGCAACGGCACCCACGGGTCCGCGGCGGCGATGCGGTGTCGATACGACGGCTCGCGGCGGGGCGCCCGTGCCGGCCTCGGAGACACCGCCGGCCGCCTCGCTGACGGCGCCGGCGAACGCGCGGCACCGCTCGAACCGGTCCTCGGGTCGCTTGGCGAGGGCGCGGAAGAACACCTCGTCGAGCTCGGCCAGATCGGGGCGGAAGTCGGTGAGCCGGGGCGGGTCCTCGTGCAGATGCTGACTGATCACCGCGATCGGGTTGGAATGCTGGAACGGCGGCGCCCCGGTGAGTAGGTGGAAAGCCGTTGCGGCCAAGGCGTATTGGTCGGCGCGGCCGTCGATGGGGGAACCCGTCAGCTGCTCGGGCGCGGCGTATGCCACGGTTCCGACCGCGACGTTGGTTTCGGTGATCCCGCTGATGTCGCCGAGGTGACGCGCGACGCCGAAGTCCGCCAACAGGATTCGGCGCTCGCCCTCGTCCGGATGGGTGAGCAGGATGTTGGCGGGCTTGACGTCGCGGTGCAGCAGGCCACGGTCGTGGGCGTAGTCCAGCGCGCCCGCGACCGCCTGCACGATCGCGCACACCTCGTGGATCGGCATGCCGTCGGCGTAGTTCTCCTTGACCAGCCGCGCGGCGTCGGTGCCCTCGACGTAGTCCATCGAAATCCACAGATGCCCGTTGAATTCGCCCCGGTCGTGCACACCGACGATGTGCGGGTGCCACAGCGTCGCCGCGAGATCGGCCTCCCGGTTGAACCTTTCGCGGAATTCAGGGTCGGCGGTCACCGCCTCGGCCAGCACCTTGATCACGTCACGGCGGGGCAGCCTGGGGTGCAGCGCGAGATACACCTCGGCCATGCCGCCCGCGCCCAGCTGCCGCAGGATCGTGTAGCCGGCGAACGACGCGCCGTTGGCCACCGCGAGGCGCGACCCCGACGAATCGTTGGGCTGTTGCGCCACCACGGGTTCCACGTTCGGCGCGGAATCGACGGGTGGTATCCGACGGAACAGCTGCCCGATGGGCATGGCGGGCAACGAGTGAAAACCCGCGCGCAGCGCCGCACGGGCTTGTCGCGGGTTGCTCAGCAGCCGTCGCCCGGCGCCGATGCGCCGAGTAGTTCCCTTGTGCTCGTTCGTCAATGCATTGCCCCCTCGTTTCCGGCACCTCCCCAGGTGTCGCCGCAATGTGATGCGGATCGCCCACCATGGGCATGCGCATAGCGATTGGGCCCTTTACTCCGTCTCGCTGGCTGCCGGCACAACGCTGTGCTCGGCGCGCGGACACAATCGAACTACCCCTCCCGTTCGAATAATGCCCCACCTCCGTAGGCGATTCGTCGCAGCAGGCTATGAAACGGCTATGAGTGGCCGGATCGAAACAAAGCGAAGTCACAGCTGGGTCCAATAGAGCCCACTGCCAAAGCGGGCCGATACTTGAATAGTGACTCGACCCGCCCCGCCCATCCTGACAATCCGGCATGACGGGTCCCTACGATCCTTCGCGGCCGGCCACGAGGTGGTCGTCGGGCGCGACGTGCAGGCCGATGTGCGCATCCCCGATCCGCGGATCTCGCGCGCGCATCTGATCCTGCGGTTCGATCAAGGCCGTTGGCTGGCAATCGATAACGGCTCGCTGAACGGGACCTACCTCAACGGCTACCGGATGCCGGTGGTCGATGTCCACGACGGCCAGAGCATTCACATCGGAAACCCGCAGGGTCCGCGTTTGACCTTCGCGATCGGACCGCAGCAGGGCCATGCCGGGCATCCGCCGCGGACCCGGCCGAGCCACGATTCCGGACCGCCGACCCTGCCCTGGTCCGCAATTGCTGAGCAAACCAACCCGACGCACTCGCCGCGGCCCCCGCAGGCCCGGCCGAGCGGCCCGGCGCGCGGCGGTCCGCCGAGGGCGCCGTCGCGCCCGGTGCCACCCCGGCAGCCGGCCAGACCGCCGAACGCACCGCTGCGACAGCCCGCGCCCCCGCCCCGCGTGCCCCCGCTGCCGGCGCCCCATGGCACACCGCCCGAGCAGCGCACCGTCATCGACCCCGGCTCGCCGGCAAGGTTGCAGGTCAAGCCGCCCGCAGCGGAATTCACCGTCATCGACGCCAAGACGGCCGACGTGTCGAACCTCGCGACCCGTTTTGTGAAATTGCTCTCGCCGCGCGCGTCGTCGGCCGCGGGCACGGTTGGCGCCTTGACGATCGGCCGGGCCGCCGAGAACGACATCGTCGTCTCCGACGTCCTGGCGTCGCGTCAGCACGCCACCCTGGTGCCCACCCAGCTGGGCACCGAGATCCGGGATAACAGCGTCAACGGAACGTTCGTGAACGGCACGCGGATCGGGTCGGCCATCCTGTCCGAGGACGACATCGTCACCATCGGCAACGTCGACCTGGTGTTCCGCGACGGCACCCTGACCGAACACGGCGGCGCCGCCACCCGCACCGGCGGCCTGGAAGTGCGCGACGTCAAGTATGTCGTCGACAACGGCAAACAACTGCTGGACGACATCTCGCTGACCGCGCGCCCCGGCACGCTGACCGCCGTGATCGGCGGTTCGGGCGCCGGAAAGAGCACCCTGGCCCGGCTCATCGCCGGCTACACCACCCCGACGTCGGGCTCAGTGACGTTCGAGGGCCACAACATTCACGCCGAGTACGCGTCGCTGCGCAGCAGGATCGGCATCGTCCCGCAGGACGACGTGGTGCATCGCCAGCTGACCATCAACCAGGCGCTGGGCTACGCCGCCGAGCTGCGGCTGCCGCCCGACACCAGCAAAGCGGACCGCGCCAAGGTCGTCGCCCAGGTGCTCGAGGAGCTCGACCTCACCAAGCACGCCGATACCCGCGTCGAGAAGCTGTCCGGCGGGCAACGCAAACGCGCCTCGGTGGCGCTCGAGTTGCTGACCGGGCCGTCGCTGCTGATCCTCGACGAGCCCACCTCGGGCCTGGATCCCGCGCTGGACCTACAGGTGATGACGATGCTGCGCCAACTGGCCGACGCCGGTCGAGTCGTGCTGGTGGTGACACACTCGCTGTCGTACCTGGACGTCTGCGATCAGGTGTTGCTGATGGCGCCCGGCGGCAAGACGGCCTACTGCGGCGCGCCCGACCAGATCGGCGGGGCGATGGGCACCACCAACTGGGCGAAGATCTTCACCCAGGTCGGCGCCGACCCCGACGAGGCCAACCGCCGCTTCCTGGAACAGAACGAGGCGCAGAAGCGGCCGCAGAAGTACCTGCCGGACAAGACCGACGAGCCGAGCAGTCTCGGCGAACCGGTGCACACCAGCGTGCGGCGCCAGATCTCGACGATCGCCCGCCGCCAGGTCCGCCTGGTCATCGCCGACCGCGCCTACTTCGTCTTTCTGGCGCTGCTGCCGTTCATTCTCGGCTCGCTGTCGTTGACCGTCCCGGGCAGCAACGGATTTCACGTTCCGGCACCCAACGCGGGGACGCCCGACGAGGCCGCGCAGATACTGGCCCTGCTGATGCCGGCCGCGGCATTCATGGGTACCGCCTTGACAATTCGCGACCTGGTCGGCGAGCGCGCCATCTTCCAGCGTGAGCAGGCGGTCGGGTTGTCGACCACCGCCTACCTGCTCGCCAAGAGCGCGGTGTTCTGCGGGTTCGCGATACTGCAGTCGGCGATCGTGACGGCGATCGTGGTGATCGGCAAGGGCGCCCCGACGCGCGGCGCGGTGCTGTTCGGCCACTCGACCGTCGGGGCCACCGTCGAACTGTTCGCCACCGTGGCGGCGACGTGTGTCGCCTCGGCCATTCTGGGCCTGGCGATTTCGTCGCTGGTTCGGTCCAGCGAGCAGATCATGCCGCTGTTCGTGGTGACGGTGATGGCGCAGCTGGTGCTGTGCGGCGGCATGGTCCCGGTGACCGGCCGACTCGGCTTGAACCAGCTGTCGTGGGCGATGCCGGCGCGCTGGGGCTACGCCGCAGCGTCGTCGACGGTGGATCTGCGCCACTTGGTGCCCGATTCGCTGCTGTCCCAAGACCGGTTCTGGCAACACACGCCGAAGATGTGGCTGCTGGACATGGGCATGCTGGCCGCGTTGTCGCTCTTCTATGCCGGGTTCGTGCGGTGGAAGATCCGGTTGCGCCGGTAAGCAATCGCCTCGCGGCGGTAGGGTGACATGATTCACCCGCCGAAGCACGAGACGTTCGACCTCCTGGCCCGCACCAACACCGATCCCAAGGGCATCGTGCGGGCCGTCGACGAGTACGCGGTGCACCCGTGGGGCCTCTACGTCGCCCGCCCCACCCCCGGTCGCGCCCAGTTCCATTACCTCGAATCGTGGCTGCTGCCGTCGGTGGGCTTGCGCGCCACCGTGTTTCACTTCAATCCCGGGCATGAACGCGACCACGACTACTACCTGGATGTGGGCGAGTACTCACCCGGTCCCGCCGTGTGGCATTCCGAAGACCACTACCTGGACATCGAGGTCCGCACCGGCGCCAGGGCCGAGCTCACCGACGTCGACGAGCTGCTGGACGCCGTCCGGCACGGGTTGCTGACTCCCGAGGCCGCCGAGCGGGCGGTGCGACGCGCCGTGGCCGCCGTCGATGGGTTGGCCTGCAACGGCTATGACCTGTCGCGGTGGCTGGCGCACCACGGCATGGCGCTGACCTGGCGCGGGACGTAGCCGTTTTCTGAGTCCGGCGGCGGGTATGCACGTGAGATGACGGATATCGCCGGCCTGCCAGATGCGGTGCGCGGCGCGCTGCGTGCCGAACGGGTGCCCGTCTGGCGAGATCCCACCCTGGCCACACTGACCGACGAGCGGTTCGGTGACCCGCGGTGGATCTTCGAACGCAAATTCGACGGCATGCGTTGCCTCGTCTTCCGTGACGGCGATGAAGTCCGTCTGCTGTCGCGAAATCGCAAGCCGCTCAACGGAACTTACCCGGAGCTGGTCGATGCGCTCGCCGCCCAGCGCACCACCCGATTCGTGGTGGATGGTGAGGTGGTCGCGTTCCAGGGACGCCGTACCAGCTTCGCCCGCCTGCAGGGACGCTTGGGTATCACCGACTCCGAGGTGGCTCGCGCCTCGCGAATCCGGGTCTACTACTACCTGTTCGATCTGCTGCACCTGGACGGCAGCGATACCACCGCGCTGCCGCTGCGGTGGCGCAAGCGACTACTACGCGATGCGATCAGCTTCGATGATCCGTTGCGCAACACCGCGCACCGCATCGGCGACGGCCTCGCCGCCTACCGCGCCGCCTGCAAGCGCGGCGACGAAGGCGTGATCGCCAAGCTGGCCGACGCCACCTACGACGGCGGTCGGTCGAAGAACTGGCTGAAGTTCAAATGCGTCCGCGACCAAGAATTCGTCGTGGGCGGCTACACCAACCCGAAAGGTAGCCGAATCGAACTGGGCGCGCTGCTGCTCGGCTACTACTCAGGCCATGGGGAAAGCCGCGACCTCGTCTACGCCGGCAAGGTCGGCACCGGGTTCGACGAGGCCACGCTGCGCAGCCTGCACGAGCGGCTCTCCCCCCTCGAACAGGACGCCCCGCCGTTCACCCGGGGGCTGGTACGCGAGAACGGTGCACGCTGGGTGCGCCCGGAGTTGGTGGCGCAGATCGGGTTTACCGAATGGACCCGCGATGGCAAGCTCCGTCATCCGCGCTACCAGGGCCTGCGCATCGACAAGGAGGCCGCAGAGGTGGTACGGGAGACACGCTGATGGCGCGCATTCACATCGAGATCACCCACCCGGATCGGGTCATGTTCGGCAAGGACGGGATCACCAAGCGCGACCTGGCCGACTATTACGGCGAGGTGGCCGAGACCATGCTGCCGCACCTGATGGGCCGCGCGCTGACCGTACAGCGGTTCCCCCGTGGCATCGGCGGAAAAGGTTTCGTGCAACAGGATTTCGCTGAAACGCTGCCCGACTGGATGAGCGGGGTCGAGGTCGACAAAGAGGGCGGCACCCTGGTGCACCCGCTGGCCGAACGCCCGGAAGCGCTGCGCTGGCTGGCCAACCAGAATTGCATAACCCTGCATGTGTGGCAGTCGCGGCAGGCCAACTTGCACCGTCCCGACCGGTTGGTCTTCGACCTCGACCCGTCCGACGCAGATTTCGCGGCGGTGCGGGCGACCGCCCGCGCGGTGGCCGATGTGCTCGACGACTTGGGACTGGCACGCTACCTGCAGACCACCGGATCGCGCGGGCTACACGTGGTGGTGCCGTTGCGCCCCGAGACCGACTTCGACACCGTCCGCCAATTCGCCCGTGACGTCGCCGAAGTCGTCGCCGCCGACGACGAGGCGCACCGCACGGTCGAGGCCCGCAAAGACAAACGCGATGGCCGCATTTACCTCGACGTCATGCGCAACGCCTACGCGCAGACCGCCGTCGCGCCCTACTCGGTGCGGGCCCGCAGTGGCGCGCCGGTGGCCACGCCGCTGGAGTGGGACGAACTGGATTCGCGCGGCATGCGGGCGGATCGGTTCAGCATCCGCGATGTTCCCAACCGGGTCGTCGGGCAAGGCGATCCGTGGGCAGGCATGTTCCGGCACGCCCGCTCGCTGACCGGGCCGCGCGAACGATTGGCGAACCTTCGTGCCTGAATTGCCGGATGTCGAAGGGTTCCGCCGCGAGCTTGCTAAAGCCTTGCCCCGCCGCCGGATTGAACACGTAGATGTCCTGGACCCCGGGATTTTGCGCAACGCCTCCGCCGCCGCGCTCGCGCGGCGCCTGGCCGGGCACCGCTTCCGCGCCCCGCGCCGGCACGGCAAATGGCTGATACTGCCGACCGATGGTCCGGCGCTCCTGATCCACAGCGGCATGACCGGACACCCGTACTACACCGAAGCGAGCGCCGAGCCGGAAAAGTATGAGCGCCTGGTGGTGTCGCTCGACAAGGGTGAACTGCGGTACGCCGACCTGCGCAAGCTGCGCGGGGTCTGGCTGGCCGACGACGAGGGCGACCTCGCGGGTGTACTGGGCCCACAGGGGCCCGACGCGCTACGCATGGGCCTGCGAGAGTTTCGTGACGTGCTGGCCGGGCGACGCGGTCGCCTGAAACCGATGCTGATGGACCAAACGGTGATCGCGGGCCTCGGCAATCTGCTCGTCGACGAAATCTGCTGGCGGGCCAGGATACGGCCCACCGTTGCGGTTGCGGAGTTGGACGATCAAGCCGTCAAGGACTTGCATCGCGCGATGACGCAAGTGCTGCACACGGCGGTGCGCCACGGCCGGGTGCCTGGCCTCGCTCGCTGGCTCACCGGGGTACGCGACGAACCAGACCCGCACTGCCCCCGCTGCGGCACAGCCCTTCACCACGGCCGGATCGGCGGCCGGATGTCGTTCTGGTGTCCCCATTGCCAGCCCTAGGGGCTCCACCGAACAGCGAGCCAACGACCCTGGGCGTAATCTCAGCTCCTATGACCTCCCAACCCCGCAGGTGGATGCCGATCGCCGCGCTGACGGTCATCGCCGCCGGCGCCCAGCTGAGTCCGCCAATCGCAAGGGCCGATCTGCACAACATCACCTACCGGGCGAGGATCGACGCCCTGACGACCGGTAGCCAGGCCACGTTCGTGACCAACGGCGGCCAGACGAGCACGACTGGCCTTCCCTCCATGCCCGGCAACGTATTCGAGGCCAACACCGTGCTTCCCGACCCGGCGCAGGCCGGCCTGCGGATCGTGCTGCGCTTTCCCTACGCGGCCAACGTGCACTGCGAAATCGACGCCGACGACAACGTTTTCACCCAAACCGACCAAATGGTGAGACCGACGGCCGGTAACAGCGATCCCAACAACGGGGCGCTGCAGTGCGGCGCACCGCTGCCCTGACAGGGGTCAGGGCTTCCAGCCCGTCGAGTCGGCCCACTCCCAGGCCCGTCGGTACGCGTCGAGGAACCACGGCTCTTTGACCTCGACGTAGGCCGCGGTGTCTCCGCCGCCCTTTTCGGCGGCGCGCTTGACGTTCAGGTACTCGGCGCGGGCGTCGGGGTTCGCGGTCAGCCAGTCCGCGAACAGCAGGGCGAACTGCTGGTTGGGCCAGCCGTCCACCCGGATGTGCACGTTCGTGGGCCGACCGGGATCGGCCGAGGCGTGAATTCGCTTGAGCCACAGCTCCGGAGCGTCCCGGTGGTCGTAGCCCTCGACGGTGCTGCGGGCGTCGGGCTTGGCCACGTCCTCGGCGACGCGCTCGATGCGCGGGTACCCGGCGGACAGCAACGGCTCGACGAGTTCGTCTGCGACGGCCAGGGATTCGACGGTGATCTGAACGTCGATGACGTCCTTTGCCGGGAAGTCCGGCACGGCGGTCGAGCCGATGTGATCGACGCGCAGCGCGCGGTGACCGCAGCTGGTCTTGAGGCGGTTCACAATTCGTTGCGCCTGGTCCGCCCAGCTCGGGTCGGGCGGCACCAACCGGGCCGGGGCCCGGACGGTCTGGTGTGCGCTCAGGTTGTGCGCGAACGGGATAATGCGGGTGTTCCACACGTCGTGGGCCCGCTGTACCAGATCCTCGGGGCTGCCCGAGTTGTCCACCCAGATGTCGGCGACCGCGCGGCGCTGCTCGTCGCTGGCCTGTGCGGCGATCCTCGCGCGGGCGTCGTCCTCCGGCATGCCGCGCTGGTCGACCAGCCGCCGCAGCCGCACCTCGACGTCGGCGTAGACGATGACGACGAGCGGGAACAGTGGCGCCATCCCGGACTCCACCAGCAGCGGAATGTCCTCGACCACAACGGAATCCTCGGGCACCGAGGCGATGATCTCCGAACGGCGATTGCCCACCAGCGGGTGGACAATCCCGTTCAGCGTCTTGCGTGCCTCGTCGTCGCGAAAGGCCTTGGCGGCCAACGCCGGTCGATCCAGCGATCCGTCCGCAAGCAGGATGTCGCTGCCGAACGCCTCGACCAGCGCCGCCAGGCCCTCGGTTCCCGGCTGCACCACCTCACGAGCGATCACATCACCGTCGACGATGACGGCACCGCATCGCTCGAAGGTGGACGAGAGCGCCGACTTGCCGGCGCCGATGCCACCGGTCAACCCGATCCGCAGCATGGCGTGCTCAGCAGAGCGTCACGCGTTGCCGGCGAGTTTCTCCCGCAGAGCGGCCAATTGGGCATCGCTGGCCAGCGATCCGCCCGCCTTCTCCGGAGGAGCGCCGTTGCCCGGCGACTGCTCGGCGTGCCCGGCAGCCTCGGCGGCGGCGAACTTCTCCATCTGCGCCGTGTGCATCTTGTGCCGGCGCTCGGCTTCGGCGTAGCGGGCCTCCCACTCGTTGCGCTGCTTCTCGAAGCCCTCGAGCCATTCGTTGGTCTCGGAGTCGAAGCCCTCGGGGAAGATGTAGTTGCCCTGCTCGTCGTAGCTGTCGGCCATGCCGTACTTCGCCGGGTCGAACTCGTCGGTGTAGTCCTCGTTGGCCTGCTTGAGCGACAACGAGATCCGGCGGCGCTCCAGGTCGATGTCGATGACCTTGACCATCGCGTCGTCGCCGACAGCGACCACCTGGTCGGGGACCTCGACGTGGCGCTCGGCCAGTTCGGAGATGTGCACCAGACCTTCGATGCCCTCCTCGACACGCACGAACGCACCGAACGGAACCAGCTTGGTGACCTTGCCGGGCACGATCTGGCCGATGGCGTGGGTGCGGGCGAAGTGGCGCCACGGGTCTTCCTGAGTCGCCTTAAGCGACAACGAAACCCGCTCGCGGTCCATGTCGACGTCGAGCACCTCGACGGTGACCTCGTCGCCCACCTGCACGACCTCGGACGGGTGGTCGATGTGCTTCCAGGACAGCTCGGAGACGTGCACCAGACCGTCCACACCGCCGAGGTCGACGAACGCACCGAAGTTGACGATGGAGGAGACGACACCCTTGCGGATGGCGCCCTTCTGCAGCTGGTTGAGGAACTCGCTGCGCACCTCGGACTGGGTCTGCTCCAGCCAGGCGCGGCGGCTCAGCACCACGTTGTTGCGGTTCTTGTCCAGCTCGATGATCTTGGCCTCGATCTCCTTGCCGATGTACGGCTGCAGATCGCGCACCCGGCGCATCTCGACCAGCGAGGCGGGCAGGAAGCCGCGCAACCCGATGTCGAGGATCAGGCCACCCTTGACCACCTCGATGACGGTGCCCTTGACGGCCTCGTCCTTCTCCTTGAGCGCCTCGATGGTGCCCCAGGCGCGCTCGTACTGCGCGCGCTTCTTGGAGAGAATCAGGCGACCCTCTTTGTCCTCCTTGGTGAGGACCAGGGCTTCGACCTCATCACCGACGGAAACGACCTCGTTGGGGTCGACATCGTGCTTGATGGAGAGTTCGCGGGCGGGGATGACCCCTTCGGTCTTGTAGCCGATATCGAGGAGCACCTCGTCCCGGTCCACTTTGACGATCGTGCCTTCGACGATGTCGCCATCGTTGAAGTACTTGATCGTTTTGTCTATTGCGGCGAGAAAGTCCTCGCTCGAGCCAATGTCGTTGACGGCTACTTGCGGCGAGGTGACGGCGGGACTCGGCATATTGTTGGGTTGCTCCGGACAGGTTTGGTCGTAGGGATAATTCAGGATTTACCTGTCGAGGCTACTCGACTGTGCACACGCTGGCCAAACCCAGCGCCGTCGCATCTGGTCGAACGGCCGGCCCGAACATGACGCCACGCCGAATCCCCAGCGAACTTTTCGGAATGACACCAGGCTCGACGGCGGGTTGAGCTGCGACTATGCACCCGCCCGGCCTCGGCGCGCGGCCACGGTCCGGTCGGCCGCGCTAGTGCGCCGCGGCGTCCCAGCTGCGGCCGTAACCCACCGAAACCTCCAGCGGCACGTCGAGCGGGTAGGCGCCGCCCATTTTGTCGCGTACCAGCGCCTCCAGCCGTTCACGCTCGCCGGACGCGACCTCGAACAGGAGCTCGTCGTGCACCTGCAGCAAAATCCGGGAAGACAGCCCGGCGGCTTTGATGGCCTTGTCCACCTCGAGCATCGCCACCTTGATGATGTCGGCCGCGCTGCCCTGAATCGGCGCGTTGAGCGCCGCCCGCTCGGCGGCCTCGCGCACCTGGCGGTTGCTGCTGTCGAGTTCGGGCAGGTAGCGACGGCGGCCGAAGACCGTCGACGTGAAGCCGTCCTTGCGGGCCTGCTCCACGACGTCCATCAGATAGTCGCGCACCCCGCCGAACCGGGCGAAGTATTGCTCCATCTGATCTTTGGCTTCCTCGGTGGAGATTTTCAGCTGCGCGGACAGCCCGTAGGCGCTCAGTCCGTAAGCCAGGCCGTAGGACATCGCCTTGACCCGGCGGCGCAGCTCGGCGGTGACCTCTTCGATCGGCACGCCGAATGCCCGCGAGGCGACGAACGAGTGCAGGTCCTCCCCGGTGTTGAACGCCTCGATCAGGCCCGCGTCCTTGGACAGGTGGGCCATGATCCGCATCTCGATCTGGCTGTAGTCGGCCGTCATCAGCTCGCTGTAGCCGTCTCCGACGACGAACGCGTCGCGGATCCGCCGGCCCGCTTCGGTGCGGATCGGAATGTTCTGCAGGTTCGGCTCGGTCGACGACAATCTGCCCGTGGCGGCGATGGTTTGGTTGAACGTGGTGTGGATGCGCCCGTCCGAGGCCACCGAGTTCAGCAACCCGTCGACGGTGACTTTGAGCCGGGTGGCGTCGCGGTGGGTCAGCAGATGCTGCAGGAACGGATGGCCGGTCTTGTCGAAAAGCGACTGCAGGGCGTCCGCGTCGGTGGTGTAGCCGGTCTTGGTGCGCTTGGTCTTCGGCATCTCCAGCTCGTCGAAGAGCACCGCCTGCAACTGTTTTGGCGAGCCCAGGTTGATCTGCTTGCCGATCACCGCGTACGCCGCCTCGGCCGCGTCGCGGATCTGGTGGGCGAAATCGCTTTGCAGCTCGTTGAGCAGGTCCAAATCGACTGCGATACCGGCGTTTTCCATGCCGGCCAGCACCGCCTGCACCGGAAGCTCCATGCCGCTCAACAACGACGTGGAGTTGATGCGGGCCAACTCCTCGTCGAGCGCGTCGGCCAGGTCGAGCACCGCCACGGCGCGCAGAATCAGCGTCTGCACCGCCTGGTCGTCGGTGCCCTCGTTGTCATCGAGCAGCGAAAGTTGTTGCTGTTCGGGATTTTCCGCGCGCAGCTCGCGACGCAGGTAGCGCAGCGAAAGGTCGTCAAGGGAGAAGCTGCGCTGCCCGGGCCGCACCAGGTAGGCCGCCAGCGCGGTGTCGGAGGTGACCCCGGCCAGCGTCCAGCCCCGTCCGGCCAGGTCGTGCATCGCCAGCTTGGCCTCGTGCAGCGCCTTGGGCGGGCCGGGGTCGGCAAGCCAAGACGCCAGCGCCGCTTCGTCTTCGGGATCCAGCGTCGCGGTGTTGATGTAGCGGCCCTCGCCGTCGGCGGAGACGATGGCCAGCGCGGTGGCGTCGGCGTCGTAGGCCAGGTGGGTACCGACGACGGCCAGGCCGAAGCGCTTCCCCGAGCTGTGCTCGGCCAGCCACACGGCGAGCTCGCCGGCTTCCAGCGCGCCGCCGCGCACGTCGAAGCCCTCGTCGACCTCGGGCTCCACCGCGGCCAGGGTTTCGAACAACCGGTCCCGCAACACCCGGAACTCCAGGTCGTCGAAGAGCCGGTGAATCTGGTCGCGATCCCACGGCTGCAGCCGCAACGTGTCCGGAGTCTGGGCCAGCGGCACGTCTTTCACGAGGTCGGTCAGCTCGCGGTTGCGGATGACGCTGGCCAGATGTGCGCGCAGCGCGTCGCCCACCTTGCCGCGCACCGAATCGACGTTGTCGACCAGCGCCTGCAGCGACCCGTATTCGCCGATCCATTTGGAGGCGGTCTTCTCCCCCACGCCGGGAATGCCGGGCAGGTTGTCGCTGGGATCGCCGCGCAGGGCGGCGAAGTCGGGGTACTGCTGGGGCGTCAGCCCATACTTCTCGACGACGGCGTCCGGGGTGAACCGGGTCAACTCGCTGACCCCCTTGCGGGGGTACAGCACCGTCACGTTCTCGCTGACCAACTGCAGCGAGTCGCGGTCGCCGGTGACCACCAGCACCCGGTAGCCCTCGTTTTCGGCCTGCGTGGCCAGGGTTGCGATCAGGTCGTCGGCCTCGAACCCCTCCTCGGCCAGCACCGTGATGCCCAACGCCGCGAGGACTTCTTTGGTGATGTCGATCTGGCCGCGAAACTCGTCGGGCGTCGCCGACCGATTGGCCTTGTACTCCGGGTAGCGCTCGGAGCGGAAGGTCTGCCGCGACACGTCGAACGCCGCGGCGACGTGGGTCGGGGCTTCGTCGCGCAGCAGGTTGATCAGCATCGCGGTGAAGCCGTAAACCGCATTGGTGGTCAGCCCGCCGCGGGTTTTGAAGTTTTCGGCGGGCAGCGCATAGAACGCCCGAAACGCCAGCGAGTTGCCGTCCAGCAGCATGAGCGTCGGCGTGGTTTCTTCCTCGCTGGCCTTCGTTGCGGTTTTCGTGGCGGGCACGGCTCTCACTCTAAGCACCCGGTGTGACGGGCTGGGCGCCCCGACCGATGCCACCAGGAGAACTGCAACACGTTTCAGTTTTGCGTTTGGGCTGGGTAGTCTGGCCCAGTGCCAGAGGTCACCAGTCAAGAACCCGCGATCGACGGGTGGTTCGCCACCGATGACGCCGGAAATCCCCATCTGATCGGCAGCAAGTGCCCCGAGTGCGGCACCTACGTCTTCCCGCCGCGGGAGAACAATTGCCCCAACCCGGCGTGCGCCAGCGACGCCCTAGAGTCCGTCGCTTTGTCGACCCGGGGAACGCTGTGGAGCTATACCGAGAACCGGTATCCACCCCCCGCACCCTACCCGGCGGCGGACCCGTTCGAGCCGTTCGCCATCGCCGCGGTGGAGCTGGCCGACGAGGGCATCATCGTGCTCGGCAAGGTGGTCGAGGGCACGCTGGCCGCCGACCTGAAGGTCGGCATCGAGATGGAGCTGGCCACCATGACCCTATTCACCGACGCCGACGGCGTCGAACGTCTCGTGCACGCGTGGAAGGTGGCCTCATGAGCGCTCCGGAACCGCTCTACATCCTCGGCGCCGGCATGCACCCGTGGGGCAAATGGGGCCGCGACTTCACCGAATACGGCGTGGTCGCCGCGCGCGCCGCGTTGGCCGAGGCAGGCCTGGACTGGCAGCAGATCCAGCTGGTCGCCGGTGCCGACACGATCCGCAACGGCTACCCGGGCTTCATCGCGGGGTCGACGTTCGCGCAGAAGCTCGGCTGGAACGGCGTGCCGGTCAGCTCCAGCTACGCGGCCTGCGCCAGCGGTTCGCAGGCGCTGCAGAGCGCCCGCGCCCACATCCTGGCCGGGTTCTGCGACGTCGCGCTGGTCATCGGGGCGGACACCACCCCCAAGGGGGCGTTCGCCCCGGTCGGCGGCGAGCGCAAGAACGACCCCGACTGGCAGCGCTTCCACCTCATCGGTGCGATGAACCCCGTGTACTTCGCGCTGCTGGCACGGCGCCGGATGGACCTCTACGGCGCGACGTCCGAGGACTTCGCCGCGGTGAAGGTGAAGAACTCCCAGCACGGCCTGCAGAACCCGAATGCCCGCTACCGCAAGGAATCCTCGGTCGAGGACGTGCTGGCGAGTCCGGTGGTCTCCGACCCGCTGCGGCAGCTCGACATCTGCGCCACCTCCGACGGCGCCGCGGCGCTGATCGTGGCCAGCGCCGAGTTCGCCCGCAAGCACCTCGGCTCGCTCGAGGGCGTGCCGTCGGTACGCGCGGTCAGCACGGTCACGCCGCGCTACCCGCAGCACCTGCCCGAATTGCCGGACATCGCAACGGATTCCACCGCCGTCGTGGCCGCACCGGAGCGGGTGTTCAAGGATCAGATCCTCGATGCGGCCTACGCCGAGGCGGGCATCGGGCCCGAGGACGTGAGCCTGGCCGAGGTCTACGACCTGTCCACCGCGCTGGAACTCGACTGGTACGAGCACCTGGGGCTGTGCGCCAAGGGCGAAGCGGAGGAGCTGCTGCGCAGCGGTGCCACCACCATCGGCGGCCGGGTCCCGGTCAACCCGTCGGGCGGGCTGGCGTGCTTCGGCGAGGCGATCCCCGCCCAGGCGATCGCTCAGGTCTGCGAGCTGACCTGGCAGCTGCGTGGCCAGGCCACCGGCCGGCAGGTGGAGAACGCCACCGTCGGGGTGACCGCCAACCAGGGGCTGTTCGGCCACGGCTCGTCGGTGATCGTCGCGCGCTAGGGCCTACGGCCGCTGGTGTTGTGCGACCACGGCTTTCAGTGTGCACTCACGGCGCTGCCGTCGGCGTGTCGTCATCGCACACTCGATGCCGTGGCGTTGAGCCCTAGGCGTCTTTGGACGGATCCAGGGTCTCCAGGACGACTTCGGCCACCCGCTTCATCGTGGTCCTGCGGTCCATGGCGGCCCGTTGGATCCACTTGAAGGCCTCGGGCTCGGTCATGCCCTGTTCGCTCTGCAGCAGCCCTTTCGCACGCTCCACGAGCTTGCGGGTCTCCAGCCGGTCGGACAGCGAGGCCACCTCGCGTTCCAGCTCGGCGATCTCGCTGAAGCGGCTGACGGCCAACTCGATGGCCGGGATGAGGTCGCTGATGGTGAACGGCTTCACCAGATAGGCCATCGCCCCGGCGTCGCGCGCCCGCTCGACCAAGTCGCGTTGGCTGAAGGCGGTCAGCACCACGATCGGGGCGATGCGCTTGCTGGCTATCTCCGAGGCCGCGTCGATGCCGTCGCGGCGAGGCATCTTCACGTCCATGATCACCAGGTCCGGCTGATGGCGCTCGGCCAATTCGACGGCTTCCTGTCCGTCGCCGGCCTCCCCGACGATCTCGTAACCCTCCTCTCGGAGCATCTCGGCGAGATCCATGCGGATGAGCGCTTCGTCTTCAGCGATCAGGACCCGGCGCGGCACAGCGGCGTCGGTGTCGGTCGTGGGGCCTGTCATGACGCATATTGTGTCGTGCACGCCGCAGACCAGCGACCTCGGGGGCGGTGAGGCAGTTGAGCACTCCTGATCCTCTATGGTGGGAGGCTGCCTCTAAGGTAGGAGGCCGCGCGCCCTCGTATCCCAACTGGCAGAGGAAACGGATTCAAAACCCGTACAGTGTGAGTTCGAATCTCACCGAGGGCACCATAGAGGCCGCGGCCGGGCGGGTACCAGGACCACTTTCCGGTACCGAAGTGGCGCCTCCGCGGCCCTAATCAAACCAGTCATTCTGTTATTCAGCGGAATACCTTCCAAGGGTATGGTTTCTGGCCAATTAATAAACTCCACGCAATTACGAAAAGACGTTGCATTTGCAAGGTCGCAATGAATTCATATTCTTTTTTCGCCCGCGCGGCCACGCGCCGAAATGCATCCAGCAACAGCTTCGGTCGCGTGAGCCAATGCCCGGGAATCCCGTGCGGACCGGACCGTTCGGGTGGGCCTCACCCCTCGCCGAGGCCCACCGGCCGGTTCAGTCGCCGAAGGATCGGGTGATGCAGACCTGGTCTGACGCAGAGACATTCAGCCCCGTCGCGTCGTTGCCGATGGAGTCGCCGGCGACCCGGAGGAGCCAACTCGGCTCGCTGCAGGCGGCACTACAGCCGTCCATGAGCACAGCGGTGAGAGCAAGGATTGACGCAAGAACGAATCTCTTGAGACCCGTCATCAGGCACCCCTTAGTCGAGGCGAACACGTGTCTAACAGCCCTGCCGAACACGTGTTAAATAACCATAACGATCCATTCGCAAACCCGATTACAACCCGATAACAAAGTTGTTATCAGACTCGGAAACTTACGGAAGCGAAAACGGCAATATTCATCCGGCAGCCGACAACATTCGCTGCTCAGCGGTTAGGCTTACACCCGTGGCGGCCAAGAAGTGTGGTGCCCCACCAACACGCCTAGACGGCTCCTCCGAGCGCCCGGACTGCGTGGCCGCGGTGCGGGCCCAGTCATGCGACCGCAATCAGCATTACGCCGACAGCGCCGCACGCGAGTATCGAGTGCTCACGATCGCGGCCTGGCTGGCGGTGGCAGTCTGCACCACTTTCGTCGTACTTCAGGTCGTCACCGGCGCCTGGATCTGGCAGATGCTGCTGCTCAACGTCGTCTCGGCCGCGATCTTCGCGTGTGTGCCATGGCTGCACCGCTTCGGTGATCTCGTTGCACCGCTGACGTTTATCGGCGCCGCCTACGTCACGGTCTTCGCCACCTGCTGGGACTCGGGAACGGCCTCGGGCGCCCAGTTCTTCTTGGTGGTGGGCGCCTGCCTGGTGGTGCTGGTGCTGGGGCTTGATCACATCGTGTTGGCGGGAGGCTTAGCGGCGATCGCCGCGGGCCTGATCATCGCCCTGGAATTCCTGGTTCCCCGCGATACCGGGCTGGTGCCGGCGTGGGCGCAGTCCATGATGTTCGTCGTCACCATCATCTCCGCGTGCGTCATGGTGTTCATCACGGTGTGGTACGCCTTGCGTGATACCCAGCGCGCCGAGACGGTGATGGAATCCGAATATCAGCGGTCGGAGGCGCTGCTGGCCAACATGCTGCCGGGCAGCATCGCCGAGCGTCTCAAAAGCGCCGACCGGAACGTCATCGCCGACAAGTACGACGAGGCCTCCGTCCTGTTCGCCGACATCGTCAGCTTCACCGAACGCGCCAGCAGCACCACCCCGGCCGACCTGGTGCGGTTCCTCGACCGGCTGTACGGCGCCTTCGACGAGTTGGTGGAAAGACACGGCCTGGAGAAGATCAAGGTCAGCGGCGACTCCTACATGGTGGTCAGCGGTGTGCCGCGCGCCCGGCCGGACCACGCCTTCGCCCTGGCCGCTTTGGCGCTCGACATGGCCAATGTTGCTGCCGCACTGAAGGATCCACACGGCCAGGCCATCCCGTTGCGGATGGGCATGGCCTGCGGGCCCGTCGTGGCCGGCGTCGTGGGTTCGCGCCGGTTCTTCTACGACGTGTGGGGTGACGCCGTCAACGTCGCGTCGCGGATGGAGTCCACCGATTCGGTGGGCCGAATTCAGGTGCCCGAGGCGATGTATGAACGCCTCAAACACGACTTCGTTCTGCAGGAGCGCGGCCGGATCGAGATCAAAGGCAAGGGTGTTATGCGCACCTGGTATCTAATCGGCCGCAAGGCAGGCGAAGAACCCACCGACCTGCGTGCCGCAGATCCACGCACGGTCCACGTCTGACGAAAGTCCCTGTACCACGGCTCGCGTTTGTGCCAGACTGCGGCCATGACTATCTCCCCTGGCTCTCCTGGAACCCACCCCGTTCCAAGCCTGCTGCCGCATCTGTGGAAATCCGCTCTGCTGTCGGGAATTCTGTCTCTTGTCCTCGGTGTCCTGGTGCTGGCGTGGCCGGGAATTTCCATCCTGGTCGCCGCCGTCGCCTTCGGCGTTTATCTATTGATCACCGGCATCGCGCAGGTCGTCTTCGCGTTCTCGCTTCATGTCTCGGCGGGCAGCCGGGTCCTGCTGTTCATCAGTGGCGCAGCGTCGTTGATCCTCGCGCTGCTGGCGTTCCGTCATTTCGGTCAGGGATACGCAATCCTGCTGCTGGCCATCTGGATTGGCATCGGGTTCATCTTCCGCGGTGTCGCCACAACGATTTCGGCCGTCAGTGACCCGCACCTGCCGGGCCGGGGCTGGAACATCTTCGTCGGCGTGATCAGCCTGATCGCCGGCATCGTCGTGCTGGCGTCGCCGTTCCAATCCATCGTCACGTTGGCGATCGTGGTCGGCGCGTGGTTCGTGGTCATCGGCGTGTTCGAGATCATTTCGTCGTTCGGAATTCGCAAGGCCTCCAAAACCCCCGCCGCCTGACAAGGGCGCCGGTAGCGGAGGCGCCGACTCATCTACTACACTCTGTCGTAGCCGTTGATCGGCCCTCCGCAGTCTCGGGAGATGACAGATGAATGTCGTCGATATTTCGCGGTGGCAGTTCGGTATCACTACCGTCTACCACTTCATCTTCGTGCCGCTCACCATCGGGTTGGCGCCGCTGATCGCGATCATGCAGACGGTGTGGGTGGCGACCGGTAACACCGCCTGGTACCGACTGACCAAGTTCTTCGGCAAGCTGTTCCTGATCAACTTCGCCATCGGTGTGGCGACCGGAATCGTCCAAGAATTTCAGTTCGGGATGAACTGGTCGGAGTACTCGAAGTTCGTCGGCGACATCTTCGGTGCGCCACTGGCGATGGAGGGGTTGTTCGCCTTCTTCTTCGAGTCCACGTTCATCGGGTTGTGGATCTTCGGCTGGAGCCGGCTGCCGAAGCTGATACACCTGGCCTGCATCTGGATCGTCGCGTTCGGCGTCAACGCGTCGGCGTTCTTCATCATCGCGGCGAACTCGTTCATGCAGCACCCGGTCGGCGCGCACTACAACCCGGCGACGCGACGCGCCGAGCTGGACGACATCTTCGCCCTGCTGTCCAATAACACTGCCCAAGCGGCGTTTTCACACACCGTGACCGGGGCGCTCCTGGTTGCGGGCACCTTCGTCGCCGCGGTCAGTGCGTGGTGGATGGTGCGCTCAGGCAGGCAGGGGTCCACCACGCCCGAGGCGCAAACCGATGCCCGCACCATGTTTCGTCCGGCGGCCATCCTGGGCTGCGGGGTGGTGCTGCTCGCCACCGTCGGCCTGTTCTTCACCGGTGACCGGCAGGGCAAGCTGATGTTCGTCCAGCAGCCGATGAAGATGGCGTCGGCGGAAGGGTTGTGCCACACCCAGACCGACCCCGACTTCTCAGTGCTGACGATCGGAACGCACAACAATTGCGGCAGCGTCGCCGAGGTCATCAAGGTGCACTATGTGCTGCCGTTCCTGGCCGAGGGCAAGTTCAGCGGCGTGACGCTGCGCGGGGTGGACGAGTTGCAGCAGGAGTATCAGCAGCGCTTCGGACCCGACGACTACCGGCCGAACCTGTTCGTCACCTACTGGTCCTTCCGGGCCATGATCGGATTCCTGGCGATCCCGGTGTTGTTCGCCCTGACCGTGTTGTGGGTCACCCGCGGCGGGCGAACACCCCAGCGCCGCTGGATGTCCTGGTTCGCCCTGCTCACCATCCCCACGCCGTTTCTGGCCAACATCTCGGGGTGGGTGTTCACCGAGATGGGCCGCCAACCCTGGGTGGTGGCACCCAATCCCACTGGGGATCAATTGATTCGGATGACTGTCCGCGCAGGGGTGTCGCATCACGTGCCCGGCATGGTTATCACCTCGCTGGTGACCTTCACCCTCGTCTACGCGGTGCTCGCGGTCCTCTGGTTCTTCCTGCTCAAGCGGTACACCGTGGAAGGGCCGCTGGAACACGACGCGGAACCCGCTCCCCCACAAGCGCCCAGCGATGACGAGGTCGCACCTCTGTCCTTCGCGTACTGACGAGGGCTGACCCGACGCCGAAAGGAGTTGCGACGGTGGGACTGCAGGAAGTGTGGTTCGGCATCATCTTGGTGCTGTTCCTGGGTTTCTTCATCCTCGAGGGCTTCGACTTCGGCGTGGGCATGCTGATGGAGCCGTTCGCCCGCGTCGGGATCGGCGAACCCGAACCGCTGCGCCGCACGGCGCTCAACACCATCGGACCGGTGTGGGACGGCAACGAGGTCTGGCTGATCGTCGGCGGCGCGGCGATGTTCGCCGCGTTCCCCGCCTGGTACGCCACCGTGTTCTCCACGCTGTACCTGCCGCTGCTGGCGATACTTTTCGGCATGATCGTGCGCGCCGTGGCGATCGAGTGGCGCGGCAAGATCGATGACACCAAATGGCGCGGCTGGGCCGACGCCGCCATCGCGGCCGGATCCTGGCTGCCGGCCGTTTTGTGGGGCGTCGCGTTCGCCATCCTGGTGCGTGGGCTCCCGGTCGGGGCCGACGGACACATTCACCTCTCGATCACCGATGTGCTCAACGCCTACACGCTGCTGGGTGGCCTGGCCACCGCCGGACTGTTCTTGTTCTACGGAGCGACATTCGTCGCGTTGAAGACCTCCGGCGCCATCCGCGAGGACGCCTACCGGTTCGGCGTCTGGCTATCGCTTCCGGTCACCGGACTGGTTGCGGCATTTGGACTTTGGACGCAGCTGGCTCATGGCAAAGACTGGACCTGGCTGGTGCTGGCCGTGGCGGTGCTGGCGCAACTGGCGGCGGTGCTGCTGGTGTGGCGTCGCGCATCCGACGGCTGGGCGTTCACCTGCGTCGCGCTGGTGGTCGCGGCCGTCGTGATCCTGCTCTTCGGCTCGCTGTATCCGAACTTGGTGCCCTCGACGCTGAACAAGCAGTGGAGCCTGACCATCTACAACGCCTCCTCGACCCACTACACCCTCAAAGTCATGACGTGGGTGACGGCGTTCATGGCCCCGCTGACGGTCATCTACCAAGCCTGGTCGTATTGGATCTTCCGGCAACGGATCTCGGCCGACCGGATACCCGCGCCGGTCGGACTGGCAAGGCGCCCGTCCTGAGCGGTACGGACCGTACCAGCCGCGCGCCGCTAGACCCGAGACTGTGGCGAGCATCGGCGGCGGTGCGCCGCTACCTGGTCGCCGTGGTGGGCTGCGGCGTGGTGATCTCCGGCTGCGCGATCGGATCAGCAATCGTCTTGGCGCGTGTCGTCGCCCGCGTCGTCGGCGAGCCCGCCCGGGGCCTGCACGTCTGGCTGGGTCCGCTGTCAATTCTGTTGGCGCTCTGGGTGGTCCGCGCGGCGACGCATTGGCTTCAGGCCCGGCTGGGGCAGCGGGGAGCCAGCGCGGTCATCGCCGATCTGTCCGGCCAGGTGCTCGCCGCGGTGACCGCCAGGCAACCCAGCGAATTGGCGACGGAGCGCGACACCGCCGCGGTCGTCGTCACCCGCGGGCTCGATGGCTTGCGCCCCTACTTCACCGGCTACCTGCCGACGTTGATGCTCGCCGCGATCCTGACCCCGGCTACCGTCGCCGTGGTCGCGTCCTACGACCTGAAATCCGCGGTGGTCGTGGCGATCACGCTGCCCCTGATACCGATCTTCATGGTGCTGATCGGGCTGGCGACTGCCGACCGGTCGGCCGCGGCGCTGGCCGCGATGACCACGCTGCAGGCCCGGTTGCTGGACCTGATCGCCGGCATCCCCACCCTGCGCGCGCTGGGCCGCAGCTCGGGACCCGAACACCGCATCGCCGAACTGGCTGCGGCGCACCGCCGCTCGGCCATGGCGACGTTGCGGATCGCGTTTCTGTCGGCCCTGGTGCTGGAGCTGCTGGCCACGCTCGGGGTGGCGCTGATCGCCGTCGGAATAGGCCTTCGACTGGTGTTCGGCGAGATGACCCTGACCACGGGTTTGACCGTCCTGTTGCTGGCGCCGGACGTGTACTGGCCGCTGCGCCGCATCGGCGTGGAATTCCATGCCGCGCAAGACGGCAGGGCCGCTGCCGGCGCCGCGTTCGCCCTCATCGGCGAGCCGACCGCGTCGACGGCCGGGACTCAGACGGTCACCGGGCGCGGCGCGCGGATTCGCCTCGACCATCTGGCCGTGGACGGCCGCGACGGCCGGGCGCCGCACGATCTGAGCGCGGTCATCGAACCCGGCTCGGTGACCGTGCTGACCGGGCGCAACGGTGCCGGCAAGAGCACCACCCTGCAGGCAATCGCCGGCATCAGCGTGCCCTCGTCGGGCCGCGTCGTGGTGGACGGTGTCGACGTCGCCGACCTGGAGCCGGCCGGCTGGTGGGCGCAGCTGTCCTGGCTCCCCCAACGACCGGTGCTGGTGCCGGGCACCGTCGAGGACAACCTGAAGCTGCTCGGAGATCTTCACGACACCGAAAAGGCCTGTGCCGATTCCGGATTCGACGCAGTGCTGGCCGAGCTGCCAAACGGTGGCGGCACCCTGCTCGGGCGCGGCGGTGTCGGGCTGTCGTTGGGGCAGCGGCAACGGCTGGGTCTGGCCCGTGCGCTGGGCTCGACGGCCGCCGTGCTGTTGCTCGACGAACCGACCGCACACCTGGACGCGGCCACCGAGGACCGCGTCTTGCGGGCCATCGTCGAGCGGGCCCGGGCCGGTGCGACCGTGATCGTCGTCGGCCACCGTGCGCCGGTGGTGGCCATCGGCGACCGGGTCATCGAAGTCGTCGCCGACCAGGGGGTGCGTTATGCCCCGGCGTGATCCGCTCATGGACGCTTGGACACTGCTGCGCCCTCGGCTGCCCAGGGTCCTGGCGGCGATTGCGCTCGGGGTGCTCTCGCTGGGCAGTGCGCTGGCCCTGGCCGGTGTCTCGGCATGGCTGATCACGCGGGCCTGGCAGATGCCGCCTGTGCTGGACCTGTCGGTGGCGGCGGTCGCGGTTCGGATGTTCGCGATCTCGCGCGGCGTGTTGCACTACTGCGAGCGACTGGCCACCCACGACACGGCCTTGCGCGCGGCCGGCACCGCGCGGGTGGAGATTTACCGGCGGCTGGCGCGCGGACCGGCGGTGGCCGCCGTCCGGCTGCACAGCGGTGAGTTGGTGGCGCGGGTGGGCACTGACGTCGACGAGCTGGCCAACGTGGTGGTGCGCGCCCTGGTGCCGACCGGGGTCGCGGTGGTGCTGGCGCTGGCGGCAACCGCGGTCGTCGCGGCCATTTCGCCGGCGGCGGCCGTGGTGCTGGCCGTCTGCCTGCTGATCGCCGGCTTGGTCGCGCCCCGGATCGCCGGCCGGGCCGCTGCAGCCCAGGAAGATGTTGCGCGCCAGCATCATTCCGAACGCGACACGTCCGCGATGGTCGCCCTCGAGCATGCCCCTGAGCTTCGGGTCGCCGGCCTGCTACCCGATGTCATCGCCGAATCGCAACGCCGGCAACGCGCCTGGGGCGATGCCCTGGACGCCGCCGCGAAACCGGCGGCCATCGCCGAGGCGATGCCGACCGCGGCGATCGGGGCGAGCGTGCTGGGCGCGGTGGTGTGCGGGATCGGATTGGCGCACGCGGTCGCGCCCACCACGCTGGCCGTGCTGATGCTGCTGCCGCTGTCCGCCTTTGAGGCGATGACGCCGTTACCGGCCGCTGCGGTGCAATTGACGCGGTCGCGGATCGCCGCGCGCCGCCTGCTCGAACTGTCCCCGCCCGGGCCCGAGATCGCGACGGCGAGCGCGCCCACACCGGTCGGCACCGGACGGTTGTCGGCCGACGTGCGTTCCGGTCATGACGGCGCGGCACGCTCGACCCGGGTAGCGGTGGATCTGCCGCCGGGTGCGCGGCTGGCCGTCACCGGCGCCAGCGGTTCCGGCAAGACGACACTATTGATGACGCTCGCGGGGCTGCTGGCGCCCTTGGACGGGCGGGTGACGCTGGACGGTACCGCGGTGAACGAGTTCGGCGAGGCCGACTTGCGCAGCGCGATCGGGTTTTTCGCCGAGGACGCCCATATCTTCGCCACCACCATCCGCGACAACCTGTTGGTCGCCCGCGGAAACTGCCCCGACGACGAATTGACGGCAGCACTGGACGCGGTCGGCCTGAGCGCCTGGCTCGCCGGTCTGCCCGACGGCTTGTCCACGCTGCTCACCGGTGGGGCGCAAGCCCTTTCGGCCGGCCAGCGCCGACGGCTATTGCTGGCCCGGGCGATGATATCGCCCACGCGAATCGTGCTGCTCGACGAGCCCACCGAACACCTCGATGTCACCGACGCCGAACAGATTCTCCGCGACCTGTTGGCCCCGGATTCGCGGTTGATGTCCGCACAGCGGACGGTGGTGGTGGCGACTCACCACCTGCCCGAGGGGCTGGGCTGTCCGCAACTACGCGTGAATGACGAGGTGACGCAGGAGATCGTCTAGCGTCTGCACGCCGACGTTCGCGTCCCGCAGCCGCGGCGGTAGGCGTCCCCAGAGGACCAGGGGGAGCTCGTGGCGCTCGAGCTCGATCAACGCGCCGTCGCCGGCTGGACGCGCCGACCCGCCCGGCGTCACAACCACGTCGGGCCTTCCCGCGCACCGCAGCACGAGCGGCCGCGAAAGTACGTTGCCGTCACGCCAGCGCCGCGATTCCGTCATCGCGGGCAAGGCGTCGAACGCAGCGAGTGCGTGGGTGACCATCGCCGGGTCTGCGAGCAACCGGATGCTGGTGGCGTCGTCGCCCACCAGATCCCACCGATGCAACACCGCTTCGCTGTGGCTGTGCATGCGGAGGCGGTCGGCGGTCATCGTCCATCCGGTGTACACGATCGTGTCGCCATCGCCGAGTGCGGCGACCTTCGATTCGAAGCGAACAGCGTGTTCCAGCAGGCATTCTCGCAGCAGCTCATCGGGCATCGCCCGAAACGGCGGCTCCCGCACTTCCCACGAGCGTGTGGCCCGGGTCGGCTTGCCGGCCAGGTGTTCGTCGATGAGGTCGGCACGTTCCTGCGCGGCCGCCGTGACGTGCGCGGTGAGGTCGTGGGCGCTCCAGCCCGGGCACCAGGTTGGCGCGGTCGGGTGCAATCGGGACAGGCTCGAAACGAACGCGCACATGGCTTCGTCGCGCAAGCTCAGGGTTTGTGTCATGGCGCTGCGAACTCCCCGCCGATGCCCGTCCGTCGTTGTGTTCGGTCCCTACTAAACCGCCCGGCATCGACCGACGCTGGCCGTTTTTCGACACCACAGTCGGCCGTTGCCGGCAGTGAAGGTCGTGAGCGCTCAGAGGTGTCGCCGGCGCGGCATGAACTCCAGCGACAGCAGCACGAACAGTAGCGGGACGATCTGCGTCAGGGAGATCAGCGCGTAGCGCCGGGCGTCCAGCGCGTGCCACTTGCGCACATACCGGTACAACGACTCGAGGGCGATCAACGGATCGAGAATGTGGATCAACCGGTAGAAGACGCGCTGCGTCCAGCCGCGGTTCTTGTCGTCGAAAATCTCCGGGAACGCGGCGAAGGCAAGCGATACCCGCTGCGCGCCGGTCTCTTTGCCGGCCATGATCATGTCGACGCTCAGCCGCTCGTCGAGGCCGTTGGGTGCGCTGCGCCGGCGCCACGGCACGTCGAGGGTGATGTCGCGGCCCTCGCCGGCCGTGGCGTACCGGTGGAATGCCTGCACGGTGCCCCCTTTGTCCCGGGCGATGATGAGCTGAATTCCCGGGAAACGGCCCTCGAGCACCCCGTCGAGGTTCATGTGAAACCCGCGATCGGCGTGGGCCCCCTTTGACGACTCGCGCACCACCTCGGTCAGCTCGGCCAGCAGCTTGTCGTCGAGCTCCTGCTCCGACACGATTTCTGTTGTCACACCGCAATTGTGGGTGCGCTTCACCGCCTGACGCAGGTTGCGGAATTTGCGGCCCACCATGTCGAAGCCGGACACGTCGACCACCACATCGCGGCCAATCGGTATGGGCCGCAACGATTGTCCCAATACCGTCGAATCGGTCCACAGGCCCAGCCGCCGCTCGCCGCACCCCACCACGGCGATGCGCCATCCGTGGGCGTGGCAGGTGGCGACGAAATCCGCGACCAGTTCCGGGAAGTGGGCCTCGTCGCCGATCGGGTCACCGCTGACCACGGCGATTCCCATCCGCGTCCGGTAGGCCAGCGCCGCAGTGCCGTCGGCGGTGAAGTGATAGCTCTTGCCGGTCTGCATGGTGAACGGCGCGAGCGCATCGCCGCCGGTCGCGTTGACCAGCTTCCACACGCGCGGCAGGTCGCCGGGCCGCGGAAACGACGTCGTCGGCCACATCAACACCATGCCCGAGCTGGCGATCACCAGGTCACCGAGCAAATCGAAAGACAGCACGTGCAGGCAGAGCCCCGCCAGCACGAAAAAGGCGGCGGCAATGGCGTGCATTGTCGTCACAGGCCGACCGAGGAAGATGCCGCGAGCCATCCAGGCCACCGCCACCAGCACGGTCAGCGACCAGGCCAACCGGTCGGTGTAGTCCCAGCTCGGATGGCTATGGTGCCGAGCGAGGATCTCGATGAGCCAGCATGCCGCGCCGAACAGCGCCAACGCGCCGATCAAGCGGGCCGCGAGCGAATCGACCGACACGACAACGCGTTCGCGCGCGCGGGGTCTTGCTACCGTGACGTCCACCACTGGCCCGTTCACAATCACCTCCCGATGCGCTGACACCAGCTGGGCGGGTTGATTACCGCCTCTGCACCGAATACCCGACTAGGTCAAAGCTACGCCGGATCAGAACCGTTGAGGGCCCGAATTCGCGCGGAGATTCCGTAGCTATTAGGTCACGTTTTACCGGCCGGAAGATGGGAAGTATTTCAGCACGCCTTCTTGCACCACCGTGGCGAGCGGTTGCCCGGATCGGTCGAAGAAGTGCCCGGTGCCCAGTCCCCGCGAATCGGCCGCCACCGGCGACGATGTGGAGTACAACACCCAGTCGTTGAAGTTGACCTGCCGGTGAAACCAAATGGAATGATTGGCCGAGGCGGCAAATATGCGGTCGAATCCCCAGGAAAGCCCGTGCGTGGTGATAACCGAGTCCAACACCGTGGTGTCCGACGAATACACCATTGTTGCCGTGTGCAATACGGGGTCGTCGGGAACTTCTCCCAAAGCCTTGACCCAGACCCTGTTGTGCGGGAGCCGATCGCCCTTGGTGCGCATCACCCAGGCCGGGTCGTTGGTGTAGCGCCATTCGATGGGCTGCAGGGCGTTGACGAAGTGCGGAACGGTTTCTTCGTAGCCACGCAGGAGTTCACCGATCGTGGGCTGCGTGTGCGGCTCGGCCACCGCCGGCGGCTCGATGCCGTGTTCCAGGCCGCGGCCGCCGGCCATGTAGGAGACCAGGGCCGTGGACAGGAGCGTGCCATCTTGCATCGCATCGACGCGCCGATTGGCGAAGCGGCGCTCGTCGCGCAGCCGCGTCACGCGGAATTCGATGTCCTTGGCGGTGTCTCCCCCGTTGATGAAGTGCACGGAGAGCGCGCCCGGCGGCAGGTCGTCGCGAACCAGGCTGCGACTGCTCGCGACGAACGACTGCGACATGAGCTGACCGCCGAAGGTCCGCATGGGGTTCTTGCTGGGATGCGAGCCGATGAACAGGTCGTCGTCGGCGCGGTGGAGGTCGAGTGTCGCCAGCAGCTCCGCGAAGTCCGGATGGGTCTGTGTCGCGGCTTCGCCAACCGCATTCGGCTCTTGAGACTCACAGCCCGCCGGCACACGCTCTCCTCTAGTTAGACGTCGTCCTCCCCGATCCGGTGCACATGGATGAGGTTGGTTGACCCTACTGTGCCAGGCGGCGCGCCGGCGACGATGACCACCAGGTCGCCACGCTTGTAGCGACCGAGCTCCAGCAGCGACTTGTCTACCTGGCGGATCATGCCGTCCGTGGAGGTCATCATCGGGACGATGAACGTTTCGGTGCCCCAGGTCATGGCCAGCTGACTGCGCACCTCGGGCCAGGCGGTGAAGGCGAGCAGCGGCAGCGGGGTGTGCAGGCGCGCGAGGCGCTTGACGGTGTCGCCGGACTGGGTGAAAGCGACCAGCGCCTTGGCGTCGAGCCGCTCACCGATGTCGCGGGCCGCATACGAGATCACGCCGCGCTTGGTGCGCGGCACGTGTGTCAGCGGCGGCGCGGCCGTGGAGTTGTCCTCCACCGCGCAGATGATGCGCGCCATGGTCCGAACGGCCGCCATCGGATACTTCCCCACTGAGGTTTCGCCGGACAGCATCACCGCGTCGGCGCCGTCCAGGACGGCGTTGGCGACGTCGGAGGCCTCCGCCCGGGTCGGCCGTGAGCTCTCGATCATCGAATCGAGCATCTGGGTCGCCACGATCACGGGTTTCGCGTTCTCCCGGGCCATCTGGATGGCCCGCTTCTGCACCAGTGGGACCTCTTCCAGCGGAAGCTCGACGCCCAGGTCGCCGCGGGCCACCATGATCGCGTCGAAGGCCAGCACGATGGCCTCCAGATTGTCGACGGCCTCTGGCTTCTCCAGCTTCGCGATCACCGGCACCCGCCGGCCGACCCGGTCCATCACCTCGTGCACCAACTCGACGTCCGAGGGCGAACGCACGAACGAGAGCGCGACCAGGTCGACACCGAGCTCGAGCGCGAAGGTCAGGTCCTCGATGTCCTTCTCCGACAAGGCCGGTGCGGACACGTTCATGCCGGGCAGCGAGATGCCCTTGTTGTTGCTGACCGGCCCGCCCTCGACGACCGTGCAGATGACGTCGTCACCCTCGATGCCGTCGATCATCAGGCCGACCTTGCCGTCGTCGACCAGGATCCGGTCGCCGACGGCGGCGTCCTCGGCCAGCTTCTTGTAGGTGGTCGACACGCGGTCGTGGTCGCCCTCGCAGTCGGCGACAGTGATCCGCACCGTTTCGCCGTCGGCCCAGTACGTGGGCCCGGTGGCGAACCGCCCCAGCCTGATCTTGGGGCCCTGAAGGTCGGCGAGGACGCCGACGGCGCGGCCCGTGGCGTCGGAAGCGGACCTGACGCGCTCGTAGGCGGCTTTGTGATCGGAGTAGTCGCCGTGGCTGAAGTTCAGCCGCGCGACGTCCATTCCGGCCTCAACCAGGGCCAGGATCGACTCATCCGAATTGGTCGCAGGGCCAAGGGTGCAGACGATCTTCCCGCGTCTACTCACGCCGACCCAGCATAGTCGTGTGTAACCCGCGCGGACGCCACATCGGTGACGTCGCGGGGTGTGCTCTTACCCACCAAGAACGGTGGGAAACAACGGGAAGGCGGGCAGGTTACGCAGCACCGTCCACGCGACCGTCGCGACCACGATGGTCAGCAATGCGGCCCTGGACGGCACTCCCTTGCCGCGGATACGGCGCACCAGCAGCCATGCGGCCAGCAGCGGGATTCCTGCCAGCAGGAAGACGTTGTCGTGGATGGCGGCCGCCAGGTCGCCGTGCAACACGTCGTGCGTCATCCGCAGCCCGCCGCAAAACGGGCAATTCCAGCCGGTGAGCCATTTGAACGGACACGCCGGGTAGATCGAACTCGGGCTGTGTGGGTCCGCCAGCGCGACGTAGCCGAGCGCGCCGCCCAGCACCACGCCGGTCCCGGCCGCGATGGAGAGGCGATGGCGCCGCAGGCCGTGCGGGAGGGGTCTAGCCGCTGACCTCGCGTTGGTCACGCATTTCAGCATGCCAGATCCCTTGCGCCCCGCCAGGTGAAATCGGGGCCACGCCGGCGGTTAGCGGCCCGACAGCCGGTTCCTCAGTCGCGAGCCCCATCGCCGACGGGTTTCCGGCTGGGCTGGGCTCGTTGTGGCTTCGGGTTTCTCGGGTTCGGGTTTCTCGGGTTCGGGTGTTTCGGCGGCCGGCTCGTCTGCCGTTGCGGCTTCCGGCTCTTCGGCTTCGGGCTCTTCCGATTCCGCTTCCGGCTCTTCGGCTTCGGGCTCTTCGGCTTCGGTTTCGGGCTCCTCCGCTTCGGGCTGTTCGAGTTCCGCTTCGGGCTGTTCCGCCTCAGGCTCTTCTGCTTCGGGCTCCTCGGCTTCAGGCTCGACTGTTTCGGCTTCCGGCTCTTCTGCCGCAGGCTCTTCGGCTTCGGACCCTTCAGGCTCTTCGGCTTCCGGCTCCGCCGCTTCGGCTTCCGGCTCTTCGGTTTCGGCTTCCGGCTCCGCGGCTGCCGGCTCCGCCGCCTCGGCCTCAGGCTCTTCGGCTTCGGACTCTTCGGACTCTTCGGGCTCGGCCTCGGCTTCCGTCTCGTCGGATTCCGCCTCTGCCTCGGCCTTTTCGGGATCCTGGGGCTCCTCGGGCTCGGGCTCGTCGACCTCCGCCTCGTCGACCTCCGCCTCTTCGACTTCCGCCTCGCTCGGCTCCGCCTCGATTGCCTCCGTCGAGTCCGCCACCGGTTCTTCGGCTTCCGCATCGGCCGCGGCGGTTTCGTCAGCTTCCGCAGTCTCCAGCGACGACGTCGGCGCATCGGCTGCCGCGACGGCCCCCGCGCCCGCCGCGGCCGTCGCTGCGGCCACCGTCGCGGGCTCTTCCTCCGGTTCGGCTTCGGCCGCCTCCTCGTCGAGGTACTGCTTGCCGCGCAGGCTCTCGGGATCTTCGCGGCCCTTCGGCGCCGCCATCAGATACACCACGGCCCCGATGAACACGAAAGTCGATGTGAACGAGTTGATCCGGATGCCGGCGATGTGAGTGGCGGCGTCGTCGCGCAGCAACTCGACACAGAACCGCCCCACGCAATAGCCCGCCACGTAGAGAGCGAACAGCCGGCCGTGGCCCAACGTGAAGCGCCGATCCGCATAGATGAGCGCGACGAAAATCAGGACGTTCCAGATCAATTCGTAGAGAAACGTCGGCTGCACCACGAACGCGACTTGGCCCGTCGACACGCCATCCAGCGAATGCGGGTCGATGTATCCCGAGGGGTCTCGGCGGTAGAAGACCTCCAGGCCCCACGGCAGCGTGGTTTCGCGGCCATACAGCTCCTGATTGAAGTAATTGCCGAGCCGGCCGATGGCCTGCGCCAGAATGACTCCGGGGGCCAGCGCGTCGGCGAAGGCCGGAAGCGGAATCCCATGCCGGCGGCAGCCGATCCAGGCGCCGACGCCGCCGAGCGCCACCGCGCCCCAAATGCCCAAACCGCCGTCCCAGATCCGCACGGCCGCACCGAGTCCGGCGCCGCCGGGGCCCCAATAAGTCCGCCAGTCGGTGGCCAGGTGATACAGCCGGCCACCGATCAATCCGAACGGCACCGTCCACAGCGCGATGTCGTAGATCACGCCGCGCTCGCCGCCGCGGGCCTCCCAGCGCCGGTCACCGATCAGCAGTGCGGCCACGATGCCGGCGATGATGAACAGCGCATAGGCCCGGATGGGCACCGGGCCGAGGTGCCACACGCCCTGCGGGGGGCTCGGGAAATAGGCCAGCAGCTTCGTCACGAGGCAGCCGCCCTCTGACGAACACCGGCGGCGAGTTCCTCAGTCAGTGCACGCAATGCAGTCAACCCCCCGTCCCCCAGTGCCGACACCAGCGCGGACCCGACAATGACACCGTCGGCGTAGCTGCCGATCTGGGCGGCCTGCTCTCGCGACCGCACCCCCAGACCGACGCCGACGGGTATGTCGGATATCTCCTTGACCCTGCTCACCAACGCGGGCGCGGCGTTGGACACGACGTCGCGCGCCCCGGTCACGCCCATCGTCGAGGCCGCGTAGACGAATCCACGCGACGCGTCGACCGTCATCGCCAACCGCTGCGGCGTCGAGGACGGCGCCACCAGAAAGATCCGGTCCAACCGGTGTTCCTCGGAGGCAGCCAGCCACTGCCCGGCTTCGTCGGGGATGAGGTCCGGCGTGATCAAGCCGAACCCGCCCGCGGATGCCAGGTCACGGGCGAACGCGTCAACCCCGTAGCGCAACACCGGGTTCCAGTAGGTCATCACCACGGCGTGGCCACCGGCCGCGCTGATCGCCTCGACCGCGGCAAGGGTGTCGCGAACCCGCACTCCCCCATGCAGCGCGATCTCGGTGGCCTTGGCGATGGTCGGGCCGTCCATGCCGGGATCCGAATAGGGAACCCCGACTTCGATGATGTCGCAACCCGATTCGACCAGTGCCGTCATCCCCTTCACCGAGGTCGGCACGTCGGGGTAGCCGGTGGGCAGATAGCCGATCAGCGCCGCGCGATTGTCGGTTCGGCAGTCATCGAAGATCGACTCGAGCTTGCCCGCTTCGCTGTGTTTGACCGTCATCGATCGCTGGATCCCAACAGCCCGAACCACTTCGCGGCGGTCTCGACGTCCTTGTCGCCGCGCCCGGACAGGTTCACCACGATGATCGCGCCGCGCCCCAACTCGGGACCCAATTTCAGCGCACCCGCCACGGCGTGCGCGGATTCGATGGCCGGGATGATGCCCTCCGTGCGGCACAGGATGCGGAAGGCATCCATCGCCTCGGCGTCGGTGATCGGACGGTAATCTGCGCGGCCCGTCTCGCGCAGATACGCATGTTCTGGACCAACTCCCGGGTAGTCGAGACCCGCTGAGATGGAATGGGATTCGATGGTCTGCCCGTCCTCGTCCTGCAGCAGATACGAGAACGATCCCTGAAACGCGCCGGGAGAGCCGCCGCTGAAGGTCGCGGCGTGCCTTCCGGTTTCGACACCGTCGCCGGCCGCCTCGAACCCGACCAGCCGCACATTCGGATCGTCGATGAACGGGTGGAAGATCCCGATGGCGTTGGAGCCACCACCGATGCAGGCCACCACGGCGTCGGGCAACCGGCCCGCCTGGGCCTGGATCTGGGCGCGCGCCTCGAGGCCGATGATCCGCTGAAAGTCGCGCACCATGGCGGGAAAGGGATGCGGACCGGCCGCGGTGCCGAAGCAATAGAAGGTGTTGTCGGCGTTGGTAACCCAATCCCGGAACGCCTCGTTGATGGCGTCCTTGAGCGTCCTGGAACCGCTTTCCACCGAGACGACCGTCGCGCCCAGCAGGCGCATCCGCGCCACGTTGAGCGCCTGACGCTCGGTGTCCACCGCGCCCATGTAGATCACGCACTCCAGGCCGAGCAAGGCACACGCGGTTGCGGTCGCCACGCCGTGCTGACCGGCCCCGGTCTCGGCGATCACCCGCTTCTTGCCCATCCGCTGGGCCAGCAACGCCTGACCGAGCACGTTGTTGATCTTGTGAGAACCGGTGTGGTTCAGGTCTTCTCGCTTGAGGAAGATGCGTGCGCCGGCCTGCTCGGACAGCCGGGGGGCCTCGTACAGCGGCGACGGCCGGCCGGCATAGTTCGCCTGCAGGTAATCCAGCGTGTCGAGGAAATCCTGGTTGACACGTTCCTTCTCGTAGGCGGCGGTGACCTCTTCGATCACGGCCATCAACGCCTCGGCGACGTAGCGTCCGCCGTATACGCCGAAATGGCCACCCGCATCAGGTTCGTGGCGGGTGGGTTCGGCGATGGCTGCGCTCGCGAGCGGAAGGTCCGGGCGGGACAGGTCCACCATCACCAAGTCTCTACGCGGGGATGGCTCATGGGTTCAACGTTCCAGCGCTGGGGCTCTTCAGTGACGCAGTGACTAGCGAGCCGGTTTCGGACAGGACGGATGGGTGCCCGCGGTGACCAGGTCGGCAACCGCGGCGCGCGGGTCACCACTTTTGACCAGGCCTTCGCCGACCAGGACGGCGTCGGCACCCGCACCGGCGTACGCCAGCAGGTCTCCCGTACCGCGCACGCCCGATTCGGCGATCCTGATGACGTTGCTGGGCAACCCGGGAGCGATGCGTGCGAAGCAGTCCCGGTCCACCTCCAGTGTCGCCAGATCGCGGGCGTTGACACCGATTACGTTGGCCCCGGCCTTAAGCGCCCGGTCGGCTTCTTCCTCGGTGTGCACCTCGACGAGCGCCGTCATACCCAGCGATTCGGTGCGGTCCAGCATCGACACCAACGCCGACTGCTCCAGCGCCGCGACGATGAGCAGCAACATGTCGGCGCCGTGCGCGCGCGCCTCGTGGATCTGATAGGGCTGCACGACAAAGTCTTTGCGCAGAATCGGTATCGAGACGGCCGCGCGCACCGCGTCGAGGTCGTCGAGCGAGCCGTGGAAGCGGCGCTCCTCGGTCAGCACGCTGATGATGCGGGCGCCACCGTCTTCGTAGGCCCGGGCCAGTTTCGCCGGATCGGCAATGGTCGCCAGCGAACCGGCCGACGGGCTGGCGCGCTTGACTTCGGCGATGACGCCGATTCCGGGCTCGCGCAGCGCGGCCATCACGTCGCGTGGCGGCGGCGCGGCCGCTGCGGCGGCTTTGATCTCGGACAGGCTGATGAGCGCTTCGCGCGCGGCAACGTCGGCCCGGACTCCTTCGAGGATGGAGTCAAGCACGGTTGCCGGACTCATGCCTGTCGTTTCCCTTCGCCCTGTCGTCCGCTGTCATCCCACGGCCAGTTTGTTGTCCCGAGCCGATTGCGACGACGTGAATGAAGGGTAGCGGCCCGCGGCTTGCGGCCCGTCACCGACCCTCGGTGTCAGACTCGTTCGGCCGATCGGTTGGGTCGCGTCCCTCGTCAAGCGCGTCCCAGATCATCCGCTCCGACATTCCCGGCGTCTCCGCCTGCTCCAGCATCGCCCCGTCGGCCTCTTCCCGTCGCGCAATCGACCGGCGCGTCGCCGGTGCCGCGTACTTTATTGCGCTCGAGCGGGCCGACCCCGAGTCGGACGCGGAGCGCATGAGCAGGACGGCGGCGATCAGCGTGCACGCCGCGGCGGCCACCGTGACGCCCGCGCCCCAGTACCGCCGCTCGCTTCCCACCAGCGACATCACCGAGACGTGCGCCAGCTCGGCGCCGCGGACCGCCACGTCGGGCAGCGCCCACAGGCTGATCCCCAGGTAGCCCACCGCCAGGCTGACCACCGCCAGCAGGCCCGCCAGCGCGCGCAGCAGCCAACCCCGCACGGCGATGGCGGCGACGGCCGCGGCCAGCAGCAGCAACGCCAACGGCAGCAGGGCCGTCGACCACGCGCCGCCGGCCAAGGTCACCTGTTTGGGCGGCCCCAGCCCGTCGAACGACCGGATGACGACCCAAGGCAGGCGCGAGGCCACCCACAACGTCCCGGCGGCAATCACCAGCACTGCCTGGGCAATCCGGATCAGCCACCGGCTCTTCGGCCGGCCGGTGTCCGTTTCGGCCTCAGTCATCGCCGCTGGGGCCGGGTTCGGTCAGGGTCTCGGCGGCCGCGATCGCACTCAGCACCGCGCGGGCCTTGTTGGTCGCCTCGGTGTACTCGTAGGGCCCGTTGGAGTCCGCGACGACCCCACCACCGGATTGCACGTAGGCGGTGCCGTCGCGCATCAGGGCGGTGCGGATGGCGATCGCGAAGTCGGCATCGCCGGCGAAGTCCAGGTAGCCGACCACGCCGCCGTACAGGCCGCGGCGCGTCTTCTCCACCTCTTCGATGAGCTCCATGGCCCGGACCTTCGGCGCACCCGACAGCGTGCCGGCCGGGAAGCAGGCCGTCACCGCGTCCAGCGCGGTGCGACCCTCGTCGAGCGTGCCGGTCACCGTCGACACCAGGTGCATGACGTGGCTATAGCGCTCGATGTGGCTGTAGTCCTCGACGCGCACGGTGCCCGGCGCGCAGACCCGACCCAGATCGTTGCGGCCCAGGTCGACGAGCATCAGGTGCTCGGCGCGCTCCTTCTCGTCGGCCAACAGCTCCTTTTCCAGCAGCTGATCCTCTTCTTCGGTCTCCCCGCGCCACCGGGTGCCGGCGATCGGATGGGTGGTCGCGGTGCCGTCGGCGACGGTGACCAGCGCCTCCGGACTGGAGCCGACGATCGAAAAGTCAGTTCCGCCAGTGTCATTCGGCACCTGCAGCAGATACATGTAGGGGCTCGGGTTGGTGACCCGCAGCATCCGGTACACGTCGATCGGGTCGACGTGGGTGTCCATCTCGAACCGTTGCGAGGGCACCACCTGGAAGGCCTCACCCGCGGCGATCTGGTCGACCAGGTAGTCGACGATCTTCCCGTACTCCTCGACGCTGCGCTGCGCGCGGTAGCGCGGCTCGGGCCGCTCGAACGTGCCGACCGTGGACAGCAACGGCTGGCCCAGCGCCGCCGTCATCACGTCCAAGCGGGCGATCGCGTCGTCGTAGGCCTCGTCCACCCGCTCATCGGTCCCGTTCCAGTTCACGGCGTTGGCGATCAGCGTGATGGTGCCCTCGTGGTGGTCGACCGCCGCCACATCGGTGGCCAGCAGCAGCAACATGTCGGGAAGCTTCAGGTCGTCCACGGCCAGGTCGGGCAGCCGTTCCAGGCGCCGCACCATGTCGTAGGCGAAGAATCCGACCATGCCGCCCGACAGCGGTGGCAGCCCGGCGAGCGGGCGGGTGGCCAGCAGGTCCAAGGTGGCGCGGAGGGCCCGCAGCGGGTCGCCCCCGGTCGGTGCGTCCTGTGGCACCACGCCCAGCCAGACGGCCTCACCGTCGCGCACCGTCAGCGCCGACGGCGCTCCGGCGCCGATGAACGACCACCGCGACCAGGAACGGCCGTGCTCGGCCGACTCCAGCAGGAAGGTGCCCGGGCGGTTGGCGGCGAGTTTGCGGTAGGCCGACAGCGGCGTCTCGCCGTCGGCCAGCACCTTGCGGGTCACCGGAACCACGCGGTGCTCGGCTGCCAGCTGGCGGAAATCCTCTCGTGAGGTCGTCGCGGCGAGGTGGGCGTGCACCGATCCATCCTCCCAGACGGGTTGCTGTGCTTCGGGCCAGCCCGACGACGACGGCGGCGTAGCGTGTCCGCCATGAAACCTGGTGACACCGTCGCGGACTTCGAGTTACCCGATCAGACCGGGACGCCACGCAAGCTCAGCGAACTGCTCTCCGGCGGGCCGGTGGTGCTGTTCTTCTACCCGGCCGCGATGACGCCGGGCTGCACCAAGGAAGCGTGCCACTTCCGCGACCTGGCCTCCGAATTCGCCGCGGTGGGCGCCAACCGGGTGGGCATCAGCGCCGACGCCGTGCAGAAGCAGGCCAAATTCGCCGACCTGCAGAAGTTCGACTACCCGCTGCTATCGGACACCGACGGCACCGTCGCCACGCAGTTCGGCGTCAAGCGCGGCCTGCTAGGCAAGCTGATGCCGGTCAAGCGCACGACGTTCGTGATCGACACCGACCGCACGGTGCTCGACGTGATCTCCAGCGAGTTCAACATGGACAGCCACGCCGACAAGGCGCTGGCGACGCTGCGGGGCCGCGCATAGCGGTCAGGGGTTGATCGCCAAGAACACGTAGGCGGCCAGCAGCACCAGATGTACCTCGCCCTGCAGGCGGGTCGCCCGCCCGGGCACCACCGTCAGCATGCTGATCACGACCGTCAAGGCAAGCAACACCAGCTGGATGGCGCCCAGGCCGAGCACCAGCGGCCCCTTGAGCCAGATCGACGCCAGCGCGATCGTCGGGATGGTGAGCCCGATGCTGGCCATCGCCGAGCCGTACGCCAGGTTCAGGCTGATCTGGATGCGGCCTTTCCGCGCCGACCGAGCCGCCGCGAGCGTCTCGGGCAGCAGCACCAGCGCCGCGATGATCACGCCCACGAACGACTGCGGCAAGCCCGCCATCACCACCGCGTGTTCGACGGCCGGTGATTCCTCCTCGGCCAGGCCGACCACCGCCACCAGAGCGCAGAGCAGCAGCACCAGGCTGCTCAGCGCCTGCCGCCTGGTGGGTGGATCCGCGTGACTCTCGTCCTCGAACACGCGCTTTTGGCCCTTCTGCGCGATCGGCAGAAAGAAATCGCGGTGCCGCATGGTCTGGGTGAACACGAACAGCAGGTACACCAAGAGCGTGGCGATCGCGGCGAAGGCGAGCTGGCTGGGGGTGAACTCCCTGCCCGGGCGCCCGGTGGTGAAGGCGGGCAAAACCAGGCTCAACGTGGCCACCGTGGTGACCGAGGCCAGGGCGGCTCCAGCGCCTTCAGCGTTGAACAGGGTCACACCATAGCGTCGGGAGCCGAGCAGCAGCGATAACCCGGCGATCCCATTGGTGGTGATCATCAGCGCGGCGAACGCGGTGTCCCTGGCCAGCGTCGCGGCTTCGTTGCCGCCGGATGTCATCAGGGTGACGATCAGGGCCACCTCGATGATGGTGACCGCGGCCGCGAGTATCAGCGACCCGAAGGGCTCGCCGACCCGGTGTGCGACCACCTCCGCGTGATGCACCGCGGCGATCACGGCGCCGATGAGAAACAGCGCGGCCACCCCGACAAGAACCGGTCCCAGTTTCTCGCCCCAGATCACTGCCAGCACGACGACGGAAAGCACCGGCACAACGGCGTTCCACGACAACCAGTTCGACATTGACCGCCATTCTTGTCGAAGTCAGGCGTCCGTGCCTGTGGAAAGTGACCCTAGACACGCAATGCCGGGTTAGGCGGTCAGCGCTCCGGTGCCAGCAGTACGTCGGCGTCGAAGCAGCTGTGATCGCCGGTGTGGCAGGCGCCCCCGACCTGGTCGACCGTCAGCAGCACGGTGTCGCCGTCGCAATCCAGCCGCACCGAGTGCACGTATTGGGTGTGGCCGGACGTCGCCCCCTTGATCCACTGCTCACCGCGGGAGCGTGAATAGTAGGTCGCCTCACGGGTTTCCAGGGTCCGGGCCAGCGCCGCGTCGTCCATCCAGGCGACCATCAGCACGTCACCGCTGCCGCGCTCCTGCACGACAGCGGTGAACAGGCCGTCGGCGTTGCGCTTCAGCCGCGCGGCGATCTGCGGGTCGAGCGTCATCGCACGGTGATCCCTTCCGCGGCCATGGCGGCCTTCACCTGACCGATGGTCAACTCCCGGAAGTGAAACACGCTGGCCGCCAGCACCGCATCGGCGCCGGCCGCGATCGCGGGCGCGAAGTGTTCGGCCGCTCCGGCGCCGCCGCTGGCGATGACCGGTACGGTGACCGCCGACCGCACCGCCTGCAGCATCTCCAAGTCGAACCCGGCCTTGGTGCCGTCGGCGTCCATCGAGTTCAGCAGGATCTCCCCCACCCCCAGATCGGCTCCGCGCGAGGCCCACTCGACCGCGTCCAGCCCGGTGCCTTGGCGCCCGCCATGCGTGGTGACCTCCCAGCCCGACGGGGTCGGCACCGCGCCCGGCGGCACCGTGCGGGCATCGACGGACAACACGATGCACTGGGAGCCGAACTGCCGCGCCATCTCGGCCAGCAGCTCGGGCCGGGCGATCGCGGCGGTGTTGATGGACACCTTGTCCGCGCCCGCACGCAGCAAGACGTCGACGTCGGCCACGGTGCGCACCCCGCCGCCGACGGTCAGCGGAATGAAGACCTGCTCGGCCGTGCGGCGCACCACCTCGAGCATGGTGGCCCGTCCGGACGACGACGCGGTCACGTCGAGAAAGGTCAGCTCGTCGGCGCCTTCGGCGTCATAGGCGGCCGCGAGTTCCACGGGATCCCCCGCGTCCCGGAGGTTTTCGAAGTTGACGCCCTTGACCACCCGGCCGCCGTCGACGTCCAGGCATGGGATCACTCGCACCGCGAGGCCGTTCGGCTTCGGGGCCATCTCAGTAGTCCTCCGGTCGGCCGGTGGCGCGCAGCATTTCCAGGATCTCGGCGTGCGCGGCGGGACCGCCCGCCAGCGCGGAATCCGAATCTGGAGTCCACGGCTCGCCGGCCAGGTCGGTGACGACGCCGCCGGCGGCGCGAACCAGCGCCACCCCGGCGGCGTGGTCCCACACGTGACCACCGAAACTTATTGCCGCGCCGAGTATTCCGTCGGCGACGAACGCCAGGTCAAGCCCAGTGGAGCCGTGCATGCGCAGTCGCGAGGAGATGCGGCTGAGGTTCTCCAGCACCGCGATTCGGTAGCGCCCCGGGAACCGGCCGCGCGCGTCCGCGCTGAACGACCCGGCGCCGACCAGGGCGTCGGCCAAATCGATGGCGGCCAGCGGCGGCTGCGGCACCCCATTCTTGCGCAACGGGCCGCCCGCCACCGCGGTGTAGCGCTGGTCGATGAACGGCAACCAGGTCAGTCCGGCCACCGGGTCACCGTGGTGCAGCAGGCCGAGCAGGATCCCGGCCATCGGCGATCCGGCCGCGTAGTTGAAGGTGCCATCGACGGGATCCAACACCCACACCCATGGCGAGTCGACTGCCGAGCCGCCGAATTCCTCGCCGTGCACCCCGATCCCGGTGGCCTCGACGAGGGCGGCGACCACCTCCCGCTCGATCGCGAGGTCCACGTCGGTGGCGAAGTCGTTGCCCTTCTTACGGACCGCGGAATCGGCGCGGTGCCCGGCAAGGAACGGTTCGACCGCGTCGTCGAGTATCGCCGAGGCCTGCGCCACCAACGTGTGCACGTCCATGCCGGCGCTACTCCGCCACCGCGGCGAGCGCCTGAGGCAAGGTGAATCGGCCCGCGTAGAGGGCCTTGCCCACGATGGCGCCCTCGATCCCGCGGCCGGTGAGGGTGGCGATGGCGCGCAGGTCATCGAGGCTGGACACACCGCCCGAGGCGATCACCGGGGCGTCGGTGCGGTCGGCCACGGATGCCAGCAGGTCCAGATTGGGGCCGCCCAGCGTGCCGTCCTTGGTCACGTCGGTGACCACGAACCGCGAACACCCTTGCCCGTCAAGGCGTTCCAGCACCTCCCACAGGTCGCCGCCGTCGGTTTCCCAGCCCCGCCCGCGCAGCCGGTGCGCGCCGTCGACGATCTGGACGTCCAGGCCAACCGCGACCTTGTCGCCGTGCTCGCTGATCGCCCGCGCACACCATTGCGGGTCCTCGAGGGCCGCCGTGCCCAGGTTCACCCGGGCGCAGCCGGTGGCCAGGGCGGCGGCCAGCGAAGCGTCGTCGCGGATGCCGCCGGACAGCTCCACCTGCACGTCGAGCTTGCCGACCACTTCGGCCAGCAGTTCGCGGTTGGAGCCGCGCCCGAACGCCGCGTCCAGGTCGACCAGATGGATCCATTCGGCCCCATCGCGCTGCCAGGTCAGCGCGGCGTCCAGCGCCGAGCCGTACTCGGTTTCACTGCCCGCCTTGCCCTGCACCAAGCGCACGGCGCGGCCGTCGACCACGTCGACCGCGGGCAACAAGATCAACACATTCCCTCCTGTGTGCCGAGACCGCAACGCGTTACGCGCATCCCCGGCTGTTGCTTGTTAGAAAGCGCTTTCGCGAGGCCCTTCACAATCCCTGGACCCAATTGCTCAACACGGCCGCGCCCGCATCCCCGCTCTTCTCCGGGTGGAATTGGGTGGCCGACAGCGGCCCGTCCTCGACCGCGGCCAGGAACGGGCCCTCGTGGGTGGCCCACGTCAGTACCGCCTCGGGCGAACCCTCCCACTGCTGGGCGGCGTAGGAGTGCACGAAGTAGAACCGGGTGTCGGCATCGAGTCCCTTGAAAAGGACGGTGCCGGGCCCGGATTCGACGACGTTCCAGCCCATGTGCGGAATGACCGGCGCCTGCAGTCGCGTGACGTAGCCCGGCCACTGACCGCATCCCTGCGTCTCCACACTGAATTCGACGCCGCGGGCGAACAGGATCTGCATGCCGACGCAGACGCCCAGCACCGGGCGCCCGGCGGCGATCCGCTCGGCGATGATGCGCTCGCCACCGATGTTGCGGAGCCCCGTCATGCAGGCCTCGTACGCGCCGACGCCGGGCACCACCAGTCCGTCGGCGGCGGCCGCGGCGTCGGCGTCGCCGGTCACCTCGACCGACGCGCCTACCCGCTCGAGCGCACGCTGCGCCGACCGGAGGTTGCCCGAACCATAGTCAAGGACAACAACTTTCTTGAGTGCCGTCACAGAACCCCTTTGGTGGACGGCACGTCCGACACCCGGGGGTCGGACTCGACCGCCTGACGGAGCGCCCGGGCAACCGCCTTGTACTGCGCCTCGGTGATGTGGTGCGGGTCGCGCCCATACAGGACACGCACGTGCAGCGCGATGCGCGCGTTCATCGCCAGCGATTCGAACACGTGCCGGTTGATGACGGTGTGATACGGCACCGAGTTGCCGGCAATGGTGGTGTGCTGCAGGTGATCCGGTTCTCCGCTGTGCACACAATAGGGCCGGCCGGACACGTCGACCGCCGCGTGCGCCAGCGTTTCGTCCATCGGGATGAAGGCGTCGCCGAACCGCCGGATGCCCCGCTTGTCGCCCAGGGCCTGGCCGAGCGCCTGCCCCAGCGCGATCGCGGTGTCCTCGATGGTGTGGTGTCCCTCGATTTCGACGTCGCCCTTGGTGCGCACGGTCAGGTCGAAACTGGCGTGACTGCCCAGGGCCGTGAGCATGTGGTCGTAGAACGGCACACCGGTGTCGATGTCGACCTGGCCGGTGCCGTCGAGGTCGAGTTCGATGACGATGTCGGATTCCTTCGTGCGGCGCTCGACGCGCGCACGACGGGTGGCGGTGGCTGTCACGGTGCTCCTACGGGGCTGGGGGTAACTGGTGCCAGTTCGGTGGAGGCGATCTGGGCGCTGGCGCGCAGGAAGGCGTCGTTCTCCTCGGCCAGTCCGGTGGTGGCGCGCAGATAGCCGGGGATGCCGACGTCGCGGATCAGCACGCCGGCGTCCAGATAGCGTTGCCAGGTGGCCGGTGCATCGGTGAATTCCCCGAACAGCACGAAGTTTGCGTCGCTGGGAATCACCCGAAAACCCATGCCGGCCAAGGCGGTTGAGACACGCTCGCGTTCGGCGATCAGCGTCGCCACACTGCCCAGGGTATCATCGGCGTGCCGCAGCGCGGCGCGGGCGGCCGCCTGGGTGAGCACCGACAGGTGATACGGCAGCCGCACCAGCAGCATCGCGTCGATCACCGCCGGGGTGGCGATCAGGTAGCCCAGCCGGCCGCCGGCGAACGCGAACGCCTTGCTCATGGTGCGCGAGACGATCAGCTTGGTCGGATACTCCCCCACCAGCTCGACGGCGCTGGGCTGCGACGAGAATTCGCCATAAGCCTCATCGACGATCAGGATGCCGGGCACCACGTCGAGCAGCCGCCGCAGGTCGGGCAGCGGAACACTCTGTCCGGACGGGTTGTTCGGGCTGGCGACGAACACCACATCGGGCCGGCGGTCGGTGATGGCGGCCACGGCGGCGTCGGCGTCCAGGCCGAAGTCGTCGGCCCGGGCGGCCTGCAGCCATTCGGTGCGGGTGCCGTCGGAGATGATCGGGTGCATCGAATAGGACGGGACGAAGCCGATGGCGGTGCGCCCCGGGCCCCCGAAGGCCTGCAGCAGCTGCTGCAGGATCTCATTGGAACCGTTTGCCGCCCAGAGGTTTTCGACTCCGAGCGCAACGCCGGTTTGTGCGCTCAGGTAGGCGGCCAGGTCGGTCCGCAGGGCCACCGCATCGCGGTCGGGGTAGCGGTGCAGGTCGGCGGCGGCCCGGCCCACCGACCGAACCACGTCGTCCACCAACGCCTTGCTCGGCGGGTGCGGGTTCTCGTTGGTGTTCAGACGCACCGGGACGTCCAATTGCGGTGCGCCGTAAGGCGATTTGCCGCGCAGGTCGTCGCGCAGCGGCAGGTCGTCGAGCGTGGGCCTCTCGATGCTCATCGCTCGAACCTCCGCCGTACAGCTTCGCCGTGCGACGGCAGGTCTTCGGCCTCGGCGAGCGCGATCACATGTCCGGACACGTCTTTGAGGGCCGCCTCGGTGTAGTCGACGACGTGGATGCCGCGCAGGAAGGTCTGCACCGACAGGCCGCTGGAATGCCGGGCGCTGCCCGCGGTGGGCAGCACGTGATTGGATCCGGCGCAGTAGTCGCCGAGACTCACCGGCGCATACGGGCCGACGAAAATGGCCCCGGCCGAACGGATTCGGCCCGCCACCGCGGCCGCGTCGACGGTCTGGATCTCCAGGTGTTCGGCGGCGTAGGCGTTGACCACGTCGACGCCGGCATCCAGGTCGTCGACCAGGATGATGGCCGATTGGCGACCGCCGAGCGCGGACGTCACCCGTTCGCGGTGCACGGTCGTCCGCAGCTGGCTGGCCAGCTCCGCGTCGGTGGCGGCCGCCAGGTCCGCGCTGGGGGTGATCAGCACGCTGCCCGCCATCTCGTCGTGCTCGGCCTGACTGATCAGGTCGGCGGCGACGTGCGCCGGGTCGGCGGTGTGGTCGGCCAGGATCGCGATCTCGGTCGGGCCGGCTTCGGCGTCGATCCCGACGTGCGACCGGCACAGCCGCTTGGCGGCGGTGACGTAGATGTTGCCGGGCCCGGTGATCATGTCGACGGGCGCCAGCTCGGCGCCGTCGAGGTCGGTGCCGCCGTAGGCCAGCAGCGCCACCGCCTGGGCGCCGCCCACGGCCCACACCTCGTCGACGCCCAGCAGCCGGGCCGCGGCCAGGATCGTCGGGTGCGGCAGGCCGTCGAATTGGGCCTGCGGTGGGCTGGCCACCACCAGCGAGGCGACGCCGGCGGCCTGCGCCGGCACCACGTTCATCACCACGCTGGAGGGGTAGACGGCGTTGCCGCCGGGCACGTAGAGACCCACCCGGTCAACCGGGACCCACCGCTCGGTGACGGTGGCTCCCGGGCCAAGGGTGGTCGTGACGTCGGTGCGACGCTGGTCGGCATGCACGGCGCGGGTGCGTTCGATCATCACCCGCAGCGCGTCGGCCACCCGCGCGTCCAGTTCGGCCAGGGCCTTCTCGAGCGCGGCGGCGGGCACCCGGACGGCCGGGGGCCGGACCCCGTCGAACGTGGCCCCGAACTCGAGGGCGGCTTCGGCGCCGCGCTCGGCGACGGCCTGCACGATCGGCCGGACCTTGGGCAGGACCGCCTCCACGTCGGCGCCGCCGCGGGGCAGCGCCGCCCGCAGTCGGGCCGCCGTCAACTCCGCGCCCCGCAGGTCGATACGGGCCATCGGCGACGGTTGGGTGGTGCTCACGGTGTCCATTGTCCCAGAGGATCTCAAGTCAATATCCGACCGGTACAGTGCCGGTATCGAGGCCATACCCCGCGCTAAAGGAAGAGCCGACCCAGGGAGCCGCCATGTCCGCGAAGGATCACCCGAACAATGCTCCGGGCATCCCGATGGTCTTCCCGCCCTGGTTTGAGCGCTTCCAGATCAAATACATCAACCCTGCGCTGAAGCCCATCGCGCGATACCTGCCCGGAACCGCGACGATCAAGCACCGCGGCCGCACCTCCGGCAAGCCCTACGAGACCATCGTGACCACCTATCGCAAGGGCAACACCCTGGCGATCGCCCTCGGCCACGGCAAGACGAACTGGGTGAAGAACGTGTTGGCCGCCGGTGAGGCGGACGTGGAGTTGAGCCGCAACCGGTCGCTGCACCTGATCAACCCGCGGATCCTGCCCGCCGGCTCGGATGGGGGCGGCCTGCCGGGGATGGCGCGCGTGCAGCTGCGCCGGATCGGGGTTTTCGTCGCCGACATCGCCTGAGGCCGGCGCCCGAAACGTCACGGCCCTCGTGGAGGGTGCGCTGGTGGCGGCGACACGCCGAGAAGTGGCGCCCGGGAGGCACACTCGACGGCCATCGCCACCTACATATCGAGGCCGATGTCGAGCACCCGCACCGAATGGGTCAGCGCGCCGACGGCCAGGTAGTCCACCCCGGTCGCGGCGTACGCGGCCGCGTTCTCCAGGCTGAGCCCGCCCGAGGACTCCAGCAGCACCGCGGGTGCCCGCGCGTCGCGGCGCTGCACGGCCATCTGCGTCTGCCACACCGGGAAGTTGTCCAGCAGGATGAGCTCGGGCTTCTCGGGCAGCACCTCGTCCAGCTGCTCGAGTGAATCCACTTCCACCTCGCACGGCAGATCCGGCGCCGCCTCGCGCACGGCCCGCAGCGCCTCGACCACCGATCCCGCGGCCACCACGTGGTTGTCCTTGATCAGGGCCGCGTCGCCGAGCCCCAGGCGGTGGTTGACGCCGCCACCGACCCGGACGGCGTATTTCTGCAGGACGCGAAGGCCGGGCAGGGTTTTGCGGGTATCGCGCACCTGGGCCTTGGTCCCGTGCACCGCGTCGACCCAGTGCGCCGTCGCGGTGGCGATCCCGGACAGGTGGCAGATCAGATTCAGCATGGTTCGCTCGGCGGTCAGCAGGCCACGGGTCTCGGCGCGCAGCGTCAGCACCGGCTGGCCCGGCTCCAGGCGGGCCCCATCCTCGACGCGGTCGACGACCTCATAGCCGCGGGCGTCGAGCACCTCGTCGAGCACCAGCAACGCGATGTCGATGCCGGCGATCACGCCCGGCTCGCGGGGCACCATCGACGCGGTCGCGACCGCCTCGGCGGGCACCGTCGCCAGGGTGGTGATGTCGGGCCCGTAGCGCAGGTCCTCGACCAGGCCGCGCTTGATGGTTTCGCGCGCGGCGGTCAGTTCACAGTCCGACATCGTGGTCATACGACCGCCGCCAACGCCTCCACCAGCACCGCGCTCTGGTCGTCGGCCAGGCGCAGCACGTTGCTGCGCCCCAGCTCCGACGCGGTCCGCGGATATTCCTCGCGATGGTGGCAACCGCGGCTCTCGGTGCGGGCCAGGGCCGCGGCCGTGACCACGCGGGCGGCGACGGCCAGCGCCACATCCTCGAAGTCGCGGCGGCCGGACACAGGACGCGGCGGTGCTTGCGACAGCAGGGTGGACAGCCGGGTCAGCCCGGCGGCATCGCGCACCACCGACGCGTCGCGGCTCATCGCGCGCTGCAGCTCGGCGCGTTCGGGCGCGGTGTGCACCAGCGTCTCGGGCGCGACCGCGTGCACCCGCCCGGTCGTCGCGGCGTGCGCGGCCGCCGATTTGCCGGCCCGCCCGCCGACCACCAGACCCTCCAGCAGGCTGTTGGACGCCAGCCGGTTGGCGCCGTGCAGTCCGGTGCGCGCCACCTCGCCGGCGGCGAACAACCCGGGCAGTTCGGTTTGGCCGTAGACATCGGTGACGATGCCGCCGCAGCTGTAATGCGCCCCGGGCACAACCGGAATGGGTTGCCGGACGGGATCGATGCCGGCGGCCCGGCAGGCGGCCGTCACCGTCGGGAACCGGTTGGCGAAGTCGCCGATGTGGCGTGCATCGAGGAAGACGCAGGCATCGCCGGTGGCCCTCAGCCGGGCGTCGATGGCCGCGGCGACGACGTCGCGGGGCGCCAGGTCGCCCATCGGGTGAACACCGGCTGTCACCGAATCACCTTGCCGGTCAATCAGTTTCGCGCCCTCACCGCGGATGGCCTCGGTGACCAGCGGGCGCCGCCCGCTGGCGGCATCGGGCGCGAAGAGCATCGTGGGATGGAACTGGATGAACTCGAGATCGCTGACCGCAACGCCGGCCCACAAGCCCAGGGCGATGCCGTCGCCGGTGGAGCCCTCGGGGTTGGTGGTCGCGCCGTACAGATGCCCGAGGCCGCCGGAGGCCAGGATCACCGACGGCGCGCTGATGATTCCGTATCCGTCGGGGGTGCCGACCAGGACGCCGGTCACGGCCGCCCCGTCGTGCAGAACCCGCAGCGCCACATGGCCGGTGCGGATGTCCAGGGTGCGCGCGGCGTGGTCGAGGGCGCGCTGCACCTCCGCGCCGGTGGCGTCGCCGCCGGCATGCACGATGCGACGGCGGGAGTGTCCACCCTCGCGGGTCAGCGCCCACTTGCCCGGCGCGGCTTCGTCGAAACGTGCTCCGTCGCCGACCAATTCAGCGACGGCCGCATACCCGTCGGCGACGATCGAGTAGACCGCCTCGGGGTCGCACAGGCCCGCGCCGGCGACGACCGTGTCGGCGACGTGGGCCTCCACCGAATCGTCATTGTCGGGCAGCACCACCGCGATGCCGCCCTGCGCGTAATGCGTCGCGGTCGCCCCGCGGGCCTGGTCGGCCTTGCTCAGCACGACGACGCTGCGCCCGGCGCGGTGCGCGGCCAGCGCGGCGGCCAATCCCGCGACGCCGGTACCGACGACGACGACGTCGGCGCTGTGCGTCCACTGGGGACGGGCGGTCACTCGCCACCGCCCGGCTGGCCGATTTCGATCATTCGCTGCACGCTGCGCCGGCCGGCGGCGGCGACGTCGGGATCGACATCGACCTCGTCGGCCCCCTCGACGAGGCAGCGCAGCAGCGCGGCCGGGGTGATCATCTTCATGAACTTGCAGGAAGCGCGGTCGTTGACCGCGCGGAAGTCGACTTGCGGTGCGGCCCGGCGCAATTGATACAGCATGCCGACCTCGGTGGCGACCAGCACCTTGCGTGCGTTGGTCTGGTTTGCGGCCTCCAGCATGCCGCCGGTGGACAGGATCTTCACCCGGTCCGGCGGGAAGGCGCCCTCGCCCGCGAGATACAGGGCCGAAGTGGCGCAACCACATTCGGGATGCACGAAGAGCTCGGCATCGGGGTTGGCGCGGGCCTGGTCGCCCAGTTCGTCGCCGTTGATCCCGGCGTGCACGTGGCATTCGCCCGCCCACACGTGCAGGTTCTCGCGGCCCGTCATCCGGCGGACGTGGGCGCCGAGGAACTGATCCGGGCAGAACAGCACCTCACGGTCGGGGTCGATGGACTCGACGACCTCGACCGCGTTGGACGAGGTGCAGCAGATGTCGGTGAGCGCCTTGACCGCCGCAGTCGTGTTGACGTAGGAGACGACGACCGCACCGGGGTGTTCGTCCTTCCAGGCCCGCAAGTCGTCGGCGGTGATGGAATCGGCCAGCGAGCAGCCGGCGCGCTGGTCCGGGATGAGCACGGTCTTGTCCGGGCTCAGGATCTTGGCCGTCTCGGCCATGAAGTGCACACCGCAGAACACGATGGTGTCCTCGGGCGCCTCGGCGGCGATCCGCGACAGTGCCAGTGAGTCGCCCACGTGGTCGGCGACGTCCTGGATCTCGGGCAGTTGATAGTTGTGCGCCAATACGGTTGCGCCGCGCAGCTTGGCCAGGCGGCGAACCTCGGCGGCCCATTGCTCATCACCGGCCACACCGGCGTACCCGGCGGGTGAATTGGTGATGTCGGCGATCATGCTTTCGGCGAGCGTGTCCATGCGATTGATAACCGTCATGGCGGCTCCTTTCAGCCCAGGAGGTTTTCGACTTATAATCGAAAACATGGCCCATGGTAGCACCGCTCATGAAGTGCTCGCGGTCGTGTTCCAGGTTCGCGAAGCGACCCCACAGGTTACGAAGGGATGCCGGACGGCGAAACCGCAGTTGAACGTGCTGTTATGGCAGCGCGCCCGGGAGCCGGAACAGGGCAAGTGGTCGCTTCCGGGCGGGCAGCTGCGCAACGACGAGGACATGATCACCTCGGTGCGGCGCCAGTTAGCCGAGAAGGTCGACCTCAAAGAGCTGGCACACTTGGAACAGCTTGCGGTGTTCTCCGACCCGCACCGGGTGCCCGACACGCGCGTGATCGCGTCCACATTCCTGGGCCTGGTGCCCTCCCCCGCCAGCCCCGAGCTGCCGCCGGACACCCGCTGGCATCCGGTGAACTCCCTGCCGCCGATGGCCTTCGACCATGGTCAGATGGTGGACAACGCCCGCACCCGGCTGATCGCCAAGCTGTCCTACACGAATATCGGCTTTGCCTTGGCGCCAAGGGAATTCGCGCTCTCCACGCTGCGTGATATCTACGGTGCCGCGCTGGGCTATCAGGTGGACGCGACGAACCTGCAGCGGGTCCTGGCCCGGCGCGGCGTCATCAGGGCCACCGGCACCATCGCACAATCCGGGCGCAGCGGCGGACGTCCTGCCGCGCTGTACCGGTTCACCGACGCGGCGTTGCGGGTCACCGACGAGTTCGCCGCGCTCAGGCCGCCGGGGCTGCCAAGCTAGGCTGACGGGAAGGTCTCATCGGGCGACGCCGGGCGATTCGACATTCAGTAGCGTTCTGACCTGGCCGGCGTGACGAGAAGTCGCTCACACTGCGGCGATTACGTTTTGGTTACCTGCCGTTCGTACGCGAGAATGCCGGGTGGCCACGAAGGGAGCCTCAATGGCTGAGCTCGGCAACCTGGTAGGCACGCAGGGCGCGGAATGGATCGCCCGGCCGCCGCACGAGGAACTGCAGCACAAGGTGCGTCCGCTGCTGCCCTCGGACGACCCGTTCTACCAGCCGCCGCTGGGCTTCCAGCACGCCGAGCCCGGAACCGTGCTGCGCTCGCGCGACGTCGAGCTGGCGTTCCTCGGCCTGGTCCCGCAGCCCATCAAGGCCGTCCAGCTGCTGTACCGGACCATGGACATGAACGGCGAGCCGGAGGCCACCGCCACGACGGTGATCGTCCCCGCCGACCTCGCTCCGGGCCAGTCCTGCCCGCTGCTGTCTTACCAGTGCGCGATCGACGCCGTCTCGTCGCGCTGCTTCCCCTCCTACGCCCTGCGGCGCCGGGCGAAGGCGCTGGGCGCCATCGGCCAGTTCGAGCTCTTCCTGATCGCCGCCGCGGTGGCCGAGGGGTGGGCCGTCTCCGTGCCCGACCACGAAGGCCTGCGCGGCCTGTGGGGCGCGCCGTATGAACCCGGCTACCGCGTCCTGGACGGCATCCGGGCCGCGCGCAACTCGGAGCGCCTCAACCTGTCCTCCACCGCCCCCGTCGGGCTGTGGGGGTACTCCGGTGGCGGACTGGCCAGCGCATGGGCCGCCGAGATGTGCGCCGAATACGCGCCCGAGCTGGACATCGTCGGCGCGGTGCTGGGCTCACCCGTCGGCGACCTGGGCAACACCTTCCGCAGGCTCAACGGCAGCTTCCTGTCGGGGCTTCCCGCGCTGGTGGTGGCCGCGCTCGCACACATCTATCCCGATCTGGACCGGGTGATCCGAGAGCACACCAACGAGGAGGGCCGAGCCCTGCTCGACTCGCTGGAGAAGATGACGACGGTGGAAGCCGTGGTGCGGATGGCCGGCAAGAACATGGGCGACTACCTCGACCAGCCGCTCGAGCAGATCCTATCCACCCCGGAAGTCACCTACGTCTTCGACCACATCAAGCTCGGTGCCGCCGTCCCGACTCCCCCGGTGCTGATCGTGCAGGCCGTGCACGACTACCTGATCGACGTCCACGACATCGACGTGCTCGCCGACGCGTATTCGGCCGGCGGCGCGCACGTCACCTATCACCGCGACGCCTTCAACGAGCACATGATGCTGCATCCGCTGTCGGCGCCGATGGCCCTGCGCTGGCTGACGGATCGCTTCGAAGGCCGCCCGCTGACCGAGCACCTGATCCGCACCACGTGGCCGACGATGTTCAACCCGATGACCTACGTCGGCATGGCCCGGCTGCTCAGGATCGCGGGCAAGGTCGTCACGGGCCGTAAGATCGGCCGCCGTCCGCTATGACACGGGGGCTTCCGCGGCACCTCCGCCTCCCACCGGCAGCGCTTCGGAAGACCTAGGCTCCGCCGGAAGCGCACCCAGGTCGTCACGGGCGTCCGCAGCCGCCCGCACGGCGTAGACCAGGGCCGCGATGCCGGCCGGCCACACCAGGGTCACCGCGATCTGCAGCGGACCGGTCGAGAAGAACACCGGCGGCGCCTGCGTGACGTACGCGACCGACGGGCTCTTGGTCAGCGGGACCGCATCGAAGTTCAGGGCGCCGTAGCTCAGCCGGACCAGCCCGGCCCCCACCGCCGAGGCCAGCGCGGCGGCCGCCACCATGCCGCCCGACAGGGCGATGACCATCGCCGGCCCGCGGTGCTCGCGCCACTGCCACACCCCGACCGAGGCGACCACCGCCAGCACGGTCAGCAGCCCCAGCAGCAGGGCCGGTGCCACGAAGAAGTGCTCGGACTCGTTGCCCAGATAGTCATGGACCCGCTCGCCCGAACGGGTGAGAGCCACCACGGCGCGAATCGGCGGGGCGATCCACGCCCACACTCCGCCGATCACCACGCCGGTGACCGCCGACCCCAGGGCAACGACCAGGAGCGCGCGCACCCGGGCCCGCCGTGAAACGGTGACGAGAGGCGCCTCGGTCTTGACCGGCTCGGTCACCGCTGCGTCTCCAGGTCGCCGGAATCGACCTCACCGTGCCTCGAGCAGCGCGCGCGCCAGCCATCGGGGCGAACCTGCACCACCATCCGGCGACCGCACGCCGCGCAGAATCGTGGAGGCTCGAGACCCAACTGAGCCGCTGTCGGCACTGAGGTGCCCCCTAATTCCCCGGTGTAGACGTTGTAGACGCCGGCGCTGACCGCAGCGCCCAAATCGCCAACCACAAGTCTCCAACCCTAGCCGCGAAGCCGGCCTACAAGCTGGCGTTGAGCCCCTTGAGGGGCATCTGCAGATCGTCCAGCAATTCCAGGTCGGATTCGGCGGGCCGGCCCAGCGTGGTCAGGTAGTTGCCGACGATCACGGCGTTGATGCCGCCCAGGATGCCCTTCTTGGCACCCAGGTCGCCCAGCGTGATCTCCCGCCCGCCGGCGAATCGCAGCATGGTGCGGGGCAGCGCCAGGCGGAAGGCGGCCACCGACTTCAGCGCCTCGCTCGCCGGCATGACCTCCAGGTCGCCGAACGGGGTGCCGGGCCGCGGGTTGAGGAAGTTCAGCGGCACCTCGTCGGGGCCGAGTTCGGCCAGTTCGGCGGCGAATTCCGCGCGCTGTTCCAGGGTCTCGCCCATGCCGAGGATGCCGCCGCAGCAGACCTCCATGCCGGCGTCGCGGACCATCGACAGCGTCTCCCAGCGCTCTTCCCAGCTGTGGGTGGTCACCACGTTGGTGAAGAACGAGCGGGCGGTCTCCAGGTTGTGGTTGTAGCGGTGCACACCCATCCCGGAGAGCTGCTCGACCTGCTCGGCCGTCAGCATCCCCAGCGAGCACGCGATGTTGATCTCGACTTCGTTGCGGATCGCCTCGATGCCGGCCGCGACCTGGGCCAACAGCCGCTCGTCGGGTCCGCGCACGGCGGCCACGATGCAGAATTCGGTGGCCCCGGACTTGGCGGTCTGCTTGGCCGCCTCGACCAGGCTGGGAATGTCGAGCCGCGCGCTGCGCACCGGCGACGCGAACAGCCCCGACTGCGAGCAGAAGTGACAGTCCTCCGGGCAGCCGCCGGTCTTCAGGCTGATGATGCCCTCGACCTCGACCTCGGGACCACACCAGCGCATCCGCACCTCGTGGGCCAGCGCCAGCAGCTCGTCGAGCCGGTCGTCGGGCAGTTGCAGCACCCGCAGCACCTGGTCCCGGCTCAATCCCTGGCCGTCGTCCAGCACCTGCTGCCGGGCCACCGCCAGGATGTCCTCGTCGTTGCCGGTTTCGGCCGTCGGTCGAGTTGCCGCTTGAGTCACCAGGTACTCCCCTTGCCTCTTTCTCGTGTCCGCGCGTGGGGACACATCTGCCACGTGTGATGGCAGCGGTGAATGAAAAGGTGTTCAAAGTAGGGTAACGGCCCAAGTACACGACCTACCTATGGGTATACGACCATGGTGACTCCGCACGTCGAATTCCTGGCCCACCACTACCTGCTGTTGGCGGCGCCGGCGTTCCTGCCTGCGGTGATCGTCGTCGGGGTGGTCTTGTACATCGCGCTGCGCGACCGCCGGGAAGGCCGGAGCACGACGGGCGCCGGCAACGACACTTCCCATCCCGACACGCCCGACAACGAGCGTGATTGACGAGCCCTGGATCGGGGCATTAAACAAACAATCACGTACCTACTTGGCAGTAATAGCGGTTGACGGAATCGGATCCTCCGGGGCAGCCCGGCGCGGTTGGGAGGCACGACGATGCGGTCGAATGAACTGGTGATTGTTGCTGAGGCACCCGCGCGTGGCGCGGGCCTGAACCAGGTGATCGGGCTATCGATCGCCGCGGTGGTGATCACCCTGCTATTGCTATGGCTGGGCCATGCCCATCGCACCCATCGCATTCATTGGTTGACGCGCCTCGCCGACAAACTCGGCGAAAAGTTCCACCGGCCGGGTTGGGTCGCCCTGCCGGTTCTGGTGTTCACCACATCCATCATCTGCGCGCTGTTCGGTTTCATCTGGGACGTCAGCTGGCACATCGGCAACGGTCGCGACCCCGGGCCGTTGGCCAATCCGGCGCACTACTTCATCATCATCGGATTGTTCGGCATCTTCCTGGGCGGAATGACGGCGGTCGTGCTGCCGTTCGACAAGCCCGGCCCGGCGGCGGTGCGCATCACGCAAAACTGGCACGCGCCCGTCGGCGGCGTGCTGATGGCCGGTTGCGGGCTGTACGCGATGATCGGGTTCCCGCTCGACGACATCTGGCACCGCATCTTCGGTCAAGACGTAACCCTCTGGGGGCCAACGCATTTGATGATGATCGGCGGCGCCTGCTTTTCGCTGTTCGCGGTGCTGATGCTGGAGCGCGAAGGTGAGGCCGCCGAAGGCGAGGATGTCTACCACGGCGTCTTCATCACCTTCCTGCGCTACCTGTCCTTCGGCGGGTTGTTCATCGGCTTGTCGGTCTATCAGATCGAGTTCGACTTCGGCGTTCCACAATTCCGCCTGGTGTTCCAGCCCATGCTGATCGCCGGCGCGGCGGCGCTGGCGGCGGTCGCCGCCCGCACCACCATGGGGCGAGGTGCGGCCCTGATCGCGGCCGTCTTCGCCATCGCGCTGCGTGGCGGGGTCGCCCTGCTGGTCGGGCCGGTACTCGGAGCCCCGATCAACTGGTTCCCGCTCTACCTCGGCCCCGCTCTGGTGGTCGAGCTGGTCGCGCTGACCCCGCTTTTCAAGCGCCCCGTCGTATTTGGCGCCGTCGCCGGTCTGGGCGTGGGCACCATCGGGCTGTTCCTGGAATCGCTGTGGATCTCGGCGGTGTACCACTACCCGTGGCCGATCAGCATGTGGGGCGAGGCGCTGGCGACGGCGGTGCCGGTGGCGATCCTGATGGGTATGTGCGGCGCCATGTTCGGCATGGTGCTCACCGGACAGCGCCTGCCGGGGCGCGCCATCGGCATCTCGATAATCGTGGTGACCGTTTTGGTGATCGGCGGCGCGGTGGCCAACGGCTTGCACATCCTGGTGCCGAGCAAGAACAACGCCGCCATCACGTTGACCGATCTGCCCAGTGCACCGGGGCAGCGCATGGTGTCGGCCGACGTGCAACTCCTACCCGCCGACATGGTCAGCGACCATCCGGACTGGGTGACGATCCTGTCCTGGCAGGGGCGCATGAATAACGACCGCGGCCTGGTCATCGACCGGCTCGCCAAGGTCGGGCCCGGGCACTACCGCTCCACCCAGCCGGTTCCGGTGTGGGGGGACTGGAAGACCCTGCTGCGAGTGCAGGACGGCCGCACAATGACGGCCGTGCCGATCTGGGAACCGGCGGACGCCGCCATTCCGGCCCCCGAGGTCCCCGCGCTGCCGTCGAGCACGCGGCCGTTCGTCCTGGAAGTCACCATCCTGCAGCGCGAACGCGACCAGGGCGCGCCGGCCTGGTTGTTCACCGCGGGCGGGATCGTGGTGCTGTTCCTGACGCTCACGGTGATCGCCGGGTTGACCTGGGGCGCCGGCCGGCTCAACAACTCCATCGCCGAGCCGGAACCGGTCGAGGACAAGCGGCCGATCCCGCGGGCGGCGTGAGCCCATGACACTTCGAGGCACACTCATCGCAGCGTGGGAGGCGGCGCTGGTCTGCGGCCTGGTCGGCTGCGGCCTGGTCGGCTGCGGCGGTTCGACCAGTAAGTCCCCGGCAGCACCGCTGATGATCGACGTGACGATCGCCAATGGGCAGGTCACCCCGACCAACGCCACGCTGCAGGCCAAGGTGCACCAGCAGATCACCCTGCACGTGACCAGCGACGCCACCGACGAGCTGCACGTGCATTCGACCCCGGATCACAAGTTCCAGGTCGCTGCCGCTCCCAACCAGACGTTCGGATTCGCCGTCGACGTTCCGGGCAACGTCGCGGTGGAGCTGCACCATCTGGACCGCACCATCGCAACGATCCAAGTGCAGTCGTGAGCTCCGCCGCCGCGGCGGTGGTGCTCGCGCACGGCCTCGGTGGGTCGGGTGACCTTCCAGTGCCCTACGCCTACGCGATGGTCGGGGCGGCATGGGCGCTGACCTTCACGTTCGCCCTGGTGGCGTTCGCGTGGCGGCGGCCGCGGTTCGATCCGCTGAAGCCGGGCCGACCCCTGCCGACGGCGGTGACGACGTTCGTCGACTCCCGGGTGACCCGGTGGTCGGCGGCCGCGCTGGCGCTGGTGTTTGCGGCGTGGGCGGTGGCCGCCGGGGTGTGGGGTCCCGAATCGGAGTCCAACGCGCTGCTCGGTGCGTTCTACGTGCTGCTGTGGGTCGGGCTGGTGGCGCTGTCACTGGTCATCGGGCCGGTGTGGCGGGTGATCTCCCCGATGCGCACGGTGTATCTGCTGCTGCGTCGCGTCGTCCCGGAGCGGCTCGGCCGGCCCCGGCTGTCCTACCCCGAGGGCTGGGGCTATCGGCCCGCCGCGTTCGGCCTGTTCGCCTTCGTCTGGATGGAGCTGGCCAGCCCGAACTCGGCGTCACTGTCGTGGGTCATGACGTGGATCGCCGCCTACGCCGTGCTGATGCTGGTCGGCGCGTGGCTGTGCGGGCAGCGCTGGCTGGCCCGCGCCGACCCGTTCGGCGTGTACAGCGTGGCCGTCTCCCGCCTCTCGCCCTTTCGGCGCAACCTGGAGACCGGAAAGATCGTCGTCGGAAACCCGCTCGACCATCTGCCGTCGCTGCCGGTGCGGCCGGGCGTCGTGGTGCTGCTGGCGGTGCTGCTCGGCTCGACGGCGTTCGACAGTTTCTCGTCGTCGCCGACGTGGCGCGGCTTCTCCGATCAGCTCACGCGTGAATTCGGCGCTCCCCCGACATTGGCGTCGTCGATACTGCGCACCGTCGGACTGATCGTCTTCATTTGCGTTGTGGCAGTAACGTTTTCACTTGCGGCACGCGCCACCGGCGGGGTCACCGCGGAGCGGCGCCGCGAATTGCCCGGCGAGATGGCGCATTCACTGATCCCGATCGTCGTCGGCTACATCTTCGCGCACTACCTGTCCTATCTGGTGGAGCGCGGACAGCAGGCGGTGTTCGCGCTGGCCGGCCCGTTCGGCCGCGGGTGGAATCTGCTCGGCCTGGCGCACCTGCACGTGGCCTACGTCTTGTCCATGCACCCGCCGGTGCTGGCCGCGGTCAAGGTGACCTGCGTGGTCACCGGGCACATCGTCGCGGTGATCGCGGCCCACGACAAGGCCCTGCGGCTGCTGCCCGCCGGCCATCAGCTCACCGGCCAGCTGACGATGATGCTGGTGATGGTCGGCTACACCTTCACCGGTTTGTATTTGCTCTTCGGGGGGTAGGCGTCGGGGCGTGCGCTTCCTAACGCCATCGCGAGAAGCGGCGCCGTGGCGTCGAGGGTCGACCCGACACCGGGTCGGTTGATGCGTTCGACCGAGTCGGTCCCCTCGGACGAACAGAACCCGGCCCGTAAGAAAAGGCGTCGCCCGCGAGCGCTGTCCTGGATCAGCATTCAGTCCAAGGTGATGCTGATGCTGCTGGTGTCCAGCCTGGCGTCGCTGGGAGTGATCGGGGCCGTCGAGTACGTCGCGGCCCGCAATGCGCTGTTGCCGGCGGCTTCGGAGCGGATGACGCAGCTGCGCGAGGCGCAGAAGCGCGCGATCGAGACGCTGTTCTCGGACCTTTCGGATTCGCTGGTGGTCTACAGCCGGGGGTCCACCGCCTCGGACGCGGTGCAGGCCTTCACCGCCGGCTTCGACCAGCTGGCCAACGCGCCCGTCGACCCCGGGCAGCAGCGGGCGCTGGTGGACTTCTACAACGAGCGGCTGATCAAACCGTTGGAGCGCGACACCGGAAACAAGCTGGCCCTGGATGCGGTGCTGCCCAGCAACAACTCACAGCGCTATCTGCAGGCGCACTACACCGTTGCGGCGCACGGGTCTTCGAATGGGTCCGCGCCCGACGACGCCGGCGACGGCAGCGCCTGGTCGGCCGCCAACGCCCGGTTCAACGACTACTTCCGCGAGATCGCCACCCGCTTCGAGTACCGCGACGCGCTGTTGCTCGACACCCGCGGCAACGTGGTCTACACCGTGCGGAAAAGCGCCTCGCTGGGTACCAACGTGCTCACCGGCCCGTATCGCCAGTCGAATCTGCGCGGCGCCTACGAGAAGGCGATGGCCGCGAACTCGGTGAACTTCGTGTGGATCACCGACTTTCAGCCCTATCAGCCTCAACTGGGACAGCCCATCGCGTGGCTGGTCGCGCCGATCGGCCCGCCGGGCAAGCCGGCCGGCGTGCTGGCGCTGCCGCTGCCGATCGCGAAGGTGAATCGGATCATGACCGCCGACAAGCAGTGGCGGGCCGCGGGCATGGGCCAGACCGCCGAGACTTATCTGGCGGGCCCGGACAACCTGATGCGCTCCGATTCGCGGCTGTTCCTGGAAGATGCGCAGCGATACCGGCGTGAGGCGCTGGCCGCCGGCGCTCGCCGCGAGACCGTCGACACCGCGATGAGGTGGGGCGGCACCACGCTGGTCCAGCCCGTCGCCACCCCGGCCGTGCGCGCCGCGCAGCGCGGCGAGACCGGAACGGTGACCGACACGGGTTATCTGGGCCGGCGCGAGCTCGCGTCGTACGCCCCGTTGTCGCTGCCGAATTCCGACCTGCACTGGTCGATCGTGGCGACCCGGGAAACCTCGGAGGCCAACGCGCGGGTGGCGTCGCTCACCCAGACACTGATATTGACCACAACGGCAATGGTTTTCGTCATCTGCGTGGCCGCGCTGCTGGTCGCCCAGATATTCGTGCGGCCCATTCGCAGGTTGCAGGCCGGGGCCCGCGAGATCGCCTCCGGCAACTACGACGTCGCGATCCCGGTCACCTCACGCGATGAGATCGGTGAGCTGATGGCCGCTTTCAACGACATGAGCCGCAACCTGCAGATCAAGGAAGATCTGCTGACCGAACAGCGCAAGGAGAACGACCGGCTGCTCGCCTCGCTGATGCCCGAACCGGTGGCGCGGCGGTACCGCGATGGCGAACAAACCATCGCCCAGGAGCACCAGGACGTCACCGTCATCTTCGCCGACATCGTCGGCCTCGACGACATCTCCGGCAAACTCTCCGGCCGGGAACTGGTGGGCATCGTCGACGAGCTGATCCGCGAACTCGACTCGGCGGCGGAATCCCTTGGCATCGAGCCGATCCGCACTCTGCACAACGGCTACCTGGCCAGCTGCGGCCTGAACTTTCCCCGGCTGGACAGCGTCCACCGCACGGTCGAATTCGCCGTGGAGATGCAGGACATCATCGCGCGCTTCAACAGCAAGACCGGCTACCACCTGGCCCTGCGGGCCGGAATCAACACCGGCAACGTGATCAGCGGGCTGGTCGGGCGCTCCAGCATCGTCTACGACATGTGGGGCGCGGCCGTCAACCTGGCCCATCAGACACGCAGCAGCACAACACAATCGGGAATCTATGTCACCGCGAAGGTCTACGAGGTGATGCACGACATCCGGCGATTCACCCCGGCGGGCACCATCACCGTCGGCGGCGACGAGCAGCAGATCTGGAAGCTCTCGGAAGGGCAGGGGCCATGAAAACCTTTGACTCGCCATCGCTGTACTGGGCCGCCGGGGTGGTATTCGGGCTGCCGCTCCTGCTGATCGCCCTCACCGAATGGCACCAGAGCCTCGTGCGCAAGAGGAGTCCGCTGGCGCGGCCCGTCCTGATGTTGCGCAGCTACCTCATCCCGCTGGGCGCGCTGCTGGTGCTGCTGGTGAACGTGGCCAGGATGCCGGCCCAGTTCACGTCGGTTCGGGTGCTGGCGACGGTGTTCGGCTTCGTGGTGCTGGTGCTGCTGTTGTCCGGGCTCAACGCAACGGTTTTCGAGGGCGCACCGCAGGGTTCCTGGCGCCAGCGGATCCCGGGCATCTTCCTCGACGTCACCCGGTTCGTGCTGATCGGGGTCGGACTTGCGGTCATCTTCTCCTACGTGTGGGGCGTGCGCGTCGGTGGCCTGTTCACCGCGCTGGGGGTGACCTCGGTGGTCATCGGCCTGATGCTGCAGAACTCCGTCGGCCAGATCGTGTCGGGCCTGTTCATGTTGTTCGAGCAGCCGTTCCGGATCGGTGACTGGCTGGACACCCCGACGGCGCGCGGGCGGATCGTGGAGGCGAACTGGCGATCCGTGCACATCGAATCCGGCCGCGGGCTGCAGATCACCCCGAACTCGGTGCTGGCTACCACCTCGTTCACCAATCTCAGCCGCCCGCCCGGAGGGCACCAATTGGCAATCACCACAACCTTTTCCGAGGTCGACCCGCCGGATCGGGTGTGCGCGCTGCTGGAGCGGGTCGCCGACGCGTTGCCGCAGCGCAGGCCCAACGCGGTGGCAACGGCGGCGCCGACCGGGGGCGCGGAGTATCAGGCCACCGTGGGGCTGAAGTCGCCCGCGGACGACGCGGGCGCGCAAGCGGCGTTTCTGCGCTGGCTGTGGTATGCGGCGCGGCGGGAGGGCCTGCACCTGAACGGCGCCGAGGACGACATCTCCACGACCGAGCGCATCGAGAAGGCGGTGCGCACGGTGGTGGCGCCGGCGTTGCGGCTCAGCCAACCGGACCAGCAGGCCTTGGTGTCGCACGCGAGAATCGTTCGGTACGGGGCCAACGAGATCGTCGAGCACGCCGGTCGCGTTCCGGCCGGGATGACGTTCCTGATCGAGGGCGGCGTGCGGTTGACCGCGACCGCCACGGACGGATCGGTCGTCGCGGTCGGCGGACTGGACGAGGGCTCGTTCCTGGGTGTGACCGCCCTGACCCGCCAACCCAACCTCGCCGACGCGCAGGCCATCGACGAAATCACCGCGCTGGAGATCGATCGCGATCACCTGGTCGAGCTGGTGATGGACAAGCCGCTGCTGCTGCAAGACCTGGGCCGCACCATCGATGAGCGGCGCGCCAGGGTGCAGGCGGCCACCGCGCCGGAGTTCGCGACGTCGGGCGCTTAGCCGATCGGATGCTCGAGCTTCGTGTTGCCGTCCCAGCGGCGCAAACCCGCGAAGCTGCCGTCGATCTGGGCGGGCCGGCCCGCGATGCGCAGCGCCCGCCCGAGTTGCGCGCCGCCGACGCGCCGGGCCATCGTGACGTGCGCGGTCCACTGTCCGGGCAGGCTGTTGGGCATCGGACCGGGCGACAGATGCGGCCCGCACACCCGGTGTACCTGGGCATGCAGGGCCAACAGCTCGCCGGTGGGCACCACCAGCCGCGCGAAAACCGCAGTGGCGCGGCCGAATAACACCGGCGCACCGATGAGGCAGCGCAGTGGCAGCCGCTCGCTCAGCGGGCTCAGCAGCTCGTCGACGTCGGCGGCGATGCCTTCAGCCACGGCCAGCGTCACGTGCGGCCGGCTGGCCGGTGCCTGACTGGGAATTCCGGCCGAGGCCAGCGCTTCCCAGATGTTCCGGATCGCCGACTCGGTGTCGCGGTCGAAGACCAGCTCGATGGAGTGGACCATCAGCCCACCAGCGAGGTGACCCAGTCGCGGTCGAATGCTTGGGCGCACAGGGCCGCGAATTCGGCGGCGTCCAGCGCCGCCGCACCTTCGGGCAGCACGGCGCGCACCGCGGCCAGCCGGGCCAGCGCGGGCCGGTTCGTCGTCTCCACCGCCCCGGGCCGCCGGGGCCAGCTGCCGATGACCAGACCCGCGCATGAAAGATTTTGCGCCACAATGGATTCCAGGGTCAGCGCGGTGTGGTTGAGGGTGCCCAGTGACGGGCCGACCACCACCAGCACCGCCGCGCCCAGCGCGACGGCGAGATCGCGTGCGGTGACACCGTTTTCGCCGAGTTCGACCAGCAGTCCCCCGGCGCCCTCGACCAGTGTCAGCCGCCGCGGGCGGTCCAGCTCCCCGATGAGCGCCAGCAGTTGCTCGCGGGTGGGCAACGGCATCCCGGCCGCCTCGGCGGCGGCCACCGGTGCCAGCGGCAGCGGATAGCGGCCGAACCCGGCCAGTTCGGTCACCCCAGACAGCCGGGCCACCTCGGCGAGGTCGTCGTCGCCCGCGTCGATGCCGGTCTGGACCGGTTTGCAGACCGCCACGTCGAGGCCGGCCTGACGGGCGTGGCACGCCAGCGCGGCGGTGGCCACCGTCTTGCCGACCCCGGTGTCGGTGCCCGTGACGACCAGAACCGTCACCGGCGCGCCTCAACCCAGCTTGGCGAGCACATCGGTGAGCACCCGGCGCGCGACCTCCAGCTCGGCGTCGTCCAGCGAGGCGCGCGCGGTCAGCCGCAGCCGCGACGTCCCGGCGGGCACGGTCGGGGGCCGGAAGCATCCCACCCGCACGCCGGCGTCCAGGCAGGCGGTCGCGGCGGCCACCGCCACGTCCGGGTCGCCCAGGATCACCGACACCACCGCCGACTGCGGCGTCTCGGGCACGCCGCAGACCTCGGCCAGGAAGGCGGCGTGGCGCAACACCGCGTCCGCCCGCCACGGCTCGGACCGCAGCACGGTCAGCGCGGCCCGCGCGGCGCCCACGGCCGCCGGGGCCAGGCCGGTGTCGAAGATGAACGTGCGCGCCGCGTCGATCAGATGGGCACGCACCGACGTCGGCCCGAGCACCGCGCCGCCCTGGCTGCCCAGCGCCTTGGACAGCGTGGTGGTCATGACCACGTCGGGAGCACCGGCCAGCCCGGCCTCATGCAGCAGCCCGCGGCCGCCGCCGCGCACGCCCAGGCCGTGCGCCTCGTCGACGATGAGCAGGGCGCGATGCCGGCGGCACACCTCGTGCAGTTCCCGCAGCGGGGCCAGCGCACCGTCGGTGGAAAACACCGACTCGGTGATGACGACCGCACGCTGCTCGTCGCGGGCCTGCAGCGCCGCCTCCACGGCACCGACGTCGCGATGCGGCGTCACCGCCACCCGCGCCCGCGACAGCCGGCAGGCGTCCACCAGCGAGGCGTGCGAGTACTCGTCGGACACCAGCAGCGAACCCCGGCCCGACAGGCCGACGACCGCGCCCAGGTTGGCCGCGTAGCCCGACGAGAACAGCAGTCCGGAGGCGGCGCCGACGTAGTCGGCCAGCTCGGACTCGAACTGCTGGTGCAGCTCGGTGTCGCCGGTGACCAGGCGGGACCCGGTCGACCCGGCGCCCCACATGCGCAGCGCGGCGACGCCGCCGTCGATCACGTCGGGGTGTTGGGAGAGCCCGAGGTAGTCGTTGGAGGCCAGGTCCAGCTCGGTGGCGACGGCGGGACGCGGCCGCAGTGAGCGGCGCAGTCCGGCCTCGCGGCGCTGCCGTTCCACCGCTTCCAGCCAGTCCAGCGGGGAAACCTCGATCGGTGCCTTCATCGCCCTAGAGCCTACGAGAGCCGGTTCGCTTGGCGACCTGCACCATCGCCGAGGTGATCTGGGCGATCTCGTCGGGCGTGCAAATGTAGGGCGGCATCGCGTAGACCAGGTTGCGAAACGGGCGCAGCCAGACGCCGTTGTCCAGCGCCGCCGGGGTGGCGACGGCCAGGTCGACCGGGCGCTCGCATTCGATGACGCCGATGGCGCCGCAGACCCGCACGTCGCGCACGCCGGGCAGCGCCCGCGCCGGCTCCAGGCCGGTCGCCAGGCCGGCGCCGATCTCGCCGACCCGCGCCCGCCAGTCCTGCCCGAGCAGCGCCTCGACGCTGGCCACCGACACCGCGCAGGCCAAGGCGTTGGCCATGAACGTGGGGCCGTGCATCAACGCTCCGGCCTCACCCGTGCTGATGGTGTGGGCGATATCGGTGGTGCACAGGGTCGCGGCCAGGGTGAGATATCCCCCGGTCAGCGCCTTGCCGACGCACATGATGTCCGGGCTCACGCCGGCGTGATCGGCGGCGAAGAGCTCGCCGGTGCGGCCGAAGCCGGTGGCGATCTCGTCGAAGATCAGCAGCACGTCGTGCCGCCGGCAGATGTCGCGCAGGTCGCGCAGGTATTGCGGGTCGTGAAAGCGCATGCCGCCGGCGCCCTGTACGACGGGTTCGACGATGACGGCGGCCAGCTCGGCCGCGTGCCGGGCCAGCTGTTCCTCGAACGTGGCGCTGTAGGCGGGGTCGTAGGCGCGGGGCACCTGCGGTGCGAACACCTGCCGGGCCAGGATGTCGGTCCACAGCGAGTGCATGCCGCCGTCGGGGTCGCAGACGCTCATCGGCGTGAAGGTGTCGCCGTGGTAGCCGCCGCGCCAGGTCATCAGCCGGTGCTTGCCGGGCCGGTCGCGGCTGCGCCAGTACTGCAGCGCCATCTTCACCGCCACCTCCACCGACACCGACCCGGAGTCGCTGAAGAACACCGTGTCCAGCCCGGCCGGGGTGATGTCCACCAGCAGCTGGGCCAGCCGCGCGGCCGGTTCGTGGGTCAGCCCGCCGAACATGACGTGGTTCATCGCGCCGAGCTGGGCCGTCAGCGCCGCATCCAGCGCCGGATGGCCGTGCCCGTGGATCGCGGTCCACCAAGAGCTCATGGCGTCGAGCGCCTCGACCGGCGTGCCGTCGCGGATCAGGGTCAGCCAGGCGCCGCGGGCGCCGACGGCCACCACGGGGGCGACGGATTCGGCACCGATGGTGCTGTAGGGATGCCACAGGTGCGCGGCGTCGATCGCGCTGATCTGCTCGGGCGTCAGCCCGGCCTTGGCCGCGGGCATAGTGATCGAGGGTAAAGCAGCCGATTCGCGGAAAACCGGGACGTCGGGAAGCATGGGAGATCATGGCCACGCCGCAGCAGTCCGACAGCGCAGCGCCGGGACCCGAGGCCGGGCCCGCGCCGGGACCCGGCTGGTCCAGGGACACGCACTACCCGCTGGCGGACTACGACGACGAGGCTGCCCGGGTGATCCGGGTGCGGCTGGCGCCGTGGGACGTCGTCTGCACCGTCGTGCTGCTGGTCCTGCTCGCGGTGCTGGCCACTGCGACGACCTGGCCGACGCGGCTTTTCGGCTTCCTGGCGAACGTCTGCGAGGACGAAACCTGCGGGCCGGTGCCCTACGGGCTGGACCTGTACATCCACCCGGTGGTGTGGGGCGGTATCGGTGCGGCCATGACCGCGGCCGTTATCGGGCCGGTCGTGTCGATCCTGAAGGGCTGGTACATGTCCTTCTGGCCGGTTCTGGCGCTGGCGCTGGTCATGGTCAGCTCGGTGGCCGGATCGCTGCTGACCATGTTCAGCGAACGCTACTGGCTCTGATCGCCCCGCCGCCGGCGCCCGGCAGACGTGCGATTTCGTCACCGACTGAGACCGAAATCACAACTGCGCATACGAGATTCGGCGCGCCAGTCACCGTCCGGTCACGGTACGACAAAAAATCCCGCGTGGACCTGGCGGCTAACCCCATCTGTTGTCAAAGTTGCTTGTGTGACTGATGTGAATAGAGCGTCCTGACAGCTGATTCACTTCGCAAGTGCCATGGACGGCGTCCGGCCCCAGCGTGGGGGCCTTCGCTTGGTCCATGAACCGGGGGCGGACGCGCGAGGTCACCGCGCCGAGGCCCATTGAGCGCCTGAGAGGCCAGGAACAATGAAACGCATCTACGCCTTCGCGATCGGTTTGGCCCTGCTCGGGGCGCCGATGGTGGTTCCCACCATCGCGACCGCCGACCCGGGCGCCAGGTCGATGGACTACCAGCAGGCCACCGACGTGGTGATCGCCCGCGGTCTGTCGCAGCGCGGTGTGCCGTTCTCCTGGGCCGGTGGCGGCATCAACGGCCCCACCCGCGGCACCGGCACCGGCATCAACACCGTCGGTTTCGACGCCTCCGGGCTGATGCAGTACGCGTACGCCGGCGCCGGCATCAAGCTGCCGCGGTCATCGGGCGCGATATACCGCGTCGGCCAGAAGATCGTCCCGCAGCAGGCCCGCAAGGGTGACCTGATCTTCTACGGTCCCGAGGGCACCCAGAGCGTCGCGATGTACCTGGGCAACAACCAGATGCTCGAGGTCGGCGACGTCGTGCAGGTCTCGCCGGTACGTACCAACGGCATGACGCCCTACATGGTCCGGGTTCTGGGGGCCCCGTTGCAGCAGGCGCCGGCGCAGCAGGCGCCGTTGCAGCAGGCGCCCCAGCAGCTGCCTACCCAGCAGACCCCGCAACAGCTGCCCACCCAGCAGACCCCGCTGCAGCAGTCGCCGTACCAGCAGACGCCGCAGCAGCTGCCCGCTCAGCAGGCGCCGTTGCAGCAGGTTCCGACGCAGCAGGCCCCGCTGCAGCAGTCGCCGTTCCAGCAAGCGCCCGTCCAGCAACTGCCGACCCAGCAGTCGCCGTTACAGCCGACCGGCGCCGGCATCGGCAGGTAGTCTCCCCGGTCGATCCCCGGCCGTCCGACGCCCGCCACTTGCTCCCCCGCCGCCAAGCGCGGGCGCTCAGCGACCCGCTGAGCAGCCTCGCCGCCGCGAGCGGTCGGGAGTGGGTGGCGGGTTTTCGGTAAATTAACTGTCGATCATGCAGACCCTGTCACCCTCTCCTGCGCCGGACGCCACCGCCGATCCGGGGGCCACGGGGGTGCGTAAAGCGGGGTCGCAGGGGTTCTATCGCTACGACCTCGACGGCCTGCGCGGCATCGCGATCGCGTTGGTCGCCGTCTTCCATATCTGGTTCGGCCGCGTCTCCGGCGGCGTGGACGTCTTCCTGGCGCTGTCCGGATTCTTCTTCGGTGGCAAGGTCATTCGCGCGGCGTTGAACCCGGCCGTGACGCTCTCGCCGGCGTCCGAGGTGGTCCGGCTCATCCGACGCCTGGTTCCGGCCCTCGTCGTGGTGCTGGCCGGTTGCGCGGTGCTGACCATCCTGGTTCAACCGGAGACGCGCTGGGAGACGTACGCCGACCAAAGCCTTGCCAGCCTCGGCTACTACCAGAACTGGGAACTGGCCAACACCGCGTCGGACTACCTGCGGGCCGGCGAAGCCGTCAGCCCGCTGCAGCACATCTGGTCGATGTCGGTGCAGGGCCAGTTCTACGTCAGCTTCCTGGTGTTGATCGCCGGCCTGGCCTACCTGTTCCGGCGACCGCTGGGCGCCCGGCTGCGGACCTTGTTCCTGGTCGTGCTGACCGCGTTGACCGTGGCCTCGTTCGTCTACGCGATCATCGCGCACCAGCAGGACCAGTCGGCCGCCTACTACAACACCTTCGCGCGGGGCTGGGAGTTGTTGCTGGGCGCGCTCGTCGGCGCGCTGGTGACCCGGGTCCGCTGGCCTAGGTGGGTGCGGACGGTGGTGGCCACCGTCGCGCTCGGCGCGGTGCTGTCCTGCGGGGCGCTGATCGACGGCGTGCAGGAGTTCCCCGGCCCGTGGGCGCTGGTGCCTGTCGGCGCCGCCATGCTGCTGATCCTCGTCGGGGCCAACCTGCAGGGCGGCCGGTTGCCGCTGCCCAACCGGATCCTGGCCACGCGCCCCCTGGTGGAGCTGGGCGCCATGGCGTACGCGCTATACCTCTGGCACTGGCCGCTGCTGATCTTCTGGCTGTCCTACAGCGGTCACAAGCACGCCGGCTTCGTCGAAGGCGCGGTGCTGCTGCTGGTGTCCGGCGCGTTGGCTTATCTGACCAACCGGCTCGTCGAGGACCCGCTGCGCTACCGCGCATCCTCGAAGGCTGCGGCGGCGCCGGCCCCGAGGAGGCCGTGGCCGACGCGCCTGGCCCGGCCGACGATGGCGCTCGGATCGGCCGTCGTGCTGCTGGGCGTGACGCTGACGGCGACCTCATTCACCTGGCGCCAGCACGTCACGGTGTTGCGGTCGGCCGGCAAGGAGCTCAGCGTCCTCAACCCGCAGGACTATCCCGGCGCGCGTGCGCTGACCGAACGCGTGCGGGTGCCCGCGCTGCCGATGCGGCCCTCCGTCTTGGAGGTCAAACAGGACCTGCCCGCCACCACCCGGGACGGCTGCATTAGCGACTTCGTCAACCCCGCGGTGGTCACCTGCACCTACGGCGATGTGGCCGCCGGCCGGACCATCGCGCTGGCGGGTGGGTCACACGCCGAGCACTGGCTGCCCGCGCTGGACATCCTGGGCAAGACGCGCCACTTCAAGGTCGTGACCTATCTGAAGATGGGCTGCCCGCTGTCCACCGAGCAGGTCCCGCTGATCATGGGCAACAACGCCCCCTACCCGCAGTGCCGCGAGTGGGTGCAACGCACGATGACCAAACTGGTCACCGACCGGCCCGATTACGTCTTCACCACCACCACCCGGCCGTGGAACATCAAGAGCGGCGACGTCATGCCCGCCACCTATATCGGGATCTGGCAGACGTTGTCCGACAACAACATTCCGATTCTCGGCATGCGCGACACCCCGTGGCTGGTGAAGAACGGACAACCGTTCGACCCGGCGGACTGCCTGGCCAAACGGGGTGGCACCGCGCAGTCATGCGCGATCAAGCGTTCCGACCTGCTCTCGGACCGCAATCAGACGCTCGACTTCGTCGGACAGTTCCCGCAGCTCAAGGTGCTCGACATGTCGGACGCGATCTGCCGCACCGACGTGTGCCGTCCGGTCGAGGGAAACATCCTGATTTACCACGGCGCCCACCATTTGACTCCCACCTACGTGCGGACGATGACAGCCGAATTGGGCCGCCAGATCGCCGAGGCCACCGGCTGGTGGTGAGCCGCCTTACTCCTGGCCACTTAGCCGAGTGAGCGCAACCGCGCGCGGATAAGGTCGATAGGTGTCAACCAACAGTCCCGCTTCAGAAGCAGGCGGTAACCACCAACCCAAGCTCGCCACCGTCTGGCCGGGAAACCCGTATCCGCTCGGCGCCTCCTACGACGGCGCGGGGACCAACTTCTCGTTGTTCTCCGAAATCGCCGAGAAGGTCGAGTTGTGCCTGATCGACGACCAGGGCAGCGAGTCGCGGATTCCGCTGGACGAGGTGGACGGATTCGTCTGGCACGCCTATCTGCCGAACATCACCCCGGGGCAGCGCTACGGATTTCGGGTCTACGGGCCATGGGATCCGGCGGCCGGTCACCGCTGCGACCCCAGCAAGCTGCTGCTCGACCCGTACGGCAAGGCTTTCCACGGCGACTTCACGTTCGGCCAGGCCCTGTTCTCCTACGACATGAAGGCGGTCGACCCGGACGGGCCCAACGCCGACGGCGCCGACCCGGGGACTCCCCCCATGGTCGATTCGCTGGGCCACACGATGACCAGTGCGGTGAGCAACCCGTTCTTCGACTGGGGATCTGACCGGGCTCCGCTGACCCCCTACCACGAGACCGTCATCTACGAAGCCCATGTCAAGGGCATGACGCAGACCCATCCCAGCATCCCCGAGGAGCTTCGCGGCACGTATGCCGGCCTGGCCCACCCGGCGATCATCGACCACCTCAAGTCTCTGCGGGTCACGGCCATCGAGCTGATGCCGGTGCACCAGTTCATGCACGACTCGCGACTGCTGGACCTGGGCTTGCGAAATTACTGGGGCTACAACACTTTCGGGTTCTTCGCGCCGAACAACGAGTACGCGGCCAACCGCAAGTCCAGTGTCCCCGAGTTCAAATCCATGGTGCGCAGCTTCCACGAGGCCGGCATCGAGGTGATCCTCGACGTGGTCTACAACCACACCGCCGAGGGCAACCACCTCGGGCCGACCATCAATTTCCGCGGCATCGACAACGCCGCCTACTACCGGCTCGTCGACACCGACTTGCGGTTGTATAAGGACTACACCGGCACCGGCAACAGCCTGAACCCGCGTCATCCCCACGTGCTGCAGCTCATCATGGACTCGCTGCGCTACTGGGTGACCGAGATGCACGTGGACGGGTTCCGCTTCGACCTGGCCGCCACGCTGGCCCGCGAACTGCACGACGTCGACCGATTGAGCGCGTTCTTCGATCTGGTGCAGCAGGATCCGATCGTCAGCCAGGTCAAACTGATCGCCGAGCCGTGGGACGTCGGCGAAGGCGGCTACCAAGTCGGAAATTTCCCGGGTTTGTGGACCGAGTGGAACGGGAAGTATCGCGATACTGTGCGCGATTACTGGCGGGGCGAGCCCGCAACCCTGGGCGAGTTCGCTTCCCGGCTGACCGGGTCGTCAGACCTGTACGAGGCGACCGGTCGTCGTCCCAGCGCCAGCATCAACTTCGTCACCGCGCACGACGGATTCACGCTCAACGACCTGGTGTCCTACAACGAAAAACACAACATGGCCAACGGGGAGGACAACCGGGACGGGGAGAGCCACAACCGGTCGTGGAACTGTGGCGTCGAGGGCCCCACCGACGACCCCGACATCAACGAGCTGCGCTACCGGCAGATGCGCAACTTCTGGGCGACGCTGATGCTCAGCCAGGGCACGCCGATGATCGCCCACGGCGACGAGTTCGGGCGTACGCAGAACGGCAACAACAACGTGTACTGCCAGGACTCCGAATTGTCTTGGATGGACTGGTCTTTGGTCGACAAGAATGCCGACCTGCTGGCGTTCGCCCGCCGGGTGAGCACGCTGCGCAAGCGGCATCCGGTGTTCCGGCGGCGCCGGTTCTTCGAGGGCGAGCCGATCCGGACCGGCGACGAGGTGCGCGACATCGCCTGGCTGAATCCCAGTAGCCGCGAAATGACGCACGAGGACTGGGGCGAGAGCATTCACAAGTGTGTGGCGGTGTTCCTCAACGGCGAGGCCATCACCGCACCCAACGCACGCGGTGAACGGGTCGTCGACGACTCATTCCTGTTGTGTTTCAACGCCGGTGAAGATCCGGTGGACTTCGTGACGCCGAACACCGACTATGCGAAAGAGTGGACCGTGGAACTGGACACCAACGAACCGACGGGCCGCAAAGAGGGAGCCGACCAGGCGGTGACCGCAGAGGAGAAGGTGTCGCTGCCCTCGCGTTCATTGCTGGTACTGCGTAAGACGCAGTGACGCATGGCTTTACCCGTCATCTCCACCTACCGGCTGCAGCTGCGTGGTGAATCCAGCGGGTTCGCGTTCACCTTTGCCGACGCGGAAAACCTGCTCGACTACCTGAACGACCTCGGGGTGTCGCACCTGTATTTGTCTCCGATCATGACCGCGACCGCGGGATCGAGCCACGGCTACGACGTCACCGACCCCACGACGGTGTCACCCGAGATCGGCGGCCGAGAGGGCCTGGCGCGACTGTCGGCGGCGGCGCGGGAGCGCGGCATGGGCTTGATCGTGGACATCGTGCCCAACCATGTGGGCATCGACCAGCCCCGGCAGAACCCCTGGTGGTGGGACGTCCTGCGGAACGGCCGCTCTTCGCCCTACGCAACGTTTTTCGACATCGATTGGGACCTCGACGACGACGGCCGCATCGTGTTGCCCGTGCTGGGCTCCGACGACGACGCCGCCGGCCTCACCGTCGACGGTGACCTGTTGCGGCTGGGCGATCTGGCGTTACCGATCGCGCCAGGCACCGCGCGGGGCACCGGACCCGAGGTGCACGAGCGCCAGCACTACCGGCTGGTGGGCTGGCGCAACGGCGTGTGCGGCTACCGCCGCTTTTTCTCGATCACCTCGCTCGCGGGGTTGCGTCAGGAGGACCGCGCCGTCTTCGATGCCACGCACGCCGAAGTCGGGCGGTGGTTCACCGAGGGGCTGGTCGACGGCATTCGCATCGACCACCCCGACGGCCTGTCCGACCCGTGCGGATACCTGGCGCGGCTGCGCGAGCTGACCGGCCCGGAGCCCTGGATCGTGATCGAGAAGATCCTGGCCGTCGACGAGGCCCTCGAGCCCACCCTGCCCATCGGCGGCACCACCGGTTACGACGTGTTGCGCGAAACCGGCGGCGTCCTGGTGGATCCGAAGGGCGCCCCGGCGCTGACCGCGCTGGTGGAGTCGGCCGGCGTGGACTACCAGGCGATGCCGGACATGCTGGTGGACCTCAAGATCCACGCGGCCACCGACACGTTGGCCAGTGAGCTGCGCCGACTGCGCCGCAGCATCGTGGCCGCCGCCGGCGCCGACCACCCGCAGCTGCCCGAGGCGGTGGCCGCGCTGCTCACCCACATCGGGGTGTACCGCAGCGACTACCCCGGCCTGGTCGCGCTGCTGCCCACCGCGCTGGCCGAAACCGAGGCGGCCGCACCGGAGTTGGGGCCCGCACTGCAGGTGCTGGCCACGGCGTTGGCCCGTGGCGGTGAGCCGGCCACCCGGCTGCAGCAGCTGTGCGGCGCCGTCACCGCTAAGGCCGTCGAGGACTGCTTGTTCTACCGTGACGCCCGGCTGGTTTCGCTGAACGAGGTCGGCGGCGAGCCGCACCGCTTCGGTGTCGGCGCGGCCGAATTCCATCACAGCGCCGCCACCCGGGCCCGGTTGTGGCCGCAGACCATGACGACGCTGACCACCCACGACACCAAGCGCGGCGAGGACGTACGGGCCCGCATCTCGGTGCTGTCCCAGGTGCCGTCGCTGTGGACCGAATTCCTCGCGCGCTGGGAGATCGCCGCGCCCTCCCCCGATCCGGCGACCGGACAGTTCCTGTGGCAGAACATCTTCGGCGTGTGGCCCGTCAACGGCGAGGTCACCGACGCGCTGCGCGAGCGGCTGCACGGCTACACCGAGAAGGCCATCCGGGAGGCGGCCTGGCACACCTCGTGGAGCGACCCGGACGCCGAGTTCGAGGGTGCGGTGCACCGGTGGCTGGACACCGTGCTCGACGGCCCGGTGGCCGGCCAGCTGACCGAGCTTGTCGCCCAACTCAATCCGCACGCCGCCAGCGACGCGCTGGCCCAGAAGATGCTGGCGCTGACCGTGCCCGGGATCCCGGACGTGTATCAGGGCACCGAGCTGTGGGACGACAGTCTGGTCGACCCGGACAACCGCCGGGCCGTCGACTACGCCGCGAGGCGCGCCGCCCTGCGGGCGTTGGAGCATCCGAAAATCCGGGTCGTCACCACTGCACTTCGGGTGCGCCGTGACCATCCGGACACCTTCCTGCACGGCGACTACGTCCCGCTGCTGGCCGACGGCGACGCCGCCGATCATGTGCTGGCCTTCGGCCGGGGCGAGGACATCGTGGTGGCGGTGACCCGCTGGACCGTGCGGCTGACCGAAACGGGCTGGGGTAACACGGTTCTGCCGCTCCCGGACGGAACCTGGAAGGACGCCCTCACCGGGGCGATCGCGGACGGCCCGACGTCGGCCGCCCAGTTGTTCGCCGATCTGCCGGTCGTTCTGCTGGAGCGCCACCATGACTGAATTCCGGGTCTGGGCGCCCAAACCCGCGCGGGTCCGGCTCGACGTCGACGGCCAGGCGCACGCCATGACGCGCTCGAATGACGGCTGGTGGCATGCGACCGTGGACACGGCGCCGGACGCCCGCTACGGCTACCTGCTCGACGATGACCCCACCGTGCTGCCCGACCCGCGATCGGCCCGCCAGCCCGACGGGGTGCACGCCCGCTCGCAGTTGTGGGATCCGGCCGCCGCCACGTGGACGGACACCGGGTGGGCCGGCCGCGCGGTCGAGGGTGCGGTGATCTACGAGCTGCACCTGGGCGCCTTCACCGAGGCCGGCACGTTCGACGCGGCCATCGAGAAGCTGGACTACCTGGTCGATCTCGGGGTGGACTTCGTCGAGCTGATGCCGGTGAATTCCTTTGCCGGCACTCATGGTTGGGGGTACGACGGCGTGCTGTGGTACAGCGTGCACGAACCCTACGGCGGCCCCGACGGGCTGGTGCGCTTCGTCGACGCCTGCCACGCCAAGGGTTTGGGGGTGCTGATCGACGCGGTCTTCAACCACCTCGGCCCGTCGGGCAACTACCTGCCGCGGTACGGGCCATACCTGTCGTCGGCGAGCAACCCGTGGGGCGAGGGCATCAACATCGCCGACGCCGATTCCGACGAGGTGCGCCGCTACATCATCGGCTGCGCGCTGCGCTGGATGCGCGATTTTCACGCCGACGGCCTGCGGCTGGACGCGGTGCACGCGCTGGTGGACACCACCGCGATCCATATCCTCGAGGAGCTCGCCACCGAAACGGACTGGCTGGCACAGCAATTGGGGCGTCCGCTGTCGCTGATCGCCGAGAGCGACATGAACGACCCGCGGTTGATCACCCCGCGCGATCGGGGCGGCTACGGCCTGACGGGGCAATGGGCCGACGACATTCATCATGCCATCCACACCGCGGTTTCCGGCGAGCGCCAGGGCTACTACGGTGACTTCGGCAGCCTGGCCACTCTGGCGCAGACGTTGCGCCACGGCTTCTTCCACGCCGCCACCTATTCGTCGTTCCGGCGCCGCCGCCATGGGCGGCCGCTGGACACCAGCGAGAAGTCGGGCATCCCGGCCACCCGGCTGGTCGCCTACACCTGCACGCACGATCAGGTCGGCAATCGCGCCCTGGGAGATCGCCCGTCGCAGAACCTGACCGTCGGCCAGCTGGCCATCAAGGCCGCGCTCGCGCTCGGATCCCCTTACACCACCATGCTTTTCATGGGTGAGGAGTACGGGGCCTCGACCCCGTTCCAGTTCTTCAGCTCGCACCCCGAACCGGAGCTGGCCCGCGCCACGGCCGAAGGACGCAAGGCCGAGTTCGCCGAGCACGGTTGGGACGCCGACGAGATTCCCGACCCGCAGGATCCCCAGACGTTCGGGCGCTCCAAATTGGCCTGGGCCGAGGTCGGCACCGGCGAGCACGCCCGGCTGCTCCGCCTGTACCGCGACCTGATCGCGTTGCGGCGCAACCACCCCGACATGGCCGATCCCTGGCTGGAACACCTCGCGGTCGACTACGACGAGGACGAACGCTGGATCAGCGTGTCTCGCGGCCGGTTGCGCATCGTGTGCAACCTGGGCGCCGAGCAGGTGAGGGTCCCGGTCAACGGCGAAGTGGTGCTGGCGTGGGACGAGCCGGCCGTCGACGCCGACGGCACTGTGCTACAAGGCCATTCGTTCGCCATCCTGTCCGCCTGAGTGGGCTGTGGATAACTGAATGGCGGCACGGCGGGCTCACCCCCGATGATGCCGCCATGAGTCAATCTGAATTCCGTCACCGACGGATCTGTCTGCGCAAGCCGAGCCGCCGCGCCAACCACCCGGCGTCGGGCCGGCGCACCGTGCGTCACGACATGCCGCCATATCCCAGCGTCGAGCTGTTGTGGAGGGGCCCCGGGCCCGGCGCCACCGATGACGACGAGGGCGCTTGAGCTGCGGCTACACGATGGCTCGCCCGGCCGGATGCACCGCCCGGGCGACCCCGTCGGCGAGTGGCTCGATCTCATCGGGAGTCAGGTCGGAGATCGTGATGCGGATGCCCGCCGGCGTGTTCATCCGGAACCGGCTGCCCGGCGCCGTCGCCCAGCCGGCGCCGAGGAGCCGCGATACCGCGACCGCCTCGTCGGGAACCGGTACCCACACGTTGAGCCCCGAGCGGCCGTGAGCCGGTAGACCGCGTTCGGTCAGGGCGTCGCAGAGCCGTTGGCGGCTGGCGGCGTAGTGCCGCTCGGCCGTCGCGACCAGTTGCCCGGCCGCCCGGTCGGTCCACAGGTCGACGGCGAGCCGCTGCAGGAAGTGGCTCACCCAACCGGGCCCGAGCCGCAACCGGCCGTGCACGCGCTCGATCGTGCGGTGGTCGCCGGCGAGGGCGGCCACCCGCAGGTCGGGGCCGTATGCCTTGGACGCCGAGCGGACGAACGCCCAGTGCGCGGTGCAGCCGGCGAGGGTGTGCAGCGGTGCCCCGGAAATGCCCGCGCAGTGGTCGTCTTCGACCAGCAACAGCTCCTCGCCCCGCCGCGCAACCAACGCACGCAGCGACTCGGCGCGTTCCGCCGAAAGCGCTGCGCCCGTGGGGTTTTGGGCGCGGTTGGTGAGCACCAGCGCACGCACCCCACTCCCCAGCGCCCGGGCCAGGTCGTCGGCCAGCGGCCCGTCGTCGTCGACCCGCACCGGCTCGGCCGAAAGCCCCAGTGCGGCAAGGAGATCGAGGAGGTTGGCCCAGCCCGGATCCTCGACGGCAACGCGATCGCCGGGGCGCAGATGCGCGGTGAGCGCGCGTTCGATGCCGTCCAGCGCGCCGCTGGTCACGGCCAGGTGATCGGCGGGGATCCCGTCCGCGGCCAGCGTGTTGCGGGCGAATTCGTCCAGCGGCGGCGACAGGGCCGGCTCGCCGTAGAGCACGGGCCGGCCGGCGCCCGGGCCGGCCAGCGAGGCGCCGGCGATGGGCAACAGGTCCGGATGCGGGTTGCCGGTCGACAGGTCGCGCACGCCCGCGGGCACGTCGAGGCCGAGCAGCGAGCGCGGGGTGGTCGCCGGGCGATGGCGCACGCGGGTGCCGCGCCGGCCGGCGGTCTCGACGGCCCCGCGATGGCGCAGCAGGCGGTAGGCCGCGGCGGCGGTGTTGGCGTTCACGCCGAGCTGGGCGGCCAGCTCGCGCACCGGCGGGAGCGCGTCGCCGGGCGCCAGGGATCCGGCCGAGATCGCCGCTTCGATGCTGGCGGCTATGGATTCCGCCCCGGTTCCGGTTATGCTTCTTTGTACTGGCACGCAATATATTATGTACTAGGACAAAGTAGAGGGCAATCTGGTGGACACCGCATACCAGCCGACGGCACGCACCACCCCGACCCGCTACCGGGAGCGCGCCCGCTACGAGCGCCGCGCCGTTCACGACATCCTCGACGAGGCGCTGATCTGCCACCTGGGCTACTCGAGCGCAGGTCGGACGGTGGTCTTGCCCACTACGCATGCCCGGCTCGGTGAAACGCTCTACCTGCACGGTTCGACGGGCGGCGGCCCGTTGCTGGCGGCCAGGGCGGCCCAGGCGTCGGGATCGGGCCTGCCGGTCTGCGTCACCGTCACGCTCGTCGACGGGCTGGTGCTGGCCCGGTCGGCGATGCACCACTCGGTGAACTTTCGCTCGGTGGTCGCGGTGGGTGACGCGCGCGTCGTCGACGATCCGGCGGAGAAGTCGCGGGCGCTGAGCTGCCTGCTCGACCACATCGCGCCGGGGCGCGCCGCGGACTGCAGGGCGCCCGATGCGCGCGAGCTCGCCGCGACCGGGGTGCTCGCGCTCGACCTCGTCGAGGTGTCGGCGAAGGTGCGCAGCGGACCCCCGGCCGACGATCCGCAGGACCTTGCGCTGCCGCACTGGGCGGGCGTGGTGCCGCTGAGCCTGACGGCCGCAACGCCGGTGCCGGCCGGCGACCTGACCCCCGGCACGACGGTGCCGACGTACTTACGGGAGTACCGACGCTGAGCCGCGGACGCGTCGGGTGTTGTCCCACCAGGATCCGACAAGCATGACGGTGCCGGCCCAGGCCAAACCCAGCAACCAACCGGACAGCACGTCGCTGACGTAATGAACTCCCAGATAGACGCGGGAGAACCCGACCACGAACGTCACGCCGGCCGCGATCGCCCATACCATCACACGCCCGGTCCACCAGGGGACCAGCCAGCGGGTCAGCATCCACGCGGAAACCACCATGCTCGCGGCGGTGCCGGTTGCATGGCCCGAGGGAAACGAATACCCGTCCGCGTCGACCAGGGCGAAAGGCAGCGCGGGGCGAGTCCGACCCACTAGGGCTTTGGCGGTAAACAGCACGAGGGGAATCCCAACGCCCGCGGCCAGCGCAAGCACCACGGGCCGCCACGACCCGCACCTCCAGCCGGCGACCACGGAGATTGGCAAGGCAACCGCGGCCAGAAAGAGCGGACTGCCCACGTCGGTGACCAGGCGCAGGACGGTGGTCAGCCACAGATCACGGTGGGCCGCAAGCCACCGGGTCGTCGGTTGGTCGAATCCGGCAATGCCATCGCCCTCGAGCACGTCATCGAGCACTTCGGTAAAGCCGACCGCCAGCGCCACGACCACGACCAGCCCGAAAAGCATCGCGACCGCCGCTGCCTTGCTCGAGGGCAATCGCCGGGTCAGCGCCGGATCCCTGGTGCCGACCCGATCGCGTGCCCAGGTCAGCCCTGCGCCGATCACGGCGGAGTTGGACGCCCTCTCCCAAAGCCCGAGTAACAGGCGCCCGCGCCGAGCAATCCATATCGCCGCCCACGCCAGCAGTAGAAGACAGGCCACAAAGCCGGCGCTGACCAGGCCGAAACCGGCGTTACCTGGTCCATAAGGCGGGCGCATGTCTGGCGGCCCCGCCGCTAGAGCAGCAGGTACCGGTAGGCCGGCGAGCCCGGTTTCAGGCTCTCGACGTGCAACTCCGTCGCACGAATCCGGGCCAGCAGACCGTCCAGGTCGGCCGAGGAGCCCAGCTGGATGCCGACCAGCGCCTCGCCGGTCTCCCGGTTGTTGCGTTTGACGTACTCGAACAGGGTGATGTCGTCGTTCGGCCCGAGCACCGTGTCGAGGAAGCGGCGCAGCGCACCGGGCTCCTGCGGAAAGTCCACCAGGAAGTAATGCTTGAGGCCGAGGTGGACCAGCGAGCGCTCGAGCACTTCGCCGTAGCGCGACACGTCGTTGTTGCCACCCGAAATCAGGCACACCACAGTGGATCCGGGCTCGATGTCGGCGTCCAGCAATCCGGTGACGGACAGCGCGCCCGCCGGCTCGGCGATGATGCCCTCGTTCTGATAGAGGCCGAGCATCGAGGTGCACACCGCTCCCTCGTCGACCGCGGTGATCGACACCATGTCGCCGGCGGCCGCCAGCGCGGCATAGGTCAGGTCGCCCGCCCGGCGCACAGCGGCGCCGTCGACGAACTGGTCGACGTGGTCCAGCGTCACCGGCTCGCCGGCGGACAGCGCGGCCATCATCGCCGCGGCGCCGGCCGGCTCGACGCCCAACACCGAGGTGTTGTCGGTGCGCTCGGCGAGATAGGTGGTGATGCCGGCGATGCAACCGCCGCCGCCTACCGGGACGACCACCAGATCCGGCTCGTTGTCGAGCTGATCGAGCAGCTCGACGCCGATGGTGCCCTGGCCCGCCATGGTGCGCAGATCGTCATAGGGCGGCACCAGGGTGGCACCGGTGCTTTGCACGTCCGCCAGCGCCGCCTCGGCGGCGAGGTCGTAGGTGGTGCCGCCCACGATCAGGTCGATGAAGTCGCCGCCGTGGTAAAGGATCCGGTCGCGCTTCTGCATGGGTGTCTTGGCCGGCACATAGACGCGGCCGTGCACCTGCAACATCCGGCACGCGTAGGCGAAGCCCTGCGCGTGGTTGCCCGCCGAGGAGCACACCACGCCCGCGGCCAGCTCCGCCTCGGACAGCTGGACCAACAGGTTGTAGGCGCCGCGCAGCTTGTAGGAGCGCACGATCTGCAGGTCCTCGCGCTTGAGGTAGACCTGCGCGCCCGTGAGCGCCGACAACCGGTCGCTGAACTGCAGCGGGGTCGGCGTGACCACCGCGGCGATCCGCTTGGCCGCGCTGTCGATATCAGCCGCGGATAACCGCGAGAAGCTCGGGCTCTGGCTCAATTCGGCGGACACTGATTAATGGTGCCACGACAGAACTCCGGAATTCAGCCGACCGGGGTCAGCACGAACACCGGGATCTGGCGGTCGGTCTTGGTCTGATACTCGGCGTACTCGGGCCACGCCTCGACGGCACGCTCCCACCAGGTGGCCTTCTCATCGTCGAAGACCTCCCGGGCGTCGTAATCGCGGGTCACCGAGCCGTCCTGCAGCTCGACGCGGGGGTTCTTCTTGATGTTGTGGTACCAGACCGGGTTCTTCGGCGCCCCGCCCAGTGAGGCCACGACCGCGTACTGGCCGTCATGCTCGACCCGCATCAGCGGCGTCTTGCGCAGTTTGCCGGTCTTCGCGCCGACCGTGGTCAGCAGAATGATCGGCTTGCCCTTCATGTCGGCGGCCTCGGTTCCCCCCGACTCGGCGTATTTGTCAGCTTGCTCGCGAGACCAGTCCCAAGGCGACGGCTCGTACTCCCCCTCTAGCGGCATGGCTTCACTCTAGGCGCGGTTTTCGCGGTCCCGCACTTCGCCGCGGCCTGCAATCACGGCGCCGCCCCGGTGAGGTAGTGGGCGAGCACCGGGCGCAGCCATTCGGTCAGCGTCGCGTTGTCCATCGCGGCCAGCGCGGGCACACCAACAATGTTGCGCGCCATGGCGATTCCCAATACCTGCGATCCCACCATCGCGGTCCGCTCGGCGGCGCGGTCGGGGGTGACGGTGCCCAGGGCCGGCGCCACCTTCTCGACGAACACCTCCAGCAGCGCGTCGGCGGCCGTCCGGTTGGTGGCGGCCGCGCGCAGCAGCGGCAGGAACGACCCGGCCGGATCCCACACCCGGATGAGGAACGGCACCAGTATGTCGGCGATGCGTTCCGGGGCGACGCCGGTGAGGTCCGGAAAGGCGATTTCGAGCCGCGAGACCGCGGCGAACAGGTCGGCTTTGTTGCCGAAGTAGTGCATGACGAGCGCGGGATCGACGCCGGCCTCGGCCGCGATCGACCGGATGGTGGTCCGCTCGAAGCCGTGGGTGGAGAACAGGGTCCGCGCCGCACTGAGGATTGTCGCGCGGGTGACTTTGCCGTCGCGAGTTTTACCGGGCATGCCGAAATTCTAGTTCAACAACTGTTGACATCGCTAGCAACTGGACTTACTTTGATTTCAACAATTGTTGAATCGGTTGGTCGAGGAGGCTCGGACATGACCGTGACCGTCATCCAGATCGGGCTCGATCCCGACGTCATCGACTACTCGTCGCCGGAGTTCGCCCAGTTCGGGGGCCTGTCGAGGGAGGCGCTGCGGGCCGCCAACGACGACAACGTCGCGGGTCTGCGCGCCGCCGGCTACCGGGTCGACAACTGCCTGATCGACTTCGGCACCGCCGGCGCCGAGAAGGCCGGCGAGTGGCTGCGCGCCAAGCACTACGACGCCGTGCTGATCGGCGCCGGGATTCGCCTGGTCGCCGGCAACACCCTGCTGTTCGAGTCGATCATCAACCTCGCGCACACCACCCAGACCGGCTGCCGCTTCGTCTTCAACCAGGCAGCGCAATCCACCCCCGGCGACATCCGTCGCTGGTACCCGCAACCGGAAGGAGCGGTCCGATGAGTACAAATACTGTTCGCGAGGTCGACGTCCTCGTGGTGGGAGCCGGCCCCACCGGCCTGACCGCCGCGGGTGACCTGGCCCGCGCCGGACGGTCGGTGACGGTGCTGGAGCGCTGGCCCGCCGAAAACCCGACCAGCCGCGCGTTCGCCGTCATGCCCCGGACGCTGGAGGTCCTCGACGCGCGCGACGCGGCCGACGAACTGCTCGCAGTCGGGCAGCGCGGACCTGACGTGACGCTGTTCGCCAAGGCCCGCATCGACCTGACTCGCATCGACTCGGCCTACCCGTTCGTCCTGGTCACCCCGCAGACCAACGTTGACGCGGCACTGCGCCGCTACGCGGTGGCCGAGGGGGCCGACATCCGGCGCGGCGTCGAGGTGGTCGCGCTCGAGCAGGACGCCGCGGGCGTCACCGTCACCGCCCGCCCCAAGGACGACGGCGATCCCGCACACCGGCAGACGTGGCGGGCGCGGTACGTGATCGGCGCCGACGGCGCACACAGCACCGTCCGCACGCTGCTGGGCGTCGACTTCCCCGGCAAGACGGTGCTGACCTCGCTGATGCTGGCCGACGTCAAGCTGGCCCACGGCCCGGCGCGCGGCGGACTGGTGGTGGGCACCACCGGCGACGTGTTGGGGTTCTTGGCCCCGTACAACCGCCACGACGAGGACGGCTCGTGGTATCGGGCCCTGGTCTGGGACCGCGACCACCAGCTGCCCGACAGCGCGCCCGTCGAGGACGCCGAGATCATCGAGGTCCTGGCCCGCGCCATGGGAACCGACTTCGGCGTCATCGAGATCGGCTGGAAGTCGCGATTCCATTGCGACGAAAGGCAAGTCGCGCGGTACCGGCACGGACGGGTGTTCCTGTCCGGCGACGCCGCGCACGTGCACTCGCCGATGGGCGGCCAGGGCATGAACACCGGCATCCAGGATGCCGCGAACCTGGCCTGGAAGCTCGACGCGGTGCTCGGCGGCGCCGACGACGCCCTGCTGGACACCTACCAGGACGAACGCCACCCGATCGGCAAGCGGGTGCTGTTGCAGTCCGGGATGGTCGCCCGGGGCGCGACGCTGCACCGGCGGCCGGCGATCTGGCTGCGTAATCTGTTGGCTCCCAACCTGCTTCGGATACCCGCGGTACAGGACTTCGTGGCCGGCAGTTTCGCGGGCACGGCGTTGCGGTACGGCCGGCGCGGACTGGTCGGCACCCGCGCCGCCACGATTCCCCTGGTCGACGAAAGGTTGACGCACCTGCAGCGCGGTGGTGGCTTCGTCTTCATCCGCGAATACGGCGCCGCCCCAATCGAGGCACCCGGGATGCTGCAGGCCGAGCGCGCCGACCACGGGCCGGCCGTGCTGGTACGCCCCGACGGCTACATCGCGTGGGCCGGCGCTTCGGCGCAGGCGCCGGACGGGATCACGAACATGGCCGCGGCAACTACCGTGCCCGCGTGGTGATTTCGTTCTAGTCCGCGTGCTCGTGTTGGACGAACGACCGGAGATGACGGCGGGTCTGGTGGTCCTCCGCGCCGGGCTCGCCGTCGCTGTGCCGGCCCCGCGTGTAATCGCCTTGCCACGGCACCTTCTCGTTCCCGGCGCCGCCCGCGGCTTCCTGCTCGCGGCCCAGTGCGCCGCGTGAACCGAGGAAGTGCTCGTGCTTGCGGTGCAATTCTTCGTCGGATTCGATGGGCCGAAGCTCGGGGACGAACTCCTCCAGCTCGGCCCGGCGCTGCGGCACGATCATGCAGATCGGCTCGCCTACCTCGAATCGCACCGGCATGAACTCGCGGGTGAACTTCCAGTTCATGCTGAAACTCGAGCTGGACCAATCGGTTTCGACGATGCCTTCCAGCGGGGAGATGGCGTCCTTCGGATAGTTGGCCGGCCCGCGGGCCAGCAGGTTGTAGCCCGGCGGGGTGCGAAACAGAATCGGCAGATGCCAGGTCAAGATGCCGTAGCCGAAGTGGCTGGAGGGCAGGAACTGGCCGCTTTCGCGGGTGTCGGGGGCGATCATCAGGTTCGTGCGGTCGTTGCCGCCCATCCACGTTGCGGTGAACGCGCTGCGATTGCGCACCTCCCAGCCGCTCTGGTTGGCGATCAGCATCGGCAGACACCGGTGCGGCCAACCTTGCCGTATCTCCGACATCCACTCCCGGCCGATCGGCGCGCGGCTGATCGGGGGCGCGATCTCATGGGTGATGTACCCGATCAGGGGGCGCTGCCGCCTGTCGGAGTTGTCACTCATCGGCTCCTCAATTCGCTGGTTGCCCTCGTCCCGCCGTGGGAATCACGTCCACCATAGAGGCATAGCGCATGTCATGCCCGCCGACGGAGGTCAGAGGTATTGCGGCTGGGACTCCCACTCACCACGTTGGCGGGTCACCTTCGACTGCACGCTGGTAGCGCTCGAGCACATCAGGGGTCTCGACCTGCCGGTGTGCGAGGGGCCGCTCGCTGAGCAGGAGTGGCCGGGCCTTGACGTGCGCGATGCGCAGCCGCTCGGCGTGGTCAGCGAACTCGCGACGGTCTCGTCGCGGCGAGTTCACGCAGGGAAGACAGGAACAACTCATCCATTCGTGGGCTCAATTCGGTCAGCGTTGCGGCGCTCGCATAGCCGGCGGAACCAAAGACACGTTCGAGCGCATCGGTAGCAGTCGTGGTCCCGATGGAAAGACAAAGGCAGGCAACGCCTTCTGCCCGCAGTTCTTCGAGGGCCTTGAAGGAGTCGGCTTCGGCATAGCGGCCTTCGTAGCCGTCGTCGTAGGGGAATCCATCGGAAAGGACGACCAACAGCCGATTCGGTGTGCCCGCCTGACTTTTGAGGATCTCGCCGGCACCGCGGATGCCGGCACCGAGGCGCGTATAGCCCGACGGTTCGAGCTGGTTGAGCCGCGCGCGCCCGACAGCGCCGAAACTCTGGTCGAACGTCTTGATGACCGGCAGATGGACGGCGTGGCGGCCCTGTGATCTGAAGGCGTAGACGGCGACCCGATCACCAAGCTCTTCGAGTGTCACGGCCAGAGTGGCGGCCGCGCGTCGCTGGTGGTCGTGCACTGCGAGGCCATCCGCATCGGCGTCGATGGCGGACCCGGACGCGTCGATCAAAATGAGCACGCCGAGATTGCGGGCAAGTTTGCGGCGCTCCAGGTAGACGTGCTCGGGTGAGGAGAAGCCTGATTGCAGATCGACGAACAGATCGATGAGCGCCTCGATGTCGAGGTCATCCCCGTCGGCACGGCTGCGCAGGACCTTCGGCCCGAGGCCGACGCGAGCCAGACGGCGCCGCAGCATGTCGTCGTGCGCCACACCGGCATCCGAGACGTCGGCGGCTACGGTCAGTGGAAAGTCGATGACCCGGCACCAGTCAGGCTTGTACCGGTCGTCGAAGACGTCCCACTCGGGATACAGGGCGCCGCCCACGCCTATCGCTGGACCGGGCTTGCCGTCATCGGTGAACCGGACCCGGGTGGGCAGGGGACGCGCATTCGGACCGACCTCTTTCGCCCGGCGCATTGAGCGAACCGTCAGCTCGGCGCCCGCAGCGCCCACTCCAGGAGAGCTCGAACCTCCGAACATCTTGCGGAAATAGTCCGACATCGACTTGTTGTTGAGGAACGGACTTTCAAACAATTTGAGGATCTTGCTGTCCCCCGACTTCCCGCCGTCATCGTCTTCGTCGTCGTCCTCCGACTCGGGCATCTCGATAGGGTCGAACCGCAATTGCAGATCTTTGTTGGTGGCCTGACCACCCGGTCCAGTGGACGCCGCCATCAGCCGGGACGGCTTGATGACACCGAACCATCCCGGCGGGTCGCCAACCTTGATTCGGCTCTTGGCCACCTCGAGTGACTCATCGGCGGTCGTAGTACTGGGTCGTTCGTCCGGGAGGAGCACGGCATCGAGGGGAACGTGCCGGGCGAGGTCGGCGAGAACCCGTCGACCTTCGAGTGCCAGGTAACGGCGCGCCAAGGTGGAACGTGCGCGCAATCCCCTGACCAACCGCGGATCAAGGCTGCCCGCGCCGAGAAGTGCCGCCTGCACCACCATCTCGCGGCGCTGCTGCGCGACGGAGGCGCCGGGCGACACGAAGATGAACCTGCCGTCGGTGTGCACAGGCAGGCCGGCCGGCGCCTCGGTGACTTCGACGGACCTGCCGGCGATGTATGTGGCGAGGAACCGGAACCGGTCGGGATTGTTAGGCGCGTCGGTCACTTTGGGGCAGGACGGTGTTGACGAGTTCGTCGAGGGCTCGGATGACATCGTCGTCGTCGGAGAGCACCTGGACGACGGCCGCGTGGACTGCACTGCGCAGGTTCAGCCCTTCGGCGGCAAGGCCGGCGGCGAGAATCAACATGCGCGTGGAGGACACCTCGCGCAAGGGTGAGCCGTCGAGGTTGCGGATGGCGTAAGCGAGCTTGACCAACGAACGTGCGGTCTCGGTGTCGATCCCGGCTTCGTAGGCAACCACCTCCGTCTCGATCTCCGGGGACGGGTAGCCGAGCTCGATGGCGACGAAGCGCTGGCGGGTCGACTCCTTGAGGTTCTTCAGGACGCTCTGGTAGCCGGGGTTGTAGGAGATCACCAGCTGGAATCCGGGTGCCGCCCGCAAGGTGGTGCCGAGCCGATCGACCGGAAGCTCCCGACGGTGATCGGCGAGCGGATGGATGACCACGGTGGTGTCCTGGCGCGCCTCCACCACCTCGTCCAGATAGAAGATGGCGCCCTCGCGCACGGCGCGAGTCAAGGGTCCGTCCACCCAGACCGTTTCACCGCCCTTGAGCAGGAACCGGCCCACCAGATCGGCCGACGTCATGTCCTCGTGGCCGGCAACGGTGATCAGGTCCCGGCCGAGCTGGTGGGCCATCGCCTCCACGAATCGTGTTTTTCCGCATCCGGTGGGGCCTTTCAGCAGCACCGGCAGGCCGCGGCGGGCGGCCGCGCGGAAGACTTCCACCTCGTCGCCGACGGCTCGGTAGAACGGCGCATCCGATAGGGAGCGAACGGCGGCGGGCTGGCTGTTCAACAATTACTTCCCCCGATCGAGTGGAACGTTTGCCGGCGGCTTTACGCCCGCGGGGAGGACAAGCTGCCCGTCGTGGTTGATGTAGCCCGAATTCGTCAGGGGCACCGGCAGAGACGGATCGGGGCACGGCCGATCGGTTTCCGCACCGCAGATGCCCATCAGGAAATACGAGCGCTTCAGGATGTCGTCGGGCCAGGGATCTTGGTGCATCGCGAACCACTGCGCGGGCAGGTTGTAGAAGACGAAGAAGAAGGCGCTGCAGGCGGCAAAGATCGCCAGGAAGCGGGCGAGCTGCTGTCTGGCGAGACCGCCTCGAACGTGGTCCAGCCCGCGTTCGACGAAGGTCCGGCCGCGGTCGTCGGTGAAGTAGCGCAGGCAGCACAGTCCGGCCTGCACGCCGCCCCACATGAGCCCTTCATAGAGCGGCCACTGGTAGTAGGTACCGGGATTGACCGACAAGGCCCGAATAGCGCCGGGGTAGGTGAAGAGACCCATCGGCATGAGGAACAACCCCTCGATGACGAAATCGAAGACGAAGGTCCAGGCGATCACCACGCCGATCAAGCCGAAGGTGTTGATGTTGGGCCAGCGCTGCTTGGCTTTGCGCATTACCCAGCACCCAAGCATCGTGCAGAGCAGCACGAAGAAGTAGCCCGGCGCATTCATCAGGAACGGCTCGGCCATCATGGCACCCGGTTTTCCGAACGAGACCCAACCCGGAATGTCCTGGACCCATGAGCCCCGGTTCCACATCCAGGTGTTGTAGGTGCTCCATGTGTTGAAGTAGTTCAGCAGCGGATCCTGAAAGAACAGCAAGCCGCATGAGATCAGGAGCATCCCGTCCAGGGTGACTCGCCGCTCACGGCGCCACGGCCGAATGATGAACCACCAGAAGGCAACCGGCAGCCCGACGACGATCACGGCGGTCCAGGTGAAAAGGATCGCCTTCATGAACGCCGGTGGATCGCTCGGCCCCGGAGGGACCCGCTCGAAATTGGGGCCGACGATCCAGCGGATCCACACGTACAGCTGAAAAGCGAGAATGGCGCCCCCGGCGATGGCCCAGATCCGCACGGGCTTGGACTTGGGAGCAGCCCTGGTCCCGAGTGAAGCCACGTCCCCGAGCGACTCGGTAACCACCGGTGTGCTCTTGCCGCTCGCCAGTTCAGTCATGACACTGCCCTCCTGAATCGTCGTGATACAGCGTCCGTGAACCCGGCCGCGCCAGCGACGCCACCGGCCACGGCGCGCCCGCGATACGCATGCCCACGCTCACGATGAGGCGATCAGTCGTGAAGCTCGGATAGCCGGGTCTCCGTTAACATACCAACTGGTATCTCGATAACCAAGGATAATCTCAGATTCTATGGCAGAATCGCGACATGGTTGAGCGCTGGACGCGAGAGCGGCGCCTTGAGCACACTCGTTCGCTGCTGTTGGACGCCGCGGAGGAGGTGTTTGCCGAAAAAGGCTTCATGGCAGCCTCTCTCGACGACATCGCACACGCCGCGGGTTACACGAAGGGCGCCATCTACAAACACTTCGCCGCGAAGGAAGACCTGTTCCTGGCGGTGAGCGATCGCTACTGGCGCCGGTATTTCGACAACTTCTCCGAGGTGATGTCGACCGCCACCCAGATCGGAGCGCGCGAACTCGACCAAATCGCCGAACGTTGGCGAAAACTCAGCGATGACCGCGGCGCCGAGCACGCCGCGTTGGGACACGAATTTACCTTGTATCTACTTCGCAACCCCGACGCACGGGAACGGGTGGCCGCGAAGCGATCAGAAGTCGTCGAAGCACTGGCCAAGTTCATCGTCGAAGGCATAAACCGGCTAGGCGGAGCTCTGCTGATCCCTCCACTGACATTCGCCCACATACTCGTCGCCACCACTGACTCCGTCATGCTGGGCAGCCAGCTCGATGACGTCGATCTCTACCGGCCCACCCTTGAAATGTATGTCTCCGTCATCAAGTTGCCTTGAGCACAACATCTTTCGCCCAGGCCAGCTGTCTGAAACCCCTTTTACCCGTCTCGCCGAATAGCTAGGAGCTTCTGCGCGCATTCTGGGAACCTCTTCCGATTCTTGGATACCCATGAGTATATTGGCGGACGATTGGACCAATGGCTCCCGCCCTCAATCGCCGGCCTCGTCGCTGGGCCGCGCGGAGGCGCGACGAACCTCTCTGCGACACAGGAGGACACAGCGCGCAATGAGTGATCTGTCGAACAAGACCAACGCGCCCCTCCTCACCGAGGCCGTGGTTCGCAGGGTGGCCGAACCTGGCGGCCGGGCCGAGGCCGCCGTCCGGCCGGTCAAGGTGTGGGCTGTCATTGGCGGCGCGCTTCTCGCACTTCAGTTGTACGTCTGGATCCGGTGGATCACGGGCCCGTATTTCGACCCGGTGGCTTCCGGTCCGGATGTCCCGCCGATGTACATGAAAGTGCCTCTCGTGGCGAATGCGGTCTTCGCGTGGATCGGCCTGCCATTCGCGGTGTGGTGGTTCATCATTCGACCGTGGCGACGCGAGCGGCGGATCACCCTGGACGGCATGCTCATGGTTTCGATGGGCCTGATGTTCTTCCAGGATCCACTGCTCAACTACTTGAACACCTGGTGTACCTACAACACCTGGATGCCCAATCGAGGCTCCTGGTCGTCCAACATCCCGGGGTGGGTATCGCCGGAGGTACCCGGACATCAGGTCGTGGAACCACTACTGACCAACGTGCCCGGCTACTCATTCGGCAATCTGCTGATCGTCATGCTCGGATGCTGGGTGATGCGCAGGATCAAGGCGCGCTGGCCCAACGTCAACAACGCGCCGTTGATAGCCCTTGCCTTCGCGTTCAATTTCCTGCTCGACTTCGTCATGGAGGGCCTGATCTTCTTGCCAATCGGGTTCTACGTATACCCCGGTGCGATTCGGGCGGTGTCAATCAACGCCGGCACGTATTACCAGTGGCCCATCTATGAAGGCCTGATGTGGGGCGGTGTCCTGACCGCGCTGTGCTGTCTGCGCTTCTTCACCGACGACCGTGGCCGCACCATCGTGGAGCGCGGACTCGACCATGTCCGAGGCGGTCTCGCCAGCCAGCAGCTCACCCGCTTCCTGGCGATCTTCGCCGCGGTGAGCGCCTGCTTCTTCTTCTTTTACAACCTTCCGGCGCAATGGATCGGCATGCATGCCGACCCCTGGCCGGAAGATGTTCAAAAGCGTTCCTACCTCAACGGTGGCATCTGCGGTGACGGCACCGATCAGCCGTGCCCCAATCCTGTCTTGCCGATGCCGACGAAACGGTCCGGCTACAACAACACCGACGGCCGGCTGGTCCTACCGAAGGGAGCCGAACTTCCCAAGACGGTGCCCTTCGAATCGCATCGGTGAGGAGTTGATTCACCAGTGACCCTTGCGCTCCGATCACGTTGCGCGACAGGGTCGTACCATGCGGTCGCCGAAACCGCGTCTCACCGCGTCCCGGCCAGCTCCGCAATGGTATTCACCCGCCGGACAGCCGCCGCGATCTCGTCGGCGAACTCACGCCGCCGGCGGGCGATCTCCGGGTGCTCCACGCCGTCGACCAGTTCGCGATGCCGCGCCAGCCGCAGCGCGGTCTTGAACAGCTCCATCGACCGCGACTCGGCGCTGGCGATCCTGCGTTGCAGCTCCCACTGCTTGCCCACCTCGAGGCACTCGGCGAGAAATTCGTCCTCGTCGAACGATTCGTCGTCGTAGTCGGCGAGCCGGTCGGCGACGATGTGGTATGCGTCGAGGAACGGGCGCAGCACCAGGTGCGCCAGCAGGACGTCGGCCTTGTCCAGCAGGCCACGCACGTCCCCCGCGCTTGCCGCCTTGCTGGTGTCATCCACCCGCCCGATCAGGCGCACCTCGTCGGCGAGTTCCTTCTCGAATTGCGCGCGTGCTGAGAACAAGAACTCGAATTTCAGCAACTCGCGCAGGCGCAGCGCCTCATCGCGCACGGCGGTCGGTTGCACCAGCCCGTCGACCGAACCCTCGGCGTCCTCTGTGGCGGCGAGCAATGCCGTCTCGGCGATCGCACGGTCGACCACGATGTGAATGGCGGCGTTGCGGTAGAACGCGGCGACCAGGTGCTGCTCCGCACCGATGCCCCAGACCGGTTCGGTGCCGGCGTCGTACACGCTGACGACGCCGGAGGCGACCAACTGGTGCAGGGTCCAGCGGATGGTGGAGCGATTCGTCAGGTCGGCCGCTCCGGCCACCTTCCAGTTGCGAGCCGCGATGTAGCTCGCCAGCGGACGCACGGTGGCCAAAACCTCACTGATGGACAGGGAACGGTCGGCGCCCAGCAGGGCGAGGCTCACCACAGCGGTCGGGGTGACGGGCGTGGCGCGGTTGATCCGGTGCTCGACGTCCAGCGCGATGCGTTCGATCTCGGTGCCCGTGCCGGACTCCTCGGCCCGCAGCTCTTCGAGGCGCTTGCGCAGCGGCAGCGGCTCCCCGAAGTCGAGGTAGGCGCGGCCCAGCCGCTCGCCCTGCTGTCGTGCCAGCCGGATCAGGAAGCGAAAGTCTTCGGGCCGCTTCGTCGCACCATAGGCCTCGGTGGTCATGGCCTCCACCTCGTGCAACTGGTCGTACACGATCGAAGTCGGCACCAAATAGACCTCTGGGCCGTCGATTTCGTCGACAGCGTCGGCGATGTACCGCAGGATCCCGAACACCGGCGGCCGCAACTTGCCCGTCCTGGTACGGCCGCCCTCGATGGACCAGGTCAGGTTGGCGTGATTTTGCACCAGCTGCGCGGCGTACGCGCGCAACACGAAGCGATAGACGGGAATGTCCTTGGTCTGGCGCCGAATGAAGATGGTTCCGGTGCGCTTTGCCCAGGCGCCCATCGGGAAGAAATTCAGGTTGGCGCCGCCGAAGGTGAGTGCGGGTGAGAGCCGGTTGGCCTGGATCACCTCGGGCAGTAGCAGACCGTCCAGATAGGAGCGATGCGAAAAGGCGAACGCCAGTGTGACTTTGCGGTCCAGCTTGCGCAGCTGGGCGATCTGATCCTCGTCGGTCAGCACGTCGTAGGCGCGCATCAGCCAGCAACTGAAGCTTCGCCAGGCCTTTACCGCCCGCTCGTCGAGCGAAGGTGCCATCTCACGCAGGTAACAGGCGGCCTCGGCACGCACGCTGTCCAAATCACGCCCGAGCTCGTGGGCCAGCTTGCCCAGCCGCTCGTCATACCATGGCGCAGCCAGCAAATCGCCGACCTCGGCCGGGTCCGTCGATAGCGGTGACGTCGATTCCGCGACAAGACCGCTGCGCTGCAACAGCTTTCGCAGTCCGACCCGGCCAAATTCGCGGGCCATGCCCGCCGGTCCCCCGATCATGCCGGCTGCGCCGTGGCGGCTTCGACGGGCTCGTGCACATCCGGATGCGGTTCGGGGGCATAGAGCTGCTCAATCTCGTCGGCGTACTTCGCGATGATCGGCTTGCGCTTGAGCTTCATCGTCAGCGTGATCTCGTCGCCGCCGGGCTCCCACAAGGTGGGCAGGATCCGGAACCGTTTGATCTGTTCGACCCGGGAGAGCTTGTCGTTGCCCGCGGCCACCCCGGCCGCGATCTGCGCTACGACCTCGGGGTCGGCCGCCAGGGCGGCCGGCGATGCGTCGGGCAGGCCGCGCTGGGCCGCGTAGGGGCCGACCGAGTCGGCGTCGAAGACCATCAGTGCGGCGTTGTATGGCCGTCCGTCGCCGATGGTGATCATCACCCCGACCATGGGACAAGCGGCCAGGATGGCGTTCTCAATGTTGGCCGGGGACATGTTCTTTCCGGCCGCATTGATGATCAACTCCTTCTTGCGGTCCACCACGCGCAGGTAGCCTTCGGCGTCGGCCTCCAGGATGTCGCCGGTGTGCAGCCAGCCCTCGCGGTCGATCGCCTCGGCCGTCTTCGCCGGCTCCTTGCGGTAGCCCCTCATCACCAGCGGACCGCGCACCAAGAACTCGCCGTCGTCGGCGATCCTGCCCTCCAGCCCGGGCAGCAGCTTGCCGACCGAACCGAGCCGGGCGTCGCGCGGGTGACTCACGGCCGCAACGCAACTCAGCTCCGACATCCCCCACACCTCGGCGATCGGAATCCCGATGCCGGCGAAGAAGGCCAGCGTCTCCTTGGGGATCGGCGCCGCGCCCGAGACCGCCCAGCGTAGTTCGCCGAACCCGAGCCGCTCGCGCAGCTTCGACAGCACCAGCTCGTCGGCCCGCGCCCATTCGGCGGCCAGCTCGTCCGGCATCCGGTCACCGCTCACCAGTGCGTCGGCGCGCCTGGCGGCCACCGCCATCGCCCACTGCAACGCCTGGCGCTTGACCTCGTCGGTTTCGTTGGCAACGGTGAATTCGATTCCCGCCTTGAGCTTTTCCCAGATTCGCGGCACCGCGGCCCACACCGTGGGTCGCACGTCGGGCAGCGCGGCGGCGATGGCCCGCGGATCGTCGACGACGGTGACCTGGGCGCCGAACACCTCCAGGGCGTAGAGCCCCATCACCCGGTCGGCCATGTGCGCCGTCGGCAGATACGAGGTGACCCGGTCACCGAACTGCGACGGGAGCACGCTGTTGAGGGCCTGGGACTCGAACAGCAGGTTGGCGTGGGTCATCTCCACACCCTTGGGGTTTCCGGTGGTCCCCGAGGTGTAGACGAGCGTGACGATGTCGTCGGGTTGCACCGCGCGCCAGGTTGATTCGAAGTCGAATTCATCTTCGGCCGCCGCGTACAGCTGCTCGATCGACAAGGCGCCCGGCGGCGCGCCGTCGATGCAGACGATGTGCTCGATCGGCACCCCGCTGGCGCGAATGCGGTCCACGTACTGCTCCTCGCAGATTGCGACCTTGGTGCCCGCGTTGCCGAACAGATACGTCAGCTGCTCGGCCGGCAGCGTGTTGTACACCGAAAATGATGTCGCCCCAAGGTGTTGCGCACCGATTTCGAGCGGATAGAACTCGATGCGGTTGGCCATCATCAGCGACACGGCGTCGCCGCGCCGGATCCCCAGCCCCGAAAGGCCGGCGGCCACCTTGCGCACCTGTTCGGCACACTCGCGCCACGTCATCGTCTGGGTTGCACCGGGTGTGCGCAGCACGACGGCGTCGGGGTCGATCGCGGCGTTGCGCTGAAACGCCTCGCACAAGGTGGCCGGATCCTGGGCCGTCGTCATTTCCGTCCTCCTCGGCGCCGCATCAGCACTGCCCCCGTGAGCCTACGTGCGAGCACAGGGGCAGGGAACATATCGCGTGACTTCACCGGATCACGCCTCCGGGCGCCAGAGCTGCACCGTGCTCGTCGCGCCGCCGGGCAGTTCCACCAGCTCGATCGGCGTGCCATCGGGGTCGTGGATGAAGAACATCCGCACGCCCCCGATGTCGACGGGCGGGTCGGCCCGGACGCCGGGGTGCTGGCGCGTCACGGTGTCGTAGGCGGCGTCGAGGTCGTCGACGCGAAACGACATGTTCGTGTAGCCCAGGTGCGGGCCGCTCGGGCACTCGGGCACCGCACCCAACGACAACAGCTCCACCATCGCCGCCCCGATCAGCCCGCCGATCATGCGGCCCTGCTGGGCGGCGCCGCCGGTGACCGAATCCAGCCCGGCGCCCGCGAGTTCGACGTCGAACACCACGTCCATGCCCAGCACCGCGGTGTAGAAGGCCAGCGACGCCTCGATGTCGGAGACGCCGACGCAGATGTGCGAGAAGTTCTGCACGGCGATGGGGTGTTGCTGGGTCACATGATCTCCTTGCCGGCGTGGGGTGGGTGAATGCCACAGGTACAGGCGTCAATTGAGGGGCACGTGCAGCGCATCCCCCACTCGATGACGGCGCGGGCGCGGGCCAGCGAGTCCATCTGGGCGTCGATCTCGGCGAGTTTGGCCCCGGCCAGCGCGCGGCTGGCCGGCCGCCCGGGGGCGTCGTCGGCGAACAGCAACTGGATCTCTTCCAGCGAGAACCCGGCGGCCTTGCACAGCGCGATCACCTCGAGGCGGGCCAGGACCGAGTCGTCGTAGCGGCGCTGGCCGCCCGACCGCGCCGGCTCCGGCACCAGGCCGATCTGCTCGTAGTAGCGCAACGCCGTCGCGGCCACCCCGGCCTGGCGCGCCACCTCTCCGATCGTCAGGCTCGGCGCCATCACACCCTCCCCGGGAATTCGATGCTTGACTTCGAGCCAACTCTAAGTCGTTGACTGGGGTTATGGCCATCCCCCAACACGCGGAACTCAGCCGTTCCCGCTACGCCCTGCTGCGATCGTTTCGCCGCGACGGCACACCCGTCGACACCCCGATCTGGTTCGCGTTCGACGATGACGCCCTGCTGTTCCGGACCAAGGTCGGCCCGAAAACCAGGCGGCTGGCCGCCCGCCGTGACGTCGAGCTCGCGGCCTGCGACCACCGGGGCCGGCTGCGCCCCGGCGCGACGACGGTGACGGGCCGCGCCACGGTGCTGTCCGGCGCCGAGGCCGCCCGCGCCAACCGCGTGCTGCACCGGCGCTACGGCTGGCAGTGGAACATCGTTCCGCTGATCAAGGTGCCCGGCGTGACCAACGTGCACCAGGATCTGTGCGCGCGTGAGAAGTTGCGGCGCGCCCGCGACCGCGGGGTGTGGCCGGACAGCGTGATCGTGCGGGTGGACCTGCCATGACGCGTGCGACGGTGTCCAACCCCGTCCGCTCCCCCGGCTTTCGCCAATGCTGCGGCGCCGCAGCGGGATTGGCGCTCGGCATGGTGCGCCCGAAGCGGCCCGACGACCGGTTCCTGTGCAGCGTCGTCGACGCGGGCCTGCCGTCTCCCGCGCGCACCGTGACGGTGACCGCGCTGCCCCAACTGCCGCGCCCGGTGCCGACCGCCGCCATCGTGGAGGGCACATTCGCCCCGGCGCGCGTGGAGAACTCGCTGACCTCGTTCGTTGTCACCCATCCGGAGGCGACGTTCATCGTCGACCCCGCGGTCTGCGTCGACGTCGAGCGACGCGCGATCGCCCAGCTGCCCGCCGGGCTGCGGGTCGCGGTCCGGCCGCCGGCCGGCACCATCCCTACCCGCACCGCGCTGGACCGGTTGCCCGACGCGCCCCGCCTGGATTTCGCGCTCCCCACCCACGCGCACTGGGACCACGTGTCGGGTCTGCTGGACCTGCCGGATCTGCCCGTGCACCTGCACCGCCGCGAACATGACTGGATTGGCTCGGGGCCCGTCGCTCCCGTTGGCGGCGTTCGTGATTCGCTGCGCGGCCGGCCCGTCAACGAATACGACCTGGACGGGCCGCCGGTGTTGACCTTCACCGCCAGCCACGATCTCTTCGGCGATCATTCGGTCATCCTGGTGGACCTGGCCGGCCACACCCCCGGCAGCGTCGGGGTGCTCGCGCATACCGCGCGGGGCTGGATCCTCATCGCCGGCGACGCCGCCTGGCACCATTTGCAGATCGACAAGGTCCGGCAGAAGGCAAGCTACCCAGGCAATTTGGTGGACGAGGATCGCGAGGAGACGTTCAGAACCCTGCAGCGCCTGCACCTGGCGCGGCACACGGTGGCGATCATCCCGACCCACGACCACCAGGCTGCGTTGCGATTGGCGTAGCTGTTCGGGGTCGAACGTGAAGTTAGCTTCACGTTCGAACGCGAGTGTGAAACTAACCTCACACTCGTGGAGGATTGGCCCCCCCGCCTAACCGCCCAGGCAGCCCGGGCCGAGCAGCGCCTTGAGATCCCCCATCAGCGCCGGCGACGGCGTAACCCGAAGGGATGCATCCAGTTCCAGCGTGGTGATCCGGTCGCCGCTGATCAGCCGCAGATGCACCTGCGACGTGCCAGGGTGACGGGCCAGCACCTGCTTGAGCGCGGTGACCTTGTCGATGGTGCACTGCCGCGTCGGCAGGCTGACCGCCAGCGGCCGGTTGGGCTGCGCGTTGGAGAAGTCTGGCACCACAAGCTCGTTGGCGATCAGCGCGACCCGGTCGTCGCGCAGCGACACCTTGGCCTTGATCAGCACCACGACGTCGTCGGCGATGTCGGCCCCGTACACCGAGTACGCCTGCGGGAAGAACATCACCTCGATGCCACCGGTGAGGTCCTCCAATTGGGCCGACGCCCAAGGCATCCCGTTCTTGTTGACCCGGCGGTTGACGGAGGCGAGGATGCCGCCCACCCGCACCTGGGCGTCGTTGGGCACATCGCCGTCGAGGATGGCCGGGATCTGAGTGTCGACCTGCGCGGTCAGCAGGTGCGCCACCTGGTTGAGCGGGTGCCCGGAGACGTACAGGCCCAGCATCTCTCGCTCCAGGGCGAGCTTGTGCTTGTCCTCCCACTCGTCGTCGGGCACCTTGATGTTGAACACCGACTCGGTGCAGCCGTCGTCGCCGCCGAACAGGTCGAACTGGCCCATCGCCTCGGCCTTCTTGGTGCCCAGCACCGAGTCGACGGCGTCGGTGTGCACAAGGAACAGGCCCTTGCGGGCGTGGCCCAGCGAGTCGAACGCGCCCGCCTTGATCAACGATTCGGTGACCTTCTTGTTGCAGGCCGCGACGTCGATCTTGTTGAGGTAGTCCGAGAAGTCGGTGAACTTGCCCTTGCCGTTGCGGGTGCCGATCAGCGAGCCGACCACGTTGGCGCCGACGTTGCGCACCGCGCCCAGCCCGAACCGGATGTCTTGGCCCACCGAGGCGAAGTTCACCAGCGACTCGTTGACGTCCGGCGGCAGCACCGTTATGCCGAGCTTGCGGCAGTCGGCCAGATAGACCGCGGCCTTGTCCTTGTCGTCGCCGACCGAGGTAAGCAGCCCGGCCATGTACTCGGCCGGATAGTTGGCCTTCAGGTAGGCGGTCCAATAGGACACCAGGCCGTAACCGGCGGCGTGCGACTTGTTGAACGCGTACCCGGCGAACGGAAGGATGGTGTCCCACAACGCTTTCACCGCTTTTTCGGAGAAGCCGTTGGCGGTCATGCCTTCGTAGAAGCCCTTGTACTCGGCCTCGAGCACCTCGAGCTTCTTCTTGCCCATCGCCTTACGCAGCGCGTCGGCTTTGCCCATCGTGTAGGAGGCGACCTTCTGGGCGATGAACATGATCTGCTCTTGGTAGACGATCAGGCCGTGCGTCTCGGCCAGGATCTCGCGCAGCGGCTCCTCGAGTTCCGGGTGGATCGGCTTGACCGCCTGACGACCGTTCTTGCGGTCGGCGTAGTCGTTGTGCGCGTTCATGCCCATCGGGCCGGGGCGGTACAGCGCCAGCACCGCGACGATGTCGTTGAACTCGGTGGGCTGCATGCGGCGCAACAGATCTCGCATCGGGCCGCCGTCGAGCTGGAACACGCCCAGGGTGTCGCCGCGGCCGAGCAGCTCGTAGGTGGGCTTGTCGTCCAGCGGCACCGATTCCAGGTCGAGGTCGATTCCCCTGTTGCTCTTGATGTTTTCCAGGGCGTCGCCGATGATCGTCAGGTTCCGCAGGCCCAGGAAGTCCATCTTCAGCAGGCCGATGGCCTCACACGACGGGTAGTCCCAGCCGGTGATGATGGCGCCGTCCTGGGGCCGCTTCCACAGCGGGATGGCCTCGGTCAGCGGCTCGCTGCTCATGATCACCGCGCACGCGTGCACGCCGGCGTTGCGGATCAGGCCCTCCAGGCCGCGCGCGGTCTGATAGATGGTGCGCACGTCCGGGTCGGTTTCGATCAGGCCGCGGACCTCGGCGGCCTCCTTGTACCGCTCGTGGCCCGGGTCGGTGATGCCCGACAGCGGAATGTCCTTGGCCATGATCGGCGGGGGCAGCGCCTTGGTGATCCGGTCGGCGATCGCGAACCCGGGCTGGCCGTAGTGGATGCGCGCCGAATCTTTTAGCGCCGCTTTGGTTTTAATGGTGCCGAAGGTGATGACCTGGGCGACGCGGTCGGATCCCCACTTCTCGGCGGCGTAGCGCACCATCTCGCCGCGACGACGGTCGTCGAAGTCGATATCGATGTCGGGCGCCGACGGACGTTCCGGGTTGAGGAACCGCTCGAACAGCAGACCGTGCGGGATCGGGTCGATGTTGGTGATGCCCAGCGCGTAGGCCACCAGCGAGCCCGCCGCCGAGCCGCGCCCCGGCCCCACCCGGATGTCGACCGACCGCGCGTAGTTGATCAGGTCGGCGACGATCAGGAAGTAGGACGGGAAGCCCTTGTCACAGATGACCTTGATCTCGTACTCGGCCCGGTCGATGTAGTCCTGCCCGACGCCCGACGGGAAGCGGCGCTGCAGCCCGGCCAGCACTTCGTGGTGCAGCCAGGTCGCCTGGTCGTGTCCGTCGGGCACCGGGAAGATCGGCATCCGGTCGCGCGGCGCCCACACCTCGTCGTAGGACTGCACCCGCTCGGCGATCAGCAGGGTGGAGTCGCAGGCGCCGGGAACCTCGTCGTCCCAGATCTGGCGCATGTCGGCGGCCGACTTCAGGTAGTAGCCGTCACCGTCGAACTTGAACCGGTTGGGGTCCGAGAGGGTCTTGCCGGTCTGCACGCACAGCAGCGCCTCGTGGTTGTGGGCGGCGTCGCGGGTGACGTAGTGGCAGTCGTTGGTGGCCAGCGGCGGGATGCCCAGCTTGCGGCCGATCTCCAGCAGGCCCTCGCGGACCCGCGTCTCGATGGACAGCCCGTGGTCCATCAGCTCCAGGAAGTAGTTGTCGGCGCCGAAGATCTCGCGCCACTTGGCGGCCGACTCCAGCGCCTCGCGCTCGTGGCCCAGCCGCAGCCGGGTCTGCACCTCCCCCGACGGGCAGCCGGTGGTGGCGATGATGCCCTCGGCGTGCTCGGCGATGATCTCGGCGTCCATCCGCGACCACTTGCCGAGCTGGCCCTCGAACGACGCCAGCGAGGACAGCTTGAACAGGTTGCGCAGGCCGGCGGCGTTCTCGGCCACCATCGTCATGTGCGTGTAGGAGCCGCTGCCCGACACGTCGTCGGACTTCTGCCCCGGGTCACCCCACAGGATCCGCCGGGTGTCGAAGCGCGAGGCCGGCGCGATGTAGGCCTCGACGCCGATGATCGGCTTGATCCCGGCCTTGGTCGCCGCGTTGTAGAACTCGCTGGCGCCGAACATGTTTCCGTGGTCGGTCATCCCGACCGCGGGCATTTGCAGCCGGTCCACCTCGGCCAGCATCGGCGCGATCTTCGCAGCACCGTCCAACATCGAATACTCGGTGTGGTTATGCAGGTGCACGAACGACGACCCGCGAGGAGCGCTCGCGCTCGGAGCAGACGAACCGGTCATAGGGACGCCAGTCTATGACCGCGGACCGACACGAGTTCGGCGTGTCGCCACGTGTGTCTTGACCGGTTTATCCGTACAACTCGACGAAGTTCTTCAGCGACTTCTGGACGTCGCCTTTGACGGCGCGCGCCGCCGCCGAGCCCACCGGGCCGAACAGCGCCCGTCCGCCCAGTTCGAGGCGCAGGCCCAGCGTCGATCCCTCGCCGGTGGGCCGCACGGTGAGCGTGACGGCGTACTTGGCCCCGCCCTTGCCGGACCCGGACATCGCCATCTCGTGCGGCGGGTCCCACGTGGTGACCGTCCAGGTCACCCGGTTGCGGAGGCCCTTGGCGCGTGCCACGCCGACGATCTGGGTGCCCTCGGCGATCTCGTCGGGCAGGTCGCTGCGCCAGCCCTCGTGCATGATCAGCCAGTCGCCCAGGTCCGACAGGTCGGACACGTGGTCCCACATGTCCTGGGGGGTCATCGGGACGTCGGCGGTCAGGTCCACAGCAGCCACCGCCTGAGCCTAGCGCTTCGTCACATCCGCCACTGCGGTCTCACCGCTGAGGCACATGGTCAGTTGCCCGCCTCTGAGCGACGACGGGAGACGGGCGACGCGACAACGGGAGACGGTGCGGGGACCGCGCGACCGCGGAAGACGGCGCACCCACCATTTGTCGCTCAGAGGCGGGCATTTCGTCACCTGTCCGGCGGAGAGACGGGCGTGACGGGTGTGATCCGGGTCCTCGAATCACGCCCGGCGGCAACCGCGCAAATCACTGTTCGGGACTGAGGGCGCGAGGCCGAACTTCGCCTTCTTCCTCGTTGATGCCGATGCGCTCGTGCAGCCTGACCAACGGTTTGGGCGCCCACCAGTTGGCGCGGCCCATCAAGCGCATGAACGCCGGAAGCAGCAGCATACGAACGAGCGTCGCATCGACCACCACCGCCAGAGTGAGTCCCAGACCGAACATCCTCATGAACGACACCCGCGCGGCTATCAACGCGGCGAACGAGATCGCCATCAACAGCGCCGCAGCAGTCACAACCCGACCGGAACGAGCCACGCCTTGCGCGACGGCCTCGTCGTTGTCCCCTGGCGTTCGGTCGGAGGCCAACCAGTGCTCGCGGATCCGAGATACCAAGAAGACCTCGTAATCCATGGAGAGACCGAACGCGATGCAGAACAGCAGCACCGGCATGTGGACCATCAAGGTGCCGTTGGCCGTGGTGCCCAGGGCGCCGAGGTGGCCTTCCTGGAAGATCCATACCAACGCGCCGAATGCGGCGGTCAGCGAAAAGACGTTGAGCACCAAGGCTTTCAGCGGCATCATCACACTGCCGGTCAACAAGAACAACAGCGCGAACGTGATCACCGCGATGATCGACAGCACAAGCGGCAGCCGCGACGTCACCGCTCCCGCGCTGTCGCGGTTTATCCCCGCCCTGCCGGTGAATTGCACGTCGCGGCCGCCAGGTCCGGCGATCGCCTGAAGACGATCCAGCTGTCTTTCCGATGCGATGGAGAACAACGCCGCGGCACTGCGCACCGTGAGGAAGACACTGCCGTCCTTTGCGCCGGTGGGTGCGGCAGGCGGCCCGACCGGGGCGCCGTTCTGGAAGGTCCCGCCAGGCGTCGATACGGAGACGACGTCGGCTACCCGCGAGAGTTGGACGGCGTAGCGCTCGATCTCGCCGGGCGCCGACCCGGACGCATCAGGGATCACGACGATTACGTCTTGTCCCGCGTCGACCGCGAAATTGAAGCGCATGTCGTCGCCGACCTGCCGAGCCGATGCCGATGTCGGCAGCACCCGGTCGTCGGAGAAGCCCCAATTCGCCCCGAGAAAAGGCGCCCCCAGCACCAGCAAGAACGCGATCACCGCTACGGCGATCGAAATCGGCCGTCGCATCACGGCTTTCGTCGAGCGGTACAAGAAGCTCTCTTCGATCGGGACTGACACCGGCTCTGAACGCCCGCCGACCCGGCGAATCAGCCGCCGCACGTTGAGCGAGTCCAGCCGGTCGCCGAGCAGCACGATCAAGGCAGGGGTAATCACCACCGCGGCAACGGCCGCCAAGGCGACCACCGCGACGCCCGCGTAGGCGAACGACTTCAGGAAGTACATCGGAAACAGCACCATCGTGGCCATGGACAGTGCGACGGTCGTCGCCGAGAACAACACGGTTCGCCCGGCCGTGCACATGGTGCGAACCAGTGCATCCTCGCGCTGCATGCCGTCGGCGAGCTCGTCGCGGTATCGGCTGATGATCAACAGGGTGTAGTCGATGGCCAACGCCAGACCCATGGCCACCGTCAGGTTCAGCGCAAATATCGAGACGTCGGCGAAGAGTGTGATCGCTCGCAGCGTCGCCAAGGTGCAAACGATGGCAAAGCCGCCTACCGCCATCGGAATCGCCGCGGCGAGCATGCCGCCGAACACCCACACCAGCACAACGAAGCTCAATGGAAACGCGATGGATTCCATGACCAACAGGTCCTTTTCGCTTTGCTTGTTGATCTGCGCATACGTCAGCGCCTCGCCACCTGCCTTCACCGTGACGCCGTCACGGTCGCGCACGAGTTTCTTCGCCAGCGCCGCGGCGTTGCGCTGGGCGCCGGTCTCGCCGCCGCGAATGCCCGCGACGATCAATCCGGTCTTACCGTCCTTGCTGATCAGGCCCGCCGCGGCCGGCGGCGGAACGGTCCACGCCGAGCTGACTTGAGCGACGTCCGGCGACGCTTTCAGCTGCGCGACGATGTCGGTGGCCACCTTTCGGGCGGACTCGCTCTGGGCGCCCGCCTCGGTGGTCACCTCGAAGACCATCTGTTGGTCGCCGTAGTCAAACTTCTCCGCGAGCACCCGCTGGGCCCGTGCAGACTGCGATGACGGATCCTGATAGCCGCCCGCCGACAGCACGTCGAGGGCGGAGAAGCCGAAAATTCCGGCCGCGACCATGACCAGGAAAGCCCCGGCGACGATCGTGCGCGGCGCGCTTATGGCGAGTCGAGCGGCTCCCCGTAGCACCGTCAGCTCTTGGGCCCGCCGCGGAATCGGTTGCCGATCCTGATGCCCGGCAACAGCAGGCTGCGCGGCGCGAACCGGCCGCCGGTGCTGACCACCTTGGGCACCACGCCGGGCACCACCGTGCGCCGGCCGGCCACCATGCCACCGATGGCCGCCTCGGCCACGTCGCGCGGCGACACCTGCGCGATGGGAATGCTGAACCGCTCGGCGTTGGCGATCTCGGCCCACTCCGTCGGCACGGGTCCCGGGCACAGGCAGGTCACCGACACCCCCGTCCCGTGCAGCTCCTCGTGCACCGCTTCGGAGAACGTCTGCACAAAGGCCTTGGTGGCCGAATAGACCGCCATGAAGGGAACGGGCTGGAATCCCGCGATCGACGCGATGTTCATCACCGCGCCGGCGCCGCGGTCGACCATGCCGGGCAACGTCGCGTGGGTGAGTTCCATCAACGCCAGCGCGTTGAGGGTGACCTCTTCGCCCTCGCGCTCCACCGGCAGCTCGTGGAACACCCCGCTGGTGCCGAAACCGGCGCTGTTGCACAGGCCGGCGATCGGCTCGCTGCGCAGCCGGCTCCCCAGCTTGGCGCGGGCCTTGCCGTCGCCGAGATCCAGCGGCAGCACCTCGACGGCCACCGAGTACTCCTGGCCCACCTCGTTGGCCAACTCGTCGAGGCGCTCGCGGCGCCGCGCGACCAGCAGCAGCGGGAAGCCGCGGCGGGCCAGCCCGCGGGCCAGTTCGGCGCCGATGCCGGACGAGGCGCCGGTGATGACAACGGTGGTCTGAATGTCAGGTTTTGGAAGGCTCATGCCGTCACCAATGTATCCCTCGGGTCGCCCGGACGAAGTTCTCGCTGCGTTTATCGAATTTCGTTGCCTCGGTTGATGATTCGTCGCCCTTCGCCGCGTCGGAGTCACTGAACATGGCGAACGCCCGGTTGCGCACCCGGTCCATCACCGCCGGGTTGACCGCGTCGGCGACGGCGGCGAACTGCCCGAACGGCGAGCTGGCCCGCCGCGGCCGGTGCACGATCGCATCGGCGATCACCCCGGCCGCCTGCTCGGGCGTCAGCGCCGGGAACTTGTCGTAGAGCGTGGTCGGGCTGATCATCGGCGTGCGCACCAGCGCCATGTGCACCGTGGTAAACCGCACGTCGTCGTTCACCGTCTCGGCCTGCAGCGCGTCGCACAAGCTGTCCAGCGCGGCCTTGCTGGCGATGTAGGCGCCGAAGCGCGGCGCCCTAGTCTGCACGCCGACCGAGGAGACGTTGAGCACGTGCCCGTATCCCCGCTCGCGCATCCCGGGGATGAACTTGAGGATCAGCTGGACCGCACCGAGATAGTTCAGCTGCATCGTGCGCTGGTAGTCGTGGATCCGGTCGTAGGACAACTCCAGCGAGCGCCGAATCGAGCGCCCCGCGTTGTTGATCAGGATGTCGACGCCGCCGAGATCGTCGAGCACCTGATCGGCCATCGCGGCGATGGCGTCCATGTCGGACAGGTCGCACGGGTAGACGTGGGCGGTCCCGCCGTCGTTGCGGATCTCGGAGGCGACCTTTTCCAGGTTCTCCCGGGTGCGCGCCACCAGGGCCACCGCACCGCCGGCCTCCGCGATCTTCTTCGCGGCGGCCTCACCGATGCCCGAGGATCCCCCGGTGATCAGTGCGGTCCTGCCCTCGACGGCCTCCTCGAGCGTGCGGCCCTGCACCGCGTCCAGCAGATTCCTCAGATAGAACGGCCGATACCGCCCAGCCGAGTTCGGGGTGTTGACGATGTGGGACACCGCGGCCAGTGGCCTTTCCACCAGGTTCCCGATCGAGTTCTCCACCAAGTTCGTTAAGTCACCGAGATTCATCGGCTTCGCTCCTGATGATGTGAGCCCCCCGACCGCAACTGGCCTGCCCGTTGACCACGACCGACTTGCGGGGCTGCGCGACTGATGTGACGTGCATCATTAAGCCAACCTAGGACATCAGTGGATCACCCCGATGCAGATTGCCCTCATGTAACGCGACGCCCGGGTCTCACGGCTCGCCGGGAAAGGCCGCCAGCCGTGGGCAATCCGGTTGTTACACAGGGCAATCCGGGTGTGATCGCGCACTAACTGACGAGCAACGCCGCAATGTTCCAATCCTTCTTATGAAAATTCTGGCGCGCTTCCGCAACTCCGCACCGGCACCCATCTACGACCGGATCGGTGGGCACGAGGCGCTCGAAGTCGTGGTCGAGGACTTCTACGTCCGCGTGCTTGCCGACGATGAACTGTCCGGCTTCTTCACCGGCACGAACATGAGCCGCCTCAAGGGCAAACAGGTGGAATTCTTCGCCGCCGCCCTGGGCGGCCCGGAGCCCTACAGCGGCGCCCCGATGAAGCAGGTGCACCAGGGCCGCGGGATCACCATGCACCACTTCAGTTTGGTGGCCGGGCATTTGGCGGACGCGCTGGCCGCCGCCGGGGTGCCGTCGGAGACGGTCACCGAGATACTCGGCGCGATCGCACCACTGGCCCCCGAGATCGCCGCGGGCGACGCCGGCAAGGTCAGAATCTAACGGATTTAGGCGCGCCGCGCGCCTAGCATGCCTGACATGCGGCGCACATTTGACGACCTGATTGCCGAGGCGGACGCCGCCCCGGTCGAGGGCTGGGACTTTTCGTGGCTGGATGGCCGGGCCACCGAGGAACGCCCGTCGTGGGGGTATCAGCGGCTGCTCAGGGGGCGCTTGGCGACGGTGTCGGCCGCGCTGGACATTCACACCGGCGGCGGTGAGGTGCTGTCCGGTGCGGCACCGTTCCCGCCGACCATGGCGGCCATCGAGACGTGGCCGCCGAACGCGGCGCTGGCCACCCGGCGTCTGCACGCGCTCGGCGTGGTGGTCGTCGCGACCCGCGACGAGCCGCCGCTGCCATTCGCCGACGAAGCGTTCGACCTGGTGACCACGCGTCACCCGATCTCTGTTTGGTGGAGCGAGATCCTCCGGGTGCTCCGGCCGGGCGGCACCTACTTCGCCCAGCACATCGGCCCGGCCACCATGGCCGAGCTGGTCGAGTACTTCATCGGGCCGCAGCCGGAGAAGTGGGCCGAGTTCCACCCGGACGCCGTGCGCGCACAGGCCGAGGCCGCCGGGCTCGAAATCGTCGATATGCGGATGGAGCGGATGCGCGCCGAGTTCTTCGACGTCGGCGCCATTGTGTATTTCCTGCGCAAGGTGATCTGGACCGTGCCCGACTTCAGCGTGCAGCGCTACCGCGAGCGGCTTGCCGAACTGCACGAGCGCATCGAGGCCGACGGGCCGTTCGTCACCTACCCCACGCGGGTGCTCGTCGAGGCCCGCAAGCCCGCCTGAGTCAGCCCTCGTCGCGCAACACGTCCAGCGCGTGTTGCAGATCGGGCGGGTAGGGGCTGACGATCTCGATCCGCCTGCCGTCGGCCGGATGGGCGAAGGACAGCGAGCGGGCGTGCAGCCATTGACGTTCCAGCCCAAGCCTTTTCGCGAGCTTGGGGTCGGCGCCGTAGACGAGGTCACCGCAGCACGGGTGATGCAGCGCGGAGAAATGCACCCGAATCTGGTGGGTGCGGCCGGTTTCCAGGTGCACGTCGAGCAGGCTGGCGGCGACGAACGCCTCCACGGTGTCGTAGTGGGTAAGGCTGTGCCGGCCGTCCTTGGTGACCGCGAACTTCCACTCGCCGCCGCGATGACGCCCGATCGGCGCGTCGATGGTCCCGCTGGACGGGTCCGGATGTCCTTGCACCAGCGCGTGATAGCGCTTGTCGACGGTCCGCTGTTTGAACGCCCGCTTGAGCACGGTGTAGGCGCGCTCGGACAGCGCCACCACCATCACGCCGGACGTGCCGACGTCGAGGCGGTGCACGATGCCCTGCCGCTCGGGCACCCCCGAGGTGGTGATCCGGTAGCCGGCGGCGGCCAGGCCGCCGAGCACCGTGGGCCCGGACCAGCCGACCGACGCGTGCGCGGCCCCCGCCGCCGGCTTGTCGACCGCGACGATGTCGTCGTCGGAGTACAGGATCGCCATGCCCTCGATGTCGACCGGCGTGTTCTGCAGCGGCGCGGGCGCCTCAGGCAGCCGCACCTGCAGCCAGGCACCGCCGGTCAGCCGGTCGGACTTGCCGGCCTGGACGCCGTCGAGTTCGACACCGCCGTCCTCGGCGATCGCGGCCGCCGCGCTGCGCGACAGTCCCAGCAGGCGGGCCAGCCCGGCGTCGACGCGCATGCCCGCCAGTCCCTCCGGGACGGGCATCGAGCGGTCACTCACCCGTACTGTCCTGGCTGCCGCCCTCGTCCTTGCGCCGGTCGCCGGCGGTGCGCCGACCAACCGAGTCGAAGTCGAACCCGAAGATCGACAGCACCACCAGCAGGATGGCGCCGCCGACCACCGAGGGGTCGGCGACGTTGAACACCGGCCACCAGCCGACCGACAGGAAGTCCACGACATGCCCGCGCAGCGGCCCGGGGGCGCGGAAGAAGCGATCGACCAGATTGCCCATCGCGCCGCCGAGGATCATGCCCAGGCCCACCGCCCACCAGGGTGAGACGAGCCGGCGCCCCATCCAGAAGATGCCGACCACCACACCGGTCGCGATCAGCGTCAGCACCCAGGTGTAGCCGGTCGCCATCGAGAAGGCCGCACCCGAGTTGCGCACCAGGGTCCAGGTCACCGTGTCGCCGATGATCGGCACCGGCTGGCCGGGCGGCAGCAGTTTGACGGCCAGGACCTTGGTGACGACGTCGAGGGCCAGGACTATCGCCGCGATCGACAGCAGCAGCCGTATACGCCGTGGCGCGGGTTGGGCCGGGGCGGCCGTTTCGGGCTCGGGGTCTCGCTCGACCGGGGCGGCCTCACCAGCCTCTTCGGCTGAGGTCACCGGCTCAGTCGATTTCGTTGGTTCTTCAGGCACTTCCCCATCATCCCCTACTGCCCCACGCAGGCTAGCGATGTTCGCGCAGGGGCGATGCGCAATGATGCCACCATGGCCCGCCTCACCGTGATCGCCACCGGGGGCACGATATCGACCGGCACCGGCGCCGACGGGGTGCACCGGCCGTCGTACAGCGGGTCGGACCTGACGGCGCCCTTCCGCGAAGAACACGACGTCGACGTCGTTGACCTGCTGGCGGTCGACAGCTCGGAGCTGACGCTGGCCGATTGGGACCGGATCCGCGACGCGGTGACGGCCGCGGTCGACGGCGGGGCCGACGGTGTGGTGGTGCTGCACGGCACCGACACCATGGAGGAAAGCGCGTTGTGGCTCGATCTCACCTATGGGGGCCAGGCCCCGGTCGTGCTGACCGGCGCCATGCGCAGCGCCGACGCCCCCGACGCGGACGGCCCCGCGAATGTGCGTGACGCCCTGACGGTGGCGGCCAGCCCGGCCGCCCGCGACCTGGGCGTGCTGCTGTGCTTCGCCGGCCGGGTGCTGCAGCCGCTGGGCATGAGCAAGGTGGCCACCGAGGACCTGAGCGGCTTCACCGGCCGGCTGCTCGGCGGCGTGGCCGGCGACGTGACCCTCACCGGCCCGAAGACCCGCCCGTACGTCGGCGATCTGCGGGCCGACGACGCGCCGCGCGTCGACATCGTCGCGGCGTACCTGGGCAGCGACGCGGTGGCCCTCGATGCGTGCGTGGCCGCCGGCGCGCGGGGCGTGGTGCTCGAGGCGCTGGGTTCGGGAAACGCCGGACCCGCGGTGGTCGACGCGGTGCGCCGGCACTGCGGCGACGGGATCGTCGTCGCGGTGTCCACCCGCGTCCCCGGCGGGCGGGTCGGTGCCAGCTACGGCCCCGGCCACGACATGGCGGCGGCCGGGGCGGTGATGGTGCCGCGGCTGCGACCGCCTCAGGCGCGCGTGCTGCTGATCGCCGCGCCGGCCGCCGAGCTACCCATCGCCGACGTCGTTGCCCGGTGGGGCTGACAGCGCATCGGCCTGCAGCCCCCCGGCGTAATCGGGCCAATCCAGGGAATCGATCGGGTTGGCGCGCACCAGATCACCGCCGTCGGCGGGAAATGTCCGGGCGGGGCCGGGGCCGGAGCTGCGGGTTTCGAACCGCGCGGTGACCACGCCGTGGCCCGCGCCCTGCACCCAGCCGTGCCCGAGCTCGCGGTGGGCGACGTCGTCGCCGACCCGCCACCCCGCGGCCTCCGCTGCCTGGGGCCCGGGCCCATACATGGCCTCGGTCGCGGTCTCGACCGACGGTGAATCCGGTTGCGGCGCAGCCAGTTCCAAATCCGGAAACAGCGATTCCTGGCGTACGTCACTGAGCCCCGAAAAGCCAACGCCGAGAAGGCGAATGGGCCCGATCTCGCGCGGATCGAGCAGTAGCCGGCGGGCCATGCCCACCAGCGCGGCGACCTCGGTGGTGGCATAGGGCAGCGTCGCGGACCGGGTCAGCGTGCTCATGTCGGATTTCTTCAGCTTGACGGTGACGGTGCGCGCGCCGCGGCCGTCGCGCAGCAGGCGGTGATGGGCGTGCTCGGCGATCGGTTCGATGGCCTCACGCAACTGCTCCAGGCTGGTCAGGTCGGCGGCGAAGGTCGATTCGGAGCTGATCTGCTTGGCCTCGGCGCGTTCGGCGACCGGGCGGTCGTCGATCCCGCGGGCCAGCCGGTGCAGCGCCGGCCCGATCGTGGCGCCCAGAATGTTGGCCGCCTCGGCCTCGGTCAGTGCGGCCAGCTCACCGATGGTCTCGATGCCGAGGCGATGCAGCCGCTCCTCGGCGACCGGGCCAATCCCCCACAGCCGGCGCACCGGCAGCCCGCCGAGCAACAGCCGCTCTTCGGCGCGGCGCACCACGCGGACCCCGTCGGGCTTGGCCAGCCCGGAGGCGATCTTGGCGATCTGCTTGCCCGAGCCGGCGCCCACCGAGGCGATCAGGCCGGTCTCGTCGCGGACTTGTCGCCGCAGGTCCTCGCAGAACGCCTCGACGTCCTCGGCGGACGCGCCGGCGAGCTGCGCGGGTTCGCCGAACCCCTCGTCGAAGGACAACTGCTCGACCACGGGCACCACGGCGCGGATGGTGTCGAAGACGCGCCTGCTGGCCAGCCCGTACACCACGCCGCGCGGCGGCAGCACCACCGCGTTCACGCCGACCAGCCGGCGGGCCTGATGCATGGGCATGGCCGAGCGCGCCCCGAACACGCGCGCCTCGTAGCTGGCCCCGGCCACCACGCCGCGCCCGCCTACACCGCCGACCAGCACCGGGCGCCCGCGCAGCGTCGGGCGGGTGAGTTGCTCGACGGAGGCGAAGAACGCATCCATGTCCAGGTGCAGCACCCACCGCGACTCCACACGCTCGATGCTAGGGCCCACGCGAACCGCCAGTTGGACTAACGTTTTGTCATGGCCATCGGGTCCGGCGACGCGGCCGTTCCGCAGGGGGGCGCGTCGCCCTCGACGCGATGGGCCCGACTGCGCCATCAATGGAACGAACGCCTGCAACCCGGGGAGCAGACCACGGTGCTGGCCTGGGCGTCGTTCACCCTCACCTTCGCGGGCCTGCGCGGCCTCACCCACTGGATCCGCGCCGGCCATGGACCCTCCGGTGGCGGTGTGTCGTTGGGCGGCAAGCACTTTCACCACTACAACATCGGCATCGGGATGCTGGCGACGGTGGCCGGCGTGGGGCTGCGCGGAAGCGAGAAGCAACGGCGGCATCCCGCGGCGGCGGTGGCGTACGGCGCGGCCAACGCGATGATCGTCGACGAGCTGGCGCTGCTGTTGGACCTCAAGGACGTCTACTGGGCCTCGGATGGCCGCAAGAGCGTGGACGTTGCGGTTGGCGTGATCGCCACCGGGGCGACGGTGGCTGTAGGCATGCCGTTCTGGCCGCACGCCCACCGGGCGCTGCGGTCCAGCGACTGAGCGCTTCCGGCTAGCTATGCCTTGGCGATGCTCACCCGCACGCCGTCGCCGATCTCGGCGCCGTCGGCCGGATCGCCGAATTCGAAGCTGGTGGCCAGGATCTCGCCCGCGATGAGGTCGCGGTGGGTGCGCGCCCAGTCGGCCCGCTCGCCGGGTACCGCCATCACCACCGAAATCCGGTCGGAGACATCCAAACCCGTCGACTTGCGCAGCTCCTGCAGCTCGCGGATCCGGTCCTTGGCCCAGCCTTCGGCCTCGAGTTCCGGGGTCACCGTGCCGTCCAGCACCACCAGCCCCGCCCCGTCGGGCAGGGCCGCGGTGAATTCCGGATCGGCCGCGACCAGGCGTGAGCTGTATTCCTCGGGTTGCAGCACCGCGGGTCCGGCCGTCAGGGTGCCGTCCGGATTGACGACGCCCTCCCCCGCCTTGACCGCCTTGATGGCCGCCTGCACGTCCTTGCCCAGCCGCGGCCCGGCCACCCGCGCGTTGACGGTGAGCTCGAAGCGGCCGTAGGTGTCGATCGCGTCGGTCAGCTCGACACTCTTCACGTTGAGCTCATCGGCGATCAGGTCGGCGAAGGGCTCCAGTCGCTGCGGATTCTCCACCGCCACCGTGAGTTTCGGCAGCGGCAACCGCACCCGCAGCTTCTTGGCCTTGCGCAACGACGACGCGGCCGAGCAGACCTCGCGGACCTGATCCATCGCGGCGACCAGGTCGGGGTCGGCGGGCACCTCACCGGCCTGCGGCCAATCGGTGAGGTGCACCGACCGCTGCGAAGTCAGGCCGCGCCACACGATCTCGGTCACCGACGGAAGCAGCGGCGCGGCCAGCCGCGCGGTCACCTCCAGCACGGTGTGCAAGGTGTCGATGGCGTCGACATCTTCTTCCCAGAACCGCGAACGCGACCGGCGCACATACCAGTTCGTCAGCGCCTCGGTGAACTGGCGCAGCTGCTCGCAGGCCCGCGAGATGTCGCAGGTGTCCATCTCGTGGGTCAGGTCGTCGCGCAGCTCGGCGAGCTTGGCCAGGATGTAGCGGTCCAGCACCTGCGTCGAATCGGTGCGCCACGTACCGACTTTGGGCGCGTAGAGGGCCAGGAAGCTGTAGGCGTTCCAGAACGGCAGCAGCACCTGGCGCACCCCCTCGCGGATGCCCTGCTCGGTGACGATGAGATTGCCCCCCCGCAGGATCGGCGAGGCCATCAGGAACCAGCGCATGGCGTCGGAGCCGTCGCGATCGAACACCTCGCTGACATCGGGATAGTTGCGCAGCGACTTGCTCATCTTCTGGCCGTCGGATCCCAGCACGATGCCATGTGCCACACAGGTTTTGAAGGCGGGACGGTCGAAGAGCGCGGTAGCCAGCACGTGCAGGGTGTAGAACCAGCCGCGGGTCTGCCCGATGTACTCGACGATGAAGTCGCCCGGGTAATGGCCGTCGAACCAGTCGGCATTCTCGAACGGGAAATGCACCTGCGCATACGGCATGGACCCCGAGTCGAACCACACGTCGAGCACGTCGGGGATGCGGCGCATCGTGCTGGCCCCGGTCGGGTCGTCGGGGTTTGGCCGGGTCAGCTCGTCGATGAAGGGCCGGTGCAGGTTGGTGGGCCGCACCCCGAAGTCGCGTTCGAGCTCGTCGAGGCTGCCGTAGGCGTCGATCCGCGGGTAGGCGGGATCGTCTGACTTCCACACCGGAATCGGGGTGCCCCAGTAGCGGTTTCGCGAGATCGACCAGTCGCGGGCGCCCTGCAGCCACTTGCCGAACTGGCCGTCCTTGACATGCTCGGGATACCAGGTGATCTGCTGGTTGAGTTCGACCATCCGATCCCGGAATTCGGTGACCGCGACGAACCACGAGGACACCGCCCGATAGATCAGCGGGTTGCGGCAGCGCCAGCAGTGCGGGTAGGGATGCTCGTAGGTTTCGTGGCGCAGCAGCACCGCGCCGTTGGCCGCGGCCGGGCCGCTGCCGTTCTTCAGGTCGCGGATGATGTGCGGGTTGGCGTCAAAGACGTGCTGCCCCTGGTAATCCGGGACCGTGGCGTCGAAGCGCCCCTTGGAATCGACCGGGGTGACCGGGGTGATGCCGACCTGGTCGGTGGTCGCCATGTCGTCCTCGCCGTAGGCCGGCGCCATGTGCACGATGCCGGTACCGTCCTCGGTGGTGACGAACTCACCGGGCAGCACCTGAAATGCGTTGTCCGTATCCATGAAGTACGGGAACGGCGGCAGGTAGCGGGTGCCGAGCAGGTCGGCGCCGCGGTGGGTGGCCAGCACCTCGGGTTCGTCCCCCAACTCGCGCGCGTAGGCGGCCAGCCGCGGCTCGGCCAGGACGAAACGCTTGCCGTGGGCCTCGACCTCGACGTAGGTCACGTCGGGGTTGACGGCGACGGCCAGGTTGGACGGCAGGGTCCACGGCGTCGTCGTCCACACCAACAGATGCGCGCCATCCAAGTCGCCGCCGGTGACTTTGAATCCCACCGTCAGCGCGGGGTCCTGGCGGCTCTGGTACACGTCGTCGTCCATCCGCAATTCGTGGTTGGACAGCGGGGTTTCGTCGCGCCAGCAGTAGGGCAACACCCGGTAGCCCTCGTAGGCCAGGCCCTTGTCCCAGAGCTGTTTGAACGCCCAGATCACCGACTCCATGTAGGGCAGGTCCAGCGTCTTGTAGTCGTTGTCGAAGTCGACCCAGCGCGCCTGGCGGGTGACGTAGGCCTGCCATTCGTCGGTGTAGCGCAGCACCGAGGCGCGGCAGGCGTCGTTGAACGCGGCGATGCCCATGTCGTCGATCTGCGATTTGTCGGTGATGCCCAGCTGGCGCTCGACTTCGAGCTCGGCCGGCAGCCCGTGGGTGTCCCAGCCGAAGCGGCGCTCCACCTTGTAGCCGCGCATGGTGCGGTAGCGCGGGACGATGTCCTTGACGTAGCCGGTGAGCAGGTGCCCGTAGTGCGGCAGCCCGTTGGCGAACGGCGGGCCGTCGTAGAACACGTATTCCGGCGCGCCGTCACGGCGGGCGATGCTGGCCCGGAAGGTGTCGTCGCGGGCCCAGTAGTCCAGCACCTCCAGCTCGAGCGCCGGGAAGTCGGGCGCTCCGCCAGCCGGCTTGGGGTAGGCCTGGACGGAGTCCACCGGCTGAGCCTCGAGGTCAGCTTCGGGGCCGGGTGTATCGGTCACGATGCGCGTTGTCTCCTGTGCCACGGTGCAAACCGGGGACGACGACGCGCTGGCTGCGCGAGCGCCGCGGTACCACCCCGCTTGCCGCGCTTTCGCGTGGCCGCTCGATGACGGCTGTGACGGGCCTACCCGTTCGGTTCTACTGAGCCAGGACGGCTGTTCTTCCGAAGGCTCCCCGGTGATGGCCGGATCGACGCCAGTAGATCGATTCTACGAAGACCCGCAAATCCGGGTGCACTCCAAGGGGTCGCCAAGGCGCAGAGCTACGTCTGCGGCCAGGCGGCCCCTTGGAGCCACGGTTTTTCGACGTCCATCGAAGTTCGGCTTTCAGGCCCGGACTTCGAGGACGCCAACCCGCCACAGCGCGGCGTACACGTGACGCAGCGGGACGCTCAGCAGACGGGCGGCGCCGTCGACCAGCGGGTCGCTCCCGGCGCCGAACGGTGCGTTGCCGGACGGGCGGCGGGCCTTGGCCGCGGGAGCCTGGGCGGGCGCCGGGATCGTGTCGGTGTCGCGCACCACGGTCAGCGTGGGGGCGGGAGCTACGGTGAGCACTTCGTCGTAGAAAGCTGCGGTCATCATCGCCTCCTAAAGGGGAGATCCAACGGGGGACTGACTGGGCTGATGTGTCCCATCCCGTGTGATCTCAAAACGCTTGGGCGATAACCACTTAGCGTTGCGACGACGCGCGCCGGAGACCGGATCGGGACGAAACACAGTTCGGACTTCGGTCCGGACTATCGCTAGAACTCATGTGTCCCTCACCTCCTCGCGGTCACGACGCATGCGCGGGCCGCATGCAATCTATGCGCAGCAAAGGAGCAGAACCCGACGACCGTCGGAGATCCGCACCCCACTCGTCAGAGCTTCGGCACCACACGACGTGTCCTGGCCCGGGAAAACAATCCGAGCCGGAAGCCACCTGGGCTCAACCCTTAAGCCGGGAGGAGCTGTCCTGACCCGGGGCGTCTTTCGACGTTCGGGGTCAGTGGCCTGTATTCGTGTAGACGCCTCACCTAACGAGGTGCTTACCCGACCGATGATGCACGACGGCACTGACGCGGTCAAATCCCTGGATAGCGTGTCCGAGATTCTGTACGCATTCATGAGGGGCGCACACAGCATTCGGCCAGCTTCACCGCGCCGAGCTGCGCATATGCGCGCCAGCCGTCAGGAATCCGTCAATTCCGCGCAGTTGGCCCGGCCGCGGCGAATCACTTCTCGACCAGGCCGTCGAGCCGGCCGATGGTGTCGATGAACTCCTCGACCATGTCCAGCACCACCGAACGCGTCGGGCGGACCCGGTCGAGCGAGCCCACCACCTGCCCGACGAAGTAGGTGGCCAGCTCACGCGCCTTGGCGCCCTGGTGGGCGGCGGCCTGGTTGATGCGCACCTGCGGCTCGGTGATCAGCGCTGTCTGCAACGGCATGCCCAGCGGCTCCGGGTTTTCCGGCCGCTCCCACTCGTCGGTCCAGGCCGTGCGCAGCATCCGCGCCGGCTTGCCCGTCATCGAGCGCGACCGCACCGTGTCCGACGAGCTGGCGGCCAGGAACTTCTCCTTGACCACGGGCACCGTCTCGGCCTCTTCGGTGGTCAGCCACACCGAGCCGCACCACACGCCCTCGGCGCCCAGGGCCAGCGCCGCGGCGATCTGCCGCCCGCGGGCGATCCCGCCGGCGGCGAGGACGGGTACCGGCGCCACCGCGTCGACGACCTCGGGCACCAGGACCATGGTCGCCACCTCGCCGGTGTGGCCGCCCGCCTCGGTGCCCTGGGCGACGATCAGGTCGACGCCCGCGGCGGCGTGCCGTTGCGCGTGCCGGGTGGTGCCGGCCAGCGCGGCCACCAGCACGTCGCGGTCGTGCGCGCGTTCGACGAGGTCCGCCGGGGGCGGGCCGAGCGCGCTGGCGATCAGCCGGATGTTGTTGGAGAAGGCGACGTCGAGCAGCGGCTCATACGTCTTGGGCGAGATGTTCAGGCCACCCAGCCAGGCGCGGGGCTCCTCGGCGCTCGCGGTGACGCCGTAGCGGGCCAGCAGGTCGTCGACGAACGCGCGATGTTCGTCGGGCAGCAGGGTGCGGGCCTGGGTGGTGTCGATGCCGCCTTGCTCGGCGCCGACGTATTTGGGCGGCAGCAGCAGGTCGACTCCGTAGGGCTTACCGCCGGTCTGTTCCTCGATCCAGGTCAGCTCGCTCTGCAGGCGTTGGGGGCTGTGCGCGGTGGCGCCCAGGATGCCGAAGCCGCCCGCATTGGTCACCGCCGCCACCACGTCGCGGCAGTGGCTGAAGGCGCAGATCGGGAATTCGACTCCGAGCATCTCGGCGACCCTGGTTCTCATTGCCCGACGCTAAGAGTTATCGACTGCTAAGTCAATCGGCTACGGCGCGTGGGCAACTCAGGTGTGCGCGCCGGCGCTAAGACCGGGGAGACCGGCCGTCCGGCGGCCAGCTCGACACGCCCTCCTCGAGCGGCACCTCCAGGCTCTGCAAGATCGACGCGACCATCCGCCAGGCACCGATGACCGTCACCAGTTCGACGAGAACCGTTGTGTCACCCTCGAATTCGCGCACGCATGCCGCCCAGCTCGCGGAACTGACCGCGCCGTCGCGCACCACGTCGTCGGTGGCCGCGAGCACGGCCCGCTCGATGGACCCGAACCCCGCGTGATTCGGCCAATCCCGCACGCCCAGCAGATCGTCGGCAGGAACGCCGAGCCGGGACGCGACCCGCCAGTGCTGTGTCCATTCGTAGTCGCAGGAGGTGAGCCAGCCGATCCGCATGATCACCAGCTCGCGCAGCCGCGAGTCGAGGGCCCCGTGCCAGAGCATGGTGGCGAGCAGGTCGTTGATGCCACGCGCCAGCGGCGGATGGTTGAGCAGCACCTGGAAGATGCTGAGCTCGGCCATGTAATTGGGGACGGCCGCTTCGTCGGCGGCGGCCTTGGCTTCGTCGAGTGGCAGTTTAGGCAGGCGCGCTGTTGTCATCGGATGAGCACTCCTCCGTGCTGGCGGGACCGTCGCGTTCTACGGTCATGGTAGCCAGGCGTCGGGGCCTCAGCGATCAGCTCGGCATAGGCTCGCCGACGTAGTCGCCGAATGACCACAAGTTGCCTTCAGCGTCGCGGACGGCGAATTCGGTTGCACCGTAATCGGTTTTGCCGAGCGGGCGAACGATTTCCGCCTCGTGTGAGAGCACCCGTTCGTAGAGGGCGGCGGGATCGCCGGTGACGATGTAGCCGCCGGCGGTTCCCGGTTCACGCGACCAGTCCGCGCCGGCCTTGTGGCTACCCAGCATGATCCCGCCGCTGCCTTCCGGCCAATTCAGCTGGGCGTGATCGACCCTGTCGCCCTCGCCGTATCGGGCCGCGACGACGAAGCCGAACACGTCGACGTAGTAGTCGATGAGTTTGACAGCGTTATGTGCCTGCAGCGTCAACCAGACGGTCGGATTCGAAGTAGTCATGGTCCCATCGTGAACCGGACGAGTGCCCGCCGTCTTGTATGTTTCGGAACTCTTCGGCCAGCCATTCCCTTGGCGGCACCCCGGCGAACCGGCCGAACTCACGGGTCAGGTGCGCCTGGTCCCAATACCCGGCATCGGCTGCGACCGCGGCGAGGTCGACCCGGCCGGTTCGACGCGCCGACGCCGCGATGCTCGCCGTCGCGTGCTGGAATCGCATGAGCCTCAACACCGTCTTCGGAGATCTGCCAACCTCCCGCTGGAACAGCGTGGTCATCCATCTCGCACTCACTCCGACACGATCTGCCAACACGCCCAAGGGAATTCGCCCCTGAGTGCGCTCCATCAGGTGCCAGGCATGCGCGACCTCGGGACGCACGGTCACATCGTCGTGGCGGCGCCGGGCATCGACGAGGTAATCGGCCACCGTTGCGAAGACCTGGGGCCAATGGCGCGCTTCGGCGACACGTTCGGAGAGCTCGATCGCGCGGCGGCCGAGTACATCGACACCGTCGTAGGCGGTGACGGGCAGCTCGGCGCTGGGCACACCGAACAGTGCGCGCGACGCCAACGGGTGCACCGCCAGCTGCACACCCGCTTGGGCACGCCGCTGCCGCACATGGCTGGCCTGCACGTGTAATCCCCCGAGGACCAACGGGTTGGGCCGAGAACTCGCCAGCCCATCGGCGGTGGGTGCGGCCTCCACCCCGTCGTCGAGGCTGACAATGAACGTCAACATCGACGACGGCAAACCGCGATGCACAGTCTCGGGCACCTCCAGCGAGCGATAACCCACCATCGACGTGACGCCGGGCGCATTGCGCGTCGGCGCCGCCACGAACTCCCAGCTTCGCTGCACTTCGCCGCCCATCTCAGCCACGCTAGCCCGGCGCGTGTCTGACGTCAGGTCGGTGGCTCGAGCAGCCCGAGCAGTTGCAGGTCGGTCACGTATTTGACGATCACCGCCGGGCTGATTTGCGGGATGTCGTTGTCGGGGCCGATTTTGGCTTCCTGCACGGTGGCGCGGAATCGGTCCGTCGGCGCCAGGCACCCGCGAGCCGGGTCCGCGGGCGGCACGTGCTGGGCGTTGCGCAACTGCAGCAGCTGCAGCACCGACTGGTGGCGCTGCCGTTCCGGCAACGCGTGCAGGGCGGCCTCCATCCGTTGCAGCCACTCGGTGAAGTCGTCGATGCGCTGCACCGGGTAACCGGCCTCGATGACCCAGTCAACGTATTCGTCGAGCCCGATGCCGTCGTCGTGCGGGTTCATCACGTGATAGGTCTCGAACCCGTCGAGCACCTGGGCGCCCAGCGTGGTGATCGCCGCGGCGACGAACTCGACCGGCAGGGCATCGAAGTGCGCGCGCTGCCGGTTGCCGTGCGCGTCGAGCTCGTAGAACGAGCGCGGCGCGACCCCGCTGGCCACCACGCTGTGCACCATCCGGGTGAACATGTCCGACAGGTTCAGCTGGCCGGCATAGGTGGTGTCGGCCAGGATCATGTCGCAGCGAAACACCGAAACCGGGAGCCCGCACAGGTCGTTGGCCTCGCGCAGCAGCACCTCGCCCGCCCACTTGCTGTTGCCGTACCCGTTGGCGTAGCTGCCGTCGATGATCCGGATCGGGCCGGCGGTCCGGACGTCGGCGTCCTCGGTGAACGCCGACGGGTCGATCTGGTCGCCGACGTTGGCCGTCGAGACGTAGGTGTACGGCTTGAGTTTGGTGGTGAGCGCCAACCGGATCAGCTCGGCGGTGCCCGCCACGTTGGGGGCGAACAGCTCGCTGTAGGGCAGCACGCCGTTGACCACGGCCGCGCAGTCCACGATCAGATCGACGGTGGCGGCCAGCCGCTGCCAGGTTTGTTCGTCGACACCGAGATCGGGCCGCCCCTTGTCGCCGGCGATGACCTCGAGATGGTCGTCGGCGAGTTCGTGGAAGTACCGCAGCAGCGCGGGATCGCCGCTGTCGAAGGTCTTTTCGAGACGGCGCCGCGCATCCTCATCCGAGGTGGCCCGCACCAGGCAGATCAACTTGCCGTCGGCCAGTTCCAGCCGTTCGAGCCACTGCAGCACCAGGTACCGGCCGAGGAAGCCGGTGGCCCCGGTCAGCAGGACCGTGCGCACCCGGGTGCCCGCGCCCGGCAGCGCCGGCGCGCCGGACAGCGTCGGGGCGTCGATGAACTTGTCCAGCGTGAGATCGCTGGCGTACACCTCGGTCGCGTCGCGGCCGTGCACGGATGCGAAGTCGGCCCGAAGGCCTTCTGCCGCACCATGATCGCCGTTCAGCTGCTGGCTCAGGCTGCGCACCGACGGCGCCTCGAAGACGGCGCGCACCGGCAGGTGGATGTCCAGGGCGTTGTAGATCGCGGCGACCAGGCGCATCGCCGACAGCGAATCCCCGCCCAGATCGAAGAACGACTCCTGAACCCCGACCCGCTCGAGACCCAGCACCTGGGCGTAGAGCCAGGCCAGGATCTCCTCGACCGCGGTGGTCGGAGCGAGGTAGTCGTCGGGGCCCTGGTAGTCGGGCGCCGGCAGCGAGCGGGTGTCGAGTTTGCCGCCGGGCGTCAACGGCAGCGCGGGCAACACCACCACCGCGGCCGGCACCATGTAGGCGGGCAGCCGCTCGGCCAGCAGGGTGCGGATCTCGGCGGGGTTGGCCGTTCCGGTGATGTATCCGACCAGCCGCTTGTCACCGGGGCGGTCCTCGCGCGCGATCACCAGCGCCCGGTCCACGCCGTCCAGCGCGGCCAGCGCGGCCTGGATCTCGCCGAGTTCGATGCGGTACCCGCGGATCTTGACCTGCTCGTCGGCGCGCCCGACGTAGCGCAGTTGCCCGTCGGTCCCCCACCACGCCAGGTCCCCGGTGCGATACATGCGCGCACCGGTCCCGCCGAACGGGCACGCCACGAACCGCGACGCGGTCAGGCCGGGCCGACCCAGGTAGCCGGTGGACACGCCGCCGCCGGCCACATACAACTCGCCGACCACCCCCGCGGGCACCGGTTGCAGGCATGCGTCGAGGACGAACAACGCGGCGCCGGACAGCGGTGAACCGATCGGCGGCACCTCGGGCCCCGGGATCAGCGGCGCGCTGACGGCCGCGACGATGGTGATCTCGGTGGGCCCGTAGACGTTGACCATCACCCGTCCCGGGGCCCAGCGGTCCACGAGTTCGGTCGGGCACGCTTCACCGGCGACGGCCAGCACCGTCGAGTCCAGGCCGTCGGTGGCGAGCAACCCCGCCTCGGACGGTGTCTGGGTCAGCATGTCGACGTTCTCGGCAACCAGCAAGGCGTGCAGGTCTTTCGGCGAGCGCACCACGTCGTCGGGCACCACCAGCACCCGTCCGCCGTGCAGCAGCGCGCCGAAGATCTCCCACACCGAGAAGTCGAAGGCCAGCGAGTGGCACTGGCTCCACACCTTGCCCGGCGCCGCCGGCAGACCTGCAGCACCCAGCGAGGCGAACAGTTGGGTGGCGTTGTGGTGGGTGACCGCCACGCCCTTGGGAACACCGGTGGTGCCCGAGGTGTAGATCGTGTAAGCGACGTCGTGCGGTGCCGGTGCCGGCAGCGCCGTCGTGGGCAGGTCCTGGATCGCCGGATCGTCGATGTCGATGACGAGCGGGCCGGAATCGACTATCCGCGAACGCAACTCGGCGGTGGTGAGCACCGCGGCCGGCGCGGCGTCGGTGAGCATGAACTCGATCCGCGCCGCCGGCAGGGCCGGGTCGATCGGCACATACGCGGCGCCCGTCTTGAGCACCGCCAGGATCGCGGCGACCGCCCGGGCTGAGCGTTCGACCAGCACCGCCACGCACCGCCCCGGCCCCGCGCCGTGGTCAACGAGCAAGTGCGCCAACCGGTTCGCGCGCTCCTCGAGTTCCAGGTAAGTCCACGAGCACGCTCCGTAGCGGATGGCCACGGCTTCGGGGTCGCGCGCGACGTGGCCGGCGAACACCTCCGGGATCGATGCGGGCCGGTGCGACGGGCGCGTCAACACCGCCCGGTTGCCGACGGCATCGAGGCGCGCGTGCTCGTCGGCACCGAGCACATCGACCGACGACAACCGCTGGGTGGGGTCGGCGGTGATGGCCGTCAGCACCCGATGCAGCCGGATGATCAGGGCTTCGATGGTGGCGGTGTCGAAGACGTCGGTGCGGAACTCCACCGCTCCGCCGATCCCGGCGGGCTGCCCGTCGGTGGTCCAGCGTTCGGCCAGCGACCACGCGAGATCCATTCGGGCGGTGCGGGTGTCGACCGGCACCGGGGTGACCCGCACGTCGCCGAGGCTCAGGTCGGCCGCGTCGGTGTTCTGCCAGGCCAACATGACCTGAACCAGCGGGTGATGCGCCAGGCTGCGGGCGGGATTGAGCCGCTCCACGAGGACCTCGAAGGGCACGTCCTGGTGCTCGTAGGCGGCCAGGCTGCGTGCGCGCACGTGAGCCAGCACCTCGGCGATGGTGGGATCACCGGCAAGGTCGACCCGCAACACCAGGGTGTTGACGAAGAAGCCCACCACGTCGTCCAGCGCCGGATCGCGCCGCCCGGCGATCGGGAACCCCACCGCCACATCCGAACTCGCGCAGATCTTGGCCAGCAACACCGCCAGCGCGGCCTGCACCACCATGAAGCTCGTCGCGTTGTGCGCATTGGCCACCGCGCGCACCCGCTGCTGCAATTCGGCGGTCCAATCCACGGCCACACTCGCCCCGCCGAAATCGGCCACCAACGGATACGGCCGATCGGTGGGCAATTCCAGCCGCTCGGGCATTCCGGCCAGGGTGTGTTCCCAGTAGCGCAACTGTCCGGCGATCAGGCTGTGCGGATCCTGCAGTTCGCCGAATTGCGCGCGCTGCCACAGCGTGTAGTCGACATACTGCACCGGCAGCGGCGTCCAGTCCGGGGCGTCCCCGACCACCCGGCTGGCGTACGCCTCCCCCAGATCCCGCACCAGCGGGGTCAACGACCAGCCGTCGGCGGCGATGTGGTGCAGCACGGCCACCAACAGGTACTCGTTATCGTCGAGCCGGAACAGCAGTGCCCGCAACGGAAGCTCGGTGGCCAGGTCGAAGCGGTGGCCCACCACGGTGTCGATGGCCTTGCCCAGCCGGGCGGACGACCACCCGCGCGCATCGGTGATCTGCCAACCGAATTCGGCGTCGTCGACCTCGACCACCAGCTGCCGAGGTATGCCCTCGCGCGCCGGGAAGAGGGTGCGCAGGCTTTCGTGCCGGGCCACCACATCGGCCAGCGCGGCGCCGAAGGCCTCGCCGTCCAGACGCCCGTGCAGCCGCAGGGCGATCGCCATGTTGTGCACCGGCGACGGTCCGTGCAATTGACCGATGAACCACAGCCGCGACTGCGCGAACGACAGGGGCACCACTTCCGGCCGCTCACCGGCCACCAGCGGCAGGCGATCTCTCCCGTCGGCGCCCAGGCGCGCCGCCAGGCGCCGGATGGTGGGCGCTTCGAACAGGGCCCGAACACCAAGGTGGGCATCGAGATTGGTGTTGACCTCGGCGACCAGCCGCATCGCCGACAGCGAGTCGCCGCCGAGGTCGAAGAAGGAGTCATCGATCCCGACGCGGTCGACGCCCAGCACGTGGGCGTAGATGTCGGCCATGGTCTGCTCGACGGCGGTGACCGGGGCGCTGTACTGATCGATGCCGTGGTAGTCCGGCGCGGGCAGGGCGCGGGTGTCGAGTTTGCCGTTGGGTGTCAACGGCAGTGCCTCGATGGCCACCACCGCGGCCGGCACCATGTAGGCGGGTAACCGTTCGGCCAGCTGGGCGCGCACCGCGGCCGGATCGGCGGGACCGGTGAGATAGCCGACGAGCCGCTTGTCGCCCGGCCGGTCCTCGCGGGCGATCACCGCCGCCTGCGCGACGCCCTCCAATTCGGCTATCGCGCTCTGGATTTCACCGAGCTCGATGCGATGGCCACGGATCTTGACCTGCTCGTCGGCGCGCCCGACGTACTGCAGCTGCCCGTCCTGGCCCCAGCGCACCACATCGCCGGTCCGATACATGCGCGCGCCGTCGCCGCCGAACGGGCAGGCCACAAACCGCGACGCCGTCAAACCGGCCCGGCCCAGATAGCCGGCGGCTACGCCGGCCCCGGCCACATACAGCTCGCCCATCACGCCGGCGGGCACCGGCCGCAACCATGCGTCCAGGACGAAGAACCCGAGATGCGCCAGCGGTTTTCCGATGGGGCTGACGTGGCCATCGATGTCGGCGTCGACGATCTCGCGGAACGAGGCGTGCACCGTCGTCTCGGTGATGCCGTACATGTTGATCAGTCGCGGGTGTCGCGGGTGGTCGTGCACCCATTTGCCCAGGCGCTGGGGAGCCAGCGCCTCGCCGCCGAACACCACGGCGTGCGGGTTGAGTTGGCGTTCCGAGCGCGGGGCGTCGGCGCTCTGCAGCGCAAAGAACGCCGACGGCGTCTGGCTGAGGACGCTGACGTCTTCGTCAATCAGCAAGGTGCGCAGGTCTTCCGGCGAGCGCACCACGTCGTCGGGCACGACCAGCAGCCGCCCACCGCCCAGCAGCGCGCCGAAGATCTCCCACACCGAGAAGTCGAAGGCCAGCGAGTGGCACTGGCTCCACACCCCGGTCGTCGATGCGAGTCGGCCGTGCAGGGAGTCCAGCAGCTCGGTGACGTTGCGGTGCGTGACCGCAACGCCCTTCGGGGTTCCGGTGGTGCCGGAGGTGTAGATGACGTAGGCGATGTTCTCGGCCGCGGGCGCCGGCACTGCGCCGGCGGGGTGGGCTTGTGCGGCGGTGTCGTCGGGGTCGATGACCGCCACCTCGAACCCGTCCAGTCGCGGCCGCAGGCCACGGGTGGTGATGGCGGCGATGGGTTCGGCGTCGGCGAGCATGAACCCCACCCGGTGCTGCGGGACCGCGGGGTCGATCGGCAGGTAGGCCGCCCCCGTCTTGAGCACCGCAAGGATCGCGACGACGGCCTGCGCGCAGCGCTCCATCAGCACGGCCACGCACTGCCCGGGCTCAGCGCCCTTGTCAATGAGCCGCTGCGCCAATCGGTTTGACGTCTCGTCGAGCTCCCGATAGGTCATCGACCGACCGCCGGACGTCAGCGCCATCGCCTGCGGGCGGCGCGCCACCTGGTCGGCGAACAACGCGGGGATCGACGGCGATTCGACGCGGGGCTGGGACAATGCCGCGCGGTTGCCGATCGCATCGAGGCGCGCACGCTCGTCGGCGCCGAGCACGTCGATCGACGACAGTCGCCGGGCGGGGTCGGCGGTCATGGCGTCCAGCACCCGCTGCAAACGCCCGATCAGCGTCTCGATGGTGGCGGTGTCGAAGACGTCGGTGCGGAACTCCACCGCTCCCCCGATCCCGGCCGGCGTGCCGTCCTGCGCCCAGCGCTCGGCCAGCGACCACGCCAGGTCCGTACGGGCGGTGCGGGTGTCGACCGGCAGCGGGGTCACCCGCACATCGCCGAGGCTCAGGTCGGTGGCCTCGGTGTTCTGCCAGGCCAGCATCACCTGAACCAGCGGGTGATGCGCCAGGCTGCGGGCGGGATTGAGCCGCTCCACCAGCGCCTCGAACGGCACGTCCTGGTGCTCGTAGGCGGCCAGGCTGCGTTTGCGAACCTGGGCCAGGATTTCGGCGATAGTAGGATCTCCGCCCACTTCGACGCGCAACACCAGGGTGTTGACGAAGAAGCCCACCACGTCGTCCAGCGCCGAATCGCGCCGGCCGGCGATCGGGAACCCCACCGCCACATCCGAACTCGCGCAGATCTTGGCCAGCAACACCGCCAGCGCGGCCTGCACCACCATGAAGCTCGTCGCGTTGTGCGCATTGGCCACCGCGCGCACCCGCTGCTGCAACTCGGCGGTCCAATCCACGGCCACACTCGCCCCGCGGTAGTCCGCGACCAACGGATACGGCCGATCGGTGGGCAGCTCGAGGCGCTCGGGCAACCCGGCTAGCTCCTGCTTCCAGTACGCCAGCTGCGCCGCGATCGGGCTGTCCGGATCTTCCAGATCACCGAATTGGCCTCGCTGCCATAGCGTGTAGTCGACATACTGCACCGGCAACGGCGCCCAGTCCGGGGCGTCCCCGACCGCGCGACTGGCGTAGGCAACCGCCAAATCGCGCACCAGCGGACCCAGCGACCCCCCGTCGGCGGCGATGTGGTGCACCACCGCCACCAGGACGTGTTCCTCGTCGTCGACGCGGAAAAGCTGTGCGCGCAAGGGAATTTCGGTTGCCAGGTCGAAGGTGTGCCGCGCCGTGTCGCGGATGGCGTCCTCCAGCCGGGCCGGCGACCAGCCGGTGGCGTCGATGGCCAGCCATGTGACGTCGGCCCGCTCGGGGGCCAACACCACCTGCTGGGGTATGCCCTCGACGGCGGCGAACACCGTGCGCAGGCTTTCGTGGCGCGCCACGACGTCTCGCAGCGCCGCCCCGAGGGCGGCGGCGTCCAGGCGTCCGCTCAGCCGCAACGCCGCCGCCATGTTGTACACGGGGGACGGGCCGTGCAGCTGGTCGATGAACCACAACCGCGATTGGGCGAACGACAGCGGCACCACCGCGGGCCGCTCGTGCGCCGTCACGCCGTCGAGCCTGCCCCCGCCCGCACCGACGCGCGACGCCAGCTGGCCAACCGAGGGCGCCTCGAACAACGTCCGCACCCCGACATGGGCGTCGAGCGTGGTGTTGATCGTGGCGATCACCCGCATCGCAGATAGCGAGTCCCCGCCCAGATCGAAGAACGAATCGTCGGCGCCGACCCGCTCGACCCCGAGGACTTGCGCGTAGATACCGGCCAGGATTTCCTCGGTCGGGGTGGACGGGACCCGATACTCACCGGCGGTGTATTCGGGCGCCGGGAGCGCGCGGGCATCCAGTTTCCCGTTGGGCGTCAACGGCAATGCCTCGATGCCAACCACCGCGGCCGGCACCATGTAGGCCGGCAGCCGCTCGGCGAGCCGGGCGCGGGCCGTGGCCACATCGGCGGTCCCGGTGAGGTACGCGACGAGCCGCTTGTCGCCCGGCCGGTCCTCGCGGGCGATCACAACCGCCTGCCCCACGCCGTCCAATCCGGCGAACGCGCTGCGTATTTCACCCAGCTCGATGCGATGGCCACGGATCTTGACCTGCTCGTCGGCGCGCCCGACGTAATGCAGCTGGCCGTCCGCGGACCAACGCACCAGGTCTCCGGTCCGGTACATGCGCGCGCCGTCGCCGCCGAACGGGCAGGCCACAAACCGGGACGCGGTCAGGCCCGCCCGGCGCAGATAACCGACGGCCACGCCGGCCCCGGCCACATACAGCTCGCCGATCACGCCGGCCGGCACCGGCCGCAGCCAGCCGTCCATCACGAACAGGGCCGTCCCGGATACCGGCGAGCCGAGCGGTGGCGCTCCCGCGCCCGCGGCCAGCGGCGCACTGAGCACCGCGTCCACGGTGGTTTCGGTCGGGCCGTAGGCGTTGATCATCACCCGTCGTGGGGCCCACTGGTCGGCGAGGGCGGCCGGGCAGGGTTCGCCGCCGATGATCAGCGCGGTGTCGAGGTTGTGCGGTGACAGCGCCGCCAGCGCCGACGGGGTGTGGCTGAGCACGCTGACCTGCTCGGCGATCAGCAAGGCGCGCAGCTCATCCGGTGAGCGGGTCACCGACTCGGGAACGATGACCAGCCGGCCGCCGCCGGCCAGGGCGCCCCAGATCTCCTGGATCGAGACGTCGAAGCCATACGAATGACATTGTGACCACACGCCCGCACCGGGCAGCGGCGCGTGCAGTGATTCCAGTAGTCGGGCGACGTTGCGGTGGGTGACGGCAACGCCTTTGGGGACGCCGGTGGTGCCCGACGTGTAGATCACGTAGGCGATGTTCTCGGGCGCGGGCGCCGGCAGCGCGGTGCCGGGATGGTCGGGTGCGGCGGTGTCGTCGACGTCGATGACCGGCAGGCCGAACCCGGCCAGCCGCGACCGCAGGGCTGTCGTGCTGAGCGCGACGGAGGGTGCGGCGTCATCGACCATGAGGCCGATGCGGGACGCCGGCAGCGCCGGGTCGATCGGCAGGTATGCCGCCCCGGACTTCAAGACCGCCAGCATGGCCACGATCGCCTCGCAAGACCGGGAAAACAGCAGCGCCACCACGTCTCCCGCGCCGATGTCATGGTCGAGCAGTAGGTGCGCCAGGCGGTTCGACGCCTCGTCGAGTTCGCGATACGTCATCGAGCGGCCGTCGACGGTCAACGCGACCGCATCGGGGACGCGGACCACCTGTGCGGCGAACAGCTCCGGGAGTGATGCCGGTGCGCTTGCCCGCTCGGCCAGTGCCGCCCGATTCCCCCACCGCGCCAGCTCGAGATGCTCCAAGATGTCGAGCGTGTCCAGCGCCGCCAATGGCCGGGCCGCGTCGGCGGCCATGGCCACCAGGAGCCGTCGCAGCCGCGCGGTCAGCCTGTCGATGTCGGGCGGGTCGAACACGTCGGTATCGAATTCGACACGCAGGCTTAGTTCGTCGCCCGGCACGGCCTGCAGCGACAGCGGGTAGTGGTTGTATTCGTGGCTGGTGAATGCCGTGGCGGTCAGGTCATTGGCGCCCGATAGCGTTGCGGCGTTGACGGGATAGTTCTCGTACACCAGCAGGCTGTCGAATAGCTGGTCGTGGCCGGTGATGCGGTGAATCTCGTTGAGCGCCAGGTGCTGGTGTTCGAGGGTGTCGTTGTGGGCACGCTGCAACTGGTCCAGCAATTCGGCGACGGTGGTCGTCGCGGTAACGCGGGCGCGCACCGGCACGGTGTTGATCAGCAGACCCACCATGGATTCCGCGTCGGGCAGATCGGCCGGCCGGCCCGAGACGGCGGTGCCGAAGGCGACGTCGCGTTGGCCGGTCTGCCACATCAGCAGCTGCGCCCACGCGCCCTGCAGGACGGTGTTGAGGGTGGTGCGGCAGGAACGCGCGAGTTGGCCTAGCGCACGGGTGTTTTCCGCGGACAGGTGCAGCGCGGCCACGCCGCGCGGCCCGAACTCGATGCGGCCCGCCGGTGCCACCAGGGTCGGGGTGTCGAACCCGTCGAGCGCGTCACGCCACGCCAGGCGTGCGGCGGGTACGTCACGGTCGGCCAGCCAGGTGATAAAGCTCCGGTAGGGCGCAACCGCGGGCAACCGCGACCCGTAGTAGCAGGCGAAGATTTCCTGCAGCAGGACCGGGAGCGACCAGCCGTCCATCACGATGTGGTGGACGGTGAGCACGAACCGGTATTCGTCGTCCGGGGTGCGGATCAGCGCGGCCCGGAAGGGCGGTTCGTCGTTGAGGTTTCGCGCCGCGACGCGCTCGGCGACGCAGAGCCGCTGCACCCGCTCCTCGATGTCGCCGTCGCGGATCTCGACGCACTGGTAGGCGAGGTCCGGGGCAGCGGGGAAGATCTGCGCGGGGTCGCCGAATTCGGAATCAAACCGGGCCGCCAGGTTGGGGTGGCGGGCGATGACGGTGTGCACCGCTCGGTGCAGTCGGCGCGAATCGAGGGCGCCGCGCAACGTGATGGTCAGCTGGACCGCGTACACGTCGGCGTCGCCCTGGGTGGCCGTGGCATGGAACAGTAGTCCCTGCTGCAGCGGGGTCAGCGGCAAGATGTCGGCGACATCGTATCGCCGTTCGAGTTCGTCGATCTGCTGCTGGCTCAGGCGGGCGGGGGTGATGTCGGACGGGGTCAGGCCACCGCCGCCGCGGCGCACATGGGCGCAGATTCCCGCCAGCGCCTCAAACCACAACTCGCTCAACCGCGTTACCTGGTCGTGGGTTAGCGCCGAGGACGCCCACGCCCAATTCGCCTGCAAGTGCGGGCCGTCCTCGGTGTCCATGGTGCCGGCGTTGAGCTCCACCGTGTGCGGCAACGGCAGCCCCAGCGCTGCGGCCGCGGCGCTGAGCGACGGACTGTTCCGGCTCAGCCGCCACACGTCGTCGGACAACTCCGCGACCCCGCCACCAAGCCGGCCAAGATAGTTGAACCCGATGACCGGATCCGAACCGCCCAGCCCGAGTTGGGGATTCAGGTAGCGCAGCAGCCCATAGCTCAGGCCGTCCGGAAGGGCACGCAATTGCTCCTTGGCATCCTTGATCACCGCACCCAGCGCGGTCTCACCGGCCACCACGCGTCCCCAGTCCAGCGCCCCGACCTCCAGGGCCACCGGGTGCTTGGCGGTGAACCAGCCGACCGTGCGCGACAAATCGACGTGCGGGCCCAGCTCCTCGCGCCCGTGACCCTCGATGTCAATGCCGATGGGCGCCGTCGTCCCCAGGAATTCGGTGAAGGCCATCCCAAAGGCGATCAACAGGATGTCCTGCACCCCAGCGTGAAACGCCGCGGGTACCTCCCCCAGCAGCTGCCGCGTCGTCTCGACGTCCAGCGACGCCGACAGCTGCCCGGCCGTCTCGTAGGTGTCCTCGGGCTGGACCCCCGGCAACAGCGCCGGGGTCTGCGCAATCCGCCGCCACGCATCTTCCTGGTCGAGCACCGCCGGGCTCTGCGCATGCTCGGCCAGCAGCGACGACCACCGCGCGAACGACGTCCCACCCGTGGGCAGGCCGATGGGCTGGCCGCTGTGGCGCTGCGCCCAGACGATGTTGATGTCCTCGATCAAGGTCCGCCACGACACGGCATCGACGGCCAGGTGGTGAATGACCAGCGCCAATTCATTTGTCGCACTGGCCCATACCGCGCTCACCATCACCCCGGCGCCCGGGTTCAGCCGCGACCGGGCCTGCTTCAACGCCGCATCGGAGAGCACGTCGACGGTCCGCATCCAGGCGCGGGCGTCCACCGCGCCCGCCTCGGGAACCTCGAGCGACCATCCGCCGGCACCGTCGTCGTCGACGCAGAGCCGTAGCATGGGATGGCGATCCAGCAATGCCTGCAGCACGACCTGCACGTCGGCCTGGCCCACCCCCACCGGAGCCGCCAGCACCATGGTCTGGTTGAACTGCTCGATCGGACCGTCCATGTCGTGCAACCAGCGCATGATGGGGGTGGCCACCACCGGCCCGATCCCGTCGTCGGCCACGTCGTCTTCGGCGGTGGCCAGCGTGACGACCCGGGCCAGCCGGGCCACCGTCTGCTCGACGAAAACATCGCGCGGCCGGCACATTACACCCGCGGCGCGGGCGCGGGCCACCACCTGCATCGACAGGATGCTGTCCCCGCCCAGATCGAAGAATGAATCGTCGATGCCGACCCGCTCCAGCCCGAGGACTTGGGCATAGATGCCGGCCAGGACCTCCTCGATCGCGTCGGCCGGGGCCCGGTACTCGTTGCCACCGTAGTCCGGGGCGGGCAGCGCGCGGGTGTCGAGCTTGCCGTTGACCGTCAGCGGCATCTCATCGAGCGTCACGACCGCGGCCGGCACCATGTAGGGCGGCAACCGCTCGGCGAGCTGCGACCGCACTTCGGACGGGTCGGCCGTTCCGGTGACATACCCCACCAGCCGGACGGCGGCCGGGTGGTCTTCGCGGGCGATCACCGCGGCCTGCTCGATGCCCTCCAATTCGGTGAGCACGGAGTGTATTTCGCCCAGCTCGATGCGATAGCCGCGGATCTTGACCTGTTCGTCGGCGCGCCCGAGATAGTCCAGCTGCGCATCCGCACCCCAGCGCACCAGGTCCCCCGTGCGGTACATGCGCGCACCGGACCCGCCGAACGGGCAGGCGACGAACCGCGATGCCGTCAGGCCGGCCCGGCCCGGATAACCGGCGGCGACGCCGCGCCCCGCGATGTACAGCTCCCCCACCACGCCGGGCGGCACCGGGCGCAGCCAGTGATCCAGCACGAACAGCGCGGCGCCCGGTACCGGCGAGCCGATGGGCACCGAATCGAGACCCGCGGTGAGCGGCACGGTCATGGCCGCATACATGGTGGTCTCGGTCGGACCGTATTGGTTGACCATCACGCGTCCGGGTGCCCACCGATCCGTCACCTCGAGCGGGCACGGTTCACCGCCGACGATCAGCGCCACCGAGTCCAGGCCGTCGGGCGGCAGCGCCGCCACGGCCGACGGGGTCTGGCTCAAGACGTCGACCTGTTCGGCAAGCAGCAAGGCGTGCAGGTCTTCTGGCGATCGGACCACCTGGTCGGGAACGACGACGAGCCGTCCGCCCCGCAACAGCGAGCCGAAGACTTCCCAGACCGAGAAGTCGAACGCCAGCGAGTGGCACTGGCTCCAGACCCGCCCGAGGTCCACTTCCGCGTCCGCCGACCGCAGCAGTTGGGTGACGTTGTGGTGGGTGACGGCGACCCCCTTGGGGGTGCCCGTGGTCCCCGAGGTGTAGATGACGTACGCGATGTTGTCCGCCGCCGGCGCCGGCAGCCCGGTCGTCGGTTGGGTGCGCACGCCGGGGTGGTCGATATCGATGACCGGACCGGAAATACCCAGGGTCGCGCGGAGTTCGGTGGTGCTGATCGTCGCGATCGGGGCGGCGTCGGTGAGCATGAATTCGATGCGGGCCGACGGTAGGGCCGGGTCGATCGGCACGTAGGCCGCGCCGGTCTTGAGCACCGCCAGGATCGCGACGATCGCTTGGGCCGACCGCGGGATCGCCACCGCCACCCGTTGGCCCGGGGCCGCGCCCTCACCAACGAGCAAGTGCGCCAACTGGTTCGCCGATTCATCGACCTCGTGGTAGGTCCACGACCGTCGCCCGGAAGTGATCGCGACCGCCCCCGGTGCGCGAGCGACCTGTTCGGCGAACAGTGCGGGTATCGACACCGGCCCGGTCGACGGCCGGGTCAAGACGGCGCGGTTGCCGATCTCATCGAGGCGGCTGTGTTCCGCCTCGTCGAGGACGTCGATCGACGACAGCGGCCGGGCGGGGTCGGCGGCCATGGCCGACAGCACCTGCCGCAGTCGTGCGACAAGTGTCTCGATGCTGGCCGCATCGAAGACGTCGGTGCGGAATTCCACCGTTCCGGCGATGCCGGCGGGCCGGCCGACGTCGTCCCAGCGTTCGGCCAGCGACCAGACCAGATCCATCCGGGCAACCTGTGTCTCCAGGGGCAGCGGCGTGACCTGCACGTCGCCAAGGCTCAGGTCGACGGGATCGTTGTTCTGCCAGGCCACCATCACCTGAACCAGCGGGTGGTGTGCCAGGTTGCGCGTGGGGTTGAGCCGTTCGACGAGCACCTCGAAGGGCACGTCCTGGTGTTCGTAGGCGGCCAGGCTGCGCTGCCGTACCCGGGCCAGCAGCTCCGCGATGCTGGGATCGCCGCTCAGATCGACTCGCAGCACCAGGGTGTTGACGAAGAACCCGACCACATCGTCCAGGGCCGGGTCGCGCCGCCCCGCGATCGGAAAGCCCACCGCCACATCGGAACTCGCGCTCAATGTGGACAGCAGCGCAGTCAGGGCGGCCTGGACGACCATGAAACTGGTCGCGTTGTGTGCCCGCGCCAGGCGCGCGACCTGTTCCTGAAGTTCGGCCGGCCACTGCACTTCCACGCTGGAGCCGCGGTAATCGGCCACCAACGGGTATGGCCGATCCGTGGGCAGCTCAACATGTTCGGGCAGCCCGGCGAGGGCCTGTTCCCAGTAGGCGAGCTGCTCGGCGATCGGGCTGGCCGGATCCTCGAGGTCGCCGAATTGGGCCCGCTGCCACAGTGTGTAGTCCACGTACTGCACCGGCAGCGGCGCCCAGTCCGGTGCCCGCCCCGACGACCTGCCGGCATAGGCCGCCCCCAGGTCGCGCACCAGCGGCGTCAGCGACCACCCGTCCGCGGCGATGTGGTGCACCACCGCCACCAAGACGTGCTCGTCGTCGCCCGTCTGGAAAAGCCAGGCCCGCAACGGGATTTCGTTCGCAATGTCGAACGTGTAGCGCGCCGCCTCCTGGATTGCCTCGGCCAGCCACGACGCCGGCCACCGGGTGGCGTCGACGAGCCGCCAGCCGAGGTCGATGCTGTCGGGCGGGACGACCACTTGCTGCGGTGTGCCTTCGGGCGCGACGAACAGGGTGCGCAGGCTTTCGTGGCGGGCCACCACGTCGCCCAGGGCGGCGCCCATCGCGTCGGTATCGACCGGCCCGTTCAACTTCAGGGCGACCGCCATGTTGTACACCGGCGACGGACCCTGGAATTGATCGATGAACCATAGGCGAGATTGGGCGAACGACAACGGCAGCAGCGCCGGCCGCTCCGCGGCCACCAACCGGTCCGCGCGACCGGTGCCGGCCTCCACGCGGGTCGCCAGCTGGGCGACGGTGGGCGCCTCGAACAGCGATCGGACGGTAAGGCCTGCGTCCAGTTCGGCGTTGACGGCGGTGATGAGGCGCATCGCGGAGAGTGAGTCGCCGCCGAGGTGGAAGAAGGAGTCGTCGATCCCGACCCGCTCGAC
>NZ_MBEI01000052.1 GCF_001953985.1 Mycobacterium colombiense
CCCCTGTTCAGAGTCGGTTGATGGTTTACGTTTCTGTTTCGGTTGATCCTTGACACTCGGTGTTGTGGTTTAGGTCGATGCGCCGGTGCGCATGGCCCGTTTGATTCGTACCTCGAGGGTGGTGCGGCGGGCTGCGGTTTTGACTAATTGATCGCCGATCCAGAACCGCAGCAGCTCGCCGTCGACGTGGACATCGCAGCGTTGACCGGCGTAGTAGCGGCCGATGCTGACCTGCTGGCGGGCCACGCACACCACCCCGTTGGTGGTGACCCGGCGACTGACCCAGTCATCTCCGCCACGTTCGGTATGCGTGCTTTTCGATGTCGACGGGGATAAGGCTGGTGCGCCGGCGCCGAAGCGTTGCGCCGGTGTGGCCATCTTCAACGCCTGGTGCGGCCGGGTGGTGTTGTAGTCATCCACCCATTCGTCTAGGGCCCGCTGCGCTGTCTTCAGATTCGTGAAAGGTGCTGCACTGCTGAGGAACTCCGCGCGCAAACTGCGGTGAAACCGTTCGATCTTGCCTGTGGTCGTCGGACTTCGCGGCTGGGTTAACAGGTGCTCGATACCGTTTTCGCGGCAGATCGCATCAAAGAGCACCTCGACCGGGGGATGACAAAACCGGCCGGTGAACACCTTGCCGTTATCGGTCAAGATCTGCTCAGGCACCCCGTAACGAGACAGCGCATCACGCAACCCGTTGCAGACCGCGCGGGTGCGTTCACGGGCCATCAACCGCGCACACACGCACATCCGTGAATGATCATCCACGCCGGTCAACGCCTTGGCCGAAGTGCCATCGGCCAACGGGAACCCGCCCACGATGTCCATCTGCCACAGCTCCATCGGCGCACCGCGTTCCCAGCGCTTCCACCTCCGCGAACGCCGATCGCGCAACGTCGGGTCGATCAATCCGGCGCGCACCAAGGCCCGATACACCGCCGACTCCGAGGGCAGCGGGGACACCTTGCGCTTGGCCAGCTCGAACACCAACCGCCGTGGCCCCCAATAGGGTCGCGACCGCCGCAGCTCCAACACCGCGGCCTGCACCACCGCCGGCATCTGATGCGGACAACTCACCGGCCGATGCGACCGGTCCGTTAGCCCGTCGAGACCCTCGGCCTCATAGCGGGCTAACCACGAGTGCAGCGTCTGGCGCGACACCCCAACCTTCTCGGCGACCTGCGAGATCGACAATCCGTCACTGATTACCGCCATCACGGCCTGATACCGCTGCTCGGCCACGCTCAACTCCCTCATCTAGGGAGTGTCAAGGATCAACCGAAGTAACTGTCAACCATCAGCCGAAACACTGTCAGGCATCACCCGACATAG
>NZ_MBEI01000053.1 GCF_001953985.1 Mycobacterium colombiense
GGGCTCGGCGGGCGGCGGCGCCTCCGGGGCCGCGCTCGCGGGCGGCGGGGGTGGAGGCGGAGGCGGAGGCGCCGGCGCCTCGGGTGCCGGATTGGCCGGCGGGGCGCCGTTATCCGCCGGCGGCGGCGCCTGCTGGGCGGGCGCCTGTTGCTGCGGGGCCTGCTGCTGGGGCTGCTGAGCCGGCTGCTGCCCGGGCAGGTGCTGGTTGTTGGGCGGGATCTCCGGGGCCGAGCCCGTGCCGGCACCCGAGCCGGACTGGCTGGACGGCGACTGAGCCGGGGCCTGCAGGGGAATCGGCGGCATGGTGAGCCGCTCTTCGGGAATGTCGGGCGGCGCCACCGGCGGCTGGCCATTGATCAGCAGCTGACCCTTGGCGCTGTTGAGCAGGGTGGCCCAGCCGCCGTTGCCCAGCGTCGCGCCGATGCTGCAGGCCACCTCTCGGCTGCCCGCCGTCCAACTGGCCAGCGGCACCGTCGGGTAGATCAGCGTCAGGGTGGTGGTTCGCAGCTTGACCGGCGCTAGGTACGCGTCGGTCATCTTGGTGCACGAGTCCTTGATGAAGCCGTCCTGGTCGGGCTCGGCGGGCAGGGCGCCGGGGAACTTCTCGGCCAGGTTGACCGTGCCCGTGACCTCCATCGCGTGCGGCGCCGCGCAGTCGACCGGCGCGTCGGTCGGCTGGTTGGTCGCCGAATCGATGCCTAGGCAGGTGCCGGCCGGCCACACCTTGGACTGGTCGACGTCGGCGACCTTGCCCTTGAACGCCTGCTGCTGGTTGTTCATGCCGGGCAGCTGCAGGCCGCACAGCATGCGGCGATCGCCGGATTGGCGCCAGGCCCGGTCGCCGGGCCACAGCAGGCTGACGGTGAACCGGCTGTTCGGATCGAACTTGGCGCCGAGGTAGTTGCGGACGGCGGCCTCGCACTGCTCCTGGGTGATCTGCTGGATGCGCGCGGGCGTCGGGGGTGCGGCGTTGGGCCCGTACTCCGAGCCCGGGAACGTCCGCATGTCAATGGATTCGGCGACCTCGAACTTGTGCTCGTCGCCGCAGTTGACGATCTTGGCCGACTCCGGGGTGGTGTCCGGCCACATCAGGCACTCGCCGGGGGAGGCGCGGTTGAAGGCGGCGTCGCTCTTGGTGCCGGTGCTGCGCACCGGGCTGCTGTCGAGGAACCGCCCCGAGCCGGCACCACCGACCGGGATCGCGGTGACCAGCCCGGCGATCAGCAGGCCGCCGAGCGCGGTCAGCAGCAGCGCCCGCCGGGTCGCCCGGGCCTGCAGGCTGCGCGGCCAACCGAAGGCGGACGGCTGGAGACCGGACGACTCATCGGTTGACTCGACCGCCCGGCGTTCCCGGGCTTCCGAAAGTTCCTTCTCGGGCGCTTGCGACATCCGCTCCATTCTGACAGCAGCACCTGAGACGCGTGACAAAAGTTACTGATGTGAGTCCTGCGGTCAGCGGGAGTGGATGCGCCGCCAGCCGGCCGGACGCGGTGAAAGTAGTCTCAGGGCCGTGATCGACCTGAAGCAGCTCCGGGAAGACCCCGACGCCGTGCGCCGCTCCCAACTCAGTCGTGGCGAGGACCCGTCGCTGGTAGACGCACTGCTGACCGCCGACGCCGCCCGCCGGGCCGCGATCTCGTCGGCGGACTCCCTACGGGCCGAGCAGAAGGCCGCCAGCAAGAGCGTGGGCGCGGCGTCCCCCGAGGAGCGCCCGGCCAAGCTGGCACGCGCCAAGGAATTGGCCGAGCAGGTGAAGGCCGCCGAAACCGCCCAGGCCGACGCGGAGACGGCGTTCACCGCGGCGCACATGGCGATCTCCAACGTCGTCATCGACGGGGTGCCCGCCGGTGGGGAGGACAACTTCGCCGTCCTCGACATGGTCGGCGAGCCCGCGGCGATCGACCACCCGAAGGACCACCTGGAGCTCGGCGAATCGCTCGGTCTCATCGACATGCAGCGCGGGGCCAAGGTGTCGGGGTCGCGGTTCTACTTCCTGACCGGCAAGGGTGCGCTGCTCCAGCTGGGCCTGTTGCAGCTGGCGTTGCGGCTGGCCGTCGAGAACGGCTTCATCCCGATGATTCCGCCGGTGCTGGTGCGCCCGGAGGTGATGGCCGGCACCGGATTCCTGGGCGCGCACGCCGAGGAGATCTACCGGGTCGAGGCCGACGACCTGTACCTGGTGGGCACCTCGGAGGTGCCGCTGGCGGGCTATCACTCCGACGAGATCCTGGACCTGTCCCGCGGGCCGCTGCGGTACGCGGGATGGTCGTCGTGCTTCCGCCGCGAGGCCGGCAGCTACGGCAAGGACACCCGCGGCATCATCCGGGTGCATCAGTTCGACAAGGTCGAGGGCTTCGTCTACTGCACGCCCGCCGACGCCGAGGCCGAACACCAGCGGCTGCTGGGTTGGCAGCGTGAGATGCTGGCCCGCATCGAGGTGCCCTACCGGGTGATCGACGTCGCCGCAGGCGATCTCGGCTCGTCGGCCGCGCGCAAATTCGATTGCGAGGCTTGGGTTCCCACGCAGGGCGCCTATCGCGAGCTGACGTCGACGTCGAACTGCACCACGTTCCAGGCCCGCCGGCTGGCCACCCGGTATCGCGACGAGGCCGGCAAACCGCAGACCGCCGCCACGCTCAACGGCACGCTGGGCACCACGCGGTGGCTGGTGGCGATCCTGGAGAACCACCAGCAGCCCGACGGCAGCGTGCGTGTGCCCGAGGCGCTGGTGCCGTTCGTCGGCGTCGACGTGCTGGAGCCCGCGGGCTAGAAGGCCTTGCCGGCCAGCTGGCCGGGGGTGTGCCCGAACGCTCGCCGGTAGCTGTCGATGAAGGCACTCGGTGTGGCCCAACCACATTCGGCCGCCACCGAGGTGACATCGCGCCGCTCGGCGAGCAGCACCAGGGCATGCTGCAGCCGGACCTGGGTGCGCCACTGCGGGAACGTCATGGCCAGCTCGTCGCTGAACAGCCGGCTAAGCGTGCGCTGGCCGACGCCGACCCGGTCGCCAATCTGCTGCAGCGTCAACGACTCTCGCAGGTTGTCGGCGATCAACGCACAGGCTTGACGCAGCCGGCCGTCGACGGGGGTGGGAATCCACAGCGGCTCCCCGACGCTGGTCCCCTGTAACTGATCGTGCAGCACGGCCAGCATCCGGTGATGCTCGTCGGTGTCGGTGCCATCGGTCTGCGAACACGCGATGATCAACTCGCGCATCAACGGATTGACCGCCAGGACGGCGGGCGCCGCGGGGCCGCGGCGATAGCGGCCGGGGTCCAGCGCGACGCCGTGAAACTGCGTCGTGCCGTGGAACTTGTGTTCGTGCCAGCACCCCGCCGGTATCCAGATGGCACGATTCGCCGGCGTGATCCACGTTCCCGCCGGGGTGGTCACCGAGACCGCGCCCGACGACGGGTAGACGATCTGGTGCAGGGGATGCCGATGCCGTTCGATCTGCGCTCCCGGCGGGAGCGTCTGCGACGACGTCGCCGGCCCGTGATGGCTGAATTCCGACATATCTCGGCAGGATATCGGAAGCCCGCAGTGCGGGTGACAGCATAGCGTTCTGGTTGACCCATAGAAAGGCGGGATCACGATGGCGATGAATCTCCTGCACCGACGCCGGTGCAGCTCAGCGGGCTGGGAAAGGGCGGTGGCCGATGAGCTGTTGCCCTGGGCGCTGCGGGGCATCGAATTGGGCGCGCGCACATTGGAAATCGGCCCCGGATACGGGGCGACGCTGCGCGCCCTGCTCGAGCGCACGGCGTCGCTCACGGCGGTCGAAGTGGACGCCGCGATGGCCGATCGCCTGCAGCGCCTTTACGGCGACCGGGCGCGCATCATCCACGGTGACGGCGGCGAAACCGGTTTGCCCGCAGACCATTTCACCTCGGTGGTGTGCTTCACGATGCTGCACCACGTTCCCCGCCCCGAGTTGCAGGACCGCCTGTTCGCCGAGGCGTTCCGGGTGCTGCAACCCGGCGGGGTGTTCGCCGGCAGCGACGGCGTTCCGTCGTGGGCCTTCCGTCTGATTCACGTCGGCGACACCTACAACCCGATCGCGCCCCGCGACCTCCCCGGGCGGCTTCGCGCCGCGGGATTCAGCGACGTCGACACCGACGTCAGGGGCGGCCGGCAGAAGTGGCGGGCCAGCAAGGCGTCGGCTAGGCGTTGACCGGCGCGCGGTCCCGTTCGTGCCGGCGCTGGCGTTCCATGGTCGCGAAGTAGAACGCGAACGCGAACGCGAAGCTGGTGAACAGGCTGGACACGAAGTACAGCCACGGGTGGCGCAGACCGCGGCGGTAGCCGTCCACGATCGTAAAGATCGGCAGCAGAACGACATTGGCGATCGTGTAGTCCTGGCTGGCCGAGCTGGCGGCCGGGTTGGTGAACATCAGCTTGATGTATTCGACCCAGCTGCCGTGTTCGCCCCAGAGCGGGTTGGTGGATCCGTGCGCGTACTGGTGCACGAAGGTGATGTTGAAATACCAGCCGAGGGCGACCGACGCGATGCCGACGACGTAGTACACGATTTCCATTGGCGAGAAGAGCGGGCCGTTGTCCGGCCGGGCGAAAACTCCTCTGTTGGCCATGACGATCCAGCTGATGACCGCCAGGCCGAGTACCGCGTGAGTGAGTAGCGAGACCATGGGCGCAGTCTCACCCCCGGCGCAAAGTTTTGTCAATATTGACACAACAACCCGCTGCCGGCTCCGCGGGCTTGGTACCTTCTTCCCATGGTCAGGCCCGCGCAGACGGCGCGCAGCGAGCGCACCCGCGAAGCCTTGCGGCAGGCCGCACTGGTGCGATTCCTGGCCCAGGGCGTGGAAGACACGTCGGCCGAGCAGATCGCCGCCGACGCCGGGGTGTCGCTGCGGACGTTCTACCGCCACTTCAGCTCCAAGCACGATCTGCTGTTCGCCGACTACACCGGGCTGCACTGGTTTCGCTCCGCTCTGGATGCCAGGCCGGCCGACGAACCCATCATCGACTCGGTGCAGGCAGCCATCTTCTCGTTCCCGTATGACGTCGATGCCGTCACCAAGATCGCCGCCCTGCGGCAAGACGAGCTGGACCCCGGCCGCATCGTCCGCCACATCCGGGATGTCCAGGCCGACTTCGCCGATGCCATTGGCGCGCAACTGCAACGGCGCAGCCGCGGGGCCAACGGGACCGCAGATCCGACGGCGGACCGACGGGTGCGTGCCGCCGTCACCGCGAGATGCATTGCGGCCGCGGTGTTCGGCGCGATGGAGGTCTGGATGGACAGCGACGAGCGGTCGCTGGGCGAACTCGCGCGGCTGTGCCACGCGGCGCTGGAGGCGCTGCGGGAGGGGATCACCGACAGCTGGGTCACGGCGACCGCCCGCGAAGTTTCGTCATAATTGACAAAACTTTGGTGTCGTGCGAGCCTCCATTCCGGAGGGCAGGACATGACTGATTACGACGCGATTGTTATCGGCGCGGGCCACAACGGGCTGACCGCGGCCGTGCTGCTGCAGAAGGCCGGACTGAAGACGGTGTGCCTGGATCCCAAGCTCTACGCGGGCGGCATGGCCTCCACCGTCGAGCTTTTCGACGGGTACCAGTTCGAGATCGCCGGCTCGGTGCAATTCCCGACGTCCCAGGTGGTGGTCGACGAGCTGGGCCTGGACACCATTCCGACGATCGACCTGGACGTGATGTCGGTGGCCGTGCGCGGCGTCGGCGACGATCCGCTGGTGCAGTACAGCGACCCCGTCAAGCTGTTCACCCATCTCAACGAGGTGCACGGCGCGGACGCCGTCAACGGCATGGCGGGGTTGATGGCCTGGAGTCAGGGCCCGACCCGCGCGCTGGGCCGGTTCGAAGCCGGAACACCACCCAAGAGCATCGACGAGATGTATGCCTGTGCGACAAACGAATTCGAGCGCTCGGCGATCGATGACATGTTGTTCGGCTCGGTCACCGACGTGTTGGACCGCTACCTGCCGGACCGCGAGAAGTTCGGCGCGATCCGCGGCTCGATGACGGTGCTGGCCGTCAACACGCTCTACCGGGGGCCGTCCACGCCCGGTAGCGCCGCCGCGCTCGCCTTCGGCCTCGGCGTGCCCGACGGCGACACCATGCAGATGAAGAAGCTGCGCGGTGGCATCGGCGCACTCACCTCGCACCTGTGCGACGTGCTGCAAAGCCATGGCGGCGAACTCCGGTTGCGCACCAAGGTGACCGAGATCCTGGTCGCCGACGGACGGGTGACCGGGGTGCGCACCGAGGCGGGCGAGACGTTGACCGCCCCGATCGTGATCTCCGGCATCGCTCCGGACGTCACGCTCAACGACATGATCGATCCCGCCGCGCTGCCCGCCGACATCCGGGAACGCTACGCGCGCATCGACCACCGCGGCAGCTACCTGCAGATGCACTTCGCGCTCGAGGAGGCGCCCGCCTTCGCCGCGCCCTACGAGGCCCTCAACGAGCCGGCCATGCAGGCCTCGATCGGCCTGTTCTGTACGCCGGAGGAGGTCCAGCAGCAATGGGAGGACGCGCGGCGCGGCATCGTCCCGGCCGACCCGACCGTCGTGTTGCAGATCCCGTCGCAGAACGACCCGGACCTGGCGCCGGAGGGCAAGCATGCCGCGTCGGCGTTCGCGCTGTTCTTCCCGATCGAGGGCGACGTGGATTATGGGCAGGCCAAGGTCGAAATGGGCCAGCGGGTGATCGACAAGATCACCAGGCTCGCCCCGAATTTCGAACGCAGCATCATCCGGCACACCACCTTCACGCCCCGGCACATGGGTGTGATGTTCGGCGCCCCCGGCGGCGACTACTGCCACGGCCTGTTGAACGCCAACCAGATCGGACCGAACCGGCCAGGCCCGCGGGGTTTCCTCGGCCAGCCGATCCCGATCGAGGGCCTGTACCTGGGCAGCGCGGGCTGTCACGGCGGCCCGGGGATCACCTTCGTCCCCGGCTACAACGCGGCGCGCCAAGCGCTGACCGACCGGGGCCGGTAGAGCGGGTCCTAGCCGCGCCGGGGGAGCAGCTCGTCCAACAGGGCGGTGAACTCGTCGGGGCGCGCCGGCGTGAACGCGGGGGAGGGCCGGGTGCCGGGCACGTCCAGCGTGATCAGCTTCGACTTGAAGGGCCTGCTGATATCCAGCGGCAGCCAGCGGCGAAAGTCAGAGCTGCCCCATATCCGGAACCGGTGGGTGAACAGTCCCAGGTCTTCGGTCTTGTACCCGCGGATCGCATCGAGTGTGATCACCTTCGACGTGCCCGACGGAAAGTGGTAGCGGCGCAACGTGATCGCCGCGCGGTCCAGCTGGACCAGGCCGTCATCGTAGGAGCCGTAGGAGTCGCTCACGCCCGTGAACTCCGCAGCTGGTGACCCTTCGCGGTCAGGCAGCGCCCGTCGTCCAGTCGCCACTGCCAGCCATGCAGGTTGCAGGTCAACGTGTTTCCCTCGACCACACCGAATTTCGACAGGTCGGCCTTGAGGTGCGGGCAGCGGCGCTGAATCTCCCAGCCGTCCAGCGTGACCGAGGCCGAGTCGTCGTGAGTCTCGGCGAACCAGCCGTCGGCGTAGGCGATCCGTTCGTCGGTCAGGCACTTGAAGAACGTGTAGAGGTACTCGTTGTAGCCGCCGACTCGCCAGGCCCTGAACCGGGTCGACAGGAAGATGGTGTTGACCCAGTCCGGCTCGCCGTCGCGCAGCACGGTGCGGACCAACTCCGGCGCAATCGCGAACCCGTAGCGGACCTTCTCATCCGGAATACGTTCCCGCACAGCACGTTTCGGAAAGTCCAGGATCACGGTCTCCGGGCCGAGCACCAGCTCGACGGGATAGCCGATCCCGTCGCAGATCTCGTCGCTTTGCGACATGATCGGCTCGAACAGGGCGCGCAGCGGTTCCAGCAGCGGCTCCCCGGTGGCCGGCGCCCAGCTGGCCCGCTGCGCGGCGACGACCGGCGCCATCCGTTCGGCGTAGTCGGCGATGTAGTCGGCCTTGCCCGTGGTGAAGATGGCCTCGACCTCGTCCGTGGGCAGCGGATGGGTCAGCGAATTCAGGGTGGAGCCGGTGAAGTCGGCGGTCGACCCGGGGATCATCAGCAGCCCGCCGTCGTTGCCGTGCCTGCGCATCTGGTCCAGGAAGACCATCTGGTCGGGGAAGATGTTGGCCGGATCGGCGTGGTCGTCGTTGAGGTCGCGCAGCTCGGGGTCCAGGAAGCAGGGCGGGCCCGCGGACGGGACCACCCACGTCGCGCCCACCTGGGCGAGATACTGGCGGGCGCGGTCCATCTGGCGTTGCCGCTTCTGGACGCCGAAGGACTCCTTGGCGCGGGCGGGCATGTCGTAGACCATCGGGTACCAGATGGCCCCCGAGTACTGCAGCATGTGCACGTCGATGTGCCCGAACTCGGACGCCAGCACGTCCAGGTCCACGGGCCGGGCGTCGTTCATGTTGAAAACCGTTGTCGCACCGTCGGAAACCAACAGCGCCGAATCACCGATCGGGCCGTCGGCCGGCGCCCGCAGGGCGATGATCATGACGTCGAGCTCGCCCTTCGGACCGCTGATCCGGTGCTTGGCCGAGTTGCTGGTCTCGTAGAACCGGTGAAAACCCAGCTTCTCCAACTCATTTCGCAGGTCGGGCACCGGGAAGTCCGGCAGCAACACCACCGCGTCCTTGTTGACGTGCTCGGCCAGATTCTTCGCGTCGAAGTGGTCCTTGTGCAGGTGCGAGACATACAGGTAGTCGCAGTCACCCAGGTGGTCCCAGTCCAGCGTGCTGTTGTCCGGGAACGGGAACCACGACGCGAAGTAGGCGGGATTGACCCACGGGTCGCAAAGGATGCTGCCCGCTTGGGTCTGGATCAGAAATCCGGCGTGGCCGACGCTGGTGACCTGCACTGATACCTTCCTGGGGCCGGTTAAAGGCTGCTGCGGCCCCGGCCGGGGGTGACGGCTTTTCAGCCCCCGAGCTTAGCGCGAGCCGGCACCATCGTCCTGCCACCGCCGCCCGCTGACGGCGCCCCCGCGCCCGGTCCGTCCACCTGGGATTTCCGGCTGTTCGGGCGGCGCAGGGTCGGGAGCATTAGGCTGAACTGCTGTGGAACCGGTTTACGGGACTGTCATTCAGCTCGCCCGCCTGGTCTGGCGTGTCCAGGGTCTGAAAATCACCATCGCGGGTGTGGAGAACCTGCCGAAAAGCGGCGGTGCGGTGATCGCGATCAACCACACCGGCTACCTGGACTTCACCTTCGCGGGACTGCCGGCCTACAAGCAGGGCCTGGGTCGCAAGGTGCGGTTCATGGCCAAGCAGGAGGTTTTCGACCACAAGTTCACCGGGCCGATCATGCGCAGCCTGCGGCACATCTCGGTGAATCGGCAAGACGGCGCCGCCTCCTTCGAGGCCGCCGTCCGGCACTTGAAGGACGGCGAGCTGGTCGGCGTCTACCCCGAAGCCACGATCAGCCGCAGCTTCGAGATCAAGGAATTCAAATCGGGGGCCGCGCGCATGGCCGTCGAGGCCGGGGTGCCGATCGTTCCGCACATCGTCTGGGGTGCCCAGCGGATCTGGACCAAGGACCACCCGAAGAAGCTGTGGCGTCCGAAGGTTCCGATCATGGTGCTGGTCGGCGAACCGATCGAGCCGACGCTGGGCATCGAGGAACTGAAGGGTCTGCTGCATTCGCGCATGCAGCATCTGCTCGAGCGCGCGCAGGAGATGTACGGGCCGCACCCGGCCGGCGAGTTCTGGGTGCCCCACCGGTTGGGCGGAGGCGCTCCGTCGCTGGCGCAAGCGGCCCAGCTGGAGGCCGAGGAGGCGGCCGCGCGGGCGGCCCGCCGGGCCCGGTCCGCAGGGGCGTCGGAGTAGTGATCGATGGTGGAGCCGACCTTCCGCGCTTTGGAGCTTCTGGCTCAACTGGCGGTCAAGGCCACCGGCACCAAAATCACCTACCGGGGTGAGGAGCAGATCCCCGGGCGGGGCGGCGCCGTGGTGGCGATCAACCACACCAGCTATGTCGACTTCCTGCCCGCCGCGCTGGCGGTACACCGCCGGGGACGCCGGCTGAGGTTCATGATCAAAGCCGAGATGCAGCAGGTCAAGCCTGTCAATTTCCTGATCAAGCACACCCGGACCATCCCGGTGGACCGCGGCGCCGGGGCGGGTGCCTATGCGATCGCGGTGCAACGGCTGCGCGAAGGTGAGCTGGTCGGGGTGTACCCGGAAGCCACGATCAGCCGCAGCTTCGAGCTCAAGGAGTTCAAGTCCGGCGCGGCCCGGATGGCCATCGAAGCCGACGTCCCGATCGTGCCGGTGATCGTCTGGGGAGCGCAGCGAATCTGGACCAAGGATCACCCGCGGAATGTGGGCCGTGCCAAAACACCCATTACTGTGCAGGTAGGCGCGCCGATATCGGCGCGCGAAGACATCGCGCAGACCGACGCTGCCCTGCGCGACTCGATGACCACCTTGCTGCACTTGGCGCAACAGGACTATCCGGGCGAGCCCGGGGCGTACTGGATGCCGCACCGGCTGGGCGGCGGAGCGCCAACGATGGCGGAGGCCGCGCGCATGGAGGCCACCGAGGCGGCGGCCCGCTCGGCCAAACGGACCGAGCCCCCGTCGCAGTAGGCGAAGGAGAAGACATGCCCGAGGGGTTCTACCGGCTGGCGGAGTGGATCGTCCCGCCGATGGTTGCGATGCAGGGGACCAAGTTCACCTATCACGGCCTGGAGAACATTCCGGCGCGCGGCGGCGCCCTGCTGGCCCAGAACCACACCAGCTACCTGGACTGGCTCCCGACGCTGATGGCCGTCCGCGAGCGTAAGCGGCGCGCGTACTTCATGATCAAGGCCGAGATGGCCGACGTGAAGGCGGTCAACTACGTCATCAATCACGCCCGGCTCATCCCGGTGGATCGCAGGTCGGGACACGACGCCCTCGATGTGGCCGTGCAGCGCATGCGCGAGGGTGAGCTGATCGGGATGCACCCCGAGGCCACCATCAGCCGCAGTTTCGAATTGCGCGAGTTCAAGACCGGGGCGGCGCGCATGGCGCTGGACGCCCGGGTGCCGATCGTCCCGATCGTGGTGTGGGGCGCTCACCGGATCTGGCCCAAGGACCACCCGAAGAAGGTGTTTCGCAACAAGGTTCCGATCACCGTCGCGGCCGGGCAGCCGTTGCCGCCGCGGGGCACGCCCGAGGAACTCAACCTGCTGTTGCGTTCGGCGATGAACGACCTGCTGTATTGGGTGCAGGAGGAATATCCGCACCCGAAAGACGAATACTGGGTGCCGCGCCGGCTGGGCGGCAGCGCTCCCACCCAGGAGGATTCCCGGGCACTCCGATTGTCGGAGTTGCAGGAGCGGTTGCAGAAGTACGGAACCGACGGCGTGACGCGACCCGGGCAGACCCAGAGCGGGCGGCATTGAGCGGTCCGGCCAGCCGCAGCGGCGGGCGGTTTCGATGACCCTGCCGGCGCTCATCGCCTGCGACGTCGACGGCACCCTGTTCGACGACGACGAGACGATCTCACCGCGCACCCGCGACGCGATCCGCGCCGCGGTTGCTTCCGGCGCGCAGTTCGTGGTGGCGACCGGCCGTCCGCCGCGCTGGATCCGGCCCGTCGTCGATGCGCTGGGTTTCGCGCCAGTCTCGGTGTGCGCCAACGGTGCCGTCATCTATGACGCCGCGACCGACCGGGTGGTGTCGACCCGCACGCTGGCCGTCGACACCCTGGCCGAGCTGGCGGAAGTGGCGACCCGCGTCATCCCCGGCGCGGGGCTGGCAGTCGAGCGGATCGGCGAAAGCGCCCACGACACGGCGACGCCCCAGTTCGTCAGCTCGCCGGGCTACGAGCATGCCTGGCTGAACCCGGACAACACCGAGGTGTCGATCCAGGATCTGCTCAGCGCCCCGGCCATCAAGCTGCTCATTCGTCGATCCGGGGCCCGCAGCGCCGACATGGCCGCCGAACTGGCCAAGCACGTCGGCATCGAGGGCGACATCACCTACTCCACCAACAACGGCCTGATCGAGATCGTGCCGCTGGGCACCAGCAAGGCCACCGGCATCGACGAGATCGCCCGGCCGCTGGAGATCGCCCGCGAGGAGGTGGTGGCGTTCGGCGACATGCCCAACGACCTGCCGATGCTGCGCTGGGCGGGGCACGGCGTGGCGATGGGCAATGCCCATCCGGACGTGCAGGCGGCCGCCGACGAGGTCACCACCGCCAACAATGACGACGGGGTTGGCCGCGTGCTGGAACGCTGGTGGCTTTAGCGGCCGGTCACGTGGGCGTCGGGTGCGACGGCAGCGAGAAGTGCTCGGCCGGAACCGTTGGGCCGCTGGGGGATTCGGTCGTCAGCGGAACCGTGATCCCGTCGACGACCTCGGAGACGTTTCCGGTCAGCCGCTCGTAGTTCAGCGTGCCGTGCTGGAAGTTCTGCGTAATCTGCAGCGGCTCTTGGATTTCCGCGCTGGTCGGCAAGCCGAGCGGGCCGCGTTCGTAGCTCTCCGAGCCCCAGGCGTCGTAGATGGCGCCGGTCACCGGCTGGGCGCCGGTCTCGGGTGACCAGTACATCGCGCCCCGGGCGAACGTGACGAAGCGGGCGTCGCCTTCCGCGCTGTCCTCCGGGGAGGTCGGCGAGCCCAGCACGCTGCTCATCCCGCCGATCTCCTGCCAGTGGTCATAGATCGCACCGCCCTGCAGCGCCTTGAGCAGTTCCTCCGGCGGATCGTTGACATGCGATGCGATGTCACGTATTTCGTCCATCAGCGCGTAGGCGGCGTTGCCCGGGCAATCGGTGTTCCCGACGTCGCGATGGGTGAAGATGGTCGGCAGCGTCGCGATGGAGCCGGCCGGGAAGGTGGTGTAGTGGCTGCCCGCCGACTCCAGTTGCACCGTGCCCTTGGGGTCGACGTTGTCCAGGCCCAGCCGCCAGCCGAGCAGCCGGCCCATGGTTCGGAGCTGGATCGGAGTGGGGGGCACGTCGTCGAAGTTGCCGATCATCGCCACACCCCAGGTGTTGCGATTGAAGCCGCCGGTGTGGAAGGCCTCGACCGCCTTGGCGAGTCCGCCTGCGCTGCCTTCGAATACCTGGCCGTACTTGTCGACCAGCGCGTTGTAGGCGATGTCGCACCAGCCCAGCGTCTTGCTGTGGTAGGTGTAAATCGCCTTGACGATGCCGGCCGATTCCAGCGGCGAATAGTCATTGCTGCCCGCGGTGTGGTGCACGACCGCCGCGCGAATCCCGTTGTCGTACTGCGGGCTACCGCAGCGCAGCGACTCGTCGGCGCCCCACTGCGCGCGGCTGATGATGGGCGGGGCCTGCCCCGGCATCAGCACCCCGGCCGGTGGCGTCCAATGCGTTTCGGCTGGCGCTTGCGGTGGAGAGATGAGGACGGCCGAGATGTTCTGGCCGAAGGGCTGTTCCCTGGATGCCGGCTTGTAGCCCAGGTCGGGTTTCTCGCCCGGCGGCGCCGGCGGCGGCTGCGTCACCGCCGCGTTGAGCGGACGGGTGACCGCGATCTGAACGGTCGTGGTGGTGCCGACGAACACCGGATCGGTGCCGCGTGGCCCCTCCGTCGCGGACTCTGCGCCGCCCGCTCGGGACGCCGGGTCGGGTGCCGCGGTTTCGTATTCGGTCTGATACCAGGGGCCCCACGAGCCGTCGGGGCGCTTCGCGCGCACGCGGGTCGACGTGCCGGCCAGGTCGCCGGTCAGGGCGACCAGCGAAAACGGGGTGGCCTGACTGATTTCGCGCACCGTGACGCCCGCGCCCAGCCCGATCAGCGGCTGCTCGACGAGTTGGGTGCCGCGTGACGGCGGCGCGCCGACGGTGCCGCGGTCGCGTGTCGTGCCCGCCACCCACGAGACGAGGACGACGGTCGCCGCCATGGCGGTGAGCAACATCGTTGGCGCACGACTGCGAGACACCAGCTGATGTTACGTGTGTTTCTAATGTTATCTATGGGACGACACGAACTGCACGCCGGCGAATCTGCACAAAATCGACGGCACCGCAGATGATTCTGCGGTGCCGTCTTGTGGAGGGTTTGTTAAGGACTAGACCGGGGGCAGGGCCGGTACCGCACCGGCGGCCGCCGGCAAGGCACCGGCCGCACCCGCGGCGGCGGGAAGAGCGCCCGCGGCGGCACCCGGGAGGGCGCCCGCGGCACCAGGCAGGGCACCGGCGGCACCCGGCAGCGCACCGGCGGCACCAGGCAGGGCGCCGGCCGCACCCGGCAGGGCGCTCGCGGCACCGGCGCCGCCATGCATGCCCTGCGTGATGGCCGGCATGACCAGGCCCTTGAGCAGGTCGATCGCCTGGCCCGCACCCAGCTGGTTGGCTGCTTGCATCACGTCGTTGACCAGACCGCCGCTGGCACCACCGGTGCTCGAACCGCCGCCCAGGCCGGTACCGCCGCCGATCGGCGAAGCGTTACCGAAGGACGACGGGTCGCCCAGGATCGGGTAGGTGCCACCGGCGCCCGGGTCCAGCCCGGCTGCGGAGTCGATCGGCACCTCACTCGGCGACATCGCCGTGCCCCCCAGGCCCGGAGTGACCCCAGCCGGGCTGGTCAGCCCGGGGTTGGACAGCGCCGGGTTGAGCCCGGCACCCGGGGTCGCGACACCGCCACCGGGCGTGGTCGGCAACGCGCCGGGCGCGGTGAGCCCGGGCGTCATGGGCGCCATCCCGGGGCTCGTCAGGCCCGGGCTCGTCAAGCCGGGACTGGTCAAGCCGGGGCTGGCCAGGCCGGGGCTGGTAACGCCCGGATTGGTCAGGCCAGTCGTCCCCAGCCCGGGGGTTCCGAGGCCGGGAGTGCCCAGGCCGGGGCTGGCGAGACCCGGCGTGCCGGTCGCACCCCCGCTCAAGGCCGGTATCGGGGGCATGTTGATCCCGAATTGCGACAGGCCCTGCGACAGCGCGCCCATCAGCTCGCCGGGCAGGTCACTCATCACCGCGGCCTGCTTGAACTCGTGGTGCTCGGGCGCCTTGTTGCCGGCGGTCGATTCGTAGACAAGGAAGTACGCGCAAGGACTCGCCACTGCCAGGGCGGCAACCGCGCTCATGGCTGTTGAGAGCTTGCGTCGGCGTCGGTTCGGCACGGAAGTCTCCTCTATCTGACTATGTGTTGTGTCGGCGCGTCCCACCGCTCCTAACTGGTGGGAATCACACAAGGTCGATGGTACGAGTGGTGAACCTGTTACTAGAGTGGTGATATTGAATCGTGAGGCAATTGCGACCCCGACTGTGATCGCGGGGCCAGGGCGCCCCAACGGCCGTTGTCACAAGGCCAACGCCGCTGCATGGCCTCGCCAAATGGGTTAGGGCCACGCGGTCGGATACCCTAAGCAACCGATGACCGCTCGTTTCGATCTTTTCGTCGTCGGCTCTGGATTCTTCGGACTGACCATTGCCGAGCGCGTGGCTACCCAGCTCGGGAAGCGCGTCCTCGTCGTGGACCGCCGACCGCACATCGGTGGCAACGCCTACTCAGAAGCCGAGCCGCACACCGGCATCGAGGTGCACAAGTACGGTGCCCACCTGTTCCACACCTCCAACAAGAGGGTCTGGGACTATGTGCGGCAGTTCACCGACTTCACCGACTACCGGCACCGCGTGTTCGCGATGCACAACGGGCAGGCCTACCAGTTCCCGATGGGGCTGGGCCTGGTGTCGCAGTTCTTCGGCAAGTACTTCACCCCGGACGAAGCCCGCAAGCTCATCGCCGAGCAGGCCGCCGAGATCGACACGGCCGACGCGCAGAACCTCGAGGAGAAGGCGATCTCGCTGATCGGCCGTCCGCTCTACGAGGCCTTCGTCAAGGGATACACCGCCAAGCAGTGGCAGACCGACCCCAAGGAGTTGCCGGCCGCGAACATCACCCGGCTGCCGGTGCGCTACACCTTCGACAACCGCTACTTCAGCGACACCTACGAGGGCCTGCCCGTCGACGGCTACACGGCCTGGCTGCGCAACATGGCCGCCGACGATCGCATCGAGGTCAGGCTGGACACGGACTGGTTCGACGTGCGCGACCAACTGCGCGCGGACAGCCCCGACGCGCCGGTCGTCTACACCGGGCCGCTGGACCGCTACTTCGACTACGCCGAGGGCCGGCTGGGCTGGCGCACCCTCGATTTCGAGCTGGAAGTGCTGCCCACCGGGGACTTCCAGGGCACTCCGGTGATGAACTACAACGACCCCGACGTGCCCTACACCCGCATCCACGAGTTCCGTCACTTCCACACCGAGCGCGACTATCCCGCCGACAAGACCGTGATCATGCGGGAGTACTCGCGCTTCGCCGAAGACGACGACGAGCCCTACTATCCGATCAACACCGAAGCCGACCGCGCCCTGCTGGCCGCCTACCGAGCCAGGGCGAAATCCGAGACCGCGTCGTCGAAGGTGCTGTTCGGCGGCCGGCTGGGCACCTACCAATACCTGGATATGCACATGGCCATCGCCAGCGCCCTGAACATGTACGACAACGTGCTCGCGCCGCACCTGCGGGACGGCGCATCCCTGATCGAAGCCCAGAACAAAGAGGAAGGCGCGCGCAAGTGAGTGCCGTGAGCCTGCTGTCCCGGATCATTCTGCCGCGTCCCGGCGAGCCGCTCGACGTGCGCAAGCTGTATCTCGAGGAGTCGACGACCAACGCCCGGCGCGCCCACGCCACCAGCCGCACGTCGCTGGAGATCGGCAAAGAGTCCGAGGTGTCGTTCGCCACTTACTTCAACGCCTTTCCGGCCAGCTACTGGCGCCGCTGGTCCATCTGTCAGTCGGTGGCGCTGCGGGTCGAGCTGACCGGGACCGGGCGCGTCGACGTGTACCGGACCAAGGCCACCGGGGTGCGAATCTCGGTGCAGGGCCGCCAATTCGTCGGCACCGACGACCAGCCGGCCGTCGTGGAGATCGAGGTACCGCTCAAGCCGTTCGAGGACGGCGGCTGGATCTGGTTCGACATCACCACCGACACCGCGGTCAACCTGATCAGCGGCGGCTGGTACGCCACCGAGCCCGCACCGGGCACGGCCAACATCGCCGTCGGCATCCCCACGTTCAACCGGCCCGCCGACTGTGTCAACGCGCTGGCCGACCTCACGGCGGATCCGTTGGTGGACAAGGTGATCGGCGCGGTCATCGTGCCGGACCAGGGTGTGCGCAAGGTGCGCGACCACCCGGACTTCGCGGCCGCGGCCGCGGGCCTGGGCACTCGGCTGTCCATTCATGACCAGCCCAACCTCGGCGGCTCCGGCGGCTACAGCCGGGTGATGTACGAAGCGCTGAAAAACACCGACTGCCAACAGATCCTGTTCATGGACGACGACATCCGCATCGAGCCGGACACGATCCTGCGGGTGCTGGCTCTCAACCGCTTCGCCAAGAAGCCGACGCTGATCGGCGGGCAGATGCTCAACCTGCAGGAGCCGTCGCACCTGCACATCATGGGCGAGGTCGTCAACCAGGCGAACTTCATGTGGACCGCCGCGCCGCACGCCGAGTACGACCACAACTTCGCCGAATTCCCGTTGAACGACAAGAACGATCGGAGCGCACTGCTGCACCGGCGCATCGACGTCGACTTCAACGGCTGGTGGACGTGCATGATCCCGCGGCAGGTCGCCGAGGAACTGGGCCAACCGCTGCCGCTGTTCATCAAATGGGACGACGCCGAATACGGCCTGCGTGCCGGCGAGCACGGCTATCCGACGGTCACGCTGCCCGGCGCCGCGATCTGGCACATGGCCTGGAGCGACAAGGACGACGCCATCGACTGGCAGGCCTACTTCCACCTGCGCAACCGGTTGGTGGTCGCGGCACTGCACTGGGACGGCGACATCACCGGACTGGTCCGCAGCCACCTCAAAGCGACGCTGAAACACCTTGCCTGCCTTGAGTATTCGACCGTCGCGATTCAGAACCGGGCCATCGACGACTTCCTGGCCGGCCCGGAGCACATCTTCTCGATCCTGGAATCCGGTCTGCCGGAAGTGCATCGGCTGCGCAAGGAATACCCGGACGCCGTCGTGCTGCCCGCGGCCAGCGAGCTGCCGGCGCCGCGGAACAAGACCAAGGCGATGAAGCCGCCGGTGAATCCGGTGTCGATCAGCTACCGGCTGGCCCGCGGCATCCTGCACAACATGACCAAGGCCGACACCGAATCCCACACCCGGCCCGAGTTCAACGTGCCGACCCAGGATGCGCGGTGGTTCCGGCTGTGCACGGTCGACGGCGTGACGGTCACCACGGCCGACGGTTGCGGCGTGGTCTACCGGCAGCGGGACCGGCGAAAGATGTTGTCGCTGTTGTTCGCATCGCTGCGCCGTCAGCGCCAGCTACTCAGCCGGTTCGACGAGATGCGCCGGGTGTATCGCGACGCGCTGCCGGTGTTGTCCAGCAAGCAGAAGTGGGAGACGGCGTTGCTGCCCGCTGCTGAACATGCATGAGGCCGCCGCGGCGCAGGCGCCGCGCGGCGAGGTGGCCGCGCTGGTCGCCGTCCAAGCGGCACTGAGCGAGCGTCCCGGGGCGCTGTCGGTGGCGCGCGCGCTGTCCCACTTCGGCGAGCACAGCATCGGCTGGGTTGCCGTCGCCGCGGTCGGCGCGGTGTTGTCCCCGAAGCGGCGCCGGGACTGGCTGGTGGCCGGGGCCGGGGCTTTCGCCGCACACGCCGCGGCCGTCATCCTCAAGCGGATCGTGCGCCGCAAGCGGCCGCATGACCCCGCCGTCGTGGTCAACGTCGGAACGCCCAGCAAATTGAGTTTCCCGTCGGCGCATGCCACTTCGACCACTGCCGCGGCGGTGCTGATGGGCCGGACCACGGGTCTGCCGCTGTCCGCTGTCCTGGTGCCCCCAATGGCGTTGTCGCGGATGCTGCTGGGCGTGCACTACCCCAGCGACGTGGCGTTCGGCATCGCCCTGGGTGCCGTCGTCGCGGCGATCGCGCGCCGCGCAGGAGAGGTCGCAAGAGGTGAGCCGCATGAGTGAGGACGTCGTGACCCGACCGCCCGCCAACCTGGTCGCCGGGGTGATCAAGGCGATCCGCCCCCGGCAGTGGGTGAAGAACGTACTGGTGCTGGCCGCGCCGGTGGCCGGGCTGGGCAGCGGTATCCGCTACGACTACGGGCAGATGCTCACGCAGGTGGGCTTGGCGTTCGTGGTGTTCAGCCTCGCGGCGTCGTCGGTGTATCTGGTCAACGACGTGCGCGATGTCGAGGCCGACCGCGAGCACCCGACCAAGCGGTTCCGGCCGATCGCGGCCGGCATCGTCCCCGAGTGGCTGGCGTACTTCTTGGCGCTGCTGCTGGGTGTGGCCTCGCTGGGCATCGCGTGGACGGTGACGCCCAACCTGACGCTGGTGATGGCCGTCTACCTCGTCATGCAGCTGGCGTACTGCTTCGGCCTCAAACATCAAGCGGTGCTTGACATCTGCATCGTGTCGTCGGCGTATCTGCTGCGGGCCATCGCCGGTGGTGTGGCCACCGATATCCCGCTGTCGCAGTGGTTCCTGCTGTCGGCCGCGTTCGCCTCGCTGTTCATGGTGGCCGGCAAGCGCTACGCCGAGCTGCAGCTGGCCGAGCGCACCGGCGCGGCCATCCGCAAGTCGCTGGAGAGCTACACCAGCACTTATCTGCGCTTCGTCTGGACGCTGTCGGCCACCGCGGTGGTGATCTGCTACGGCCTGTGGGCGTTCGAGCGCGACCGCCATTCGGGGTCCTGGTTCGCGGTGTCCATGGTTCCGTTCACCATCGCGATCCTGCGTTACGCGGTCGACGTGGACGGCGGGCTGGCCGGCGAGCCCGAAGACATCGCGCTGCGGGACCGGGTGCTGCAGCTGCTGTTCCTGGCGTGGGTCGCGACAGTCGGAGCCGCCGTTGCCTTCGGTTAGCCCCGAACTGCAGGCTCTCAAAGCGCGCATGATGCGCAGCCGGCCGGTGATCAGGCGGCCCGGCTGGCCGTTGTTTCCGTACACCACGATGGTGCGGGCCAGCCTGTGGATCAGCGTGGCGTTGGTCGCCATCCTGTTCGGCTGGGGGAGTTGGCAGCGGCGCTGGATCGCCGACGACGGGCTGATCGTGCTGCGCACCGTGCGCAATCTGCTCGCCGGCAACGGGCCGGTGTTCAACCAGGGTGAACGCGTGGAGGCCAACACCTCCACGGCCTGGACCTACCTGATGTACGTCGGCAGCTGGGTCGGCGGCCCGCTGCGCATGGAGTACGTGGCGCTCGCGCTGGCGCTGGTGCTCTCGGTGGTGGGAGTGGCGCTGCTGATGCTGGGCGCCGCGCGGCTGTACGCCCCGAGCCTGCGGGGCCGCAGGGCCATCATGTTGCCCGCCGGCGCGCTGGTGTACATCGCGTTGCCGCCGGCGCGGGACTTCGCCACCTCCGGGCTGGAAAGCGGTTTGGCGCTGGCCTACCTCGGGCTGCTGTGGTGGATGATGGTCTGCTGGGCGCAGCCGGTGCGCAACCGCACCGATAACAAGGTGTTCACCGGCCTGCTGGCGTTCGTCGCCGGGTTCAGCGTCCTTGTGCGGCCGGAACTGGCGCTCATGGGCGGGCTGGCGCTGATCATGATGCTGGTCGCGGCCCGGACCTGGCGCCGCCGGGCGCTGGTCGTGGTGGCCGGGGGTTTCCTGCCGGTCACCTACGAGATCTTCCGGATGGGCTACTACGGCCTGCTGGTGCCGGGCACCGCCCTGGCCAAGGACGCGGCCGGGGACAAGTGGTCCCAGGGCATGATCTACCTTTCGAACTTCAACGCGCCGTATGCGGTGTGGATCCCGCTGGTGCTCCTCGTGCCGCTGGGCGTGCTGCTGTTCGCCGCCCGCCGGCGGCCGTCGTTCCTCCGCCCCGCGCTGGCGCCGAACTACGGGCGGATGGCCCGCGCCGTGCACAGCCCGCCGGCGGTGGTGGCGTGGGTGCTGATCAGCGGCCTGTTGCAGGCCCTCTACTGGACCCGGCAAGGCGGCGACTTCATGCACGCGCGTGTGCTGCTGGCCCCACTGTTCTGCCTGCTGGCTCCGGTCGCCGTCATCCCGATCGCGATCCCCGACGGCCAGGATTATTCGCGGGAGACCGGTAACTGGGTCGCCGGCGCGGCCGGCGCGTTGTGGCTGGGGTTGGCCGGATGGGCGCTGTGGGCGGCGAATTCAGCGGGGATGGGCGACGACGCCACCCACGTCACCTACTCCGGGATCGTGGACGAGCGCCGCTTCTACTCCCAGGCCACCGGCAACGCGCATCCGCTGACCGCCGCGGACTACCTGGGCTATCCGCGGATGGCGGCCATCCTGACCGCCCTCAACAACACGCCCGAAGGCGCGCTGCTGCTGCCGTCGGGCAATTACATCCAGTGGGACCTGGTGCCCCAGGCCCAGCCGGCGCCGGGCGACAAGTCCCCGCAAAAGCCCCAGCATGCGGTGTTTTTCACCAATCTCGGCATGGTCGGCATGAACGTCGGGCTCGATGTCAGGGTGATCGATCAGATCGGTTTGGCGAATCCGCTGGCGCAACACACCGAACGGCTCAAACACGGCCGCATCGGGCACGACAAGAACCTCTTTCCGGACTGGGTGATCGCCGACGGCCCGTGGGTGAAGCTCCCCCCGGGGATTCCGGGCTACCTGGACGCGCAGTGGGTCGCGGAGGCCGTCGCGGCGCTGCAATGCCCCGAGACGAAGGCGATGCTCAGCTCGGTGCGCGCGCCGATGACCCCGCACCGATTCGTGTCCAACCTGGTGAACTCCTTCCAGTTCACCGGGTACCGGATCGACCGGGTGCCGCGCTACGAACTGGCCCGGTGCGGGCTGCCGCTGCCCCCGCAGCTACCGCCCCCACCGCGCGAGTGAGCGTCGCGCAGAAGAAATTTCGGCACAAGCCGAACAAATCACAGTGCGTCGGTCACGAAAAAATGGCAGCAACATCACATTTGGCCTCTCACCAGCTCGCAATGAGCGTCAAGCACACCCGAAAACCGCTCTTTTTAGACACATGTTTGAATTGAAAAGCGCTGGGTAGGAGGGCCGCTCGACTGTTGGCGGCCGCGCCTCGATGCGACCGAATGGCACAACGTGTGGTTGACTACACGAGCACTGCCGCGCCCGCGCGCAGGCAGTTCGACCCAATCAAGAAAGTGGCCGGTCGGTGAAATGCGCCGAGGGCTGCAAGAAGGATGAGGAAGCAAGGATGACGCTTGTCGACAGATTGCGCGGCGCCGTGGCGGGTATGCCGCGCCGGCTCGTTGTGGCGGCCGCTGGTGCGGCCTTGCTCTCGGGCCTGATTGGCGCCGTCGGAGGCTCGGCGACCGCCGGGGCCTTCTCGCGCCCGGGTCTGCCGGTGGAGTACCTGCAGGTTCCTTCCGCCGCAATGGGCCGCGACATCAAGATCCAGTTCCAAAGCGGTGGCGCGAACTCGCCTGCGTTGTACCTGCTCGACGGTATGCGGGCGCAGGATGACTTCAACGGCTGGGACATCAACACCCCGGCGTTCGAGTGGTACAACCAGTCGGGCATCTCGACCGTCATGCCCGTGGGCGGCCAGTCCAGCTTCTACTCCGACTGGTACAAGCCCGCCTGCGGTAAGGCCGGCTGCACCACCTACAAGTGGGAGACCTTCCTGACCAGCGAGCTGCCCTCGTACCTGGAGAGCCAGAAGCAGGTCAAGTCGACCGGCAGCGCGGTGGTCGGCCTGTCGATGGCCGGTTCGTCCGCGCTGATCCTGGCCGCCTACCACCCGCAGCAGTTCGTGTACGCCGGCTCGCTGTCGGCGCTGCTGGACCCGTCACAGGGCATGGGCCCGTCGCTGATCGGCCTGGCAATGGGCGACGCCGGTGGCTACAAGGCCGCCGACATGTGGGGCCCCAAGGAGGACCCGGCCTGGGCCCGCAACGACCCGTCGCTGCAGGTCGGCAAGCTGGTCGCCAACAACACCCGAATCTGGATCTACTGCGGTAACGGCAAGCCGTCCGACCTGGGTGGCGACAACCTGCCCGCCAAGTTCCTCGAGGGCTTCGTGCGGACCAGCAACCTGAAGTTCCAGGACGCCTACAAAGCCGCCGGCGGTAACAACGCGGTGTGGAACTTCGACGCCAACGGCACCCACGACTGGCCCTACTGGGGCGCGCAGCTGCAGGCGATGAAGCCTGAACTGCAGTCGGTGCTGGGCGCCACACCGGGTGCGGGTCCGGCCACGGCCGCGGCCACCAACGCCGGTAACGGCCAGGGCACCTAAACACGCCAAGCAGTACGACTAGCGGCGGGAATCCTTCGGGATTTCCGCCGCTAGTCGTTTGCGGCGTGTGTGACTTGTTTCACTACCCGGCGCGCGGGGGAACTACGGCCCTGGCTAATGTGCTTTCAGCGACTACACGATGGAGGGTGGACATGACGGTCGTGCGGGGTATGTCGGCGCTTTTCCGGGTGTTCTGCGTAGCCGTGCTGGCCGTCGGGTTGGCCTTCGCGCTGCAGACCGCCACAACCGTCGGCAAAGCCAGGGCGGCGGGCTACGAAAGCCTGATGGTTCCGTCCGCGGCGATGGGCCGCGACATTCCGGTGGCCTTCATGGCCGGTGGCCCGCACGCGGTCTACCTGCTCGACGCCTTCAACGCGGCCCCGGACGTGAGCAACTGGGTCACCGCCGGTAACGCGATGAACACGCTCGGCGGCAAGGGCATCTCGGTGGTGGCCCCGGCCGGCGGTGCGTGGAGCATGTACACCAACTGGGAGCAGGACGGCAGCAAGCAGTGGGACACCTTCCTGTCCAGCGAGCTGCCCGACTGGCTGGCCGCCAACAAGGGCCTCGCGCCCGGCGGTCACGCCGCCGTCGGTGCCTCGCAAGGTGGCTACGGCGCGATGGCGCTGGCCGCCTTCCACCCCGACCGGTTCGGCATGGCCGGTTCGCTGTCCGGCTTCCTCTACCCCTCGAGCACCAACTACAACGGCGCGATCCTGGCCGGCTTGCAGCAGTTCGGTGGCGTCGACGGGAACGGCATGTGGGGAGCCCCGCAGCTGGGCCGGTGGAAGTGGCACGACCCGTACGTGCACGCCTCGCTGCTGGCGCAGAACAACACCCGGGTGTGGGTGTGGAGCCCGACCAACATGGGCGGCGACGACGCCGCGATGATCGGCCAGGCCGGCGCGGCGATGGGCAGTTCGCGGGAGTTCTATCAGCAGTACCGCAGCAACGGTGGACACAACGGCCACTTCGACTTCCCCGGCGGTGGTGGCAACGACTGGGGCTCGTGGTCGGGGCAGCTCGGCGCGATGTCGGGCGACATCGTCGGCGCCATCCGCTAGCCAGTCGCTGCCCGGCTGGCCCACTCGGCCGAGCCGGTACCGTGTAGGGGGTGCAGCGGGGGTCGGGAGGACCGCGTAGCTGCGATCCACCGACTCTGCTGGCAGGAGAACATGGCTACAAGCGCGCGGCGTAAGCGCCAACGCACCCTCGCGTGGATCGCCGCTTTGTCGGTCGCGGCCGTCGTCTTCCTGGGCATCCTGGCCGCCGTGACCTTGCTGCGCGGCCACAACTCGGAGCCCAGCGCGGTGCCGCCCGGGGTCCTGCCCCCGACGTCGACGTCGACGCACCCGCACAAGCCGCGACCCGCTTCTCAGGACGCGTCGTGCCCGGACGTGTTTCTGGTCAACGTTCCCGGGACGTGGGAGTCCGCCCTGCAGGACGACCCCGCCAGCCCCGTGCAATTCCCCAACGCGCTGCTGCACAAGGCGACCGCGACCCTCACCGAGCAGTTCCCGTCGTCGCGGCTGCAGTCGTACACCACGCCGTACACCGCGCAGTTCCACAATCCGCTCAGCGGCGACACGCAGATGTCCTACAACGCGAGCCGGGCCGAGGGCACCCGCGCGACGGTGCAGGCGATGACCGACATGAACACCAAGTGCCCGCTGACCAGTTACGTGCTGATGGGCTTCTCGCAGGGCGCGGTGATCATGGGCGACATCGCCAGCGATATCGGCAACGGCCGCGGACCCGTCGACGACGACCTGGTGCTGGGTGTGACGTTGATCGCGGACGGTCGTCGCCAGATGGGCGTCGGCAACGACATCGGACCCAACCCGCCGGGGCAGGGCGCCGAGGTGACGTTGCACGAGGTGCCCATCCTGTCCGGGATGGGTCTGACCATGACCGGCGCGCGCCCCGGCGGCTTCGGCGACCTCAACGGCAAGACCAACGAGATCTGCGCGCCGGGCGACCTGATCTGCGCCGCTCCGGAGGAGGCGTTCAGCATCGCCAACCTGCCGACCACGTTGAACACCTTGGCCGGCGGCGCCGGTCAGCCGGTCCACGCGCTGTACGCCACGACGCAGTGCTGGAGCATCGACGGGGCACCCGCGACCGACTGGACGCTCAACTGGGCTCACGGTCTGATCGCAAATGCGCCACAACCGAAACACGGATGACCGGGGCGGTGGGACACAAGCGTTTGGAAGCGGTTGCCGATGACGATCAGCGGTACCTTGTGATTTGGTCTGCCGTAGGCAGCCCCGTAACATTAAGAGGAATTTAAGAGCTATCGGACCTTTGTCGCGCACCCGGTTCGGGGTCGATGCCGGCTGGGGCTGGCACATCACCGGCGTTCCCCAGCGGGTGCGGTGCGGGGTCCGGTGTGCGCGTAGACATGTAACCGTCGGCCGAGCCGGCTGCAAAACGAAGTTGTCGGCGGAGCCGACCTAGGAACAACGCGTCGGCCGAGCCGACCGAAAACAGGTGCGACAGGAGAGCGGCATGGTGTACCACAACCCGTTCATCGTGAATGGAAAGATCAAGTTCCCGGACAACACGAACTTGGTCAAGCACGTTGAGAAATGGGCGAAGGTTCGCGGCGACAAGCTCGCCTACCGGTTCCTGGACTTCTCCACCGAGCGCGACGGCGTCGCCTGCGACATCTCCTGGTCGGAGTTCAGCGCCCGCAACCGCGCCGTGGGCGCCCGGCTGCAGCAAGTCACGCAGCCCGAGGACCGCATCGCCGTGCTCTGCCCGCAGAACCTGAACTACCTCGTCGCGCTCTTCGGCGCGCTGTACGCCGGCCGGATCGCGGTGCCGCTGTTCGACCCGAGCGAGCCGGGCCACGTCGGCCGCCTGCACGCCGTGCTCGACGACTGCACCCCGTCGACGATCCTGACCACCACCGAGGCCGCCGAGGGCGTCCGCAAGTTCATCCGCGCCCGTTCGGCCAAGGAGCGCCCCCGCGTAATCGCCGTCGACGCGGTGCCCAACGAGGTCGCGTCGACCTGGGAGCCGCCGGAGGCCACCGAAAACACCATCGCCTACCTGCAGTACACCTCCGGCTCCACCCGCACCCCGACCGGCGTGGCGATCACCCACCTGAACCTGCCCACCAACGTGCTGCAGGTGCTCAACGGCCTGGAAGGCAAGGAGGCCGACCGCGGCCTGTCCTGGCTGCCGTTCTTCCACGACATGGGGCTGATCACCGCGCTGCTGTCACCGGTGATCGGTCACAACTTCACCTTCATGACCCCGGCCGCCTTCGTGCGCCGGCCCGGCCGGTGGATCCGCGAGATGGCGCGCAAGCCCGAGGACGCCCCGGACTGCGAGGTCATCACCGTCGCGCCGAACTTCGCCTTCGAGCACGCCGCCGTGCGCGGCGTGCCCAAGGAGGGCGAGCCGCCGCTGGACCTGAGCAACGTCAAGGCGATCCTGAACGGCAGCGAGCCGGTCTCGCCGGCCTCGATGCGCAAGTTCTACGACGCGTTCTCGCCCTACGGCCTGCGGGAGACCGCGATCAAGCCGTCCTACGGCCTGGCCGAGGCGACGCTGTTCGTCTCCACCACGCCGATGGACGAGGCGCCCACCGTCATCCACGTCGACCGTGACGAGCTGAACAAGCAGCGCTTCGTCGAGGTGCCCGCCGATTCGCCGAAGGCCGTTCCGCAGGTTTCCGCCGGCATCATCGGCGTGGACGAGTGGGCCGTCATCGTCGACCCGGAGACCGCCAGCGAGCTGCCCGACGGTCAGATCGGCGAGATCTGGCTGCACGGCAACAACCTGGGCATCGGCTACTGGGGCAAGGAAGAAGAGACCAACGACGTCTTCCGCAACATCCTCAAGTCGCGGATCAGCCAGTCCCACGCCGAGGGCGCCCCCGACGACGGCATGTGGGTCAAGACCGGCGACTACGGCACCTACCACAAGGGCCACCTCTACATCGCGGGCCGCATCAAGGACCTGGTCATCATCGACGGCCGCAACCACTACCCGCAGGACCTCGAATACTCGGCGCAAGAAGCCAGCAAGGCGCTGCGCACCGGTTACGTCGCCGCCTTCTCGGTGCCGGCCAACCAGCTGCCGAAGGAAGTGTTCGACAACCCGCACGCCGGCATCAAGTACGACCCCGACGACGGCTCCGAGCAGCTGGTGATCGTCGCCGAGCGCGCCGCCGGCTCGCACAAGCTCGACTACCAGCCCATCGCCGACGACATCCGGGCCGCGATCGCGGTGCGCCACGGCGTCACGGTGCGCGACCTGCTGCTGGTGCAGTCGGGAACGATCCCGCGTACCTCCAGCGGCAAGATCGGGCACCGCGCCTGCCGTGCGGCTTATCTCGACGGCAGTCTGCGAAGCGGCGTCGGTTCGCCGACGGCCTTCGCCAGCTCCACTGACTGAATCCCTGAGGACCATGGCTGACACTGAGCACCCCGAAAACCACACCCCGGGCCCTGACGGGGAGGTGCCCGCCACACGGCCTGCCAAGGGGACCGACATGACCGTCCCCGAGATGCGCCAGTGGCTGCGCAACTGGGTGGGCCGCGCCGTCGGGAAATCGCCCGACGACATCGACGAGTCGGTGCCGATGGTCGAGCTGGGCCTGGCGTCGCGGGACGCCGTGGCGATGGCCGCCGACATCGAGGACATGACCGGTGTCACCCTGTCCGTCGCGGTGGCCTTCCAGCATCCGACGATCGAATCGCTGGCCACCCGCATCATCGAGGGCGAGCCCGAGGTGGCCGACGACGAGCTCGACGGCGCCGACTGGACCCGCACCGGCCCGGCCGAGCGTGTCGACATCGCGATCGTGGGTCTGTCGACCCGGCTGCCCGGCGACATGAACTCCCCGGACGAAACCTGGGCGGCGCTGATGGAGGGCCGCGACGCCATCACCGATCTGCCCGAGGGGCGCTGGTCGGAGTTCCTCGAGGAGCCGCGCATCGCCCAGCGCGTGGGCACCGCCCGCACCCGCGGCGGCTACCTGAAGGACATCAAGGGCTTCGACTCCGAGTTCTTCGCGGTCGCCAAGACCGAGGCCGACAATATCGACCCGCAGCAGCGGATGGCGCTGGAGCTCACCTGGGAGGCGCTCGAGCACGCGCGGATTCCGGCGTCGAGCCTGCGCGGCGAGGCCGTCGGCGTGTACGTCGGCTTCTCCAACAACGACTACCAATTCCTGGCGGTGTCCGACCCCACCGTCGCGCACCCCTATGCGATCACCGGAACGGCCAGCTCGATCATCGCCAACCGGGTGTCCTACTTCTACGACTTCCGCGGCCCGTCGGTGGCGCTGGACACCGCCTGCTCGAGCTCGCTGGTGGCGACGCATCAGGCGGTGCAGGCGCTGCGCAACGGTGAATGCGACGTCGCGGTCGCCGGTGGCGTCAACGCGCTGCTCACGCCGCTGGTGACGCTCGGTTTCGACGAGATCGGCGCCGTGCTGGCCCCCGACGGCCGGATCAAGTCGTTCTCGTCGGACGCCGACGGCTACACCCGTTCCGAGGGCGGCGGCATGTTCGTGCTCAAGCGGGTCGACGACGCCCGCCGCGACGGCGACCAGATCCTGGCCGTCATCGCCGGCAGCGCGGTCAACCACGACGGCCGGTCCAACGGCTTGATCGCCCCCAACCAGGACGCCCAGGCCGAGGTGCTGCGCCGGGCCTACAAGGACGCGGGCATCGACCCGCGCACCGTCGACTACATCGAGGCGCACGGCACCGGCACCGTCCTGGGTGACCCGATCGAGGCCGAGGCGCTGGGCCGCATCGTCGGGCGGGGCCGCCCCGCCGACCGTCCGGCGCTGCTGGGTGCGGTGAAAACCAATGTGGGACACCTGGAGTCGGCCGCGGGCGCGGCGAGCCTGGCCAAGGTGGTGCTGGCGCTGCAGCACGACAAGCTGCCGCCGTCGATCAACTTCGCCGGCCCCAGCCCGTACATCGACTTCGACGGCATGCGCCTGAAAGTCATTGACAATGCCAGTGATTGGCCGCGCTACGGCGGCTACGCGCTGGCCGGGGTGTCCAGCTTCGGCTTCGGTGGCGCCAACGCGCACCTGGTGGTGCGCGAGGTGCTGCCCCGCGACGTCATCGAGCGCGAGGCCGAGCCGCAGGCTCAAGTCATTGCACCGGCGGATGCGGGCGAGGAACCGGCCGAGGCGCCCACGCTGGAGAGCCACTCGCTTCGGTTCGACGACTTCGGCAATATCATCCCCGACGCGTCGGAGGCCGAGGAGCCGGAGTACGAGCTTCCGGGCGTGACCGACGAGGCACTGCGCCTCAAAGAGATCGCGCTGGAAGAGCTTGCCGCACAAGAGGAGTCGGAGCCGACCAGGACGCTGATCCCGCTCGCGGTGTCCGCTTTCCTGACCTCGCGCAAGAAGTCCGCGGCCGCCGAGCTCGCGGACTGGATGGAAAGCCCGGAGGGGCAGGCGTCGTCGCTGGAATCCATCGGCCGGGCGCTGTCGCGGCGCAACCACGGCCGCTCGCGTGCGGTGGTGCTGGCCCACGACCACGAGGAGGCCATCAAGGGCCTGCGTGCGATCGCCGAGGGCAAGCAGCGGCCCAACGTGTTCAGCACCGACGGGCCGGTGACCAGCGGCCCGGTGTGGGCGATGGCCGGTTTCGGTGCGCAGCACCGCAAGATGGGCAAGAGCCTGTACCTGCGCAACGAGGTCTTCGCCGAGTGGATCGAGAAGGTCGACGCGCTGATCCAGGACGAGCGCGGCTACTCGGTGCTCGAGATGATCCTCGACGACTCGGTCGACTACGGGATCGAAACCAGCAACGTCGTCATCTTCGCGATCCAGATCGCGCTGGGCGAGCTGCTCAAGCACCACGGCGCCAAACCCGCTGCGGTGGTTGGGCAATCGCTCGGTGAGCCCGCGTCGGCGTACTTCGCCGGCGGCCTGTCGCTGGCGGACGCGGCCCGCGTGATCGCGTCGCGCTCGCACCTGATGGGTGAGGGCGAGTCGATGCTGTTCGGCGAGTACATCCGGTTCATGGCGCTCGTCGAGTACTCCGCCGACGAGCTCAAGACGGTGTTCGGCGACTTCCCCGGCCTGGAGGTGTGCGTCTACGCCGCGCCCAGCCAGACCGTGATCGGGGGCCCGCCGGACCAGATCGACGCGATCGTCGCCCGCGCGGAGGCCGAGGGTCGCTTCGCCCGCAAGCTGCAGACCAAGGGCGCGGGCCACACGTCGCAGATGGACCCGCTGCTCGGTGAGTTCTCCGCCGAGCTGCAGGGGATCCACCCGCTGAGCCCGACGGTCGGGATCTTCTCGACGGTGCACGAAGGCACCTACATCAAGCCCGGCGGCGAGCCGGTGCACGATGTCGACTACTGGGTCAAGGGCATGCGGCACTCGGTGTACTTCACCCACGGGGTGCGCAACGCCGTCGACAGCGGCCACACCACCTTCCTGGAGCTCGCACCCAACCCGGTGGCGCTGATGCAGATCGGCCTGACCACCGCGGCCGCGGGTCTGCATGACGCCCAACTGATTCCGACGCTGGCCCGCAAGCAGGACGACGTCGAGTCGATGATCTCGGCGATGGCCCAGCTCTACGTCCACGGTCACGACCTGGACATCCGCACGCTGTTCAGCCGTGCGCAGGGGCCCGAGGATTACGCGAACATCCCGCCGACCCGGTTCAAGCGCAAAGAGCACTGGCTGGACGTGCACTTCTCCGGCGACGGCTCGGTGATCATGCCGGGGACCCACGTCGCGTTGCCGGACGGCCGCCACGTCTGGGAGTACGCGCCGCGCAACGGCGAGACCGATCTGGCCGCGCTGGTGAAATCCGCTGCGACGCAGGTTCTTTCGGATGCCCAGTTGGTGGCCTCCGAGCAGCGCGCGGTGCCCGGCGCGGGCGCCAGGCTGGTGACGACGATGACCCGGCACCCCGGTGGCGCCGCGGTGCAGGTGCACGCCCGCATCGACGAGTCCTTCACGCTGGTCTACGACGCGCTGGTGTCGCGGGCCGGTCAGAGCGTGGCCGCGTTGCCCACCGCGGTGGGCGCCGGTGCGGCCATCGCCGCCCCGACCACGACCGCCGCGGTCGAGGCGCCCGCCGCGCCAACCGAGGAGACCGACGCCGAGACGCTGTCGGACAGCCTGACCAACCGCTACCTGCCGTCCACCGTGGGCCGCTGGACACCGGATTCCGGCGAGACCATCGGCGAGCGGCTGGGCCTGATCGTCTCGGCGGCCATGGGTTACGAGCCCGAGGACCTGCCGTGGGAGGTGCCGCTGATCGAGCTCGGCCTGGACTCGTTGATGGCGGTGCGGATCAAGAACCGCGTCGAATACGACTTCGACCTGCCGCCAATCCAATTGACGGCCGTGCGCGACGCCAACCTCTACGCCGTCGAGAAGCTGATCGAGTACGCGATCGAGCACCGCGACGAGGTCGAGCAGCTGCACGAGCACCAGAAGACGCTGACGCCCGAGGAGATCGCCAAAGAGCAGGCGCAGTTGCTCAGCGGGGCAACGCCGGCGTCGGCCGCCGCACCCGCGCCGGACCCGCAGGCCGAGCCCGAGACTCAGCCGGCGCCGCCGTCTTCGGACGAGACCATCCCGCCGCCGCCGACGGATCCGTCCGGCCCGAAGGGCGCGGCGACCAACGGCGCGAAGCCGGATCTCGCGGGGGCGCTCAGCCAGGAGGCGGTGTCCAAGGCGCTGAATTCCGATGTGCCGCCGCGTGATGCGGCCGAGCGGGTCACCTTCGCCACCTGGGCGATCGTCACGGGCAAGTCGCCGGGCGGCATCTTCAACCCGCTGCCCAAGCTCGACGGGGACACCGCGGCCAAGATGGCGCAGCGGCTCTCCGAGCGCGCCGAGGGCGCCATCACCGCCGAGGACGTCCTGACGTCGGACACCATCGAGGCGCTGGCCGAGAAGGTCCGCCAGTACCTGGAGGCCGGGCAGATCGACGGCTTCGTCCGCACCCTGCGGGCGCGCCCCGAGGGCAGCTCGAAACCCGCGGTGTTCGTGTTCCATCCCGCCGGCGGTTCGACCGTGGTCTACGAGCCGCTGCTGAACCGGTTGCCCGCGGACACCCCGATGTACGGGTTCGAGCGCGTGGAGGGCACCGTCCAGGAACGCGCCGCCCAGTACGTGCCGAAGCTGTTGGAGATGAACGCGGGCAAGCCCTTCATCCTGGCCGGGTGGTCGCTCGGCGGCGCGCTGGCCTACGCCTGCGCGATCGGTCTGAAGCGCGCGGGCGAAGACGTGCGCTTCGTCGGGATGATCGACACCGTGCGCGCCGGCGAGGAGATCCCGCAGACGCAGGAGGAGACCCGCAAGCGCTGGGACCGGTACGCGAAGTTCGCCGAGCGCACCTTCAACGTCGAGATTCCCGCGATCCCCTACGAGCAGCTCGAAGAGCTCGACGACGAGGGCCAGGTGAAGTTCGTGCTGGACATCGTCCAGCAGAGCGGCGTGCAGATCCCGGGCGGCATCGTCGAGCACCAGCGGACGTCCTACCTGGACAACCGGGCGCTCGAGACCGTTCAGATCGAGCCGTACGACGGCCACGTGACCCTGTACATGGCCGATCGCTACCACGACGACGTCATCGAGTTCGAGCCGCGATATGCGGTCCGCAAGCCCGACGGCGGCTGGGGCGAGTACGTGGCCGATCTGGAGGTGGTGCCGATCGGTGGCGAGCACATCCAGGCCATCGACGAACCGATCATCGGCAAGGTCGGTGCTCACCTTTCCGACGTGCTGAATAAGGTGGAGGCCGAAACCAGTCAGACGAGTGAGGTAGGCAAGTAGTGACGGAGATGGCGCCCGCCCCCATCCAGCACACCACCGCCGAGAAGCTGGCCGAGCTCCGAGCTCGCCTGGAACTGGCCAAGGAGCCCGGCGGTGAGAAAGCCGCCGCCAAGCGCGACAAGAAGGGCATCCCGAGCGCCCGCGCGCGGGTGCACGCTCTGGTCGACCCGGGCACCTTCCTGGAAGTCGGGGCGCTTGCCAAAACGCCGAACGACCCGAACGCGCTCTACGGTGACGGCTGCATTACCGGCCACGCCATGATCGACGGCCGTCCGGTCGGGGTGTTCTCCCACGATCAGACGGTGTTCCAGGGCACGGTCGGCGAGATGTTCGGCCGCAAGGTCGCCCGTCTGATGGAGTGGTGCGCGATGGTCGGCTGCCCGATCATCGGCATCCAGGACTCGGGTGGCGCCCGCATCCAGGACGCGGTCACCTCGCTGGCGTGGTACGCCGAGCTGGGCCGCCGCCACGAGGCGCTGTCCGGGCTGGTGCCGCAGATCTCCCTGATCTTCGGCAAATGCGCTGGGGGAGCGGTGTATTCGCCGATCCAGGACGACCTGCTGGTCTCGGTGCGCGACCAGGGCTACTTCTTCGTCACCGGCCCCGACGTGATCCGGGAAGTCACCGGCGAAGACGTCACCCTCGACGAGCTCGGTGGCTCGGACGCGCAGGCCCGCTACGGCAACATCCACCAGGTGGTGAACTCCGAGGCCGAGGCGTTCCAGTACGTGCGCGACTTCCTGTCGTTCCTGCCGTCGAGCGCCGTCAGCGAGCCGCCGATCGTCAACCCGGGCCTGGAGCCGGAGACGACCCCGACCGATCTGGAGCTCGACACGATCGTGCCGGACTCGGACAACATGGCCTACGACATGCACGAGATCCTGTTGCGGATCTTCGACGACGGCGACTTCCTCGAGGTCGCCGCGCAGCACGGGCCGGCCATCATCACCGGGTACGCCCGCGTCGACGGACGCCCGGTGGGCGTGATCGCCAACCAGCCCATGCACCTGTCGGGGTCGATCGACAACGAGGCCTCCGACAAGGCGGCGCGATTCATCCGGTTCTGCGACGCGTTCAACATCCCGCTGGTCTTCGTGGTGGATACGCCGGGCTTCCTGCCGGGCGCCGAGCAGGAGAAGAACGGCATCATCAAGCGCGGCGGCCGGTTCCTGTACTCGGTCGTCGAGGCCGACGTGCCGAAGGTGACCATCACGGTCCGCAAGTCCTACGGCGGCGCCTACGCCGTGATGGGGTCCAGGCAGCTGACCGCCGACTTCAACTTCGCCTGGCCGACCGCGCGCATCGCGGTGATCGCCGCCGAGGGGGCCGCGCAGCTGTTGATGAAGCGGTTCCCCGACCCCACTACGCCCGAGGCGCAGCAGATCAAGAAGGACTTCATCGAGGGCTACAACCTCAACATGGCCATCCCGTGGACCGCCGCCGAGCGCGGCTTCATCGACGCGGTTATCGACCCGCACGAGACCAGGCTGCTGCTGCGCAAGTCGATGAAGCTGCTGCGGGAGAAGCAACTGTGGTTCCGCACGGCGCGTAAGCACGGGCTCATCCCGATCTAGAGATTGGCGGCGGCTGTCCGGGCAATAGGCGACTTCGAAAAGTGCTAGCGCATCCGCTATCACGTTTCCCGAAGCATCTTCGATGCCGATACTCGACGATCACGCCACCAACGATCGCGGTAGCCCGAACCAGGGCAGCAGACTGTTGTCGAAGCGTGTCATCGCGCAGATCCGATCGCCCGCGAGGCCAAGGACATACAGGCCGACTCCGTGGCTGATTCCGGGTGGGCGGCGCAGGTACGCGCCGAACGCCGGCTGACCGTTGGCTCGCGTCGGCACCAAGTCGAATCTGCGGCCCGCGGCGAAGAGCGACGCACAGAATCGGGCGACCACGTCTCGGCCCTCGTATTCGAACGGCATCGGTGGCATCGACATGAAGACGTCGTTGGTCAACAGAGCCACCAGCGCGTCGAGGTCCGCGGACTCCCACGCGTGGACGAACTTCGCCACCACCGTCTCCTCGACCGCTGACCCGCGGTCGGGTGGCGGTTGACGGTCATGGGCCGAGGCCAGGCTGTGCCGCAGCCCGGTGCGCGCTCGCTTAAGGGCGCTCTTGACCGATTCCACCGTCGAGTTGAGCATGTCGGCCACCTCGGTCGTGCGGAATCCGAGGACGTCGCGCAACACGAGTACCGCGACCTGACGAGGGGGCAGGACCTGAAGGGCGGCAATGAATGCCAGTGAGATGGCTTCGCTTTGCTCGTAGCGGGCTTCCGGCCCGTCGGGAAACGGTTCGAGCCAGACGATTTCACCGAGCCGGGTCGGCTCGGGGGGTTCGACATCGGGCACGTCCCAATCCTTGGCCGGGCGTCGGCTTGCCGAACGTCGGACGTTGAGACAGCGGTTTGTGGCGATCCGGTAGAGCCAGGTGCGCACCGAGGAGCGGCCCTCGAAACCCGCCAGGCCTTGCCACGCGGCCAGCAACGTGTCCTGCAGGGTGTCTTCGGCGTCCTGCAGGGATCCGAGCATCCGGTAGCAGTGCACCTGCAGCTCCCCCCGGTACGGGTCGATCAGTTCCCGGAACGCTTCGCCGTTCCCGGCGCGTGCCCTGGACAGCAGATCCTCGCCAAGCACCCTCGCGTCACCTCCGTTCGTATAGACACCGACCCGATCGCACCCGGGGCGGTGTCTCTATTACATGGGAAAAATCATTGTCAGCGCGAACGTCTCGCTAGACGGCGTCGTCCAGGACCCGACCGGTGCCGAGGGTTTCAGGGTCGGTGGCTGGTTCGGCCAGATCGACAACACGGACCATGAAGAGTGGGCCAGGGTCGGGCTCGATGAGGCGCTAGGGGCTGAGGCCCTGCTGCTGGGTCGGCGGACCTATGAATTCTTCGGCGCGCGCTGGCCATCCCGCACGGGCCAGTGGGCGGACCGATTGAACGGTATGCCCAAGTACGTGGTGTCGGCGACGCTTCATGCCCCGGAGTGGAACAACACCACAGTGCTTACGGGAAACGCAGTACGCGAAGCCACCGCGTTGCGCCGAAAGATCAAGGGACACATAGTCGTCTACGGGAGTTTCCAGCTGGTGCACACGTTGGTAGAACACGACCTGGTCGACGAGTTGCGGATGACAATGTTCCCGTTCGTGCTTGGCGTTGGCGAGCGCCTCTTCGGCGCTACCAGCGCTAAGAAGGACATGCGCCTTGCCGGGACGCGCACCGTGGGCAACGGCCTTGCGTCCCTTACCTACCGGCCCCGCGCCGGAACGCACCCTCGAGCAGTTCGTTGAAGCGCTCAGTCGATGCTGACTCGACCGGACCGTTCGTGTTACTTAATCGCCTCGACGAAATAGCCGCGGGGCGCATCGGTGACGTCCATCGGCACCACCGGCGCATACCAGCGGTTGTACCGATTCCCGGGTTCCGCGATGTCGGTGACGGTCGGCGACCAGCCGAGGCGCCGCGACAATCCGCCCGGGTCGTCGGTGCCGAACAGCCAGGGAGCACCGCTGCGGGCCATGGACTCCACCAGCGGCGCCATCGACGCCGATTCGAGCAGTGTCTTGCCGACGACGTCATACAGCAGGACCGAGCCCGGCGCCGACAGCGCGTCGACACGATCGAACAACGTGCCTACCGCGGCCTCATCCAGGTACTGCAGGAGCCCTTCGATCAGCCAGACCGTCGGCGCCGACGCATCCAGTCCGGCGGATCGAATGTCGGCCGGCCAGTCATCAGCCAGATCGACGCCCACCGCAACGCGCCGGCAACGAGGCTGTTCACCGGCGAGCAGATCGGCCTTGGCCGACAGCACCTGAGGCTGATCCAGTTCGTAGACGACGGTGCCGCCGGGCCAGGGCAGCCGGTAGGCGCGGGCGTCCATGCCTGCGGCGATGATGACGATCTGTCCGATTGTCTGCGCCGCGCGCAGCAGCGCGTCGTCCCAGAATCGGGTGCGCACGACGATCTGTGCGCTGGAGCGTTCACCCCCGGTGGCGGCGGCCGCGAACAGTGCGCGCCCGCGATCGCCCGCGAGCCGACCGGCGAACGGGTCGGAGAACAGCCGGTCTTCGCGGGCCGTTTCGTGGGCGCGTATCGCGGCGACCAACAGGCCGGTGTCCGCGACCGCTGCGTGATTTCTGTCCATCCCGCCATCATCGGCGCCGGGCATCGGCGTGGATTGGATATTTCGGTCGCCCGCTCAGCCCCGTCCCGGGCGCGCGGCGAGTTCGACGTGACCCGGCATCGATGAGCGTCGGCGCGCGTACTGCGTGGGGGTGATGCCGGTGAACGCGCGGAACTCGCGCACCAGGTGGGCCTGGTCGAAATAGCCCAGATCGGCGGCGATGGCCGCCCCCGGTGCTGGCGTGTCGAGCGCGCGCAGCACCGCCTGCAGGCGGCGCACCCGCAGATAGGCCTTCGGCGTCAGGCCGACTTCGGAACGGAACGCGGCGTTGAACCGCTTAGCCGAAAGACCGCTCAGCGCTTGGGCTTTCGCTACACGCATCGACGGATTGAGCTCCGCGCAGCGCAATACCGATCCCACCCGGGGCTGTGGCCACAGGTGATCGCGGCGCATCCGCCCGACGAGGAAGTGCTCCATCAATGCCACGCGCTGTTGTGCCGAACCCGCGGCACTGAGTCGTTCCCGAAGCAGCTCCGCACTCGACCCCCAAACGTCGTCGAGACCGATGACGGCATTCTCCAGATCGCCCAGCGGACAGCCGAGGAACGCCAATGCCCCCGCGGGCCGAAAGTGGATCGTCATGATGGTTCGGGCGGGGGCGACGCGGATGACGTAGGCGGCCGCACCGGCACCGACGGCGAACGCCGGCGGAACCGGCAGCGGTGTGCGGCCGTCGGCGGCGTAGAAACCCAGATCGGTGTGACCATCGACATCGATGATCGCGGTGACCGCTCCGCGCGGTAGAGCCCGGCTGGTGTGTAGGCCCGACGCGCTGTCGCCGGGCCAGTAGCCGAAATACTCGATGTGATCGGCGAGCGGCGGCTTCGGCTTGTATAACCGTTGACCAGTCATTGCGCGGCGCACCTAGAGCCTCAGCGCCCCGTCGACCAATTCGTCGAAGCGTTCCAGCGCCTCGTCGGACTCGGCGTCGATACCGCGCAGCGCCCAGCGATCGGCGAGATAGCGCTGCGCGTACAGCCCCGCCACAAGCGCCTTGCGCTCACTGCCGCGGGTGGCCCGCTCCCAGGCGGCCTGCTCGATGAGCAAGGCACCGGCATAGACGTCACCCATGAATTGGGCCAGCGGGAACAGCCTTGCCTCGGCGGTCTGCCGGTCGAGCTTGGTCCACGCGGTGATCGCCGCGTCGAGATCCTCGATCCGGCCGGCGACCAGCCGGGTGGTTTCGCCGTCGTCGGCGACCGACACCGCGTCGCGCAGCCGCGCCAGCAGCGTCTCGTGCGCGCGGGTCTGCTCGATCCCGCGCCGCACATCCAGACACAGAATGTTGTCCGGCCCTTCCCAGATGGTGTTCACCTGCGCGTCGCGCAGCAGCCGCGCCACCGGCCAGGTCTCGATATAGCCGTTGCCGCCGTGGATTTCGATGGCATCCGAGGCCGCGGTGATCCCCAGCCGGCACACCCGCAGCTTGGTGACCGGCACGGCGATCCGTTGCCGCATGCTGCGCGGTTGACGATGGTTGGTGGCGCCGGTGCAGTCGAACACCAGCGCCTGCGCGGCCTCGACGTCGACGATCATCTCGGCGAGTTTGCGCCGCATCAGCGGCTTTTCGATGAGCGCGCCGCCGAACGCCCGACGCTGCCTTGCATAGCACAGCGATTCGACCAGGGCGCGCCGCGCGTTACCGAGCGCGAACAAGGCGATGCCCAGGCGCGCGGCGTTGGTCAGCTCCATCATGCGGCCCAGCCCCTTGCCGTCCGACGGCCCGGCGGCGGCGTCGGTGGGCTCGCCGGACAGCAAAAAGGCTTCGGCATCAACGAATTCGACCTCACCCGAGGCCACCGAGCGGGTGCCCAGCTTGTCCTTCAGCCGCCGCACCCGCACCCCGTTGCGTGAGCCGTCGCGGCGGGTGCGCAGCACCAGGAAGTTGGCGACGCCGCGCGAAGAGTCCGGTGCGCCTTCGGGTTTCGCCAGGACGACGAACGCCTCCCCGGCGCAGTTGGACGCGAACCACTTGAAGCCGTTCAACAACCACGCGTCACCGTGCCGGGTCGCGGTGGTCTCGAGCGCCCCCAGATCGGAACCGCCGGTGCGCTCGGTCAGCAGCTGCGCCGTCTCGCCGGCCCACTCGCCGGAGGCGAATTTGGCCAGCACATGCTCGGCCACATCGGGCGGCGCGTAGGCGGCCACCAGCGACTGGACCATGCCGCCGCCGGTGCCCAGCGCGCAGCCCATGCCGATATCGGCCTGGTTGAGCAGATAATTCGACGCGAACATGGGCAGCGACGAGCTCATCTTCGCCTCGCGGGCGTCGGTTCGCAGCGCCTGCTGGGCGTCCAGGACCGCCCGCTTGGACTGCGTGAAGGAGGCCGGCATGACCACCTCGCTGATGTCGTGGCCCCACCGGTCGTAGCGCTGCAGCTGCGGGGGATTGCGATCCGTCTCCTCGGCCCACTGCGCCACCGGGCCGCCCATCAGTTCACCGATGCGCGTCAGGTGCCGTTCGGCCAGCTTCAGTTCCTCGGGCTCGAGGTAGTAGGCCATGGTGAACTGCAGCGTGGGGTCGGTGAGGTACCAATTGAGCCCCACGGCCCCGCGGTAGTTCTCCGTCGCGTAGCGCTGCGATTTCTCGTCGGTGGAAAACGGCAGCCGGTCCACAGCCTCTACGGCGTAGTCGCTCATGGGTCAGACGCTACGCGCCGAGCCGAACGTCAGGCAGTAGCGCGCAGCGGGCGCCGCCGGCGATTCGGGTCCGGGCCGGAGCCGTCGCCCGTGTCGGCGCGGCGAGCCAGCGCTTCGGGGTTGACGATCACAACGGTCTTGCCGTCCAACAGGATCCAGCCGTGCGTCGTGAAATTGCGCAGCGCCTTGTTCACCGAAACCCGGTCGGCGCCGACCAGTTGGGCTATCTCGTCTTGGTTGAGTTCGTGGGCGAGCCGCAGCGCGTCGCCCTCGGGGGCGCCGAAACGCTTGCCCAACACCAGCAGCTGGCGGGCCACCCGCGCGGTGACGTCGCTGGAAACCATCTCCACGAGTTGTCGTTCGCTGTGCCGCAGCCGCCGGGTCAGCGCACGCAGCAGCTGCTCGGCGATCGCGGGCTGTTGGGCCATCCAGGCGCGCAGCGTGGCGCGGTCCATCCACACCGCCCGCACGTCGGTGATCGCCGTGGCGGTGCAGGCGCGCGGGCCCGGGTCGAACACAGCGAGTTCGCCGAAGATGTCCGTGGGGCCGATGATCGCCCGGACGCTGCTGCGGCCGCCGGGGCCACGAAAGTTGATCTTCACCGTGCCTTCGAGGATCAGATAGACGCGATCACCGGGGTCACCCTGAACGAAAATCGTTTTGCCGGAGTCGAATTCGGAGGTATGGACCTGAACGTGGTCCGCACTGTGGCCGGGTGCAGTGGTCACGCATATCCCCCTCGTCGGTGTCAGCCCGTCTGGGCGGTCAGGAAGACCAGCCGGAAATTGCCGATCTGGAGCACGTCACCGTTGGTCAGCACCGCTGAGTCGACGGCGCCGCGGTTGAGATAGGTCCCGTTGAGGCTGCCGAGATCGACCACGCGGAATTCACCGTTCTCGCTGCGGAATTCGGCATGCCTGCGGCTGACCGTGATGTCATCGAGAAAGATGTCGCTGGCGGGGTGGCGTCCGGCGTTCATCACCGGCTCGTTCAATACGAACTTCGCCCCGACGTTGGGGCCCCGCTTCACCACGAGCATGGCCGAGCCGCGCGCCAGCGTCGCTGCCGCTTCGGCGACGGCCGACGATGTGTCGATCTCGTCGGGGCCGTCGGCGCGCAGCACCGAACCGATGTCGCCGGTGGCTTCATCCGGCGCGATTGGTTGGTGGCTTGTCTCCCCGTATGACGCCGACACCGCTCCCTTTCACCAGGTTCCCGTGGATACCTCCATCGCAGCAGTTCACGTGAGCGTCAAGATAGGGGCCGAAGTCCCTGTTTCTTCCGGATAGTTGTCTGAGGCGGTTGTCTCGGGCGGTGTACTGGGCTGCTACGAGCCCACCGGCACCACGAACTCGGACGTGTAGAACTCCGCCGGGTTCTGGGAGTTCGGGTTCGCTCGCTCGATGATCACCCATACGCCGGTGGTCCCCGGCCGAACGGTGTCGGCAACGGTGGCCGTTCCGTTCCCTGCGCCGTCGAGGTCCATGCCGGTAAATGCGGTTCCGGGGTCTCCGGGCCCGCAGGTCGAGGAGGACGGCCGGGGTTCTTCGATAAGGCCGACGTCGAAATGCATGCCCGGCTCGGTTGCGTCGACCAGATGGACCTCGGCGACGGCCCGGGATCCGCTGGTCCGGACGATGGCCGAACCGGTGCCGAGCATCGGGCTGGGCACCTTGGGGGCGATGGTGACCTTGCTGAAATCGCAACGCCGCAGATAGGTGTCGAAAACGACCGTCGTGCCGCCGCCCTCGGCGGCCGCCGTCCCGATGGCCGAACTCGCGGCCGGCGCCATCAGCAGCGCGACCGCTGCCGTGCAGGTTTCCAGGCGTGTCAGCGTCCGCATCGGCCACCCTTTTCCGTCGTGTGAAATGGATCACAGCGGAATTAGTATTGACCAGGAAATGGCGGAATTAAACCCCTGACCAGTAATTACTCTGCCGTTAATTCGGCGCGCTATTACACCGGTGAATAACGACGGCGCGAAGCCATTTGCGCCATTTGCAAACTTTCGCGGCGCGCTAGGGCTTGATGCGGATCGGTCCGGGCGTCCACCATCCGGTGCGCGTGGCGGTGCCCAGGTCGAGTTGCGCCGGGTGCGCGTCGGCGATGGTGTCGAACTTGCGCAGCGATCCCCAGTCACGGCCCCAGTCATGGGACAGGTAGGTCGACATCACGTGGGCCCGCAGCAACAGGTCGGTTATGCCCAGCAGGCCGCCGTTGACGCCGTCCTGCCAGGTGTCGGTGTCCTGCTTCTTGGCGTTGTAGTCCGGGGTGATGCGGAACTCCGGGATCTCGGTGACGCCGTTGGAATGCAGCATCGGGTGCTGGCACGGGAACGCCAGCCCGACCGCCCAGTCCATCAGCACCGGCCGCTTCGAACCGACGTACTCCTGCAACGAACGCAGCTCCGGCACCCGTGGCGGGGTCAGCGCGATCCAGTCGTCCGGTGTCAGGGACAGGTCCTCGGCGACCACCCGCACCGCGACCGCGTCGGCGGGCATCTGGGAGCGCGCGAAGCGCAGGTTCCGCCACACCTTCGGCTGCTCGCCGTACAGGTCGTAGGGGACCAGCCGGCCGGCCGGCTGCACGGCGCCGCCGGGACCGGGCCTGCCGAATTCCAACTCCACGGTCTGCCCGCTGGTGTGGCCGTGCAGGATGCTGTTGCCGGCGATGGTGCCCGCGGCGGTCACCACCACCAGCGGGTGTCCGTCATCGAGTTTCGGCAGTTGGTACCACGCCGAGGTGAGTCTGCTCTGCTGCTGCGCGCCGGTGGTGTAGCTGCCGGCCAGCGGCACCCGGCTGGGGTCGAGGCCATACGGCAGCGGCCTCGTCGAACCGTTGACGCCCGGGGCCTTCAGCTTGGTCGGCGCATCCCAGTCGTAGTCGGTGCCGGGCTGCGGCACCTCCGTCTCCTTGATCGACTCGGCCAGCGTGCGGTCCGGTACGCCGTTGGGCGTGAATCCCGTTGGGTTGACGCCACCCAACGGCCCGAGTGGGCCGTAATTGTCCGGCAGCGGCACCATGAAGCCGGCATTGCTGTCCGGCTCCACGAGCACGTCGTCGGCCAGACCGCAGCCGCCGCTGAACTCGCGCAGGTTGTCCCAGGCATTGGAGTAGGTGGGGTACTGGCGCACGATGCCGGCCACCATCGACGCGATGAACACCAGCGCCATGAAACCGGCCGCGACGGGGACGGGCGCGGCGGTCAGCGCCCGCGCCAGCCGTCCTTCGCCGCGGTCCTTCGGCGCGAAGTGCAGGTACGCCGCGTACAGCGCGACAACCACGAAGAGCGCGAAAAAGACTGTGCTGATACTGATTCCGTGGAACCTCGGCATCACGTTGTTGAACGGAACGCCGAAGCTCGACACGTACCACCAGCCGTTGGTCGTGGCGAAACACAGCGCCAGCACGAACAACAGCGCCGCCAGGAACGCCATGCGGTTACGCGACCAGCGCAAGATCTCGTGCGACACCAGCACCGTCGTCAACGCGGCCATCGCCGCTCCCACCGCGGCGAACAGCCCGAAGTGGTGCACCCACTTGGTGGGGGTGAACATCAGGAAGAACATGGTGCCGAAGATGACGCCCATCAGCCGCCAGGCCGGCCCGCGTGCCACACCGGGAATTCGCTTGCGCCGCAACATGATAAAGACGGCCGTGAACAGACACAGCGCCGCGATCAGGAACCCGAAGCGGCGTGACAGCGATCCGTCGACGGTGGGCAGGATCAGGTAGTAGTAGCGCAGGTTCTCGGTGTACCAGGCCTGGCTGGGGCCGATCGAGGTGCGAATCTTGGTGGCTTCCAACACCGTTGACAACGTCTGATCGGCGAACACCACGGTCAGGATGACCGTGCCGGCGGCCAGCATCGGCGCCACCAGCGGCCAGGTGCCGACCAGGCGATGGCGTTTGACCAGAATGCGCAGGATCGGGCGGCCGCCGGCGACCAGCGCGGCCACGGCGATCAATCCGGTCGGCTGCACCCCGAGGGTGAACGCGGCGGTGATGACCGCCAGCGCCGCGGGCGTCAGCCGGCTGTAGCGCATCGAGCGCTCGATCAGTACGTAGGTGATCAGCGACCCGACGGCGATGATCGGCTCGGGGCGCAGGCCGTTGTCGAACGGCATCCAGGCCGTCAACAGCACCATGCCCGCCGCCCAATTCGCCGCCTTGCTGGCGGCCACCGCGGGCCCCAGCCGGGGCAGCACCTCACGCGAGAGCAGCAGCCAGCACACGATCCCGGCGATCAAGTCCGGCAGGCGCATCCACAGGCTGGCGTCGGTGACATGGGTCATCAGCGCCAGCAGGTTGTAGTACCAACCGAAGGGGTCCTCGGGGCTACCGAACCAGCGGAAGTAGTTCGACATGTAGCCGGCGCGGTCGGCGACGCGGGCCATGCCCAGGATGTAGCCGTCGTCCGACGAGTTCGCCCCGATCACATGCCACAGCACGAAGCCGGAGATCACCGTGACGTCGGCGAGGGTGAACGTGCGCCAGTTCGCCGGAATGAGCCGGCGCATCCGGTGACCGTCCAGCTGGTCGAGCCGCCACAAGGCGATCAGCGCAACGATGGTGGACACGATCGCGAGCACCATCGCGACCAGTTTCAAAGTCGTTGGGGTGGTGGAGAACCGGGTGTCGATGGTCGCCGACAGTTTCAGATCCGCCGGGGCCGGACCGCTCAGGTCGGTGAACACCCCGACGATCTGTGGCCGCAGGTTCGGGTCGGGGAAGCCGCCGCCGAGCGGTTTGCCCGCCGGATCATTCAGCCCAACGAAGGAGGCGAAGGCGCCCGCCTTGGTCGAGGTGATCTCGATGCGCTGACATTGTGGCGAGTCCACCTGATCGCGTGCCGCGCTGGCGATTACCACATTGCGGTCGGTGACATCGACGCGCTTGCCGTTGACGACCACGAACAGCGCGTTGAGCGCGGCGTCCTTGCCCTTCTTGGGTGCCGTGCTGAGCACGACCCCACCCTCCGGCGGCAGAGCGCGCACCACCGAGCACGGCACGGTTACCTTCACATCGACCGGTGTCAGCGAAATCAGCGGCGCTGTAACGCTGTTCAGCTGGCCGTTCTGCGGCCAGTTCAGCTGCGCGGTGGTTTGCACGACGGGCAGCAGTGGCGTCGCGATCGACAGGATGAAACCGATCAGCCCGGCGATCGTCGCGACCCAGCGCGTCACGCGCACGTCTTGGCGGGAGGCCGTCTTGCCCGCGCGGCCGTCGATGGTCGTGACGCTCATGGGAGTGCCCGAATCGGTCCCTGGCGGCTCCAGCCGTGCACTGTCATCACACCCTGTTCAATTACGGCGTCCGGCGCCTGATCGGCCGGCACCAACCGGAAGTACTGCTCCACGGATCCCCAGTCGCGATGCCAGTCGCCACGCAGGTACGTCGCAATCGTCGAGGTACGCAGCATCGCCTGAGTGAACAGGAACGGACCCCCGTCCTCGCTGGCCTGCCAGCCGTTCGACGACGCCGCCGTTTGTTTGTGGTCGGGCAGGATGCGGTACTGCGGAAGTTCCGCAACGCCAAGGTGTTCGGAGACCGGATGCTGGCACGGGAAGTTCGCGGCGGTGGCGATGTCCATCAGCACGGGTGTGTGCGATCCCATCAACTGCTGCAGGGTCTGTAGCACCGGGACCCGCGGCGGCGTGACCGCGAACCACTGATCCGAGCTCAGGTTCGGGTCGTACGCGACGATGCGCGCCACGTTCGCCTCCGGTGGCGCCCAGGTCAGCGGAACCCGCAAGTTGCGCCACGCCGGCTCCGGCCCGATGTCGATCGGATACACCTCTGCCAGCGGCTGGGTGGTGCCGTCGGGACGGGCGACGCCCCACTGCAGTTTCAGCTGCTGCCCATAGGTGAAGGTGCCGTCCTCTTTGTACGACCAGATGGCACCGGCCGCGGTCACCACGAGGATCGGCCGGTCCGGGCTGCGCGGCGGCAGCTGGTACCACGCCGAGGTCGCGGTGGCGGCCAGCGAATTCTCGCCGTAGCTGCCCATCACCGGCGTCCGGGCCGGGTCCAGTCCGAACGGCAGCGCGGCATGCGACCCGTTCACTCCGACCGGGCCCTTCCCGCCGGCCGTACCCGCGGAGTCGCTCATGGTCGCATTGGGTTTGTTGGGTGACCCGGTGGAATTCACCACGCCCGGCTTGGTCACCACCGGGTACGACCTCAGGTCGTCGCCCACGCCGTCCGGTTTGAAGCCGACCGGGTTGCTTCCGCCCAGCGGGCCGTCCGGGCCGAAGGTCTGCCCGGGCGCCGGCTGCAGCATGCCCGCATTGGGGTCCGGTTCGGCCAGCACGTCGTCGGCCATCGCGCAGCTGGCGTGCGACAGGCCCGAACTGATCGCGGCGAGGTTGGCCTTGCCGGTGGTGTAGAGCGGGTAGCGCAGCACCGCGCCCTTGGCCAACGAGGTGACTTCCCCGACGACCATGATGGTCGCGACCACCAGCAGCGGCGTCGACGCCAGCACCCGGTTGCGCCGGTTGTCCTTGACCTCGGTGTGCCCGGCGTAGTCCATCCGGAAGTGCTGCCAGGCGGCCAGCAGGCCGGTCGCGATCGACAGCGCCAGGAACATCGACGTCACCGGGTGGCTGGCGATGACCGGCTGGATGTCGTACCACGGCACCCCGTAGTTGCCGACGTAGAACCAGCCGTTTACGCCCGAGGTCGCCACCGCCAGCACGAATAGCAGCGCCGTCACGTACAGGGTCAGGTTGCGGCGGTTGTGCAGGCCGATCCGGGACAGGGCGAACGCGGTGACCGCACCCAGCGCCCCCGCCAGCCCGGCGAACGCGCCGAACTGGACCGCCCACTTGGTGGGCGTAAACGTTAACAGCAGCAGGCCGAACGCGGTGGTGCCGATCAGCCGCCACGCCGGGCCGCTGGCCACGCCCGGAATCCGACCCCGCCGCAGCAGGGTGACCAGCATCCCGAACATGCACAGCAGCAGCACCAGCACGCCGAATCGCCGCGCCATCGATCCGTCGGGGTTGGATTCCACCGTGAGGAAGTAGTAGCGCAGCCAGTCCTGGTACCAGGCGATGGTCGGGCCGACCTTGTACTTGATGCGGGCCGATTCGCCGACGGTGGCCAGCGTCTGGCTGCGGAACACCACCACGAGGATCAGCGACGCCGAGGCCGCCAGCACCGCCAGCGGTGCCAACAATCCGTCGGTCGCCCGGCGGCGCCGGATCGTCTGGGCGACGGCGCGCGCCCCGGTCAGCAGCGCGGCCACGGCGATCAGGCCCTGGGGCGCCAGCGTCGCGCTGAGCAACGCCACGATGATGGCCACCGCCGCCGGGGCCAACCGCCGCAGCGCGATCGCGCGTTCCACCAGCATCCAGGTGACCAGCACGCCGAGGGCGATCAGCGGTTCGGGTCGCAGCCCGTTGTTGAACGGCAGCCACGCTGCCACGAACACCGCACCCGCGGTGAAGATCGCTACCCGGTTGGCGGCCAGGCCGCCGCGGCCGGGTCCCAGCCGGCGCAGCACCCAATGGCTGATGATCAACCAGCACCCGATGGCCGCCAGCGTGGCGGGCAGACGCATCCACACGCCGGCCGTGCTCACCGAGGCCATCTTGGCCAGCAGCCCGAGATACCAGTCGAAGGGTGCGTCCGTCGCGCCGAAGTAGCGGTAGTAGTTGGCGATGTAACCGGCGCCGGGGGCGACGCGCGCGATGGCCAGGTTGTAGCCGTCATCCGACGAGGTGGCCCCGATGACGTGCCACAGCAGCAGCGTTGCGATCACCCCGGCGTCGGCGATCCACGTCGCGATTCCCACCCGCCGCCAGTTGGCCAGGTGCGTGCCGGGGCGATACCGGGACAGCCAGGCGATCGGGGAGCGCCAGTTGAGGATCAAGCTGCCGCCCCGGCTGCGGCGGTCCAGCACCGCGAGCGCGATGATCGCCGCCAGCACGGCCAGGGCGCCCAGGATCATCACGATTTCCTTGATGACGGTGGGCGCGGTGATGAAGCGGGTGTCGATGTCGATGCGGGCCGACAGGCCCGGTCCCGCGGGCACCTTCATGTCGGTGAAGACGCCACCGACCTGGGGCTTCTTCTCGGGGGACAGCACCCCGGTGGCGCCGGGGATGCCGACGAAGTCGGCGCCGGTGGCGCCGGCGTTGGCCCAGACGTGCAGCACGCTGCAGCCGCCGGCGGCGACGGCCGAGCGTTGTGCGACGGCGGCCACCGTGTCCCGGAACGCGACGACGACCACGTCGGCGTTGGCGCGCACGAACAGCCCGTTCTTCCCGGCGTCCATGCCGCCGGGCGGCAGGGTCGAGACCACCAGGCCGCCGCTTGCGGGCAGGGTGGCGATGTCGGGGCAGGGAATGGAGATGTCCAGCGCCCGGGGCGCCCCCGACACCAGGGGCGCGGTGATCTGGCTGACGTGCCCGCCGGTGTCGCCCTGCGGCCAGAGGACCGTTGCGGTGGTCTGTTTGACCGGAAGCAGCGGGACGGACAGGCACAGCAGCAGGCCCACGATGCCCGCGATGGCGGCCACCGACCGGGGGATCCGCTGCGATCGCTCATTACCGTCGTGGGGCACGAGGCTCGATCGTAAGCGACGCGGCTTTGTCCGATGAGGACGCGTGGCCGGGCAGCGCCCCGGGGACGAGTGGGGATGTCGCTGTTAGCCGATGCGCACGAGGGGCCGCGCAGCGCCTCGACACAAGAAGTCGGCCACCGAACGCTATCCGCGGACGCGGTCCGCCAGCGTGGCGACCCCGGGCCCGGCCAGGTCGGCCAGGGCGGCCGGACGCCCGGTCATGGCCAGCAGGAGCGCCTCGCCAGGGCCGGTCACCTCGGGCCCGTCGCCGTGCGTCCACTCGAGATCGGTGGCGCGCAGGCGCAGGCCCCGGATCCTGCGGCCCGCGCCGAGTCGGGGATTGCCGGGCACCAGGGGAAGGATGCGCGTGAGCCGATCGGGCGGCACATCGCGCGGCCGGTCAAGCGCACGCCGAATGTCCTGGTGATGGATGGTGCCGTCGACGAGCGCGATCATCCCGCCGAAACCTGCTGTCAATCCCCGTGGTTGGAGGTGGCTGCGCAGGAATTCCAGCAGCTGTTCTGGGGTCAGAACCGCGAATTCGTCGACACCCACCTGGTTTGCCCGCACGATCCAACCTTTGGCGAACCGTTTCAGCAGCCCCAGCGCGCCCAGCTCCTCGTAGCTGATCACATGCGCGACAACGTCTTTCACGGTCCAGCGGGTACAGAGGGAGGGCGCATCCCAATCCTGCGGTGTCAAAGTGGCAAGGAATTCCGCGAGGTCGGCCCGCTCCTCGCGGGCCATGGTCATCAGGTCGGAGCTCATCGCGTACCACCTCCGCTGAACAGCTCCGCGTACCGACTCAGGTACAACGGCCAACCCGCATCGCCGTCGACGCCGTCGGCGACGGATTCCCAGCCCGGCCCGTGGCGGTCCAGATGGCGGTGTTGCAATTCGACCCGGGTGCGATCGTCGGACTCGGCCGTGAAGCGCACTTCGACCTCGCTTGTCTTGGCCGGGTCGGTTTCCACCTGCCATGTCGGACCGATGTCCCAGCTGAACATCACGCGGTGGGGCGGGTCGTAGACCAGGATTCGCGCCCATCGGCACACGCTGCCGTCGACGCCTCGGTCGTAAATATGGCCGCCCACTTGGGGTTCGAACACCGTTTCGGCGATCGGGACCGCCAACAGGTTGTGCTCACGCGGTTTGAATGCGCCGAACTGTTCGGTGAAGACGGCGAACGCGCGCTCGACGGGGGCGTTGACGACGACCTGGTGGTTGACCTCGGGGGTCCGCTGCGTCATGTTGCTCCTTCGTTCATCTCGTCGATGGTCTGCGCGTAGCCGGCGAGCGCCTGTGTCCAGAACCGGTCGAGATCGGCGCGGAGTGCATGCAGACCGGTGGGGTCGAGCTGATAGACCCGACGCGTTCCCGCGGCGCGGTCGCGCACCAGGCCGGCGGACTTGAGCACCTTGAGATGTTGGGACACCGCCGGCCTGCTGACCGGCAGATCGCGGGCCAACTCGCCTACCGCCGACGGTCCGTGGGCCAGGCGCTCCACGATGGCCCGCCGCGTCCCGTCCGCCAGCGCCAGCCAGACGTCACCCGTTTGGTAAGTGACCACGAACCGTAAGTCTAGACTTACCGACTACGGACCTCAAGGGTCGCGGGCCGACCTATTCACGCCTGTCCCACCCGGGCAAGGCGCGGCTTTTCGAGACCCGTTGTGCGCCTTAGTGTCTCAGCGGGGCAGGGCCCCACAGGCCGCTGCGCGTCGCCGTTCCCAGCAGCAGGCGGGCGGGCTCGGCGTCGGGGTAGTAGGGCGACAGCCGTTGCAGCGAGCCCCAGTCGCGAGACCAGTCGTCCTTGAGGTAGGTGGCCATGGTGGTCGCCTTGGCCAACAGCTCGGTGACGCCCAGCGGGCCGCCGCCGTTGTTGTCCATCACCGGCGAGTTGGCCTCGGCGCCGAATCGGTCGGGCAGGATGCGCCATTTCGGGGACTCGTCGACGCCGTTCTGATGGCCGAAGGGTCGCTGGCAGGGGAAGGCCAGCCCGACGAGCCAGTCCAGGAACACCGGGTCGGTGGAGCCCACCACGTCCTGCAGCGTGCGCAGCTGCGGGGTTCTCGGCGCGGTCAGCGCGATCCAGTGCTGCGGGGCCAGGTCTTCGTCGTCGGCGACCAACCGAATCTGGGTGGCGGAACTCGGAATTGCCGACATCGGCAGGCGCAGGTTGCGCCAGGCCGGCGACGCGCCAACGTCCGCGAATTGGAACGAGCCGCCGGGGTGTCCGCCGGCCGCCTGGTCGTCGGTGGCCCACTGCACCTGCACCTCGCGGGGGTCGAAGCGCCCCGCGGCGCTCACCACCAGCAGCGGCCCCGCCTTGTCGCGGGCGGGCAGCCGGTACCAGCCGGACCGCAGGTGCGCGGGCACCTGGATGCCCGAGCGCCAGCTGCCCAGCACCGGGGTGCGCGCGGGGTCGAGGTTGAAGGGCAGCTGGGCCGAAGAACCGTTGATCCCCGGCGCGGGGGTGGTGCCGCCCTCGGTGCCGGCCTGGTTGCTGCCGGTCTTCTCCTCGTCGTTGACGAAGCTGCGGTCACCCGGGCGTTCCATCACCGGGTCGGCGCGCACGTCGGCGGGAATTCCGTTGGGCGTGAAGGCTTCCGACAGACCCGCGCCCAGCGCGTCGGCCACCGACGCGTTCACCGGCGTCAGCATCCCGGCGCTGGGGTCCTGCTCCACCAGCACGTCCTCGGCCAGCCCGCACGACTTCCCGGTCAGAGCCTGCAGGTTGGAGCGACCGACCGACCACGCCGGGTATTGGTCGGTCATCGCCAGGGTCAGCGATGCCACCTCGAACACCACCAGCAGCCAGGTCGCAATTGCCAAGGGGGACTGAACAATTCCGGCCGCGCGGTCGCCCAGGCGGGTCTTGGGCGGCCCGTTGTCCGGGGCGACGAAGTGGAACCACGACGCCAGCAGCAGCACCACGACGGTCAACCCGAGCAGCGCGGTGGCGAAGGCGTAGTGCCAGGCCGGGAACTCATTCGACCACGGCACACCGAAATTCGAGACGTACCACCAGCCGTTGACGCTGGCGAACGATAATGCGACCAAGAACAGCACCACGGCCGCGTACACGGTGCGGTTGCGCCGGGATCGCATCGCCGCGGAGGTCACCGCGACCGCGGCCAGCGCGCCCAGCGGCCCGGCCAGCCCGGCGAACACCCCGAAGTGGTGGGTCCACTTGGTGGGGGTGAACATCATCGCCACGAAGGAGATGATGGTGATCCCGACGATGCGCCGGCTCGGGCCGGTGGCTGTGCCCGGAATCCGCCCCTTGCGCAACGACATTGCCACCGTGATCCCGAGCGCGAGGACCAGGGCCAGCACGGCGAAGCGGCGGGCGACCGACCCGTCGGGGCTGGCCATGAACAACCGCTCGTAGCGGAGGTGTTCGTCGAACCAGCTGAGGCTGGGCCCCACGGCGCGTTTGAGCATGGTGGCCTGGATTTCACCGGTCAGCGTCTGGTCGCGGAAGATCAGGATGACGGTGACGGTGACCGCGGCCAGCAGGGGCGCAACCAGCGGCAGCGCGCCGAACCGTTTGGAGCGGCGGTGCAGGATGGTCCGCAGCGGCCCGATCGCGACCAGCAGTGCGCCGATCGAGGCGATGCCCGTCGGCCCGGAGAACAGGGTCAGCGCGCCGATGATGCAGGCGATCGCCACCGGCAGCAGCCGGCTGGTGGCCACCGCGCGTTCTACCGAGCACCAGGTGAGCAGGATGCCCAGCGCGATGATCGGCTCGGGGCGCAGGCCGTTGTCCAGCGGCAGCCAGACGGCCAGGAACATGCCCGCCGCGGTCCACGCCGCGGCGCGGTTCTGTTTGACGGCGTGGCCCAGCCGCGGCATGACCTCGCGGCTGATCACCCACCAGCACGTCAGCGCCATCACCAGGGTGGGCAGCCGCATCCAGACACTGGTCGTGCTCACGTGCGCCCACAGCGCCAGCAGGTCGTAGTACCAGCCGAACGGCGCCTCGGGCGTGCCCAACCAGCGGTAGTAATTGGCCATGTAGCCGGCGTGCTCGGACACCCGGGCCATGGTCAGGATGTAGCCGTCGTCGGAGGTGTTGGCGCCGACGAAATGCCACCACACCAGCACGCCGATGACCAGGGCATCCAGACCGCCGATCGACCACCAGCGGGCGGGCAGGAAGCGGCGGTGCCGGGTTCCGTCGGCGGTGTCGAGGATGTGCAGCGCGATCAGCGCGGCGGCCGTCAGCACCAGCCCGAGGATCATCGCGGCCATCTTCAACGGGGTGGGGCTGCTGCTGTAGCGGGTGTCGATGGTCGCCGAGAACTTCAGGCCTGACGGCGCCGGGCCGCTCAGATCGGTGAAGACGCCGACGATCTGGGGCCGGAAGTCGTAGCCGCTCTTCTCGCCGCGCAGCGGCGAGCCGGGATGCTCGGCGTTGGGTCCCTGGGTCAGGCCGACGAACTCGGCGGCGACCCGGTCGGCGTGCGCGGTGAAGGTCAGCCGCTGGCAGGCCGGGCTGAGCACCTGGCTCAGCGGGGCGGTCACCACCGGGACGTTGCGCACCACCAGCACCAGGTCGTTGTTGGCGCGCACGATCAGCAGTCCGCGGTCGACGGCCTTCGGCGCCTGCTTGGGCACCGTCGACAGCAAGACCGTCTTGCCGGCGTTGCCCGGTCCGGCCAGTCCGGCGGCGGCCTCGCACGGGACGGTGACGGTCAAATCGGTGGCGACGTAACCGATCAGCGGCGCGTCGACGCTGCCGAAGGTGCCGTTCTGCGGCCAGTTGAGTTGGGCGGTGGTCTGGTCGACTGGAAGCAGCGGGGTGGCGATCGCCAGTAGCACTCCGAGCAGCCCGGCGACGGAAGCGACCAGCCGGGCGATCCGGTGATTCGCTCCTGTGTCGTTCACGGGGCTAGATGCTAGTTCTTCGGGGGTGCGGGGCCCCGTTTGAGGCGCAGTGTCGGTGCTCATCAGCAATTACGTCCCGGGCTTGCGGATGGCCAGCACAAATGGGCCGACGCTTTGGACGACGAAACGCGGACTGTCGAACAGGGCTCCGCGCAGATCGACGGTATACCGCCGCACGTTTGGCTGGTTGGGGTAGACGTCCTCGGCCAGCCGCAGCGTGTAGTTGCCTCCTGCGCCGCGGCGCATCAGGAAAACCGTCGGCGGGGGCCAGGGGCAGGTGTCCAGGGCATGGATCAACTCGTCGGCGGTCTTGAGGTCGGACCACTTGTTGATCTGCGCGGCCCGCAGGTCGAATTGCGCGAGCGGGTTGGCGTAGTGCGAGGTGAGTCCCTGGAATCCCCAGTAGGGGTAGAAGGACAGGAAGCTGTAGTCGGCGGTCATCACGACGGTCTGGCCGCGCGGCTTGCCGGTCACCTGGGTGATGGCGTGATCGATGGTGGCGTAGAACTTCTCGGCGCTGGGCGGCCGGCGGTCGCCGCGCTGCCCGTGACCGTCGGTGTCGGTGTAGGCGATGGTGAGGTCCGGTCGCAGCACGTCGGGAATGTCCTGGCTGAATGCGATCGCGGCGGCCAGGCCGATGGCGCCGGCCACCGGGGTTATGGCGCGGCCCCAGCTGCGGTCGCGGCCCGCGGCTGCCAGCACCTGGGCGAGTTCGAGGAAGCCGAACGCCCCAGCGGCGACCAGCAGCACACTCAGGGTCGGCTGCAGCCGGAACGACAGCAGGGTGGTGCGCGCCAGCGTGGTGAGCATGGACAGCAGCGACCACAGATAGATCGCCAGCACGCCGATGGCCAGTGCACCCGCCCGCACCGACGATCGGGCCCGCAGCACCAGCCACAGGGTGCCGATCAGGCAGACGACGCCCAGCAGCGTGAACTGCAGCATGGGGAAGGTCAACTCGGCGCCGTCGGCCGGCAGGTAGTGCATGGCGCTGCCGGAGTTGCTGATCGGGCTGCGCACCGCTCGCAGCACGAACGGCAACCACGTCGTGCACGCTATCGCCACGGCGATGCCGGCGATGACGGCCAACCGGCGCAGCGGATCGAGGGCGGCTTTGAGGCCACCCGTCTTGCGGTTGCGCCGCCAGCGCACGCCGGCCAGCCAGAGCGCCATCACCCCGACGGTGAACGCGCTGAACCCGAACAGCAGCGTGTACCAGGTGGCCGTCCAGCCCAGAAACAGCCCGGCGGCGATCACCGCGCCCCACCCCGCACGGCCGGGCGCGTCCGGCTCCTCCCGCTCCGCTGCCGCGAGTGTGAAGTTAGTTTCACGCTCGGACTCGACTGTGCAGTTAGTTTCACGCTCGGTGTCGGGTGCGCGGCCAGTCCCACGCTCACCGGCGCGCAGACCCGACCAGGTCAGCACCAGCATCGGCGGCAACAACACGGTGATCATCGCCGAGTAGGGCTCGGGAGAGCCGTAGGCCAGCGTCACCGCGGCCGTCGCGGTGGTGACGATCAGCGCGTATTCGAATCGGATCATCCGCCACCACAGCACCAGCGCGACCGCGACGGCGATGGTGATCGAGGTGATGGCCCACGGCTTGAAGATCTCCCAGGCCGGCGATCCGCCCAGCGCGGCGGCGCGCCCGCCGATCCAGAACCAGCCCGGCGGGTAGTACGGCGGCAGCCCGAGATAGGTCATGTCGCGCAGGGCGGGGCTGTCCGCCAGGCGGGTCAGGTATTCGGTGCGGAACTGTTGGTCGACGGAGATGCCGAACAGGTACAGCTTGGTCGCCCCCAGCGGCATGCCCAGCGTCACGACGGTGAACGCGGAGACGAAGACCAGCCCGGCCAGTTGGGTCAGCAGCCGGGCGTGGGGGCGCGCGCAGCGCCGCCACACCCAGCCGACGGCGACCAGCCCGGCCAGGCAGCCGACCTGCCCGACGGTGGTCAGGGCGTGCAGCTGATTGGAGGACGGGAACGCCGGCCACTGCACGCGAGAGATGGCGACCAGCGAGACCACCGCGACGACAACCGCGACCAGCACCGCCAGAGCCATCTGGCCGAGGGTGGCCAGCGCGTTCCGCATGCTCAGATGGGAAGCTTGCGGAAGATGGGACGCGGGACGTGTCGCAACACCATCATCACATAACGGAATGCTGCTGGTGCCCAAACCAATTCCTTACCTTTGGCGGCCGCAGTCACTGCGAGGTTGGCGACGTACTCCTTGTCGACGGTTAGCGGCGCTTCCTTGACGTGCGCGCTCATCCGGGTACGCACCTGGCCGGGCCGGATCACCAGGACGCGAACCCCGTACTCGCGCAACGCTTCCCCGAGCCCCAAGTAAAAGCCGTCCAGTCCCGCCTTGGTGGAGCCGTAGACGAAGTTGGACCGCCGCACCCGCTCGCCGGCCGCCGAGCTCATCGCGATGATCTGGCCGAAGCCCTGGGCGCGCATCTTCTCACCCAGCAGCACTCCCACCGAAACCGCTGCGGTGTAATTGATTTCGACGGCCTGCACCGCCTTGTGCTGGTTCTGCCACAGCTCCTCGGCGTCCCCCAGGATGCCGAAGGCGACGATGGCCACGTCGACGTCGCCGTTGGCGAAGGCCGCATCGATCATCTTCGGGTGGGTGTCGGGGTCGGTGGCTTCGAAGTCGATCAGCTCGACCGAGCGCGCGCCGGCGGCCTGCATCTGCGCCACCGCCGCGTCGCGGCCGGGGTCGCTGGGCATGGCGGCCAACACAATCCGCGCGTGCGCGTTCTGCAGGTAGCGTTCGCAGATGGCCAGACCGATCTCGGAGGTACCGCCGAGCAGCAGGATGGTCTGCGGATTGCCTACGGCATCGAGCACCATTTAAAGCAGCTCCAAACGTCGGGCCATGTCGGAGGCGAACACCCCGGTCGGATCCACCTTGCGTCGCACGGCGATCCACTCGTCGATGCGCGGGTACATGGCGTGGAAGGTTTCGGCGCTCACGCGGGAATCCTTGGCGGTGTATACCCTTCCGCCGAATTCGAGCACGCGCCTGTCGAGTTCGTTGAGGAACTCGTTGATCCCCGGCTTGTTGGGGAAGTCCATGGCGACGTTCCAGCCCGCCATCGGGAAGCTCAGCGGTGCGCGGTTGCCCGGCCCGAAAAGCTTGAACACGTTCAGCGCCGAGTAATGGCCGGTGGTCTGGATCCAGCGGATGATGGCCTTGAACTCGTTCATCGCGTCCGGCGGAACCAGGAACTGGTGTTGCGCGAAACCCCTTGGGCCGTAAGCGTTATTCCAGCCACTTACCAGGTCGAGCATGTGATAGAACTGCGACAGGTTCTGAACCTTGCCGCTGTAGGTCCCGCCCAGCCGGTAGTACACCTCGCCGATCGCCATGAACGACAGCTTGTTCATCGCGCTGACCGGGAACACGTTCGGCACCGTCAACAGCTGCGGCGCATCGAATTTCAGCGGGTTCTTGGCGAGCTTCTTGGGCAGCTGGTCGAGCTTCGCCAGGCTGCCCCGGCTGACCGAGGCCCGGCCCAGCTTCGGCGGCGGACTGATCAGGTCGAACCACGCGCTGGAGTAGGTGTAGTTGGCCTCGCTGCCGTCGAGGTGAACGGCGACCGTTTCATCGAGGTCGTGGGTGGCGACACCGTCGGCGATGAAGTACGCCGTCTCCGTCGGCGTCATGGCGATGGTGGCGCGCAGCACGATCCCGGTCAGGCCGTTGCCGCCGACGGTCGCCCAGAACAGCTCGGCGTCGTCCCCGTCGGGGGTGATGGTGCGGACGGTGCCGTCGGCCATGAGCAGGTCCATCGACCGGACGTGGTTACCGAAGCTGCCCGCGCTGTGGTGGTTCTTGCCGTGGATGTCGCAGGCGATCGCGCCGCCCACGGTGACCTGGCGGGTTCCCGGCAGCACCGGCACCCACAGCCCGAACGGCAGCGCCGCCTTCATCAACTGGTCCAGGCTGACGCCGGCGTCGACGTCGACCAGCCGGGTGTCGGCGCTGATCGAGTGGATGCGGTTGAGCCCGGTCATGTCGATCACCAGGCCGCCGCCGTTTTGGGCGTTGTCGCCGTAGGACCGGCCCAGCCCGCGGGCGATCACGCCCCGGCCCTTGGGATGGTCCGAGTCGGCCACCCGGGCCACCGCCTTGGCGATCACCTCGGGATCGCGGGTAGAGAGCACCTGGGCCACCGACGGTGCGGTGCGCCCGAAGCCCATCAGCTGGGTGGGCTTGGTCAGGGGATCGGTGCTCGACATCGTCAAAGAGGGTACCGCTTGCGGAGGGCGGCTCAGCGGATGCGGAAGATTACGGCCCGCTGCACGACGAAGTTGATCACCGTCGCGGTGCCCTGCGCGATGACGAACGCGACGAGCGGCGCCCAGCCGCGGTAGTGCAGAAGCGCCAGGCACACGTGGTTGAGCCCGACCTGCACGGCGAACGTGATGGCGTAGAGGACCATGACCGCGACGAACCGGGCGGTGCTGGGAGACGCCTGGAAGGTCCAGCGGCGGTTGATCAGGTAGGCCGTGATGGTGCCGACGATGAAGCTGGTGGCCTTGGACAGGTCGACCTGGACGCCCAGGACCTTCCACAGCAGCAGGTAGAGCCCGAAGTCCACGATCCCCGCCAGGCCGCCGGTGACGACGAATCGGGTGACCTGCGTCGTCAGGCTCAGGTGCGGGCGCACGTCTTCAGACGCGGAATCGGGCAGCGGGGCAACCATCGAGGGGGAGTCTAACGGGGCCGGCGGGCGCTCCCCGGCAAACGTTAGTGGGGCAGCTTGACCGAGATCAGCTCGACCTGGTTCTCGCCCTGCGGCGTCGAGTAGGTCACCGTGTCGCCGGCTTTGCGCCCGGCCAGGGCCTGGGCCAGGGGGCTGCGCGCGGTCAGCGTCTCGGCCTCCCGGCCGACGGGTGTCTCCTCGACGATGGAGATCACGTGCATCGTGACGACTTCACCGTCGGCGAACCGCAGCGTCACCTCGGTGCCGCCGGGCAGCGTCTCCGCCGCATCGGCGTCCGACGGCCCGGTCCGCAGGCGCCGGTCCAATTCGTTGATCCGGTCGGTGAGCACCACCAGTTCCTCGGCGCGCTGAATCGCCTCGGCCGCGTCACCGTGGTCGCCCACCATGCCGCGGTCGTTCTTGACCTCGGCCTCGAGCCGCTCACGCCGTTGCCGCAACCGGTCCAGCTCCGCCCCGAGGTTGTTCCGGGCGGCGTCCGCTGCCGATGGGACCTTTTTGCTCACGTCGGTGGACCTTTCGCCCGGATGCGCAGATGGCGTTTCAGTGTGACACCACGACGACGCACCCGCCACCATCTTGGGCCGCATAGAGTGGCATGTCACCGGCGCATGGGCGCCTGCATCGCGTCGAGCCCGTCCCCGGCCGTCGCGGCAATAGTGCTCCGCACCATGTGGCGCGGCTCTCGCGCCGGCCACGGCCGGCCCCGGTGCATGATCGCGCGGTTGTCCCACATCACCACGTCGCCTTGGCGCCACGAGTGCAGATAGCTCGCCCCGGGGGCGGTCGCCGCCTGGGTCAGCTCGGCCAGCAGCTCCTGCGCCGCCGTCCGCTCCATGCCCTCGATCGCGAAGGTGTGCGAGGCCATGTACAGCGCCTTGCGGCCATTGACCGGGTTCTTCCACACCAGACGCCAACATTGCGGCGGCAGCGCCGCCCGCTCGGCCGGGCCGACGAGGTTGGGCGCGATCTTGGCGCGCGAAAAGGCGTATTCGTGCCAGGCGAAGGAATTCTCCAACCGCCGTTGCAGCGCCGGATCGAGGCGCTCGAACGCAAGCCGGGTGGAGACGTACTCGGTCTCGCCGCCCCGTGCCGGAACGATGCGCGACGACAGCACCGAAGCGAGCGCCGGCAGCCGCTTGAACGAACTGTCGGTGTGCCACAGCTGGTTCGCCTTGTTTTCGAGGGCGAGCCGGTGATCCTCCGGCACCACGTTGCCCTCCTCGTCGAGCGTCTTGAGGACGACGAGGTTGCTGCCGGCGCCCACCGACCCCGCCTTGGTGACCTCGAGCGGGCCGAACCGGCGCGAAAAGGCGAGTTGTGCTTCGTCGGTGACCTCCTGGTCGCGAAAGACCAGAACCGAATGCTCCTCGAACGCCGTGCGCACCGCCGCGTATACGGCGTCGGCCGCGGCCACCTCGTGGATGGTCACTCCGCGCAGTTCCGCGGCGAAGCCCGGGCCCAGCGGCACGATGTCCATCCCGCGCCCTCCGTCGTTCGTCTGAGCACGACTGTCCACCCAAAACGGGTCCCCGGCAACCAAGCCGACGCGGGGGCCTTGAGTAATCGCCCGCCGGGCTATACCCAGTAGGGCACCCGGGCGCGGTACTGGCGCATCGCGAAGGCGGCCAGGATCCAGCCGACGGCCGTCAGGACGAGCACCACGGCCCAGTGCCGCAATTCCTGATGCGACCCGAGCAGTGGGGCGCGAACGATATCGAGATAGTGCAGCAGCGGGTTGAGTTCGACGATCTTCGACCACCGTCCGGCGCCCTGTTGGCGCAGGGTGTCGTCGTTCCAGATGATCGGCGTCATGAAGAACAGCAACTGCACGATCGAGAACAACAACGGGCCGATGTCGCGATAGCGGGTCGCCAGGATGCCGAAACACAGTGACACCCAGATGCAGTTGAGCACGATCAGCGCCAGCGCCGGGAGCACCGAAAGATCGGCCCACGACCACGGTTTGGGGAAGATCATCGCGATCACGACGTAGATGACGATGTTGTGCGCGAACAGGATCATCTGCCGCCACACCAGCCGGTACACGTGCACGCTCAGCGGCGTCGGCAGTTGCTTGATCAGTCCCTCGTTGGCGACGAAGACGTCGGCGCCCTCCAGGATGGCGGCGTTGATCAGGTTCCAGATGATCAGCCCCAGCGTCACATACGGCAGATGCAGCGACAGCTCGAGATGAAACAGCTTGGAGTACAGGCCGCCCATCGCGACGGCGGTGGTTCCGGTCGCGATGGTGATCCAGAACGGCCCCAGCACCGAGCGGCGGTAGCGCTGCTTGATGTCCTGCCAGCCCAGGTGCAGCCAGAGCTCGTGTCGGCGGAAGCCGTCGACGAGGTCGCCCCAGGCGCGGGTGAAGGTCCGCGACTGTGCCGCCGCGTCGAGGAACGTCATCGGGGGCCTCTCGCATCGTACTTGCCGAACTGTTCGCGACGTCCCAAGCGCCGCAACCGGATCCACTCCAGCAGGCCGCGCGGGTCGCGCCGGGTCACCAGGAAGAACCAGCCGAACCGCACCCACTCCTGCACCAGCAGCTTGCGCAGGCCGGGCTGCGACAGCAGGTAGCCGCGGTTGCGGTAGGTGTAGAACCGCTTGGTGTGGTTGTCGGGATACTGGGTGTGCATGCGGCCACCCAGGATCGGGCGGAATTCATCGGATCCGCAGGGGTGCAAGTAGATCGTGTCCAGGCACGTCCCGAACGGCAGGCCGGAGCGAACCAGCCGGCGGTGCATCTCCACCTCGTCGCCGCGGATGAACAGCCGCAGATCCGGGACGCCGACCGCGTCCAGGGTGGCGGCCCGGAACAGGGCGCCGTTGAACAGCGACGCGATCCCGGGCAGTAGGTCTTGGCCCGCCTCGGTGCGCAATTCGCTTGCGCGCCTGCGCCATACCAGGCCGCGCCGCAGCGGGAACGCCAGCCGCTGCGGGTCGTCCATATTGCAGACCATCGGCGACACCTCGGCCAGGCCGTGCTTCTCGGCGCAGGCCAGCAGGGTGGCCAGCACGTTCGAGTCCTGCGGGCGTCCGTCGTCGTCGGCCAGCCACACCCAATCGGCGCCCTGCGCCAGCGCGTGCAACATGCCCAGCGCGAAACCTCCTGCGCCGCCGAGGTTTCGGTGCGATCCCAGGTAGGTGGTCGGGATCGGTTGGCCGGCGACAAGTTCGCGGATCCGGCCGTCGCCGGAGAAATCATTGTCCACCACGATCAGGTGATCGGGCAGCCGGGTCTGCGTGCTCAGCACATCCAGCGACTTGGCCAGCTCGTCGGGGCGCCGGTGGGTGACCACGACGGCGACGACGGTCTCACTCATCCCCGGATGCTCTTTGGGCCAGGGGTGTCTCGACCCGCCTCGCTTGCTGGTCCTCTTCCAGCACCTCGCGGACGGTCCGGGCCGCGTCCTCCCCTTCATAGGCGCGCACCACGTCCTCGATGCCGCCGGCCATGCGGATGACGCCGTGGTCGATCCACATCGCCGTCTTGCACAACCGAGCCAGGAATTCGTTGGAATGGCTGGCGAACACCAGGATTCCGGAGCGCTCCACCAGACTCTGCAACCGCGACTGCGCCTTCTTCAAAAAGTCGGCGTCCACCGCGCCGATGCCCTCGTCGAGCAGCAGGATCTCGGGGTCGATGCTGGTGACCACGCCCATCGCCAGCCGCACCCGCATACCGGTCGAATAGGTGCGCAGCGGCATCGACAGATAGTCGCCCAGCTCGGTGAACTCGGCGATCTCATCGACCTTGGACAGCATCTGCTTTCGCGTCTGGCCCAGGAACAGGCCGCGAATGATGATGTTCTCGTAGCCGGAGATCTCGGGGTCCATGCCAACGCCGAGATCGAAGACCGGCGCCACCCGGCCGGTGACCGTCGCCCAACCCCGAGTGGGTTCGTAGATGCCCGAAAGTAGGCGCAGCAGAGTCGATTTGCCCGCCCCGTTGTGGCCGACCAGTCCGACCCGGTCGCCAAGCTCGAGGGACATGGTGATGTCGCGCAACGCTTCGACCACCACCACGTTGGAGCTGTTGCGGCCGATGGTGCCGCCGGCCTTGCCCAGGAAGGCTTTCTTCAACGAGCGCGACTTGGCGTCGAAGATGGGAAACTCCACCCACGCGTTGTGCGTCTCGATGTGAGGACCAGAATCCGGCGCCATTGATGCTGCGTCTGCTTACAGGTACTGACCGTGCCCGGGCGCGCCGCCCGGCTTACCGATGCCCGGGGGAAGCGCGCCCTGGCGCATCTTTTCCAGCTGCGCGCGGGCGGCCATCTGCTGGGCGAACAGCGCGGTCTGGATGCCGTGGAACAGCCCCTCCAGCCAGCCGACCAACTGCGCTTGGGCGATGCGCAATTCGGCGTCGGACGGGGCCGCGTCCTCGTTGAAGGGCAGGGTGAGGCGGTCCAGCTCCTCACGCAGTTCCGGCGCCAGGCCCTCTTCCAGTTCCCGGATGCTCGTCGCGTGGATCTCGCGCAGCCGATTGCGGCTGGCCTCGTCCAGGGGTGCGGCGCGCACCTCCTCGAGCAGCTGCTTGATCATGGTGCCGATGCGCATCACCTTCGCCGGCTGCTCAACCAGGTCGGTCAGGGAACGCTCGTCGGCGTCCTCGTCGGAGAGCGCCATCATCCGCGGGTCGACGCCGCCGATGATCTCGACGTCGTCGTCATCGTTGCGGGTACTCAATCCTTCACCATCCTCTGTGGGCTATGAGTGTGGCGTCGTGCCGTTTCCGCGCCATTCATAAATCCGGGCACCGCCGTTGTCGTAGATCAATGCCCACGACTTCGACTTATCCAGTGACACTAGTCCTTCGGGTACGGCGAACCCTCGGACAGTCGGCGCGCTGGTGTAGATGTACCGAATATTGAGCGCTTTAATCGCCTCGAGCACCCGCGGATCGGAATCGCCTTTGCGGGCCGAGGTCCAGAAGATGTATCGGTAGTAGCCCGGGCCGGTTTGCTGCGGGAAGTCGTAGTGCGTCCACAGCGGATGCAGGTCGGCGACCGCGTACATCCACGCGGTGCCGTCGACGTTGGAGTCGCCGATCAGGGTGTTGTGCGCGCCGGGAAGTTTCGCCAGGTAGGCCATGGCCATCAGGTCGCGCTGGTCGACCATCACCGAGTCGTATTTGTCGCCGAATAACACCAGGTGCCGATAGAGGTAGTGGCGCCCGGTGAGCACCGTGGCCACCACCAGCAGCGCCGCAGTCGCCCCGATCCAGACGGGGGCGGGGAACGGTCTGAATCGCCCGGTGACCCGTTTGGCGCCGGCCACGACGCCCACGACGATCGCGAACAGTGCGACGCCGGCCATCGGCTCCAACAGCAGGGTGATCGCGGCCGAGATCCGGCGCGGATCTTTGTAGAAGAACTCGCCGAACATTCCGGCCACCGCACCGATCGGACCGCCCAGCGGGTTTCCGGCGTCGACGTCCACGACCACCAACACCAGCCACAAGGCGAGTGGCCACCAGATCTTCTTGACCAGAAAAATGACCCCACCGATGGCGGTCACCGCGATCAGCCCGTACTGCACTGGAAAGTCATTGAGGTGCCGGGAGTGCTGGAAGACGGTGTCGAAAAGTCCCCGCTTCTTGCTGAGGTGGGTAAGAAAAGAGTGCCCGGCAATGATGTCTTCCTGCCCCTGGACGCTGATGAACTGGGGCAGCAGGATCAATCCGGACAACGTCGCGACGCAGGCGAGAACCAGAAAATCGGCCAGCCTGCCGCGCACCGGGTGCCACACCGCATCGATGAGCCACCAGGCCACCAGGAACAACAGCACGATCACCCCGCCGGTGATGTGCACGGACATGACGCCCACCCACGCCAGCACCGCTGTCGGGATGCGGTCGCGGTGCCGCAGCGTGGAGGCTATCAAGACGAACGCCGGGACCGCGACGCCGTAGGCCGCCAGGTTGGGCATCGCGGCGACGCCGAACTCGACGTAGGGGAGCGCGGTGAACGACGCCGACAACGCAGCCGCGGTGGCTGCGGCCCCGGCGCAGCGCCACTCCGTGGTGTGCGGGCGCAGCAGATGCCAGGTGAGCATCGCCGCGCTGGTGGGAAACAGCCAGACTGCCGCGGCGACCGAACTCAGCGTGTAACCGGTGGTGGGCGCCGCCCCCGTCAGCTGGCAGAACACGGCGGTCACGGCATGGAACACCGACGGGTAGTACAGCGTCTTGTGGGTCTCGACGTTGCGCAGCTCGCCCATGTGCGTGGACGACGCCTGGCCGGTGTCCAGGATGAACCGCACCTCGTTGGCGTGCCACACGGCGTCCCAGGTGCTCGGGATGGTCTGCCAGTGGGCGGCCAGGCCACGGTAGGCGGCCCACATGATGAGCAGCGCACCCAGCAGCACGCCCAACCCCACTGTGATGGCGGGCCAGCGGCTGACCGAGCGGGCTTCGGCATCGCGGTCGCGGTAGCGGGCGAGCAGTAGTTGCAGCACGATCATCAGCACGCACACCACGGCCAGCGCCGCCAGCGCCGTCCAGCCGTTCCACGGAATTCCGATGGCACCAAACGGAATAATGGCCAGCGCGACCACGCCGTAGGTCAGCGCCGGGCCGACCGCGACAGCCACCGGCCACGACAACTGACTGATACGTGCGATGATCGCCCCGGGCGCTATCAGCAAAAACAATGCAATGAGCGTTCCGAACCAGAGCCCCACTCGACTAGTATGGCTGGCCGGGTGCCCTGGCTCGGGAAGCCACCAACTGGCCGGAACGTGTGTGGCACCCGCTACCGTCACAGTTTCGCAAAAAAGCGGAAGCTTTAAGGTGGCCCACATGGCATATGACGTCGCCCGGGTGCGCGGACTGCATCCGTCGCTGGGTGACGGGTGGGTACACTTCGACGCCCCGAGCGGGATGCTGGTCCCCGATTCCGTCGCGACCACGGTGTCGACGGCCTTCCGCAGGTCAGGTCCCACCACCGTGGGCGCACACCCGTCCGCGCAGCGCAGTGCCGCCGTTCTGGAGGCGGCGCGGGCGGCGGTGGCCGATCTGTTCAACGTCGAACCCGCGGGTGTCGTGCTGGGCGCCGACCGGGCGATCTTGCTGTCGGCGCTGGCCGAGGCGTCGTCGTCGCGGGCCGGCCTGGGCTACGAGGTGATCGTCAGCCGCCTGGACGACGAGGCCAACATCGCCCCCTGGCTGCGCGCGGCGCACAGGTACGGCGCCAAGGTCAAGTGGGCCGAGATCGACATCGAGACCGGCGAGCTCCCGACGTGGCAGTGGGAGGGCCTGATCGGGAAGTCGACCAGGCTGGTCGCCGTCGCCTCGGCCTCCGGGACGCTGGGCACGGTCACCGATCTGCGGGCGATGACCAAGCTGGTGCACGACGTCGGCGGCCTGGTGGTCGTCGACCATTCCGCCGCGGCGCCCTACCGCCTGCTCGACGTGAAGGAAACCGACGCCGACGTGGTGGCGGTGAACGCCGCGGCCTGGGGCGGCCCCCCGATCGGGGCGATCGTGTTCCGCGACCCGGCGCTGCTCAACTCGTTCAGTTCCATCTCGCCGGACCCCAAGGCCGTCGGGCCGGCGCGGCTCGAGATCGGCGCGCATCAGTTCGGACTGCTGGCCGGGGTGGTGGCCAGCATCGAGTACCTGGCGTCGCTCGACGAATCCGCCCGCGGCACCCGGCGCGAACGCCTGGCGGTCTCGATGCAATCCGCCACGTCGTATCTGAATCGGATCTACGACTACCTGATGGTGTCGCTGCGCTCGCTGCCGTTGGTGATGGTGATCGGCCGCCCGGAGGTGCGGATCCCGGTGGTCAGTTTCGCCCTGAACGGCGTGCCCGCCGAGCGGGTGGTGCAGCGGTTGGCGGACAACGGGATTCTGGCCGTCACCAACGAAAGTTCGCGTGCGCTCGATGTGTTGGGCGTCAACGATGTCGGCGGTGCGGTCACCGTCGGGCTGGCGCACTACTCGACGACGGCCGAAGTCGACCAGTTGGTGCGCGCGCTGGCGTCCTTGGGCTAGACGCCGGCCAAGGCCTGGCTAGACGGTCAGCACGACCTTGCCGTGCACCTCTCCCGCCGCCAGCTTCTTGTGGGCGGTACTTGCCTGCTCGATCGGGATCCGCTCGCCGATGATGGGCCGGACCCGGCCGTCGGCGATCATCGGCCACACCTTGGCCGTCACGGCCTGCACGATCTCGCTCTTGCTGTTCGGTCCGCTCACCGGGCGGCCCCGCAGCGTGGTGCCGATGACGTGGGCTCGCTTGGCGAGCAGCTTGCCGACGTTGAGCTCGCCCTTGATGCCGCCCTGCATGCCGATGATGACGAGCTGGCCGTCGCTGGCCAGGGCGTCGAGGTTGCGGTCCAGATAGGAGGCGCCCATGATGTCGAAGATCACGTCGGCGCCGCCGAACTCCTGCACCCGTGCGACGAAGTCGTCGTCGCGGTAGTTGATGGTGATCTCGGCTCCCAGGTCGCGGCAGGTCTGCAGCTTTTCGGACGACCCGGCGGTGACCGCCACCCGGGCACCCAGCGCCCGGGCGATTTGGATGGCGTGGGTGCCGATGCCGCTGGCCCCGCCGTGCATCAGCAGCAGCTGCCCTTCGCCCAGGTGGGCGGTCAGCACCAGGTTGGACCACACGGTGCACGCCACTTCGGGCAACCCGGCCGCGTCGACCAGGTCGACACCTGAGGGAATCGGCAGCAGCTGGCCGGCGGGAACGGCGACGTACTCGGCGTATCCACCCCCGGCGAGCAGCGCGCAAACCTCTTGCCCGACAGACCAATTCGTGACATTGGAGCCGGTATCGGCGATGACGCCGGACACTTCCATGCCGATGATCTCGCTCGCGCCCGGCGGCGGCGGGTACTTGCCGGCGGCCTGCAGCAGGTCGGCGCGGTTGACGCCGGCGGCGGTGACCTTGACCAGGACCTCGCCCGGCCCGGCGGAGACGTCCGGCACTTCCTGCCAGGAGAGTTGCTCGGCGGATTCGGCGACGATGGCGCGCATGGTGGCCACGCTACCGAGTCCCGCTACCCTAATCAGCGGTGGCGTGGCAGAGCGGCCTAATGCACTCGCCTTGAAAGCGAGAGACGGCTAAAACCGTCCGGGGGTTCAAATCCCTCCGCCACCGCTCTTATCGGTCGACACTCTGATGCAGCGTCGGGGCGTAGCGCAGCACCGCGCCCACGCCGTCGGCCGGGGAGATCCGCTCGTCGGTGCGCACCAGGGCGGCGCCGACCGAGATCGCCGAGACCGGCAGCGCTTCGTCGGCCCGCAGCGTCTTGGCGGGCGCGGCGCCCTGCTCGGACAGCACGTTCTCGTCCGGGGCGATCGTCGTCAATCCCTCGTCCGCGACGACGGTCGCATCGCCGATGTCGCCGATGATCAGCGTCTCCACCGCGCCTTGACGCAACGCCGAGCAGACCGGTCCGAGCCCCTCGGCGGCCAGTCCCGACTGCCGCCCGATCTCGGCGGTAAAGCGTTGCGCGGCATCGTCAATCGTGCGCAGCTGGCGCTTGACGAATTCATCCTCGATGGCGTGCTCGATCTCGCTGAAGTCGTGGCCGCTGTGCCGTGCCCCGATCTCGAGTGCCACCGCGCGCTCCTGCAAGCGTTCGGGCAGCGCGGCGAGCAGATCGGAGCGGGAGCGCACCTCACCCACCACGAAGATCACCTCGATCGCCTTGTCGTCGGCCAGCTCAGCGACGCGGTCGGCGACGGCGCGCACGTTCTTGCGGCCCGCCTCCTCGGTGCGCAACTGCGGGTCGCCGTAGCCGGCCGTCTCCGCACCGGCGGATTTGTGCACCGGATAGCCGCCGCCGTCGACGGTCTCGGTGCGCAGCGTCCCGCCGATGTGGGTGGTGATGTCGGCACCGTTGTGGTCGACGATCACCAGCACATAGTCGGGGTGATCGAAGCTCTGCTCGAGAATCGGCACCAGATAAGGCAATTCGGAGACGCGAACGATGTCGGTGGCGGCAGGCCGGGCCAGGTGCTCGTTGATCACCACGCCGTCGGCGCCGGCGATCACCGCGCGCCCGCTGCGGCCGATCGGCGGACGCAGGTTCATGATCGCGTCCTCGATCTGGCCGATCACCGTCGCGCCGGCGTGCTGTCGCTCCAGCTCTTCCTTGACCGCACGCCACTTCAGCTCGAGCTGAGCCTCGGCATCATGGGTGTCGTGTGAGTCATCGAAATACACCGAAGCGAACGGCCCCGGTGCGTCCAGCAGTTTGCGGAAGCGTTGCGAGTCCATGCTTTGTTGGTTGCCCCACGAGCCGGGGGGCAAACACCTAGCTTCGATCGCCCTCGCTGTCGTCGAAGAAGTGCCACTCGCCGTCGTGCTGGACTTCCATGCGCCAGCCGAGCTCGCTGTTGTCGGCCTTGTTGTCGACGAACCATGCGTGTGCGTCGTCGGCACTTTCGATGTCTTTGGTCGCGACGACCTCGCCCTTCGGGTTGAGTACTCGATAGGTAGCCATGACTGGCAGTGTTCCCACTGCCGTCGTGATCAACCGGTCGGAATTTCGGCGGTGATCGTGTCCAGCAGGGCGGTGTACCGGCGGGCTTCGGGATCGCGTCCGGGTTTGCCGCTGCTCACCACGCCGGCCGACAGTCCGCGCGCCGGGTCGGCCCAGATCGCGATGTTGACCAGGCCCAGGTTGCCGAACGCGTGCGGCGCGTTGCGCCCGAACGGGCCCCACCGGTTGGTGCCCAGGATGTAGCCGGTGCCCCAGCGGGCCGGCTGCAGGCCGACCGCGAAATCCGGGCGCAGCCTTCGGCATTCGGTCACCGCGCCGTACATGGTCTCCGGGCTGATCACCCGCACGCCGTCGAGTTCGCCTCCGCGGCGCCATATCTCGGCGAACCGCGACATCTCCTGCGCGGTCGACACCGTGTTGGACGACGGAATGATGGTGGTCAGGAACGCCGGGGAGTTGGTGTACGGGATCATTTCGTGCACGGTTCCGCCGATCGCCTTGCGGAAGATCTGGGCGACCACCGGCGGCAGCGTTCGCCCGGTGGCGTGGCTGGGCGCGACCAGCGGGACGTCCTTCTTCGCGACGCCGAAATTGGTCCAGCGGAAGTCGAGCGGGTCGAGGATCTCGGTGGCCAGGATCTCGCGAATCTCCTTGCCGGTGGCCGCGTACACGATCTCGCGGACCAGCGGACCCCAGGTCAGCGCGTGGTACATGTGGAACAGCCCGGGACGGTAGAGGGGCCGCAACTCGCCCAGCTTCTGCTGCGCGTATTCGTGGTCGTCGGCGCGGGTGACGTCCGGCCTGGGGCCGGTGGGGAAGGGCAGTCCCGCGCTGTGCGTCATCACGTGCCGGATGGTGATCCGATGCTTGCCGTGGCTGGTGAACGTGGGGATGTATTCGCACACCCGGTCGTCGAGCGAGAAGACGCCGCGCTCGACGAGCATGTGCACCACGGTCGCCGCCATTCCCTTGGCCGCCGAGTACACGCAGAACGGTGTGTCCGGTGTGACCGCGATCTTCTCCGCGTCGGGCGGATCGCTCGGGGCGTTGCCCCAGCCGTGCCCGATCGCGCGGTTGAGCACGACGCGGCCGTGCTGGCGGACGCAGAGCTGGATGGCGGGATGGAAGCCAGCCCGGTACCAATGCCGGGCGGCCTGCCAGATCCGGTCGACGGCGGCGCTGTCGATTTCGGAGTGGTCTTCGGCGCCGATCGCCGTCACGGAGTCCAGGTCTGCCGGGAGGCGGATCTTGCCGTCGGGTGTCGTCACCTCAGCGAGGGTACGTGGCGCCGGATTATTCGCCGGTGAACTGCGGCGGGCGCTTCTCGAACGTCGCCGAGATGCCCTCGGTCAGGTCCTTGGACGGCAGGAAGGCCGCGTTCCAGGCCGCCACGTACCGCAGGCTCTCCGCGACCGCGGCGGTGCGCTGCTGGTCGAGAACGTCCTTGACGCCGTGCACGGTCAGCGGGGGATTGGCGGCGATCTCCGCGGCGGTGGCGTGCGCGGCGGCCAGGGTGGCGTCGGCGTCGGCGTACACGTCGTTGACCAGACCGATCTTCTCGGCGCGGGCCGCGTCGATGTCCTTGCCCGTCAGCGCGAGCTCGCGCAGGTGCCCGTCGTTGAGGATCAGCGGCAGGCGGGCGAGGCTGCCGACGTCGGCGACGATGGCGAGCTTGACCTCACGCACCGAGAACTTGGCGTCGGCGCTGGCGTAGCGGATGTCGACCGCCGAGATCAGGTCGACGCCGCCGCCGATGCACCAGCCGTGCACCGCGGCGATGGTGGGGGTCCGGCAGTCGGCGACGGCGGTGATCGCGCCCTGCATGCGCTTGACCTCGCGGTGGAACACCGCGCGCGGGCCGGCCAGCGCGTCGCCGGACAGCAGCGGCGTGAACGAGCCGCCCATCGCCGGCACGTCCAGGCCGTAGCTGAAGTTCTTGCCCGAACCGGTCAGCACGATGGCCCGCACGTCGGGGTCGGCGTCCAGCTCCGGAAACAGCTCTGGCAGCTCCGACCAGAAGGCCGGTCCCATCGCATTGCCCTTGCCCGGTCCGATCAGCGTCACCTGGGCGACGTGGTCTTTCGTCTCGACGGTGACGGATTCGTATGCTTGCGCCATATCGAGACCGTAGCGTGGCGAATATGGCTCCTGACTTGCGACCCGGACCGCATTCCCAGCCCGCCGACGAGCTACACAGCGCCGAGGACACCCTGGGGGTGCTGCAGCGGGTCCTGCACACCATCGCGGCCGACGACCTGTCGCGCCGGACGCCGTGCACGGAATTCGACGTCTCGGCGCTCACCGGGCATCTGCTGAACTCGATCTCGGCGCTCGGCGGCATGGTGGGCGCGGAGATTCCGGAGCGTTCGGAAGGCGATTCGGTCGAGCGCCAGGTGATCGCCGCGGCCCGGCCCGCGCTGGACGCCTGGCACCGGCACGGCCTGGACGGATCGGTGCCGTTCGGCAAGGGCGAGATGCCCGCGAACAGCGCGTGCGGCATCCTGTCGATCGAATTCCTGGTCCACGCATGGGATTACGCCTCCGCGGTGGGGCACGACATCCACGCGCCCGAGCCGCTGTCCGAATACGTGCTGGGGCTGGCGCGCCAGATCATCAGGCCGGAATTACGCGGTCAGGCCGGCTTCGACGACCCGGTCGAGGTCCCGGCCGACGCGGGCGCGCTCGAACAGCTGGTCGCTTTCACCGGCCGCAACCCGGCGGGGTAATTCGGAGCTGCTCCTCCGCCGAATGTGCAGCCACGGCGGCCCCGCACGGCATGTCGCCGCCCTGGACGCACACCCAAGGCCGTCAATGCACACTCGACGGCGAGTGGCTACTACTCGCGCTCGAGATAGAAGTAGTAGTACTTGCCGTTATCCCGGACACCCTTGCCGTTCATGATGCCCATCACGGCGTCGTCGTCGATCTTCTTGAAGTGATCGTGCACCGGCTGGCCGTCGTAAACCATGGTGGCGGTGACCTCGCCGCGGAAGTCCTCCAGCCACAGGCTGGCCTCGCCCTTGCCCATCTCCACGTTGGAGAACTTGTTGCCGTCGGCGTCCAGGCAAACGAGCGGCTGCACGTCGCGGACGGACTTGAAGGTCTTGCCATACCAGCCGGCCTTTTCCAGTTGGCCGTTCATCTTGTGGCCGGTCTGGAACTCGCCGCCCTTCCACTCGCCGAGCATCCCCTCGATCGTCGCGGGCGCAAGTTCGGCCCAGAATTCGTCGAGCTCGGAATCCGCGATGTCGCCGCTGCGCTCTTTGAACTCGGTGAACTTCTTGCGCGCGAGGTCCACGGCGACTCCTTACGATTCGGTGCGGGCAATCCAGTCGCAGGCGAAACGCAGCAGGGCGTCATTCTCCTCCGGCGCACCAATGGTGACACGGATGCCTTCGGACGCGAACGGCCGCACCACCAGGCGCGCGTCGGCGGCCTGCTCGGTGAAGTCCATGGTGCGCTCGCCCAGCGGCAGCCAGACGAAGTTGGCCTGTGACGGGGGAAGCTCGAATCCGGCCTCGCGCAGGGCGTCGCTCACGCGGGTGCGCTCGCTCACTAACGCGTCGGTCCGGGCCATCAGCTCGTCGGAGGCCTCGAGCGAAGCGATCGCGGCCGCCTGCGCGACGTTCGTCACCGCAAACGGCATGACGACCTTGTCCAGCGCGGTGATCAGGTCCGGGTGGCCCACCGCGTAACCGCAGCGCAGCCCCGCCAGCCCGTAGGCCTTCGAAAAGGTCCGCAGCACAACGACGTTGCTGTGCGTCAGGGCCAGCTCCAGGCTGTTGGGCAGCATGCCGTCGCGGATGTATTCGACGTAGGCCTCATCGATGGCGATCAGGACGTGCGGCGGCACGGCCTCGACGAAGCGCGTCAGCGCGTCCGGGTCGACGACGGTGGACGTCGGATTGTTCGGGTTGCACACGAAGATCAGCCGGGTGCGGTCGGTGATCGCGGCGAGCATCGCGTCGAGGTCGTGGGTGTGGTCGGTCAGCGGCACCTTGACCGTGGTCGCGCCGGACACCTGGATGATCGGCAGGTAGCACTCGAAGCTGCGCCAGCCGATCATCACCTCATCGCCGGCCGCGGCGGTGATCTGAACCAGCTGCTGGCACAAGGTGACCGAACCGCTACCGACCGCGATCTGCTCGGGGGCGACGTCGGAACCCAGGTGCATGGCCAGCGCGGCCTTGAGGTCCACGCTGGCGTTGTCCGGGTAGCGGTTGACGACGGCAACCGCGCGCTCGATGGCCGCATGCACGCTGGGCAGCGGCCCGTACACGGTCTCGTTGCTGGCCAGTTTGATGGAGCCCGGGACGTTCTTGCCGGGGACATACACTGGCAGTCCGGCCAGTTCGTTGCGAAGGCGAGCGGTCACTTCGACAGTCTATGTCTCGACTGTGTACAGTATGGCCGGTTCCGCGTGACCGGAAAGGGGTCGGTACCCTCAGAAAGTCCAAGGGAGGCGTGCCAGAGCGGCCGAATGGGGCTCACTGCTAATGAGTTGTCCCCCTCAAAGGGGACCGGAGGTTCAAATCCTCTCGCCTCCGCTAGATCCCTAGCGGCAACACGGAACGACAACTGAAGAACAGGCGCCCGTAGCTCAACGGATAGAGCATCTGACTACGGATCAGAAGGTTAGGGGTTCGAATCCCTTCGGGCGCGCTCACTACCAGCGAGGATGTCTTGCCCACGCCTGGTGACACGCCCGAAACCCGATACTTTCCTGATACTTTCAACTCTCGCCTCTGCTGCCTGCGTATTTATCGAGAACGTCGCGCACGTCGGGGCCTCGAGTATGGCGCTGCAGGTAATGGGCCTCCGTCGTGGAGAGCTTCGAATGGGAGAGCTGGCGTTGTGCCAGTTCAGCGCCCAGGGCATCGCGGACGACCGTCGCCACTGTGCGCCGGAAACTGTGCGGCGTGATCCAAGACAGTTCCTCGGGTAGCGCGGCCCGCAGCGCCCGGCGCATGTTCGCCAAGGACATCCAGCCGCCGTCACGGTTTGCGAAAACCGGGCCATCCATTCCCGACTCGCCAACGAGCGACGCTATGGCGTCGACCCCGAACCCGGGTAAGACCACGGTGTGCGGGGGAGCGCTGCCCTTGCGCGCGTCCTGTCGGTGGAGAGCTTTGCCGGCGATGCGGCCGTGGTCGACCAGAGTGCCGGTGATCGTCACTGTGGGAGGGTCGCCTAGGAGGTCCATGTCCGACCACCGCAATGCCAAAACTTCATTCGGACGTGCGCCGGTCGCAGCCAGTAGGTCTACAAACGCCGGGAGCAATCGTCCGGGCCGGGGCCCTGACCTCTTCTGCTGGGAGTAGGACCGCACTGCTGCCCGAACGTGCTCGAACTCCGCGGCCGTCGCCGCTCTGGGGGGCTTGCGGGTTGTTTTGACCGTGCGGGCCTCCCGAATCGGGTTCACCGGCAGGAGGTCGTACCGTACTGCCAATCCGCACATGCCGGACAAGATCATGCGCAGCCGCTTCGCTTGTGTCGTTGATCCCATCTTCTGCAGGCAAGCGTTTGCGCGGCTCGTTGGCAGTTCAGTTACCCGCAGCGCGCCGAGCTGCTCGACGCCATGGACCTTCCATACGGCGCGGTACTGATCCGCGGTCTGCTGGCTGATCCCATCTGCGACGGTCTTCACTTCGATCCAGAGGTCGAATAGTTCCGCCAGGGTCGTCCGATCGGTCACCACTTGGCCAGACAGGGGAGTTCGCCTTTGTACAAGGTGCTGCTGCAGCAGCCGGCGCGCGTCCTCGGCGCTCTTTGCGCTGGACCTCTCTACGCGGCGGCGTCTACCGTCTGCGTCTCGAACATACGCGGAAGCGAAATACTTTCCACCGCTTCGGCTTTCAGCTATCCTGCCGTGCTCGCCGGGCCGCATTCGTTGCCTAGGCATCCTTCAGCACACCTCGAAGCTCGCGGATCTCTGAGTCGAGTTGGCCGATTCTGACATTGATGGCGGACACCCGGTTCTCCATGGATTCACGCACGGCCGGGTCGCCATCAGGGGGATATAAACCGATCCTGACTTGCAGTTTGCCGCGCTCCATCCCCAACTCGTGCCGCTCACTCACCGCCTGCACAAGTCGGTAACCATTGGACCGCTCACCGGCATTCAGGAACGACGGAGCCATCCCGGTCGCCCATAGATAGGCGGTCCAGCTAGTAGCCGGCCGGTCGGGAATGATCTCAATGTCGCCATCGGGAAGGTCCGGATAGAGCAACACTATCGGCGGAACATCAAGTGCCGCAGCAAGAATAAGCAATTCGCCCAGATCGAATCGACCCCGGCCTCCCTCGATCTTCGTGATAGTCGTGCGATGTATCGGTACCTGCAATTCCCTGCAGCGCTCGGCGAGCTGCTGGGCAGTCATACCTGCGTCTTTTCGGAACTTGGCTACCGCTTTACCCACCCGCTCTGCGGTTGCCCGGTGCCACGCCTCTCCAATGTTCTCCACAGCGACATTCTTGCACAGTCATTGACGGACCGCAGCACATTCGCTACGGTTCTTTGCAGCGACATTTCACCTGAAGCTATGTCGATAGACAGAACAAATACACCCGGAAGGATGGTCAGAGATGCCGGAATTGGCAGAGAAGATCACCGCCCAGCTTCACCCGTTAGAGGCAGTGATAGCCCGGCTAGGAGTCGGTCGATCGACTGTGTTCGAACTGATCGCCAGCGGGGAGCTGCGTTCGGTGAAGGTAGGCCGCCGCCGACTTGTCTCCGAGGCCGCGCTGATTGAGTTCATTCAGAAGCTGGACGGCGATGCGGCCTAAGACACGGAAAAGGCCCGCCCCCGCACAGGACGGGCCCTCTCGCAACTACACCAATAGCAATCAGTTTACTGCTCCCTGGCGACAGGAGCCGCACGAACCGCTAACGCCCGAGGACCGTGCCGACCTTGACGTCCTGGTCGCCGCGGCCGAACGCGGATTCAGACTCGCCACACGCTGCCTGCGGTGCGGGCAATGGCTAGTCGCGCCGTCGTCGGTGCGGACACATCTCGGTCCGGTGTGCCGATCCAAGACGGATGGTGCCAGGTGAAAAGTCTTGAATCGCAACAGGTGTCTTTTTGGTCTGTTCATGAGCATGTTCAACCGTTCCTGGACCTGGTCGGGTCGTGGCCACAGGTTGGATCACCCGCGTGGTGTGCGTTGGAAGAGGGGCCGGTGAGACTTGCCGCGTTACTCGACGCTGCCCAACACTGGGCGCTCAGGCTCGAGCTGTGCCAGGAGGCTCGCGCCCAGGCCAGCCAGGCAATTGCGGGTGCGCTCGATTGGCCCGAGGTCAGCCGAGAAATCCACGCGCGCAGCGAGTTCTACGCAGCCCGGCCGTGGCTGAAGCGGGCGGCGTCATGATCGAGGATCGCTCCGACGAACTGCGTGAGTGGTACCGCGAGGAAAACCTTGACGGCGCCGAAGTCCTCAATCGCACGGCGGCGTGGTACGGCCGGTTTATTCGCGTCACCGATCCCGATGACTTGAACCTGTTGACGCTATGGACAGTTCACACCCACCTCGTGGTCGAGCTGTACACGACACCTCGGCTGCAGGTCGACTCTGTGATCTTCGGCAGCGGTAAAACCACCGTGCTCGACCATCTGCAGCGGTTGTGTGAGTATCCGGTTCAGGCCGCAACATTGTCGTCCCCGGCGTTGATCCCGCGGCTGCTTGAGTCCGCGATGCGTACCATCCTCCTCGACGAAGTTGACCGCTCGCTTCACCCCGACAAGCCGGGTGTTGGGGAACTCATCGGCATCATCAACTCTGGATACCGTTACGGGGCGACGCGGCCCGTCCTGGTGCCTGTCAAAGGCGGTGGGTGGGAAGCCAAAGAGATTCCTACCTACGCGCCCGTCGCGATGGCCGGTAACTCGCCGAACCTGCCAGCCGACACCGTTTCACGCTCGATCCGCATCCTGCTCATGCCCGACCTGGACGGCTCTGTAGAGGATTCTGACTGGGAACTGATCGAAGGTGACGCGGAGCAGCTCCGCGCACTGATCGCGGCCTGGGCCGCGTCGGTGCGAGAGCTAGTGAAAGGTTCAGCTGTTGCGTTGCCCGCGGGATGCATCGGTCGATCAAAGGAGAAGTGGCGGCCACTGAAGCGGGTCGCAGTCGCCGCTGGCGGCGAATGGCCTGCGATCGTTGATCGGTTGATCGATAAGAGTCTGGCCGAGGACGAGGCCGAGCGCGAGGCGGGCCTGAAGGCCCAACCGCCCGGAATGGTGATGCTGACCGACCTGTTCGCGGTCTGGCCCGCCGGCGAGACGTTCATCTCCACGCGCGAATTGGTCAGCAAGCTTATCCTGCACCATCCCGACTACTGGGGCGCTTCGAGCGGATACGGAAAGCCACTCACGGAGACAAGGTTGGGAAGGCTCGTCACCCAGGCAGCAAAAGTGACATCGATTCGTCGGGGCGGCGTACCGCCGAGGGGCTACCTCCGATCGCAACTGCAGCCGGCCTGGCGTCGGCTGGGAATAGCACCCCTGAATCAACCTGGCGAACCTGACGAACTTGACGAACCTGACGATGAAAACGCCCCTATCAGCGATAACCGGGTTCGTCAGGTTGGGTTTGACCTCCGTTCGGACAGTAATGAACCTGACGAACCCGGTAACCAGCGGAAACAGTCCAATTCCGCCGGGTTCGCCGGGTTCGCCGGGTTCGCCGGGTTGCAACAGACCTCCCGTCGCGCCAATTGCGAGTGCGGGCGGCCAGCGCCAGTGAACCCGGAAACCGGGTCGTGCCAGTGGTGTTCGGTTAAGGCCAGCAAACATGAGCAGGCGATATGAGACGCGTCATCGTTGACCGCGCACGCTCGGCCTGTCTGTGCGACGTCGGGCTCCCTGCCGTCGACGCATCGGTTTGTGTCGATGAGGACGGCAGCACCACCTTTGTCCTTATCGACGCCACTCGTCTCGGCGACGAACGGTTCACCTACAACCCGACTACCCCGCAAGCGCCGCATGAGCAACTCGGGCCGCTGCCGATCGAATTCATCCGCCGGATCGCCATCGCCCGGCGCAGGCACCTGACCACAGGACACACCACCCACTGCGGCCGGCGCACGAAATCAGGGACACCGTGCCGAATCCCCGTCATGTTCCTAGGCGAAGCCTGCCACTGGCATAAGCCCGCGGCGCGCCCGGTGCGGCACCTGGAAAGCGAGGACGAACGTTGACCCGCACCCGAAGGTCAGCCCGTACCGCGGGCACAAGGTTTGAGACTTCGATCGCCACAGCACTCGCGTCAGCACTCGACGATGACCGGATCGAACGCCGCAGCCGAAACGGTGCAAAAGATCGCGGCGACATCGGCGGTATCCGACTGCACGGCCAGCGGGTCGTTTTGGAGTGCAAGGACGCCTGCACGTTGCGACTCCCTGAATGGACCACAGAGGCACAGCTTGAGGCCGGAAACGACGACGCACTCGTAGGTGTCGTTGTCCACAAGCGTCGGGGTGTTGGAGATCCCATGGCCCAGTGGGTCACCATGACGGTCGCCGACCTAATGGCCATCTTGACCGGACAGCGAGCCGAACTGTGAGCGCCATCGGCTTATTCGACGCACTCGGCAGCATCCCCGAACTGACCGGGGCACGCTGCCGAGGCCGCAGCCAGATATTCGACGAAACCGAGGACCCCGATCTCGTCGAGTACGCGCAAAGTCAATGTCAAGCGTGCCCTGCGCTGCGCGCCTGTGCGTCCTGGCTGGCGTCGCTGCCACCCCGGCAACGACCGCCCGGTGTTGTTGCCGGCCAGGTCCGTACCGCTCGGCGTGGCCGGCCGAAAGCGGTATCCGCGTGATCGCCGGGTCAGTTGAGTGCCCCTGCGGAGCAACCACCGTCCTCGGTCCCAATCAACTCTGGACGCACTGCGACGGATGTGGGCTGATCATCCGTCGACCAACCACCACCACCACCACGAAGGAGAAACCATGAGCAACTTTGATTTTCCCGTTCTCGACGCGCCACGCTTGCACGCCAATAACGAATTTGGCCGTTTCGTCATCGACACCATCGGCGTCGTCGACGCATACCTCGAGGAAACAGACTATTGGACCTCAATGCCCGTCCGACTCGTTCACGATCAGGCGAACGGCTGCCACCTCGAGCTCGGCCCGTACTCGCTCGACCGGTGCGACATCGACGTACTTCGCGGGGCCATCGCCGCCTACGACGAGGCGACCCGCCCACTCGGCCAACCAGGGAGTGGCAAGTGACCTGCTCCGACGCACCCGCCCCCGATTTTTATCAGGGGCACCCCGTACATCGCTACCGCCTCTCACGGTCGGATAGGGATATCGCGATGCTGTCCCGGCAGTTCGCTGCTGTCCTCGGACAGATCGAGGCGTTACAGCCCACGGGGGTTTCCCGGTGACCGCGGCTGAGCCGCTGCGAAGTGTCCGCGGCCGGCGCACATTGGACATGGCTGGTGCGGTTCAACGCCTCGACGTGGTGGCCATCAATGCGGATCTGGCTCGGCTAGTGGTGTTTTGGCTCGGAAAGTACGCCGAATTGGCGACGCAGCGTAACGGGTGCGTCCCGGACGGACTGGTCGAGGCGCAACACGCGCTCGCCGAAGCCGCCGTGGGCGTGGGTGACTCGCGCCAACGCGAGGAAAACTCTTTGGCTGCAGTCGAAACCGTAGTCTCAGGCCATGAACCTTGCGTGGACACCGCGACGGCGGCTGCAGCCCTCGGTTGCAGCGCCGACAACGTGCGGGACCACTGCCGTAGAGGCAATCTCAAGAGCCGAAAGGTCGGCAGGCAACACATGGTGACGATTACCAGCTTGGAGAGCCTGAGGGTCCGCTTGAACGAGAGGAACGGCGAGTAGGTATGGAAACGGTAGTTGTGTCAGCCGCAGAGCTTGCGGAACTCGCGCGGATAGTTGGTGTGGATCCGGCTTCGGATTGGGAGACGATTAAGGCGGCCGCGGATAAGCTCCTGGCGGAGGACGCCGCTAAGCGGAGCGCCCAAAACCGTTCACAGGCAGAGAAAGTACTTGAAGCTGAGGACCGCCGGCTAGTCGCTGCGGCGGTAAATGATGGCCGGCTAACGGCTCAGAGCGCGCAAAGTTGGCGCGCTGCGCTCAAGCGTGACCGGCCGGGCAATCGGTTGGTGCTTGCGTCGTTGGCACCTGGTATCAGACCGGATGGCCGGATCGGACCTGACCCCGACTCCGACCTGGAAGACGTTTACAACCGGCTCATGGCGCCGTGGCTTGGGGGTCAGACGAAAAGCGTGGCGGCTAGCCGGTCGCAGTCTCAGCTTCCCCGCCATACGGCACCCTGGCGCCCCTCGAATTCCGCAGAAATGACTGGCCGCAGCGAAGCCGACATCGACGCGGACCCGACGTACCGTCATGTGGCTTGGAACTTGGGCGCCCGGTTCCGTGATGGCTTAAAGCCGCCCGAGTCGACGTACTACGGCATTCCGGCGATCAATGACGATTACACCCCCGAGCTGATCGAAAACGGCGACGGCACCGCGTATTGGAAGCCAAAACCAGTTCGAGGGAACTGAATCCGCCTCATGAGAAAGAAGAATTGACTATGCCCTACCGCGTGACAGCACCCCTGGTCCTCGTGCATGACCAGTCCGGATCCGTCCACTATCACTACCGCGATTGCCCGAACCTGGGCGCGCCGACGAACTACGGCGACACCATTCCATGGCTGTCCGATGCGGAGGCCGAGTTCTTGCTCGCCTCCGGTCTGATCGAGCGCATCGAGCCGGATGTATCCGACGCGGACACATCGGAAGCGGGTCCAGGAGTACTCCACGACTGCCTCAAGGCGCTCGAGCACCTGGGCGTGGACCTTGGCGCCGGCGCGCCAACTGCCCGCACTGCCTTACGTGAGGGTGGGCACCGCTTCGCCAACGACGTTGTCGCCGCGGCCGTCAAGGCCCGAAAGGATGCTGTCCGCGCACTGTCCGGGACAGCCGCGTAATGAACCTCGTCTGCGCGCTCGCTACCTTTCTCTGGTGCGCGGACAGGCGGCACCAGCCGGCCTCGCTGCCGGCGGTCGAGCGCTGGCGCGGCCGGCTGGTGCCGAAAACAATGGACACACGCAAGGCGGCGACCGGTGTGCGCTGAAATTCGCTATGGCGATGGCATAAACATCTCACTCGGTATAGGCGCCGTCCTCGTCGACGTGCTCGGCCTCGTCGAGAAACTACTGGCTCGCCAGAACGGCCAGCCGCTCCCGACCAAACTGCGGGAGATTCGGGACGACCTGAGCGACTGCATCGCCCGAGCGGCTGCTAACGCCGACGTCAGTACGAAAGCTGTTACCGCCGAATCGGTTCTAGCCTTCGAGAAGGACCCCGCTGCCGCGGCTGAAGCTCTCGGTATAAGCCCCAGCGGCGTCCGGTGGGCCTGTCGCGCTGGCAGGCTCGGCAGAAAGGTCGGCGACCGATGGCTGATCAGCGACGAGGAGATCGCGATGTACCGCAACACCTATCAACGGGCGGCGTGCTGACATGACAGACGAAACGTTTCGGCTTGGCCGGGAGGACGCCAGCCTGGTGGTGGCCGCCGCTAACGATGGACGCATCACTTCAGACAGCGTGCCTCAGTGGCTGATGGCGATGCGAGCGGATCGAGCCGGCACGCGTAAGACCTTGGCATCGTTGACTTCTGTTCGGGCCAACTTGCTGAACACCAGCGACGACGTCGTGTCCGGCGCCGACCACGCAGAGCGCGGCGTGATGGCATCGTTGGCACGACTCGGTATTCAGCCAACTAGTCGCAAGGTCGCAGCGAGCGGCGCTCCCGCGCCAGCTGGTTACGCCGCTCCTGGGCTGCCGTCTGCGCGGGAAATACTGTGGGGCAAGCCCTTCGATCAGTGGACGCAGGAGGAGCGCGACGACGCTACCCAATGGCAGCTCGGCCCACGCTTCCGTCAGGGTTTGAAGCCGCCGCCCGGTGGCGTGAGCTATTACATCCCGTCGGGCGACCCGAGCACAGTCGAAGTACCCGACCATCGGCTCGACGATCGCCGCTGAACAGGAGCAGAGATGTTTGGAACTACGCCAATCCACGACCCGATGGGTGTCGCGGGCGATTGGAAGCCCCGCTATCGGGTCACTGCCGCCTTGGTCATCGCCAAGGACCAGACCGGCCATCTCCGGCATTGCTACAAGCGCTCCCTGCTGGGCTGGCTGAGCGACGAACAGGCCCAGCATTTCCTGCATCACAACCTCGTGGCTCGCATCGACGACGGTGCCGACATTGCGGAACTTCCCGCGGCCGAAACGGTGGCGGAGTGTGTTCAGGCGCTGAACCGGCTGGGTGTCGAACTCAAGGCCGGCGCGCCTCGAGCTCGTACAGCACTGCGGGAAGCCGGCCGGAAGTTCTCCAACCAGACCGTCGCCGCGGCAGTTCGCCAGCGCAAGCTGGCACTGACTCAGCGCAGAGGTCATGACGAGGAGTTCGAAGAGATCGTCGCCGGGTGAGCGCGAAAACTGTCCCGGACAGTTTCGGACGATCCGGCGCGCCGCTGCACCTGTCCCTAGGGCCATGGGCTTTTGTGCCCGGAGCAGGGCGGTCGGTGTAACCACGGAGAAGTAGGGGTGACGAAATGGGTGACCAGCATCACTGGGACACGATGACCACACACCAAGTACTCAGCGGCCTGAGCGACAACCCCAGACAGTTCCGTGGCGTATCGCCGTCCGTGCGACTCATGGAACAAGCGCACCGCGCCTGGCGCGAACAGCGGTTCGGAGACAGCACCATGGATTACATGCGGGTGCCGTTCTGATGGGTGCTTTGGCCCATAGAAGAGTCCCGGGCGCGGGAGATCGTCCGTCAGGAGCTAGCCGCCAGGCCAAACTCGCCCATGATGCCGCCCCAAGTGCATGTCGCCCAGGCGAGAAGCGCGAGTCGTGGAGTCCCACCCATTCTGTGGGACTGCTGGCTGGTCGCCGTGCTGCGGGAAGGTCGGCCGGGATGTTCAAGGTCGCCGGTACCTCGTAAACACGCTGGACAGAGGCAATTCCCGGATCCTGTCGTCCGCCTTGATTACCATGGCGCAATAAGTCGACGTCGCCACTGCGGGGGTGTCGCGAAGCATTGGGAGGCAATCGTGGTGCTTGTTCGCCAGGGCGCGAAGCTTCCGACTCTGTTGGAGCGGGCACACGTCCGTGACCTGCGGCCCAAGGATGTTGAGCGGGTGCAGGCGCTGCTCGCGGTGCTGCCTCAGCTATATCCCAACGGCGACACCTGGTTGCAGCGCCGGTTGGATGGCGCGTTGGCAGGTCGGGCCCGTTGCACCCTGGTCGAGGTCGACGAAGTGTTGGCGGGCGTGGCCATCGAGACGCCGAAGGCTCCTGGTCGGGTCAAACTCAGCACTTTTCTGATCGCCGCCGAGTACCGCGAGGCGGGTGTCGGTAGCGCGTTCATCCGGTTTCTGCGCGACCGCTGGGTAAGTGAGCGCCTAGATCAGGTGTATGTCACGGTGGCGGAAAGCCATCACGCTCAAGTGCAGCGCGTTTTCGAGCCGGTTGGATTTTTGACCGTGGCGCATGAGCTTGACCGATACGGCCCGGGGCGCAACGAATACGTGATGACGTGCCTACTGTCGGAGGATCACAGGCATTGCCCGCAGTGATGGCAATCCGGAATCAGCATGCGGACCGGATTTACCGTGGTGACAAGCGGTTTGAGTTTCGACGGCAGCGCCCACGATTCACCACCGGACTGCGGGTGTACATCTATGAGCCGACCCCAGTGCAGCTGGTGACGGGGCACTTCTGCGTCTCCACGCTGATCGACGTCGAAGACAACCTTGTTGCGCTGGAACAAGATAAGTGCGCACGCACGCTCGTCGAGTCGTATCTGCAAGGCGCGCGGCGACCCACCGCTATCGGAATTGTGAAGCCGATGCGGTTGGACCGACCTCTCTCACTCGCACAGCTCGGCGTGACAGCTCCGCCGCAGTCTTACGTGTACGTCGATTCGAAGTAACCGCTATGGGTTACTTTGCGGTCCTAAAACCAGCTGACGCCGACGACGGTGCTGAATTCAGTATCACCCGCTGCCACATTAACCTGTGGGCACTCCGGTCCTTCATTCCTGGCCGGCGGCTGCTGTATTTTGACTTGGGTTTGGAGATCTCGGCGACGGGAACCAAGCCGATCCACGCTGTGGAGGTGCTGCTGCCCTTCAAAGTTGAAGAAGGCTACAACGGCGACAAATTCAAGCGGTGCATGGACCTCTACGATGCGCTGCTGCACGACGAAACCGCCGAGCTGATCTTCGGCGAACCGGTCACGGTTTCCGGGCCACCGCAGGACCGAAAGTTGGCCCTCGAATCCGGGGCCGAATTGCACCCGCGCCACATCGACACCGCCAAAGTGGTGGCCGCGTCGGATGAGCCACCTCGCTCTTCGTGCTATCTCGTACCGTTAAACTCTACGCTCGCGTGTGATGCGAAAGCGTACGTGCGCTTCAGGTTTCGCGTATTCGCCAATCGTCCCATGCTCACAGCGAAAAGCCCTTTCGGCGGACTCTTTCTGGACTTCCGGATCGCCGACGTCCGCGAAAGCCGTAGCCGCAGTAGAGAATCGTCTATTCGGCGCCGAATCGTGCCGATCGACAAAGTCAATTTCTTCGCAATGTTGCCAGATCAGTACCAGCTACTGACGGCCAGCTCCGAACCACGCAACATGCGGATCCTGGAGACCCGCGCGTGGGGCACCTACCTTAACCGGGTGGCCTATATGCACCCCTCAAATGCGCAGCTGGTGTACTACTGGCGCAGCGACAGCGACTCAAAGGTTTCCTCGGACAATCCATTCCGGGTGTTCGCCAGTTTCGATCGCCACCTCAATAAGGCGAAAATTGTGTTCTGGTGCACCGTCGCGGCGCTTTTCACTGCTGGCCTGGTTCGGTCAGACTGGCTTCCAGGTATCACCACCGACAGCATCAAATGGGCTCTAGGACACTTAGCGAGCTTTCTGGGCCTCTTGAGCCTCGGTGGAATTATCGCGGCTTGTCGGTGGGGGTTCAAGTTCGCGATGAACCGCTTCGCCAAGCTGCGCTTGACGGCTCGCTGGGTGGAGCGGCTACTACTGGGTTTACGGTTAGGCCCCTGACCCTGGCGTGCTAACCGTTCAGCCGCTGGGGTGCCCAGTATTCGCGTAACGATGCGATCTTGCCCCGCGAAATCGAGCCGTTCCGCACCCTCCAACCCCGTCCCCGACTGTGGTGTTCGCTTCCGAAACAATCGCCGGACCATTTTATGAACTCGCGCCGACGCGAGCAGAAACCCATTGCGTCCCTTTCCCTTCTAGCGTTAGCGGTGACCGCTGACCGCCGACGATGAGGTAGGCAATGAAGGTATTGGTAGTGCACCGCCCCACTGAGGCCGATCGCGAATTCTTCCAATGGACTGTCGACGGCAAGCTGCTAGTTGTCCCCGGGGTCTGTCCGTGGCAGGGGTGTACAACCATAGTCATCGCCTGTGACCTGGACGTCTCGGAGAACGACTTAATTTCCGCCTGCCGCAGTACCTTTGAGGCCAGCGGGCATGACGACGAAACGTTCGGCGAGCCCCTGGAATCGATCTTCCGCGAAGTCGCATCCGATGCGATCGAGGCCGCGGCCGAGCACCCGCTAGGAACGGTCCTACGGCTGACGCAGTATCCCGACGAGGGCGGTAATTGGCATTACCGCCTCGATGCGCCAGCTGGAAGCGGTGCGCGCTGATGTCACGGCTAGGCCGCCAGTTTCCGAACAATCAGCTGATGTGGCAGCTGCGCCCGCTAGTGACGCCTATCCCGCAATTCGATTCGATTGGTGCAGGTCTGTCTGGCGGCCAGTCGGGCAGCTGGACACATAACGTTGGCGCCAACGCCAAAGCTGTCATCATCTTCGGGATGTGGTACAGCAACACAGGATCCGGAAACGCATCAGTGAGCTTCGGTGGCGTAGGCGTCCCGGTTAAAGCCTCAAACGGTGGTTATGGAAACACCACTTGGGGCGGCGGTTCTGGCTACTACACATACCACTTCGCGTGGGCAATGCTGAATCCCGCAACAGGAAGCGTCACCGGAGCGTACTCAATCCCTGGCGGTACCGGATGGGCGATGAGCATCAATTCCATTACCTACAACAATGTTTCAAGCATCGGCACCGGAGTATCCGGCTATGGCGCTGGAACCGCCGCATCGCACACCACTGGTGTGACCCCAAGCAGAGGCCAGCTGCTTGCACAGGGGTTTGCCCAAAATGTTGGACCCACAACAGGATTCACGCAATACAACCAAAACCAGCGCTGGAAATCCACGGCCGGATATTCCTTGCTTATCGGAGATGCTCCCGCTGCGGCATCCGTTCCATTCACTGCTCTCGCACCGGCCGCCGGCCCCGACTGGTCGAGCCTCGTCGTCCCCCTCGCCGCATAGCAGACGACGATGGCTGCCGCACTGTATCGCCGATGTGGGACACCTGAAGTGTGTCGGTCAGAGGCAGACGCGAACACCTGGGTGTCAGCCGCAGTGCCAGTGAACCCGTAGCAATCGCGCTGACGCTTGCTCAAACCTGTCCGAGGTAAGAGAACAGCGAGACGTCGATTTGCTCTAGCCGCGCTGGATCGAGATGTCCGGTGAAGTCTTCGAGGTGCTGCTTCTCGATGGATTGCAGGGCTGGCACGCGCACCCAGCACTTCTTTTGCACTCCCGCTTCGCCGGATCCGAGCGCGACGTCGAACTTGGTTCTCCATTTCGTCTGGCTTGAGATCGGGCACCCCGAGACGATAGGCCAGCCCGTATCCGAGTTGGTCTCATCGCCGCTGAGAACCACAAAGTAGCGCCGGCCGGCGTGGATGACCTTGCGAAGCTGGCTGGGTAGCAGTATCAGGATGTCGTCAGGGACGAAGTAGACGCCACCTCTGACTATTGGCGGTTTCGCCATCCCTCAGATGAGCCGGTTGGTGAGTTGGCGCAGCCAGCCGAAGCTGCGCACCTCATTCACTAGGCCGGATAGGTCGCCCTCGTTCTTCTCTTCGGGCATCTCCGCTTTGAGTTTGCTGAGGTAGGCACGTCGATCCGCGACAGCGGTCTTGAGCTCTTCTGTCGCTTGTTGAATCTCGTCATAGAAATGACGGGGTAGGAGATGGACACCGCCGTGTTCGTCCTGGAGCACGACGAACTCTTCCATCGGATGGCCGCCTTGGACGACGAGCTGCGATTTCTTGTTGACGCGCACTACTTGCGGGTCATGAAGAGTGGTCATTCTGGGTGTCCGCTCAGTCCGAGTGTCATGTATCCGCAGAACCGCAACGTACAGGGCACACCCCAGTATGCCCGAAATGCTGGGGATATGCGGAATATGGTGGTCACGGCGTTGTCACGGTGAGCTCCTCAACAGCCGCCGCGACCTCGCGCACAACTCATCGGCGAGTGCTTAGCGAGTGAATAAACCGAGCGCGGCGACGGCAGCCGCGACCACCAACGCCCAGCCATCACCGGACGAGCAACCCAGCCCACCAGCTCGGACGTCGGCCATCGCGCCATGGCTTGGCCTTAACACCTGCATGGAGACCATGCGACCGGTCACCAGAAACGGGCAGGCCAGCAAACATTGCACCATCCATCGTACCCACCCCCCGCCGAAAAAATCGAAGGGTAGGGCCCTCACAGCGACCGCCAGCCAGTCGCCATTTTTTACGTACAGCCAATTTTGAACGAGATGTTTGGCTATGAGTGACAGTAAAACTGCTGTTCAACGGCTTGTCTTGGAGGCCCGGCCTGCGTGTTCACGGTGAGGGATGCCTCTTCATCGTGTGGAGCGGGTTGTCACAGCGGTGAGTGGCTCAAATTGCTGCCCCGCGGACAGTTGTCCGGGGCCTGTCAGCAAACCAATGCGCTGCGAGAGCGCTCAGAGGCCTGATTGCGTGCGGATCGCCTCTATGAGGGCGTCTGAGCGGGCGCGGTCGTCGGTGTCGTAGATCGTGGCCTGGTCGATGCCGAGGTCGATCTCGCTACCGTCGCTGAATCGCAGGCGAATGTCACTGACATCGACTTCATCGCGTGACGGTTTGCCCCAACCGTCGACGTGCGGGAAAGCTCTGCCAATCGATAGGTTCACGGCGTCGCGCAACCGATGCACTGAGGCGTCATGTACGGCTGTGCCCACTGACTGGTGGAGGCGCTGGAGTCGCTGTTCTGCGTCGCGGTCGTACTGCTCGGCGTCGAACTCCAATTGCAGGCGGATCAGGCGGTCGTCGTCGGTGACGGCGACAACGGTCCACAGGCTTGGTTGATTGGAGGTGTATCCGGTCCAGGACGCGCTGATTCGGTGATCGCCCAGGAGCGCCGCGACGTGTAGCTGCACCCTCCATGGGCTGCCCATGCTCAGACGGTTGTGTGTGTGAATTCTGATTTGCTGCCAGTAGTCGTCAGAACCGGAAACCTTCATGGTCATCCTTTCGGTAATTCGCATTGGAATTGTGCGCGCAGGGGTTTGAGGGGCACGTTAAGTAGCGAAAGCGGGCCGTTAGCCCCGACTGCCGGGCGGGGCGTCCACCGTCGCCGTCGGCCCGCCCATCCTGGCGCGCTGGCGTCGGGATCGTGCAGCGCATTGAAGGGCATCCACGCGCCGCTGTGATCGAGATTCACCTGCATGGTCGCGACGGTACGGCGGAGGGGTGACGATACGCGGCAGGTTAGACAGGTGGCGGTTCAACAAATGGGAGGCCCACGGCCGAAAGCTTCGTCTGCATGTTGATATCGCTAGTCGCGACGTATATTGCCGAACCGGGATGCTCGGATTGCAGCAGTAGGGCCGCCGCTACAAATCGGTCATCGGGCACACTCATGTCGAGCCAATCGGGTAAATCCTCCGACCGCGGCTCTACGTGCTCAAATTTGGCGATCACGTCGCCAGCGACGCGGATGCCTTCGCGGACATCGCCGTTGGAGCGGATGCCTTTCAGTCGTCGCTCCGCCCGCCGAGCGTCATTGCGGAGTGCTTCCGTTCGTCCCGCTCGCTTGAGGTCGTCTATCTCGCGTAGAACGACAGGCAGCAAGTGGGCGACATACTTTCGGCCGATCTCGCCTGTGTAGGCAGCGACGTCAGGGTTGTCGATCAAAGCGTTTGTGTCAACGACAAGCCGGACTGGATAGTCGTCCGATGGAAGAAGGCGTGTGAGAGCGTTTAGATCGGCCACAGTTGCCCGAATTTTGTCCTGTGCCGCGTCAATGCTTTGTGGAATGTCGTGGTCCCAGCCGCCGCCTCGGACGAGCCAGCGTTCTAAGTGAAAAATGCCCTCGTTGAGCCGTTCGGCGACTTGGGGTGTCGGATGTGGGAAGAGGAGCCGGAATCGCGGCGCCCACTCTCGGAGTTGGCGTAGAAGCGTCATTCGCGCGGACTCGAGCTGATCGTCGCTGTCGACCCATCCCCAGTCGGGGGCGCCGACAAAGCGGACGCGGCTGTCGGCTCGATTCGGGTTGACGTATTCGATGTCGCTCGCTGTCAGGATGTCGGCGTACGCCCCAGCTATCGCATTCAGTTCGGCTGCTAGACGCTCGGTGTAACTCTGCTGATGCTTGATACGTGTCATTGATTCGTTGCAAGTTGTGAAATGCGGTTACCAGATGACGACTTCGGCGTTATCGCCGCCATAGCAGCGCGTCGATACCTTGGTCGACCCGTCACTGAAATACGCGGGATATCTACCGACGCAGGTCATCTCATAGCCGTCGCCGGTCACCGGCGAGAATGCGGTGAAGCTGCTGGCCATGCCTGAGGCGTAAAATACTTGGCGTACGTTCGCCGCGAACGCACAGCTGGTGTGGCCACCGACGACACCTTCATGCCCATCCGGGCAGATGGTGAAAACATGGGTGCCGCCAGGGGGCGGAATCGCCGGAGCCGGTTTCACTTCGGGTGCTGGCGGCGGCGCAGCTTGCACAGTGACCGTCGCCGGCGCGGGCGCTGGGGGTATGACAGTCACCGTCGATGGGGGCGCCGCGGTGATTTTCGGCAGAGCCTCCGGAACGATGGTGGCAGGCCGTGTGGCTTCCGGGACTGTCGCCGGCTTGGTCTGGTCGTGGAGATTGAAACCAAGCCATATCAGCAGACCGACCGCGACTGCTACTGCGGCGCAGGCGATGACGATGATGCTGGCGCGCTCCGCAGCGCGTCCCCACGAGTAATCGCCTCCGGCGTCGCCGTCCTCGTCGGACCACGCCAACTCGGGGCCGCCGACCGTGAGCAGCGGTACGAGATCAGTCTCATCGGCGGCCGCCCCGATCTGGGTCTCGTCCGCCTCGGCTGCAGCCGTGGTTAAGGGCTGCTCGTCGTCGTGATTCCCTGTGTTCATTCCCAGATTTCTTTCGCCTGTGTATCTGGGGATTATTAACCGGACAACCTGCAGCGCGTGGCCGTTTAGACGCATCAGGCCGCCGCAGGCAGAGCAGGGCTGACCGACAACTACAGGCAGTCCCCATGCCTGGTCACGGCGAGCTCTTCAACCGCCGGCGCGACCTAGCGGACAATCCATCGGCGACCGTTTTCGGAGGCTGTCCGCAGTGGTGGACATGCTCTGGTGGTGCCTCCACGGTGTTGCTGTAGTGATCAATCATCGCGGTGACGTCCGCCTCGGTCATGCGCCAGGTGCGCCCCAGCTTGTATCCGTGGATCTCTCCCCGGTTCAGACGGCGAGCCAGCCAGCGCTCGCCGTCCGTCCACTCCCGCGGCAGCACCATCGCCGCGACCTCAGCCAACGAAAATGTGCGCAGCACGGGACTGCCATCGGTGGAGCGCATTGCGCTTATCTGGTTTTCGGCGGCTCGTAGGAGCGCGACATCATCCACTCATCGATGTCTTTAGCTGTAAGCCGGTAGCGAGTGCCATTCCCTATTGCGTAGGACGGCAGATACCCCAAACGGACAGCGTCTCTGATCAGGGTCTGCGAAATCCGGGCGTATTCAGCAGCCTCCCTGACCGTGAACCAGATCGTCACTGCGCCGACTCGCGAAACTCGGCGACCCAGCGGCCCTGGACGAACGTGTATAGAAGGTTGCCTTCCTCCCACGACCGATTGGGAAGCCACTCATTAATGTCGTCGACCAACAGTCGGTAGGCGTGCCCGTTTCTGGGCCCGATGGCATAGGCCGGCAGTAACTCGAGCCTGACGTTGGCGCGGATAATCGCGGGCGTGACATCGGGATAGCCCTGCTGGTTAGCGTATTCGGCCGCCTCAGCAGGTGTGAACCACCTCCTCGGTACTTCACGCTGGAATGGCATTGCGTCACCCTATGACGGCAGCGCAGAAGCGGCCAAGGTGTCCCGAGGCCACGGCGGCTCGTCTGGCAGAGGCCGAACAGGCCGATTGAGCCAGACCGGGCCGCCCCCAAGGAGAGTAGGGGCGACCCGGTCAGTTTTTCAGACGTGATTCAGCGTGCTTCGGTTCCCGTTTCATCGCGGCCATCGCCGGTTAAGGATTCGACGTGCTCCCGCAGCGCCCGAACGGTGGCAGCATCGAGCTCCTCGGTTTCCATAGCCAATTGGGTGAGCTGCAAAGCCAGCTCCTTACGCTGCCGCCGCAGCTCGTATTCGTTTGCCACCCTGAGGCAGTCGACGCAGTCCATGTCGGCCCACCAGAGGCCCGTGTCCGGGTCCTCGTATTCGGTGTCGTTGAATTCCTCCGGCTCGAGGTAGTCGCTCGCCGCTCGGGCACTCGCGCTCGGTTCTCTGTGCAGCGCCATCGGTGCTCCGCACAGCGCCGTGACCGTGCGCCGGCCCTCGGCCCACGCTCGTTCCGCCTGCCCGACCCAGTACAGGTGATGCAGGTAGGGATTGCGGGGCAGCGTGCCTTGCCGGTACTGCTGGCGAAGTCTGGCCGCATCCCAACCCCAGCCGTCTGGTACATCGTCGCCGAGCGCGACGCGCTGTCGAAGCTCGTCGACGTCGCGGTAACGGTTATCCGAGTGAGAGACCAGAGCGTGCGTCGTCACCCTGCCGCATGCCGAGCACTTCAGGTCGCACACGTCGCGGTGCCAGGTGGGATCACCCCACCAACCGCGCATGTTCCGGGCCTGCTTAAAAGTACGGAGTTGCCCGCACTCGCAGCACAGCGCTTGCGATTCGGGTGCGAGCTCGCACCCGTTCTGCGGGCTGGTCGCCGCCCACCATTCCCGGACCCGGCGCATGTGCGGGCGGACTTCGCCGCGGCTGCCGCGCAGAGAGTGGCATTCCTGGCCGGCGTGGGCACCGCAGAACGGGCAGTCATAGGCAACGGCGGGATGGGCCTCGGACTGCGTTTCCGGTGTCATACTCATTTCGTCGAATCTCCTTCATAGATTTCGGCCATCCCCCGGGGCTGTTCGCGCAGCCGCCGGGGCCTTCCGCATTCTGCGGTAAGTCTCCACTTTCCTGATACAAACGCCCGCATTCTTGTCCGGATCTCGTCGTTCGCTAGCGGACGGCCCGATACGTATCGGCTGGTGAGCCCGTATTTTCACAGACTCAGACGGACGATTGCGGACGGCTGAATACGCCAGAAGGTTAGGGGTTCGAATCCCTTCGGGCGCGCTCAGCCGGCTCGGCAACCCAAAATGATTCAAATCGTTAAGACCCAGTTCCTTGTGGGCGTGGTTTTCCGTCGATACCTTCCGCCCATGACAATCAGCATTGAGCAAATCGGTGGTGGCGCTGGTGGCGGATTCCTGGGTGGCGGTGCCGGCGGCGGCTTCGTGGGCGGTGGCGGCGCCGGCGGCTAAGCCCCGGCCTCGCGCACCCGGCCCGGCGCAATGATCGGGCCGGGTGCTTCATCCGGCTCGGCAGCGGCCAGGTCGAGCTGCATCCACGCGACGTCGTGCCAGCCGTCGTGTTTCCAGGCGACGCGGCGGTACAGGCCCACTTCGGTGAACCCGAAAGACCGGTGGAAGCCCTTGCTCGCCTCATTGGGCTGCGTGATCCCGGCGAACGCCTGCCGGTAGCCGCGCTCGGTGAGCCTGCGCAGCAGCTCCGTGTAGAGCGCGCGCCCTCCGCCGGTGCGGCGATGGCCGGCGTCGAGGTAGATCCCGGTCTCGATCGACCACTGATGCGTGGCAAGGCGATTGAGAGCGTGCCCATAGGCGAAGCCGACCACGCGGCGATCGCGGTCCAGGACAAGCCATTCGTGGCTCACCTGGGCGGCGGCGATCCGCGCGGCCATCTCATTGTCGGTGGGGACGTCGGTTTCCCAGCTGATGACCGTGTGTTCGACGTACGGCCGGTAAATCGCAACGCACGCAGCCGCATCCGCCGCCGATGCCGGGCGGATCAGGCCGCCGCGCGCGGGCATGTCGTCCGCGCTACGGGCGCGGCTGGAACGGCTGGAACGGCCCACGGCGGGGCGGTTCGGTCACTGTCTGCGTGACGGTGCTGGTCTCCGTGCTCGGCGCGGCCGTCGTGGGCGGCTCCGTCGTCGTGGGAGTGTCGGTGCTCGGCGGCGGCGCCGTCTCGGTCACCGTCTCGGTCGGCGCGCCACCGCCGCCGCCCCCGTGATGCCGCGGCGCCCGCTCCGTGGTGGTCACCGGCGCGGTGGTGGAGGGGACGGGCGTCGTGGCGGGGCTGGGCGCCGGCGAACCGCTGGTGAGCTTGACCACCGCGTACACCAGCGCGGCCAGCAGGATCACCCCGATGGCGCCGGCCGCGACCAGCGCCGCCGGACGGCGGTACCACGGCGTCGGAGGCTCCGGCGGCTGTGGCTCGGGCTCGTAATACCCGCCGTACCGCGCGGCCGCGGTGGGCTCGGAGTAGTAATCCGGTTGCTCGGGATAGGGCGGCACGAGAGGAGATGTTAATAGGAGCCCTTGTCGGAGATGAGGCCCAGCGCCCGCTCGAACAGATGCACCGTGGCCGCGTGCAACTGGTCGCCGACCTCCTTCTCCGCCTTGCCGGCGCAGGCCCGGGCCAGTGTTCCCTCGATCACGATCCCGAGCTTGAAGCAGGCCAGCACGGTGTACCAGGTGATGTGGGACAGGTCGCGGGTGGTGTTGGCGGCGTAGCGCTCGAAGAGCTCGTCGGTGCTGGCCAATCCATCCTGCCCACCCAGCGCGTGGCTGAAGACGCTGGAACCGTCGGGCTGGCGCCAGGTGGCCAGCAGCCAGCCCAGATCCAGCAGTGGGTCGCCGATCGTGCACATCTCCCAGTCGACGATCGCGACCACGTCGGGTCCGGTGCGGGAGAACATCACGTTGGCGGCGTGGTAGTCGCCGTGCATGATGCCCGGCGTCCAGGCGGCCGGCCGGTGCCGGTCCAGCCAGGCCGATACCGCCTCGATGCCGGGGATGTCGGGGCCGGGGTAGCCGTCGTACTCGTTGTAGGACTCCAGCTCTGAGAGCCAGCGCGGCACCTGGCGTTCCAGGAAGCCCTCGGGCTTTCCGAAATCCGCGAGACCCACCGCGACGTGGTCCACCGCGCCCAGCTTGGCCAGCGCGTCGGCCATCGACAGGCCCATCCCGTGGCGGATCTTGGCGTCGCCGGCGTGCAGCGGTGGCAGGCCTTCGCCCGCGTTGAACCCGTCGACCGGGTCCATCAGATAGAAGACGGCGTCGCCCAGCACACTCGGGTCCTCGCAGGCGGCGATCAGGTGGGGATGCGGAACGTCGGAACCCGCCAGTGCGGCAAGGACTTTCGTCTCCCGCAAGATCACGCTGTTGCTGCGCGGACGCAGGTGTCGTGGCCCGCGCCGCAGCACGTACGGCCGGCCGGCCCGGGTGAATCGCAGCATCACGTTCTGGGTTCCGCCGGTGACGTTGGAAACGTCCTGTAGCGGCCCCTCGCCGAGCCCCTGCCCGGACATCCACTCCGCTACGGCTTCCAGATTCACGTAATCCACTTCTCAGCCCTTCGGGTGCGGCGTGTATCGGACGGTCTGCGCCCGGATCATGCCGCCGCGGAACACGAAGGTGTCAACACCGTCGTCAACCCGGTTGACGGCCGAGTCGGCGGACCACTCCAAAAACAGCACGTCCGCATCGAAAAGCTGAGTTCGCAAGTCCCACTTCGCATCCGGCAGATCGGCGAGCAAGGTCGCGAAAACGGTTCGGATGGCGTCCTTGCCGCGGGCGATGCCGGCGGGGCTCAGCACCACCGAATCCTCGGCGTAGTCGACGACGATCTCGTCGAGGTCCCCGGCGGCCAGTGCGGTGCCGTGGTGGGCGAACACCTCCTGCGGCGTGCGCCGGGTGGATGTCATGGCACTCCCTTGCAACCTGTGGACCGTCTGAGAAAAAGACTAGGGCAGGGGCGACGGGCGGCCCCGAGCGGCGGCGGCTGGAAGAATAATGCGCATAACTTACTTTCCATAACTTACTTTCTGGGGAAGGGAACTGGCGATGCCGCGGACCGACAATGATTCCTGGGAGATCACTCAGAGCGTGGGCGCCACGGCGCTGGGTGTCGCCGCAGCTCGCGCGGCCGAAACCGAGAGCGAGAACCCCCTGATCAACGATCCGTTCGCGCGCGTGTTCGTCGACGCCGCGGGCGAGGGCATGTGGAGCATCTACGCCGATCCGGCGCTGCTGGCCAAGGCGGGCGACATCGAGCCAGATCTGCGCGATCGCCTTCAGCTGATGGTCGACTTCATGGCCACCCGGACGGCGTTCTTCGACGAGTTCTTCCTCGGCGCCGCGGACGCCGGCGTTCGGCAGGTGGTGATCCTGGCGGCCGGCCTGGACGCACGCAGCTGGCGGCTCCCGTGGCCCGACGGCACCGTCGTCTATGAGCTCGACCAGCCCAAGGTGCTGGAGTTCAAATCCAAGACGCTGCGTGAGCACGGGGCGCAGCCCAAGGCGCAGCTGGTCAACGTTCCGATCGACCTGCGCCAGGATTGGCCGAAAGCGTTGCAGGAAGCGGGGTTTGACGCCTCCAAGCCGGCGGTCTGGTCGGCCGAGGGACTGGTTCGCTACCTGCCCGCCCACGCCCAGGACCTGCTGTTCGAGCGGATCGATTCGCTCAGCGCTGCGGGCAGTTGGCTGGCGTCCAACGTGCCCGATGCGGGCTTCACCGAACCCGGCCGGGTGCAGCGCCAGCGCGACGACATGCGGCGGATGCGGGCCGCTGCCGCCGAACTGGTCAACGCCGAGATCACCGACTTCGACGACCTCTGGTACGCCGAGGAGCGCACTCCCGTCGATGGCTGGCTGCGTGACCGCGGCTGGGACGTCACGACGGCGTCGTTCGCGGAGTTGATGGCGCGGTACGGCCGCAGCGTTCCGCAAGGTTCGGAGGACTCGATGCCGCCCACCCTCTACGTGTCCGCGCAGCGGACTGCGGGCTGATCAAACACCCTTAGCGGCAACGTCTCTCACCCCTGTCGCGAGCGGTCGGTACGCTCGCGGACATGCCTGCTCGCCGCGCCCGGCTCGACGACGTGCATGAGATCGCCGCCGCGATGCCGCACGTTCAGCGCCTGGAGGGTCCCAAGGGCAACGCCATCTACCAGGTCGGTGGCAAGTCGTTCGTCTTCTTCCGCACACCCCGGCCCGACGCGACCGATCCGGACACCGGCGAACGCTATGCGGACGTGATCATGCTCTGGGTGGAGTCGGAGAGCGACAAGTTGGCGTTAATCTCCGATCCCACGTCGCCGTTTTTCACCACGGAGCATTTCGACGGGCACCCTTCGGTGCTGGTGCGGGCCAGTCGGCTGGCGGAAATCAGCAGAACCGAATTAGCTGAGCTGATTCAGGACGCCTGGTTGTCCCGGGCGTCGAAGAAGAGGGCCGCCACCTGGCTCGCCGACCACTTCTAGCACCACAAACTGCGCCGACAAGCACTGCCGCATAACCCATTGCATGTTTAGACATAAGTCGAACGGGTAACTTCAGGTCCACGAGAAAACTTCTTCTCGACCCATATTGGAGGTCACGATGCGTGGCAGCGGGATCATCGGAACGGTTGCTTTGGTGTGGTTGCTGATCGGGGTCTTCGCGGCGTGGCAGCGCGATTACTTCAAAAACGACAACACATCTTGCGCCTCGGCGGGCACGGTTGCGGTGACCGTGATCGCTGGCCCCTTGAATTACTTCGGTGTCAATCCAAAAGTCACGGATTGCCATCTGCCGCAACCAAGTTCAATGCAATCAATCAACCTCTAACCGCTCACTCAAAGGAATCGACATGGTTATCTTAGGAATTGTCCTGCTTATTCTCGGTTATTTCTTCCACGTGCCAATCCTGACCACTATCGGCATCGTGCTGTTGGTCATCGGCGCGATCCTGTGGATTCTGGGCTCGATCGGTCGCCCCGTCGCCGGCCGCCGCTATTGGTACTAACAACTTCGACGGGAGATCGAATCGCGCGGCTGCTCAGCAGTCGCGCGATTCGTTTCACAGGGTACGCATAGGTTCGGCATAGCGTTGCCTCAGTCCGCGGCGGATACTGGACCTTGTGACGCAGCCCCGAGCCTCAGTAGAGCGGGTTGTTATGTGTCGTGCAGACGGCAACCCCATCAACGTTTTGGTCGTAGACGACGAATCGGTCCTGGCCGACATGGTGTCGATGGCGCTGCGGTATGAGGGCTGGAACATCTCCACCGCCGGTGACGGGGCATCGGCCATCGCGAACGCCCGCTCGCAGCGGCCCGATGTGGTTGTTCTGGACGTGATGCTGCCCGACATGAGCGGCCTCGACGTCTTGCACAAACTTCGCGAAGAGAACCCGCAACTGCCCGTGCTGCTGCTGACCGCCAAGGACGCCGTGGAAGACCGCATCGCCGGACTGACGGCGGGCGGCGACGACTATGTCACCAAACCGTTCAGCATCGAAGAGGTCGTGCTGCGCCTGCGTGCGCTGTTGCGCCGCACCGGTGTGACGACCGTGGACAGCGGCGCGCAATTGGTGGTCGGCGACTTGGTGCTCGACGAGGACAGCCATGAGGTCACCCGGGCGGGTGAACCAATCTCGTTGACCTCCACTGAGTTTGAGCTGTTGCGATTCATGATGCGCAACTCCAAGCGGGTGCTGAGCAAAGCCCAGATCCTGGACCGGGTATGGAGTTACGACTTCGGCGGCCGATCCAACATCGTCGAGCTCTACATTTCCTACCTGCGCAAGAAGATCGACAACGGCCGGGAACCGATGATCCACACGTTGCGCGGCGCGGGTTATGTCCTCAAGCCGGCCCGCTGACACGGGAAGGGCCTGGTCCCTTCGGCTGCGGCTGCTGGTCGGTCAGATCGTCGTGTTGGCGATCGTCTGCGTCGGGATCACGGCGGCGACCGAATTGGCGCTGCTGCACCACCTGGTGGCGCAGCTCGACGGGCAGCTCGCCGGCACCTCCTACCGCTCGTCGCTCATGTATCCCGAGCCGCCGCACTCGGGCCGGCGGCATCAACACGTCTATCCGAGGCCGGGCCCCGGCCCGCGATTCCTGGACGCCCCGGGCCAGCCGGCGGGCATGGTGGCGGCGATCGTCAGCCACGGAAACACGGTGGACGCCGGCTACACGACGAGCAGCGGCGACCGGGCCGAGCTGACCCCGGCCGCCCAGCAGCAGCTGTCCGGGATCGCCGGCAGCCGCAAGCCGGTAACCCTGAACCTCGACGGGCTGGGCCGCTACCGGGTGGTCGCGGCCCCGAGCCGCAACGGCGGCGAGGTCATCGTCACCGGCCTGTCGATGGCCAACATCGACGCCACCCTGATGCGGATGCTGGTCATCTTCGGGATCGTCACCGTCATCGCGCTGGTCGCCGCGACCACGGCCGGGGTGATCATCATCAGGCGGGCGCTGGCGCCGCTGCGCCGCGTCGCGCAGACCGCGAGCGAGGTGGCCGGCTTGCCCTTGGCGCGCGGCGAGGTCGAACTCCCGGTGCGGGTGCGCGAATCCGACGCGAACCCCTCCACCGAGGTGGGGCAACTGGGCGCCGCCCTCAACCAGATGCTGGACCACATCGCGGCCGCCCTGTCGGCGCGGCAGGCCAGCGAGACGCGGGTTCGCCAATTCGTCGCCGACGCCAGCCACGAGCTGCGCACGCCCTTGGCCGCGATCCGCGGCTACACCGAACTGACACAACGGATGGGCGACGACCGCGAGGCGGTGGCGCAGGCGATGAGCCGGGTGGCCTCCGAGACCGAGCGGATGACGCGCCTGGTCGAGGACCTGCTGCTGCTGGCCCGGCTAGACTCCGGCCGGCCGCTGGAACGCGAACCGGTGGATCTGTCGCGGTTGGCGGTGGACGCGGTGAACGACGCCCACGTCGCCGGGCCCGATCATCAATGGGAACTCGACCTGCCGGAAGAGCCGGTGGTGGTCACCGGGGACGCGGCGCGGCTACACCAGGTGCTGGCCAATCTGCTTGCCAATGCCCGGGTCCACACCTCGCCGGGCACCGTCGTGACGACGCGGTTGAGCGCCGAGCCGTCGCACACCGTGCTGCAGGTCATCGACGACGGGCCGGGCATCCCGGCGGCGTTGCAATCCGAGGTTTTCGAACGGTTCGCCCGCGGCGACACGTCGCGTTCCCGCAAGGGCGGCAGCACCGGGCTGGGACTGGCGATCGTCTCCGCGGTTGTCAAGGCGCACAACGGAACTATCGCGGTGGACAGCGCGCCGGGTCGGACCGAGTTCACGGTGCGGTTGCCACCCAACGGATGGCAACCGCCCGCGCCGAACTCCCAAGGCGCCCAGGGCGCCTGACCTGACTAGGTATTGCAGGTCACGTTGATTTCGAAGGGTTTGTTGACCGGCTGCATCGGGTTGGCCATGTCCACCCCGGTGGCGGTGCCGCTGATCTTGTAGGTGTTGCCGTCCTTGCTGGCGGAGGCATTGCCCTGGCCGGTACCGGAGGTGTAGCCCAGGGTCACGCCGTTGACATTGCCCAGCCCAACCGATTTCACCTGCGGCGGGCTGCCGTCGCTGAGCACGGCGGCGATGCCGGTCGCCGCGCCACCGATCGCGATGTTGACGGTGCCGCCCGCGTTCGTGCAGACGACCGAGCCGGTGACGTTCTGGTCTTTGCCATCGATGCTGACCTTCGTACCGCCGGATGCACCGGAATTCACCGACGCGCTGCTGCCAGAACTACTCGAGGAACTGCCTGTGGCCGACTTGTTATTACTCGAACAGCCGGAAATGCCCGCGGCAAGAATTGCCGCACCGGCGACCGCGACCGTCAGTTGACGCTTCACCTGTTCTCCTTTGCCCAATAGTTGCGGCCCTCGGCATTGAGGGCCGTCTGGGCAGTATGCGGGTTAACTGGGCCGCGATCCAGAGCCCGAAGAAATTGTTGCTGTGTTCATTAATTAGACGACGAAAAGCCGTCCGAACCGCCTTGGCATTCGGCGCGTTAATGGCATGGTTGTCAGGGTGGATCACAAGCCTCCCAGCGCCGTCATCGAGTCGGCCCATCGCGACCAAGTCCTGCCGTTTCATGATGAAACGGATTTTGCCGACGCCGACCGGGGATTCGTCGCCGCGGAGTCGCCATGCGTGATCAAGGCAGCCGACGGGCGGGTGGTCTGGGACAACGATGCCTACTCGTTCCTGGGCGGTCCCGCCTCGACGTCGGTGCATCCCAGCCTCTGGCGGCAGTCGACGCTCGCCGCCAAACAGGGCCTCTACGAAGTGGTTCCGGGCATCTATCAGGTCCGCGGATTTGACATCTCCAACGTCACGTTCGTGGAATCCGACAACGGCATCATCGTCATCGATCCCCTGGTGTCCACCGAGGTGGCCGCGGCGGCACTGGCCTTGTATCGCACCCACAGAGGTGGCGAGCGCCCCGTCGTCGCGGTGATCTACACGCACAGCCACGTCGACCATTTCGGCGGCGTATTGGGCGTCACCTCGCAGGCGGACGTGGATGGCGGTGCGGTGGCCGTCCTGGCGCCGGAGGGCTTCATCGAGCACGCGGTGCAGGAGAACGTCTACGCCGGACCGGCGATGCTGCGCCGCGCAACCTACATGTACGGCACCCAGCTGGCCCACGGACCCTTGGATCATGTGGGCTGTGGGCTAGGACAGGCCACGTCCACCGGCGAGGTGGCCCTCATCGTGCCGACCGTCGACATCCGGGAAACCGGCGAAAAACACACGATCGACGGCGTGGAGATCGAGTTCCAGATGGCGCCCGGCACGGAGGCGCCCGCCGAAATGCATTTCTATTTCCCGCGTTTCCGCGCCCTGTGCATGGCCGAGAACGCCACCCACAACTTGCATAACCTGCTGACCCTGCGCGGCGCGCTGGTGCGCGACCCGCGCGCCTGGTCCGGTTACCTCACCGAGGCCATTGACACGTTCGCCGACCGCGCGGACGTCGTGTTCGCCTCCCACCATTGGCCGACCTGGGGACGGGACAACATCGTCGCGTTCCTGTCGCTGCAGCGCGACCTGTACGCGTACCTGCACGACCAGACGCTGCGATTGCTCAACCAGGGCTACACCGGTGTCGAAATAGCCGAAATGTTCCAGATGCCACCGGCTCTCGACCAGGCATGGCACACGCGCGGTTACTACGGGTCGGTCAGCCACAACGTCAAGGCCATCTACCAGCGCTACATGGGCTGGTTCGACGGCAACCCGGCCCGGCTGTGGCCCCATCCTCCCGAGGCCCTCGCGCCCCGCTATGTCGCGGCGATGGGCGGCATCGACCGGGTCGTCGACCTCGCCAAGGAAGCGTTCGACTCCGGTGATTACCGTTGGGCCGCAACTCTTTTAGACCATGTAATGTTCACGGACAGCGATCACGCCGGTGCCCGTGCGCTCTACGCCGACACGTTCGAGCAGCTGGCCTACGGCGCCGAGAACGCGACCTGGCGCAACTTCTTCCTCAGCGGGGCTACCGAGCTGCGGGACGGCAATTTCGGCACCGCCGGCCAGGTCACTTCCCCCACCATGCTCGCCCAACTGACGCCGGAGCAGATCTTCGACAGCCTGGCCATCCGGGTCAACGGGCCGCGCAGCTGGGATCTTGACCTCACCATCGACGTCACCCTTGTCGACGCGGCGGTCAACTATCGACTCGCCTTGCGCAACGGTGTGCTGGTGCAGCGCAAGGTGCCGGCGGATCCCTCGACGGCGACGGTTACGGTGCGGCTGGCCAACAAGGTTCGGCTGCTGGCCGTGGCGGCGGGTGATTTCACCTCACCCGGCCTGGAGCTGACCGGCGATCAGGGCGCGCTGCAGACGTTGGTAGGAGCGCTCGACGGGCCGGACCCGAACTTCAACATCGTCACGCCGTGACACCGCGTCACGCGACGTCGATCACCACCTTGCCCAGCACCTTGCGATCGGCCACATGCCGCAAGGCCGCTGCCGTCTCCGACAGCGGGAATCGCGCGCCGATGTGGGGCCGCACCGTGCCGGCGGCGAACATCTGCGCCAACTCCTTGAGGTCGCGCACGGCGTCGTCGGGCCGGTCGGTCATGAATGTGCGGATCTCCATACCGCGCACACAGATGTCTTTGAGCAGAATGAGATTCAGCGGAATCGCCGGGATGGTGCCGGCGGCGTAGCCCAGCGTGACGAAGGTGCCGCCACGCGCGAGCCCGCGCAGCGCCGGCTCCGAATACGATCCGCCCACCGGGTCCAGTACCACGCGGGCGCTGTCGCCGGTGAGCTCACGGATCCGCGTCTTGAGGTCCTCGCGGTCATAGTCCACGGTCGCCTCGGCGCCGCGCTGCCGGCACAGCTCCAGCTTCTCCGGGCTCGACGCCGCGGCCAGCACCCGGGCGCCCATTGCGACGGCCAGGTCGACCGCGGCCAGCCCCACGCCGCCCGCGGCGCCGAGCACGACCACCCAATCTCCTTGTGTGACAGCGGCGGTCGAGCGCAGCGCGTGATAAGCGGTGCGGTAAGTGACGCCGAAGGCAGCGGCCGAGGCGAAGTCGGCATCGTCGGGCACGAGCTCGGCCTGACTCGCGTCGAGCAGCGCTTGCTCGGCGAACGCCCCGAATGTGGTTCCGGAAACCCGTTGTCCGGGACGGAACGGCGCACCGTCACCGGCGGCGATGACCTCCCCGGCGATCTCGTTACCGGGGATGAACGGCGGCGGAATCTTGACCTGGTACTTGCCCGCGATGAACAGGACGTCGGGGAAGTTGACCGCGGCCGCGCGGACCCGCACCAGCAACTGGCCCGGAGCCGCAACGGGATCGGGCACATCGTCGATCACCAGGTCCTCGGGAGCGCCGTAGGAACGACAGATCACCGCGCGCATCAACCGGCCTCCAGACCACGTAAACAGAACCGCACCACGTGTGCGATGTCGTCGGGGCCCGGCCGGTCGGCCGAGCCGACATAGCGGCGCATGGTTGCGGCGGTGCAGCTGAACACCGCCTGGACGTCGCGGTCGACGTCGCTACTGCCCAGCGCCGCAACGGGTTCGACGAGGAGCTCGCGAAGCGGCCGCATCATCTCCTGGTCGGCCGCGCGCCAGCTGGTACCGGCCGACATCTGGCCGGCCGCCGCGCGGGTCATGCTGATCAGGTGCGGGTCGGCCACCTGGGCCAGCGTGCCCTCGATCCACCGCGCGACCTTGTCACGCGGCTCGGATTCCTTGGCCATCTGATGCTCGAGGTAGGACACCACGATGCCCACGCCGCGTTCCATGACGGCGAGGATCAGATCGTCCTTACCGGCGAAGTAGCGGTAGAACGCCTTGTTCGACGAACCCGCCTCGGCGACGATGTCGCTGACCCGCGGCGGTTCGGGTGCGACGCGTTCCATGACCCGCACCGCGGCGGCCAGGATGCGTTCCACCTCCTCGGTGGCCTCCCGCTGGCGATCATCCAGTGCCCGCTCGACCGCGGCGGTCACGCGGTTAGAGCTCAACGAGCTCACCGTATTTGGCGCGCGCGGCCGCGCGCCGCACGTCGAGCATCTCGCTGGGCCAGTCGCCCTCCTCGGCCTCGTAACCCTTGAGCAGCATCCGGGCCAGGTTGACCTTGTGCGCCTCGGTCGGCCCGTCGGCCAGGCCCAGCGCGATGCCGCCCAGCAGGACGTTGACCAGGGGCAGCTGGTCGGTCAGCCCCAGCGCCCCGTGCACCTGAATGGCCCGCAGGGCAATCGATTTGAGCACCTGCGATGCCAGGATCTTGCAGGCCGCGATCTCGGCGCGTGCGGCGCGCTCGTCGCCGTTGTCGATCAACCACGCGGCGTGCAGCACGGTCAGCCGGAACGGGATCAGCTCGGTGTACGAGTCGGCGACGAACTCCTGGACCAGTTGCTTGTCGGCCAGCAGACTACCTTGGGTGAAGCGGCTTTTCGCCCGGCGGGACATGATCTCGACGGCGCGTTGCGCCATCCCGATGGAGCGCATCGCGTGATGCAGGCGCCCGCCGGCCAGCCGGGTCTGCAAGATCAAAAAGCCCTGCCCGGGTTTGCCGAGCAGCGCGTCGGCGGGCACGCGCACGTCGTTGTAATGCACCAGCGAATGGCCCGGCTCGTGCGGGTCGGCCCCGACCAGGTGGTGATTGGCTTCCAGGACCAGCCCCTCGGTGCCGGCGGGGATCAGAAACGTCGACGCACCGGTGTGCACCGGCACGTCGGGATCGGTGATCGCGACGACGATGAAGAACGAGGCGACGGAGGCGTTGGAGGAGAAGTACTTTCGCCCGGTGATCACCCAGTCGTCGCCGTCGCGGACGGCGCGGGTGGTGAAGACCCTCGGATCCGCGCCGCCCTGCGGCTCGGTCATCGAGAAGCACGAGAAGATCTCCCCGGACAGCAGGCCGGCCAGGTAGCGGTCCTTCTGTTCCTGGGTTCCGAAGCGGGCGATGATCTCGGCGTTGCCGGTGTCAGGCGCTTGCGTTCCGAACACGATCGGCGCCCATGGGCTCCGGCCCAGGATCTCGTTGATCAGCGTCAGCTTGACCGCACCGAATCCCTGCCCGCCCAGTTCCGGCCCCAGATGCGGTGCCCACAAACCCTTGTCGCGCACCTGCTGCTTGAGCGGGTCGACAATGCGGCGCCGCTCGTCGTTCAGCGGCAGAAACTCGCAGCCGGGAAACAGCACCTCGAGCGGTTCCACCTCGTCGCGAACGAAGCCGCGGATCCACTCGAGCTTCTCCTCGAACTCCGGCTCGGTAGAAAAATCCCAGGACATTCGAACACTCCTTTCAGGGGATTCCGCCGTCGGCCCGCAGGATCGAGCCGGTGGTGAAGCTGGACGCGTCGGACGCCAGGAACAGTGCCGCGCCGACGATTTCGCGCGGGTCGCCCGCGCGCTGCAACGAAAGGTGCTTGAACGGATTCTGTTCGGCCGCCCCGAGATTCCAGGCCTTGCTCACGTCGGTGAGAAACGGCCCGGCCATCAGCGTATTGACCCGCACCGCCGGACCGAACGCCTTCGCCAGCGCCTCGGTCATGGCGTTGAGCCCGGCCTTTGACGCGGCGTAGGGGATGATGTCGGGCGTCGGCCGCAGCGAGCCGGCCGTGCTCACGTTGATGATCGAGCCCCGGCCGGCCGCCACCATGCGCTCACCCACCAACGCCGACAAGCGGAATGGGCCCTTGAGGTTGAGGTTGACCACGGCGTCGAACAGCTTCTCGGTCACATCGGTCAGCTTGTCGTACAGCGGGGACATGCCCGCGTTGTTGATCAGCGTGTCGACCTTGCCGAACCGCTCGTAGGCCGCCTCGACCAGGCCGTCGAGCTGATCCCAGCGCCCCACGTGCACCTGATACGGCAGGGCCGACCGGCCCGTCTCGGCCTCGATCTCCTTGGCGGTGGAGACGCAGTTGTCCATGTTGCGGCTCGCGATCACCACGTCGGCACCGCAGCGGGCCGCGCCGAATGCCATCTCGCGCCCCAGGCCGCGGCTACCACCGGTGATCAGGATGACGCGGTCGGTGAGATCGAAAAGCTCGTCGGCATAACCCATTTCAGGATCCCTAGTTAGATCGGGCGAGTTCGGCCGCCGTGGCGATGAGCTGGAGAATCATCGGGCCGAACGCGTCGGTGATCTTCGGGTCGACTTTGCCGGTCCGCACCCCGGCCGCGTACGTTTTCTCCAGCACGATGCCCAGCTTCCAGTTGGCCAGCACCAGGTAGTAGTCGATGTTCTCGGTCGACAATCCGCTGACGGATTCGTAATGCTCCAACAGCTCGCTGCGTGTCGGCATGCCGCGCATGTCGAGATAAAATCCGTCCTCGCGCGGCTTTTCGCCGTCGTAGCCCAGCAGGCACCACGCCAGGTCGAGCAGCGGATCGCCCACCGTGGTCATCTCCCAGTCCATGATCGCGGCCAGGCGCGCGGGGGCGCCGTGCGCGAACATCACGTTGGCGAACTGATAGTCGCCGTGCATGATGCCCGCGCGGTAATGCGCCGGACGGTTGCGGCGCAACCAGTCGGAGGCGACGTCCAGACCCGGCAGCTCGCGGACCTTGTAGGCGTCGAGGAACGCCAGCCAGCGATCGACCTGCCGCTCGTGGAATCCGTCCGGGCGGCCGAAGCCTTCGAGTCCTTGCTCGCGCCAATCCACTCGGCCCAGCTTGGCCGCGCCGTCGACCAATTGGAAGGCCAGGCCGCGCCGGGCCTCGAGGTCGGTGTCGAACGGCGATTGCCAGCCGCCGTCCATCGGGCTCCACCCGTCGATCGCCTGCATGACGTAGAACGGCATCCCGAGCACTTCGCCGGTGTCGTCGGCTGCGATCAGCGCCGCGTGCGGGACATCGGTGCCCGACAGCGCGCGCACGAGGCGGATCTCCCGGAGCAGCCCGTCGATGCGGGCGGCGTCGGCCCGGGCGCCGGGCATCCGCAGCACCATCCGCCGGCCACCGCGCTCGATCAGGTACAGGGTGTTCTGCGACCCGCCCTTCAGCTGCGTCAGCCGCGCCTCTTCGCCACCGCCCGGTGCGTCGTTCGCATCCAGCCAGCGAGCGAGGACGCCCGCGTCGAGCCCCGATTCACCAGTCACTCGCCCACCCTCTCTGCACACCCCGATCTCTGTGCGGAGAATAGCATTCTCCGTGCTAGAGGCAAGTGCGGCTGTCAGCCCGGTTTGTGCGCGCTCAGCAGGAACCCGGGCGCCATGAAGTGGCCGTCGTCGTCGTGGTCCAGGTGCGCCAGTGGATTGTCCGGCGAGCCGGCCGCGTCGTCCGTGCCGTACACCTTGGCCGCGCGAACGTCGTCGACCCGCCACAGTGTCGCGACGGCGTCGTGCAGTTCGGTTTCGGTGAACCCGGGCGGGCCCGGCCGGTCCGAATGGGCGTCGTCCAGTGCGCCGGCGGCGAAGGCCAGGATGTACAGCGCGGCGCCCGGCGCGGCGGCCCGAAAGATGGACTGCACGTAGTCCTGGCGCCGGTCGGGCGGCAGCGCGTGAAACAGCCCGCTGTCCAGAATCGTGGAGAAGCGACCGTCATAGCCGCCGAAGCTGGTCACGTCGGCCTGGGCGAACGTCGCCGTCGTCAGGCCCTGCTCGGTGGCGGCGGCGGTGGCCGCGGCGATCGCGGTCGCACTGGCGTCCAGGCCGACCACGGTGTAGCCGAGCGCGGCGAGGGTCAGCGACAAAGCCGCGTGGCCGCAACCGGAGTCCAGCACCTCGCTGCGGATCTTGCCCTGATCGATGAGCAGCGCCAGCTCCGGTTGGGGCCGCCCGATGCTCCAGGGAGGCGGGGCGGCTTGTCGGTAGGCGGCGTCCCAATCCCTGTCCGGTTCACTCATCCGTCCTCCTCGGCATTGGGGGCATGAAGTTGGTGCAGCGATGTCATTGTGCACGCCCTGAACGACGGGCAAGGGGCGATGAGAGACTTCGGACCGGCACAACCTTTCGACAAGACAGGAAGAAACATGCAAGTGCTTCTGGTCCGGCACGCGCTGCCGCTGCGCAGCGAACACGGACAAGGTTCCGATCCGGACCTGTCGGAGGAAGGGTTGGCCCAGATCGAGCGACTCCCCAAGGCGCTCGCCAGGTTTCCCATCGCGCGGGTGGTGAGCAGCCCGCAGCGCCGCGCCATCCAGACCGCCGAACCGGTCGCGGCGGATCGCGGCCTGACCGTCGAGATCGACGATCGCTTCGCCGAGTACGACCGCGACCTTCCCGTGTACATCCCCGTCGAGCAGATCCGGGCGGAGATGCCCGAAGAGTGGGCGCGCCTGGCTCAGGGGCATCTGCCCAGCGCGGTTGACGAGGACGCTTTTCGTGCCCGGGTGCGCAACGCGGTCGACGACCTGGTGGCCACCGGCGACCCCGACGACACGGTCGCGGTGTTCAGCCATGGCGGGGTCATCAACGTCCTGCTGCACGAAATCCTCGGCACCGCCCGGCTGCTCTCCTTTCCGGTCGACTACGCCTCGGTCACTCGGCTGTTGTTCTCCCGGTCCGGGCAGGCGACGGTGGCGGCGGTCAACACCACCGAACACGTCTGGGACCTGTTGCCGCGAAACCAGAGGCTGCTCGACGACGACGCGAGCCGTGGCAAGGCCTGAGCGGGGGACCGGCAAATCGCAGGTGGTGCCGCGCGTCGAGCCCGGCGATGGTAGACAAGTTCGGTGACTTCAGCTGACCAACTCGAGGGGCTCGACCTGGCCTCGCTGGACTCCTACCTGCGTTCGCTCGGGATCGGGCGCGACGGAGAGTTGCGCGCCGACTTCATTTCCGGTGGCCGCTCGAACCTGACGTTCCGTGTCTACGACGACAGCACCAGTTGGCTGGTGCGGCGTCCGCCGCTGCACGGATTGACCCCGTCGGCGCACGACATGGCCCGCGAGTACCGCGTCGTCGCGGCGCTGCAGGACACGCCCGTTCCGGTGGCGCGCACAATCGGGCTCTGCGAGGACGACTCGGTGCTGGGCGCGCCCTTCCAGATCGTCGAATTCGTCGCCGGACAGGTGGTGCGCCGCCGCGCTCAACTCGAGTCGTTCAGCCACACGGTCATCGGCGGCTGCGTCGACTCGTTGATCCGCGTCCTCGTCGACCTCCACACCGTCGACCCCAACGCCGTCGGCCTGGCCGATTTCGGCAAGCCCAGCGGCTATCTGGAGCGTCAGGTGCGGCGATGGGGCTCGCAATGGTCACTGGTGCGGTTGCCCGAAGATCGGCGCGATGCCGATGTGGAACGGCTGCATTCCGGTCTGGGCGAGGCGATTCCGCAGCAGAGCCGCACCTCGATCGTGCACGGCGACTACCGGATCGATAACACGATTCTGGACGCCGACGATCCGACCAAGGTTCGTGCGGTCGTCGACTGGGAGCTGTCCACCCTGGGGGATCCGCTGTCCGACGCGGCCCTGATGTGTGTGTACCGCGACCCCGCGCTGGATTTGATCGTCAATGCGCAGGCCGCGTGGACGTCACCGTTGTTGCCGACGGCCGACGAACTGGCGGACCGCTATTCGCTGGTGGCCGGTACACCGCTGGCGCATTGGGAGTTCTACATGGCGCTGGCCTACTTCAAGCTCGCCATCATCGCCGCGGGCATCGACTTCCGCCGGCGGATGTCGGATCAGGCCCGCGGCAGTGGCGACCCGTCCGAGCACACACCGGAGGTCGTGGCGCCGCTGATTTCCCGCGGTCTGGCCGAACTCGCGAAGCTGCCCGGCTAGCGCGAGGCGGCCGCGTGCTGCCGTTTGGCCGCGCGGCGCAGCTGCAAGATGCGTGCGGTGCCGACCGCAACCGTGATCAGCCCCCCGACCACGGCCGCCAGCAGGATCGCAACTCCCTTGGGCTGGCTCCAGTGCCAACCCAAGAACTGAAACTCAGCTGGTGTCGTGTTCTGGGTGATGAAAATCAGCAACAGGATCAGGATCACGAAGCCGGCGATCAGCGACGACCACAGGGCGCCGGCGCGGGTGAACCCGATGGCCGGTTCCTTTGCTGGTGCGCCGGTCTTGGCGGCGGGATCGGGCTTGGGGGGCGGCTGCCCGGGCGAGGCAGGGGTGTGGCTGCTCATACTGCCATCTTTGCCCTATCGGACGCCGATTGAAACCGATTCGGACAACCGAACCTTACGGGCCAGCGTTTGCGCGGTTCCGGCGTTAGGGTCGGCGGTATGACGGCACTGCCGCACGTGCGGGGCGCGATCACGCGCGCGGTGGTACTGGTGATGGCGATGTCCGTCGTTGCGGCGTGCAGCAATTCCGATCCGTTGGGGGCGCAGGTGCGAAGCCCCAACTCCATTGTCATTGGTTCCGCCGATTTTCCGGAATCGCAGATCATCGCCGAGATCTATGCACAAGCCTTGCAGGCCAATGGTTTCGAAGTGGGCAAGCGGATGGGCATCGGCAGCCGGGAGACGTATATTCCTGCACTCAAAGACCATTCCATCGATCTGGTGCCGGAGTACATCGGCAATCTGTTGCTCTACATTTCGCCGCAGTCCGACGCCACCACGCTGGATGCCGTCGGGCGGGAGCTGGATCAGCGCCTACCCAGTGACCTCTCGATTCTGACGCCCGCCCCGGCCACGGACACCGACACGGTCAGCGTTACGGGACAAACGGCGAATTCCTGGAACCTGAAGACAATCGCCGATCTGGCCGTCCATTCGGCCGACGTGCGATTCGGGGCGCCCTCGGCGTTCTCCACCCGTCCGGCGGGGCTGCCCGGGCTGCGGGAGAAGTACGGACTCGAGATCAAGCCGGGAAACTTCGTCGCCATCGACGACGGGGGCGGCGCGGTCACCGTGCGAGCATTGGTCGAGGGCAGGGTGAACGCCGCCAACATCTTCACCACGTCGCCGGCCATCCCGCAGAACCACTTGGTGGTCCTCGACGACCCCGAACATAATTTCGTGGCCGGAAACATTGTGCCGCTGCTCAATTCGCAGAAGAGGTCGCCGCGGCTCAAAGAGGTGCTGGATGCGGTCTCGGCGAAGCTGACCACGTCCGGCGTCGCCGGACTCAACGCCGCGGTGTCGGGGAATTCGGGCATCGATCCCGACCAGGCGGCACGAAACTGGGTGCGCGACAACGGCTTCGACCATCCGATCGGGGGATGACTTGATCATCTTCGACAACGTCAGCAAGGTCTTCGCCGACGGAACCACCGCCGTGAACCAGCTCAGCCTGAGCGTCCCCACCGGCAAGCTGACCGTGTTCGTCGGGTCCTCCGGCAGCGGCAAGACCACGGCGCTGCGCATGATCAACCGGATGATCGAGCCCACCTCGGGCACCATCACCATCGACGGCGTCGACGTCTCCACCCGCGACCCGGTGAAGCTGCGCCTCGGCATCGGGTACGTCATCCAGCACGCCGGCCTCATGCCCCACCAACGCGTAATCGACAATGTGGCAACGGTTCCCGTCTTACGGGGCCAGTCGCGCCGGGCCGCGCGCAAAGAAGCGTACGCGGTGCTCGAACGGGTCGGGTTGGACGCCAAGCTCGCGACCCGCTACCCCGCACAGCTCTCCGGTGGCGAGCAACAGCGGGTCGGCGTGGCACGTGCGCTGGCCGCCGACCCGCCGATTCTGTTGATGGATGAGCCGTTCTCCGCCGTCGACCCGGTGGTCCGCCACGATCTGCAGAACGAAATACTGCGCCTGCAGGGCGAATTGCACAAGACGATCGTCTTCGTCACCCACGACATCGATGAGGCGCTGCGGCTCGGTGAACGAGTCGCGGTGTTCAAGGGTGGTTCGCTGCAGCAGTACGACGAGCCGGCCCGGCTGCTGTCGCGGCCGGCCAACGACTTCGTGTCGCGGTTCATCGGCCTGGGTCGCGGCTACCGATGGCTGCAACTCCTCGATGCGGCCGGGCTGCCGCTGCACGACGTCGAACGGATCACGGCCGACCAGCTTTCCGCGACAACGCTTTCCGACCGCTGGGCGGTGGTCGTCGACGACGCCGGAGTTCCGCTCGGCTGGATCGACGGCGAGGGGCTGCGACGGCACCGCGACGGTGTGTCATTGCCCGACAGCATGAGCGGGGTCGGAGCGCTGTTTCGGCCGCGGGGCAATCTGAGCCAGGCGCTGGACGCGGCGCTGTCGTCGCCGTCGGGCATCGGTGTCGCCGTCGACGACGGCGGCAGGGTGATCGGCGGCGTGCTGGCCGCCGACGTGCTGGCCGCGGTCAACTCGCGACGGCTGGGTTCGGACGAACCCCGGGGGAGTTAGCCGATGCACTATCTGCTCACCCACCTCGACGACGCCCGGGGGCTGACCGTCGTGCACCTGCGCCTGGCGTTGGTGCCGGTGCTGATCGGGCTGGCGATCGCGCTGCCGCTGGGCATGCTGGTCCAGCGCACCCGGATCCCGCGTCGGCTCACGACGGCGGCGGCCAGCGTCGTGTTCACCATTCCGTCGCTGGCGCTGTTCGTGGTGTTGCCGATGCTCATCGGGACCCGCATCCTCGACGAGGCCAACGTGATGGTGGCGTTGACGGCCTACACCGCCGCGCTGCTGGTGCGGGCGGTGCTCGAGGCGCTGGACGCGGTGCCCACCCAGGTGCGCGACGCCGCCACCGCGGTCGGCTACCCGCCGATCAGGCGGATGCTGAAAGTCGAACTGCCGCTTTCTGTCCCGGTGCTCGTCGCGGGGCTGCGGGTGGTGGTGGTCACCAACATCGCGATGGTCTCGGTCGGCTCGGTCATCGGCATCGGCGGGCTGGGCAGCTGGTTCACCCAGGGCTATCAGACCAACAAAAGCGACCAGATCCTGGCCGGCATCATCGCGCTGTTCCTGCTGGCGGTCGTCATCGACGTGCTCATCGTGTTGGCCGGCCGGCTGGCCACACCGTGGGCACACGCCACGCGCAGCGCCGGCCGCCGCTCGGTCGTCGCACCGGTGGTGGGAGGTGCGCGGTGAACTTCATCGAGAGCGCGATCTCCTATCTGTTCACCGTCGACAACTGGACCGGCCCGGTCGGGCTCGCGGCCCGCATTTTGGAACACCTCGAGTACACCGCCCTGGCGGTGGGCGCGTCGGCGCTGATCGCGATCCCCGTCGGCCTGATCATCGGGCACACCGGGCGCGGCACCCTGCTGGTGGTGGGCGCCGTCAACGGCCTGCGCTCGCTGCCCACGCTGGGCGTGCTGCTGTTCGGAACGCTGATGTTCGGGCTGGGCCTGGGTCCGTCGTTGGTGGCGTTGATGCTGCTGGGTGTGCCGGCGTTGTTGGCCGGCACCTACGCGGGGATCGCCAATGTCGAGCCGACGATCGTCGATGCCGCCCGCGCGATGGGCATGACCGAGGCGCAGGTGCTGCTACGCGCCGAGGTGCCCAACGCGTTGCCGTTGATCCTCGGCGGGCTGCGCAACGCGACGCTGCAAGTGGTCGCCACCGCGACCGTGGCCGCCTATGCCAGCCTCGGTGGTCTGGGCAGGTATCTGATCGACGGGATCAAAGAACGTGAGTTTCATCTCGCTCTGGTCGGTGCGCTGATGGTGGCCGCGTTGGCGCTGGTGCTTGATGGATTGCTCGCGGTGGCGGTGTGGATTTCGGTGCCGGGCACCGGGCGATTGCGGCGAAGATACCGGCCACTTCCGCAGCGGGTGGCGGGCACGTCTTACGGTAGATGAGTGAACGCAGCCCCCTCTGATCCGTCTCGCCGCGTGTGGCAGGCGATGCTCACCTGGCGCGCACAGGATGACCCCCGGATGGAATCGGTACGACTCCAGGTGTCCGGCAACAGAATCAAGGCCAATGGCCGCATCATCGCCGCCGCTACCGGCTCCCATCCGGCGTTCGGCGCCTATTACGACCTGCTGACCGATGAAGCCGGTGCCACCAAGCGGCTCGGGATGACCGTCACCGTGGCCGAGCGGGAGCGCGTCTTCTCCTTCGCCCGCGACGAAGAGAACATGTGGCTGGTCACCGATCATCAGGGCGAGCACCGCGCGGCCTACAACGGCGCTCTCGACGTCGATGTCGAATTCAGCCCGTTCTTCAACGCGCTGCCCATCCGGCGGCTCGGGTTGTATGAGCGGGCCGCCTCGGTCACGCTGCCCGTGGTCTATGTCAACGTGCCGGAGATGTCCATCACCGCCGACACCGTGAGCTACAGCAGCACCGGCAGTCTGGGCGAGATCAAGTTGCGCTCGCCGATCTCCGACACGACGGTGAGCGTCGACGACGAAGGATTCATCGTCGACTATCCAGGCTTGGCAGAGCGGATCTGACGACCCCGCCGGCCCGGCCCGCGGCGGCCAGTTCCTGACGCCAGTTCTCCGCGCCGACCACGACGTGGAAGATGTCGTCGCGCGGGAAGCTGTCGTAACGCGTGCGCGCGGCGTGGCCGGCCTCGACGAGGTCGGCGACCGAGTTATGGGAAGCCAGCGATTCGCGGGCTCGGTTCAGCAGCTCGATGACGCGATCGGCCGCCGGCACCAATTGGTCGGAGTTGCCTTCACACATCGCCCGGACCAGGTCCGGGGCGCTGGCGGCCACGCGGGTCCCGTCGCGGAAGGAGCCGGCGGCCAGCGCGAAGGCCAACGGGACGTCTCCGGCGACGATGGCCAGCGCCTCGGCGAGCAGGTGGGGCAGATGCGAGATCGCCGCCGCGGCAGCGTCGTGTTCGTCGGACCTGGCCGGCACCACCACCGCGCCGCAGTCCAGGGCCAACGTCATCACCGTCGACCAGACCGCCGCATCCACGTGATCGTCGACGCTGACCACCCACGGGGCCCCCGTGAACAACCCGGCGTAGCCGGCGGTCCAACCCGAGTGTGCGGTGCCCGCCATCGGATGCCCCCCGACGAAGCGGTCCTGCAGACCCGCCGCCACGACCTGCTCGAGGACCGCCTGCTTGACGCTGGTGACGTCGGTCAGCGGACACGCCGGGGCCGTCTCCTTGATATGGGCGAGCATGCCCGCCATCGCCGGCATCGGCACGGCCAGCACGATCAGCGCATCGGAGTCGGCGGCGCGAGACAACGTCGCGGTCAGATCGGTGGTGGCGTCAAAGCCGTCGGCGGTCGCGGCCTGCGCCCCCTCCACCGAGCGGTTATAGCCGAACACCTCACGGCCGGCCGCGGTGGCGGCTCGCATTATCGAGCCGCCGATCAGCCCGAGCCCGAGCACACACACCGGCGTCTTTGAAGGAGGGCTTGCCACATTCCAAGGTTGGCACATCCGGCCGGGAACGGCGCCGCCAGATCTCGCGGCTACCAGCAGCCATCTGGTCAGCGGCCTGGTCAGGGACTACCGTAAGCGGCCATGGGAGCACAACGGGCCTCTGCCCAGGGCCTGTCCGCGGACACGCCGGACGGTTTCGGCGTCGCGGTGGTGCGTGAAGAGGGGCAGTGGCGCTGCGCCCCGATGGCCCGTAAATCGCTGTTGAGCCTGGTGGCCGCCGAGACCGAGCTGCGTGAACTGCGCAGTTCCGGCGCGGTCTTCGGCCTGCTGGATGTGGACGACGAATTCTTCGTCATCGTCCGTCCGGCGCCGTCGGGGACGCGATTGTTGCTCTCGGATGCCACCGCGGCCCTGGATTACGACATCGCCGCCGAAGTGCTCGACAAGCTGGACGCCGACATCGATCCCGAGGATCTCGAGGATTCGGATCCCTTCGAAGAGGGCGACTTAGGGCTGCTGTCCGACGTCGGGCTGCCCGAGGCGGTCCTCGGGGTGATCGTCGACGAGACCGACCTATACGCCGACGAGCAGTTGGGCCGCATCGCCCGCGAGATGGGCTTCGCCGATGAGCTGTCGGCGGTGATCGACCGCCTCGGTCGGTGATCACTGACGAAGACCTGATCCGTACCGCACTGTCGGTTGCCGCGAGGGCGGGTCCCCGCGACGTGCCCATCGGTGCGGTGGTGGTCGGCGCCGACGGAACCGAGCTGGCCCGCGCGGTCAATGCCCGCGAGGCGTGGGGAGACCCGACGGCCCACGCGGAAATCATCGCGCTGCGCGCGGCGGCCGAGGTCCTCGGGAACGGGTGGCGGCTGGAAGGCGCCACGCTGGCGGTCACCGTCGAACCGTGCACCATGTGCGCCGGTGCTCTGGTGCTGTCGCGCATCGCCCGGCTGGTGTTCGGCGCCTGGGAGCCCAAGACCGGAGCGGTCGGGTCGTTGTGGGACGTGGTCCGCGATCGGCGGCTCAACCACCGCCCAGAAGTGCGCGGCGGCGTGCTGGCCCAGGAGTGCGCTGCGCCACTGGAGGCCTTCTTCGCTCGCCAGCGATTGGGGTGAGGGGCATGCCGTTCGGTAAGCTGCTCGGCGGTGGCGTGTCCGAGCGGCCTAAGGAGCACGCCTCGAAAGCGTGTGACGGCTAAAACCGTCCGAGGGTTCAAATCCCTCCGCCACCGCCAAGACTGCACGGACGTAAGCGGTTTCCAGATTTGCTGGAAACCGGCCCATCGTTCCGAAAGCGCATCCTGCGTGCCGTTGCCTGGTCGCGACGGTGTCCACGTCGGTCCGCGGCCGAAGCCACGGTTTAAAAATCACGATTCTGGGCACACAGCGGCATGATTGCACGTCACAGCTCTCGTCTGCTTGCTGCTGCGGTAGCCGCGGCGTCAGGCGTCGCCGCTTCGGTCCTCGCGACCGCCATCCCCGCCGCCACCGCCGCTCCGTGCCCGGACGTGCAGGTCGTGTTCGCTCGGGGCACCGACGATCCGCCCGGCCTGGGCCCGACCGGGCAGGCATTCGTCGACTCCCTGCACCCGCGCATCGGCGCGAAGTCCTTCGACGTCTATCCGGTCGATTACCCCGCCACTCATGACTGGACGAACGCGGGCGAGGCCGGCGTCAGAGACGCGGGCGCACACGTCCTGTCGATGGCGCAGAACTGTCCCAACACCAAGATGGTGCTCGGCGGTTACTCCCAAGGGGCGGCGGTGATGGGCTTCGTCACCTCGCCCGTCGTACCGAATGGGATCGATCCTGCGAGCGTGCCAAAACCGCTGGATCCGGAAGTCGCCAACCACGTCTCCTCTGTCGTCCTCTTCGCCCTGCCCAACGAAAAGGCGATGAACTTCTTCGGTGAGCCGCCGGTTGCCATCGGCCCGCTCTATCAGGCCAAGACCCTCCAGGTGTGCGCCGCCGAGGACCCGATCTGCTCCGACGGGATGAATTTCGCCGCGCACGACACGTATTCGACCAACGCCGCGGTGATCGACAAGGGCGCGGCCTTCGCGGCCGGCCTTCTCGCCGGAACTCCTGGCGGCCACGGTTCGACGCAACCCGAATGGCCGTAGCCGTCCTCGATTAACCGAGGGGACGCGCGGCTCGGCCGGCGCCGATTGGCGCTCGATGCTTCCGAGCCACTAATTTTCCTCAGGTGAACTTCTCAGCTGCAGGTGCAGCCGCGCGGTGGATCGTCCCCTTTCTCACGGTTGCAGCCGTGGCCGGCATGGGTCTTATCGACGACCCGGTACAGGTCCGTCCCGCTCCCGCGGTGCGTCTGGTCGCCGACGGCGACCCGTTGGCCGGAGCGCCGTTCTACGTCAACCCGACGTCGGCGGCCATGCGCGCCGCGCAGAGCGCCGATCCGCCGAGCCCCGAGCTGACCGCCATCGCCAACACGCCCCAGGCCTACTGGATCGTCCCGGGCGGGTCGGCGGCAACGGTCGGGAAGTATGTCGGCGACGCGAATGGGGCTGGCGCCATCCCGATTCTGGCGATTTATGGCATCCCGCATCGCGACTGCGGCAGCTTCGCCGCCGGCGGTATGGGCTCGGCCGACGACTACCGCTCGTGGATCGACGGCATCGCATCCGGTGTGGGCGCTTCTCGGGTGGCAATCGTGGTCGAACCCGATGCGCTCGCGATGGCCGACTGCCTGTCGGGTGATGCGCGCCAGGAACGCTTCGACCTGATCCGCTACGCCGTCGACACGCTGACCAAGGATCCGAACGCGGCGGTGTACGTCGACGCGGGTCACCTGCGCTGGCACAGCGCCGACGACATGGCCGCCCGGCTCAACCAGGCCGGCGTCGGCCACGCCCGGGGCTTCAGCATCAACACCGCGAACTTCTTCACCACCGAGGACGAAATCGGTTACGGCGAGGCGATTTCGGGGCTCACCAATGGTTCGCATTATGTGATCGACACGTCGCGCAACGGTGCCGGACCTGCTCCCGACTCCGACCTCAACTGGTGCAACCCGAGCGGCCGGGCGCTGGGCACTCCGCCGACCGCCAGCACGGCGGGTGCGCACGCCGACGCGTACCTGTGGATCAAGCGTCCCGGTGAGTCCGATGGAACATGCGGCAAGGGTGATCCGCCGGCCGGCAACTTCGTGAGCCAGTACGCCATTGATCTCGCCCACAACGTCGGCCACTAGAAAGGCCCTTGCCGTCGAGCCGGTAAGCATGTCGGTGCCGCGTAACGGATTTGCGATTCGTGATTCGTTCTTGGTTGAAAATGGGTAACATTTAGATACCAAAAACAGCAAAGCGAGCGCGCGACAAGAGGCATCATGGCCAAGAAAGTCGAGATCATCGCCGTCTTCGCGATCTTTACTGCCTTCATCACGTCTCCCTGGACACTGTCCGGTTTCGTCGCGCACGCAGACGATTCGGGGTCCGCGCTGTACAGCGGCATCAACCAGCTTCGCCCAGGATGCGGGCCGATCAGCGACGATCCGCGCCTGACCGAAGCCGCCCAGCGCCACGCCGATGACATGCTGCGCAACGGGGTCAGCGGACACATCGGTTCGGACGGCTCGTCGCCGCAGGCCCGAATCACCGCTGCGGGCTACAGAAGCCGGTACTCGGGTGAGATCGTCTTCTGGGGCACGGGGTCCGCTGCGACTCCCAAGGAAGCCCTCGACATGTGGATGCAGAGTCCTCCACACCGCGACATCATTGTGAATTGCGCATATAACGCGGGCGGCTTCGCCACCGCGTGGGACGGCAACAAGATGACCGCCGTCGGCGACTTCGCCGCGTCGTAAAACCTTTCAGGCCAAGCTGTTTCGGTCACCACTCTTGTCGCTCGGTCCTCAGACGTGAGGCTGCCACCCAGATGCGTAACCCTCTCCGATATGGCCAAACCTCAAAACGCCACGCTGCCCGCGGGTTTCAGAACAAATCCATGCTGACCGCTGCTGGTGTCCAGGCATGCGACGAGGTGATCAGCTCCCACTGCGCACGTCGCGTCGCGGTAGTTCACCTTCTGGCCGATGTTTAGCATGGCGCCGTGCGTATACGGCGCACCACATTTGTCATCTGTCCTGTTGATCACGTATGCGGGTCCTGAACCCGCGCCGGTTGCTTTACCGACCGTGCAGGGATTTCCGTCCGGCATGTCCCCGAGGCGATTGATGTCTTGCGATTGCCATACCGGTACCGGCTCGCCGGCTTCGAACCAACATTGGATGTTGTATGGGGTCGAAAAGTACGCGAACGCCAGCCCTTTCTCAGGCGGCTCGATGTAATCCTCAACCGCGACAGGGGCGAAGCCACCGAGATCCGGAAACCCGGTCAGCCGCGCGGCGGCGTGCTGCGGCGCCGACGTACACGACATAGATACGAAGGCTGTCATTACGCCCGCAAATCGCGTGGCGAAGGCGGCGACGGCACCCATGGGGTCCTTCGACTCAGCATCTGAGCGCGAGGCCGATCCAGCAAAGCTCGCGGGCAATCACACGTGAGGCAACCATCCTGATCCGTGGGGGGACAGAACGAAACCACGGCCTTGCGGATCTTTGCAAGCTGTCGTGCCTGAGTTATCGACCCCGCAGATGATGCCATTGACAGTGATGGAATGACCCGGAGGAAGCGCTTTGACTGGCTGACCGTCAATCACACGTGATGGTTCACCCTCATTCGTCTGTTTTAGACCAGTAGTGGTGCCAATCCAATTGACCCCGGTGATTCCCGCATCGGGATTTGAAGATGCTGGGGGGACTGCAGGCAAGTTATTTCCAGTGCACTGTGCCTGATCGGGCGTGTAATTGCAGACGACCCCGTCGGGAGTGAGGAAATATACCGTTGGCAGGGGCGGCCGGCCAGGGTTGGGGACGTCGATCGTGTAATCGCGGACGTTCACCGGGGCGTCCGCGCTCAGGTCCGGAAATCTGGGTGGTTCGGCATGCGCCGTGCAGGCAACTGTGATAGTAGCTCCGACGAGCGTTGTGACGCCGGCCAGCTTCTTGATGACCATATGCATCCAATCGGTTCAGACGGTCAGTGGTAGGGGCGGAGTTGAAACTCGCGGGTGTTGTACGGAGCACCGAACGGCACACCGTTTGCATCTTTAAGCGTATTCCATTGACTGCCAAATAATTTCAAATCGTCCAGCGTTGATCCTGGCAAGATGTATCCACCGTATGGTTGAGGGATGAACTTGGGGCCGCTTGGATCGCCGTTCTGCGCGACGAGGGTCGTGGGCACGTTCGCGCCGAACATTTCGGTCGGGTTGGTTCCTACCCGCACTTCAATACTTCCCTTATGCGCGTCTACGTTGAAGCCAGACAAGACGGGCTTCCCTCCGATTTCTCGAAAGCTCAGCTCCCCATAACGGTTCGGGGTTACCGGTACGGCCTGTTGTCCGGGCTTTCCCCAGTCGTTACCGGTCCAAGGTTGCCATGTTGAACGATCGAACGCGTTGCCGGGATCCGCGCGATACATGGTGATGCCTCGGCTGCGGTCGAAGGAATCGGCGGCAATGTAGACCTTGCCGTCAGTGCCCTTGTAGCCGCTGACCTGTGTGGGTGCGTCGGCCGCGCCCCGATACGACCCCGGCACCATCGCCCACCCCTTACCGGGGTCGCCGTTGACTTCGACCAGCCACGAAGCCGCTGGCTTCAAATCACCCTGAGTGCCCGTCACCATCATGTACGTTTTGTCGCCGAGCGTGATCGTTCCGGCTGGCAACGTATCGTTGATTCCGGCCTTGACCGCTTCTGCCGGCATGGGGAATAGCTCGTGACCGCTATCTTTTGCTCCCGTCAATGGCGCACCGAAATGCGGACGTCCGTCGGCGTCGAAGGTCACTGGCACGGCAACAGATCGATAGTGCTCACCCTCCCCGACCTTATTGCCGGAAAACGAATCCCCAAAGATCGCGAGGTACTTCCCCGGCTGCCCGGGAACCTCGACGACTTCCCCTAAGTCGGCCGCCCCGATCCCTGGGATGCCAGGAATGCCGCCGGTACCGGCGATTGGCCCGAGATCCCTTACCTCACCGGATCTCAGTGGGCTTTCGATCCAGCCGTCTACGGCTTTCGGGATGTCATAGCCGTCGGTATGCAGGGCGCTCATCGACTTCCGCAATGTGTCCGAGTAGGCATTGCGAATTGAATTCATCTGCTTGACCGCCGCGCGGACGTCGTCCACGGCCTGGGCGTGCGCATCATCCCTCAGCTTCTCCAATTTGGCACGTTCCGATGCGGAGAGGTCGAAAGTCAAATCATGATTTATTGCGTGGATAAGTCTGTCGAGTCCCCGCAGCTCACTGTCCAGAAGGGCGATCTCTTGAGACCCTTGTTTTTGTGCGTCGGCCAAGCCGGCGGCGATGGACTCCAGATCGGCGCCAATCTTCGGTAGTCGCTCAGACTGGGCACCAAGGGATTTGGTGACCCGTTGGACTTCATCGGAATCATTGATCGGGTGACCACCGTCCTGGTGGTTCCAGGCGGCAGCAAAGCGTTTCCGTGCTTCTTCGAACGCGTGGTCAGCTTCGGCGGTGTGTCGACCGGCACCATGGAAGGCCTCCGCCAAACGGTCGATCTGAAAGGGGCTGCCGGCCTGCAGGCTCTGGTTGATCGCCCACGGATCGCCGCCGGCGGCGGCGATCAGTTCCGCTTGGGTGAAATTCTCCCAAGTCATGGCGCCGTCAGCGGCCGACCTACACCGACGAGCATCGCCGCCCCCTTCTGAGCAGGTAATAACCCTACTACCGAAAGGTCTATGGCGGGTCGGCGTTGATTAGCGAAGGATCAGGCAGGACGTCCGGATCACGTCTGATTACCGGCCAGCTTTCGCACCGTCAGCGCTTCGATGTCTTGGAACGGCCGTCCCTCGGGCCGGATCAGGTCGTGGAACCACATCTTCGGGACCGACGTGTAGGGGTGATCCCATGAGTCCCAGGGGAAGTAGGTCTGGGTCTTGCCGGCGACCAGGCCCCAGTTGATGGCGCCGACGTTGTGCCGCTTCGCAACCGGCAGGATCGATTCGACGGTGCTGCCCTGGGGTCGCGCCATGTATTCCGTGCACAGGATGGGACGGCCCAGCGGGGTGAGCTCGTTGATCCGGTTCTCGAACCCCGAAGGCGCCGCGTAGGAGTGGAACGTGATCACGTCGGCGTTGGCCAGCTGTATGTCGCTGATCGCGCTGCGGCCCTGCGGTTGTCCCCAATCCCCGCGCCACACACCGCTTGTCAGGGGCTGGCTGGGATCCACCGCCCGGGCCCAGCGGAAGACCTGGGGGAGCAGGTTGGCGACCAGCTGCTCCTTGTCGCTTCGTTCGGTGTTGCGGTACTGGCGGGCGGGGTTGTCGGGCTCGTTCCACAGGTCCCAGCCCAAAACCCGGTTGTCGTTGCGGAATTGGGTCATCACCGCCGTGACGTAGTCCCGCATGACCGGGACGTACCTCGGATCGCCGAGGCGTTCGGCGCCCGGGCTCTGCGCCCAGCCCGAGTTGTGCACGCCGGGTCGCGGCGCGCGCTGGCGTCCCGCTCGGGGTTGCGGGTCCCAACAGGAGTCGAAGAAAACGAACAGCGGTTTGATGCGGTGGCGCGCCGCGATGTCGACGAATTGCCCTAGGCGGGTTTGAAAGCCGCGCTGATCGGCCGCCCAGAGCTGATCGTGCAGGAACACCCGTGCGGTGTTGTGGCCGTAGAACTGGGCCCAGCCGAGTTCGGTATCGATGCGCCGCGGATCGAAGGTGTCTGGCTGGAACATCTCGAGTTGGTTGATGGCGTTCGCCGGAATGTAGTTTGCTCCAACGAGCCAGCCCTGCGCTTGATACCAACGGTTCGCGCGGTCGGGTGACCACCGGCCCGCTTCCTCCGCGGAAGCCCGGGGCACCCGGGCAACTGCGGCGCCTGCTGCCAGTAACAGAGGGAGTTTCAGGGCCGTACGTCGTTCCACGATGTGACGATAAGTTTTCGGGGCGATTTCCCCGGGATTTGCTCAGCGCGTCGCGACAGGTTCGTCGTCAGCGCTGTCCAGTAGCGACTTTCGCTCCCGATCGTGACCAATCCGTGACCACCATCACCGGCGCGCCCCGGACCGATGCGAAGTCGTCCAGGTTAAAATCTGGCCCCAACGTGAACCAAAACCGTTGCCGGACAATCGAAACCGTTGTCCAATCGCAACTTCCTAACGCAGCTTGCGGCCCTGGTTGTCTTTGACGCTGCCGGTGAAGATCAAGATCGCGTCGACGATCGCCCAGACGATGCCGCCCAGCAGGACCGGAAATCCCAGAAAACAGAACAGGCTGAAGAGAACTCCGAACAGACCAAGGCACAACTGCGCCACCGCAATCTGAGTCGAGTCGATGTAGAAGCGGCCGATGCCGAACAGGCCGAGAAACAGCTGGAGCAAGCCGGCGGTGGTGGCGGACTTGTCCGACAGCGGCAGCCCGGTAACCGGATCGCGGCCGTAGGGCGCCTGCGGGTCAACGTATCCGGGGTAACCGGGGTATGCCGGATAGCCGGCGTGCCCGGGATACGCTTGCGGAGGCGGATATCCCGGTGGCGGGGTGTACGGATTCGGCTGCGATCCGTAGCCGGGTGGCTGCCATCCCCAGGGTGGCTCGCCGGGCGGATTTCCGGGTGGATTGGGCGGCGTCGACATCGAGTCGAGTTAACACGTCCGCCGGCCGGGCGTCCACACGGCGGCCGACGCTATCCGGTATCGGAAAACCTGACCGCGCAGTCGTCGGAATTGCTTCAAACTTCCCCCCCGAGGGCGCAATACTGAACGGGTGCCTGATCGAAACGTGTTAGGCGGTCCGCTGGAACCCTGCGGCACAGACCCGCTGACCGGCTTCTACCGCGACGGCTGCTGCTCGACCGGCCCTCAGGACCTGGGGCGGCACACGATCTGCGCGGTGATGACCGCCGAATTCCTGGAACACCAGCGGTCCATCGGCAATGACCTGTTGACACCGGTGCCCGAGTACCGGTTCCCCGGCCTGCTGCCGGGGGACCGCTGGTGCGTGACCGCGCTGAACTGGCTGCGCGCTCACCACGACGGATGCGCCGCGCCGGTGGTGTTGGCGGCCACCCACGAGAGCACCCTCGAAGTGGTGCCCCTGGAGGCGCTGCAAAAACACAAGGTCGACGTGCCCGACGATCTGGCCAACCTGTAGCGCCTGGCCACCGGCGAGGTGGATGAACGACGGATCTCCACCGCGGCTAGCGTCTGTGTCATATTCCTCACCTGACGCGTCGAAGAGGGGTTCGGAGTGGGTTCTGCGGTTGACGACATCGACTTCGACGACTTGACCGCGCCCCAACTGACCGACGTGCAGCGTCAGATCCTGGAGTTCACCGAAGCCAGGCCCGTCGACCTCGACATCGATCGGATGCTCGCGGAGGCCGTCGAGCAGACCGGCCTGCCGGCCGGAGCCGCCGACCTCGACGACACCGACGGTTTCGCCGACCGCCTGCGCGCGCACGTCGCGGCGATCGAAGCCGACGAAGGCCTGCGCCAGCTCACCCGCGGCTCACTGCGCCAACGAATCGTGCGCCTGCTTCGCAACCGCATGTCGCTGACCGAGCTCATCCGGCGGTATCCGGAGATCGAGTCCATCGCGATCGACAAGCCATTCATCGTCGTCGGGATGCCGCGCTCCGGCACCACGCATCTGGTGAATCTGATTGCCTCCGACCCACGCCGGCGCGCCCTGCCGTATTGGGAGAGCCAGGATCCCATCCCCGCCCTCGGGCAGGGTCCGGACATCTTCGGGGTCGACCCCCGCTACGCGCGCGCCAAGTCGGAACACGATGCGCTGATGGTGAGCGCCCCCGTGGTGGCCGCCATGCACGACCGGTTCCCCGAGGCGATCGAGGAGGAGGTGGAGCTCCTCGACCTCGATCTGGCCTCATACGTGCTGGAATGGCATGCGCGCGTGCCCGGCTGGCGCGACTATTACCTGGGTCTCGACCAGACCCGGCACTACGCCTACATGAAGAAGGTGCTGCAGGCGCTGACCTTCCTGCGCGGGCCGCGCACCTGGGTGCTCAAGAGTCCGCAGCACTGCGAGCAGCTCGGCCCGCTGATGGCGACTTTCCCCGATGCCACGGTGGCTTTCACCCACCGCGATCCCGTCGCGGTGATCCAGTCGGCGATCACCATGATGGCGTACTCGGACCGGTTGCGCCGCAACAGCATCGACCCGCAGTGGCTGCTGGACTATTGGGGCGACCGCGTGCACCGACTGCTCAGCGCCTGCGTGCGTGACCGCGACCTGGTGGCCCCCGAACGCAGCATCGACATCAACTTCCATCAGCTGGGCGGCAACGAGATGCCGGTGCTGCAACGGCTTTACCAGTGCGCCGGCGTCGCGCTACCGCCCAAGGTGCAGCAACGTTTCCAGCGCTACCTGGACGGCAATCCGCGGGGCAAACACGGCCGCATCCGCTACGAACTACAGCGGCACTTCGGCACCTCCCCCGAGGAACTGCGCGGCCGTTTCGGCTTCTACTTCGACAAGTTTGACGTCCGCCCGGAATGAAGGAGTCACCAGCGATGTCCGAACCTGTCTATCGCAGCAGGCCGGGTGCCGACGCGCTGCGCCCGGCGTCCGCCGAGAAGGCCGAAGAGATCGCCCCGGGGTTGTGGTGCTCGCCCGGCTTGTCCAACTCGTATCTGCTCACCACCACCGAGGGCCGGGTGATCGTCAACACCGGCATGGGCTTCGAGGGGCCGGTGCATCGCGCCAACTTCGACGCCGTGGACTCCTCACCGGTGCGCTACATCATCTTCACGCAGGGCCACGTGGATCATGTCGGCGGCCTGGACAGCGTGCGCGATCCCGGGACGACCGTTGTCGCGCAAGCGAATTGGAAGGCCTGGCGCGACGACAACGATCGGCTGATCCCGTACCGGGCCAACCGCAGCGCCTTCGCCTTCAAGGACACCCTGGCCAGCGGCGTCCAGGCCATCCAGCGGCGCCTGGGAACCACACGGCTGGCCGGCCAGAGCGTGCCCGTCGTCGACATCGACTTCGAGGACACCCTCCGCCTGGAGGTCGGGGGCCGGCTCATGGAACTGATTTCCGTCCCCGGCGGCGAGACCACCGACTCCTTGGTGATCTGGCTGCCCAAGGAACGAACCTGTCTGTGCGGGAATACATTCGGGCCCCTGATCGGACACATTCCCAACCTCGTGACCATGCGCGGAGACCGGTATCGGGATGCGTTGACGGCCATCGCATCGGTCGAGCGGGTCCGTGACCTGCAGGCCGACCTGCTGGTGACCGGCCACTTCGAGCCGATCAGGGGTTCCGAACGCATCAATGCGGAGCTGACCCGGCTGCGCGACGCGATTCAGTACGTCCACGATCAGACCGTTGCCGGGATGAACGCTGGCAAAGACGTTCGCACCTTGATGCGGGAGATCAGCCTGCCCGCGGAATACGAAGTGGGCCAGGGTTACGGCAAAGTCGCGTGGGATGTGCGGGCCGTATGGGAGAACTACTCGGGCTGGTTCCACCACGAATCGACCACCGAGCTGTACCCGGTCGCATTCGACTCCGTCGCCCCCGATGTGGTCGAGCTGGCCGGCGCTGACGCGTTGGTGGAGCGGGCCCGGGCACACCTGGCCGCCGATCGTGCCCTGCAGGCCATCCACCTCGCCGAGCTTGTCCCGGCGGACCATCCGGGGGCTCGCGCCGTGCTGCGGGAAGCGCATGAAAAACTGCTCGCCGGTAGCACGAACTTCTGGGAAAGTGCCTGGCTCCGCAATCAGATAGCGAGGAACACATGACGGCATTCGCGCTACGGCCCGAGGACTTTTATCACACCGGCATCATCGTGTCCGACCTCGACGCGGCGATGGCCCGGCTGACCGCGCTGGCCGGTTACCGGTGGATCACCCCGGTGAGCTACACGTTGCCGTTTCGCACCACGAGCGGAACCCAAGAGGTGACTTCGACTTTCGTCTATTCGCTGCAGGCACCGCATATCGAGTTGATCAAGGAGGTACCGGGGACGGCGTGGACGGCGGCCCCCGGCAACGCGATTCACCACCTCGGCTACTGGACCGACGATTTGGCCGAGAGCGCGAAGCGATTGGAAGACAATGGCTTCACCTTCGAAGCGACCGCCGACACCGCTCCGCCGGACCTGGCGCTCTTCGCCTACTACGTCGACGCGGCGGGGACCCGCATCGAGATCGTCGACCGCGCGCTGTTCCCGGACTTTCCGGCCTTCCTGCAGGCGGCGGCCGGACCGAAAGCGTCATGAGGCGGGGCCGCCAATGCTCTTGACGGTGCTGCGCTTCAACTTCGCGTCCCCGCAAGGTGATCCACGCACGCAGGGCAAGCTCCTGTCGGCGGCGCTCGAGCTGGGGCAGTGGGGGGAGTCCCATGGCATCACGTCCATCAGCGTCGACGAGCATCACGCGACCGGGCACGGATGGAGCTGCAATCCGATCATGGCCGCGGCGATGTTCCTGGCCCGGACTTCGACGCTGATCGCGAGTGTCGATTGCGCACTGGGGCCGCTGTGGAACCCGGTGCGGCTTGCCGAAGACATCGCGCTCGTCGACAACATGAGCCGCGGCCGCCTGCACACCACGGTGGGGTTGGGCTATCGGACGGTCGAATATGACGCCCTGGGAGCAGATTTCGGCCGGCGCGGTGCGCTGATGGACAGCCTGCTCGAGCGGATGCTGGCCGTCTGGTCCGGCGGCGATCCGGAAAACGCAATCTGCGCGGGCACCTGGACGCGGCCGCATCCACCCCTGTACGTCGGCGGCGGCGCTCGTGCCACGGCGCGCCGCGCGGCCCGGTTCCGGCTGCCGCTCAGCCTGGCCGATCACCTGCCGGACATCGCCGCGTACTACCGCGAGCTGTGTGCCGAGGCCGGCATGTCACCGTTCATCCTGATGCCGGGGCCGATCAATCGCGGAATGATCTACCTGCACGAGGATCCGGACCGGGCCTGGGCGGAGCTCGGCGATCACATCCTTTGGGAGGCAGTCACTTACGGCCGATGGTCAACCGACCAGCGTTCGCTCATGCACCTTCCGGGGGTCCAAACCCTGGACCAGGTCAGGGCGTCGGGGCGATACCGCTTCCTGACTCCCGACCAGCTGATCGCGGAGGTGCGAGACGCGGACAACTACGGCCCGCTCGTCATGCACCCGCTGGTCGGCGGCATGCCGGTCGACGAAGCGTGGAAGTCGGTCCAATTGCTCACCGACAAAGTCCTGCCCGCGCTCGCCTGACCTCGAATTCTCTACTCCCGATTGCGCACTCAAATAGCGGGTACGCGAGCGGAATCCGAGTTGGGATACCAAGTGGAAGATCTGATGAGGTGTGAGGTCAAAAGGGCAATCGCGATTCTCGGCGGCGCCGCCGCGCTGACTGTTGCAGTCGGTTGCGGTGCCGCCCCGGGCGCGTCGGCCAGCAACGACCCAGCGGCGCCACCGTCGCCCACTTCGTCCAGCCCGGCACCACCGCCCCCACCACCGGCACCCGTCCCCGGGGGAACCTACGGCAGCGGCGGAACGGGCAGCGGCTGATCAGGCGTCGAACGCGATCGGCAACGAAGTGGGCCCGCTGATGCCGGCGGGCGGCTTCCACGGCGCCGGCCCGACGCGTCTGGCGTTGGGCATTCGGCGGGTGATCACCCGCAGGGCTTCGACGAGTTCGATTCTGGCGAGGTGCGCACCGAGGCAGTGGTGCACCCCGCCGCCGAAGGTCAGCATGGACGCCGGACCTTTTCGGGTGATGTCGAGCCGATCGGGGTCCGCATAGACCGCGGGATCGCGATTGGCGGCCGCCGTGTTGGCCAAGGCATAGGCCCCTGCCGGAATCAGGACACTGGCGAGCTCGACGTCGGTTGTCGCGACGCGAAGCGCGGCGAAGATGATTGGTGAGTGGCGCATGAGTTCCTCGATCGCGTTCGGTGCGAGTTCGGGATGTTCGGCCAACAATGCCCACTGGTCCGGATGATCGGATAACACCTGGACCGCGGCGGCCAGCTGGTTGCGTGTGGTGTCGGTGCCGGCGTTGAGCAGGATCGCGACGAGGTTGACCAACTCGTCGTGGGTCAGCCGCTCGCCGTCTTCTTCGACGCGGATGAGCTCTGAGATCAGGTCGTCACCCAGCGAGTGGCGGCGGCGGGCGATCAAGTCCTCGAGGTAGGCGTCGAGCTGCTCCCATGCGCCCAGGATGGCGGATTCTTCAGCGGCGACGTTGCAGCCGAAGGCTTTACTTAGGTCATCGGCCCAGCGGGCGAACAGTTGCCAGTCCTGCGCCGGAGCGCCCACCAGCGCGCAGATGATCGGGACCGGGTAAGGCCTGGAGATGTCGCGGACGAAGTCGCAGTGGCCCGACGCGCTGTGCCGATCCACCAACTCGGTGATCACGTCGGCGCATGCGGTGCGCATCCGCTCGGCGGCCCGCGGGGTGAAGGCGCGTGATACCAGCCGCCGCAGGCGCTGATGCTGGTCCGCGTCGACGGACATGATTGTCTGGCAAACCTTGTCCCACACCGGCCCCGAGTTGATCCCCTGCACCACCAGGCTGATGCCGCGTGGCATGGCGAAGCGCGGATCGCGCAACACGGTGCGCACCAGGCCGTAGTCGAGCAGTTCGGGACCGTACGGGCCCAGCGCGATGGGCGCCTGCCGGTGGGCGTCTCGGATGATGCGGTGCGCTTCGTCGGGATCGTCCGATCCCTGATAAGCGAAGGTCGGCCAGGCCGTTTCAAAGATGACGTTGGTACTCATGACGTCGACTATCGATTTGTCCTGGTGCCATTCCATCGGGCGAAGTGCCTAAATACGATCCGGCCTTCCGACGACTATTAGCAATTTTGCTGATGTTTTGCGGTCCGCGTCACTGGATGCTGGCTAGCATGAGCGAAACTGACTGGAGCGACCTGGCCGTGAGCGAGCTGCCGACCGGAACCGTGACGTTGCTGTTGGCCGACGTCGAGGGCTCCACGCGGCTGTGGGAGACCCAGCCGGACGAAATGACCGTTGCTGTCGCACGCCTTGACCAGATACTGGCGGACGTGGTCGCGGCCCACGACGGAGTTCGCCCGGTCGAGCAGGGGGAAGGCGACAGCTTCGTGGTCGCATTTGCTCGCGCCTCCGACGCGGTGGCCTGCGCCCTCGATCTGCAGCGAGCCCCGCTGGCGCCGATCCGGCTGCGGATCGGGATTAACACCGGCGAGGTGCGCCTACGCGATGAGGGCAACTACATCGGTCCGACGATCAATCGCACCGCCAGGCTGCGCGATCTCGCCCACGGCGGGCAGACCGTGCTCTCCGGGCCTACGCAAGATTTGGTGATCGACGCGCTTCCCGACGCTTCGTCGCTCACCGATCTGGGCACGCATCCGCTGCGGGATCTGCCCCGCCCGGAGCGGGTGGCGCAGCTGTGCCACCCTGATCTGCGCAACGATTTCCCACCGCTGCGTACGGCGAAAGCAGTTGCCCCGCATAATCTTCCGGTCGGGCTGACGAATTTCATTGGGCGCCAAACCGAAATCGGGGCCCTCCGTGAGGTGCTCGCCACCAACCGTCTGGTCACCCTGACCGGCGCCGGCGGAGCGGGTAAGACACGCCTGGCCGTGCACGTTGCCGCCGAACTGGCGGGCGACTTCCGCGACGGTGTCCGCTATGTGGACTTGGCGCCGGTCACCCATCCGGACGTAGTGCAGGTCACCGCGGCCCGCGCACTAGGGCTGGCCGACCAGCCGGGTCGGTCCACCATCGATACGCTGCAGCAGCATCTTCGCGACCGCAACATGCTGCTGGTGCTCGACAACTGTGAACATCTGCTCGACGCGTCCGCCGCGTTGGTTGCTGCGCTGGTCGGTGCCGCACCGACGCTGACCGTGCTCGCCACCACCCGCGAACCGCTGGGCGTGGCTGGCGAAGCGACGTGGCAAGTGCCGTCGTTGTCGCTGGACGACGAAGCCGTCGAATTATTCGCCGACCGAGCACGATTGGCCAAGGCGGGGTTTGTCATCACCGACGACACCGCGGCTGTCGTGGCCGAGATTTGCCGACGCCTCGACGGAATGCCGCTTGCGATCGAGCTTGCCGCCGCACGGGTGCGCTCGCTGTCTCTGAACGAGATCGTCGACAGCTTGCACGATCGCTTTCGGCTGCTGACCGGTGGTTCACGCACGGCGGTGCGCCGCCAGCAAACCCTGCGGGCCTCGGTGGATTGGTCGCACGCACTGCTGACCGATACCGAACGAATAATGTTCCGTCGGCTGGCGGTATTTCTCGGTGGATTCGATTTCGATGCCGCCCAGGCGGTCACCGGCGCCGACGGGGTGGAGCGCTACCAGGTGTTAGACCAGCTGAGCTTACTGGTTGATAAGTCTCTGGTGATCACGGAAAACACCGGCGGCACAACGAGATACCGACTACTCGAGACGGTCCGCCAGTACGCACTGGAGAAGCTGGGTGAATCCGGTGAAGCCGACCTTGTGCGATCTCGCCACCGTGATTACTACACGGCGATGGCGGCCGTGCTGGACGTGCCCGCGCGGAGTGACCACGAACAACGCATCGACCAGGCCGAGATCGAGATCGACAATCTCCACGCCGCATTCGCCTGGAGCCGGGAAAATTCCGACATCGAGCAGGCGCTGGCGTTGCCCTCGTCGTTGCAACCGCTGTGGTTGGCACGGGGTCGCATCCGCGAAGGGTGGGCCTGGTTCGACGCGGCTCTTGGAGATCTCGACGCGGGAAAGTTGGAAGTGACGGCCGCGGTGCACGCGCGGGCGCTCGTCGACAAAACGCTGTTATCCATCTGGATCGGCGATCCGAATATCAAGGATGAGGCAGAGCGAGCACTCGCGCTGACTCGACAAGTCGACGATCCGGCTCTGCTGGCCCGCGCGCTGAATGCTTGTGGCTTTGCCGCCGGGCAGAATTCGGAGCCGGCTGGACCGTTCTTCGCAGAAGCAAGCAGTCTGGCCAGGGAATCGGGCGACAAGTGGCAACTGTCCCAGATCCTGTCGTGGCAGGCATACGCGGCGATCAGCGTCGGTGACCCGACCGCCGCGTGCGTGGCCGCAGAGGAAGGCCGCGACATCGCCGATGCAATCGGTGATCGGCTCGACTCGCGCCAGTGTCGCTACTGGCTCGCGAATGCGCAGCTATACCGGGGTGATCCGGCAGGGGCGGCGCCACACTTCCGTGCGATCGCCGACGAGGCCGAGGTAGCCCGTGACCTGATCTACATGGTCTACGGCCTGGCCGGCGAGTGCTACGCGCTGGCATGGCATGGTGATGTGCACGCGGCCCGGCGCGTGATCTACGTGGCGCTCGAGCCCGCCTCGGAGCTCGGAGGATTCATTGGGGGTCTTGCGTACTCGGCGTTGGGACTCATGGCTCTGGCAGCGGCGGACGTTGTGCTTGCGCAGGATGCTTGCGGGGCCGCCTGGCGGGAGCTGGGTATCCGGCCGGCAATGGCGTCGGTCCAGCGGGCCTATAACGCCCAGGCCGCACTGGCCGCGGGGGATGCGGACGCCGCCGCCCGCTGGGCCGACGACGCGGTATCGATGGCCGCGGGCTGGCACCTGGCGGTGGCCCTCACAACACGCGCCCGAGTGGCGATCGCCCAGAGCAACCTGGAACAGGCCGAGCGTGATGCTCATGACGCCCTTGCCCGCAGCGCCGAAGTCCAGTCTTACCTGGGTATTTCAGACACGCTGGAGTGCCTTGCCGTACTGGTCGTCAACAATGACCAGCAACGAGCGGCGCGGCTCTTCGGCGCAGTGGATGCTATCCGGCAACGCAATGGGATGGGGCGGTTCAAAATCTACGAGGCCGACTACCAGAGTTCGGTGGCCGAGCTCCGAGATGCCATGGTTCAGCAAGACTTTGACGCCGCCTGGGGCGAAGGAGCCGCGCTGTCCATCGACGAGGCGATCGCCTACGCCCGGCGTGGCCGAGGCGAGCGGAAACGCCCGTCCAGGGGTTGGGACTCACTGACACCTGCAGAGCTCGATGTCGTGCGCCTCGTCTGTGAAGGGTTGGGCAACAAGGACATTGCCGCGCGACTCTTCGTCTCCCCTAAGACCGTGCAAGCGCACCTCACTCACGTGTACACCAAACTGGGGCTCACTTCGCGCGTTCAGCTTGCACAGGAGGCGGCTCGCCGGGGATGACCGCGCGCTGCTCCAGCCAGTCGGCCAGCGAGCGCCCCGCGTCCAGCACATGTCGTTCGGCGATGGTGCGCGCCCGCTCGCCGTCTTTGTCGCCGAGGGCGTCCAGCAGTTCCTGGTGTTCGTCGAGCGAGTGCTTCTCGTGCTCGGGGAACAAGGTGAGGAAATTGCTCGGCACCACCCGGGCGGCCTGCTTGATCTGATTCAACAGCCGCGGGGAGTGCGCGGCACGGTGGATCATCTGGTGGAAGTGCCAGTTGGCCTCGCCGATGCTGTCGTCGCCGGACCGTGCGACGACGTCGGCCGCGAGTTCGCGCAGAGTCTCGAGTTCTGCTGCCTCGATCCGCCCGGCGGCCCACGCCGCCGCCTGCCCGGTTAGCACACCGAGAATGGTGAAGCTGTCCAGCACGTCGTCCGGGCTGATGCCGAGCACCGTCACGCCGCTGCGCGGGGCGACTTGGACCAGCCCTTCGAAGGACAGCTCCAGCAGCGCCTCTCGCACCGGCGTGCGGCTGGTCGCGAATTCCTCGGTGATGGCGTCGAGGTCGACACGTGATCCGGCGGGCAGCGCGCCGGTGAGAATCCGGTCGCGCAACTCGCGCGCGGCGCGCTCGCGGACCGTTCCGGAGATGTCGATGCCTACCACCTGCGCAGAATACCAAACGACAGATCTAGCGTTTGATATCTGAAATATCAGATGTTACGTTTCAAAACATGCGTACCGACAAAATGGCGCTCGTCGCCTTCATGCAGGCCGGCAGCACTTCCGTCTACGCGGGCTCGTGGCGGCACCCCGCGACCGAGCACCGATACCTTGATGCGTCCTATTACGCCAAGATCGGTCGTCAGCTCGAAGAGGGCTGCTTCGACCTGATGTTCTTCGACGATCGCTTGGCGATGCCGGGGGTCTACGGCGGCTCGGTGGACGAAGCCGTCCAGTACGGCGCCCGCCCGGTCAAGCTCGACCTCAGCGTGATCCTCGGGGTGCTCGCGCAGGCCACGTCGAAAATCGGGCTGGGCGCCACTTACTCGACGACCTATTACCAGCCGTTCCACGTCGCGCGGACGTTCGCCTCGCTGGATCACCTTTCGGGCGGGCGCGCCGCCTGGAACGTGGTCACCTCGGTCAACGACAGCGAGGCGCAGAACTTCGGCGTCGACGCACACCTCGGCCACGACGAACGTTACGACCGCGCCGACGAGTTCATGGATGTGGTGACCGGACTGTGGGACACCTGGGAGGACGACGCCGTCCTGCACGACCGGGTGTCCGGGCAGTACGCGGACCCCGCCAAGGTGCACGAGTTGGGGCACGTCGGGCAGTTCTTCTCCGCGCGCGGCCCGTTGACGGTGCCGCGCACCCCCCAGGGCCGCCCGGTCATCATCCAGGCCGGCTCGTCGGGCCGCGGCCGCGAATTCGCTTCGCGGTGGGCCGAATTGATCTTCACCGGAGACCCGGGTATCGACGTCGCGCGCAGCCACTACGCGGATCAGAAGGACCGGATCGCCGACGCCGGCCGCGATCCCGCCGCGGTTCGCATCTGCCCCATGGCATACGCTGTCGTCGGCGAGTCGGAAGCCCACGCCAAGGAGCGCGAAGCCATGTTCCTCGATGATCTGGTTCATCCCATGGCATCCCTGACGCTCTTGTCGGAGTTGACGAATTACGACTTCGCGCAACACGATCTCGACGACCCGGTGACCGACGAACTGCTCGCCTCGGTCTCCGGCATCCGCGGACTGGTGCAGAACCTGCGCACCCATATCGGTGGGGACACCGTCACGTTGCGCGACCTCGCCAACCATCGCGCCACCCTGCTACAGGGGCCGCGTTTCGTCGGCACCGGCCAGCAGGTCGCCGACCAGATGGCGGACTGGTTCGAAACCGGCGCCTGCGACGGATTCGTGCTCGCCGCAACGCATCTGCCCGGAGCGTTCGAAGACGTCGTGCGCATGGTGGTTCCGGAGCTGCAACGCCGGGGGCTGTTCCGCACCGAGTACGAGTCGTCGACGTTGCGCGGACACCTTGGGCTGCAGCGCCCTTCGAACTCACGGGTGGCTGCCGGTGCCAATGCTTGACGGGCTGCGGGTACTCGACCTCGCCACGCTGGCCGCCGCGCCGCTGGTGGCGACCTACCTGGGCGAGTTCGGCGCCGACGTGATCAAGGTCGAGGACCCCCGCAATGGTGACCCGATCCGGGGGTGGGGCAACCAGCGCGACGGTGTGGGATTGATGTGGAAGTCGTTGTCGCGCAACAAGCGTTCGATCACCCTGGACCTGCGCTGCGCGGAGGGTCAGGCGCTGGTCCGCCGCCTGGTGGAGCATGCCGACGTCGTCATCGTCAACACCCGTCCGCAGACCTTGCGCAAGTGGGGCCTGGATTACGAGAGCCTGCGCGCGGTCAACGACCGGATCGTGATGCTGCACATCACGGGTTACGGGTTGACCGGCCCAAAGAGTGAGCGCCCGGGGTTCGGCACGCTGGGGGAGGCGATGAGCGGGTTCGCGCACATCACCGGTCAGGCCGGCGGTCCGCCCACACTGCCGCCGTTCATGCTGGCCGACGGTGTGGCTTCGCTGAACGCCGCCTACGCGGTGATGATGGCGCTGTATCACCGCGACGTGCACGGCGGGCCGGGTCAGCTGATCGACGTGAACCTGATCGACCCGCTGGCACGCCTGCTCGAACAGACGTTGTTGGGTTACGACCAGTTGGGCCTGGTGCCCGAGCGGTCCGGCAATCGGTGGGACATTTCGGCGCCCCGCAACACCTATCAGACGGCCGACGGACGATGGCTGGCCATGTCCGGAAGCTCACCGGCGCTGGCGCTGCGGGTGTTCCGGGCGATCGGGCGAGACGACCTGGTGGCAGACCCCGACTTCTCCGATCCTCAGCGCCGGCTTGCCAGGGCGCGCGAGGTCGACGCCGTGGTGGCCGATTGGGTTGCGACAAAGACGCTTTCGGAGGCGATGGAGGTCTTTGACGCCCACGAGGTGGCCGCGGCCCCGGTCTACGACATCGGCGATCTGGTCGCCGACGAGCAACTGGCGCATCGGGAAGTGTTCATCTCCGTCCATGATGCACAGCTCGGGGCGATGAAGGTGCAGGCTCCCGTTCCGCGTTTCTCATCCGCGTCCGGCGCGGTCGGCCACCTCGGACCGCGCCTCGGCGAACACAACGCCGAGGTCTACGGCGAACTACTCGGCTTGACCGCCAACGACATTGACGATCTGCGCGCCCGCGGCGTGTTGTGACAGAAGGAATTCACTAGTGACCGATCTGCTCCGTCGTTCCGAACTCGCGGTGCCCGCGAGCAACGACAACATGTTCGAAAAGGGCGCCCGGTGCGGCGCCGATCTGGTGTTCCTCGACCTCGAGGACGCGGTGCCGGTGGCATTCAAGGAGGAGTCGCGCGCCAAGGCGATCGCCGCGCTCAACGACATCGACTGGGGCCGTACGGCCCGCGCCATCCGGATCAACGGCCTGGACACCCAGTGGTGCCACGACGACGTCGCCGATGTGGTGACCAAGGCCGGTCAGAACCTCGACACGATCATCATTCCGAAAGCCCGCCGGGCCCGCGATGTCTGGTGGGTGGACGTGCTGCTCACCCAACTGGAGGCCAAACTCGGCCTGGGCAAAGCCATTCGGCTCGAGGTGCTCATCGAAGAGGTGGAAGGCCTGGCCAACGCCGAAGAGATCGCGGCGGCCAGCCCTCGCCTGGATGCCCTGATCTTCGGCGTCGGCGACTTCTCGCTGTCACAGGGCGCGCGGGTGGACACGAACTTCGTCCCGCTCGGCGAATACCCCGGCGAATTCTGGGCTTACGCGCGCAACAAGGTGATCGTGGCCGCGCGCATCGCCGGCATCGACGCGATCGACGCGCCGTATCCCGACTACCGGGACCTGTCGGGCTACGAGCGTGACGCCCGGCGCGCGTCACTGCTGGGCTACACCGGCAAGTGGGCGATCCATCCCGACCAGGTGCCCGTAGCCAACGAGGTCTACGCCCCGACCGCCGACGAAATCGCGCGGGCCGAAGCCAACGTCGCCGCCTACCGGGAAGCCGAGGCCAAGGGCCGCGGCGCGGTCGGGGTGAACGGCGTCCTGGTCGACGCGGCCCACGTGAAGCAGGCCGAGCAGACGCTGGCGCGCGCCGCCCTGATCAAGAGCAGCCGCTAGTCGATCACCACCAGGAGGTCGCCGCCCTCCACCTGTGCGGTGTGCGACACCGCGATTCGTTCGACCTTGCCGGCCTTCGGGGTGGTGACGGCGGCCTCCATCTTCATCGCCTCGATCGTCGCGATGGTCTGGCCGGCTTCGACTTCCTCGCCGACCTCGGCGGTCACCGTCACGACGCCGGCAAAGGGCGCGGCGATGTGGTCCGGGTTGGCGCGGTCGGCCTTCTCGGCGGCGGGCACGTCCGAGGCGACGCTGCGGTCACGCACCACGACCGGACGCAGCTGACCGTTGAGGATGCACATCACGGTGCGCATGCCGCGTTCGTCGGCATCGGAGACGGCCTCCAGCCCGATCAGCAGCTCGACGCCGCGCTCGAGTTGGACGCGGTGTTCGTCCCCTTGGCGCAATCCGTAGAAGAACTGATTGGCGCTCAGTCCGGACGTGTCGCCGTATTCTTCGCGGTGGTCTTCGAGATCTTTCGCCGGCCCGGGGAACAGCAACCGATTCAGCGCCGCCTGTCGGTCGGCACCGGGCGTGGCCAACGCCTTTTCGTCGTCGGCGGTCAGCTGCTGCTCCGGCTTGGCCGGACCGCGTCCCTCTAATGCCTTGGTGCGCAACGGCTCGGGCCAGCCGCCCGGCGGGTCACCGAGTTCGCCGCGCAGAAAGCCGATGACCGAATCCGGGATGTCGTAGCGTGCGGGATCGTCGGCGAATTCCTGCGCGCTGACGCCCGCTCCCACCAGCGCCAGCGCCAGGTCGCCGACCACCTTGCTGGACGGGGTGACCTTGACGAGGTGCCCCAGGATGGCATCGGCTCCGGCGTAGGCGTTTTCGATGTCCTCGAACCGGTCGCCCAGTCCCAGCGCGATGGCCTGCTGGCGCAGGTTCGACAATTGGCCGCCGGGGATCTCGTGGTGGTAGACGCGTCCCGTCGGCGCCGGCAGCCCGGATTCGAACGGCGCGTACACCTTTCGCAGCGCCTCCCAGTACGGCTCCAGGTCGCAGACCGCCGGTAGCGACAGCCCGGTGTCGTAGGCCGTGTTGGCCGCGGCGGCCACGATCGACGACAGCGCGGGTTGGCTGGTGGTGCCCGCGAGCGGGGCCGCGGCGCCGTCGACGGCGTCGGCCCCGGCGTGCCAGGCCGCCACATAGGTGGCCAGCTGCCCGCCCGGGGTGTCGTGGGTGTGCACGTGCACCGGTAGATCGAAGCGGGACTTGAGCGCCGAGACCAGCGTCGCGGCCGCGGGGGCGCGCAGCAGGCCGGCCATGTCCTTGATCGCCAGCACGTGTGCGCCCGCGTCGACGATCTGTTCGGCCAGCTTCAGGTAATAGTCGAGCGTGTACAGCTTTTCGGCGGGATCGCTGAGATCACCGGTGTAGGACATCGCCACCTCGGCGATCGCCGCCCCGGTTTCCCGCACGGCGTCGACGGCCGGTCGCATCGAGTCGACGTTGTTCAGCGCATCGAAGATCCGGAAGATGTCGATGCCGGTCGCCGTCGCCTCCTCGACGAACGCCGTGGTGACCGTCGCCGGGTAGGGCGTGTAGCCGACGGTGTTGCGCCCGCGCAGCAACATCTGCAGACAGATGTTGGGCAGCGCCTCGCGCAGCGTGGCCAGCCGCTCCCACGGGTCTTCCTTCAAAAAGCGCAGCGCCACATCGTAAGTGGCCCCGCCCCAGCATTCGATGGACAGCAGCTGCGGCGTGGTCCGGGCGATGTAGGGCGCGACCTTGATCAGGCCGCTGGTGCGGACCCGCGTGGCCAGCAGGGACTGGTGCGCGTCGCGGAACGTGGTGTCGGTGACGCCGACGCCGGGCGACTCGCGCAGCCAGGTCGCGAATCGCTCCGGCCCGAGTTCGGTCAATCGCTGCTTGGATCCCGCGGGCGGATCAGCCGACAGGTCGATGTCGGGCAGCTTGTCGTGCGGGTACACCGCCGACGGACGCTCACCGTGTGGCTTGTTGACGGTCACGTCGGCCAGGTAGTTGAGAATCTTGGTGCCGCGGTCGGCGGAGCTGCGGGCGGTCAGCAGCTGCGGGCGCTCCTCGATGAACGACGTCGTGATGCGGCCGGCCTGAAAGTCCGGGTCATCCAGAACGGCTTGCAGGAACGGGATATTCGTCGAGACACCGCGGATCCGGAACTCGGCGACCGCCCGTCGCGCCCGGCGCACCGCCGTGGCGAAGTCGCGGCCCCGGCAGGTCAGCTTGATCAGCATGGAGTCGAAGTGCGCGCTGATGTCCGCACCCAACGTGGTGCCGCCGTCCAGCCGGATGCCCGCGCCGCCGGGGGTGCGGTAGGCGGTGATCCGGCCGGTGTCCGGGCGGAAGCCGTTCGCCGGATCCTCGGTGGTGATCCGGCACTGCAGCGCCGCGCCGTGCGGAACTACCGAATCCTGGCTCAAGCCAATGTCTTCCAGGCTCTGCCCGCCGGCGATCCGCAGCTGCGCCGACACCAGGTCGACATCGGTGATCTCCTCGGTGACCGTGTGCTCCACCTGGATGCGCGGGTTCATCTCGATGAACACGTGATTGCCGCGTTCGTCGAGTAAGAACTCCACCGTGCCGGCGCACGTATAGCCGATGCTGCGCGCGAAAGCCACCGCATCCGCGCAGATCTGTTGGCGCAGTTCAGGGTCGAGGTTGGGTGCCGGCGCTATCTCGACGACCTTCTGGTGGCGGCGCTGCACGCTGCAGTCCCGCTCGTAGAGGTGCATGACGTTGCCCTGGGTGTCGGCCAGGATCTGCACCTCGATGTGCCGCGGATTGATCACCGCCTGCTCGAGAAACACCGAGGCGTCCCCGAACGCGGACTCGGCCTCACGGCTGGCCGCCTCGATCGCCTCGGGCAGCGACCCGGCGTCGGCCACTCGGCGCATCCCGCGTCCGCCGCCGCCGGCGACCGCCTTGACGAACAGCGGGAACTCCATCGACTCGGCGGCCGCCAGCAGCTCGTCCACCGACGTCGAGGGTGCCGAGGACGCCAGCACCGGAAGACCCGCTTCCCGCGCCGCCGCGATCGCCCGCGACTTGTTACCGGTGAGCTTCAGCACCTCGGCGTTCGGCCCGACGAAGGTGATGCCCGCGGCAGCGCAGGCCGCGGCCAGGTCCGGGTTCTCCGACAGGAAGCCGTAGCCGGGATAGATCGCATCCGCCCCGCACGCCCGCGCCGTCTCCACAATGTTGTCGATCGACAGGTACGCGCGGACCGGGTGCCCCTCCTCGCCGATCTGGTAGGACTCGTCGGCCTTCAGCCGATGCACGGAATTGCGGTCCTCGTAGGGATAGATCGCGACCGTGCCGATTTCCAGCTCATAGGCCGCGCGGAACGCGCGGATCGCGATCTCCCCGCGATTGGCGACCAGTACCTTCGCAAACACGGTATTTACGATAGAGCGCGCTGCGGAGGTCCGACATACTCGCTCAGCGGACGGATCAACGCGTTGGACGCGGTCTGCTCGATGATGTGTGCAGTCCACCCGGTGATGCGGCTCATCACGAAGATCGGCGTGAAGATGCCGATGTCGAAGCCCATCAGGTAATAGGCCGGTCCGGTCGGGAAGTCCAGGTTGGGTTTGATGCCGTTGGCCTCGGCCATCCCCTTCTCCAGTACTTCGTAGATGTCGAGCCACTTTTGGCCGTCGCGCGCCGCGGCGACGCGCCTGAGGGCCTGCTTCATGGTCGGCACCCGCGAGTCACCGTTTTTGTACACCCGGTGGCCGAACCCCATGATCTTGTCCTTGCGATCCAGCTTGCCCCGCAGCCATTCCGCGGCCCTGTCGGCGCTGCCGATGTCGAGCATGTCGTGCATGACGGCCTCGTTGGCGCCGCCGTGCAGTGGGCCCTTGAGCGCTCCGATGGCGGCCGTGACCGCGCTGTAGATGTCGGACTGGGTGGAGGTCACCACCCGCGCGGCGAAGGTCGACGCGTTGAAGCTGTGCTCGGCGTAGAGGACCATTGACTGCTCGAAGGCGTCCACCACCACCTGCTCGGGCACGTCACCGAAGCACATGTGCAAAAAATTCTGCGCGTAGTTCATGTGGCTGTGCGGGGCGATGGGGTCCAGGCCACGTCGGCGCCGCATGTCGGCGGCGACGATGGTGGGCAGCACCGCGAACATCCGCAACGCCTTGGCGTAGTTGGCCGCCGGGCTGCTGTCGTCCTCTTCGGGGTCTTCGGCGCCCATCGAGCTGATGAAGGTGCGCACCACGTCCATCGGGTGGCAGGTCTCGGGCAGCTTGGCCAACAACGCGAGCTGGGATCGGTTCAGCCGGCGGGCCGCTCGTTCCCGCTGGGTGAACAGCGCGAGCTGTTGCTCGTCGGGAAGCTCGCCATGCCAGAGCAGGTAGGCAACCTGCTCGAAGCTGCAATGCGCCGCCAGATCCTGCACCGCATACCCGCGGTAGGTCAGGGAGTTGGTCTCCGGGACGACCTTGGAGATGGCGGTGGTGTCGACGACGACACCGGCCAGGCCCTTGTAGATGCGGGGTTGGTTGTCTTCGATGGCGCTCATCGCGCGTCTCCTTTGAGGGCGAAGTTGTAGATGTCGGAATCGAATTGGTTGTAGTCGGCGTAGCGCAGCAGCTCGTAGAGCCGACTGCGGTGTTGCATGCGGTCCAACAGGCCGGATTGCGTTCCCGCGTCCGCGATTTCGCGAAGGCCGTCCTCGACGGCGTACATGGCCAGCCGCAACGTGGTCACCGGGTAGATCACCACGTTGTAGCCGATGTCGCAGAGCTGCGCGACGGTCAGGAGCTCCGACTTGCCGAACTCGGTCATGTTGGCCAGCAACGGCGCGTCCACGGCGGCCCGGAACCGCTCGAATTCGCTTGGTGTGTGCAGGGCTTCGGTGAAGATCAGGTCGGCGCCCGCGTCGGCGTAGGCCTTCGCACGATCGATCGCGGCGGGCAGGCCCTCGATGCCGGCGGCATCAGTGCGGGCGCAGATGATGAAATTCGGGTCCCTGCGGGCGGCCACGGCGGCCCGCAGGCGTTTGATCATCTCGGCGGCCGGCACCACGGCCTTACCGTCGAGATGGCCGCACCGCTTCGGGTTTTCCTGGTCCTCGAAATGACAGCCGGCCAGCCCGGCGTCTTCGAGCACGGTCACGGTGCGCGCGGCACTCATCGGCTCGCCGAAGCCGGTGTCGGCGTCGATCAGGGTGGGCAGATCGGTGACCGCCGCGATCTGCGCCCCGCGGCCGGCGACTTCGGTCAGGGTGGTCAGGCCGATGTCGGGCAGGCCGAGGTCGGCCGACAGCACCGCCCCGGACACGTACACCCCGTCGAACCCGAGCTCGGCGACCAGCTTGGCGACCAGGGGGGAGAAGGCACCCGGGAACCGCTGCAACCGGCCGCTTTTCAGCGCGGCACGAAATTGCGCCCGCTTGGTCGACGCCGGTGCGGTGCCGCCGATCAGCCCGCCCATCAGAAGATCCCCGAGGGAATCGCGGGTGCCCGGTCGAGCACCAGCGGACCGACCGTGATGTTCAATGCGCCCAGCGCGCCGGGTTGCAGGTCCGAAAGGGCCTCAGCCGCGGAAAGGAAGCGCCGCTGCTCGGTGTCGCTGACGATGCCCTCAGCCAGTTCGTGAAACTTTCCGATGTACTGCGCGCGCGCAAACGGCCTGGCCCCCAGGGGGTGTGCGTCTGCGACGGCGATCTCGTCGACGATGACCTCGCCGTTTTTGAGGGTGATCTCGGCGCGGGCTCCGAACGCCTTGTCGCGCGGATCCGGGGAGTGGTAGCGCCGGGTCCATCCGGGATCTTCGACCGTCGAAATCTTGCGCCAGAGCTCGACGGTGTCGGGCCGGTGCGCCCGCTCCGGCGCGTAAGACCCTTCGTGATGCCAGGTTCCGTCCTGTAAGGCGACGGCGAAGATGTACATCACCGAGTGGTCCAGCGTTTCCCGGGAGGCATCGGGGTCGAACTTCTGCGGATCGCCCGCTCCGGTGCCGATCACATAGTGGGTGTGGTGACTGGTGTGCAGCACGATCGTCGCGATCTGGTCGAGATCGCCGATGCTGTCCCGCATTCGGCGGGCCAGGTCGATCAGCGCCTGGCTCTGGTATTCGGCCGAGTGCTCCTTGGTGTAACTGTCCAGGATGGCGCGCTTGGGTTCGCCCGGCTCGGGCAGCGGAACCTGGTAGGTGTGCTCCGGCCCCGAGAGCAGCCAGGCGATCACCCCGTCCTCGCCCTCCCAGATCGGGGCGGGTGCGGCCTCGCCGCGCATGGCACGGTCGACCGCCTCGATGGCGACCTTGCCGGCCCAGGCGGGCGCGTATGCCTTCCAGCTGGAGATCAGGCCCTTGCGCGACTGCCGAGTGGACGTCGTCAGGTGCAGCGCCTGCCCGATCGCCTGATAGATGGTGTCCTTATCCAGCCGCAGCATGGTGCCCAGTCCTGCGGCGACCGACGGGCCGAGGTGAGCGACATGGTCAATCTTGTGCTCGTGCAAGCAGATTCCCTTGACCAGATCGATCTGGATCTCGTAACCCGTTGCGATGCCGCGGATCAGGTCGGCTCCGCCGATCCCGAGGTGCTGGGCCACCGCCACGAGGGCCGGGATGTTGTCACCCGGGTGGGAGTACTCGGCAGCCAAGAAAGTGTCGTGGAAGTCAAGTTCGCGCACCGCGACGCCGTTGGCCCAGGCCGCCCATTCCGGGGAGTAGTCGCCCTGGATGCCGAAGACCTTGGCGCCCTTGAACGAGCTGGGGTGCGCTTGCGCCTGGGCTCGGGCGGCGGCTACCGGGCGGCGGGTCACCGAGGCGGCCGACACCGCGGCGTTGTCGATGATCCGGTTGATCACCATCGCCTCGGTATCGGCGGGTACGGCGACCGGGTCGGCCGCGACCTCCGCGATCTTCCAGGCCAGGTGCTCATTCCGTGGGAAGTCGTCGGCGCTGCGTCGGGTTCGCACGTCATGAAGGCGCATAAGCCGCACAGTACGCAAAGCGGCATGCGAGGTAAATGCGCTGTAAAAGCGTAATCGTGTGTCCTTACCGGTAGCGTTTTGCGAACGTTGTGAAAGTGGCGGGCGTACCGTGTGATGGGTGGCGAAGACGTTCGCCGGAGCACGGCTACGGCGATTACGCGAGGAGCAGGGGCTGACCCAGGTGGCGCTGGCGCGCGTCCTGGGACTGTCGACCAGCTACGTCAACCAGCTGGAAAACGATCAGCGCCCGATCACGGTGCCGGTGCTGCTCACCCTCGCCGAGCGGTTCGACTTGCCGACGCACTATTTCGCACCGGAATCCGACGCCCGCCTGGTGTCGGACCTGCGCGAAGTCCTGGTCGACACGTCCGCCACGGCCGCGCAAGTCCAGGAGCTCGTCGCCCGGATGCCGGCGATCGGCCAGACACTGGTCAATCTGCACCGCCGGCTGCACGACACCACCGCCGACCTCGAAGCGCTGCACAGTCGCGCCAACGTCGACACGTCGGGAATGTCCCAGCAGCCAATGCCTTTCGAAGAGGTCCGGGACTTCTTCTACGACCGCAAGAACTACATCGGCGAACTGGACGTCGCTGCCGAAGACTTGTTCAACGAGAACCGGTTGCGCGTCGGCGGTCTCGACGGCCAGCTGGCGCAGTTGCTCGCCGACAAACTCGACGTCACGGTGGTGATCGACGACGGCCAGGCGCTGGATCCCAACTCCAAACGGCTGTTTGCGCCCGATTCCAAGACCCTTTATCTGGCACGGTGGCTTCATCCCGGCCAGCGTGCCTTTCAGCTTGCCACCCAGATCGCCCTGCTGACCCAGGACAGGTTGATCACCGGGATCATCGCCGGCGACGATCAGCTCAGCGACGATGCGCGCGGCGTCGCCCGCATCGGCCTGGCCAACTATTTTGCCGGCGCCCTGCTGTTGCCCTACTTGAGATTCCTGGATGCCGCCGAGGGTGTCCGCTACGACATCGACCAACTGGCAAGGCGATTCGAGGTAGGGTTCGAAACCATCTGCCACCGGCTGTCCACCCTGCAACGCCCAAACGCCCGCGGCATCCCGTTCATCTTCGTCCGCACCGACAGCGCGGGGAACATCTCTAAACGCCAGTCCGCCACGGCGTTTCACTTTTCCCGCGTCGGCGGAAACTGCCCGCTGTGGGTGGTGCATCACGCGTTTTCGCGGCCCGGCCAGTTCCTGACGCAGGTCGCGCAGATGCCCGACGAGCGCACCTACTTCTGGATCGCCCGGACCACCACGACTGACCCGAGCCGCTACCTCGGGCCGGACAAGAGCTTCGCCATCGGGCTGGGCTGCGACATCGCCCATGCCGGCAAACTCATCTACTCCGTCGGCATCGATCCGACCAACACCGAATCGATCGTGCCGATCGGCGCCGGCTGCAAGATCTGCGACCGGCCCGCCTGCCCGCAACGCGCCTTCCCATACCTCGGCCGCCCGGTATACGTCGATCCGCACAGCAGCACGGATCTGCCGTATCCACCGGCGATTACGACCTGAGCGCGGTCAGGTCGGGCCGCCCGCCGAGGCGCTGCACCGTGGCGCTGGCGGCCGAGGATGCCAGCCGGCCGGCGTCCCGCGGTGCGGCGCCATCGCGCAGGGCGGCAATCAGCCCGGCCACGAATGCGTCACCCGCTCCGGTCGGATCCACCACGTCCACGTCGGCGAATTCGAAAATTTCAGTGCCGCCCCGCCAAGCCACAAGATCACCCACATCGGGAACAGCGATCGCGACCAGTTCCGGACCGCAGGACAGCAGGTGGTCGGCCAACTCGCGAGCCTGCTCCACCGTGGTGATCTCCCGGTCCGCGATCAGCGACGCTTCGGTGGCATCGGCGCGTAGTACGTCGACCGCCCCGAGGAGGTCTGCCCGAGTCGACGGGTCCGGGACGCCGTCGGCGACCACCCGCCGTCTGAGTTGCCGCGCGCGCTGCGCGGCGGCCAAAGCTGTGGCGGCCGGCTGTTGCAGCTGAATAGACACGGTGTCGGCGTCGTCGAACAGGGAGGCCGACCGATCGAGGTCGGCGAGGCGAACCAGCGAACTTTCCGGAACATCTTCCAAGAGCATGCGTTCGGGCGGCCGGCCCACGACATCGATCAGAAGCGCCGTTGTGCCGCGCCGCGTGACGCCGTCGACGTCGATGCCGTCGCGGCGCGCCTGCTGCAGCACCGATGCGCCGGCATGGTCGTCACCCACGACGCCGATGAGCGCGACCGGCACTCCCAGCTGCGACAGACCGACGGCCTGGTTGGCGCCCTTGCCGCCGAGCAACTCGTTGCGCTGCAAGATCGTGACTGATTCGCCCGCCGTCGGTGGCCCGTCGGTGCGCAGCACCAGGTCGCGCGCGATCTGACCGATCACCAAAACGCCCATGAGTACACAGTGCCCACTTTTCGTTAGGTGAACAATGCCGCTGGCCAGGCGGCTGAATCCGCGCCGAGGACGAAACCGGCGCCGCAGCCGCTGCGCGACGTCGTCACGGTCTTGACGGCACCCGCAACGTAATGGTCCAGTGAGCCATGCACCGGATCGCGGAGTCGGCATGCCCAAGGTAGCGATTCTCGATGACTACGCGGGCGTGGCCTTACAGGTTGCCGACTGGTCGCATGTACAAAACCAGGCCGAGGTAACCGTTTTCGACCGGCACCTTGCCGAGGACGAGGCGGCCGATGCGCTGCGGCCGTTTGATGTGGTGTGCACCCTGCGAGAGCGGATGGCCTTTCCGCGCACCCTGATCGAGCGGCTGCCCGACCTGAAGCTGATCACCATCGTCGGCAGGAGCCTGCCGAACCTCGACATGGCCGCAGCCACCGAACACGGGATTCTGGTGGCGCATTCGGATTTCGCCCATCCCCGGTTCAGGTCCATGCGCGATGCCACGCCGGAACTCGCCTGGGGACTGATGATCGCGACGGTGCGCAATCTGGCCGACGAGCATCGAAACATGCGGGACGGCGGATGGCAGAGCAGCGTGGGTATGACCCTGTCCGGCAAGACAATCGGGCTGCTCGGTCTGGGCAGGGTCGGCCGGCGCATGGCCGAATACGCCACCGCATTCGGCATGGAAGTCATTGCGTGGAGCCAGAACCTGACCGAGCAGGCCGCCGGGAGCGTGGGCGCCCGCCGGGTCGAGAAGGCCACACTGTTCGAATCATCCGACGTGGTCTCCATTCATCTGGTGCTCTCGGAGCGCACCCGGGGACTGGTCGGTGCGGCCGAGCTGGCACTGATGAAGCCACACGCCTACCTGATCAACACCTCCAGGGGCCCGATCGTCGAGGCGGCGGCCTTGATGGCGGCGCTGGAAAGCCGCCGCATCGCCGGGGCCGGGCTGGACGTCTATGACACCGAGCCGCTGCCGAAAGACCACCGGCTGCGGCTGCTTCCGAACGTGACCCTGACTCCCCACCTGGGGTACGTCACGCGCGAAATGCTGGGTGCCTTCTACTCCGACACGGTGGAATCGGTGGCGGCCTTCCTGCACGGGGAGCCCATCCGGATCGCCAATCCCGAAGCCACGCAACGGGACTGAAACCGGCTCACGTCCGTTTCCAGTGCGGACTCTTGACCGCGTCCAGCGCATCGGTGACGTATCGGTCCAGCGGCCGCGGCTTTCCGGACTGTCGCACCCATTGCTGAAAGGCGAAATCGGCCGCCGCGAAGGCGAGTTGAACCAGCAGGCCCGGACGGAGATCGGCATCCGGATCGACGCCCATCCGCTCGGCGATGAGCTTGGTCGCGCGCTCCTTGTCGGCCGGCCGGTGCACCGTGACTTTGTCGAGCAGGTCGGGAACCACCAGCAGGGCCTCGCGCCATTCTTCGGTGTCGGCCTGCTCGAATGAGCGAGTCCGCGTGATGATGGCGTTGATCAGCGCGACATCGGGCGACTCGTCGGCCGGTCGCCCCTCGAGGAGATTGACGATCGCGGCGCCGCCGTAGCGCACGGGTGCGAGGAGGAGCTCTTCTTTCGCCGGCACGTGCCGGAAGAACGTGCGCGGGGAGACGCCGGCGGCCGTGGCGATTTCCTCGGTGGTCACCGCGTCGTACCCGCGCTCGACGAACAGGCGGAACGCCGCACGCCGGATATCGGCCCGGATCTGTGCGCGTTGCCGGTCGCGGAGCGACTCGCCGGTCATCGGAAGCAGCCGATCCCGCCGTCGACATGGATGGTCTGGCCGGTGATGAAGGTGGCGTCACTGCTGAGCAGGAACGCCACCAGCGCGCCCACGTCGGTGCGGACGTCGCCGATGCGCTTCATCGGCACTCGGCCGACGGCCTTGTCGTACTCCTTGGGCGCGAACGACTTCCAGAACTTGACTCCGTCGGATTCGGCGAAGGGGCAGATGACATTGACGCGAATGTTGTCGCGGCCCCATTCCAGGGCGGCCACCTTCGACAACCCGCGGATGCCTTCCTTGGCGGCGGCATAGCCGCCCCACTTGGGCTCGCCGCCGGTGCCCGTCCCCGAACCGAGGTTCACGATCGACCCACCACCGGCCTCGACCATCAATGGGTGCACGGCCTGCATCAGCAGGAAAGTCGCGCGGGGACCCACGTCGTAGCCCAGGGCCAGGTCTTCGATGGTGATGTCGACGAACGCCTTGGGCTCGTTGGTGGCGATGGCGTTGTTGACCAGGCCGTGCACGGTGCCGAAGGCGTCGACCGCGGCGGCCGCGATCCGCTGTGCGCTGTCCGGGTCCCGCAGATCGGCGACGAGTTGTTCCGCCCGCCCGATCGCCTTGAGCTCGGTGGCCGTGCGGCCTAGGGCCTCTGCCTGGATGTCGACCAGCAGCACCTCGGCACCGCGTTCGAGCAACGCGGTGGCGACGCCCTTACCGACGCCCTGGGCGGCGCCGGTGACGATCGCGACGTGCCCACGCATCGAATCGGGGTGGCTGTACGTCATCTGACGGGTCCCATCTGCAGCTGTACTCCGCGGTGCATTTCGTAGGTGCTTCGCGCCCCGTCGGGCAGTTCGATGAACTCGACCGGTGTCCCGTCCGGGTCCTTGATGAAAAACATTCGGACGCCGCCGATCTCGAAGGGAGCTTGGTCGGGGGTGTAGCCGGCGTCGATGATGCGGCGGTGGGTGTCGTCGAGATCGGTCACCGACAGCGACACGTTGTGGATGCCTGTGATGCCGCGGCGCTGCTTCTGTCGGGGTGGGTCGGCGCCGATCGACAGCAGCTCGATCATCAACCCGCCGAGCAGCCCGCCGACCACCCGGCCCTCCTGCTTGCGGTTCGAGTGCAATGCCGCGTCGAAAGGCTCTCCGGAGATGAGGGTTTCGAAGACGATCTCCATGCCCAGCACATCGCGGTAGAACGCCAGGGCACGGTCCATGTCGGTCACGCCGACGACGAGGTGGCAGAACGACACGTCGCCGAGGACGCTCTTGTCCGTCACCGCTTGCCCGTCGAAAGATTCGGGGCCGGGCGCCCGGCGAACAACGGCAAGTCGAGGTAGGTCTTGATGCCCGGCTCGGCGGCGCAGACGTCGGGAATGGCGTTGACGCAGTGGTTGGCGGTGACGACGACGCCCGGGTTCTTCACCAAGCCTTCCGCGATCGTCTCCGGTTGCAGCCCCTTGAAGGTGAGGCTCACATCGGGATCGCCGGTGATCTCCACCTCGAAGCGTTCGCCCCGCTCGCCGAAATTCCAGGCCGGATCCAGATTCTCCTCGCCCATCAGCCAGTTGACGGCCGCGGTGATGACCGGCTCGCCGTCAACCAGCGCCTGCCACCGGAACCGGCGCGCGGCCACGGTGCCGGACGTGATCGGGAAGGGCTCGTAGTCGATATCGGCGGTCGCCACGGCGACGTCCTGGATGGTCCTGATGTTGGGATCGATGCGAAATCCCATGTGATCGGCGATCATCCGGACCGACTGCTTGAAGCCCGCGTCGAGCAGTCCGGCCATCGGGCCTTGCGTCGCTTCCTCGGGGGTGCCGCCGAATCCCATGATGTGACGCACCACGTCCGGGGCGTTGTAGGTGCGGATGTCGGAGAACTCCTCGGCCCGCACATGCGTGATCGCCGACGACAGCGAGGACACCATCAGCGGGAACCGCTCGGTGATGCCGCCGGGGTGGATGCCCGAACCATGCAGCGTCACACCACCTTCCGTTGCCGCCTCGGCGACGGCTCGGTGACGCTTGTTGCCCGGGTCGGGGTACACCCAGCCGACCGGGGTGACCACGTTCTTCCCGGACCGCAGGATCGCGATCACCTCGTCGTCATTGGGTATCAGCGGGCTATACATCACGCAGTCGGCGTCCAACGCCAGTATCTCGTCGATGCTGGTGGTGGCCTTGACACCGAGCTCCTGGGTCCCGATGATCTTGCCGACGTCGACGCCGTCCTTGTCCGCGCTGTGCACCCAGCACCCCACCAGCTCCAGCTGCGGGTGGTTGATGGCGCAGGCGATCGCCGCTTTCCCCACGCCCCCGGTGGCCCACTGGACGACACGAAGCTTGGACGGGCTACTCATCATTGACCTCCCGGAGGGCGCGCGGCCTTTACACATTGGCGAATGAAATGGCAGGCTATGACTTGCTGACAGTGACTGTCAATAATCGACCATTCGGTGAGAGGGTCTGTTGATGAGCGTCCTCGACGGCAAGATCGCGATCGTCACCGGCACCAGCCGCGGCGTGGGCGTGGGCATCGCCCACGAACTGCTGCGCGCCGGAGCGACCGTGATCGGCTGCTCGCGCTCACCGCTCGACGGCATCCCCGGCATCGAACCGGACTGGGCGGACCGCGCTTCCCAGCAGGTGTGCGATCAGGGTGACTACCGCTCGATCGACGCGTTCGTCGCGGACGTCGTGGCCACCCACGGGCGGGTCGACATCCTGGTGAACAATGCCGGTGGCACCGTCCCGGCGCCGCATGCCGAGAGCATTCCCGAACTGGTGCAACGCATTCAGGGCGCGCCCGCCGACGATGACGACTACGCGCGCACCGCCCTGTTCCACGCGTTCGCCGTGCAGATGAATCTCATCAGCCCGCTGTGGTTCGCGATCCGTGCCTATCGGCAGATGCGGACCCAGGACGGTGTCGGCTGCATCATCAACATCTCCAGCGGCGCCGGACATCCGGCGGGATCGCCAACCCTGGTCTCCTACGGGGCGGCCAAGAGCGGCCTCAACCACCTCACCCGGTCGCTGGCCGAAGAGTGGGGACCGAAGGTGCGGGTCAACTGTGTGGCGTTGGGCCCGACGATGACCGAGAACTTCCGGTCCTTCGTGCTGCCCAAGGACGACCCCGATGGCGCAAAGTATTTCGCCGCCGTGCCCTTGCGCCGCGCGGGTGAGCCCGCCGAAGTCGGGCGGGTCTGCGTTTTCCTGGCCGGCGGACAGGCCGACTTCGTCAACGGCACCACCATCGAATGCGACGGTGGGATGCTGCCCGGCGTGCTCTACGACGCGGGATTGAAGACCATCACCGATCTGCTGTAGCGCCCCGGGCCGCTGCTAGAACAAAACCAACGCAAGGAGATTCACATGGCCGGCTTGGAACCGACGCCCGAGCAGTTCGCCGCGCTCGCGGCGCGACCGGCTGACGCGCCGGTGGTGATGGTCAACCTGTTGAAGTTCAAACCCGAGGGCGGCGTGGAGAGCTATCTGCAGTACGGCCGGGAGGTGGCTCCGCACCTTCAACGCGTCGGCGCCACCCTGCGCTATGCCGGGGGAGCGCCGTCCGTGGTGATCGGCGACGGCGAACGACCTTGGTGGGACGCGATTCTCGTCGTCGAGTACCCAAACCCCCAGGCCTTCATCGACATGGTGACGACCCCGGAGTACGCCAAGGTGCACGAACATCGCGCCGGCGGGCTGGACCGCGGCGATTTGATCGCGACCTCGACATGGTCGATGGCATCCGAGTGACCTGACGCCGCCCGCCTGGCTCGGCCGGCCCGCGTGACCGCCGCCGAGGCGGGCCCGGCGCCGGTCCGATCACGCTATGGCTTTCCGGATCAGGCCGAAATGGGTCTAATAGTTGGATGGAACTGATAAAGCCCACCGACGCGATCTTCCTGCTGGGAGAATCTCGCGAACATCCCATGCACGTCGGAGGCTTGCAGTTGTTCGAGCCGCCGCCGGGCGCCGGGCGCGGCTTCGTTCGTGACCTCTACAAAACCCTGGCCGCCGAGCCGGATTTCCAGCCCACGTTTCGCAAGCATCCCGCGAGCTTCGTCGGCGGAATCGCAAACCTGGGCTGGACTTACGACAACGACGTCGACATCGACTATCACGTCCGGCGGTCGGCGCTGCCGTCGCCCAAACGGGTCCGCGAATTGCTCGAGCTCACATCGCGATGGCACAGCAGCCTGCTGGATCGCCACCGCCCCTTGTGGGAGACCCACATCGTCGAAGGCCTCAAAGACGGCCGGTTCGCCATCTACACCAAGGTGCACCACGCGCTGATCGACGGTGTCTCCGCGCAGAAACTGATGCAGCGCGCGCTGACCACCGACCCCGACGACGTCGAGATCCGTGCCCCGTGGAGCCTGCGCAAACCCCAGCGCCGATCCGGCCCGTCTTCTCCACTGAGCTCGTTGGCCCGCACCGCGGGATCCCTTGCCGCGCTTGCCCCCTCGACAATAGGGCTGGCGCGTGCGGCGCTGTTCGAGCAGCAACTGACCCTGCCCTTCGGGGCGCCGAAGACCATGTTGAACGTCAAGATCGGCGGCGCCCGACGCTGCGCCGCGCAGTCCTGGTCACTGGACCGCATCAAAGGCGTCAAGCGGGCCGCGGGGGTCACGGTGAACGACGTCGTGCTGGCGATGTGTTCAGGCGCCCTGCGCTATTACCTGCTCGAGCACGACGCGCTGCCGGACACGCCGCTGATCGCGATGGTCCCGGTGAGTCTGCGCACCGAGGAGGAGGCCGACGCCGGTGGCAACCTGGTCGGGGCCATCCTGTGCAATCTCGCGACCGACGCCGACGATCCCGCGCAGCGACTGCTGACCATCAGCGAGTCGATGCGCAGCAACAAGAAGGTCTTCTCGCAGTTGCCACGGTTACAGGCGCTGGCGCTGTCGGCCGTCAATACGTCAGCGTTGGCGTTGGCGGCGGTCCCGGGCTGGGTCGCGTCGACGTCACCCCCGTTCAACATCATCATTTCGAACGTGCCGGGACCGACGCAGCCGATCTACTACGGCGGCGCCCGGCTCGACGGCAACTACCCGCTGTCCATCGCGCTGGACGGCCAGGCGCTGAACATCACCCTGGCCAACAACGCCGGCAATCTGGACTTCGGTCTGGTGGGGTGCCGGCGCAGCGTCCCGCATCTGCAACGCCTGCTCGCGCACCTGGAGTCCTCGCTCAAGGATCTGGAACGCGCTGTGGGAGAATAAAACTCGATGGCCAAACTCAGCGCTGGCGTGATGTTGTACCGGACCTGCGACGGCGTCGTCGAGGTATTGATCGCGCATCCGGGTGGGCCGTTCTGGGCCCGCAAAGACGACGGCGCGTGGTCGATACCGAAGGGCGAGTACACCGACGGGGAGGATCCCTGGGCCGCCGCGCAGCGTGAGTTCGCCGAGGAGCTCGCGCTGGCGGTGCCGGCCGGCCCGCGAATAGACCTGGGTCAGCTGAAGCAATCCGGTGGCAAGGTGGTGAGCGCCTTCGCCGTGCACGGCGACCTCGACATCACCGACGCGCGCAGCAACACTTTTGAATTGGAGTGGCCGAAAGGATCGGGCAAGCTGCGGGAGTTTCCCGAGGTCGATCGGGTGGGCTGGTTCGCCGTGGCGACCGCGCGCATCAAATTGCTGAAGGGACAGCTCGGCTTTCTCGATCGCCTGATGGCGGATCCGGGCCTGGCCGGACTATCCGAAGGGACGTGACATGCGAACGCTGCGAACACCCGACGACCGATTCGACGGCGTCCCCGGCTTTCGTTACGCCCCAAGGTATGGCGAAGTATCCGACGATGAAGGCGGCACACTGCGCGTGGCCTGGGTCGAGGACGGCCCGGAAGGCGCCGATCCGATTCTCATGCTGCACGGCGAGCCGTCGTGGTCGTATCTGTACCGCAAGATGATTCCGGTACTGGCCGCCGCCGGTCATCGGGTCATCTGCCCCGACCTGGTCGGGTTCGGCCGTTCGGACAAGCCCACCCGCCTCGAAGACCACAGCTACGCGCGCCACGTCGAGTGGATGCGTGCGGTGGCCTTCGATGTGCTCGACCTCCGCAACGTCACCCTGGTCGGTCAGGACTGGGGCGGCCTGATCGGATTACGGCTTGCCGCAGAGCATCCCGAGCGGTTCGCGCGGGTGGTCGTCGCCAACACCGGGCTGCCGAACGGCGAGCAGCCCATGGCCGACGTCTGGTGGCGCTTCCGCGAAGCCATCACGTCGGCGCCGACGCTGGACATCGGCGCGTTCGTGCAGGGCGGTTGTCGCCGGCCGATGAGCGAGGAGGACCGCGCGGGCTACGACGCGCCGTTCCCCACCGACGAATACTGCGCCGGGCCGCGCGCCATGCCCGGCCTGGTCCCCACGACACCGGAGGATCCCGCCGCGGCGGCCAACAAGACCGCCTGGACCAGGCTGTCGGTGAGCCCGACACCGATGCTGGTCGCCTTCAGTGACGGCGACCCGATCACCGGACCGATGGCCGCCATCTTCCAGCGTGAGATGCGCGGCGCACAGGGTATCGACCACCCGGTGATCCGCGGTGCCGGCCATTTCTTGCAGGAGGACGCCGGAGCGGAACTGGCCGGCCACATCGTGGAGTTCCTGCGCCGCTGAGTGGGGCGCTGCCGGGCGGCGGGCACAATGTCAGCATGACGACAGCGCCGACCGAGTCCACAAAACCCGACGAGCTGTTGGTGCGCCTGTTGGACCCGGCGGTCCGTGCCGACCCCTACCCGCTGTTCGCGCAATTTCGCGAAGGCGGATCATTCGCGTTGCCGGAGGGCAACCTCGCGGTGTTCTCGACCTACCGCGACTGCGACGAAGTTCTGCGCCACCCGTCGTCGAGCAACGACCGGCTCAAGTCGACGGCCGCCCGCGCGCAGATCGAGGCGCAGACCCAGCAGCTCATCGAGGCCGGTGCCGAGGCGCCGCCGCAAACCCCGCCGGGATTCCTGTTCCAGGACCCGCCGGACCACACCCGGCTGCGCAAATTGGTCAGCAAGGCGTTCGCGCCGAAGGTGGTGAACGCGCTGCAACCCGACATCACCGCGCTGATCGACGGGTTGCTCGACCGGATCGCCGAACGGGGACGGTTCGAAGTCGTCGAGGACCTCGCCTACCCACTGCCGGTGGCGGTCATCTGCCGGCTGCTCGGCGTACCGATCGAGGACGAGCCGCAATTCAGCCGGGTCTCCGCGCTGCTGGCGCAATCCCTGGACCCCTTCGTCGCCTTCACCGGAACACCGTCGGACAACCTGAAAGAGCGGATGGACGCCGGAATGTGGTTGCGCGCGTACCTACATGGCCTGATCGACCGGCGACGCTCGCGGCCCGGTGACGATCTGATGTCCGGGCTGATCGCCGTGGAAGAGTCGGGCGACCAGCTGACCGCGGAGGAGATCGTCTCCACCTGCGTCCTGTTGTTGGTCGCCGGTCACGAGACCACGGTGAACCTGATCGGCAACGCGGTCCTGGCGATGCTGCGCCAGCCGTCGCAATGGGCCGCGCTCGGCGCCGACGCCAACCGTGCCCCGGCGGTCATCGAGGAGACGCTGCGCTACGACCCGCCGGTGCAGATGATCGCCCGAACCGCAGGCGACGACATGGCAATTGGGGGCATCGACGTGCCCGCGGGCGACATCATGATGCTGCTGACCGCCGCCGCCCAGCGCGATCCCGCCGAATACGACCGCCCCGACGTCTTCGACCCGGATCGGAAAGCGCTGCGGCACTTAGGATTCGGTCGGGGTGCGCATTACTGCCTGGGCGCCCCGCTGGCCCGGCTGGAGGCCGGCGTGGCTCTGTCCGCGGTGACGGCGCGTTTTCCGAACGCCCGGCTGGACAGTGAGCCCCAGTACAAGACCAATGTCACGCTGCGCGGGCTGTCGCAGCTCATGGTCACGGTCTAGTCCCGTTCCCAGGGCGGCCTCTCGTCCATCTTCTTGTAGTACTTCGCCAGGTGGCTCTTGATCCGATCGACATCGGACGCGGGCACGTCGATGCCACCGCGCGCGCCGTCCATGATCGCGCCGGCCGCCATCACTCCGCGCGGCACGGCTTTGAGGTCGCCGTCGATGACGTCGGCGATCAGCAGCTTGTAGGCCGTGAAGTTGTCCTTTTTGTCGCTGTCGTACCAGACGTGCGCGTCGCGGTATTTCTGGTTCGGACCGTCCTGTGCATCGGCCCACTTGCGCACCCGCTTTTCGGCGCCGTCGCCGTCCCACTTGCGGTCACGATCGGCCAGCGGCAGATCTTGAAACGTTGTGACTGACATGCCGGTCGCGTGCCCGCTCGCGTCGGGTGCTAAACGGCCAAAACCGCTTACTCAAGCGGTAGCGTCGTGACGGGAGGCAACCATGAAGCGCGGCATCGTTGGTGGATCGGCTGCCCTGCTGACGGCCGCAGGGCTGATCGCCTCAGCGCCGCCGGCCGGCGCCGGCTGCCAGTACGGGGGACCCGTTCTCAGCAAGTGCGACGGGCCCGTCCAACCCGACGGCACCTGGCAACGTTGCGTCGCGGTCACCCGCCTGGTCCCCAATGGCGCCAGTTCCTACCTCGTGCCCGACAACCACTGCGGTCTGATGGGCCCCAACCAGCAGCCCTCGGATTTCACCTTCGCCGACCCACCGACGCACATCGACTGAGCCGGGAACCCGCCGTTGGTCTTCCTGACATGGATCGCGCGGTCGAGCACCTCTTCGCAGTTGTATGACGGTCACTCCACGGCGCGGTTTGGGCGGCCGTGATTTGTCGTACCCCGCTGCGATGATGTCGTTATGTCGTCCACCGCATCGCCTCCCGCGGCGGTGAGCCCTGCCGAGCGCCTTGAGGTGTTGTTCGAAGAGTTGGCGGAGTTGAACGGTCAGCGCAATGCGATTGATGGGCGCATTGTGGAGATCGTCGCCGAGGTGGAGCGCGACGAGTTGTGGGGTGTTACCGGTGCCCGGTCGGTGCCGGCGTTGGTGGCCTGGAAGATGGGTTCGTCGGCGAATACCGCCGCCACGATCGCGACGGTGGCACACAGGCTGGAGGAGTTTCCCCGCTGCGTGGCGGGCATGCGGGAGGGTCGGCTGTCGCTGGACCAGGTCGGGGTGATTGCGGCGCGGGCGGGCGAGGGATCCGATGAGCATTACGCAGAGCTCGCCGCGGTCGCGACGGTTAACCAGCTGCGCACCGCGGTCAAGCTGGAACCGCGACCCGAACCCGAATCCCGGTCGGATCGGCCTGAACCGCAGGCCTCGATCACCAAGACCGCCGACGACGAGGGCAGCTGTTGGCGGATCAAACTTTCGCACCCCGATGCGGCGAAGTTCGACGCGGCGTTGGCGTCTCATCGTGATGCGCTGATCGCCGAGTGGAAGCGCGATCGAGACAACGGCGACCGCGTCTGCGATCAGGCGCCGCCGTTGCCGGGGACTGGCGAGGCGTTCATGCGCCTGGTCGAGGCCGGCTGGGACGCCGAGGCGGCCCGCCGCCCGCACGGGCAGCAGACCACGGTGGTGGTGCACGTCGACGTTGAGCGGTGCGCGGCGGCCCTGCATCTGGGTCCGCTGCTCACCGACGCCGAACGGCGATACCTCACGTGTGATGCCACCTGTGAAGTCTGGTTCGAACGTGCCGGCGAGGTCATCGGCGCCGGGCGAGCGACCCGCCTGATCAACCGGCGGCTTCGCCGCGCGCTCGAGCACCGCCATCGCATGTGCGCGGTTCCGGGTTGTGGGGCCACCCGTGGTCTGCACGCCCATCACATCCGGCACTGGGAGGACGGCGGTCCGACCGAGCTGTCCAATCTGGTGTTGGTGTGCCCGTATCACCATCGTTTGCACCACCGGGGCGTTATCACCATCGCCGGACCCACCGACGATCTCATCGTCACCGACAGCTCCGGTCGGCGGCTGCGCGCTGGATCGCTCGCGCGTCCGCCAAACCTTCCCCCGCCCGCCGTCCCACCGTGTCCCGGGCCCACCGGCGAGCGCGCCGACTGGTGGTGGTATGAGCCCTTCCAGCCGCAACCACCACCGACGACCAACTAGGTACCTTGCAACCGCCGGTCTATCACCAGCACCGGACGCAAGCTCAAACAGGTTGGGGCATCAACGAATTCAGCCCGGGCCGAGTCCCGGCACGATCTCGCCGAGGCTGAACGTCACCGGTTGTTCGAGCTGTTCATACGTGCACGAGCGCGGTTCGCGATCCGGACGCCAGCGATTGAACTGCGCGGTATGACGAAATCGCCGCCCTTCCATGTGGTCGTAGCGGACCTCGACCACACGTTCGGGCCGCAGCGGCACGAACGACAGATCCTTACCGGCGTTCCAGCGCGAGAACTCGTTCTTACGAGGAGTCCGCTCGCCGGCTTCGTGCGCGGCCCAATTCCACGGATGATCCTCGAAATCTGTGACGAGGGGCTGTAGTTCGTCGAACAGCCGCCGCCGCTCGGCCATCGGAAACGCGCCGATCACGCCGACCGACGCGAGCTGGCCGTCATCCTGATACAGACCCAACAACAGCGAACCAATCGCGCCGGCACCGGATTTGTGCACCCGATAGCCGGCGACCACACAGTCGGCGGTCCGCTCGTGCTTGATCTTGAACATGATCCGCTTGTCCGGCTGGTAGGTGATGGCGAGCGGCTTGGCAATGACGCCGTCGAGGCCGGCACCCTCGAATTCGTCGAACCAGCGCTGCGCGGTGCCCAGATCGGTCGTCGCCGGCGTGACATGGATCGAGGGTCCCGAGCCCGCCAGGGCGTCGACCAGGGCGGCGCGCCGCTCGCTGAAGGGTCGTCGGGTGTAGTCGTCGTCGCCGAGGGCGAGCAAGTCGAACGCGATGAAGGACGCCGGCGTAGCCTCGGCGAGCATCCGCACCCGCGAGTCGGCCGGGTGAATGCGTTGCTGCAGCGCCTCGAAATCCAGTCCGTGGTCGGTGGCGATGACGATTTCGCCGTCGATCACGCAGCGCTCCGGCAGCTCGGCGTTGACCGCGGCGACCAGATCGGGGAAATAGCGCGTCATCGGCCGTTCGTTGCGGCTGCCCAGCTCGACCTGATCGTGGTCGCGGAAACAGATCGACCTGAAGCCGTCCCACTTGGGCTCATAGGACGCGTCAGGGGGAATTGAGCGCACCGACTTCGCCAGCATCGGCGACACCGGCGGCATGACAGGAAGGTCCATAGCCTGATTGTGCTGGAATCGAGGGTATGGCTGCTGCAGAAGAGCTCGACGTCGACGGCGTCGCGGTGCGCCTGACCAATCCGGACAAGGTGTATTTCCCCAAACTGGGGTCGAAGGGGACCAAGCGACATTTGGTGGACTACTATCGCGCCGTCGCGGGCGGTCCGATGCTCGACACGCTGCGCGACCGGCCCACCCACCTGCAGCGCTTCCCGGACGGCATCGACGGCGAGGAGATCTACCAGAAGCGGATCCCGCAGCACCATCCCGACTACCTGCAGACGTGCCAGGTGACGTTTCCGTCCGGGCGGACGGCCGACGCGCTGAAGGTGACTCATCCGGCGGCGGTCGTGTGGGCGGCACAGATGGGCACCGTCACCTTGCACCCGTGGCAGGTGCGCTGTCCGGATACCGACCATCCCGACGAACTGCGCATCGATCTGGACCCGCAGCCCGGTGTCGCGTTCGAGCAGGCGCGCACCGTCGCGGTCGAGGTGCTGCGGCCGCTGCTCGACGAGCTCGGTCTGGTCGGATATCCGAAGACCTCGGGAGGTCGCGGGATCCACGTCTTTCTGCGGATCGCCAGCGACTGGGATTTCATCGAGGTGCGCCGCGCCGGCATCGCCCTGGCCCGCGAGGTCGAGCGCCGTGCGCCCGATCTCGTCACCACGTCCTGGTGGAAGGAAGAGCGCGGCGAGCGCATCTTCATCGACTTCAACCAGAATGCCCGGGACCGCACCATGGCGTCGGCGTATTCGGTGCGGCGCACACCGATCGCGACGGTATCGATGCCGCTGACGTGGGAGGCGCTGGCCGACGCCGAGCCGGACGACTACACCGTGGCAACCGTGCCCGATCTGGTCAGAGATCGAGAAGACCCCTGGGCCGCAATGGATGAGGCGGTCCAGTCGATCGCTTCCCTACTGGAAATGGCGGAGGCCGACGAAGAGCGCGGGCTGGGGGATATGCCGTATCCGCCGAATTACCCGAAAATGCCGGGAGAACCCAAACGCGTTCAGCCCAGCCGGGATCGAGATCTCAAAAGCGACAAGGGCTAGCCGAAAGTCATCGAGTGCTCGCGGGATCGGAACCGCGGCCGGCGATTGGCCCGCGTTTACCCTCTCGCGTAGATCGCTGCCCACGTGAGGACCCAACGTTAGCACCTGCGACGCACCCCCGGGGGTGATTCTCTTGCGCCGCAGTGGCTTAAGGCGATTTGTCACAGTGACAATCCGGGTCATCGGGCATGGGGAACCGCGCGGCGCAAGGCCTCGGTGGGAAATGCCGAGCCAGCGTTAAGCTTGGAATTGCCAACCGGATTCAAACCACACGAATTCCCCCACCCGAACTACCGAGGTGTCGGGGCCAACCACTTGTCAGCATTGATGCGCTGAGGCGATTAGTTTACCGCTAACCCGTGCAAAGGCAGCAAGCAATTCGCGTGGAGCGTGCGCACGGCCCGAACGTGCGCACGCGCCCGCGTGCTTCGAGTGCCGGCGTGGTGTCCAGAGGTGACCGGAAACGCAACCGGCGGTCCGCAAAAGCCTTGAAGCCCAGTTGCTTTCAGATCACCAGGCCCCTGGCCGATGCGGTCACGGCACCATCCGCTGCGCCGGCACGTCGCGGCATCTAGCCGTGCGAGGACTGGCACCCAATGTCATTAGGGGAGCACTCAATAGGCCCGAATATGGGCCATACCGAGTAATGGGTGCGAGTAGCTGAGACCCTGCCGGTTGCCCGGCAGACCTACATTGTGCAGGTCAGGTTAGGTCCGCAGTCGATTGTTATCGGCGTTGTGCAGCCGGAAGCCGTGAGGGCGGTGAAGGTGAGGAGAAGACCAAGAACAACTTTGTATTTCAGACCAGACATGACCACTCCGTCCGTAGGAGAAATCCGACGCCCGAGAGTAGAGATATTACGCTGCCAGCTCTCTTATGAGTATGGGTATGAGTAATTTTCGATTAATTACGTCACCTGACTGAAAGCAGACGGGTAACGAGCGCGCGAATTCGAATCGTCGCTACGGCGTGGGCGCGTAAATTCCCGAGAAAATCGAGTTCTACTGCGCCGCAAGGCGGGTAGTTGAATGCGATCGTCGCGGTTTGTCCTGGTCGAATAGCGAAGACGGCGCTTTGCGGCCGCCCTACCCGCATTCGCGAGAATGCGGATGGCCTTAAAGGCGTTGCCGCGAAACGGGATACGAGCTTGCCCAACGGGCTCAAATCCAACTTTCAGTACGGGATTTCGCGTCTGCCTAAACTGCGAGTACGTGATTGGCTATTTGATTGGCGATTTGCGGCCGGATCAGCCGCCGCCGAGACCGACAAAAGTAGGCTCATTGGCTATGTCGGTGGCGGCGCGGGTTAGTTCCACGGTATTCGCGTTGCTGCTATTGGTAATTCCCGGAGCCGGGGTGGCCGGCGCGGAGCCGGCCGCACCCGACACAAGCCAATCGGGCGCACGAATGGTCGGCTGGGATACCTATCGCCGATTGGACCGATTGCCCTATTTGAACGCCGGTTCGCAGACGCTGCAGGTATCGAGCTTTGACCGCAGCGGCGGCGATTTCGACATATCCACCGGCAATCGCAACGGCAGTGGCGGGTGCCTGGGACCCGGGGGCGCCGGCTGCGTCATCGCGGAGGATCACGGTGCCGGTGAAATCGATTCGATCTGGCTGACCCGCGATGGCGGCAATGTCCGCGCGCTCGGGAACATCCGCATCGAGCTGGACGGGCAGGCCGTTGTAGACGCACCACTGCAATCGTTGGTCGACGGCAAATTGGGCGCGCCGTTCGTATGGCCGCTGGTGGCCAACGCCGCACAATCGCCGGGCGGCGTCTACATCAAGGTGCCGATGCCCTACCGGCGCTCGATGCGGGTCAGCGTCACATCGCATTTGGAGTATTACCACGTCGACTATCGGCAGTTGCCCGATGCCGACGGGGTGAATACGTTCTCACCATCCGATCCCGCGCTCGATGTGCTGGACACGCTCAAGTCCGCCGGCGTGGTTGACCCCAAACCGGCGGCAGCCGGTGCGGCGCACAGCACCCGGGTCAGCGACCTGGCCGCCGGCGCCGCGCAAACGATCGCGGAATCGACTGGCTCGGCCAGCATCTCGGAGCTGCGGCTGCAGCTGCCCGCACCGGCTGCGGAACAGCTGGACGGATTGCGGCTGCAGGTTGAGTTCGACGGCCGAACCATGGTCGACTCGCCGCTCGGGGAGTTCTTCGGCGCCGGCCTCGGTGCGAACCCCGTGCGATCGTTGATGTTCGGCACCAGCGTCCAACAAGATGGGTCGTTGGTGTTATGTGATTGGTGGCCAATGCCTTTCGCGCAGGCGGCCCGTGTCACGCTCGTCAACGCGGGTGCCGGCCCGGTGACGGGGATAGTCAGCGACGTCGCCACCACACCCGACGCCCAATGGGCGCCCGCGTTGACCAGCGGCCGCGCCGGCTACTTCACCGCGCGCTCGCACGCCGGACCGACTGCCGCGGGCCAGGATTGGGTGTTCGCCGAGGAACAGGGTCGCGGCAAATTCGTCGGCGTCAGTCACACCATTCGCGGCTATCGAACCAGAACGGCGTTCAGCGATGACGCCCCGTACTTTCTGGAAGGCGCCGAGCGGGTCTACACCGACGGCGCCGCGTCCCCGCAGTGGTACGGCACCGGCACCGAGGACCTCTACGAGGGCGGCTGGTACTTCAAGAACGGCACCCACTTCAGCGACCCGCTCAACGGCCAGCCCGATCAACGCACCGCCACGGGCGGATGCGCCGACTACTGCGTCGCCGTGTACCGGATCATGCTGGCCGACGCGATCGGCTATCACTCCGGGATCCGATTCGGCATCGAGCACGGGAAGAGGAATATGGTCCAACCCGACTACAGCTCAACCGCATTCCTCTACACGCAGCCCGACGCCTGCATCGCCGCCGGCGACGACGTCAGCCCCGCCGATCCCGTCAATCGAGTCCTGCACGGCTACACCGACTCCGACGCGACCGATCAGCTGCTGCTCAGCGAATACGAGGGCACTCAGGACACCCTGCCCGTGGCCGGCTCCGTCCGTACCACCCAGGGCGCGATCACCTTTCACGTCCAGCTCGATCCGGACAACCACGGCGTCCTGCTGCGGCGCACCTCGGATCAAGCAACCGGATTTCAATCGGCGGACGTCGCCGTCGACGGCGTACCGACGGGCAACTGGCTACAGCCGCGCAGCAACACCTTTCACCGGTGGCTGGACGACACCTACCTGGTGCCGCAGTCGGTGACCGCGGGCAAGGCGCAGGTGACCGTCACCCTGACGCCCACCGCCGACTCACCGCCCTGGACCGCCAGCCGCTACCACGTCGACACACTCACGGGGCCCTCTGACTAGGCAGCGATCGGTGGCCAGTCCGATGAGCGCACCGGCCAGGCCGCCGGCCGGCGCCATCAGCGAAGGCCCGGCGAGCAACAGATAGCCGAACGTGACACCGACCATGAGCAGGGCCTGCTGCAGCGGTGTCCAGATGGCGGCCGGCCGCATCCGGAACGACAATCCGATGCCGAGCAGCAACGCCACCACGTGACCGACGGCGGTGAAGTCAGCACTCACGGCCGCCACCACCGCGGTTCCCAGCCACCAGCCCGCCCAGACCCCGCGCCAGCGCGCCGGGATCGCCGCCGTGAACGCGCCGAGCACGCACACCGCGCCATAACTGATCCCCACGTCACTGGCGCGGGCGACCGAGACCGGCAGCATCCCCGTCTCGATGGCGGCGACCAGCCCGACCGCGACGATCACCGTGGCGCCGATGTGGCCGACGGCGAAGGTGACGAGCAGATCCCGGCCGCACCACATGAGTTCACCCAAAGCCAGCAGGCAGACCAGCCCGGGCAGCCAGAAGAACAGGTCGCCGCCGTCGTTGACGAATGCGCTCCCGATCAAGGTGCCCAGATGGCCGCGCCCGAGGTTGTGAACGTTTGTGCTCATCCGGCTTACGGCGACCTCGTGCGCGTGCGGGCCCAGCGCCGCGAGGATGAGGTAGATGGCGAGCAGGATGACCGCATAGCTGGCCGTGACCCGCACCGACGCCGCGGCGGGCGCGGCCCGCAGCGGCGCCTGTGTCCAGCGCAATGCGCCGTCGCGGGTGGCGGCGAATGTCATGGTTCCACGGTGCGGGCCCGGCGGGCGGCCTGCCTGGTTCTTAACGAAGCCTTCACACCCATGACGCAAATCTTCACGGAGCCGAGCGGCCACGTGACGTCTCCTTAAAGAGAGGCGATCGCGGCGACGGCCTCATCGGCGGTCACGATGGGCGAGACCCGGTCGCCGCTTTTGTCATTCGCCACCGGACCATCATCTCTCGGCCGCCCGCATAATGAACGGCACCTCGTCGGAAGCCGCGTGGCGGGCGGCCGCGGCCGGCGAACTCGGTGGCGATGGCGCGCCCGATGCCGCGGTTGGCTCCGGTGATGAGAACGGAAGACATGGCAGCTCAATCCCTTTGGCGCTGGGTGCCGTTGCCGTTGTGTGTCCGGCCGGGCAAGTCGAAGACCAACAGCGTGCTGGTTGCGGTCGCGACGAGCGCTCCCGAGGCGTCGGTGGCCTTGGCTTCGGTGAACCCGATCCGCAATCCCGCCTTGACGACGGTGCCCACCGCGGTCAGCGGACCGCTGGCCACGGTGATGGCCTTCAGGTAGTTGACCTTGATTTCCACCGACGTGTAGCCGACGCCCTCGGCGAGCGTGGTGTGCAGCGCGCAGCCGGTGACGGTGTCCAGCAGGGTGCACACCGTGCCGCCATGAACCGTTCCCAGCGGGTTGTACATGGACCCGTCGGGCGTGCAGGTGAACGTGATGCGACCGCTCGCGACTTCGGTGACGCGCATCTGGATGAGCTCACCGATCGGCGGTGGCGGCAACTGGCCGTCGCCTACGGCGCGCCAGTAGGCGAGGCCGGACATCGCCGCGGCGGTGGACTGGGTGGTGATCGGGTCGTGCCAGGTGATCAGCCGTGACTCCTTGTCACCCCAGCCCTCGATAGCGGCTTGGTCAGCGCGAATGTCCTGCGGGTGGACCATCCCGTCCCCTTCGGAAAAACTGATCGGTTTACTTCTATAGGGCCAAGCTAGCAATAAGCGGCACTCTTGTAAACCGAACGGTGTACTATCGCGACATGAGCGCAGCCACAGCGCAGCCGCGTCCGGCCGCCGGCCGCGGCGCGCGCGAACGCATCGAGCGCGCGGCGGCCCGGCTCTTCTACCGCAATGGCATCCACGCGACCGGCGTCGAACTCATCGCGCACGAGGCCGGCGTCTCCAAGCGAACGCTGTATCAGCACTTCGCCAGCAAGAACGAACTCGTCGACAACTACCTGCGCAACATCGAGTCCCGCGGCGGAGCGCCCACCGAGAAGCGCCTCGACGACGTCGCGCTTCCCGCCCGCGAGCGTCTGCTGGCCATCTTCGATCTGCGCCAATCAGACGTCGTGCGCGGCTGCCCCTTTCACAACGCCGCCGTGGAGTCGGCCGGATCGCTCGCCACGACCGACGAGATCGTGCGGACCCACAAGCGGGATTTCACCGACCGCCTCATCGCCGTCGCCCGCGAGGCCGGTGCCGCCGATCCGCATCTGCTCGGCCAGCAGCTGGCCGTGCTGTTCGAGGGTGCCACCGCGATGGCCACGTCGCTGAATGACACCGCGCCCGTCGTCCATGCCCGCGCCGCCGCGGCGACGCTGATCGAGGCCGCCCTGTGGTCTTGACGGACTCGTCGGGATGCTGCTAAACATGGCCTGCGCCACACTTTTGGGCGATCGCCCAAAGTCGATGGGTGGAGGACATATGGGTCGGATGGATGACAAGGTCGCGTTCGTGACCGGTGCGGCACGGGGGCAGGGCAGAAGTCACGCCGTCCGGCTCGCGCAGGAGGGTGCCGACATCATCGCGGTCGACATCTGCCGTGGATTCGAAGGGTCGCCCGCCCCCGCCGCCACGCCGGAAGACCTCGACATCACCGCGGGCATGATCAAGGACGCCGGAGCCCGCGTCGTGACCGCCGAAGTGGACGTGCGTGAGTACGACGCGTTGAAGGCGGCGGTCGACAGCGGCGTCGAACAGCTGGGCCGGCTAGATGTCATCGTCGCCAATGCGGGCATTGGCACGATGACCGGCAAGCTGCACAAGACCGACGAGGCGCTGTGGCAGGAGATGATCGACGTAAACCTCACCGGGGTGTGGAAGTCGGTCAAAGCCGGTGTCCCGCACATGCTGGCCGGGGACCGCGGCGGTTCGATCATCTTGACCTCGTCGGTCGCGGGTAAGAAGGCCTACTTGCACACCGGCCACTACACGTCGGCCAAGCACGGGGTGATCGGGCTGATGCGGGCGTTCGCAGTTGAATTGGGGCACAAGATGATCCGGGTCAATGCCGTGCTGCCGACCCATGTGAACACGCCGCTGCTGATCAACGAGGGCACCTTTCATGCCTTCCGCCCCGATCTGGAGAACCCGGGGCCCGACGACCTCGCGCCGATCTGCCAAACCTTCCACACGCTGCCGATTCCGTGGGTCACCGCCCAGGACATCAGCAATGCCGTGTTGTTCCTGGCCTCCGACGAAGCGCGATACATCACCGGCGTGGCGCTGCCGGTGGATGCCGGCAGCTGCCTGAAGTAAGGAAAGCATCGATGACCGTCACCAACGACACCGACGTCTACTACGATCCCTACGACGTCAACATCAATGCCAACCCCTACCCGATCTACGCGCGGCTGCGCGAAGAGGCGCCGATCTACTATAACGAACGCTACGATTTCTGGGCCCTGTCAAGGCATTCCGACGTCGAGCACGGACTGGCCAACTGGGAGGCCTTCTCCAACCGGCGAAGCGACATCCTCGAGCTCGTCCAGTCGAAATTCGACATGCCCGGCGGCGTCATGATGTTCCAGGACCCGCCGGAGCACTCCAGGCTGCGCGGCCTGATGTCGCGGGTGTTCACCCCCCGCCGGATGGCCGCCCTCGAGGACCAGATTCGGCAATACTGCATACGCTGCCTGGACCCGCTGGTCGGTTCCGGTGGATTCGACATCATCGCCGAGCTGGCATCCATGATGCCGATGCGTGTGATCGGGATGCTGTTGGGAATCCCGGAATCCGAGCAGATCTCGGTGCGCGACGCCAATGACGCCAACCTGCGCACCAAGCCGGGCGCGCCGTTGAAGGTCGCCAACGCCGACTCCATCGCCGACGGCAGGATCTACGCCGACTACGTCGAATGGCGCTCCAAGAACCCCTCGGACGACCTGATGACGACGCTGCTCAACGTCGAATTCGACGACGAGAACGGGGTGCACCGCAAGCTGACCCGCAAAGAGGTGCTGCACTACACCCAGGTGGTCGCCGGGGCGGGCAACGAGACCACCGGCCGGCTGATCGGCTGGCTGGCCAAGGTGCTCGCCGAGCACCCCGACCAGCGCCGCGCGGTCTACGAGGACCGGTCACTGTTGACCCGTACCATCGACGAAACGTTGCGCTTCGAACCCACCGGCCCGCACGTCGCGCGTTGGATGGCAAAGGATTTCGAGTGCTACGGCACGACGGTTCCGGCCGGCAGCGCCATGCTGCTGCTGTTCGGCGCCGCCAACCGCGATCACCGCCGCTACGCCGATCCGGACACCTACAACATCCGTCGCGACAACATCTCGCACATCACCTTCGGGAAGGGCGTGCATTACTGCCTTGGCGCGAACCTGGCCCGCCTCGAGGGCCGCGTCGCGCTGGACGAGATGCTCAACCGGTGGCCCGAATGGGACATCGATTACGACACCGCGCAATTGGCGTCGACGTCGACCGTGCGCGGCTGGGAGCGGCTGCGGGTCGTGCTGCCCTGAGCCGCCGCGTCACATGCCCCGGCGCTTCTTCGGGGTGGGCATCTCGAACCGGTCCAGGAAGCGGTTGACCAGCGCGACGGCCTCGTCGTGCCCACCGTGGGTGCCGAGCCCCTGCTCGAGGATCAGGGTGCGCCCGATGGAGGCGATCACCACCGCCAGCGCCGCGGGCGGGAATTCGTCGGTATCGAGTTCGTGTTCGCGAACGATGAAGTTCAGCGCGGTGATCTGCTGTTCGCGCCAGCGTTCCGACCACGCCGAGATCTCGGCCCGAATCTCCTTGCGGTGGTTGGCAAGTCCCATGAACTCCAGCAGCAGCCGGGTGTCCTTGGGCGCGGTGAGCGTGTCCCAGAAGGCGTGCAGCGGGCGGTCGGAGGCCAGTGCCTGCTGCTGACGCTCCAGGTAGACGGCGGCGCCGCTGCGGAAGACGGCCAGATACAACTCGTCCATCGTGGGGAAGTAGTAGTGCACCAGGGCCGGTTTGACGCCGGCCTTGGCGGCCACCCGCCGCGACGTGGCGGCGGCGTAGCCCTCCTCGACCATGATCTGACTCGTCGCCGCCACCAGCATGTCGCGCGTGGTCGAATCACGCGCCTTCGGTCGCTGGGATGCGGTCACAGTGTGGTCTTATCACAGGCCGTGTCAGGGGACCGGTTCGGCAACCATGTCGAAGAACGCGGCGCCGGAGTCCGGGATGCGGTTCTGCTTGAACACGTTGACGGCATAGGAGACCAGAATCATCGAATAGAGCAGGTGCAGCAGCCTGGTCGCATCGTCCGGTAACGCGTTGATGTCGCGCTCATTCAGGTACGCGATCGCCTCCTCGGCCCGGGGGGCGATGGCGTCGTAGAACGTGACGAGGTCGTCGTAGGGCTTGGACAGCCGCGCCTCGTAGCGCTGCGCCCGGGTCGGCAACGCCCAATCGGCGACGAACGGTTCGAGGTCGGCGAACCCCTGCGGCAGTGTCATGACGACTCCCCGGATCGGTGGGCGTCCACGGTGTCGCGAATGACGGTGTGAAACTGGCGGATCAGCAATTCCTGATCGCTGAGGTGAAAGGTGTTCTGCGCGCGGGTCTTCAGCGCCGAATGCGTGGCCTCGATCGTGTTCACGTCCTGCATCGCGAACTCGATCGTGCTGTCGACCACAAGTTCCTGGGCGAGGCGGTCGGCGGCGTTGGCCGGCGGCACGAAGTACATGTCGATCTCGTAGATGTGCGAGTCGACGCTCTCGGGCCAATAGGTATAGGTGATGTAGTACCCGCGCGCCCAAATCTGGATCGAGATGTTCGGGAAGACCCAGAACTGGTCGTTGCCCCACGAGGCGATCTCGCCGCGATTGAGGAAGTTCGGTCGCGATCCGTCAAAGCCCAAGTCGGGTACGTCGTCGGGCCCGAACAGGCCGGCGCGGAACAGCTTGTAGACCCAGCGCTGGTCCTGGCGGGCCGGTCCCGCGGTGCCGGGCTCACGAGGTGGCAGCGGGGGCGGTCCGGGAACCGAGGTGAGCATGTGCGGCCGGAACAGCTCGTAGTGGTAGGAGTCGACGGGCGGCACCATCTTCTCGGCCTTGGCGACATCGGGATCGATGAAGCGACCGTGCACGTACGGCGGGTGATACCACTCGCAGACCGAGTCGACGGCCAGCTTCCAGTTCCCGTTGATGCGGGTGGAGAACCCGTAGTGCTGCGTCATCTTGTCGAAGGGATAGGCCTCGATGCCCAGCAATCCGTCGCCCAGGAAGCTGCGTAACGGCACCGGATCGTCGGCGAGGTTGACGAAGATGAACCCCGCCCACACTTCGCAGTGCACCGGCGGCATCCGCAGCGTGCTCGTGTCGAGGTCGAAGAACTCGCCCTCGTTGGTGATGTGGTTGACCTTGCCGTCCAGGCCGTAGCGCCAGCCGTGGTACTTGCACGCGAACGCGCGACAGGTGCCCGACGATTCCCGCGCCGGGTGCTCCTGCCAGACGACCTTGTTGCCGCGGTGCGCGCACACGTTGTGGAAGGCGTGCACGGTGTCGTCCCGGTCGCGGGCGATCACGATCGAGGCGAGCCGCCCGGGCAGGTCGCGGGTGAAGTACGACCCCTTGCGGGGCAGGCGTTCAATCCGCCCGACGCACAACCAGTTTCGCTCGAAGACCGCCTTGCGCTCGGCGGTGAAGAACTCTTCGGAGATGGAATCCTCATAGCTGACGGGCGCGGTCCCCAGTTCGGGATAGTCGGTGGTGAACTTGCCCCGCCCGGTGGACAGGCGCTGCTGGATGCCGGTCACGAGGGGACTCCTTCGCTGCGTTGCCCGCCGTTGGGCGCCGAGTTTGTCCAAGGCTCCTGGTCCCAGGCCCGGTCCAGCGGTGCCATCTCGCCGCCGAACGGGAAGAAGGCGCGCTGCGCGTAGGTTTCCCGGGCGAGACCATGGCCGAGCTCGTCGATGAAGGCCCGCTTGAGCGGGTTGGTGAACAACTGCCGCGAATAACGCAGCGTCAGCGGTGGGCGCTTGACCAGTTCTCGGGCGAGTTCCCAGGCCCTGTCCAGCAATTGGTCCTTGGGCAGCACCTCGTTGACGACGCCCCACTCCTTGGCCTCGGCCGCTCCGAGCTTCATGCCGGTCAGCAGGAAGTAGCGGGCGCGGGTATGACCGGCCAGGAAGCTCCAGATGACGTGCTGTCCGTCGCCGGGCACCTGGCCGCGGGGGAAGTGGGAGGCGTCCTGGAAGTAGGTGTCTTCGGAGGCCAGGACGATGTCGCCCATCAGCGGGACCTCGGAGTGGATGTTGCACGGGCCGTTGACGGCGCTGATCATCGGGACGTCTACGTCGAGCACATTGCTGATCAGGTGCCTTGCGTACCAAGCCTTTTCATCGAGCTTGACTAGGCCTCGGGTGCCGGGCATCAGCAGATATTCGGGCTTGTCCACCACTTCGCCGTTGGGTAGGCGGCCCCAGTTCGCGTTGTAGTTCTCACCGGTGCCGGTGTGGATGAGCACCTTGATCTCGCGATCGCCGGCGATGTCGGCGAACGCGTCCGACATGTCGTCGTGCGCGCGCCAGTCCCACACCAGACTGCCGCCGTTGGTGTGGCACTGCATGAACAGGATTCCGTCGTCGGTGAGTTCGAACCGGTAGTTCGCATACCGATCGTGATATTCGCTGTACCTGGTTCGTTTTGCCATTGAGCCGTCTCATTCTGCGAGAAACTGTCAGCCAGCTGGTTTGAGCGATCGCCCAAACCGCGTAGCTGACATGCTTGCACCTGCGGTCGCGGCGGTCAAGGCTCACCGTCCGTGCAGGCGGGCCACCACCGGCGCGAAGGAGTCGATCTGTGCCTGCTGCACCGTGACGTAGTTGATGCCCAGGGTTTCCCGGCGCGAATGCAGCGTCTCGGCAACGTGTTCCGCCGTACCGATCAGCACATTCGGATGATCGCGCAACAGGTCGGCGGCGATGCCAGTCGACTTCGCCAGCCCCGCGAGCACGGTCTCGGGGTCGTCGCTGATTTCGGTGAAATAGGGGGAGCTTTCGACGTCCAGCCGGCCGAAGCGCTCGCCGGCGGCGGCCCGCACGAAGCCGATCCGGCGCTGCGCCACCGCCTGTGGGTCCAGCCCGTCGGGATCACGTGCCACGAAAGGCACGCTCGAGATGCTGACGATGTCGGCCTCGCGTCCGGCCAGGGTGAGAACGCGCTGTCCGCCTCCACCGATCATGATCGGCGGATGGGGGTGCTGCACCGGCCGTGGCCGCCCCGCATAGCCGCGTACCTCGACCAACTCGCCCGAGTAATCCAGTTCTTCACCCTGCCAATGGGCCTTGACGAGCGAAACCACCTCGGCCAGCTTGGCGATGCGCCGGCCCGGCCGGTCGAATGCGAGCCCCATCGCGGCGTACTCGACTCCGCTCCATCCGGCGCCGATGCCGAATTCGAGGCGTCCGTCGGAGAGTAGATCGAGAGTCGCCGCTTCTTTGGCCAACACCGCGGGCACGTGGTAGTCGATGCAGAAGACGCGGCAACCGATGCGCAAGGTCTCGCTCCAGGCGGCCGCCGCCGCCATCGCCGCAATGGGCGCCAGGTCTTGGCGCGGAGTGCGCGCTTCTCGCTGCGCCGGCCCCGGTCCCAGGTAGTGATCCGCGAGGAAAAGCGTTGTGTATCCGAGATCTTCGACGCGACGAACGGTATCGCGCCACTCTCGTGACCCGGCGGCATTGGTGGCCTGCACTCCGAAACGAAACGGGGGTCTGTCCATCAACGGACCCTAAGTGGGCCCCTGAGCGGAATCAAGGCGAAATCGACAACTCGCGCTTGACCGCACGCGAGGCCGGGTGATAGGCATGTGAAGCCCATTTGGGCGGTCGCTCAGGAAAGTCGAGGTGTTGCTCGCGTGAAGACGGCGGTCGTAACCGGCGGTGCTTCGGGGATCGGCCGTGCGGTCGCCGAGCGATTGCGCAGCGATGGATTCCGGGTGGCAGTCCTCGACCTGACTCCCACCGACGACGGCTTCGGCTATGGCGCCGATGTCGCCGACCGCGCCCAGGTCGATACCGCGATAGCGGAGATCCGCGCGGCGTTCGGCCCGATTCTGGTGCTGGTGAATGCCGCGGGCGTGGAGGGGTTCGGAAAGTTCTCGAACATGTCCTTCGAGGAATGGTCCAAGGTCATCGACGTGAACCTGCACGGCGTGTTCCACACCGTTCAGGCCGTGCTGCCCGACATGGTCGAGGCCGGATGGGGTCGCATCGTCAACATCTCGTCGTCCAGCACCCACTCCGGGCAGCCGTTCATGGCCCACTACGTCGCCGCGAAGTCCGCGGTGAACGGCCTGACCAAATCGCTGGCCCTCGAATACGGTCCGGCCGGCATCACGGTCAACGCGGTTCCGCCGGGCTTCGTCGACACCCCGATGCTGCGCAGCGCCGAGCGGCGGCACCTGCTCGGTGGCACGGTGGAGGATCACATCGCGCGCACCCCGGTACGTCGCGTCGGCAAGCCCGAGGACATCGCCGCGGCATGCGCCTTCTTCGTCTCCGAGGAAGCCGGTTACATCACCGGCCAGATACTCGGGGTCAACGGCGGTCGCAACACCTGATCGCTGAACACGCAGAGCCCCAAGGAGATTGATGTACGAGAGGGACCAGCTCTTCATCGATGGGGAATGGACGGCACCAGCCTCTGGATACGACGCCGTCATCTCGGTGGTGTCGCCGCACAGCGAGGCGGTGATCGGCCACGCGGTCGCCGCCGGACCCGACGACGTGAACCGGGCCGTCGACGCGGCGCGCAGGGCATTCGACACCGGGCCGTGGCCCCGCATGCAGCCGGCGGAACGGATCGAGGCGCTCACCCGCCTGGCCGGCATCTACAAGGAGCGGCGGGCCGACATGGCCGCGCTGATCTCGGCCGAGATCGGCGCGCCCATCACCTTCGCGAAGATGGCGCAGGTTCGCCTACCGCTGACCATGATCTCGGCGTTCTGCGGCATGGCGGCGAATTACCAGTGGCGACAGGATCGTCCGGGCCTGTACGGCAAGGACATTCGGATCGTCAAGCAACCGGTCGGCGTGGTGGCCGCGGTGGTGCCTTGGAACATGCCGCAGTTCCTCACCATGTGCAAGATCGTGCCGGCGCTGTTGGCCGGGTGCTCGGTGGTGCTCAAGCCCGCCCCCGAATCCGTGCTCGACGCCCAGCTGCTTGCCGAACTCGTTGCGGCAGCGGGCTTTCCGCCGGGCGTGTTGAACGTGGTACCCGGCGGCCGCGACGTGGGTGAACTGTTGGTGGGCCACGCGGGCGTGGACAAGGTCTCGTTCACCGGGTCCACCGCCGCCGGGCGGCAGGTCGCGCTGGCGTGCGCCCAGGGGCTGAGACAGGTGAGCCTGGAATTGGGCGGCAAGTCGGCCGCCGTGGTGCTCGACGACGCCGACCCCGCCGCGACCGCCACCGCGATTCAGATGGCCAGCCTCGCCAACAGCGGTCAGGTATGCAATGCGCTGAGCCGCATCCTGGTGCCGGAGGCCCGCAAGGATGAGTTCGTCGACGCGCTGGCGGCGGGCATGCGGTCGATGACGGTGGGCGACCCGGCCGACCCCGACACCCAGATCGGGCCGCTGGTGGCGCGGCGCCAGCAGGAGCGGGTCCGCGGCTACATCGAATCGGGTAGAAGCGAAGGCGCGCGCCTGGTCACCGGCGGCGGCGAGATGCCCGACGGCCTCGAAACCGGTTGGTACGTAAGGCCGACGCTGTTCAGCGATGCCACCAACGACATGCGGATCGCCCGCGAGGAGATCTTCGGCCCGGTGCTGACGGTCGTCTCCTACCGGGACGAGGACGAGGCGGTTCGGATCGCCAACGACTCCGAGTACGGCCTGGCGGGATCGGTGTTCACCGCCGACGTCGAGCGCGGTTACGGCGTGGCGGCCCGGGTGCGGTCGGGCACCTTCGGCGTCAACGAGGGCTACATCATGGATCCGGCGGCGCCGTTCGGTGGGGTCAAGAACAGCGGGTACGGCCGCGAACTCGGCACCGAGGGGATCGACAGCTACACGGCCAGCCAGTCCATATCGACCGCGGCCTCGTGACCATGTTGCGTTCCGCGTTTAAGTTTCTTAACTACCGGGGATAGCGATGGGGCAACCCCGACAGGTAAGGAACACGCGTGGCCCCCAGCTTCAAGGACGTTATCCAATCCAAGTACTTGCTGTTGACGACCTTCACCAAGGATGGCCGTCCGAAACCGACACCGATCTGGGGCGTGCCCGACGGCGACGACACGCTGTTGGTGATCACCGATGACGGGTCGTGGAAAACCAAGCGCATCAACAACACTCCCAGGGTGACGATCGCCAAGAGCACGGTGCTGGGCAAGCCCAAGAGCGAAGAGGTCCAAGCGAAAGCCCGGGTGCTACCGAAGTCCGAGACGCGCCGCGTCTACAACGCCGTCCTCAAACGGTACTGGTACCACGCGCCGTGGTTCTATGTGCACTCGATCGTCCGCGGCGGCATCGACAAGGTGCACGTCGGCCTGGAGATCAAGCCCGAAGGCTGAGCCGCCCCATGGTCAGCCGCCCGCGGTGCGAATGGCCTCGAAGGTATCCGCCACGGTCTCTTTGGGGTCCCGATAGGTGATGCCGAGGTCTCGTTCGCTCGGGGAATCGTCGGACGCCGGCATCTGCGTGTAGTACTGCATGCCCGCCCAGGTGAACGGCGTCTCGAAGGGCAGGAAACGGTTCGCCCGGTCCAGCACCGCGCCCGCAACGCGCAACGCGGTGTCCGGGATCGGGACGGCGACCATCGGCGTCCCGGCGACCTCGCCGATCAGGTTGGCGAGGTCGGCCGCGGGCACCCGGTGACCCCCGGCGGTGTAGCGGCGCGGTCCGCGTCCGGGCTCGAGCAATGCCGCGTGCAGCGCGGCCAGGTCGCGGACGTCGACGATGAGCCAGGCCGCGCTGCGTCCGGGGATCGCGTGCATCTGCACGGCCGCGCGCACCCCCTCGCCGGCCTCACCGAACTGGTCGCCGACCGGCGGACCGAGCACCATGCCCGGATAGCTGATGTTGACCGGCGCTCCCGCGTCCTGCAGGCCGGCGGCGTAGATCTCGACCTGCGCCTTGGACGTTCCGTATCCATCCGCGCCGCCCACCACCGGCAGGTCCGCCGTCAGCGTCTCCAGGTCCGGATGGAACAGCGCGGTGAAGCTGGACACGTGGACGATGGGGTCCAGGCCGAGTTCGACGGACTGACCCAACACGTTCTGGGCGCCCTGCATGTTGGTCGCGAGCATCTCGGGCGTCTGGCGCGGGTCGGTGGCGACCAGCGCGGCGCTGTGCACGACGGCGTCGCATCCCTGCAACGCCTCGCGCGCCGCGACGCGATCGGTGATGTCCGCGACGGCGAAGTCCGAGACGTCGACGCCCAGCTTGGCGACGGTGGTGTGCAGCTTGTCGGGGTTGCGGACAAGAAACCTGACGGAGTGCCCGGCGTCGGAAATGGCCTTGGCGGTCCACCCGCCGACGAACCCCGTACCGCCCGTGATCAGAACCCGCATGGGCTCATTCTGCAAGACCGCCAAACCTAGAGGTGGCTGGAGGCGAAGTTGGCGGCTTGGTTTGTCATGCCGTTAACCGGATAGGAGGTGTGCGCCGCAAAGTCGTTGCCCTCGGCGTTGCCGCAGACCGGGTCGCCCTGCGCGCACAACTCGAGCGTCTTGGGCTGATACAGCGGCCCGATGGTCAGCGGCGGTGCGTTGTACTTCTGCAGGAATTGACCCGACGGCGTCCCGAACAGCGTCACGGCGGCCACGTGCTGCGCGACGTCCGGCGGCATCGGCGGGGGCACCAGGGATGCGGGCACACCCGGGGGCACGGCGGCCGATGTGGTGTAGCCCGCCACCGCCGCGCCCTGCGAGTAGCCGCCGAGCACCTCCTTGGTGTTGGGGCAATTCGCCGCCATCGACTCGATGTGTGAACTGGCATCCCGGATGCCGTCGATGACGGTCAACGGGAAGTCGGCGCTCGAAAAGTCAGTGCTGGCAGGGTAATTGACCGGGTAGACGGTCAGTGATCTGCCGCCGACCTGTGAGCGCAACGTGTCGATGAATGTCTGCCCGATCCCGCCGACACCCGGCGGTTCGCCGGATCCCCGGGCAAAGACGACCTCGACGTCGGGACACGGCTCGGCCGCCGCGGGCGGAACGGGCGCGCTCGGGACGAACGGACCGAACACCGCCGCAGCCGAAAGCGCGGACACCGACAAGCCGCGCGCCGACACGACGGCCAACACCTTGCGAATGTTCATTACTTCTTGAAAGCGTCCTTCACCTTCTCGCCGGCATCTTTCAGGCTGGACTTCGCCTGGTCCGCCCGGCCCTCGTCTTTGGTGTCGGGATCACCGGTCGCTTTGCCGACGGCTTCCTTGGCCCGGCCCCCGAGGTCCTCGATCTTGTTCTTCACTTTGTCTTCGTTGCTCATGGCCTGCTGGCTACCCCTCAACAGGAGCTATCGAAACCCCCGCCCTGTCATCATGGAACTCGTGAGCACCGCAATCGTGGTGGCAGTAGTGGTGGGGTTGATGCTGCTCGGCATCGGCATGGTCGTCAATCAGCTACTGCGGCTGAGGCGCTATTTAAGCGACTCACCCACCGAACAACCGCGCGTTATCAAGCCCGAGCCTCCCGACCCGCCGATCCCCTGAGGGGCGCCGCGGGTTCAGCTCGCAATCGCGGCGATCGCGGCCGCGCTCTCCAAGTCGCCGAAGGCGACCGCGTATCGCTGGGCCAGGGCCGCAGCGACTTCGACGCGTTGCCAGAGTCCCCCGTCGGCGCTGGCCGTGCACAGCCACAACGTCAGCCCGTGTGCAACCGACGCGCGATAGCGCAACCAAACCTCTGCACGGGACGGCATCTCGTCGGCGGACAGGGCGAGCGCATCGCGGTATTCGTCGAGCAGGCTACGTTCGTGCTTGCGGCGATCATCAACCGTCAGGGCGCCCTGCAGGAAGTAGCCGAGGTCAAGTGACCAGTTTCCGCGGCGCGTCATCTGCCAGTCGAGGAACCCCACTTCGCCCTGTGGCGTGACGTACGTGTTGCCGATGTGGGGATCGCCGTGCAGCAACGTCTGCGGCGATGAGGTGAGCGTCCGGATGTAGGGCTTCCACACTGACTCGACGAGATGGTCGATGGTCAGATCCAGCACCTCGGCGGGAGTGTCGCGGTCGAGGAGTTCCAGGGCCGACGGCAGCGGAGCGTATTGCAGGCCGTCGAAGGCCAGGAACGGTTCGAGCCAGACGAGATCCGGATGTCGCAGTACGCGCTCGCCCCAGTACCGGCCGTGCAGTCGGCCCAGGGCCCGCACCCCGGAGGCGGCGTGGTCGACGGTCAGCGGTCGGAGCGAATCACGCGGATCCGCCGCACGTGCGTTCAGATCCTCCATGACCATGATGAAGTCGTAGGCGTCTTCATCGATCACAGCGGTGTACACCGTCGGGTGTTCGAGGGGTAGGCGAACACCGGACATGAACAGTCGCGGCTCGTGGAACATCCCGCTGGTCATCCGGATCAGCTCTTTGTGAGCCGGATCGGCGGCCTTGACGAACACGGTGGCCGGACCGCTGCCGGTCGAATAGCTCAGCGCCAATCGGGCGCGCCGGTTGGTGCCGTCGTCGCAAAGCTCGACGGCCACCTCGTCGACGACGGCATCGGGGTGACGCTCCGCGAGGGCCGCCGACATCCAGGCCGGTGTGATGTCATCCCAGCTCTGCGGCACCGACAGCGGCAGTGTGGTCACCGGGATCCTCTCGCCGTGGATGGCCGTGGTGGGCCAGTAACGACACGGACCGTGTCGTTACTGGCTGGAGGCGAAGTTACCGCATGCGGCACACCCTTTGGAAGGGCTTGCCCTGATCTAAGCTCGCCCCATGCCTCAGATGAGGGGCGGCAGGCCGCGCGACATGCAGCTTGACGATGTGATTCTGGTGGCCACCCGGGATCTCTTGGCAGCGGGCAGCTATGCCGAGTTGTCGATGGAAAAGGTGGCCGCCCGCGCCAAAGTGGGGAAGAAGACGTTGTACCGGCGGTGGCCGTCGAAAGCCCCACTCGTCGCAGATGCCGTCCTGGACGCCTACGGCCGAGGCGGCTCGTTCGAGGTCCCCGACACCGGTGACCTTCGGGCCGATCTGCGCTCCTGGCTCGTCGAGCACGCCGAATTCATAGCCGACCCGGCGAGCGCAGCACTCATACGCGCGTTGATCGCCGCTGCGGCCGCAAGCGCGTTGGACAACGAGGCGCTCTACCAACAACTCAGCATCCCCCAGCACGCCGGGCTGTTGGACCGCCTGCGCCGGGCCGCCAGCGACGGCCACTTGCAGGCCGACGCGGACCTCGATTCGGTCGCGAACGCGCTGATCGGCACCCTGCTGCTGCGGGTGCTGACCGGCATACCGGCGGGTGGGCCGCCCGCGACCGAGTTCGACGGACTCCTCGACGCGCTTCTCGACGGCACCGCGCGTTGAGCTGCGAAGCCAGGGCCAGGGGTGAATCGGCTCAGGCTGATAGCTTCAAGCTCGTGAACGCTCGAGGCGTCGCGACGGTGACGCCGTCGACTCTGCTGGTAACCGACGCTGGCTTGCCGCGCGGTGTGTCCGGTGCTGCCGACCCGCGTTTCGCGCGCGCCATCAAAGTGTTCTCCCAGTTGTTTCCCGGGCGCCGGTTCGGCGGGGGAGCGCTGAGCGTCTACGTCGACGGGGTTGCCGTCGTGGACGTCTGGACCGGGTGGTCGGACCGGGCCGGCACCCAGCGCTGGGGCGCGGACACCGGCGCCATGGTGTTCTCGGCGACCAAGGGCGTCGCGTCGACCGTGATTCACCGGCTCGCCGACCGCGGCCTGCTGTCCTACGACGCGCCCGTCGCCGAATACTGGCCGGAGTTCGCCGCCAACGGGAAGGCCGAGATCACGGTCCGCGACGTCCTGCGGCACCGTTCCGGGTTGTCACACCTGCGCGGCGTCACCAAGACAGACTTGATGGACCACCTGCTGATGGAGGAGCGCCTGGCGGCGGCGCCGGTCGATCACCTGCGCGGCGTGCAGGCCTACCACGCGCTCACCTACGGATGGCTGCTCTCCGGTCTGGCCAGGGCGGTGACCGGCAAAGGCATGCGCGAGCTGATCCGCCAGGAGGTGGCCCGTCCGCTCAATACCGACGGGCTGCATCTGGGCCGCCCACCGGAAGGCTCGCCGACCACTGCGGCCGAAATCCTGATACCGCAGGGCCGGCTGCGCGCACCGGTGATCAACTTCATCGCACCGCGGGTGGCCGGTCTGCCGTTCTCCGGTGCGCTGGGCGCGATGTACTTCCCCGGCGTCATCTCCCTGATCAAGGGCGACACCCCGTTTTTGGACGGCGAGGTGCCCGCCGCCAACGGCGTGGTGACGGCGCGGGCGCTGGCCAAGATGTTCGGCGTGCTGGCCAACGACGGCCGCATCGACGGGAAGACGTTCGTGTCCGAGGACCTGGCGCACGGGCTGGCCGGGCAGGCGCGCCGCAGGTGGCCGGACGCGAACATGGTCGTGCCCATGCCTTTTCACCTGGGCTACCACGAGTCGCCGGTTCCCGGTTTGCTGCGCGGCTTCGGTCACGTCGGGCTGGGCGGGACGCTCGGCTGGGCCGACCCCGAGGCCGGCAGCTCCTTCGGCTTCGTCCACAACCGGCTGCTGACCCCGCTGCTGTTCGACATGGGATCCTTTGCGGGCCTTGCCCGTCCGCTGCGCAATGCCATCGAGTCGGTCCGCGACCAGGGGCCGATCGCGGTGCCGGCGCTGGGTGCCCGCTACGCCAAACCCGCTCGGCGACGGGCCGCCCTATAACCGTCCCGCGACCAAGGTGGCGGCCTCGGCCGTCATCCCGGATGGGACGTACGAGCCGTGCGCCATGAGGCTGCCGCCAGCGGCGGAGCATACGGGATCGCCGTCGGCACACATGTCAATGGTCTTGGCGGCATACGGCGGGCCGATCGACGAAAAGACGACGCCGGTGAAATTGCCTGCGCGCTCGCTGGTGGGATTACCGAAGATGGCGATCGCCGCCACGTGATCAACGGCCTGGGGCGGCAGGGCCCTGGTCGCCAGATCCATCACGCCCGCCCCTTGGGAGAAGCCGCCGAGCACCAGCCGCGTGTCGGGGCAGCGCCCGATCATGTCATTGACGTGAGCGACCACATCGTCGGCGCCGGTTAGCGCGCTCGACGCGAAATCCCCTGTCGCCGGGTAATTTACGGGATAGACGCCCATCGAACGCCCGATGATCTGCGATCCGAGCGAGTCGACGAAGGCCTGACCCACCTCGCCGAGGCCAACGTCCTGGCCGGTGCCGCGGGCGAACACCACCTCGACGTCCGGGCACGGATCGGCATGCGCCGCAGTGCTATCGAGGGGCCCGCTCAAGGTCCCCGATGTCGTCGCGGCCGCAACGCTGAGGATGCGAATGATGCAGCGCGCACTCACCGATCAATGCTGACATACGCGTTGCCGCGCGGCAGTGTCAGCGGAAGATCGGCGTACGTGGCGATGCCCGGCGCCGCGGCCACGACGGCGGCGATCCCGTTGATGGCGGGCACCGCCGTCATGATGTGACCGAGGTCCATGAATTCCTCGAGCGTCGTGGCCTCGAAGTACGGCGGCGGCAGGAAGCCGACCTTGGTGGTGACCGTCGGCTGCCCGTCGACCTGGATGACCCAGCCGTCCTGCTCGATCTGCCAATCGGGTTCGAGCGTCTGCCCCTTTTTCCACCGCACGTTGAGGTCGATCAGGACTTTGCCGTTGACGATGCCCTGCCAGCTGATGTAGGTGCCCGCGACGTGCCCCGCCGGGATGGTCCAGGACGCCATGACGAGATCCTCGGTGGTCTGGGCGAACTCGGCGACGCACTTCACCTCGTCGAGCTCGACCCCCAGCGCGTCGCCCACCAGCCGGACGGCCTCGCCGAAAATCGCCGTGCCCTTCGCGGCCATCGCCGGCAGGTCGGGGTGGTCGATCGGCTGGCCGAAGCCGACCGGCTTCTCGGTCTCCGGGGAGTCATAGAACGTGGTGTCGGCGGCCTCGTTGACGGTGACCTTGTCGATCCGGTTGCACACCATGGCCGACACGATGGCCAGCAGTTCGGCGAAGCCCGGGCTGACGCCGGACCCGAAGATCGTGGAGCCGCCCTTCTCGCAGGCCTCCAGGATCCGGTCGCGGCCCTCGCCCAGGTTGTGTCCGGTGATGAACGACGCGGTGGTCACCACGTTGACGCCCGCGGACAGGATGCGGACCAGTTCGTCGACGTTGATCCACATCGGGTTGTAGACCACGCAGTCCGGCTTCAGCGCCAGCAGCTCGTCGATGTCGTTGGTCGCCTTGATGCCGAGCGGCGGGAGCCCGACGAGTTCGCCGGCGTCGCGCCCGGCCTTCTCCGGCGACCAGGCATAGCAGCCCACCAGTTCGAGGGTGGGGTTGGTGACGATCGATTTCAGTGAGCTCTTGCCGACGTTTCCGGTGTTCCACTGAACGACGCGATAGGTGTTTGGCACTCGCTCAGCATAGGGAATGACCGGGGTTCTTAGTAGGCCTAATAGGCAGATTCTGAGGCCAATATTTCGGCGAGGAAGGCGTCGCGCGGCGGTAGGTCCAGCCGGGCCCGCACCCACCCTCGCACGCGTTCCCTGGTCTCGGCGGATTCGGGCGTTTCGGCGCCCACGACCACCGACGTCGCAGACCAGTCGTGGTCCCACGCCGCCGACTCGGTGAGGGCGCGCCCTTGGCCGTCCTCGAGCGGAAGGGTCGCGCGCCCGGCCGCGTCCAGGGTGCCAGTGCCGTCGATGGCCGCCGAACGCAGCCGCACCGCGATGCCGGTGGCCGGGTCCGGGCCGATGACGGCCGCCTGCACCGCGGCGACGGCCGTCGCCCCGGCGGTCTCGATGCTCCAGCCGACGGTGTTCTCGCCGGCATCGAAGATCGCGGGCGGAACCCCGCTCCAGGCGACGGACGCGACGCCCCGGGCTATCGCGCCCGCACCGCGCGGACCCGAGCCCGCGCCGGCGGCCAGCGCGTAGTCGTCGCGGCGATCGCTCGGCAACGTCACGATCAAGCTCGAATCATCCACGGCCGCAATCAGTTCGGACCAGTCGTCGTCGTCCGTGCCGATCTCGTCGGCGAGTCCGGCGCCCGCCCGGACCAGGTCGACAACCCGCGAATCAGCGCTGCGGACATGGCTTATCAGCGCGGCGGCGTGCGGCGCCAGCAGCTGCGTCATGTCGGAATCCAGCGTGTCGTCGGGGAAGAAGCTCTGCGCCCCGGCGGTCAGCAACGCGACCTCGACGTCGAGCAGCGCTCGGTCCAGGCCGGCGATACCGTCCTGTCTGCTGGCCGGCCACCATCGGCGCAGCCAGTGCCCGGTGGCCAGCCTGCGCAGCGGGGCGACCGAGCCCGGCACCAGCTCGACGCCGGTGAGCTCGATGCTGTGCGGCCGGCCGGCCGCCCCGTCCACGGCCGACACCACGGCGACATGTCCGGCCTCGCCGAGGATCCGCCACAACCAGTCCGCGCGCGACACATCGGTGAACGTGATGTGCGGCGCCGCATCGTCGGGATCGTCGAGTGTCCAGGACAGCACCGCGCCGCTGACTTCCAGCAGCACGACCAGTGGCGTCGCGGCCGCGGTGTCGTCGGGGCCGGTGCTCCAAAGCCCGGAATCGGCAACCAGTCTCACCCTGCCACCTGCAATTCCAGCATCGCTTTGATCCGTTGCCGGTGGTCGAGGCTCACCGACCGGGCCACACCGTCGAGCAGCGCGCGCACGTCGTCGACGTCGGCACAGGGTTCCTGCCAGACATCGCGCCCGTGCAGCCGGGCCCACAGCCGGCTCAGGTAGGGCTGCGCGTAGGCGGCCAGGTCGTCGACCACCTGCCGTTGGCGAGGATGAATCGGCCCGTTCTCGGCCAGGTAACGCCGGGCGTGCAACACATATGCTTCCTTGCGAAGCCGCGCCTGGATCTGGGTGGCCAAGTCGTAGCGGCAGGAGGCGGACGGATCCAGCGGAGCCAGCTGGACCGCGACCTCGATGCCGGCCACCAGCGTGGCTTGTTTGTCTTCGGCCAACAGTCCCCACGGCGCGCAGGCCCGGTCGACTTCTTCCTCGCAGAGCAAAGGGATTTCGGGCAACGCGTCGCGATCCAGGGCACGCCGCAGGGTGGCGCGCACCCGGTCCACCACGCTGCGATCCAGCGGTCGGTCGCCGTCCGGGCTCTGTGAGATCGCCGGGGGGCGTTGCGGGGCAATCGAACTCAATCCCAACTCGACGAGCGACCATGGCAGCCGGGCGGTGTCGGTGCGGGCCAGCGCGCCCAGGTTGTACGGGGTGGGGCCGGTGATCATCGCCGTCCAGACCCGCTGACGGGCCGCGGCGGCGCCGTGGCTGCCGGCCGCGCCCAAGACGGTGCCGAGCTCTGCCCGCAACGGATCGATGGCGGCCTCTCCCGCGCGCACGTCGCGCCAACTGCGCTCCAGCTGCTTGGCCAGCGTGGCAACGACATCGGGGTCCGCGACGTATCGATGCAGCACCTCTATCGCGGTGCGATCGCGATCCCGGTGGATCTCGCCGAGCACCGTCGCGGCCGTCTCGTAATCCTGCGGCGTCGGTGGACCTTTGGTGACGGCGAGTTCGAAGCACACCGGAAAGTACAGTTCCTGCGCGTTCCCGGTGCGAATCCGCTGCCGGCGTCGCTCCAGTTTCAGAGCGTCGAACCAGGCTGCCGCCGCGCGCAATTCGGAACCGCTACCGACGATGAGGTCATGCATCGCCGTGGCCGTCTCGGGCGCCACGACCGGGGCCGAATACGCGGGGTTGGACCGCAGGCGCAGCACCAACGGGTCGATGATGCGTTTGACGGTGCGGCTCAGCGGGCCGCCATCGTCACCGCTGAGCACCTCCACGCCCGGACCGATGGCCCGCCACGCCGCCTCGATCACCAGCCGCCGCGGATGGCCCGACGTCTCGCCTTCCACGGCGGTCGCTACCTGGGGGTCGGCGCTCATCTGCACAGAATAGGGCCATCGCAAAGTTTGCGGCAGCAATAAAGTTGGGTTCGGTAGCCGGTGCGCGGCGCGACGCTGATCGGATGAACAAGCTATTGCTGCTGGCCGATTGGGTCGGGTCGCGCCGCCGCCGGGACGCCGGGAACCGCACCGTCGGGGTCGGCACCGTGCGCAAGGTCAAGCGTCAGGTCTTCATCGAGGTGGTGGCCGTCTCGGGGGAGACGTTCATCGGCAAGCTGGCGCGATGCGAGGGGGGCCTGGATTTGTCCGTGCTGCGGCCGGGCCTGGTCGTGCTGGTGGCCTTCGATCCGACCGCCCGCGAGGAACTTTCGCTGCCCGACGATGTGCTGGCCGTGCACGCGGCCTGGGTGGCATCGCTGTGAGCGCTACCGTTCGCCGTCCACGGCGAACGTGACCAGGGCGGCCCAATACAGCGGGCTGGCACTGAGATCCCCGTCGCGCCAGCGCCGCATCTGCTCTCGCTGCCAACGGTTTACCGCGCATCCGGCTTCCCGCGCGGCGTCGTGCGCGCCGTCCACGGCGGCCACCAGCTCGGCCATCGGATCGGCCGGTTCGGGCTCCGGCGCACCGGACAACTCGGCGAATTGCCGGTACGCCGCCGTCGTCGGCAGCGACCATAAGGTGGCGGTCACCAGTTGCGCGCCGTTCAGGATCATCGCCGCCACCAAACCGGTTGCCTCGTCGAATTGGTAGTCACCACCCGAGCCGCACGCCAGCAGCGCTACGCGTGGCGGCATCGGCAATCGAAGGGCCATCAGGTCCGAGGCGGTCAATGGGCGGTGATCGCCGATCGCGTTGGCATCCCCGGGGATATCCGCGGTGTCGGCCAGGTGCAGTGCCGCCCGGTCCGCCCGAGTTCCCTGGTCGTGCTGGTCGTCCGCCGAGCTGGCGTGGCCGACGTAGAGCAGCCGGCACGGGGTTTGTGCCAGCAGCTCGCCCAGCCACGCGCGGTCGGCGTCTTGCCGGCGGAACAGGTCGAGCACGGTGTCGGCGCGCGGCAGGACGGGTCGCCGTTCGATGAGTCCGGCGAAATGCGCTGCCACGGGCGTGTGCGGCGAGGGCCTGCCCAGCACCGATCCCAGCGCGGAGTCCGGTCGCTGTCCCGGCACCCGAGGATCGAGAACGAGCAGCGGCGGCCCTTCTCGCCGGGTGTCCCACCCGGCGGGCGTTCGCGGCGAGTGCACGATGTTGGGCGGCACCGCCATCAGCACGTCGACCAGCTCCATCAGCCGATGGCCATCGGTGAGCTCGTCGATATTGCCTAGCCGCCAAGGGATTTGGGCCGCCGTGCGCCCGCTGGCGGTAATCGCGTCCTGGCGCGCACGCACCAGTTCCTCTTTGCTGGGGCCCGACTTCGGGATTGCCAGCAGCCCCCAGGGCATCCGGGCCAGCCGTGCGCTCGGCGAGACGAACAGCACCGCCCGCGGCGAGGCGACGCATTCGGCCAACAGCTGCCACCCGGGCGTACCGATCAGCAGCACACCCAGGATGTAGGCGACCGTGAGTTCGGTGTCCGGCTTGGCGAATGGTCCCGTGGCCAGGGCGCGCTGGATGGCATCGTGCCGCGTTTCGGCGCCATGCGGCTCGGGCAGGGCGGCGGTGAGCTCCTGCAGTGCGGCCAGCAGCAGCGGCTCTTCCAGCACCCAGGTGACGGTCCTCGACGGCTGTCCGACGATCCGCAGGCTGGCGTAGGTCGCTATCCCGAGGTCGGCGTACCGCAGCACCAGGGTCAGCCGGCCGGCCTCGCTCATGGCCACGTCGACCAGGCAGGCTCGGCCGCGGTGACATCGCGTCCGTAGCGCTGCGAAGCCAGCTCACGATAGTGACTCAGGATCGGCCCCGCCCCGGGTTGCATCTGCAACGGCGGCAACGGCCCCAGCCTGGTCAGCGACGCGCCGCCCGCGACGGGTGGGCCCGCGGCGGCCAGCGCGGCGGGCTCCGCGTCGGCGTCGATGGGCACCGACGCGATGGCCGTCGACGCCCATTCTCCGATCCGCGGCCTTTGTAGGCCCTCGAAAGTCCCTCGCGCGCTGTGGTATTCGACGAGCTCGCTGATCAGCGCGGTGTTCTCCCACTCCCAGGCCACGGCGAACGCGCCGGCCAGGATGGGCGCCGCGATGCCGCTGGCCCAGCGGGCCCGGGCGTCGGCGTCGGCGATCGAATATCGCACCGAGTCAACCGCCAGGGCGGCCGGCACCTTGAGCTCGGCGGCCTGTTCGAGCTTGGTCATTCCGCGCCAGTACTCCGGCGTGCCGACCTCGCCGCGCAGGATGCCGAGCCCGTCGGCCTGGCGCGCCTCGGTTTCCTCCAGGGTCTCGTCGGGATCACCCGAGCTGTCGAACCCGAGGTCGGCCAAAGCGTCCGCGCGCCAGACGGTTCCGAGGTGATTGTCGAGCTGGGCGTACTGCAGCCAGCTGCTGCGCGGCGAGGAGTCCAGCAGTTCGCGGGCCTGCGCGATCAGCTCGACCGCGTCGGAGAAGTGGCTCCAGAAGATGGCGATCCAGCTGCGCTGCAACAGGATACGGTGCAGATGCAGCGGCTTTCCCAATTCCCGCCACTGTCGTTCGGCGTGCTCCCAGCATTCGTCGGCGGCCTCCAGCGCGCCGGCTCCCAGCCGGGTGAGTCCCATGTACAGCCAGCACCGCGCGACGTCGTGGGCCCGCTCGTGGCGGGCGATGACGGGATAGGCCTGCCCGACCAGTTCCTCGGTGCCGGCGTGGTCGTTGGCCGCCCACCGCGCCGCGGCCCGCTCCAATTGCGCTCTGGCTGCGGCCAGTTCCCACCCGTTGGCGTGTGCCCGCGCTTCGGCGCGGCGCAGCCACGGCTCGGCTTCCGGCAACCGTCCGGTCTCCACGCAGAACCTGCCGTACCCGGTCGCGGCGGTGACCCACAGGTGGTCGGCGCGCTCACCGGTGTCCCCGGCACGCCCTATGCCTTCAAGAACCGTCTCCCACAATGGGACTGATCGCACGTGCAGGTCGTCGTCGCACAGCGCGATCGCGCACAGGACGTGCGCGTACGTGCACAGGTACCGGTGCTCGTCGGCGAGGTCGTCGGGTCCGGAGTCGTTGTCGCACAACGACTCCAGCTCCGCCGCTGCGCCTTCGTGATCACCCAGCGCCGCGCCCAGTGCCGTCTGCAGGAACTGGGCGCGCCGCGAGTACCGGCGGATCATGTGCGTGATTTCGGCGTCGGCGGGCAGGCCCGCGTAGATGGCCACGCAGTCCCGAATACGCCGGACCGATTCCCGCACCCCGTCGTAGGCCCCGCGCGCGAGGTAGATCTCGCCAAGCTGTGCAAGGGCTTCCAGCATCAGGTCGTCGCGGTCCTCGCGCTCGATCCGCGGAATCAACGAGAGCAGCAGGTCGCGTGCCCCGGTCTCATCGGCGGCGAACGCCATGCGACGCGCCTTATCCAATTCGTCCGGGATCGACACGGCTGCATCATAAGTCCGGGGGCGGTATCTGGTTGGCCAAACCGCGAGCGGCGGACGCGTGAGTGAGGCACGTCCGCCGCTCGAGGGCCGCAATCGATCAGCCGCAGGACACCTTGATGGTGAAATCCTTGGTGATCATTCCCGCCATCGGGTTCTTGATGTCGGCGCCCTGCGCCTGACCGGTGATGGTGTAGGTCTTGCCATCGACCGCGACGCTGGCCGAACCCACCTTCGCGCCCATGTTGTCGCTGACCGCCAGGGCGTTGCCGTCGACAAAGAGGGCCACCGACTGGACCTTCGGGTTGGCTTCGTCGGTCATCACGACGGCCAGCGCCTGCTGGGCGCCGCCCGTGGAGCCGCTGCCGATGTCGATCTTGCCGCCGGTCCGCACACACGTCACCGAGGCCGGGTTCACGCCGGCCAGGTCCGTACCGCCCACCTTGACCTGCGCGTTGGTGCCGGTGGAGGCGCTGGGGGTGGTGCTCGGCGCAGGTGCGGCCGTGTGGCCACCGCCCGAGCATCCCACCAGGGCCACTGAAGCCGCGGCGCAGCCCAGGGTCCCAATCGCAGCTGCGAGAAGACGTTTCACTTGTAGTTCCTTCCTTCGTGCGCCGCCCCGATGGCGTCGTCCTGGCGCAAGTACAGACCGCCCCGGTTGCTACCGATCCCAAATTTCGCGGGGCCGAGCCGGTAGGCTGCGTCGATGTCGGAGCCGGCACATGGAGGAACACGATGCTCAGCGTGAAATGGCTGGAAAAGCCTGAGGCCCATGACTTTCCGGCGGCAGCGGACTATCTCACCATGCTTGCGGACGGCCAGACCGTGAAAAAGGTGGTCAAAAAGCTGAAGTCCGGCACCGTGACGCACAGAAAGGCCAAAGACATCCTGCGGGCGGCGCAGCTGAGCCTGCTGCCGGTGGACAACCCGCACGTCGCGGCGGACCTGACCAAGATCGAGAAGGGCCTGCCCCTCTCGCCCATCCTGCTGGTTCGCGGCGACTTCATGACCGGGGTTCCGTTGCAGATCGCCGACGGCTACCACCGCGTCTGCGCGAGCTATCACACCGACGAGAACACGGACATCCCAGTCGTCCTCGCGGCGGTCAGCCGCTGATCGGAGGAATGATCATGATCGACATCAGCATCGTGGGGACCGTGCAGGTGCTGACGCTGTCATCGGGTGCAGTCAACGCGCAGGATGTCGAGCTGCTCGAAGAGCTCTCTTCGGCGGTGCGCGACCTGGCACGGTCGGCCGCCGGTGCACTGGTTGTCACCGGTGCGGGCCGAGCTTTCAGCGCCGGCGTCGACCTCAACCGCGTGGTGCAGGGCGGCACCGGCTACACCGATCGGCTGGTACCCGCGCTGTCCGCGGCGTTCGAGGCGGTGTTCAGCTATCCGGGGCCAACGGTCGCCGCGATCAACGGCGCCGCCATCGCGGGCGGCTGCGTGCTCGCGTGCGCCTGCGACCGCCGCCTGATCAGCCCCGAGGCGCAGATCGGTGCGGCCGAGGTGCGCGTCGGGGTGCCGTTCCCGGTCGCCGCGCTGGAGGTCATGCGCTACGCGTGCGGGGTGCACGCCGATGAGGTGTTGCTGGGCGGCCGCAACTATCGCGGCGGGGATGCCGTGGCCCGCGGGCTGGCCCACCGCGTCGTCGCCGACGAGCTCATCGAGGTGGCCGTGGCGGAGGCGTCGGACTTGGGCGGCATCCCGGCCGACGCCTACCGGCAGACGAAGACACAGTTGCACGCCCCGACGATGGCGCGCATCCACGAGGCCCGCGGCGTCGATGACGAGGTGCGCCGGATGTGGGGCACGGACGAGACGCTGCGACGCATCGCCGTCTACGTGGAGGGGCTGCGGCGCCGCTGAACTAGTCCTCGTCGGCGTTTTCGTCCAGAGCCACGCCGGCCCGAGTGCGCCTGCGCCGCATTCGGTGCGACCCCTTGCCGGTCGGGCGCCGGTTGCGCAATTTGGCCTTCGACTCGTCGCTTTCGTCGCCGACTTCCTCGGTGTCCTCGGCGGGCGCGGCCTCGGTCGTCGGCTCCGGTGCGGCCTCAGGTTCGGCGGTTTCGATGGTTTCGGCGGTGACTTCGGCGGGGGCCGCCGCAGGCTCGGCCTCTTCGGTCTTTGAGGCTGCTTCGGCTTCTGCCTCGGTGGTCTCCGCCTCATCGTCAGCCGCGGCGGCTTCGGCTTCTTCGGCTTCTTCCGTTTCGTCGGCTTCGGCCTCGGCGCCCTTCTTGCGCCGCACGCGACGCTCCTTGGGCTTCTTGGCCTTGATCGGTTTGGGCGGCGGCGGGGGCAGCTCGGCGACGAAGGAGAGGTAGAAGGCGAAAATGCCGAGCAACGCGATCGCGGCGGCGGCGCCGTAGATCCCGAACAACCACCGCCCGGCGGCGTCCAGGCTCAACCAGATCTCGCTGATCGCCGTCCCGATGATCAGCACCCCGGCCAGCACGTGGGCCACGATCGACCAGATCCTGATGGACAGGGCCAGCTGCGGCGTCCCCAACTCGGGCTTGCGGGTGCGCAGCAGGGTGAACACCACGGGCAGCGCCGCGAGCGCGACGAGCGCACCCGTCACGATGCGCAGCGCCGTCCCCAACGTGTGCGCGGTGTCGCCCATCAGCTCGGGCCAGCGGGGCAGCACGAAGAAGAAGTAGAGGAAGCCGGCAGCGATCGAGAATGACGCGTGCCATGGGATGGCGACCTTGCGCCCCATACCCCTCCTCGTGCTGGTGATTTCACGCCAGCCTAAAGGCGGCCGACCCGAATCCATATCAATTCGTACGTGTCCGCTTGGCGGACCAATGGCGGAGGATGCGGGATTTGAACCCGCGAGGGCTGTTAACCCAACCCGCGTTCCAGGCGAGCGCCATAGGCCACTAGGCGAATCCTCCGTGGCCATGGTAACCGAGGGCCCGATGGCCCCCGCCAGTTGCTCGTCGTCGGCTCCGGGGCAGGTATTAGACTCGTCGCTGGACCCCGCGCGGCGTCTATCCTGTGAACTCCCCCAGGGCCGGAAGGCAGCAAGGGTCAATGGGCTCTGTCGGGTGCGCGGGGTCCCCTATCTCCATGAGTGGCGACCCGCTTCGCCCGGCTCCGCCGCGCTTGCGATCGCCACTGGCTTCCCGCCTTCGACAGCGAAAGGGTCCATGGTGTCGTTGGAGTCGCTCAGCCCGGAAGAACTTGCCGGCGCACACGCTCGTCACCAGCAGGATTACGCCGATCTGCAGGCCAAGAAGCTCGCGCTGGACTTGACCCGCGGCAAACCGGCTCCCGCCCAGCTCGACCTGTCCAACCAGCTGCTGAGCCTGCCCGGCGACGACTACCGCGACAGCGAGGGCACCGACACTCGCAACTACGGCGGCCTGCACGGCCTGCCCGAGCTGCGGGCCATCTTCGGGGAGCTGCTCGGCATCCCGGTGCAGAACCTGATCGCGGGCAACAACTCCAGCCTGGAACTGATGCACGACCTGGTCGCCTTCTCGATGTTGTACGGCGGCGTGGACTCGCAGCGGCCCTGGAAGGACGAACCGAGCGTCAAGTTCTTGTGCCCGGCCCCCGGCTACGACCGCCACTTCGCCATCACCGAGACGATGGGCATCGAGATGATCGGAGTCCCGATGCTGTCCGACGGGCCGGACGTCGACCTAATCGAGGAGCTGGTCGCCGTCGATCCGGCCATCAAGGGCATGTGGACGGTGCCGGTGTTCGGCAACCCCACCGGGGTCACCTACTCGTGGGACAACGTCCTGCGGCTCGTCCAGATGCGGACCGCGGCGCCCGACTTCCGGCTGTTCTGGGACAACGCCTACGCGGTGCACACCCTGACGCATGACTTCATCCGGCAGGTCGACGTGCTCGGGCTGGCCTCCGCGGCGGGCAACCCCCATCGGCCCTACGTGTTCGCGTCCACCTCGAAGATCACCTTCGCCGGCGCCGGCGTGAGCTTCCTGGGCGGATCGCTGGGCAACATCGCCTGGTACCTGCAATATGCGGGGAAGAAGTCGATCGGACCCGACAAGATCAACCAGCTGCGGCACCTGCGCTTCTTCCGCGACGCCGACGGGGTGCGGCTGCACATGCTGAAGCACCAGCAGATCCTGGCGCCGAAGTTCGCGCTGGCCGCCGAGATCCTCGATCAGCGGCTCAGCGACTCCAAGATAGCGTCGTGGACCGACCCCAAGGGCGGCTACTTCATCAGCCTCGACGTGCTGCCCGGCACGGCGAAGCGGACCGTCGCGCTGGCCAAGGACGCCGGTATCGCGGTGACCGAGGCGGGTGCGTCGTTCCCGTATCGGAAAGATCCGAAGGACACCAACATCCGGATCGCGCCGACCTTCCCGTCGCTGCCGGACCTGCGCGACGCCGTCGACGGGCTGGCCACCTGCGCGCTGCTGGCGGCGTCCGAATCGCTGCTGGCGTCGTCCGCGTCGAGTGTGAGCTGACGACCCTGCCGGATCCGCATCGTCAGCGCGCGCCGGTAGCCTGCTGACCGTGGCCCTCTACCGCAAGTACCGTCCGGCTACCTTCGCCGAAGTGGTGGGGCAGGAGCACGTCACCGAACCGCTCTCGATCGCCCTGGAAGCCGGACGGATCAACCACGCGTATTTGTTCTCGGGTCCGCGCGGCTGCGGGAAGACCTCTTCCGCGCGCATCCTGGCCCGCTCGCTGAACTGCGTTCAGGGCCCGACGGCCACCCCGTGCGGGGTCTGCGACTCGTGCCAGGCGCTGGCGCCCAACGCGCCCGGCAGCATCGACGTGGTCGAACTCGACGCCGCCAGCCACGGCGGCGTGGACGACACCCGCGAGCTGCGCGACCGCGCCTTCTACGCGCCCGCCCAATCGCGCTACCGCGTGTTCATCGTGGACGAGGCGCACATGGTGACCACCGCGGGGTTCAACGCGCTGCTCAAGATCGTCGAGGAGCCCCCGGAACACCTCATCTTCATCTTCGCCACCACCGAACCGGAGAAGGTGCTGCCGACGATCCGGTCGCGCACTCATCACTACCCGTTCCGGTTGTTGCCGCCGAAGACGATGCGGTCGTTGATCGGACGGATCTGCGAGCAGGAGGGCGTCGTCGTCGACGACGCCGTCTACCCGCTGGTGATCCGCGCCGGCGGCGGCTCGCCCCGCGACACCCTGTCGGTGCTGGATCAGCTGGTGGCCGGCGCCGAGGGCGGGCACGTGACCTATCAGCGGGCGCTGGGCCTGCTGGGGGCCACCGACCTGGCGCTGATCGACGACGCCGTGGACGCCCTCGCCGCCGCCGATGCCGCCGCGCTGTTCGGTGCGGTGGAGTCGGTGATCGATGCGGGGCATGACCCACGGCGGTTCGCCACCGACCTGCTCGAGCGGTTCCGCGACCTGATCCTGCTGCAGGCCGTTCCGGACGCGGCGAGCCGCGGCGTGGTGGACGCGCCCGAGGACGTGCTGGAGCGGATGCGGGAACAAGCGACCCGGATCGGGCCGGCGACCCTGACCCGCTACGCCGAGGTGGTGCAGGCGGGGCTGGGGGAGATGCGCGGAGCGACGGCACCGCGCCTGCTGCTCGAGGTCGTGTGTGCGCGACTGCTGCTGCCCTCGGCCAGCGACACCGAATCGGCGCTGCTGCAACGCGTCGAGCGGATCGAGACCCGGCTGGACATGTCCATTCCCGGCTCCGAAGCCCCCGCCGCGGCGCCGCGCAGCGCGCCCGCGCCGGCCCAACCCGAGCCGCCCGTCCGGTTCACCCGGCCCTCCGCGGCGGCCGCCGCCAAGCCCGAACCGAAACCGGAACCGGAACCGAAGCCCGAGCCCAAGGCGCCCCCCGCCCCCGAACCCCCTGCGGCCGCGGCGCCCGCGCCCGAACCCGCTCCGCCGCCGGCGGCCGAAACTGCCGCTGCGCCAGGTGAACTCAACACCGCCGCGGTACGCAGCATGTGGCCGACGGTGCGTGAAAAGGTGCGTCAGCGGAGCCGGACCACCGAGGTGATGCTGGCCGGGGCGACCGTGCGGGCCATCGAGGGCAACACGTTGGTGCTCAGCCATGAATCGGCGCCGCTGGCCAAGCGGCTCTGCGAACAGCGCAATGCCGACGTCATCGCCGAAGCGCTCAAAGACGCGCTGGGCGTCAACTGGCGGGTGCGCTGCGAGGCCGGCGCACCGGCGCGGCCCGCGCCACCCTCGCCCGCCGGTGGGGGCGCCGGCCCGGCGGTGTCGAACGTGGCCGAGCCCGCGCCCGACGTCGATACCGCCCGCCGCGACGAAGAGGAACACATGCTCGCCGAGGCCGTCCGCGACGAGCAGGCATCGGCGCCGCGCCGCGACCCCGAAGAGGTCGCGCTCGAATTGCTGCAGAGCGAGCTGGGCGCCCGCCGCATCGACAACGGCTAGCGGGTCAGGCCGTCCACCACGGCCGCAGCGGCAGGTCGTCGTCACCCCGCGCATCGACGTTGGCTGCCAGCACGTGATGGAGCTGAAGGTTGTTCTGCTCGAACGCCACCCGCGAGGCCGCCATGTACAGGCCCCACACCTTGGCGGTCGGCAGGCCGACCTCGGCGACCGCCACGTCCCAGTGCTCCACCAGGTTGTGGCACCAGTCGCGCAGCGTCATCGCGTAGTGGTGGCGGAAGTTCTCCGCGTGCAGCACCTCGAAGCCCGCATCCTGGATCGCACAGGTGATGCGGCCCGAGCCGGTCAGCTCCCCATCCGGGAAGACGTAGCGGTCGGTGAACCCGCCGGCGAACGAGGTCGAGGTGTTGTCGTGCCGGGTGATGCAGTGGTTGAGCAGCAGACCGCCGGTGCGCAGCTTCGACTTCAGGAAATCGAAGTAGGCCGGGTAATTCTTGACGCCGATGTGCTCGGTCAGCCCGATCGAGGAGACGGCGTCGAACTGCGCCTCGCCCACGTCGCGGTAGTCGGAGTGCCGCACCTCGGCCAGCTCCGCCAGCCCCTCGTCGGCGATCGCGCGCTGCGCCCACTTCGCCTGCTCGGCCGACAGGGTGGCGCCGATCGCCCGGACACCGCGGCGCGCGGCGTAGCGCACCATGCCGCCCCAGCCGCAGCCGACGTCGAGCAGCCGATCGCCCGGCTGCAGCCGCAGCTTCTCGAAGATCAGCCGGTACTTGTTCTGCTGCGCATCTTCCAGGGTGGCCTCGGCGTCGGGATACACCGCGCAGGTGTAGGTCATCGACGGGCCCAACACCAGTTCGTAGAAGGTGTTGGAGACGTCGTAGTGGTGATGGATGGCCTCGGCGTCGCGGGTCTTGCTGTGCATCAGCCCGTCGGCGACCCGGCGCCACCGCGGCCGGGTTTCCTGCGGTGGCGGTGGCACCGGCAACAACCGCTCGAAGCCGATCGAACGCACGACGTTGGCCAGCACCCGCGCCGGCGGCCGCTTGAATTCGACCCGATCGGTCAGCGTCTTGAGCAGTCGGTACGGATCACCTGGATGCACGCCATAGGCCTGCAGGTCGCCCGACACGTAGGCGCGGGCCAGGCCGAGTTCGCCGGGCGCGGTGGCCAGGTAGGTGGCTCCGCGGGGTGTCCGGAGGTCCAGACCCAGTTCGGCGTCCTCGCTGCCGGCCGTGCTGCCGTCGTAGGCGGTGAACTTCAGCGGATGTCGCCCGGTCGCGGCGAAGACCTCCAGGATCTCGGCCATGCTCAGTTTGCCGGTCGGTGAGCGGTGGGGTTCTTTTGTCGTCGTCATCGCCTTTGCACCGCCTTCGCGTAGAGGTCGAGTAAACGAGAATCCGGGTCATAGGTCTTCTTGACCGTGTTGTAGGCCTCGCCGCCGTACAACTCGTCGAAGTCCTCGCGGGAGTAGAAGGAGTCCGAATACAGCGACTTGTGGCCGTCGAGCTCGTCCACCTTGGCCTCGATCATCCGGTTGGTGGCGCCCTCGGTGGCGCCGGCCGGCACCGACGACCAGAAGCCCACGTTGACGTAAGTGTGATCCGGACGCATCGGGTACAGCGGCCAGCCTTCGTGGTCGCGTAAACGCAACGGGCACAACCAGATTGGCGTGATGGGCACGCTGTCCAGGAACCACTCCAGGAAGTCGCAGGTCCGTTCGACCGGCACCTCGATGTCCTGCACCACCCGCTCGCGTGGTGGTCGGCCGTTGCGCTTCTCGATCCGGTCGGCGATGCCGAACCGCTGATCCATCGCGATGAGCTTCGAGTAGACACTGCTGCGTCGGTAGCGGCGCGGCCACCAGCGCCGCAACCGCGGATTCTGCACGCCGAACGCGCGTGAGCACCAGAACCAGTCGGTGTCCCAGCGCCAGAAATAGTCGTTCATGGTCAACCGGTCATCCTTGGTGGCTTCCGGGCCCGGGCCGTCGTGCCGGATGGACTGGTAGTAGATGTTGCGGCCGGTGTAGTCGCTGACCGGACCGGGCGTGGTGGTCCGCCGGCCCACGCACAGATAGCTTTCGTCGGCGCTGAAGACCACCCCGTCGAGATAGTCGACCGGCGTCCCGCCCTGCCCGCCGGTGTCGATGATGCGTTCCATGGCCGCGATCAGATCGGGCAGCGAGTGGAATCGGACGTGCCGCAGCGCCACGAACGGCGCGACGGATTCCAGCTCGATCCGGAGCCGCGTCGAATAGCCAAGCGTCCCATAGGAATTCGGGAAGGCGCGGAACAGGTCGGCGTGCTGGGTGCGCGAGGTGGTGAGCAAATCGCCAGCGCCGGTGAGGATGTCCATCTCCAGCACCGATTCATGCGGCAGGCCGTTGCGGAACGACGCCGACTCGATGCCCAGTCCGCTGACCGCGCCGCCCAGGGTGATGGTCTTCAGCTGCGGCACGACCAGCGGCGACAGACCGTACGGCAGCGTCGCGGCGACCAGGTCCGCATACGTGCACATGCCCGCCACGTCGGCGGCGCGGCTTTCGGGATCCACGCTCAGGACCCCGGTCAGCCCCGACGTGTCCAGACCGGGTGCATCGCGTTTGGTGCGGGCGCGGAACAGATTTGACGTCGGCTTGGCCAGCCGGACGGCGGACGTCGCGGGAATGGATCGATAACTTGCCAGCATCCGGTCAACGCCGGACTTGTGGGCCGAGAGTGCAGATCCAAGGACAGGCACCAGATATACCCTAGTCTTCGACAACAGCCCGTGCACCCGTCAACAGGGCCGGCACCGGCGAAAATCTTCATGAGGAGGGGTCGCCTTGGGACAGGTGAGCGCAGAGAGCACCATCTTGATCAACGCGGAGCCTGCGGCAGCCCTTGCCGCCGTCGCGGACTATCAGACCGTCCGCCCGAAAATTCTCTCCCCGCAGTACAGCGAGTACCAGGTGCTGCAGGGTGGGCAGGGGCCCGGCACGGTCGCCAAGTGGAAGCTGCAGGCCACCAAATCACGCGTGCGCGACGTGCAAGTCAACGTCGACGTCGCCGGGCACACCGTCATCGAGAAGGACGCCAACTCGACCATGGTGATCAACTGGACGGTCGCTCCCGCCGGACCCGGCTCCAGCGTCACCGTCAAGACCACCTGGACCGGCGCCGGCGGTGTGAAGGGCTTCTTCGAGAAGACCTTTGCGCCCTTGGGGCTCAAGAGGATTCAGGGTGAGGTGTTGGCCAACCTGAAGAAGGAACTGGAGAGCTGAGCTAGCGCGCCTGGCCCTGCGAGGCCAGGAAGCCGGCGACCCCGCGGACCAGTGCGTCGGCGTATTTCTGCCGGCCCTCCGCCGACTCCATCAGCGCCGAATCGGCGGGGTTCTTCATGTTGCCGCACTCGACCAGGATCGACGGGTATTGCGCCAGGTTCAGGCCGGTCAGGTCCGAGCGGCCGTATAGGCCGTTCTGGCCGATGTAGTTGGCCGGCGGGATCCCCGAGCCCTGCATCTGGTCGCGCATGATCCGCGCGTACTGCACCGACGGGCCGGCCTGCACCTGGTTGAGCGGCGGGGCCGAGTAGTTGACGTGGAATCCCCGCCCGGACGCCGGGCCGCCGTCGGCGTGGATGGACAGGACCGCGTTGGGGCGCAGCGCGTTGGCCGCGTTCGCGCGTTCGTCGACACACGGCCCCAGGCCGTTGTCGTTGGCGCGGGACAGCGCGGTCCGCACTCCCAGGGCGCTCAACTCGGCGCGCACCCGCAGCGCGGTGTCCCAGGTGAAGGTGTGTTCCTGGTAACCGGTGTTGGTCGCCGTTCCGCTGGTCTGGCAGTCCTTGGTGCCGCCGCGACCGGTGGGCACCTGGCGGTTGATGGAGCCGTCGTTGGAGCCGTTGTGACCCGGATCGATGAAAACCACCATGCCGGCGATGTTGGATGGGACCGCCGTCGCGGTCGGCATGATCGCCGTCGACGCGGCGACGAGCACACCAACCGCCAATTTGATCCCGACACGTCTGCTCAGTCGTAGGTCCACGGCGCAAAGCTAACGCCGCGCGGTCTACGCTGGGGGTTTCGAATCGCCGGAAGACTCACGAGCGAAACCAACTCGAGACCAAGATGCGAGGGGATTGTCATGCAACCCGGAGGCGATATGTCGGCGCTGCTGGCCCAGGCGCAGCAGATGCAGCAGAAGCTCATGGAGGCCCAGCAGCAACTGGCGAACGCTGAGGTGCATGGTCAGGCCGGTGGGGGCTTGGTCAGCGTCGTCGTGAAGGGCAGCGGCGAGGTGGTCGCGGTGAAGATCGATCCCTCCATCGTCGACCCGTCGGACGTGGAGACCTTGCAGGACCTGATCGTCGGCGCCATGGGTGACGCGTCCAAGCAGGTCACCCGGATGGCACAGGAGCGGCTGGGGGCGCTGGCCGGCGGCTTCGGCCCCCCGCCGGGGCAACCGCCCGCGCCGGCGCAGGGGCTTTAGGCTCCCCGACCGACATGTTCGAAGGACCCGTCCAGGATTTGATCGACGAGCTTGGCAAGCTGCCGGGCATCGGGCCCAAAAGCGCCCAGCGCATCGCCTTTCACCTGCTGTCGGTGGAACCGGCGGATATCGACCGGCTGACCGCGGTGCTGGCGAAGGTCCGCGACGGGGTGCGGTTCTGTGCGGTGTGCGGCAACGTCTCCGACAACGAGCGATGCCGGATCTGCGCCGATCCCCGCCGGGACGGCTCGCAGGTGTGCGTCGTCGAGGAACCCAAGGACGTCCAGGCCGTCGAGCGCACCCGCGAATTCCGCGGCCGCTACCACGTGCTGGGCGGTGCGCTCGATCCGTTGTCCGGGGTGGGGCCCGATCAGCTGCGGATCCGCGAGCTGCTGAGCCGGATCGGGGAGCGGGTCGACGACGTCGACATCACCGAGGTGATCATCGCCACCGACCCGAACACCGAGGGCGAGGCGACGGCCACCTACCTGGTGCGGATGCTGCGCGACATCCCCGGACTGACCGTGACGCGGATCGCGTCGGGGCTGCCGATGGGCGGTGACCTGGAGTTCGCCGACGAACTGACGCTCGGCCGCGCCCTGGCCGGCCGCCGGGCCATGGTCTGAGCCGCCGGTCGCGAGCTGTCACGCGCCGGTCAGTTCGCCGGCCTCGCTGTCGACCGGAGGACCGGATCCCGGCAGCGGCTTGCCGGCGACTTCCGGCATGAATCGAAGGGTGACCGTCCCCACCAAGCCGGCGAAGATCAGCATGTAGGCCGGCACCATGGCGCTGCCGGTGCCGGATATCAGCGCTTGAGCGATCACCGGAGTGGTTCCGCCGACGGTCGATAGCGCGATGTTGTACGAGATGGCCAGCGATCCGTTGCGCACTCTGGTCGGGAACAGCGCCGGCAGGGCCTGCGGCGTGGTGCTGTCGAAACACAGTTCCATCAGTCCGACCAGCAGCACACCGATGAAGATCAACGGAAGGATGCCGCCGAAGCGCATCAGCAAGAATGCGGGAACCGACGCCAGCACGAGCAATCCGCAGCCCGTCCACATGATCGGCTTGACGCCGATGCGGTCGGACAGCATGGCGACGAACACCACCGCGGCCATCAGAATCGCCAGCGTCGCCACGATGATTACCAGGCTGGCCGTATTACCCACGTGCACAACCACTTTGAGGTACGTCGGCAAGTATCCGGTGAGCATGAAGTCGGGGACCTGCGAGGTCACCACTATGGCCGCGCAGACCACCATCGGTCTCCACTGCTCCAGCACCGTGCGCCGAAATTGCTGCCAGCCGCGGTCGGCCGCCGGGGTGTCCGGGTCGCTGCTCAGCTGTGCGTAGGCGGGTGACTCATCGATCCGCAGCCGCAGATAGAGGGCGAGGACGCCGAACGGCGCTCCCAGCAACAGCGGAATCCGCCAGCCCCATGCCAGCATGTCGCGGCTTGGTAGCCAGGCCTGTAACGCGGTCACCAGCAACCCGGCGAGCACGAACCCGACCAGGTTGCCCAGCGGCAGGAACCCGACCATCTTGCCGCGCTTGCGGTCCGGGGCCCGCTCGACGAGATATGTCATCGCGCCGACGAACTCGCCGCCGGTCGACAAGCCCTGAAAGACCCGGGCGACCAGAAGCAGGATCGGCGCCCAGATGCCGATGGTGGCGTAGCCGGGCAGTAAGCCGGTCATGGTGGTCCCGACTGCCATCAGCAGGATCGTGATCAACAGAATCCGCTTGCGCCCGACGCGGTCACCGAGCGGGCCGAGGACGAACCCGCCGAGCGGCCGCACCACGTACGCCGCCGCCAGCGTGCTGAAGGTGGCGATGAGATGGACCGCGCTGACGCTGTTACCCGGATAGAACACCTGCGCGATGATGGTCGCGATGTAGCCGTAGACGCCGAAGTCGTACCACTCCATGAAATTGCCGATGGCCGTGGCCAGGGTGTCGCGGCGCATCGCCGAATCGGCGTCGCCGGTGTCGTTGCCCGTAGTGCGATGCCGGTGGCGTCGGATGCTCATTGACACGTCACGTACCCAAAACTTTGCTGTGTGGAACTAGCGTGCCGCCAGCCGTTCGCGGCGCAGCAGGTCCACCTCCGGCATCGGCAGCGGCGGCAGCTCACCGACGACCGTGCCCAGCAGCAGGTCGGCCAGTTGCGGGTTGCGGGCCAGGCATGGCCCGTGCATGTAGGTCGCGATCACGCTGCCCTGCACCGCGCCGTCGAAGCCGTCGCCGGACCGGTTGCCCGCGCCCTTGACCACCGCGCCCAACGGCGACGCCGCGGGTCCCAGCACGGTGCCGCCGCGATGGTTCTCGAAACCGGTGAGACGCTCGGTCAGGCCGGCTAACAGCGGCTTCGTCGCCAGCTCGCCGATGGTGCGCGCCTGTTGCGGCGACGTCGTCGCGTCCAGCATGCCCACGCCGTCGACGCGTTCCCCGGCCGACGTCTCATACCAGTGCCCGAGCACCTGGACGGCCGCGCAGATCGCCAGCACCGGGGCGCCCCGTTCCGCGGCGCGCTGCAGGCCCGGGTGTTTGATCAGGTGCCGGGTGGCCAGGCGCTGCGCGTAGTCCTCGGCGCCGCCCAGCGTGTACAGGTCCAACGACTCGGGCACCGGGTCGGCCAGCGTGATCTCGACGATCTCGGCGGCGATGCCGCGCAGCCGGAGGCGCTGCCGCAGCACCAGGGCGTTGCCGCCGTCGCCGTAGGTCCCCATCACGTCGGGCAGCACCAGCCCGATCCGCACCACCGAGTCAGCCATGTCGCGCCAACGCTCGTTGCAGCTGCAGGAACGCGGTGTAGTTGGCGACGACCTCCACCCGGCCGGGCGGGCACGACGCGATCGCGGCGACGGTGTCGTGCACCAGGGTGTGCTCGACGCCGGCGTAGCCCAGCCGCACCGCCAGGTCGGTCCCGCGCTCGCCGGCGGCCACCACTTCGGTCTCCTCGAAGTGCTCAAACCGCACATCCCACAGCCACGACAGGTCCTCCCCGTCGGGCACCTGGCCGTTGACCGAGATGACGACCCCGGCGGCATGCTTGTCGACCATCGACAGCGCCTCCTGCCAGCCGGCCGGGTTCTTCGCCAGCAGGATGCGCACCTCGTGCGCACCGACCCGGACGGTCCGATAACGCCCCGCGACCTCGTCGACCGCCGAGACGGCCGCGACCGCGTTGGTGGGGTCGGCGCCCAGCGCGACCGCGGCCGCCACGGCCTGGGCGGCGTTGCCCCGGTTGACCGCGCCGGGCAGGGCCAGCCGCATCGGCAGGGCCAGGCCGTCGGGCCCGTAGAGGGCGTCGTCGTCGAACCACCACTGCGGGCTGGGGCGTTTGAAGTCCGCACCCGTGGAATACCAGTGGCCCCGGTCGCGGACGATGATCTCGCCGCTGCGCGGACAACTGACCGAGTCGTTCGACCACGAACCGCCCGCGGCCACCCACACCACGTTCGGGCTGTCGTAGGCCGCCGACGTCATCAGCACGTCGTCACAGTTGGCCACGACGACCGCCTTCGGGTGCCGGGCCAGGCCGGCGCGCAGGGTCCGTTCGATGACGTTGATCTCGCCGACCCGGTCCAGCTGGTCACGCGACAGGTTGAGCAGCACGACGACGCCGGGTTCGACGGCGTCGGAAACGTGCGGGACGTGCATTTCGTCGACTTCCAGGGCCGCCAGCGGCGCATCGCGGCTGGCGGCCAGCGCGGCGACCAGGCCGGCGTCCATGTTGGCGCCCTCGGCGTTGGTGGCCACCCCGCCCAGCGTCGCCAGCGCGGCCGACGTCATCCGGGTGGTGGTGGATTTGCCGTTCGTGCCGGTGACGATGACGGTGCGCCGGCCGGCGGCGAGTTGCCGAAGGACCGAGCGGTCCAGCGTCATCGCGATCAGGCCGCCGATCATCGCCCCGGCCCCGCGTCCGGTCACCCGCGACGCCCAGCGCGCGCTCGCTCCTGCGGCGAGGGCCAGACGGGCACGGGTGGTAACCACCCGGGAAGTTTAAATGTGTGCCGCCGAGGTCTTCGAATTCCGGGCGCCGCCGGTCTCGATTTCCCAGCCGACACGGCGCCTAGCGGCCCGATGATGTCGGTCGGCCGTGCCATCCTCAGTGCATGAGCGGCGTGTCCTGGGGTCGGCCGGCCAGCGAGCCGGACGCCGGCTGGGCCGTCGTCGATGTCGAGACCTCGGGCTTTCGGCCGGGTCATGCGCGGATCATCAGCGTCGCGGCGCTCGGCCTGGACGCCGACGGCAACGTCGAACACTCGGTGGTGAGCCTGCTCAACCCCGGCGTGGACCCCGGCCCCACCCACGTGCACGGCCTGACCGCCGCCATGCTGGAAGACCAGCCTCAGTTCGCCGACATCGTCGGCGACGTGGCCGACGTGCTGCGCGGCCGCACCTTGGTGGCCCACAACGTGGCGTTCGACTACGCGTTTCTGGCCGCCGAGGCCGAACTGGCCGAGACCGAACTGCCCGTCGACAGCGTCATGTGCACCGTCGAGCTGGCCCGGCGGCTGGACCTCGGCGTCGAGAACCTGCGGCTGGAGACGCTCGCCGCGCATTGGGGGGTCACCCAGGAGCGGCCGCACGACGCCTTCGACGACGCGATGGTGCTGACCGGTGTGCTGGCGTCCGCGCTCAAGCTGGCCCGCGCGGGCGACATCTGGCTGCCGATCCACCCCGTGACCCGGCGTCGCTGGCCGAACGGCCGGGTCACCCACGACGAACTGCGACCACTCAAGGTGCTGGCGTCCCGGATGCCCTGCCCGTACCTCAACCCGGGCCCCTACGTCGGCGGCCGGCCGCTGGTGCAGGGCATGCGGGTGGCGCTGGCCGCCGAGGTCGGCCGCACCCACGAGGAACTCGTGGAGCGCATCCTGCACGCCGGACTGGCCTACACCGACGCCGTCGACCGGGAGACCTCGCTGGTGGTCTGCAACGATCCCGCCGCCGAGCAGGGCAAGGGCTACCTCGCCCGGCAGCTGGGGGTGCCGGTGATCTCCGACGCGCAGTTCATGGACTGCGTCGGCGCCGTCATCGGCGGCACCAGCATGGACGAGTTCACCGACGCCAGCACGCTCGACCAGCAGCTGGCGCTGTTCTGATCAGCCGCGGGCGGCGCGGTTGACCGCCGACACGACCGCGCGCAGCGACGCGGAGGTGATCGACGGAGCGATGCCGACCCCCCACACCGTGCGGCCGTCCACCGACGCCTCCACGTAGGCAGCCGCCTGTGCGTCGTCGCCGGCGCTCATCGCGTGCTCGGAGTAGTCCAGGACGGCCACGTCGAAACCGACGTTGCCCAGCGCGTGCACGAACGCGGCCAGGGGGCCGTTGCCCTGCCCGCTGATCTCGGTCTCCGCCCCGTTGAGCTTGACCGTCGCGGTGATGCGGGTGACGCCGCTGTCTTCCTCGGAGGCGTCGACGCGCTGCTTGATCCGCTCCAGCGGCGACACCGGGGCCAGGTACTCCTCGGAGAAGGCGTCCCACATCTCCTTGGGACTGACCTCGCCGCCTTCGCCCTCGCTGATCTTCTGCACCACCTGGGAGAACTCGATCTGCAGCCGTCGCGGCAGGGCCAGGCCGTGATCGGCCTTCATGATGTAGGCCACCCCGCCCTTGCCGGACTGCGAGTTGACCCGGATCACCGCCTCGTAGGTGCGCCCGACGTCCTTGGGGTCGATCGGCAGGTACGGCACCTGCCAGAGCATGTCCTCGACGTCGGTGTCCGCGGCGTCCGCGTCGATCTTCATCTGATCGAGGCCCTTGTTGATGGCGTCCTGGTGGCTGCCGGAGAACGCGGTGTAGACCAGGTCGCCGCCGTAGGGGTGACGCTCGTGCACCGGCAGCTGGTTGCAGTACTCGACCGTGCGGCGGATCTCGTCGATGTTGGAGAAGTCGATCTGCGGGTCCACGCCGCGGGAGAACAGGTTCAGCCCCAGCGTCACCAGGCAGACGTTGCCGGTGCGCTCGCCGTTGCCGAACAGGCATCCCTCGATGCGGTCGGCGCCGGCAGAAAAGCCCAATTCCGCTGCGGCGACGGCGGTTCCGCGGTCGTTGTGCGGATGCAGGCTCAAGATGACCGACTCCCGGTTGGCCAGGTTGCGGCTCATCCACTCGATGGAGTCGGCGTAGACGTTGGGAGTGGCCATCTCGACCGTGGCGGGCAGGTTGAAGATGATCGGGTTGTCCGGCGTCGGCGCGATGATCTCGCCCACGGCGTCGCACACCTGCCTGGCGTACTCCAGCTCCGTGCCGGTGTAGGACTCCGGCGAATACTCGAACCGCCACCGGGTGCCCGGGTGCTTGGCCGCCTCCTGGACGCACTTACGCGCACCGTCGGTCGCGATGGCTTGCACCGCGGCCCGGTCCGCGCGAAAAACCACGCGGCGCTGCAGGATTGACGTCGAGTTGTAGAAGTGCACGATGGCCTGCGGCGCGCCGTGGCACGCCTCGAAGGTGCGCTCGATCAGTTCGGGCCGGCACTGGGTCAGCACCTGGATGGTGACGTCGTCGGGGATGGCGCCGTCGGTGATGATCTCACGGACGAAGTCGTAGTCGGTTTGGCTGGCCGACGGGAATCCGACCTCGATTTCCTTGTAGCCCATGCGGACCAGCAGATCGAACATGCGGCGCTTGCGGGCCGGGCTCATGGGGTCGATCAGCGCCTGGTTGCCGTCGCGCAGATCGACCGCACACCACAGCGGCGCCTTGTCGATGACCCGGTCGGGCCAGGTGCGGTCCGGCAGCCGGATGGGCTCGACCTCTTCGGCGAAGGGCCGGTACCGGTTGACCGGCATCGACGAGCCCCGCTGCGGGTTCCACGCGGGCTGTCCGGGGCCCGGGGGGCCGGCCGGCTGGACGATGGTTCGTGTCGAGCTGAATGCGTCGGGATCGGTAGTCACGGTGATTGCTCCGGGAATCTCAGAAGGGGGACTTCAGACCGGCGCATCGCGAACACCCGCGACGGGAAGCCGGTCTGGATCAGACCCCGTCGCGGCGTCCGAGGAGGAGCACCCGCTGCACGTCCTGCACTTTACCGCTTTTGGCGCCCCGGTAAAAATGCCGCTGAGACCGACGCGAATGCGCAGGCCGGGCAGCCAGGTATCGCGACGTAAATCACCATGCCCGGGCACGTATTCTGTTGTGGACTTATACCCGAAATTGAAGTGCGCAGGGCCGGAGAGGCAGGCAAAAACGTGGCGCTCGTCGTGCAGAAGTACGGCGGATCCTCAGTGGCGAACGCCGACCGGATCCGGCGGGTGGCCGAGCGCATCGTCGCCACCAAGAAGCAGGGGAACGACGTGGTAGTCGTCGTCTCCGCGATGGGCGACACCACCGATGACCTGATGGATCTGGCCCAGCAGGTGTGCCCGGCCCCGCCGCCGCGCGAACTCGACATGCTGCTCACCGCCGGCGAGCGCATCTCCAACGCGTTGGTCGCCATGGCGATCGAATCGCTGGGTGCGCAGGCGCGCTCCTTCACCGGATCGCAGGCCGGGGTGATCACCACCGGCACGCACGGCAACGCCAAGATCATCGACGTCACGCCGGGGCGGCTGCAGACCGCGCTCGACGAGGGGCGTGTCGTGCTGGTGGCCGGATTCCAGGGCGTCAGCCAGGACACCCGGGACGTGACCACGCTGGGCCGCGGCGGTTCGGATACCACGGCGGTGGCCCTGGCCGCGGCGCTGCGCGCCGACGTCTGCGAGATCTACACCGACGTCGACGGCATCTTCAGCGCCGACCCCAGGATCGTGCACAACGCCCGCAAGCTGGACACGGTCACCTTCGAAGAGATGCTCGAGATGGCGGCTTGCGGCGCCAAGGTTTTGATGCTGCGCTGCGTGGAATATGCACGCCGCTATGGCATTCCGGTGCACGTCCGATCGTCGTATTCGGAGAACCCGGGCACCGTCGTCGTCGGATCGATCAAGGACATAGCCATGGAAGACCCCATCCTGACCGGAGTCGCGCACGACCGCAGCGAGGCCAAGGTGACCGTCGTCGGCATTCCCGACATTCCCGGATACGCCGCCCGCGTCTTCCGGGCGCTCGCCGACGCCGACGTGAACATCGACATGGTGTTGCAGAACGTCTCCAAGGTCGAGGACGGCAAGACCGACATCACGTTCACCTGCTCGCGCGACAGCGGGCCCACCGCGGTCGCCAAGCTGGACGCGCTCAAGGAAGAGATCGGGTTCAGCCAGCTGCTCTATGACGACCACGTCGGCAAGGTGTCGCTGATCGGGGCGGGGATGCGCAGCCACCCCGGGGTCACCGCCACCTTCTGTGAGGCCCTGGCCGAGGTGGGCGTCAACATCGAGCTGATCTCCACCTCCGAGATCCGCATCTCTGTGCTGTGCCGCGACACCGAACTAGATAAGGCCGTCGTGGCGTTGCATGAGGCGTTCGGGCTCGGCGGTGCGGAGTCGGCGACGGTGTATGCGGGGACGGGTAGATAAATGGTTGCCATCGGAGTTGTGGGCGCCACCGGCCAGGTCGGCCAGGTGATGCGCAGGTTGCTCGACGAGCGGGATTTCCCCGCGACCTCGGTGCGGTTCTTCGCATCGTCGCGCTCGCAGGGACGCAAGCTGGAATTCCGTGGCCAGGAGATCGAGGTCGAAGACGCCGCGACGGCCGACCCGAGCGGCCTGGACATCGCGTTGTTCTCCGCCGGCAAGACGATGTCGCTGGTGCAGGCGCCGCGGTTCGCGGCGGCCGGGGTGACGGTGATCGACAACTCGTCGGCCTGGCGCAAGGACCCCGAGGTGCCGTTGGTGGTGTCCGAGGTGAACTTCGCCCGCGATGCCGCCAACCGGCCCAAGGGCATCATCGCCAACCCGAACTGCACCACGATGGCAGCGATGCCGGTGCTCCAGGTGCTGCACCAGGAAGCCGGGCTGCAACGCCTGGTGGTGTCCAGCTATCAGGCGGTGTCCGGCAGCGGGATCGCCGGGGTCGAGGAGCTGGCCACGCAGGCCCGCGCGGTCATCGACGGCGCCGAGCAGCTGGTGCAGGACGGCCGAGCGGTGCCGTTCCCGGCGCCCAAGACCTACGTGGAGCCGATCGCCTTCAACGTGGTTCCGCTGGCCGGCTCCCTGGTGGACGATGACTCGGGTGAGACCGACGAGGACCAGAAGCTGCGCCACGAGAGCCGCAAGATCCTGGGCATCCCTGACCTGGCAGTCAGCGGCACCTGCGTGCGGGTGCCGGTGTTCACCGGGCACTCGCTGTCGATCAACGCCGAATTCGCCCGGCCGCTGTCGCCCGAGCGGGCCCGCGAGCTGCTCGACGCGGCGCCCGGCGTCAAGGTGGTCGACGTGCCGACCCCGTTGGCGGCCGCCGGCGTCGACGAATCCCTGGTCGGCCGGATCCGGCACGACCCCGGGGTGCCCGACGGCCGCGGGCTGGCCCTGTTCATCTCCGGCGACAACCTGCGCAAGGGGGCTGCGCTGAACACCATCCAGATCGCCGAGCTGCTGGCCGCCCAGCTGTGACAAGCGGGTGAGCACCACCCATAGTCGCCTGATCGCGCGGTGCTCACTGTTCGCCGCGGTGTGTTTGGTTGTGCCGCAATGGTTTTCCACTTCCGCGCGCGCCGATCCGGCGGCGCCGGCGCCCGAGCCGGTGGTGCAGCCGCTGGCGCCCGGTCAGGTGTTGCGAATCGGGCCCACCGCGGGCACCGGCACGCCCACCGGGGACTACGGCATCGGCGCGACCGACCTGTGTGAGTTCATCGAATTCCCCGCCGAGTTGCTCCAGGTGTGCGGCGACAGCTTCGCCGGTCAGGGCGTCGGCTTCGGCGGTTGGTACGCGCCGGTCGCGTTGCGCGTCGACACCGCGTCCGTCGACGACCCCGGCGGGGTGCGCTACACCGGGGTCACCGGCATCAGCAATCCGCTGCTGGCCGACCCCACCCCGCCGGGGGCCTCGCAGCTGCCGGCCGGGGTGGTGCAGATCAACCGGCGCAACTACCTGATGGTGACGACGACCAAAAACCTCGAGCCGCAGACCTCACGCCTGGTGAGCGCGGAGCCGGCGCGCGCGGGCTGGCAGACGATCCCGGGATCCAAGCGGCCCGCGTCGTATCAGGGCGGCTCGCAGACGCAGATCAGCGGCTACTACGACCCGATCCCCACCCCGGACTCGCCCAGCGGGTGGGTCTACATCGTCGCCGACAGCTTCACCCGCAGGGACCCGGTGCTGCTTTACCGGGCCACCCCGCAGACGTTCACCGACCGGTCGCGGTGGCAGGGCTGGGCGAGAGGCCCGGGCGGGGGCTGGGGCAAGCCGCCGACTCCGCTGTGGCCGGACGCGGTGGGCGAGCTGTGCATCCGGCAGATCGACGGTAAGGCGGTGCTGTCCTATTTCAACGCCGTCACCGGCAACATGGAGGTCCGGGTGGCCAACGACCCGACGGGCCTGGGCGACGCGCCGGTCACCACGGTGGTGCAGCACGACGAGTGGCCGGATCCGCCGGAGAGCCTGCCGCCGCCCTACGACAACCGGCTCGCCCAACCGTACGGCGGCTACATCTCGCCCGGTTCCACGCTCGACGAACTGCGAATCTTCGTGAGCCAGTGGGATACTCGCGCGCGCGTGGCCGCGCCATACCGGGTGATCCAGTTCGCCGTGAACCCGCTGCGTCCCGAGTAACGGCCGTTTCTGCTCTCGTAAGTGCTCTATTTCGAGACGGCGTTCAGTTCTGTTCGCGCATGGTCGATTTGGTCGTAGGCGTAGTTAGCCATAGCGGCGGTGGTCAAGAGCGCTCCCCGATGTGCGAGCGTTTCATAGGTTTGGTCGCCGAGGACCTCGCGAAGGTGGGCCATTGTGGTGCTGAGTTCTGGGTAGGACGCTGCGGTGATGGGACCGAAGGCGTAGCCCGCAAGGATGGCTGACGGCTCATAGCGTCCGAGTCGATCAAAGAAGGTGGCGAGCGAGGCCAGCGGCGTGCTGATCATCGTCGAGTTGCCAGATTCGTGATGACAGTGGATGGCCAATCGGAAGTAGTCGAGCGCCGCAACAGGTTCGCCGTGGGCGCTCTCGACGCGGCATAGCACGGATGCGGTCTGCGATTCGTTGTTGCGGTTACCGCTGTCGCGCGCGACCGTCAGTCCCCGGCGAAGTGCGCCCAGGGCCCGCAATGGGTCGGTGTCGCGGTAGGCAAAGCCATATGCCAGCAACATGAAACAGAGCATGAAGGGATTGGACGAAGCTTCAGCGGGGGGAATCAGGTCATCGGCGATCGTCATGGCCTCCGCGCTGGGACCTTTAATCGTCAAGGCGAACACCAGGCACGCCTTCGTGAAGTTGTGGGTATCGCGGATCCGCGCGAGCCGGCGGCGATCGAACTCGATGGCGCGTTCTGGTTGTCCGATCGCGATGTAAGCTCCGCCAGCCCATCCGTCGATGTCGAAAGGCACCGCGCTGCGATTGGTCCCCAGAATTTCGGCGGCGGCGTCGGCGTAACGCGCTGCGTCCTCGATCCGTCCGGGGTGGTAGCAGCATGCCGCAATGACGCACAGCAATCCGAGCTGAGGATGGTCGGTGGCCCGCGCCGGCTCGATGAGTTCCTCAGCCCAGGCTATCGGCTCGAATTGATCAATCACGAAGCCAAGGAACGCCGCAGTTGTCGCGATCGCCGCGGCCGCATCGAGATCGTTGTGGTCGGCCGCCCACCGAAAAGCGGCGCGCAAATTAGGGAGTTCGGTGGTGAACCATTCGTAGGCGTCCCGTTGGCGGGGACTGTCCCATAGGTCGAGGATGTCGCCTTCCCGCGCAGCGAAGTAGCGAGCGTGCGCGGTGCGCGTTGGTGCGGAGGCGCCGCTGTTAACCAGTTGCTCATTGGCGAACTGGCGGATGGTCTCCAACATTGAATACCGGGTCCGGCCCGATGCTCGGTCGGCGACCAGCAGCGACTTGCGCACCAGCGCGTCCAGCAGATCGAGCAGGGCATACTCATCGAAATTATCCGAACCGGCTATCCCGCAAGCGCTTTGGAGATCAAATCCTCCCGCAAAAACCGAACAACGTTCCAGCACAATCTTTTCAGCGTCGTTAAGGAGGTCATAGGACCAGGCCACCGCATGGCGCAGTGTATGGTGTCGTTCCGATCCGCGCCGTGATCCGACCAGCAGCCGCAACCGCTGATCCAGACGGTCACGTACCTCGCTCGCGCTCATCGACGCCATGCGCGAGGCCGCCAGTTCGATGGCTAATGGGATCCCATCGAGGCGGCGACAGATCTCGACCACCGCCTCCTCCTCGTCAGCCCCGGACAGCGAGAACCGCTGCGCCACACTACGGGTGCGCTCTACGAACAGGGCCACCGCTCCCGAGCCGGTTCCGGCGTCCAAATCCAGCGAGGGCACCAGCCACAACTGCTCATCGGCAATGCCCAAACCTTCCCGGCTGGTGGCCAAGACTTTCGTAGTTGTGGAGTGCACGAGGATGGCTTCAATCAATTCGGCAGCGGTATCGAGGACGTGCTCACAGTTGTCGATCACCAGCAGCCGAACCCGGCCCTCCTGCGCTGCGGCCACCGACTCGCTCACGGTCTTGCCCGGCTGCTGCGTGATACCCAGGACCGCCGACACCGCGTCTGGCACGGCCCCGGGGTCGGTGACGGCGGCCAGTTCGAAAACCCAAACCCCGTCGGGGAACTCGTCAGCCAAGCGCGAGGCGACGTCTAACGCAAGGCGGGTTTTGCCAACCCCACCCACCCCGGTGAGTGTCACCACCTGATGCGATCTCACGGCTTCGGCGACCCCGGCGACCTCAGACTCGCGCCCGATCAAACGCGTGGTGACAGGCCGCAGATTTCCCGGGCTCGTCTCGAGTGCCCGCAATGCCGGAAAGTCGGTTTGCAGCCCCGGCGCGCGCACCTGAAAGATCCCGACCGGCATCGGCACGTCCCGCAGCCGCCGCGGCCCGAGGTCCAGTAAGTCCACTCCGCTGAGCAGGACGGCGGTCGAGTCCACCAGCAGGATTTGCCCACCGTGCCCGGCCGCCATCACACGGGCCGCTCGGTTGAGCACGGCGCCGAAGTAATCCCCGTCCCGCAGCTCGGCTTCGCCGGTAGCGACACCCATCCGCACTGGCAAACCCAGGTGCTGCTGCGCTGAGACGGCGGCATCGACCGCTGCCTTCGGGGAGCTGAATGCCGCGCACATACCGTCCCCGGTGTGCTTGAACATGTACCCGCCATGCGCCGTGATCGCGTTGCGCAACGCCTCGTCGTGGGCAACCAGCGCCGCCCGCATCGTGTCGGCGTCGGCTTCCCAGCGACGGGTCGAACCTTCGACATCGGTGAACAGAAACGTCACCACACCGGAAGGCGGTCCCCCTGCGGACACTCGCACAGAATGTCATACCGAGCACATGACCACCCAGCAAATTGGGGCTGACTGTCTGGACTCTTGAAATTGATCTTCTTCAACACACTGTTCAGTTTTGCTCTCGCCTGGTCGATAGCCGTAGGCGCGGGTCGCCTTGGCCGCCGTCACGGCGGCGTGGGTTAGCCCGCGTACGGCAGTTCGGTGATGGTTTCGGCGTCATCCTGGGCGGCTGGGGTTAACTAGCGCCGGCAGGGTATCCCCTCATTGTGCAAGTGTTGAACGCACTGCTCGGCGTGGTGTTAGCGATCCTCGGGGCTGTCATGAAGCTCGGCGGCCGCCTTTTCACCCTGGCCGGGGGTTGTGACGCATTTCCCTTGATGTGACCGAGGAGGCCATCATGCGACTGCTACGCGGAGTTCCGGGAGCGGTGTTGTGGATCCTTGCGGCAGTACTCGGACTCGTCGGGGCGTTGCTGTGCGTGACCATCATCCTGCTTCCGGTCGGTATTCCTCTCGTAAAGGTTGCTGGCCGTCTGTTCAGCCGTTCTGTGCGGCTGATGCTGCCGCGTGGGCTGGCGCATCCGGTCGACGACCTCACGAAGCAGGCCGACAAAGATGCCCGCTCCGTGAGTTCGGCTACGTCAGAAGCCGCCAACCACGCCACCAAGAAGGGCCGCAAGTTGGGTACGGCGGTGTCCGACACGCTCGGCGGTGCTGCCAAGAAGGGACGCAAGGTCGCACGCAAACAGGCGAAGAATCTGGGCTGACGTCGTGTTGGTTTGCGCCCCCGCGCATGCCGTCGGCGTTAAAGACATCGCGACCCCATGACCAAGCCCTTTCGGACAAACAACGCGGCCTCGCGGTGCCAATGCGAAAGTTAACAGTTAGCGCTCAACCCGGCAGTTGTGCGATTAGGGTGCGGGGCGATATGCCCCCTGACCGGGGGCTTTAGTTCACAGCTGCTACATAAGTAGCGCATAGCCGCCACTACTGTTAACGGCTTCATCATTTGTCTCATGAGTGAAACATCTGAAACCCCCACTGTGCGGCACTCCACCGCAACTGCACCGGTCGCCGCCGAAGCGGCGGCGGCCTACCGGGCCCCGCGGGTATTCCAACTCGCCGCCTGGGTCGCCATCGTCGCCGGCATCGTGTTCATCGTCGCGGTGATCTTCTTCACCGGCTTCATCCTCGGCCACCGCGGCGGCCACCACGGCCACCACCACAAGCACCACCACGCCATGGTTCACCACCGCGGTCCTGGCGGCCCCGGCAACTTCGGCGGTCCGGGCGCACCGGGTGGCCAGGGCGGTCAGGGTGGACAGGGCGGACAGACCGGTCCGGGAGCCACCACCACTGCTCCGGCTCCGTCGGGCGTGCGTCCCAGCGGCATGGCCCCGGGTCAGCTCCCGCCGTCGGTCTTCCACTCCGCGGCCACGACGGGTCAGGTCCCCAGCATCGTCGTGTTGACCAACTGAAAAACCCCCGTCAACCAGTGGCCCGGCGGGGCGCGCCCCCGCCCGGGCCCCCGGGGTTTTTGGGGGGGGTGTTTTAAAAAAAACCCCCCCCCCCCCCCCCGGGTAGTGAGGGGGTGGGGGGGGCGG
>NZ_MBEI01000054.1 GCF_001953985.1 Mycobacterium colombiense
GACACCAGGCCGGCGAGCACGCTGTCGTCGACCGCGCCCAACCACGGCTCCGCACCGGCCGCCCGTCCGCCGGCGCGCCACCGCCGCCACGCTTGGCGCCGCCGCCCGTCCCGGAGCAGGCGCCCCGGCACGGCGGTGACCCGCAGCAAGAGGGCCCCGATGGCACCGGAGAAGGCACCTCCACGGGCGGCCAGTCGGTGGCCGACCTGCTGGCCCGCCTGCAGGTGCAGCCCTCCGAGGGCGGCCGGCGTCGTCGCCGCGAGGGCTGAGCTGGGAGCTTCCTCACATTGGGTAATGCCTGGTAATCGACTACAGTCGTAGTGACCGAACGGTACCCACGAGGTGGGACCGGAACGAAACAAGATATCTGTGAGGTCGTCTGCGATGGTGCAGTTCGACGGTTTGCGCCCCGCTCGGCTCAAGGTGGGAATCATCTCGGCCGGCCGGGTCGGCACCGCCCTCGGTGTCGCGCTGGAGCGCGCGGACCATGTCGTGGTGGCGTGTAGCGCCATCTCCCACGCGTCGCGGCAGCGCGCGCAACGCCGGCTGCCCGATACGCCGGTGGCGACGCCGCCGGACGTGGCGGCCGGTGCCGAGCTGTTGTTGCTCGCGGTCCCCGACAGCGAGCTCGCCGGCCTGGTGTCCGGGTTGGCCGCGACGTCGGCGGTGCGGCCCGGAACCATCGTGGTGCACACGTCCGGCGCCAACGGGATCGGCATTCTCGAGCCGTTGGCCCAGGAAGGCTGCATCCCGCTGGCGATCCACCCGGCGATGACGTTCACCGGCTCCGACGAGGACCTCAGCCGGCTGTCGGGTTCCTGCTTCGGCGTCACCGCCGCCGACGAAATCGGCTACGCGATCGGGCAATCGCTGGTGCTGGAGATGGGTGGGGAACCGTTCTGCGTCGCCGAGGACGCCCGCGTGCTGTACCACGCCGCGCTGGCCCACGCCGGCAACCACATCGTGACCGTGCTCGCCGACGCGCTCGACGCGTTGCGCGCCGCGCTGCGCGGCAGCGAACTGCTCGGCCAACAATCCGTCGACGACCAGCCGGGCGGCATCGCCGAACGGATCATCGGGCCGCTGGCCAGGGCCGCGCTGGAGAACACCCTGCAACGCGGGCAGGCCGCGCTCACCGGTCCGGTCGCGCGTGGCGACGCGGCCGCTGTCGCGGGGCACCTGGCGGCGCTGGGCCAGGCCGGGCCGGAATTGGCGGAGGCGTACCGGGTGAACGCCCTGCGGACCGCCCAGCGCGCGCACGCCCCCAAGGACGTCGTGGAGGTGCTGGCGCCATGAGACCCGGCAAGCCACCGGCCTTCACGGCGGGCGACCTCAACGTCTACTCCGCCCCGCGCGATGTCGCCGACGTCAGCCGCGCCCTGCGCCACACCGGGCGCCGGGTGATGTTGGTGCCCACCATGGGCGCACTGCACGACGGGCACCTGGCGTTGGTGCGCGCGGCCAAGCGGGTGCCCGGCGCGGTGGTGGTGGTCTCGATCTTCGTCAACCCGCTGCAATTCGGCGCCGGCGAGGACCTCGACGCCTACCCGCGGACTTTGGACGACGACGTCGCACTGCTGCGCGAAGAGGGCGTCGAGATCGTCTTCACCCCGACGGCCGCCGCGATGTATCCCGACGGTCTGCGCACCACCGTGCAGCCGGGGCCGCTGGCCGCCGAGCTGGAGGGCGCCGTCCGGCCGACCCACTTCGCCGGGATGCTCACCGTCGTGTGCAAGCTGCTGCAGATCGTGCGCCCGGACCGGATCTTCTTCGGCGAGAAGGATTATCAGCAGCTGGTGATGGTCCGCCAGATGGTCGCCGACCTCAACATCGACGCGCAGGTGATCGGGGTGCCGACGGTCCGGGAATCCGACGGCTTGGCGATGTCGTCGCGCAACCGCTACCTGAACCCCACGCAACGCGAACTGGCCGTGACACTTTCGGCCGCGCTGACGGCCGGCGCGCACGCTGCGCACCACGGCGGCACGGCCGCGCTGGCCGCGGCGCGCGCGGTGCTCGACGCCGTGCCCGACCTCACCGTCGACTACCTCGAGTTGCGCGACGCCGGACTCGGCCCGGCGCCCGCCCACGGTTCGGCCCGCCTGCTGGTTGCGGCCCGGTTGGGCACCACCAGGCTGCTGGACAACATCGAAATGCAGATCGAAACACCCGCCGGCACCGCTGGGCCGGACGGACACCACGAATACGCCCAATCACCTTGGAGGAATTGATGTTACGGACGATGCTCAGGTCGAAGATCCACCGCGCCACCGTCACGCAGGCCGACCTGCACTACGTCGGCTCGGTGACCATCGACGCCGATCTGATGGACGCGGCGGACCTGCTCGAGGGCGAACAGGTCACCATCGTCGACATCGACAACGGCGCCCGGCTGGTCACCTACGCGATCACCGGCGAGCGCGGCAGCGGTGTGATCGGAATCAACGGTGCGGCAGCACATCTCGTCCACCCGGGCGACCTGGTGATCCTGATCGCCTACGGGACCATGGAAGAGGCGGAGGCGCGGGCGTACCAGCCGCGGATCGTCTTCGTCGACGCCGACAACAAGCCGATCGACCTCGGCAACGATCCGGCATTCGTGCCCGCCGACGCGGCCGAACTACTGGATCCCCGGATCGTTGCGCGGTAGCCGTGCTGCTCGCGATCGACGTCCGTAACACCCACACCGTCGTCGGGCTGATTTCGGGATCCAAGGAGCACGCAAACGTCGTGCAGCAGTGGCGGATTCGCACCGAAGCGGAGATCACCGCCGACGAATTGGCGCTCACCATCGACGGCCTCATCGGCGACGACTCCGAACGCCTCACCGGCGCCGCGGCGCTGTCCACCGTCCCCTCGGTGCTGCACGAGGTGCGGCTGATGCTCGACCAGTACTGGCCCTCGGTGCCCCACGTGCTGATCGAGCCCGGGGTGCGCACCGGCATCCCGCTGCTCGTCGACAACCCCAAGGAAGTCGGCGCCGACCGAATCGTCAACTGCCTGGCGGCCTTCCATCGATTCAACAGCCCCGCCATCGTCATCGACTTCGGATCCTCGATCTGCGTGGACGTCGTGTCGGCCAAGGGCGAATTCCTCGGCGGTGCGATCGCGCCCGGATTGCAGGTGTCCTCCGACGCCGCCGCGGCCCGCTCGGCCGCACTGCGCCGGGTGGAGCTGACCCGCCCCCGTTCGGTGGTCGGCAAGAACACCGTCGAGTGCATGCAGGCGGGCGCGGTGTTCGGTTTCGCCGGGCTGGTCGACGGTTTGGTCGGGCGCATCCGCGAGGACGTGGATGGCTTTGCCGGCGACGACGTCGCGATCATCGCCACCGGCCACACCGCGCCGCTGCTGCTGCCCGAGCTGCAGACCGTCAGCCACTACGACCAGCATCTGACCCTGAACGGGCTGCGGCTGATCTTCGAACGCAACCGCGACGCCCAGCGCGGCCGGCTGAAGCCGGCGCGCTGACACACCGGCTTCCCGCCGCAGCGCGCAGGCAAAGCCGTCGGCACGGCGTCAAAGCCCAGTCCTTTAAGCTGGCACGTCGTGAGTGCCGACGATCTGGATATTCCCGAGCAGTACCGAATTCGCCGCGATAAGCGCGCTCGGCTGCTCGCCGAGGGGCACGACCCCTACCCGGTCGCCGTCGAACGCACCCACACGCTGGCCCAGGTCCGTGCCGCCCATCCCGATCTGCCGGTCGACACCGCGACCGACGACCTCGTCGGCGTCGCCGGCCGGGTGATCTTTTCCCGCAACTCCGGCAAACTCTGCTTCGCCACGCTCCAGGAGGGCGACGGCGCCAGCCTGCAGGTGATGATCAGCCTCGACAAGGTCGGCCAGCAATCCCTCGACGCGTGGAAGACCGACGTCGACCTCGGCGACATCGTCTACGTGCACGGCAACGTGATCAGCTCACGGCGCGGCGAATTGTCCGTGCTGGCCGACTGCTGGCAGATGGCGTCCAAGTCGCTGCGTCCGCTGCCCGTCGCGCACAAGGACATGAGCGAAGAGGCGCGGGTGCGGCAGCGCTATGTCGACCTGATCGTGCGCCCGCAGGCACGCACCGTGGCGCGGCAGCGGATCGCCGTCATCCGCGCCATACGCAACGCATTGGAGCGGCGCGGGTTTCTCGAAGTCGAAACCCCAATGTTGCAGACGCTGGCCGGTGGCGCGCCGGCGCGGCCGTTCATCACGCATTCCAATGCACTAGACATCGATCTCTACTTGAGGATCGCGCCGGAACTGTTCCTCAAGCGGTGCGTGGTCGGTGGTTTCGACCGGGTTTTCGAACTAAATCGAGTGTTTCGAAACGAAGGTGCGGATTCCACGCATTCTCCGGAATTCTCCATGCTGGAGACCTACCAAGCATACGGAACGTATGACGATTCGGCAGTAGTGACCCGTGAGCTTATTCAAGAGGTGGCCGACGAGGCGATCGGAACGCGACAACTACCGCTGCCCGACGGCAGTGTCTACGACATAGACGGTGAATGGGCTTCGATACAAATGTACCCGTCACTGTCGTCGGCACTCGGTGAAGAGATCACGCCGGAGACGTCTGTCGAGCGGCTGCTCGCAATCGCCGATCGGCTCGGCGTCGAGATTCCCACCGACCGGGGCTATGGACACGGAAAAATCGTCGAGGAACTGTGGGAGCACACGGTGGGCAACGCGCTCGTCGCTCCCACGTTCGTGAGGGATTTCCCGGTCGAGACAACGCCTTTGACGCGTCAGCACCGCAGCATAGCGGGTGTCACCGAGAAGTGGGACCTGTATGTGCGTGGTGTCGAACTGGCGACCGGGTACTCCGAATTGAATGATCCCGTGGTGCAGCGCGAGAGGTTCGCCGCGCAAGCGCGTGCCGCCGCCGCGGGCGACGACGAAGCTATGGTGCTCGACGAGGATTTTCTTGCCGCACTCGAGTATGCGATGCCGCCATGTACCGGAACGGGAATGGGCATCGACAGGTTGTTGATGACATTGACCGGTCTGTCAATTCGCGAGACAGTTTTGTTCCCGATTGTTCGGCCGCAGTCGTAGTTGAAAGATTTCATCTGTGCGGCTTCCGTACAGATTGAGTATGCTTCGCTGTTATGGCAGATTGGTGCCGGGGGAGGTCCGATCCAATCTGCTCAGTAACCGCTCAGGACGAAATGCGAGGGTAAGCCAATGGCAAAAAAAGTGACCGTCACCTTGGTCGATGATTTCGACGGTGCCGGCGCGGCCGACGAAACGGTGGAATTCGGGCTTGACGGGGTGACCTACGAGATTGATCTTTCGTCCAAGAATGCCGCGAAACTGCGCGGGGATCTGAAGCAATGGGTGGAAGCCGGTCGCCGCGTCGGCGGCCGTCGCCGTGGACGTTCCGGCACGGGCCGCGGCCGTGGCGCGATCGACCGTGAGCAGAGCGCGGCCATCCGCGAATGGGCCCGCCGTAACGGGCACAACGTGTCGACCCGGGGCCGCATCCCGGCCGACGTGATCGACGCATTCCACGCGGCCACCTAGCAGTCCTCAAACCGGCGTCCGGGCTCCAAGCCCGGGCGCCGGTTTGTCGTTTCGCTGGACGCGAAACAATCGTCTGGCGGCTTGCGGAAACGAAATGGAAGTCCGCGACGTTTCTTCAGTTACGGCGCGCAACGCCGCTGGCGGTCGCAGGTGAGATTGGCGCGGGAAACAGCGAGTGGGTCCGTAGCGAAGAACGCACGGCAAGGTTAGGCCCGCCGGCAACGCGACCATTACAGTGGAGACAGGTACGCGATTCCGGCCACAGGGGACCGGCACTGGGCCGCCAACAGGTTTGTACCGATGTGAGGGAGAGCAGGTAACCCGATGTTTGAAAGATTTACCGACCGTGCCCGCAGGGTCGTCGTCCTGGCGCAAGAAGAGGCCCGGATGCTCAACCACAACTACATCGGCACCGAGCACATCCTGCTGGGTTTGATTCACGAGGGTGAAGGCGTCGCGGCGAAGTCGCTGGAGTCGCTGGGCATCTCGCTCGAGGGCGTTCGCAGCCAGGTCGAGGAGATCATCGGCCAGGGCCAGCAGGCCCCGTCGGGACACATTCCGTTCACGCCCCGCGCCAAGAAGGTTCTCGAGCTGAGCCTGCGCGAGGCGCTGCAGCTCGGCCACAACTACATCGGTACCGAGCACATTTTGCTGGGCCTGATCCGCGAGGGTGAGGGCGTGGCCGCGCAGGTGCTGGTGAAGCTGGGCGCCGAACTGACCCGGGTGCGTCAGCAGGTGATCCAGTTGCTGAGCGGCTACCAGGGCAAGGAGGCCGCGGAGGCCGGAACCGGTGGCCGCGGCGGCGAATCCGGTAGCCCGTCCACGTCGCTGGTGCTCGACCAGTTCGGCCGCAACCTGACGGCGGCCGCGATGGAAGGCAAGCTCGACCCGGTCATCGGCCGCGAGAAGGAAATCGAGCGGGTGATGCAGGTGCTGAGCCGGCGCACCAAGAACAACCCGGTGCTGATCGGCGAGCCCGGCGTCGGTAAGACCGCCGTGGTCGAGGGCCTGGCGCAGGCGATCGTGCACGGCCAGGTTCCCGAGACGCTCAAGGACAAGCAGCTCTACACGCTGGACCTGGGTTCGCTGGTGGCGGGCAGCCGCTACCGCGGTGACTTCGAGGAGCGCCTGAAGAAGGTGCTCAAGGAGATCAACACCCGAGGCGACATCATCCTGTTCATCGACGAGCTGCACACCCTTGTCGGTGCGGGCGCGGCCGAGGGCGCGATCGACGCCGCGAGCATCCTGAAGCCCAAGCTGGCCCGCGGCGAGCTGCAGACCATCGGTGCCACCACGCTCGACGAGTACCGCAAGTACATCGAGAAGGACGCCGCGCTGGAGCGCCGCTTCCAGCCGGTCCAGGTGGGCGAGCCGACGGTGGAGCACACCATCGAGATCCTCAAGGGTCTGCGCGACCGCTACGAGGCACACCACCGGGTGTCCATCACCGACGGCGCGATGGTGGCCGCGGCCACCCTGGCCGACCGCTACATCAACGACCGGTTCCTGCCCGACAAGGCGATCGACCTGATCGACGAGGCGGGCGCCCGGATGCGCATCCGGCGGATGACCGCGCCGCCAGATCTGCGCGAGTTCGACGAGAAGATCGCCGAGGCGCGCCGGGAGAAGGAATCGGCGATCGACGCTCAGGACTTCGAGAAGGCGGCCAGCCTGCGCGACCGCGAGAAGCAACTCGTGGGCCAGCGCGCCGAGCGTGAAAAGCAGTGGCGCTCAGGCGATCTCGATGTGGTTGCCGAGGTCGACGACGAGCAGATCGCCGAGGTGCTGGGCAACTGGACCGGCATCCCGGTGTTCAAGCTGACCGAGGCGGAGACCACCCGGCTGCTGCGCATGGAGGACGAGCTGCACAAGCGGATCATCGGCCAGGAGGACGCCGTCAAGGCCGTCTCCAAGGCGATCCGCCGCACCCGGGCGGGGCTGAAAGACCCCAAGCGCCCGTCGGGTTCGTTCATCTTCGCCGGCCCGTCCGGTGTCGGTAAGACCGAGCTGTCCAAGGCGCTGGCCAACTTCCTGTTCGGCGACGACGACGCGCTCATCCAGATCGACATGGGTGAGTTCCACGACCGGTTCACCGCGTCGCGGTTGTTCGGTGCCCCGCCGGGATACGTCGGCTACGAGGAGGGTGGCCAGCTCACCGAGAAGGTGCGGCGCAAGCCGTTCTCGGTGGTGCTGTTCGATGAGATCGAGAAGGCCCACCAGGAGATCTACAACAGCCTGTTGCAGGTCCTCGAGGACGGCCGGCTCACCGACGGTCAGGGCCGCACGGTCGACTTCAAGAACACCGTGCTGATCTTCACCTCGAACCTCGGTACGTCCGACATCTCCAAGCCGGTCGGCCTGGGCTTCACCCAGGGTGGCGGTGAGAACAACTACGAGCGGATGAAGCAGAAGGTCAATGACGAGCTGAAGAAGCACTTCCGCCCGGAGTTCCTCAACCGCATCGACGACATCATCGTCTTCCACCAGCTGACCAAGGACGAGATCATCCGGATGGTCGACCTGATGATCGAACGCGTCGGCAAGCAGCTCAAGTCCAAGGACATGGAGATGCAGCTGACCGACAAGGCCAAGGCGTTGCTGGCCAAGCGCGGCTTCGACCCGGTGCTGGGCGCCCGTCCGCTGCGGCGCACCATCCAGCGCGAGATCGAGGACCAGCTCTCCGAGAAGATCCTCTTCGAGGAGGTCGGTCCGGGCCAGGTCGTCACGGTCGACGTGGACAACTGGGACGGCGAAAGCGCCGGCGAGGACGCGAAGTTCACCTTCATCGGAACCCGCAAGCCGCCGGCCGAGCCGGACCTGGCGAAGGCCGGAGCGCACAGCGCCGGCGAACCGGGGCCGGACGCGCAGTAGCGACCAACAGGAAACGGGCGGTAGTCGATCTCGGACTACCGCCCGTTTTCGCTGCCCCCTACACTGACCGTTGTCATCGACGTGTAACGGAATCTGGTGAAAGTCCAGAACGGTCGCGCCACTGTCCAAAGTCAGACCCGAGACTCGTCACACCCAGCGGGGACGCGTTATCCCCAGAAGGAGTCGATTGTGTCCCACCCGCAGCTAACCGGCGGCCGCACCCGATCGGTTGACCTGTCCGCGGCACGCACCGCGCTCTGGTTCGCCGCGACCGTCTTCCTTGCGTTGCTGGCGCTGTACTTCGTCGGCGTCGACCAGGGGGCGGTCTCGCTGTTCGGCAGCGACTCGCACGTGCACGAGTTCGTGCACGACGCACGGCACCTCCTCGGCTTCCCCTGCCACTGAGCCGATCTCGTGGAGAAACGCCTGATCGGGGGCGGTCTTCTGGCGGGTGCTGTCGGCGCGGTGCTGGCGTTCGCCTTCGCCCGCCTGTGCGCCGAGCCCGTCATCGGCCGCGCGATCGCTTTTGAAGACGGCCGCACCGACGCCGAGAACGCGCACGGCGTGCACGAGCACGGCGCCGAGTTGTTCACCCGCGGCGTGCAGTCCGGCCCCGGGCTGGGATTCGGTGTGCTGATCTTCGGCCTCGCCATGGGCGCGCTGTTCGCCGTGCTGTTCGCCGTCGTCTATGCGCGGACGGAAACCGGTCAACCGCAAGCGCTTTCGCTGCTGTTGGCGGCAGGGGCCTTCGGGGCGGTGTACGTGGTGCCGTTCGTGAAGTATCCGCCCAACCCACCGGCGGTCGGACAGTCCGACACGATCGGGGCGCGCACCGGCTGGTACCTGATGATGGTGCTGGCGTCGGTGGCGCTGGCGATCGGCGCGGTCTGGCTGGCGCGGCGCTTCGCTCCCCGGGTCGGCGCGTGGAACGCGAGGCTGCTCGCGGCGGGCGCGTACCTGGTGGCGATCGTCGTGGTGGCGGTGCTGCTGCCGAGCGTGGACGAGACACCCGAACCGCTGCGCGACGCCGCGGGGACGATCATCTATCCGGGCTTTCCCGCCGACGACCTCTACGAGTTCAGGTTGCTGTCGCTGGCCACCCAGCTGGTGCTGTGGGCGGGCATCGGCCTGGTGTTCGCGACGATCAGTGGGCGGCTACTTTCGGTGCGGGCGCCGGGCGGGCGGGCGTCGAGCATCGCGGCGTGACCGAGGTCGCCCGGCTGACCCTGCTCTCGCATGGCATGACGGATGCTATGGCGGACGGGCGATTTCCCGCTGACGAACCGCTGAACGCGATCGGCCGGCGCCAGGCTGAGGCGATGGACGGCGTCGCCGGTGTTGCACAGCGCCGGCTCTGCGGACCCGAGCAGCGCACCCGGCAGACCGCGAAACTGCTTGGCCTGCAAGCCGAAAACGAGCCGCGGTTGGCCGACCTCGACTGCGGACGGTGGCGCGGCCGGGCGCCTGCGGGCCTGCCGCCCGGCGAACTCGAGGCGTGGCTGGGTCAACCGGGTGCCGCGCCACACGGCGGGGAGTCGATCGCCGACCTGATCTCGCGGGCTTCGCAGTGGCTGGAGTCGTTGACCGCCAACCCATTACGCACGGTAGCGGTGACGCATCCGGCGGTGATCCGCGCGGCGATCGTGGCGGCGCTTGATCTCGACCAGGCGTCGTTTTGGCGGATCGACGTCGAGCCGGTCACCCGGGTCGTCCTGCACTTCCGGGGCGGCCGTTGGACGCTGCGGTTGTGACCTCAGCGCGGGGCGATCAGCGCGAAGGCCTGCTTGGCGATCTTCAGCATCCAGCTGGTCACCGTCGGCCCGTGATCGCGCGGCCAGTTCAGCTGAAAGCTGACCACCCACGGCTGCCGCGTCTTGTCGACGGCATACCAGCTGAACGTCAGATCACCGGGCAGGCCACCGGCTTTCGCGCCGATATACGGCCACACGTTGCGGTCCAGCTGGATGCCCGCGACCGCGGAGAGGATGTCGCGAACCGGTGCGGCCTTGTCGACCGCGTCGGCCTGCAGCGCGGCGTGGACCCGGCAGATGTCCTCGGCGTTGCCGTACCACTCCGCGCCGTAGGAGGATGCCGGCGAGTGGGCCCTCATCGGATCCGGGTCATAGGACGTCGAATTCGCCTGCTCCAGCAGCTGCCCGCGGACTTGCGGCGATCCGTGTTCCCATTGGTCGCGCAGGTCGGGCCTGCCCCAACCGACCGAGAACAATTCGTACATGGTGGGGAACGGGGTCATGCTGGCGGGGTCGTGATGGCCCGCGGTGGCCAGCGCTTCCTCGATGGCGTGCGTGCCCATCCTCCCGATCAGCAGGTCGGTCGCCATGTTGTCACTGGTGGCGATCATCTTCTCGGCGGCGGTGCGCACCGAAACATGCGCTCCGGTAGGCAAAGCCAACCCCGACGAGCCGACGGCCCGGCTCTTGTCTGTGACGGTCAGCTGATCATCCCAGGACACCGTCCCGTTCTTGATCGCGCCGGCCAGCGCGTGCAACACGTACAGCTTGAAGATGGATGCCAGCGGCAAGGACTCGTGCGTGTTGGTGCCCGCCACCGGGTCGCAGTGCCCGTCGTCGACCTTGGCGACCTGATAGGAGTAGCGCGCGCCGGTCTTGCCCAGCACCGCGTCGATGTCGTGCCACGAATTGATCGTGGGCGCCTGCGTCTCGAGATCGAATCGGTCCACCGAGCCGGCGTCGTCGGTGTGAATCCGGATGTCCTGCCGGGCACCGTAGGACGAGGTCAGGTGCAGGGTCGCCACGCTCGCGCCGAGGTCGACGCCGTTGAGCGTGAACGGACGGTCCCACCACAGCGCCTCCATGGTGGTTTGCACCGACTCGACCTCGTCGGGTGCGGCCAGGGTGCCAACCCCGACCGGGCCGATGGGCCAGTCCGAGTTGAGCATGTCCAGCGTCTGCTGCGCCCGGATCCCGGGCGGGGTCCGGGTGTCGATCTGCCGTCCCGGATTCGCCGCGTTCGCCTGCGGGGAGGGGTTGGGGGCGCACCCGGGCGCCGATGTCACTACCAGTGCGGCGGCCGCGCTCAGCGTCAATGCGCGGCGCCAGGCCGACAGCCCGCTAGCCAGCCTGCTTGTTGCCGGCAACGTCCATCACAACCTCGAATTCCAGCAGCGAGGCCCCGGTCGCCACCGGCTTCGCCCGCTCACCGGAGTGCGCCTCGATCGCGGGCCCCTGCGCCCATGCCTGGAACGCCTCTTCGGACTCCCACTGGGTCACCACAAAGTAGCGGTTCTCGCCCTTGATGGGGCGGAGCAGCTGAAAGCCGAGGAAGCCGGGCTGGTTGTCGACGGCGTGAGCCCGGTGGGCGAACCGCTTCTCCAGCTCCGGGCCGGCGTCGGCGGGTACTTCGATTGCGTTGATCTTCACCACTGGCGACATGCCGCTAGGCTACCCCGCCCATCCCCATGCTCGAGCCGAGGGCGGTGCACGCAAGATGGTGCTATGCCCAGCCATCTGTTGACTTGCCACGGGGGAGACGGTGAGCCGCTGGTGCTGGTGCACGGCCTGATGGGAAGGGGGAGCACCTGGCCGCGCCAGCTGCCCTGGCTGACCCGGCTGGGCACCGTGTACAGCTACGACGCCCCGTGGCACCGGGGTCGCGACGTCGACGACCCGCACCCGATCAGCACCGAACGGTTCGTGGCCGATCTGGCCGACGCGGTGGGCTCGCTGGCGGTGCCGGCCCGGATGGTTGGGCATTCGATGGGAGCCCTGCACTCGTGGTGTTTGGCGGCCGAGCGCCCCGAACTGGTTTCCGCCCTGGTGATCGAGGACATGGCGCCGGACTTCCGCGGTCGCACCACCGGCCCCTGGGAACCGTGGCTGCATGCCCTTCCGGTCGAATTCGATTCGGCCGAGCAGGTTTTCGCCGAATTCGGGCCCGTCGCCGGCCAGTATTTCCTGGAGGCCTTCGACCGCACCGAAACCGGTTGGCGGTTGCACGGTCACACCGCGCGCTGGATCGAGATCGCCGCCGAGTGGGGCACCCGGGACTACTGGACGCAGTGGCGCGCGGTGCGCGCCCCCGCGCTGCTCATCGAGGCCGGCAACTCGGTGACCCCGCCGGGGCAGATGCGGAAGATGGCCGAAACCAATTGCACGACAACGTATTTACGGGCGCCGGACGCCGGTCACCTGATTCACGACGAGGCGCCCCGGCTGTACCGCGAGGCGGTCGAGTCGTTTCTGGGGACGCCGCACCCGCCGGCCTGACCGCTACTCCTCGCCCGCCAGCGCGAACCGGCCGTCGCGCGTCTGCGTCACCAACCCGTCGGCCAGCAGCGAATACAGCGCGCGGTCGCGCTGCGCGGTATCGGTCAGCCAGGCCACGTCGAGCTCGGCGCGGGGCACCGGAGAGTGGTTGGCGCGCAACACATCCATCAGCCGCCCGCGGACCTGACGGTCGGTTCCGGCGTAGGTCTGAACGCGGCGGGCCGGGCCCTGCGCGGGCGGATGGCCGGCGTCTCGCCACGCGCAGCGGCCCAGCGGGCACAGCCCGCAGCGCGGCGCGCGCGCCGTACACACCGTCGCGCCCAGTTCCATCAGCGCGATGGAGAACTTCGGTGCCGTTCCGTCGGCGGGCAGCAGCGCCGACACGTCGGCGTGGTCGCGCGTCGCCGACGGCGCGCCCGCGTCGGCCAGGCCGTGCACCACGCGCGCCACCACCCGGCGCACGTTGGTGTCGACCACCGGTACCGACTGGCCGTAGGCGAAGCAGGCGATGGCGCGGGCGGTGTAGCTGCCGACACCAGGCAGCGTCAGCAGGGTGTCGACGTCGTCGGGCACGACGTCGCCGTGATCGCGCGCGCTCACGACGGCGCACTCGTGCAACCGCTTGGCCCGGCGCGGATAGCCGAGCTTGCCCCAGGCGCGCAGCACGTCGGCGGCGCTTGCCGCCGCCGTGGCCGCCGGGGTAGGCCAGCGC
>NZ_MBEI01000055.1 GCF_001953985.1 Mycobacterium colombiense
CTGGCCGGCGCGGGTGCGGCCGGGCACGGAGTCGCCGGCCCCAAGTACGGCTTCCGGCCCACCGTCATGGCCCGACCGCCCTTCGCGGGATAGCTTCAGCCCCAACTCATTTCGAACACGCCCTGCCCCGGAGGTATCGGGGGCAGGGCGCGTTCGCGTGTGCGGACCAACGTTGCCGCCGCCGATTGGCGGTCCTGTCTGCGGCCCATCCCCGAGCCACGCCGGGGCCCGGGTTTCATTCCGGGCGGGGCCGACGTACGGTCATCTAGCGGGACATTGCGCTGCGATGCGCGGCGCGGACGGACCCCTGGCTCTGCCTGATTCCGTAGCTCAAGCCCGTCGGTCGGGCCAATCTGGTGGCGGCGGGCCGGTGCCGACTACCTGTCCGCGGCGGCCATCCGAGCGGTGCATCAGAAAGCCAGTCCCGAGGCGACCGGCGCGGCTAGCCACTGGCGCGCCGGCGTCTTCTGCAACTCGACGCAGCGATTCGGATAGCACACGTTAGGGGGCTATGCATGGTGGACTACGGGGCGTTTCCGCCGGAGTTCAATTCGGCGCGGATTTATTCGGGACCGGGCTCGAGTTCGTTGGCGACGGCGGCGTCGGCATGGAGTTCGCTTGCGGCCGAGCTCAATTCGGCCGCGCTGAGCTACGAGAAGGTGATCACCTCGCTGAGCAGCGAGGAGTGGACCGGCGCGGCGTCCGCAGAGATGACGCGGGCGGTGGAACCGTTTGTGGAGTGGATGACCAACACCGCGGCGCAGGCCGAGGAGGCGGCCACCCAGGCACGTTCGGCCGCGTCCGCCTATGAGACCGCGCTGAGTTCGTCGGTGCCGCCCCCGATGATCGCGTCCAACCGGACGCAGGCCACCGAGTTGCATGCGAAAAACGTGCTGGGACAGAACACCCCGCTGATCGCACAACTGGAGGCCCAGTACGGCGAGTACTGGGCGCAGGATGCCGCCGCGATGTACCGCTACGCGGGCCAGTCCTCCTCGGCGACCAACGTGACTCAGTTCCGGAAGGCGCCGCAGGTCACCAACCCGACGGGAACGGCCACCCAGAGCGCCGCGGTCACCAAGGCAACGGCCACCTCGCCGGTGAGCAACACGCCGAAAGCCCTGGCGGCGGCATCCAACGGTTCTTCGGGTAGCTCATCGGGATCCGCGGCGTCCGGTAGTGCGTCGGGCGCCGGCGCGGCAGGCAGCGCCGCCTCGAAGTCGAGCACGGATCCGATGTCCGAGGCCTGGTTCCTGTTGACCGGGCAATCGAGCTTCCCATCGAACCTGGGATCGCTGGTCAACGGCTACAGCCCGTTCGCCAGCCTCTTCTACAACACCGAGGGTCTGCCGTACTTCAGCTCCGGTATGGCCAACACCTTCACCCAGATCGCCAAGTCGATGGGGGCGATCGGCGGGGCGGCCCCGGCAGCGGCGAAGGCGCTGCCGGGCCTCGGTGGGCTGGGCGGCATGCTCGGCGGCGGGGCGGCCGCCGCTCACCCGGTCGCGGCCCTGGGCGGCGCGGCCTCCGTCGGCGGCAAGCTGTCGGTGCCGGTCGCCTGGTCCGGGCCGCCGGGGGCCGCGCCGGCCCTGGGGCATGCGGTCCCGGTCAGCAGCGTCC